>CAIUGM010000014.1 GCA_903898675.1 uncultured Verrucomicrobiota bacterium
AGTGGCTCTTTCAACCACTGGCACCCTGCTCGACGTTGCGACCGGCACCAGTGTCACGATCCAACGCCAGCGCGCCTATCAGACCGCGCCCTCGGCCAAATACCCGGGATTGATTGAAATGCGCTGGTATCCCACGACCTCGCGAACGAGTCCCCCGCTCCCTGGTGACACGGAAGCTTATCAGGTGATCTCCAGTAACCTGGATACGGCCTCCCAGTATCCTTTCATCCAGATTGCCGGCCCAAGTTCGCTCCTGGCCGAGCCGGGCATCGGTTGGGAGTTCACCTACGCGGTCCCCTCCAGCACCAGCCAGTACCTGAATGGCAAGGCGGGCTTCTATGAGGCAAACCACGTCGAGGGTGTGCTGATGCCCAAGAGCGGCGACCCGATGAATACCGGCGGCATGTCGAATATTCCGTCCACGACCTCGACCACCTCGACGTCCACGTCTACGTCCACGAGCACCTCTACGTCTACAAGTACCTCGATCTCGACGACCACCACCTCGACGACCAGCTCGACCACTTCGATCTCGACCACCTCCACCACGTCGACCTCGACCGTCGCGACCACGACCACCTCCACGACCTCGACCACGTCCGTGGCAACCACGACTACCTCGGTCTCGACGACGTCCACGTCCTCGACCACCTCGGTCTCGACTTCCTCGACGACCTCGACCTCGACGGCGCCGACGACCACCACCTCGATCTCGACGACCACCACCAGCACGTCCGCCACGACCACGGCGCCGACGACGACCAGCACCACTTCGTCCACCACCTCGGTGCCGACCACCACTTCGAGTACCTCGACGTCCACCACGAGCATTTCGACGACGACGTCCACGTCCACGATCGTATACGACGGTTGATCTTCCGCTGTCCGGAACGTCTTCAACCTTTTAATCGCCATGACTATCAAATCCCAAGCCGGTAGCGTCCTGCTCTCGACCCTGTCCTTCATCATCCTCCTCTCGGTGGCGGCCGTCTCCCTCCTGGAGATGGCCAAGGGCAACTACATGCTGTCCCTGCGCAACGAGTGGCGCTCCCAGGCGCGCACCGTGGCGGAGAGCGAGATGGAATTCGTCTACTATCAGTTCAAGACGAAGATCATGACCGCCGTGCCTCCGGCGCAGGTGGCGACGGCCATGTCGGCCTGGTGCGAACTGGCGGCGGCCCCGACCAATTGCTCGTTGGCGCCCACCTCCCCCTCGTTTGTGGGCAAGTACACGGTGGGTCGTTCCATCAGCTATGATCCGACCTACGACTACGTGTACGGCACGATGCCCGGCACCACGAAGCTTGGGACCATTTATTACGTGACGGTGCACATCGAGGTCCGGCCGGACCCCAGCAGTCCGTTCAACACGCTCGCACCCTACCGCGTGGGTCGGCGGTTTCAGGCCTCCAACACGTCGATCTTCCAATACGGCGTATTCTACCAGGGCGACCTGGAGATGGCCCCCGGCGGCAACGTGACCATCACGGGTGACATTTCAGCCAACGGCAGCATCTACATGGGCGCCAGCGGCGGCGGCACCCTCACGATCAACAAGCAGGTGCGTTACCTGGCGAGCGGTTACTTCAATCAGGACAGCAGCGGCAACACGGTGTACCGCAAGCCCGGCACGCCGACCGGTGGCGCGCTTTCCCCGCCGGTCTTCGGCACTTCGCAGTCCAGCCAGGTTGAAACCCTCGCTTCACCCGAGAACCTCCTCGGCGGCACCGACGCCACGCAGGTGGCGACGGCACGCTCCGATTTGTTTCCCACGGAAAATGACGTCTACCGGGCGCTCATCGTCCCGCCCCCCGGCCAGACGACGGAATACCCCACCGGCGCCACGGATGACCCTGTGATCTCTGTGCAGCGCGTGTACAATCGCGCGGGTTTGATTGTGACCGTCAATACGGACAACACAGTGACGATCAATACCGCCACCAACGGCACGCTCGGGGCCGATGTTACCAGCACGTATGGCGCCGCCATCACCGCGCCGGTCAGCATGTACGACCAGCGCGAGGGCAAGAATGTCAGCGTGACCAACGTCGATGTCGGTGTGCTCGCCGCCACGATTGCCACCGCCAACCCGGGCTTCAACGGCGTGCTTTATGTCAACGTCAAGGGCAGCACGTCGAGCACCCCCGGCGCCGTTCGGCTCTCGAATGCGTCCACGATTCCCTCGAACGGCAGCAACGGATTTTCCGTCGCAACCAACGGCGGTCTCTACGTCAAGGGCAACTACAACACCACTACGCCGCCGCTTTCCGACGGCACCAATCCCCCGGCCATGCTGATGGGTGATGCGATCACGCTGCTCTCCTCCTCTTGGAATGATGCCAACTCCAGCGCCGCCCTGAGCAGCCGCGTCGCCGCCGCCGGCACCACCACCATCAACGCCGGTATCCTGACCGGCAACACCTCCGCCACGTCCACGACCGCCAGCGGCGGCGTGCAGAATGTCGTGCGCTACCTCGAAAACTGGAATGGTCGCTACGTCAACCTGAACGGCTCCATCGGGCGCTTGCTGGAATCCAAGTCATTCATCTCGCCCTTCCAACAGCCGGGCACGGTATACGGTATTCCCCAGACCCGCAGCTTCACCTTTGACTCCAATCTGGTGAAGCACCCGCCGCCCGGTGGCCCGACCACCACGGCCTTCTCCCGCGGCGCCTTTTTCACCTGGTGATCCGGCGCCGGAACAAACTGTCCGCCTGTGCTGTTGCCCGGGCGGGGTGTCACCGACCCCGGCTCCGCCGTCCCGCCCCGTAATTCCATGGATGACCACGGAGACATCATCCGGTTCGGCGAGGGCGAACGCCTTTTCGTGATCCGCCGTGCCCGGCGCATGCTGCGCCAGGGCCGGGCTGGCGCCGACGATTTTCTCCACGCCGAGGACCAACCCGATCCCGAGATCACGGCCGTGGTGCCGGCGCGCAATGAGGAGCTCACCGTCGGCCTCGTGGTGAGGGAATGCCTCAAGTACGCCGCCAGGGTCATCGTGGTGGAGGGCGGCTCCACCGACCGCACCGCCGAGATCGCGGCCGCCGCCGGCGCGCAGGTGGTGCGCGACAACGGCCTGGGCAAGGGCGCCGCGCTCCGGCTGGCCGTGACCCACGTGACCACGCCCATCTGTGTGTTCGTCGACGCCGACGGCTCGCACGACCCGATCGACATTCCCATGCTGGCGGCGCCGATCAAGGCCGGCCTGGCCGAGCATGTCACCGGTTCGCGCCTCCTTGGCGGCTCGGATGAATTGCACGGCGGCGGGGACGAATTCCTGCGCCTCGCCGGCTCCGCCTTCATCACGTGTATGATCAACTGGCGCTTCGGCTCCAGCCTGTCGGATTCCCAAAACGGCTTCCGCGCCATCGGCACCGAGGTGTTCCGCCGCCTCGACCTCCGGTCCCGCCACACCACGATCGAGATGGAAATGATCACCGCCACGCTGGCCGCCGGCCTGCGCATCACCGAGGTGCCGACCCATGAACGCCGCCGCGCCGCGGGTTACTCCAAGATCTCCCTTTCCAATCCGCTTACCTGGCTGGCCTATGGCTGGCACCTGGTGGCGGGGATCTGTCGCGCGCGCAGCTCGGGCCCCTTCCGCGCATGACCGAAAAATACAATGCCGTGATTGGGGTCTGGGACGGCCATGATGCCGGGGCGGCCCTGATCATCGACGGTCGCGTCGTGCTCGCGCTGAACGAGGAGCGGCTGAGCGGCCGCAAGCTCGATGTCGGGCTGCCGGTCCGGGCGATTGCCGCGATGCGGACCGCGGCCGCCGGCCGCCGCGTGGCCTGGGCTCCCACCACTTCGGACCCCGCGAAGGCGCTCACCCGGATATTTCCTTCCATGAAGGAAAATTACTACCACCTGCGCCGCCGGCTCGTACCCCCGGGGCCGATGCATGGGCTCACGCTGCGGGCCAAATACCGCCTGACCCAGTGGCCCACCAGCAACCCGCTGCGCGCGTGGGCCCGGCGCTTTTTCGCCTCGGCGCTCCACGCCCCGTTGCCGGATATTTTTCTCGTCGACCACCACGAAGCCCACGCGGCGGCGGCGGCGATGTGGCCCGGCTGGGACCGGGACGCCCTCATCGTCACGCTCGACGGCATCGGGGACGGTGAATCCGGCTCGGTGTGGCGCTGGACGGAAAACGGAGCCGCGCTGCAGAAGCTGATCTCGATCCCGGGCGCCGCTTCACTGGGCCTGTTCTTCGAGCACGTGACCAACGAGCTGCAAATGCGTCCGCTGGAGGACGAGGGCAAGGTGATGGCGCTGGCCACCTATGCCGCGAACACCCCGACGAGCACCAATCCATTTCTTCCGTGGTTTTCCCTGACCCCGGACGCCAAGGGACTTCCCGTGCTGCGCTGCAGCATTGCCCCGGCCAGGATGGCGAAGGCGGTGGCCGGGGTTGTCTGGTCCTTGCCGCGCGAACAGGTGTGCCGGATGGCGCAGCAAACCCTGGAAACACTCGTCCCGCAGTTCTTCGCCATGCTGGCCGCCGCGACCGGTTGCACGGCGTTTGGCTACTCCGGTGGGGTCGCATCCAACATCAAGGTGAACCGGCTCATCCGGGCGACGCCCGGGGTCGAGCGCCTCGAGATCTGTCCCGCCATGGGTGACGGCGGCCTCGCCCTCGGCGCCGCGCTCGCCACCTGGCGCCAGGTGACCGGACAACGCCCGCAGCCTTTCAGCGATTTCCGCCTCGGGACCGATTACGGTGACCTTGGCCGCGACGCGGAGTCCATCGCGCGCGCCACTTCCGCCGAGCTGCTGCGGCCCGCCGATATTGCCGTCGCCGCGGCTGAGCGCGTGGCCGCCGGGGAAATCGTCATGTGGGCCCAGGGACGCATGGAGCTGGGCCCGCGCGCCCTCGGCGCCCGCAGCATCATTGCGCGGGCCGACAGTGTCGCGGCCCGTGACGACCTGAACCTGCGCCTCAAGCGGCGCGTCTGGTTCCAGCCTTTTTGTCCGTCCATTTTGCTGTCGGAGGCCCCCGCCCTCCTCGCGGACTATCGCGGGGCGCGGGACACGAATCTGCACATGACGATGGGCTTCAGGACGACCCCGCTGGGCCGCACCGGCCTCGCGGGTGCGATCGGCTGGGACGGTTCCTGCCGCCCGCAGATGGTCGCGGAGAACGAGGCTGATCCCTGGTTCCGGCTGCTCACCAACGTGAAGAAACTCACCGGCACCGGCGCGATCATCAACACGAGCCTGAATATGCACGGGAAGCCCATGTCCGACACCGCCGCGGGCGTGGTGGAAGCGTGGCTCGAAAGCGGCGTCCAGCACCTTGCCCTCGGTTCGGCCCTGCTCACCAAGACGGGGGCCGCCACGGCGCACCGCCCATGAGTCCGCGCTTTTACCGCCTGCTGTGGTTTGTCTCCGCCCTGCTGGTCCTCGGCGGCGCGGCGTACTGGGCCTACCGCGTGGCCACCCTGCCCAGCAACGACGCGCAGCGCAACGTCGTGCCGCTTTCCACGGTCTGGGGCATGCACGCCTGTCTGATCGCCGTGATCGCCGGCCTGGGTGGCATCGCGTGGCCGCTCCTGGCAATTCTCGGCCGGCGCCGCTGCCTGACCGCCCTGGCGCTGCTGGTGACCGGCTACCTCGCCTGCGGCCTGGCGCCGCGCGCCAACCGGATATTCTTTGACGAGCACATCTACATGCAGATCGGGCAGACCATCGCCCACACCGGCCGGGCCGAGGGCGCCAACTATGCCCGGGTGGAGTATGGCAAGTTCGAGATGTACGCCTCCACGGTCAACAAGCAGCCCAACGGCCTGCCTTACCTGCTCTCCTGGATCTACCGGATCGCCGGCGTTTCCGACGCAAGTTCGCACTTCCTGAATCGCTCGATGATCGGCCTCGGGGCGATGGCGCTCTATCTCGGGCTCACTCTGGTGCCATGGGCCCTCCCCGCCGGGACCGGCCTGGCCGCCGCGCTTTTGTTCTGCTTCACGCCGCTGGTGATGTGGTGGGGCCACACCATGGCCGTGGAGCCCCCCGCCGCCGCGACCGTCTGCTTCGCCTTCCTGGCGGCGTGCGTTCACGCCCGGCTGCGCGACCGGGAGTCGGCGCAGGGCCTGCCGGCCAGTGCCCTCTTTCTCGCCGGGGCCACCGCGTTTGCCGTGTACTTCCGCCCCGAATCCCTGCTGGTTTTCCCGCTGGTCGCCGCCGTGCTCTGGTCCACCGATGACCGCTTCATCGAGGATCTTTCCGCCTGGGGCGCCCTGGCGATGGCGGCCGCCCTGGCCACGCCGAACCTCATGCACCTGTGGTCGGTGCGCACCGAGAACTGGGGGGCAAGCGACGGCCGGCGGTTTGCCTACGATTTTGTCGGCAAGAATTTCCAGTCCAACGCGGGCTACTTCGTGGAGTCGCACTGGTTTCCACTCGCCGGCACCGCCCTGGCCCTGGTCGGCGTGCTCTGGCTGCTGGGCCGCAACCGCACCGCCGGGCTCGCCCTCGGCACCTGGTTTCTTTTTTCATGGGGCATCTTCGTGGTGTTTTATGCCGGCAGCTACCACTACGGCGCCAGTTCGCGCTACGCGGTGGTCTCGTGCGCCCCGGTCGCGGTCTTCATGGGCATCGGGCTGGCGGCCCTCGTGGCGCAGCTGCAGCGCGTGCCGGTGCTGTTCTATGGACTGGCGGCGGGGGCGCTCATCAACTGGATCGCTGTGATGCACTATGTGCCCACGCTGAGCCGCGAGGCGGTGGAAGCCCGCGCCGACATCGATTTCGTCGCGGAGATCGCGCCCACCCTGCCCAAGGGCTCGCTCGTCATCTCGCTCGACCCCTGCCTCTGGCTCCTGCAGGGCGTGAATTCCTCCCAGTTCTTTGTGATGGAACGAATGATCCACCATGAAATGCGCGAGCTGACGAACCAATACCCGGGCGGAATCTACATCCACTGGAGCTTCTGGCACAACGCCGAGCCCAACCTGGCGCGCGAGACCGCCGCCATCCTCGCGGAAACCAACGCCACGCTGGTCCGGCGCATGCAGTCGCAGTCGCACAAGCTCGCGGTCTATCGCATCGACACCCCCGAGTCCCTGGCCCGGTTCGGCGGCAACCCGGGGCCTTCCACGCGGCCCGACACCGACCTGGACAAGGTCCTCGCGCGTGCGCGCGAAGAACTCAAGTCCGTCCCGGCGACGGCCCCCGCCCAATGAGCACGCTCTATTCCTGGAGCCGCCTCGCCGTGCGCACCGCCGCCGCCGCCACGGGGATGGAAAGCCGGCCGACCAAGCTGATTTATGTCGTGACCAAGCGCTGCCACTCGCGCTGTGTTTATTGCGACATCTGGAAGGTAAAGGACACGCCGGGCGGACTCGACAATGAGCTTTCGCTCGACGAGGTGCGCGCGGTGGCCGGGGCGAACCCGTTCCTGCAGTGGATCGACTTCACCGGCGGCGAACCCACGGACCGCCCGGATTTCGTCGAGGTCGTACAGGCCTTTGCCGCAGCCTGCCCCGATCTGCTGCTCGTGCACTTTCCCACCAACGGCATCGCGACCAAGCGGATCGAGGAAACCGTGCGGCAGCTGCAGGGCACGGTGCGCGCGCGGCTGGTGGTGACCGTCTCGATCGACGGCCCGCCCGAGCTGAACGACCGCCTGCGTGGCATCCGCAACGATTTTGCCCATGCCGTCGAAACCTTCGCCGCCCTGCGCAAATTGCTCGGTCCCGAGCAGGTTTACGTCGGCATGACCCTGCACGGCCACAGCGGCTCGTGCGGCCACACGACGTCAGCCCTGGTCGACCAGACCTTTGCCGCCATCAACGAGGCCCTGCAGAAGCGAAGCGAGGCGGCCATCGACTGGGACACCTTTCACCTGAACATCCCCCATTTCTCCTCGCACTACTACGGCAATGCCGCGAGCGGCGAGAAGGACGGCTTTGGCGGACCGGCTCATCGCGCCGAAATCGCCGCGGCCCTGCGGCTGGCGGCCGGCAAACCCAAGGGCGCGGGCGCATTGGCGATGCGCGCCATCGAGCGCATCTACCGGACCGAGGCCATGCGCTACCTGGCGGAGGGGAAGACGGCCATCACCTGTTCCGCCCTGCTTTCCACCGCGTACCTGTCGGAAAAGGGCGAAGTCTATCCCTGCACTATCTGGGATCGCCCGCTCGGGAATGTCCGCAACTCCCACTACGCGCTGATGCCGATCATCGAGGCCGCGCGCCAGGCCGGGATCCGCCGGGCGGTGGTGGAGCAGAAATGCCCCAATTGCTGGACCCCGTGCGAGGCCTATCCGGCCATCGGCGCCTCCCCCGGGCGCGCCTTGCTTGCCCTGGTGCAAGGCAGTTAGGCTCCCCCCCGCTTTCTATGGAACACTCCGCTCGCTCAGGAAAACTCATGGCCCAGGCCTTTCCGATCCTGGCCAGAATCCTCGTGCCGCTGGCGGCATTCCTCGCGTTCCTGATTTTGCCGCTGCTGGGCAAACAACTGGTGCCCGCGTTCGGGGGCAGCGAGAGTTCGTGGCTCGGCTGCGTCGCTTATTTTTGCCTGGCCTTCCTGCTGGGCCAAGCCTGGGCCGCCTGGCTGGCTGGCAAGCGGCCCGTGGTGCAAATGTCCGCAATTGCGGCGCTGGGCCTGGTGGCCGTGATCACCTTCCGCCTTCCCGCCAACGATGCCGCCCCGGCCGGGATCGTCCGCGTACTCTGGCGGCTCGCGTTCGCCACCCTGCCCGCCCTGGTGCTGCTCTTCAGCACCGGCCCGATCATCCAGACCTGGCTCCGGCGCCGCGGCGAAGTGCTGCCTTATTATCTGCACGTCATCGCGAGCCTGGGCAGCCTCGCGGCGCTGGGGCTGTATCCCTTTTTCTTTGAGACCAGCCTGTTCCTCCCCGAACTGACCTTTTACTGGCATGGCTGCCTGCTCATTGTCGCGGGCATGCTGGCCGCGGCGGGTTATATTTTCCGCCAGACTTCCGACGAACGCGCCGCGGCCTCGTCCCACCCGGCGGAGCAGTTGACCCCCGGCTTCCTCCTCCTCGGCCTGTGGCTGAGCGCCCTGGCCATCAGCGGCCTGCTCGGCGCCACCCATCATCTCACGGCCGAAATCGGCTCGGGCCCGCTCGCTTGGGCCGGGCCTCTCGGGCTCTATCTTTTCAGCTTCATGGTCACGTTCTCCGGCCGCTGGCGCCGCTGGATGACGCTGTCCACCCTGGTCTGGCTGGCGGTCAGCCTGACGGGCTTCATGGTGACCAAGGGCTTCACGGCGGTCACGGTCAACCACCTGACGGCCTGGTGGCTCTTCTCCCTGACGGCCAGTGGCAGTTTCCTGGCGAACGCGCTGCTGCAAACCCTCTGCCCGGCGCAAAGCCGCGGGAAAATCCCGCTTCTCGCCGCGACCGGCGGCCTGCTCGGCGCGCTGGCGGTCGGAATCCTCGTCCCGCATCTGCTGGTCCGTCCCACCGAGTTCCTGCTGGCCTCGGTCGCGCTGCTGACCACGGGGTTGCTCTGGCTGACCGGGCGGCGCGAACCCGCGACCGTCGCAGTCATCGCCTGCATTCTCTTCGCGCCAGTGCTGGGCCTCGGTCTTTACCAGGCGGCGCACGAAGGTGGCGGCGGCGCACGCATGCTGCACCTCCGCGACAACTACGGGCACCTGATGGTCAAGACCGACGCGCGCAGCGTCGTGCTCTCGAGCGAAACCACCACCCGCGCGTCGCAGCTGACGATGGACGAGGCCGCGCGGCACCGGCCCACCCTCTATTACACCGAGAATTCAGGCCTCGGCCGGGTCATCGAGAAACTGGCGTCCGACCGCCCCAAATTGTCCGTCGGCGTCGCCGGACTCGGCGCCGGGACCCTGGCCGCCTATGCCCGCGCCACCGACACCTATGAGTTCTGGGACAGCGATCCCAAGTTCCATCGCGTGGCGCGCGAAAACTTCACCTTTGTCGCCGAGTCGGCGGGCACCATCAACCTGGTGCAGCGCGACGCCCGCGACGCGCTGGAGCACTCCAAGCAGGACTTCGACCTGCTCGTCATTGACGCCACCACGCCCGCCGGCACACCGGCCTACCTGCTGACCCGCGAGGCCATCGCGACCTATGAAATCCGCCTGGCCAAACGCGACGGCCTGCTGGTGATTCACGCCTCCAGCCGCTACTCCAAGCTCTTCCCCGTGGTTGAGGCCACCGCCCGGACGCTCGGGCTCGTGTCACTGGGCGTGACGACGGAGATCAGCGACTCAACCGCCTCCAGCGACTGGGATCCGACGCGGACCGACTACATCATTGTGTGCCGGCCCAACCAGATCCCGGCCATATCCGCCTGGTTCCAGGCGGAAGAGGACAAGGGCCGCGTCAAGCACCGGCTCACCACGGTCCAGGCGCCGCTCTTCAACCAGCAGCTGATCTGGCGGGATGACCGGAACGCGGCGCTCGATAACTTCGAGCTGGGCCGGTACTTGTTCGAGCCCTGAGTTCCGGTCGCGGCTTGGCGGCCCCGTTGCCGCCAAGCTCCAACGCGGCTACACTTTTTTCGTGGCCGATTCAGCCTTCAGCCAGTCCGCCAGCAATCCAAACGCGCGGGCGCGGTGGCTGATGAGGTTCTTGGCGGCATCGCCCAGTTCGGCATAGGTCAAGGCGTGGCCCATAGGCACGAACAACGGATCGTAACCAAAGCCAAATCCACCCGCCGGCTCCCGGCGCAGGCCGCCCTGACAACGGCCCTCGAATTCCCGGCTGACGGCCGCCGGACCGCCCAGCAGGACCAGCACACACACGAAATACGCGCCCCGGCGATCATCCGGCACGGCGCGCATGACTTCGGTCAGTTTGCGCAGGTTCGCGGCGCTGTCACCCTGCGGGCCGGCGTAGTACGCGGACTCCACACCCGGCGCACCGCCCAGGGCCTCGACGCACAGCCCGCTGTCGTCCGCGAGGACCCATGCATCCGCGGGCAGCGCCGCCAACAACGCCGCGGCTTTTTTTCGGGCATTGCCGGAAAACGTGCCGGTGTCCTCCACGACCGGAGGCATGCGCCCGGCCGCACGGATCTCAACAGGCAGGCCGGCGGCCCGGACCAGGTCCTGAAACTCCCGCGCCTTGTGGGCGTTGCCCGAAGCCAGATGGATCAGCATGACGGACGGCGTTGCGGGGAGCGTCACTCGCCGTACTGCTTCCGCGTGAAGACCGCCTCGTCGACGAACATCTTCTCGGGGTACTTCAGGTAGCCGCGCATCAAGGAATCGTCGCCATGGACTTCATGCTTCACGCGCTCGAGCCGGACCGCCTGGGCGAGCGATTCCGTCCGCAGGCCCCGCAGGATGCTCTTGCCCTTCTCATCCGCAAAGAGCACCGGGGCGTGATAGACAAAAAGATAGTCGAGCTCGCGGCCTTGCAGCAGTTCGCTCAGCAGTTGCGCCCCGCCCTCGAAGAAAACCCCGGTGATGCCTTCGCTGGCGCAGCGCTGCCGGAAGTCGCCAAAATTAACCTTGGGCGAACTGCCGGGCATAACCCACGTTTTTACCCCCAGCGTGTTGAGCTTGCGCACATAACCCATCCCACCGTGGGGCGTCGTCACCACGATCGTGCGCTCCCGAAACTCGTCGGTGTAGACGGCGGGCATGGATTTTTCCGTCACCGTGCGCAGAAGGCCGTCAAAGACAAACCGCCACGGACACCACTCGGTGTCGCCCACCCGAGCCGTCAGCCGCGGGTTGTCCGCCCGCACGGTGCCGGCCCCCACTGCAATCGCGGGAAACAACCGGCGCCAGCGGTGCCCGTCAGCCCGGGCCGGGGCCCCCGTGATCCACTTGGAGTCACCCGTGCGCGTCGCTACCTTGCCATCGAGGGTCACGCCGGACTTGGCGGCAAAGATCGGCCGGCCGGTGGTCATCATGTGGTTGAACACCAGGTTGAGATCGCTGCACTCCTCCGCCAGCACGCCGCTGATCACTTCCACGCCGCCGGCCTGGAGGACTTCGTAGCCCTTGCCCGCATGGGCGGGGTTCGGGTCGGTGGCGCCGGCGACGACCCGCGCGATGCCGGCATCCACGATGGCGTCGGTGCAGGGCGGCGTCCGGCCGTGGGTACAGCAGGGCTCGAGGGTCACGTACAAGGTCGCATCCGGGCGTGGCTTCCGGCCGAGCGCCCGCAGGGCGTTGATCTCGGCATGCGGTTCGCCGGCCTTGAGGTGCCAGCCTTCGGCGACCACTGCCCCATCCTCGACAATGAGCGCCCCGACCATCGGGTTTGGATGGGTGTCACCCCAGGCGCGCCGGGCCAGGTCCAGGGCGCGGCGCATGAAGGCCTCGTGTTGGGACTGGGTTGTCATTCCGGGCGGTGCAATGGATCCATGCTGACGTAGGGATTGCCGGTCTTTTCCTCGCCCACGGTGGTGCGGGGACCGTGGCCCGGGAAAACAATGGTGTCGTCCGGCAGCGTGTAGATCTGCTCACGGATTGATTTCGCCAACAAATCGTAATTTCCGCCGGGCAGGTCCCAGCGGCCCACGCCGCGTTTGAACAACGCGTCGCCGACGAGCGCGGTTTTGGCCGCGGGCTCATAAAACAACACATTGCCCGGGCAATGTCCCGGGACATGCCGCACTTCAAATTCCCGGCCCAGGGCCTTGATGCGATCACCGGGCTCGACCCATGCGTCCACCACCACCGGCTCCAGCCCCATTTTGGCGCCCATGAATTCTTCCATCAGGTGCGGCGTCTCGATCAGGTTTTGGTCAGCGCGATGGGCCCGCACCAGGGCGCCGGTCTCCCGCTTCACCTTGGCGGAGTCCTGGGTGTGGTCCCAGTGGCCGTGCGTGAGCCAGAGTTCCTTCAGCGTGCAGCCTTCCTTCTCCAGCAGCGGCTTGATCTTGTCCAGAATACCGCCGGGCGCATCCACCAGCACCGCCTCGCCCAGCTTCGCCTCAGTGAGGAGGTAGCCAATGGTCTGGATCGGCCCGGAGGGCAGGACATGGATTTTCACTCGGGCTACATTCACGCACGCGACCGTTGCCGCGCAACGTCAAAGGGACCGGGCCGCCGGCCCGGGTCGCGTCAGCACCCGTTCCATGGCCGCGAGGAGCTCATCCGGCGCGAAGGGTTTGGCGAGCACTTCCCCGACCCCAAGTCCGGCCAGCTCCACGCCCTTCTCCTCCGGGCCCAGCCCGCTGCACGCCATCACCCGGATGCCCGGCTCGATCATCTGCAGGGCCCGGATGAAGGCCAGCCCGCCCATGCCCGGCATCATCATGTCGGTAAACACCAGCCGGACACCGCCATGCTGCTGGATGAATTTTCGGATACCTTCCTCGCCGCTTTCGGCCGTGATCACGCGATAGCCGTAACGCTCGAGGACTTTCCGGACCGTCTCGCGGATCGGCTCCTCGTCATCCACGACCAAAATCAGCTCATTGTTTCCCCGCAGGGCCGCGGTGGCATCAGGCTTGGCCGGGACCGCATGCGTCTCGGTAATTGCCGGTAAATGAACCCGGAAGACCGTGCCCTTCTCCTTTTCGCTTTGCACCGTCACAAACCCGCCGTGGCTCTTCACAATGCCCAGCACGGTGGAAAGCCCCAGGCCGGTGCCTTTGCCGATGTCCTTGGTCGTGAAAAAGGGATCGAAAATGCGGTTGATGACCGCCGGGGCGATCCCGTGCCCGGAGTCGGACACCTCGATCACCACAAAGGCCCCGGGTTCCACGCCGGACTGGGTCTGCACGGCGGCTCCATCCAGCTGGACGTTCTTCGCGGCCAGGATCAGCCGGCCGCCCTCGGGCATGGCATCCCGGGCATTGACGCACAGATTCATCAACACCTGGTGCAGCTGCGTGGCGTCCGCGATCACAACCCACAGGTCGGCCGGCAGGTCCTCCTTGATCATCAGGTTGCGGGGAAAGGTCTCCCGCATGATCTGGATCGTCTCCCTGATCAAATGCCGTGGCTGCACGTTCACGCGCGCACCCTCGATCCCCCGGCTGAAGGTCAGCAGCTGCGCAATGATGCTGGCGCCGCGTTGCGCGCTGTGCTCCAGCATCGCGAGGATCTCCCGGTCATGGGGATCCGGCAGGTGCTGCCGCAGCAGGCCCGGCACCATCAGCATCGGGGCGAGGATATTGTTCAAATCGTGGGCCACGCCGCTGGCCAGCGTGCCGATCGCCTCCATCCGCTGGGCGCGCAGGAATTTTTCCTCCATGAGCCGGCTTTCCGTGACGTCGCGCGAATTGGCCACCACCAGCTTTTCCCCGTTCGCGTCGGTCATGGCCTTGCCGAGGGACTGCAGGAGCCGCCAGGTTCCGTTCTGGTGCCGCACCCGGTATTCCAAGGGCGTGGGCTTGGCCTGGCCCAATAAGGAACGTCCGACCGCCTCCTGTAACTTTGCCTGGTCTTCCGGATGGACGTAAGTCAGCAAAACCTGTCCGACCAGTTCCTCGGACCGGTACCCCATGATGCGGGCGGAGGACGGACTCTGATACCGGATGATCCCCTTGGCATCGATGACCGAGATGATATCCGAGCCATTTTCAATCAGCTGCCGGAACCGCTCCTCACTGGAACGGACGGCGGCCTCGGCCTGCCGCCGGGCGGAAATGTCCGAGTGCGTGACCACGGCCCCGCGTTTCAAGCCCGTCAGGGGCGAGACCCGCATCAAATACCAGCGCTGTTCCGTCGGTGAATCATCCCGGTACTCGCGCACGAAGGACTTCTTCGATCCATTCAGCACGGACGTAATCCCTTCGTGGGCGTCGCGGGCATGGGCGTCACCACTTCCTTCAAAGCCAGACAGGCATGTGGTCAGGTAGTTCTGGCCCACCCAGTCGCTCCCGCCGTTGCCCCGGGCGAATTGCCGCCAGTTCTCGTTGACGGCGGTAATGACGCCCCGCTCATCCAGCACCACCAGGGCGGCGGTGAGCGAATCCATGACTTCCCGGACAAACTCGGCATTCGCACGCACCGCCTCATCGGCGGCCCGGCGCTCGCCCCGCAGCCTGGCTTGCTCCAACGCATGCGCCACCGCCGGGCCCAGCCGCGCGAGTCGGTCCTTGAGGAGATAGTCGGCCGCGCCGTTCTTCATCGCGGCGACCGCCGTTTCCTCGCCGATGGTGCCCGAGATCAGGATAAACGGGATATCGAGCCCGTGGCTCTTGAGCTGCGCGAGGGCGCGCAAACCGTCGAATTCCGGCAGGGCAAAGTCCGAGAGGATGATCTCCGGCCGGTCCGCCAGCTTCCGGATAAAGTCCGCCTCGGTCTCCACCCGCTGCCACTCTGGCGCATAGCCCGCCCGGCGCAATTCCCGCACGATGAGTTCCGCATCATGCGGATTATCCTCAACCAGGAGTACGTGCAACGGCTGGGTCATGGCTCTGGCTTAATCGACCACCTTCGGGGGCTGGTTGAGCAGCAACCAATAAAACCCGAGGTCGCGCACCGCCTCGGCAAAACGCTCGAAATTCACCGGCTTCACGATGTAGCTGTTCACCCCGAGCTGGTAGCTCTCGACCACGTCCCGCTGTTCCTTGGACGAGGTCAGGACCACGACCGGAATCATCTTGGTCCGCGGGTCGCTCTTGATCCGCTTCAGGACCTCGAGGCCGTCCACCTTCGGCAGCTTCAGGTCGAGCAGGATCACCTTTGGGCCGTCGCTGATTTTTCGCCCGGCATAGGCGCCCTCGCCGAAGATAAACTCCAGCGCCTCCGCCCCGTCCCGGACAACTTCGATGTGGTTGCTGACCTTGGCCTTTTGCAAGGCACGCAGGGCCAGTTCCAGGTCCTGCGGATTGTCTTCAACGAGCAATATTTTAACGGGGTCGGTCTTGTTCATATTAAACTGGTGGTAGGCCAAGGGTGAAAAAAAAGGTGGCGCCGCCGTCCAGGGTGGCTTCCGCCCAGACGCGGCCGCCGTGGCGGTGGATGATCCGCTGCACAATGGCCAGGCCGACACCCGTGCCCTCATAATCCTCGGCGCGGTGCAGGCGCTGGAACACGCCGAAAAGCTTGTGGGCATACTGCATGTCGAAGCCCGTGCCGTTGTCGCGCACGAAGAAGACATCCGCCCCGTCCCGTTGGAATGCGCCGATCTCCACGTTGGCCCGCGGCCGGCGGCGCGTGTATTTCAGGGCATTGGACAGCAGGTTGATCCACACCTGCTTCAATAACGCGGGGTCGCCGTCGCAGGCGGGCAGCGTACCGGTGCTGATCTCGACTTCCCGTCCGGCCCGCTGGGCATGCAGTTCACTCAGGGCCGAGCGCACCAGCTGGGCGGTCTCCACCGGCCGCCGTTGCAGTGCCTGCCGGCTGAGGCGCGAAAAGAGCAGCAGGTCGTCGATCAGCTCCGCCATGCGCTGGGCGCTCTCGCGGATCGTCCGCAGGTAGCGCTGGCCCTCGGCCGGCAGCGTTGTCCCGTAGTCCTCGAGGACCGCCTGCGAAAAACCATCCACGGCCCGCAGCGGGGTCCGCAGGTCATGCGACACGGAGTACGAGAAGGCCTCCAGTTCCTTATTGGCCGCCTCCAGTTGCGCGGTGCGCTCGATTACGCGTTGTTCCAACCCGGCGTTGAGTTGATTGATTTTCGCCTCCGCGGTCCGGCGCTCGATCGCCGCCCAGCAGCGTTCGACCACATCCTGCACCACGGTGATCTCGCCAGGCCGCCAATCGCGCGGGGTGGTCTGGTGGACCGCCATCATGGCGCGCAGCGTGCCTTCCTTGACCAGCGGGCAGGTGATGATCGCCTGGATGCCGATGGCCTTGAAGGTCTCCGCCCCATCCCCCGGCAAGAGCTCCGCCGTCACATTACGGATGATCAGTGTTTCCCCGCGGCCGAGCGTGGCTACGGCCCGGGCCCCAAACAGCGCAAGACGGTACTGACCGACGGTGCTCGCGCAGCCGTCGGTGTAATCGTGCAGGATGGTGAACCCGTCACCGTCCGGCTCCACCTCGGCGTACGCGCAACGCGAGGCCCCCAGGTGCTCGCCCAGCATCCGGGCCGTCACCGCCATGATCCGCGCCGGATCCGCCAGCGCGCGCGTCGCGAGGGCCAGGTCGTTGAGAAACCGGAAATATTCCTCGCTTTCGCGCACCGCCGCCTCGGCCACCTTCCGCGCCGTGATGTCCATCACCGCGCCATGAAAATTCACGGCCTTGCCGGCCGCGTCACCCTCGACGCGACCCCGGGCCTGCAGCCAGAGGTGGGGGCCGGTTTTCTGCCGGACCCGGTACTCGATATCGTAGCGTCCGCAGGTCGCGATCGCTTGCGCGAGGCCCGCGGAGACCCCCGCCTGGTCCTCCTCCACCACCGCCTGAAGGTAGGCGGCCGCGGGCAGGCCCCGGGCCGCTTCGTCGGCGTCGACGGAGAAGGCACGGGAAGTAAATTCGTCCGCAACCAGCCGGTCGTTCCCGATGTCCCACGTCCAGGTCCCGATGGACCCGGCGGCGAGCGTCGAAATCAGCCGCGCCCGCGAATCCCGCAGCGCCTCATCGGCCCGCTTGCGCTCGGTGATGTCCCGCGCCACCTTCGAGGCGCCGGTGATATTGCCCCGGGAGTCCTTGATGGCCGAGACGGTGACGGAGACATCGAGCCGGCTGCCGTCCTTGCGGACGCGGACCGTTTCCAAGTGGCGGACACTTTCGCCACGCAGCACGCGAGAAATTATCTCGGCCTCCTCATGCTGGCGTTCCGGCGGGATCAGCCGGGTGATCGACTCGCCGATGATCTCTTCGGCGCAGTAGCCGAAGGTTTTCTCCGCGCCGGCATTCCAGCTGGTCACCTTGCTCTGCAAATCCTTGCCGATAATCGCATCGTCCGAATATTCCACGATGGCGGCTAGCCGGGCCGCCGCGATCTCGGCCCGTTTGCGCTCAGTGATATCGCTCATGACACTGAGCACGCAGGTTTCGCCCTGGAGCGTGAGTTGCCGGGAGGAAACATTGAACCGTCCCAGCCGGCCGTCCTTCAGACGGAACGTGGTCTCATAGTTCAGGCATTCGCCTTTTTCGTGCAGGGTCCGCATGAAGGCGAGCCGCTCGTCCTCGTCAACCCAGTTGGTGTATTCCCGCGTCGGCTTGCCGATGACTTCCTTCAGCGTGCTGCCCCACAGCCGGCAGACCGCCTCGTTGGCCTTGAGGACGGTCCGGTCGGCGAGCCGCACAATGGCGATGCAGTCGGGACTCAGCCGGAAGGCCTTGGCGAACAAGTCCTCGCTCGCCTGCAGGGCCTCGTTGGTCCTTTCCAGCTCGGCCGTGCGCTCCCGCACCCGGGCCTCGAGGTTTTCCTGGGCCTCACGCAGCGCCGCCTCCACGCGGCGCCGGCGAGTGAACTCCTGGTTCATGATGAAAAGCGCCACCGCCACAAAGACAAACGCCAGGGTGCCGCCCGCGATGATCACCGTCCGGGTGATCACATTGTCGTGCTGGGCGCGGTTCTCCCGGTCCCGCAGCAAGCCTTGCTCGGTCGCTTCCATCTTCGCCAGCAGCGCCCGGATGCGATCATGGAGTTCCTTGCCCTCGCCGGCCGCGAGCAGGGTTTGGGCGGGCACCTGTCCTTCGTGGCGGCGCCGAATAATGATCTGTTCCGCCAGGGCCAGGCGGGCGGTGATCAGCGGTTCAAGCCGGTCCAGCTCGGCCTGCTGGATGCGGTTGTCGGCGGTCAATTGGCGCAGACCCGCCAGTTCCCCGTCGATCAGCCGCCGCGCGGCGTCGGATGGGCCCAGATAAATCTCCTCCCCGGTAATCACGAAGCCCCGCTCGGCGGTCTCGACATCAGTGAGCGTGGAAAGCAGCAGCCGCAGTGAGGCGATCACCTTCTCGGTATGGGTCGCCCACCCCGTCGCCTCCCGCAAGCGCGCCACGCTGAGCACGGAGATCGCGCCGATGACGACGAGGAAGGTGAGCGCCAGCCCGAAGCCGGCCTGCACCTTGCGTTCCGTGGCCAGACTCCGGCGGGCCGTGGTATTGGCGAGGGCGTTACGGCGCGCCGCGTGCAGGGATTCCGTCAGCACGCTGATAAGTACCCCGATCAGTACCAGAATCAGCCATTGCAGTGTGTCCACCGACCTTTCCATGGCGAAACTGTGCAATGGCGGGATGAGAAAATAGCTCGTACCCAAGCCCACCGTGGCGGTGGCCACCAATCCCGGACCCAGTCCGCCGACATAGGCGCTGAGAATAATCGGGAGCACAAAGATAACCAACACCGGCCGGTCCCCAAACCACGGCGCAAAGGCCAGGCGCCCGCCCAGGGTCGCCGCGGCGGCCGTCACGGCCAGCAAATATGTCCAGATCTGTCCGCTGCGCGGTGCGGTCGTCGCGGCGACCGGTTCGGCAGGCGCTTTCAAATCACCGGTGTTCATGCCTGATACTCTCTTACTCCGCCAAGCTTCCGCCCCGGTTTGACTCCGGTCTCCACTGGAAGTTTCCAAGCTACTACTCGCCATACCGGGGCGATCAAGCTGACGGCACCGTGATTCCGATCCGAAACCCGACCGTTAAAGTCGGGCTCCATCTGCGGTTGGTTTTAGGATTTTCATGGAGCAATTAACGCTCCGCAGTAAAAGTCTCGTGGCCGTCACAACCGGCGTACCTTGCTGCGGAGTGTCAGAGGGGGTATCTCACACTACTTGTGACATATTTTGTAGCAGCTAAGTGCCAATGCAAGTGCACAACCCCCGCACTTTTGTAGGACCGGCCGTATGACAAGAATATCCTTTCCCCGGGGTGGGTCGTGATTTTAGCTGACCCGCTCCAGATTTTGCCCTCTAGCTTCTGGATCAACCCGCAATGACCTCCGCCGAAATCCGCCAGTCGTTCCTCGATTTTTTTAAGTCGAAACAGCACACCATCGTCCCGTCGTCCTCGCTCATGCCGACGGCGCCCAACCTGCTGTTCACCAACGCCGGGATGAACCAGTTCGTGCCCTACTTCCTCGGCGACCAGACCGCCCCGTGGAAGCGCGTGGCCGACACGCAGAAGTGCATCCGCGCCGGCGGCAAGCACAACGACCTCGAGGACGTGGGCTTCGATACCTACCACCACACGATGTTCGAGATGCTGGGCAACTGGTCCTTCGGCGACTACTTCAAGAAGGAGTCACTCACCTGGGGCTGGGAACTGCTCACCAAGGTCTGGGGTATTCCGCCCAAGCGCCTGTTCGCGACGGTCTATTCGCCCGACAAGTCCAAGGGCGACCCGGCTGACTTCGACCAGGAAGCCTACGACATCTGGGCCGGCATCTTCAAGACGGCCGGACTCGACCCCGCCGTTCATATCGTCAACGGCAACAAGAAGGACAATTTCTGGATGATGGGCGACACCGGTCCCTGCGGTCCCTGCTCCGAGATCCATTTCAACCTGCTGCCCTCCGACGACGAGGCCGCCGGCCGCGCCAACGTCAACTCCTCCAGCCCGCGCTGCATCGAGATCTGGAACCACGTCTTCATCCAGTTCAACGCGAACGCCGACGGCACCTTTGCTCCGCTCGCCGCCAAGCACGTCGACACCGGCATGGGCTTTGAGCGCGTCGCCGGCATTCACGCCACGACGAACGGCTTCAAGGACTTCACCGCCGAGCCGTCGAACTACAACGCCGACGTCTTCAAGCCGACCTTCGACAAGCTCGCCGAGTTGTCCGGCAAGACGTACACCAAGACCGTCCCGACCAAGCGCGACGGCCTCACCGAACAGGAACAGACCGACATCGCCTTCCGCGTCCTCGCCGACCACGCACGCTGCGTGTCGTGTGCAATCGCTGACGGCATCCTCCCAGGAAACGAAGGCCGCAACTATGTCATCCGGCGCATCCTTCGCCGCGGGATCATGTATGGGCAGAAAAATCTAGGCCTGAAGACCGGTGACTTTTCTGCGCTTGTAGCCTCCGTTATTCAGTCACTCGGAGACGTCTTTCCCGAACTTAAGACCCAGCGTATCATGGTCGAGAAAGCCATTCGCGCAGAGGAGGAATCGTTTGGCCGCACCCTCGCTCGCGGACTTCAATTATTTGACCGAGGTTTAGCTGACGCCATTGAGGTGCTCGCTCTGACTACGGGAGCCATCCGCCAATATAAGATCTGGGTCTTAGATCCGGTTCATCCAGGGTCAAAAACATCGATCGGAGCTGCAACTCTTGGTCTTCCAGAAATCACCTTCGATCCCCAAAATCTCGATCTTGCTCTTGCAAAGAAAATCTTTGGCAGATTGCCGAATATTTCGGGCGAGCACGCGTTCGAGCTCTACGATACTTACGGCTTTCCGCTAGACATGACGCAGCTATTGGGTGCGGAGCGTGGCATCTCTGTTGATACTGATGCCTTCGATATTGAAATGCAGTTGCAGCGCGAACGCGGCCGCGCCGCGCGCAAGACCGACATCATCGTCGCGTCCACCGAAGGCGAGACGGTCGCCGAGGCCACCAAGTTCGTCGGCTACGAGATCGATGCCTCCCATGCAACGCACGCGAAGCTGGTCGACGTCGTGAAGACCGAGAAGGAAACCTACCTGGTATTCGACCAGACTCCTTTCTACGCCGAAATGGGCGGACAGGTCGGCGACACCGGGCATGCGCTCATCAACGGCGCCAAGTTCGACATCGTCGACACCATCAAGGACAAGTCCGGCCGCCACCTCCACAAGCTGGCTCCCGCCTCCAGCCTCCCGTCTCCCGCCTCCCCAGCGACACTTCACGTCGATCTCTTCCGCCGCCGCGCGATCTCGCGGCATCACTCCGCCGCGCATCTGATCCACTGGGCTCTCCGCAAGATGCTCGGCACGCACGTCCGGCAGTTCGGCACGCACAAGACTCCTGACCGGATGCGGTTTGACTTCACCCATTTCGAGGCGCTCACGCAGGCCCAGATCAAGGAATGCGAACAACTCATCAACGAGAAGGTCATCGACAACGCCCGGGTCGTCTCCGCGGAGATCGACTACGACAAGAAGCCGGCCGATGTCCTCGCCTTCTTCGGCGACAAGTACGGCAAGCGCGTCCGCCTCGTCGACATCGGCGGCTTTTCCAAGGAACTCTGCGGCGGCACGCACGTGGCGACCGCGGGCGAGATCGGCCTGATCAAGATCGTCGCCGAGATGGCCATCGCCGCCGGCACCCGCCGCATCGAGGCCGTCGCCGGCCAGGCCGCGCTGGATTTTGTCGCCCACGAGGAAGCCGCCCTCAAGGCCGTGAACACGCGCCTGAACGCCGGCTCGCACGATGTGGCCCAGAAACTGGAATCACTCCTCCTACACCAGAAGGAACTCGAGCAGAAGATCAAGGGCTTCGAGGCCAAGGCCTCCGCCGCCCTCGCCGAGGAACTGGCGGCGACCGCGACTACCAAGGACGGCCTCAAGTGGGTTTCCGCGGTGGTCACGACCGACTCGCCCGAATCACTCCGTTCCCTCGGCAGCCAGGTCCTGCACAAGCTCGGCGATGGCGCCGTGCAACTCGGGGCCAACTTCGACGGCAAGGTCAGTCTCGTCGCCTACTGCTCGCCCGCGGCGGTCAAGGCCGGCCATCAGGCCGGCAAACTGATCGGCGCCCTCACCGCCAAGCTCGGCGGCAAGGGCGGGGGCAAACCGGACTTCGCCATGGGCGGCGGCGGCGACGCCTCGAAGCTGGCGGAAGCGCTGAAATTGTAGTCGGGCTCGCGAACGGATAGCCATCAGTTTCACCGTAGGGGCGCAGACTTGCTGCGCCCCCCGTGCGAGGTATCCCAATCGAGGTCGCAGCCTCGGCCGTCGCCAAGCCTATGACCCGACAAGAGCCTGCGCCCCCTACGAAAACCCATCCGCCCGCCGTATTTCCGGACTGGATTTATCCGCCCCGGTTTTCTTAGCCTTGGCCCATGAATCCGGGCGCGATCGTTTCCGAAATCTGCGACCAGGCCGACGATTTCCTCGCCGGCGTCACCAAGCGCGACGAAGCCAAGGCCGGCATCGCGGAATGGCTGACCATCCACTACTCCATGCTCCTCCCGGCCGACCGGAAGATCGTCATCGACCAGGCCATGCGTATTCTGGTGAGCGAGGGTTTCTTCGAGCGGTCGGCGGGCATGGACGAGTGACTGTGCCGGTCGGCGGCAGCCACCGCTGGCCGCCGGTAAAGTTGCAACGCGTCCGGTTGTGCACCAGTAAGGAGGCATGATCTCTTACCAAGCCCCCGACCTGTCCCAGCACCCCCCGCGCAGCCCGCACATCCGTCTCGGCGGTTATGTCGTCCTGCCTCGCATCCTCGACAAGGCCCGTGCCTATCTCGCGGGCCGGACCGGCGAGTACAAGTGGAACAACCCGCTCGACCAGCGCCTGCTCACTTTCCTCGGGCTCACGGCCGAGGACTTCCTCGCGGCGGTGAAGACCGGCAAGAGCGATTCGGAAATGCTGGAGTGGGTCAACGCCAGCAGCCAGCCGCAGCGCCAGGCCTGGGAAGTCGCGGCCTGGAGTCACTGGCTGGAGAACCTGGCCCCAGGCGACGCAAAGCGTCACACGACCTTTGCCGACGACATCACGCGAAACTGTCCGCAGCGCGACGATATCCGGACGCTGTTTGACCGGCTGGACATGGACGACTACGTGACCTTCGGCGGCGCAGCCTAAGCGGGAACCATGCTGTGCGTCTGCTGATCGCACGGCCGGGCCCTCCATTCACCGCTAGGGCATCAGCCGGCTGATCGCCCACTGGTCATCCGGCTGGCGCACATAGCGGAACCGGTCGTGCAGGCGGCTGGGCCGACCCTGCCAGAACTCGAAGCTGGCCGGGGTCACCCGGTAGCCGCCCCAATAGTCGGGCAACGGCACCTCGCCGCTGAGAAACTTCGCCTTCATCTCGGCAAACTTGGTTTCGAGCAGCGAGCGGGTCGTGATGACCTCGCTTTGCCGGGAGGCCCACGCGCCGATCTGGCTGTCGCGGGGCCGGCTGAGAAAATACTTCAGAGATTCAGCCGCGGAGATCTTCTCCGCCCGGCCTGTGACGCTGACCTGCCGCTCCAACGGCAGCCAGGGAAACAGGAGCGCCACCGCCGGGTTGGCCGCGATGTCCCGCGCCTTGCTGCTTTCGTAGTTGGTGTAGAAGACAAAACCCCGGGTATCAAAGCCCTTCAGCAGCACCACGCGAACCGATGGCGTCCCCACCGCGGAAACCGTGGCCAGCGCCATGGCATTGGGCTCCAGCAACTCGGTGGCGATCGCCTCACGCATCCAACCATCGAACTGGACGAAGGGATCCGCCTGCAGGTCCGTCAACTCCAGCTCCCGACGGGCGTAAGTGCGGCGCATGTCCTCAAGATTCATCCCGGGACCGTGCGCGGAATCGCGTCCGACCGCAAGCCAGTGTCCCGCCGCACGCCGTCGTTGACGCGCGGGCAGGTTGTGCTTCCGTGGAACCGAATGATCGCGCCTCCCCCGGCCACCTCCGCCATGTGCGTGCTGCTCGCCTTCAATCCGAGCAACCAGCTCGCTGTCCGGCAGGCCGGCACCAAGCTCGGCCATGCCTTCGTCGGCGCCGACGCGGCCATGGCCCAGGCGCGGCTGGCGGCCTGTTTTCCGACCCATACGGCGGTCACCGAGTATTTCACCTGCGCGGTCAACGGCCTGGGCTACCGGGTGTATTTCACCCAGGTGAGCGGCAACCCGGCCGACAGCGAGGTCAGCTTCCATACCCTCGACCAGCTCGATGCCCTGCGGCCGTCCCTGGCCCCGTCGTTGGCCGCCGTGCTGGACCAGCTTGGGCCGTATCTCATCGAGATCCCCTACCTCCATCTCGGCGAGCACGACTACATTTATAAATTCCGGGTCGAGAAGGACCGCAACCGGATCATCTACCAGCAGGACGAGGCCGCCCGGAGCCTGTACCAAAGCCGGCTGTGCGAGGCGATCAAGGCCCTCGCGCGCACCAACGAGCGCTCCGCCTCCCGGCCGGCCACGCTGGACTTCGGCGCGGTGCAGTACCTCATCCCCAGTCATTTCGGCTTCTGCCTCGGCGTGAAGAACGCCATCGAGCGCGCCTACGAGTCGCTAGCCGAGAATCCCGGCCGCCGGGTGTTCATGCTGAGCGAGCTGATCCACAATTCATTCGTAAACGAGGACCTGCTGCGGCGCGGGCTGCGCTTCCTGCAGACCGACAAGGGCCTGCCCTTCACCGTCGACGGCACCGTGGCCGCACCCGGCCAGCCGCGGGCGCTGCTCTGGGATTCGCTGACCGCGGACGACATCGTCATCATCCCCGCCTTCGGCGCCACCGACGAGGACAAGATGAAGCTCGTGCGCAAGGGCATCCGCGTCGCGCAATTCGACGCGACCTGCATGCTCGTGGAAAAAGTCTGGAAAGCCGCGCGTGGCTTCGGCCGCGAGGGTTATACGGTGATCATCCACGGCAAGAGCGAGCACGAGGAGACGAAGGCGACCTTCTCCAACAGCCGGCGCCACGCCCCCTCGATCATCATCCGCAATCTCGACGAGGCCCGGCTGCTGGGCGATTACATCGCCGTCCCGACCGACGAGAAGCGCGCCGCCCTGCTCCAGCGCTTCGCCGGCCTGCACACGCCGGGCTTCGACCCCGCGGTGCACCTGGACCGCGTGGCCATCGTCAACCAGACCACCCTGCTGATGAACGAAACCGCCGCCATCATCGACTACTTCAAGTCGCTTTTCGTGGCCAAATACGGGGAAGCCGCCGGCCCCGGCCACGTCGGGGGCGCAGGCAAGAAAGACACGCTCTGCTATGCGACGCAGGTGAACCAGGATGCCTTGCAGCGCGCGCTCGCCGAGCCACTTGACGCGGCCTTCATCATCGGCGGCACGAACAGCTCGAATACCTACCAGCTCTACCGGCTGTGTGAGCAGAAACTCGGGCTCCGGGCGTTTTTCATCCAGTCGGAAGCCAACATCCGGTCGCGCGACCAGATCGAGCACTACGTCTTTCCGGCGGCCAGCCATGGCCGGGGCGGGCACACCGAGGTCCACACTCTCTGGCCGGGGGACGACTCGCCGAAGCGCGTGCTGATCACCGGCGGCGCCTCGTGCCCGGACGGACTCGTGCAACAGGTGATCTGCCGCATCAATTCATTCTTCGCGCCGGAGAAGCTGCAGACGGTGGACACCGTCCTCGCCAGCCTGACCGCAGGCTAATCCGCTTAGAAGCGGATGTTGACGCCGCCACGGACACCCGAGGAGGTGCCGATATCGATATGCGCGGTGCGCCCTTCCAGCGTCTGATCGTAGGCGCCCAGTTTCTGGAGGCTCACGCCGCCGTACAAGCCGGTGCGCTCATTGGCGGCGAACTCCAGGTTCAAATCCGCATAGTAGCCGCTCAACAGCTTGTTCGCCGAACTCGTCACGGTGGACTCGGTGATGGAAGTGCCCACCACGGGGATCAAAAATGACTCGGTGGCGGAATAAGTCGTGCCCGAATAAGCGCCCGCCAGCCCGAGGCTGGCCGTCAGGGTCAGGCGGCTGGTCACCTGGGCCCGGAGAGACGGCCCGAAGCGCAGCATCATGTAGGCGCCCTTGACTTCCCACAAGCCATGCACGGTCGTGCCACCGGTGACGGCGGTCAGCGTGTTGGCATCAGGCTGGGCGCTGATCGGCACGGTGGTCTCGAAACCGTTGCTGAAGACGACGCCATTGGAGGTCAGGTCCGAAAAGGTCGGGCTGCTGTAGACGGCGGTCAGCGAGGTCGTGGGGGCGGCCTGGCCGTGCAGCGAATAATAATCGGTGTACGTGTTGAGGGTCGCGGAGACGTCACCGGTGGTCTTGTTGTTGATGCCATTGATGGCCAGACCGGCCGAGAGGCCGACACTGATGCGCTTGGTGACCTGATAAAGGGTGTGCGACAACTGCAGCTCGACGCCGAGCGAAGCCCCCTGCTTCTTGTCCGCCATGGCCCCGTCACTCGTGGCGCTGTAACTGCTCAGGGCGATGTAGCCCGGCCGGGTGAGCGCCTGATCCGGGGTTGAATAACTCCAGATGCGCGTGAGCCCGGGCGTGTAGGCCAGCAGATCATTGGTGGTCGTGAGGGTGCCGGATGCGTCGGTGGTGCCGATCTGATACCGGCCGCCGGGCTGAGAAGTCTGATTGCCGTTGGCGTCTTGCTCATTCGACCGGGCCCGATCCACGCTGACCGACCCGTTGTTGTAGGTGCGGGCGACCAAACCGTCCGAACCCGGCGCAGGAATGGAGTTGTAAGGCACGGTGCCCAATTTTCCGAAATGAACTTTCACACCCGAGCTCAACATCCGGAACCCCATCGAGAAGTCGGTCTTGGGCGTATACCAGTCGGTGCTGCGGGCCAGGGCCGCCAGCCGCTCCTCCTCGCGGGCGCTCTCTTCCTGGGCGAAGACAGCCGCCGGAACGGCCAGTAGGACGAGAAGTGCGGTGTGACGAAGCAAAGGGAAGCTCATGAAGGGAAATTTAATAGGGGCGGGTTTCAGACTTGGAAAGGGCAAATCGCGATAGGTTCCCTCAGGCCTTCTCCATTGGCTCCTTGGGCTCTTCTTTCACCAAGCCGGCCTTCTGCATGGCGCGTTTCAGATCCTCGGCCTTCTGCTCAAGTTCGGTCTCCTTTTCCTGCTGGTCCTGCATTTTCTGGAAGAGGGCGGACTCGCTTTGCTCGAGGAATTCCTCGCGCTCCTTGATGGCCTGGCGCTGCTCCTTCATGTAGGCTTCCTGCCGGTCCAGTTCCTCCTTCAGCTTGCCCAGTGCCTCCATTTCCTCGGGGTTGACCACCGCGCCGGTGGGCGCCACCGGCTGCTTGCGCATGGCGTCGATGACTTTTTCGCGGGCCTGCAACAACGCCTCGGTTTCCGCCAGTTCGCGGTCGCGCTCGGCGAGCTTGTTTTCCGCCTCGGCCAGGGCCATTTCCCGCTCTGCCACCTTGGTTTCAAGGGCCCGCAAGGCCTTCTCGAGGCCCTCAACCTGCGCGCCGCTGAGCGAAGGCTTCCCGCCCCACGGCGGACGCGACTGGGACATGATCACGCCGATGGATTTGCGGGCCTCGGCCGTGGCCTGCGACGCCTCCTGGGCGCGCTGCAGCGGGCTGATGCGACGCGGCAGGACCAGCGGCTTGATCCCCGCGGGCTTCAGCGGAAACTTGACGGCACCGGGTGCGGGAAACGCAGGGCCAGCGGCCGCGGCCTTCGGTGGCGGTTGATTATCCACGGGCGGAGTTCAGGGCGTTCAGCCCTTGCCGAACAGGCGGCCGAAGAATCCGCCCTTTTTGCCCTCGACCGGCGTCGCCGACGGAGCGGCGGCCTTGGCCTCGACCTTGAGAAGATTGGAGGTCAGCCGGACCGCGATGGCCTCGCGGGCCGGGTCGTTGATCACAACAAAGTAGCGTTCGTAGGTGCCGCCGTCGGACACATGCTTGACCAGGGCAGCCTTGCCATCCTTGAACCAATCCAGGGCGGCTTGCACCGTGGCGCGCAGCATCGCCTCGTGCTTTTCCGCCTGATCCTTGGTGAGGGATTTGGCCAGGCTCGCATCTGTCGGATTCAATTTCGCGCCGTAATACTTGCCGAGGCTGAGTTGCTCCACGCGGGGCAGACCGGCGGACACAAGCCCGATGGCCTCGGCGAGGTGCAGCCCCGTGGAGCCCTTACGGAACGGGAGAAACTGGCCGATCCCCTCCTCGTCGCCATGCGTGAGCGCATTGAGCGCCGTGCGGAAATCACCGCCCAGCACCACGCGGGTGGACATCTGCTGGCCCAGATTCGCAAAGCCACCGATGGTCTTGACGCCCTCGGACGCGCAGACCATCCGGGTGCCCTCGGAAAAATTCGCGAGCATCAACGGGTAGTCCTCGGGAATGCCCAGGCGGCCCAGGGTCTTGAGAATGGGATTTTCCTTGGAGGCGGTCTCCTCGACTTGCGCGACCATGTCGCCAAACGGGTCGTCAAACGCGAGCGTCTCCTTCAGGATGCCGATGAGGTGGTCGGCGCGATCGGTGCTGCCGGCGATTTCCGGGAGCATCAGCAGTTCATCGTAAGCAAAGTCGATGTACTTGGAGGGCTTCTCATCCTCCGCCTTGTGCGGCCACTCCTTCGTGTCGAGATTTTGCGCCAGGCTGACGAGCGAGGTATCCGCCATGATGGAATGGTGGAATTTCTTCCGGATCTCGTCCCATTCGGTATTGCTGAATTTTGCCATATGCGGTGAGCGTGATGAGGGATTAGACCGGGGCGTTTTCCATGATCTCGGCGGCCAGCTTCATGAAGTCGTTGGCGACGGTGTCTTCGTCATTCCCCTCGGAACCAACGAGGAAAACCGGCAGGCCGAGCGTAACGGCGCGGCGCACGATCATGGCGTCGCGGATCTGCGTGGTGCAGATCTTCGCGCTGGGCGCGCAGCCGCGCTTCTGCGCCTTGAATTGATTCAGGCGAAGCTGCATGCGCATCTTGGGGACCTCGATGTCGGTGTTCGACTTGATCGAGTTGAAGACGATGCCGTAGACCATCGCGGCGGGGCCCATCGCGGTGGTGCGGAAGCTCGCCGACGTCTGCTGGAAGCGCATGAGCTTCTCGATCAGCAGGGTGAAACCGATGAGGCTGAGTGCATCCGGATTCGACGGCACGTAGAGCTCGTTCGCGCAGAACACGCCGTTCTGCGACGCGCGCAAAACGTTCGGCGGACAGTCGAACAGCACGAAGTCGTAGTTGCCCTCGATCTCCGCGAGCTGCTCCTGGAAAATGACGTACGACGGCCGCTTGGGGTCCGGCTTGTACTCGCCTTCCAGGTCCACAAGGTTGAACGACGTCGGCACGAGATCCAGGCCCGGCAGGAGTTTCTCGCCGTCCTTGCCCTCGACCACATCCTTGATCACGCAGTCCTTGAGGCGGGCCGTGCCCGGATCAAAGATCGAATAAATGGAGCCGGTGCCGGAGGAGTTGATCTTGTTCCAACGATCGAGCTTCATCAGCCAGATGCTCGCGTTCGACTGGGTGTCGAAATCCAAGAGCAAAACACGCATGCCGCGACGCGCCAAACTGGCGGCCGTATTTACGATTAGCGATGTCTTGCCGACACCGCCCTTGTAGTTGAGGAAGGCTATCTTGCGTGCCATTAAATGGAATGGATATTGCTCACGGCACCATGTCAAGTAAGCCCACGGGCGCCAGTTAAAAATCTTACGAACTTTTTGATTTATACCGGGAAACATTCCCGGCTTCATGAGTCTCATGACCGAACCGAGCCTGCAGGAAAAGTATGCGCCCTTGAGCAGTTGCTTCGGTTGCGGCCCGGCCAACGCAAAAGGACTGCATATCCGCAGCTTCGTCCAAGGCGACACTGTCATAGCCACGTGGCACGCCGAACCGCACCACGAGGCGTTTCCCGGCATGCTCAACGGTGGAATCATCGGTTCCCTGCTCGATTGCCACTGCAACTGGACGGCCGCCTGGCATCTCATGCAACGGCTTAAACTGGAGCAGCCGCTCTGCACGGTGACGGCGGAATACGCGATCAAGCTGCTCCGGCCGACGCCGACCGACGGTCCGATCGAGTTGACCGCCCGGGTGGTCGATTCGACGGCGGATCGCGCCACCATCGAGGGCGTGCTCACTGCCGCCGGCAAGCCCCGCGCGACCTGCCGGGGGCTTTTTGTGGCGGTTCAACCCGGTCACCCGGCCTTCCACCGCTGGTAGGCCAGAGTTTGCCTGATCGTCACACGCCGCTCACCGGATCGTCACCGGGCAGTGGCAAGGTCTCCGCATGTTTTATGCAGCAAAAATCCTCGCGGTGGACGACGAACCTGAGCTGACCGACCTCATGCGCTTTCATCTGGTGCGCGCGGGCCACGAGGTTGTCACGGCCGCGAACGGCTGGGAAGCCATCGATGCCATCCAGCACTCCCGGGCGGACATCATCATCCTCGACTTGATGCTGCCCGACCTGGATGGATTCGGCGTCTGCGAGATTCTGCGGCGCGATCCCCTCACCGCCACCATTCCGATCATCATTATTTCCGCGTGGGCCTCGCCTGATTCCCGCAACCTTGGGCTGGAGCTTGGGGCGCTGGACTACATCACCAAGCCGTTCAGCCCGCATGAGCTGGTCGACCGGGTCAACCAGCTCCTCCACGCCCGCGCGGTCTGAGTCAGTCCGCGGCCAGGTTGAATTCGATCGGCACCGCCATCCGAAACGGCACCGGCCGGCCGTTGCGGCGTCCCGGTTCAAAGTGCCACTGCAGGACGGCCCGCACCGCCGGATCGGCAAACTCGCGGTGCGAACAATGGATCGCCACGGCCCGCACCACCCGTCCGGCCGTATCCACGTCGAATTCAACCGTGACTGAACCGGCGATGCCCGCCTGCTGCATCGCAGCCGGATAGGCGGGCGGCGGCCGGACCGTGGCCCGCGGGACACGGTCGAGCTGCGTAGGCGAAAAAATCTGCGGCTGATTCACGCCAGGGCCGGCAATACCCAGTCCCCCTGGGCCGAAGTCTGGCGGAACGAGAGGCAGATTCTTCGTGAAATTCCTCGCCCGGTCGTCGACCGGAATGGGGAAATCTGCCGGCTTGGGTGTCATGATCTGGTCCTCAATGACCGGCGGGGTCGGTCCACCGGCCAGCGGCTGAACCGGCTGCGGCGTTTCATTTTTATCCTCCGGTGGCAGCACGACCGGGTCGTCCGGTTTCGGCGGTGTCGGCAGGGGAATCTCAATGATTTTCGGGCTGGGGTGATACGGGGTTTCGACCCATCCCCAAAGCAACGCGACATGCAGGGCCGCGGCAATCGATGCTGGCAGAATATGGTTTTGAATGTTCATGGGTAACTCCAGCAGGACTACGTTTGCGGCAGAGGTTTCTTAGACGTGATCGCATTTCCGCCGTTGCCATCCGGCGCCGCGCTGGCGCAATCAGCGGCATGAAGGCGACCGACCTCGCGCTCAACCAGCTGCTCGGCATTCGCGCAGCCCCGGCCGGAGCGGTTCATCTCTTGGAAATGCCCCACGGTCCCGCGGTTCTAAATCACCTGGGCACGATCCATGCCGCCGCCCAGTTCGCGCTGGCCGAGGCCGCGAGCGCCGAATGCCTGCAGCGGCATTTTGGCGACCGGGTGGGCCGGGTCAGGGCCATCGTGCGGCGCGTTGAGGTGAAATACCGCACGGCCGCGACGGGCGACCTGCTGGCTGATGGCGCACCGGATGCCGACACGTTCAATGGATTGCTGACCGAGCTGGCCACCCGCGGACGGGCGGCCGCCGTGATCCTGATTGATCTGAAGGACCGCTCCGGCACGCTGACTTTCCATGGCAAGTTTGAGTGGTTTATTTCGTCACTTCCGCCCGCGGCCCCCTGAGGGCAAGGCGGCCACCTGGCTGCTGGTCGTGATGCTCGCTGCGCTGCTGGCCCCGGAGATGGCGCAGGCTGAAATGCCCGCGTACCTGCGGGAAGCGCTCGGGAAATTCAACCCCGAGGTCCCACGGGAGTGGGCGTACACCGTGACCACCGAGCGCGATGGCAAGCGGACGACCGAACGGTTCGATGCCTCCCAACCGCCGGAAAACCAATGGCAGCTGCTTTTAATGGAAGGCCGCCCGCCAACCGCGGACGAGCAGACGAAGTATTTCAAATACAAGGCCGGCCAGGCGCCGGGAGCCACGCAGGCCACGTTCAAGCGGAATGACATTGAGCCCGGCACAGTCGAGCTGGTGCGCGAGACCGCCGACCGGGCCGAGTTCACCTGTGCTTTTCGGGACGAATCGGCCGCCTCCGACAAGATGCTGGCCCACCTCCGCCTGCGTCTCAGCGTCACCCGGCATGATCCCCACGTGGAAAAATACACGCTGGAGCTGCGCGAACCCTATTCTCCGGTACTGGGCGTGAAAATGCATGAGTTGCTGGTGGAAATGACTTTCGCTCCGCCCAGCGCCGGCCGCCCCAGCCTGCCGGCCCGCAGTTCCTCACATTTTGTCGGCCGGATATTCTTCGTTCCCGTCGAGGAAAACCTGCGTTACGTTTATTCGGATTTCGTCCGCCTGCCCTGATCGGGGCGCTCCAACGGCCGCTCATCAGCAAAGGCGTTTGACTTTATGCTGTAATCTTATGGCCTATGCCGGTTAACGCCCTTTTCGCCCGTGAAAAGACTGCCCTTTCGCTGGAAGCTAATCCTTTTTATAGTCCTGATCTGCGGTGTGAGTCTCTCACTCGCATTTGCGGGGCTGTATTTCTACGAGGACCGGGAGTTCAACACGGAAGTGCAGCGGCGCGTGGAAAATTCCCGCCGCGTGATGGTCGAAAGCCTGGTGAACCGGCTCGAGCAGGACCCGAATTCCACCGACCTGCCGCTCAAGGTACTCGGGACTGACTCGCAGATTGTCGCGCTCGCGGTCTTCGCTCCCGACAACCGGCTTCTGGCCAAGTACGTCCGGCCCGGATCGTCTGAAACCATTCCCCCGCCCCAGCGGATCTCCGGCTTGTTCTCCGATGAGCGGGCGGTCGTCTGGACTCCCATCCGCAGCGGCCAGCGCAACCTGGGCACGCTTTATATCAAGGCCGAGCTCACGCCGGAGGACCTCGACCGCTTCAACAACCTGCTGCGGGGCTCGGGCATCATCTTTTTCTTCTCCGTCCTGCTGGCCCTCGTGGTCGCCTACCGCCTGCAGGGACTCATCACCCGGCCCATCACCGAGCTGGCCCGCGTCTCGGCCGACATCCAGCGCAACCGGGATTACAGCCAGCGCGTGGAGGTCAATGCGTCCGGGGAAATCGGCGAACTGCTCGAATCCTTCAATGCGATGCTGGACACCATCCAGTCCAACACCGCGGACCTCGAGCTCGCCCGCGTCGTGGCCGAGGAGGCCCGGGAAAAGATCCGCCAGAGCAACGAACAGCTGGAGGAGGCCAACCGCACCCTCGAGGGGCGCGTGCAGGACCGCACCAAGCTGCTCGCCAAGGCCGTCCAGGACGCCGAGGAAGCGAGCAAGGCCAAGAGCACCTTCCTGGCGAAGATGAGCCATGAGCTGCGCACGCCGTTGAACGCCATCATCGGCTACAGCGAAATCCTCCAGGAGGACGCCCAGGACGAGGGTGACACCCGCACGGCCGACGACCTCGACAAGGTCCTCAGCGCCGCGCGCCACCTGCTCGGTCTCATCAACGACGTGCTCGACATCTCGAAGATCGAGGCGGGCAAGATGGAGCTCTTCCTCGAAAGCTTCGAGCTGACCAAGCTGATCCGCGAGGTCGCCTCCACCGTTTCCCCGCTGATCGGCAAGAAGGGCAACCGGCTCGCCATCGAATGTCCGCCGGACATCGGCTCGATTCACGCCGACGCCACCAAGCTGCGGCAGATCCTCCTCAACCTCCTCAGTAACGCCAGCAAGTTCACCGAGCACGGCACCGTCACCCTGCGGGTCGCGCGGATCCCGGGCGTGGTCACCGACATCATCGAGCTGGCCATCATCGACACCGGCATCGGCATGACGCCCGAGCAGCTCACCCGTCTTTTCCAAGCCTTCAGCCAGGCGGATGCATCGACCACCAGCAAGTACGGCGGCACCGGACTCGGCCTCGCGATCTCCAAGCAATTTGCGCAGATGATGAAGGGCGACATCACGGTCAGCAGCGTGGCGGGCACGGGCTCGACCTTCCTCGTGCGGATGCCGGCCGACGTGGAGACCGGCTCGCCCAAGGTCGTGCACACCACGGACAACAAGCTGACCAAGTCGCCGTTCCCCTCCACCACCAAGCCGCGGATCCTCATCGTCGACGACGACAAGGAAATCCGGAACGTCGTGGCGGAACTGCTCGAGTTCAGCGGCTACGAAACCTACCAGGCCGCCTCCGGCAAACAGGGGCTGGAAATGGCCGAGGATAAACTGCCCGACATGATCCTGCTGGATGTCATGATGCCCGGCATGGACGGCTGGACGGTGCTGACCAAGCTGCAGGCCAATCCCCGGCTGGCCGATATCCCGGTCATCGTGCTCAGCGCGGTCGGGGACACGGACATGGCCCTTTCCCTCGGTGGCGCCACGGTCCTGCTCAAGCCGGTCGACGCCGGCCGTCTCACCGCCGAGATCGCCGCCCAGCTCAGTCCGCTCGCCCGCTGCTATGTCCTGCTCGTGGAGGATGACCCCGATTCCCGGACCATTATCACCCGCATGCTGGAGAAGGAAGGCTGGCAATTCCGCTCCGCCGCAAACGGCAATGCCGCCCTGCGCGTCCTCAAGAAAGGCCGGCCCGTCGCCATCGTCCTCGACTTGAAGATGGCCGGTATGAACGGATTTGAATTGCTGGAAATCCTGCAAAAGACCCCCGACTGGGCCGGCATCCCGGTCATCGTCGTGAGCTCGATCGACATGACCCAGGACATGAAGGACTACCTCGCCTCCCGGGTCGTCGCCATTCTCCGCAAGGGCCAGTTCAACCGCGAGGAACTCACGGAACTTATCCGCCCCGCCGTGCAGTCGTGCGCCCTTGCCGAAAGCTGAAACCCAACTACTTTATCCCCTCTCCCTATGCCCAAGATCCTTTTAGTCGAAGACAACGAAATGAATCGCGACATGCTGACGCGCCGCCTCGAAAAGCGCGGCTACACGCTCCTCATCGCCGCTGACGGCGGGGTCGGGGTCGCCCTCGCCAAGAGCGCCCTGCCCGACCTCATTCTCATGGATATGAGCCTCCCGGTCATCGACGGTTGGGAGGCCACCAAACTGGTCAAGGCCGACCCGACGACCAAGGCCATCCCCATCATCGCCCTCACCGCCCACGCCATGGACAGCGATCGCGTCCAGGCCCTGGCGGCCGGCTGTGACGATTTCGACACCAAGCCGGTCGAGCTCGCCCGCCTGCTGGGCAAGATCGAGGAACTGCTGAAGAAATTCCCGCCCAAGGCATGAGTGGTACGAGTTCCACGCCCTTCTCCCGGGACACCACCCCGCCGACCTCGCTGACGCCCTTCATCAAGGCGTTGAAGTCGCGCGACCTCGAGGCGCTTTCCAAGCTCCGCCACGCGCTGCGGACCCCGCTCAACCAGATCATCGGCTACAGCGAGCTGCTGATGGAGTCGGCGGAGGAAAACAACGTCACGGCCATCATGGTCGACCTGAAGCGCATCCATACCGCCGGCGGCCAGCTGCTCGCCCTGATCAACGACGCCCTGGCGCCCTGGAAGATCGAGACCGGCAAGATTGATTTCCCGGCGATGCGCCACGACATGCGCACCCCGATCAACGCGGTGATCGGCTACGCCGAGCTCTGCGTGGACGAGGCCCGCGCGAGCAAACACGAGGAACTGGTCAAGGACCTCGAGAAGATCCAGCGCGCGGCGCAAAACCTTTACGCGCTTTTTGAGAGCGACTCCTACCCGGACTCGATGGAGATCGGCGGCGGCTCCGGCGACATCGGCATCGCGGGCGACGTCACGCTGGGCGCAATCACTCCCCCGGTGATTCCCGTCACCACGCCGCAGGATTTCGGCGTCTCGACTCCCCCGCTGCCCACGGCCCGGCTGCTGGCCGTCGATGACGACGACATGAACCGCGAGATGCTGGTCCGGCGCCTGCAAAAGCTCGGCTACGATGTCGGCGAGGCCGCCACCGGCCGCGAGGCACTGACCAAGCTCAAGGACGGCAACTTCGACCTGGTCCTGCTCGACATCCTCATGCCCGACCTCGACGGCTTCCAGACGCTCGAGTTCATGAAGGCCGACCCCCGGCTCCGCCACATCCCGGCGATCATGCTGACCGCGCTCGACGACGTGGAGAGCACCGTGCGCTGCATCGAGGCCGGCGCCGAGGACTACGTCCCCAAGCCCTTCAATCCCGTCATCCTGCGCGCCAGGATCACCGCCTCGCTCGAAAAGAAAAGGCTCCGCGACCAGGAGCAGGACTACCTGGACCAGTTGCAGCTCGAGCGCGCCAAGTCCGAGCGCCTCCTCCTCAATGTGCTACCCAAGGCGATCGCCGAGCGGCTCAAGGCCGGCCAGCGCACCATTGTCGACAGTTTCATCGACTCGACCGTGCTCTTTGCCGACATCGTCGGCTTCACCCGGATCGCCGCCAAGCAGTCGCCGCACCGCACGGTCCAGCTGCTGAACGAGATTTTTTCCGGCTTCGACCGCATTGCCGAGCAGCTGGAACTCGAGAAAATCAAGACGATCGGCGATGCCTACATGATGGTCAGCGGCGTGCCCTCCATGCGCCCCGACCACGCCGAGGCGTGCGCCAACGCCGCGTTCGAGATGCTCGAGGCGGTGCGGGTCTTCAACCGCCGCCACCAGCTGGAGTGGACCATCCGCATCGGCATGAACAGCGGGCCCGTCGTCGCCGGCATCATCGGCACGCGGAAATTCTCCTACGACCTGTGGGGCGACACGGTGAACATCGCCAGCCGCATGGAATCGCACGGCCAGCCGGGCAAGATCCAGATTTCCGAGGTGACCATGAAACTGCTGGGCACCAAGTTTGACTACGAGCCGCTCGGGGTGATCGACATCAAGAACTCCGCCGCGATGCCCGCCTACCTGCTACACCGCAAGGCGCCGCGTAAGTAAGGCGCGCGCCTTGGTCGAAGACTGGGGTGACTAGGCAAAACCGACTTGTCATCCTGAGCAACGCGAAGGATCCACGCGTTCGTGCGCGATGCCACACGCGGAGCCGTCTGGATTCTTCGCTGCGCTCAGAATGACAGCATAGGCCTGCTAGAGGTTCGAAACACTCCCTAGGCCTTCGCGGTCCACTTGAAGACCAGCGTGGACAGGCCGGGGAGGGTCAGGCTGAGCGACTGCTCGTAACCGTCGGCCAGCGCCGTGGACGACTGCCGTCCACCATGGTTGCCGAAGCCCGTGCCGCCGTAGTAGGACGAATTCGTGTTGAGCACCTCGGTCCAGTAGCCCGGCTGCGGCACCCCGACCGTGTAGCGCGTGCGCGTCAGCGGGGTGAAATTACACACCACCAGGTAGACGATCTTCTGCGCTTCATCCAGCCGCAGGAAACTGATCACGCTGTGGTCCCCGTCCGTGCAGTTCAGCCAGCGGAAACCCGCCGGCCGGTAATCGTTGCAACTGAGCACCGGGTCGCCGGTGTAAAGCTTGTTGAGGTCGCGCACGAGCTGGCGCAGGCCGCCGTGCTCCGGTTGCTGGATCAGCGCCCAGTCCAGGCTGGCGTCATGGTTCCACTCGGCACGCTGGCCGAACTCGCCGCCCATGAAGAGCAGCTTCTTGCCCGGATACATCCAGATGTAGCTGTAGAGGGTGCGCAGGTTCGCCGCCTTGTCGGCAATCGTGCCGGCGGCCATCTTGGTGAGCATCGAGCCCTTGAGGTGCACCACCTCGTCGTGGGAATACACCGAGATGAAATTCTCCGAGTACTGGTAGATCATCCCGAAGGTCAGCTTGTCGTGCGACCATTTCCGGTGGATGGGGTCCTTCTGGAAATAGGCGAGCGTGTCGTGCATCATGCCCATGTTCCACTTGTAGTCGAAGCCCAGCCCGCCGTCCTTCGTCGGGCGGCTGACCATCGGGTAGGCCGTGGATTCCTCGGCGATCATCAGCGCGCCGGGATAGTAATGGTGGACGAGGTCGTTCACCTGCTTGAGGAAGCTGATCGCCTCGAGGTTTTCGCGGCCGCCGTACTGGTTGGGGATCCATTCGCCCTGCTTGCGGGAATAGTCGAGGTAGAGCATCGACGCGACCGCATCCACCCGCAGGCCGTCGATGTGGTAGCGCTCGAGCCAGGAGAGCGCGCTGGCGACCAGGAAGCACCGCACCTCGTGGCGGCCGTAGTTGAAGATCAGCGTGCCCCAGTCCATGTGCGCGCCCAGCCGCGGGTCGGCGTGCTCGTAGAGGTGCGAACCGTCGAATTGCGCCAGGGCAAAGCTGTCGCGCGGGAAATGCGCCGGCACCCAGTCGACGATGATGCCGATGCCGCGCTGGTGCAGGTGGTCGACGAAAAACTGGAAGTCCGCGGGCGTGCCCCAGCGGTGGGTCGGGGCAAAGTAACCCGTGACCTGGTAACCCCATGACCCGGTGTAGGGAAACTCGCTGACGGGCATGACCTCGATGTGCGTGAAGCCCATCTCGACCACGTAGTCGCCGAGCAACGGGGCCAGCTCGCGGTAATTCAGCGGCCGGTTGGCCTCCTCGACGTTCCGGCGCCAGGAGCCGAGGTGCACCTCGTAGATCGACATCGGCCGGTCAACCTGCCCGGCCTGCCGGGTCCGCTTGGCCATCCAGTCCGCGTCGGCCCATTGGTGATGGCTGGTGTCGCAGATGATCGCCGCGTTGTTGGGCGGGGCCTCGAAGTACGTGCCGTACGGATCGGTCTTCATCCGCATGTGGCCCTCCTGGTCCCAGATGGCGAACTTGTAGATTTCACCCTCGTGCAGGTCCGGCACGAACAATTCCCACACGCCGGAGCCGCCCAGCGGCCGCATCGGGTGGTAGCGCGCATCCCAGCCGTTGAAATTACCGACGAGGGAAACCCGCGAGGCGGCCGGCGCCCACACCGCAAAAGCCACGCCGGGTACATCACCCATCCGGCGCACGTGCGCGCCGAGCTTCTCGTAGATGCGGTGCTCGTTACCCTCGTTGAAAAGGTAGAGGTCCTGCTCCGACAGCGACGGCAGGAAGGAATAGGCGTTGTAGACCTGGTGGATGTCGCCCCACGAGGTCTCGTAGCGGATCTGGTAACGGAAAACTTTCTTGCCGGGGATGAAGCCCTCGAAGAAGCCCTCGGGCGCCAGCAGCTCCATCGCATGGGCGGGGGCGCCCGCGGCATCGAGCTCGACGACCGAGCACTTGACGGCCGCGCGCACGAAGGCGCGCACCACCACCCCGGCCTGCCCCTCGAGCGTCAGCGGATGCATGCCGAGCCACCCGTGCGGGTTGGCCTGATGATTCCCAAGAAAGGCGTTCAGCTCGTTGAGGGGTATGATCACGGGGCTAAGTGCCACAACTGTGCCGAGCTCTCCGACCGCGTCTAGCCGAAACGGAACAATCTCCGGCCGCCCGCCGTGGGAATGGGAAATCTCATTGCACCCGCCCGCCCCGCCCGCCACTTCAGATTAATGATTTTTACTCCTGCCCGCCGCCTGTCCGTCATGGCCGGTGCCATGCTGTGCCTGCTGGCCCCACTGGCCTCGGCGCAGGGCCTGCAGCCGGTGCTCGACGGCAAGAAATTCGACTCCAACTACGCCACCAAGGAAACGGTTGTCACGGGCGATGCCCGGATCGTTTACGGCGACACGGTGCTGACGGCCGACGAGATCCGCTACAGCGGCTCCACCAACCTGGCCACGGCCACGGGGCATTTCGTCCTCACCTATGGCAAGCGCCGCCTGGTCGCGGACAGCGGCTCCTTCAACCTCGCGACGAAGGCCATTCACGTCCGCAATCTCCGCCTCGGCGAATTCCCCATCTACCTGTCCGGCGACACCGTCGACGGCACACTCGACGAGATGGTCTTCACCAACGCCACGGTCTTCTTCCGCGAGAACGCCGGCTACACGCCGTCCATCCACGCACAGAGCCTGACCTACGCCCGCGGCAAGATCCTCAAGGCCGAGGGCCTGAGCCTCGGGCTGCTCAGCGGGCGCTTCATCACCCTGCCCCATTTCGAGCAGACCCTCGACGCCGCCTTTGTCTCCTACCTCAGCGCGAAGGTCGGCTACCGCGGCAACCTCGGCGTCTTCACCGAGCTCGGCCTGCATGTGCCGGTGACGCCCGGGGTGCAACTCGGGGCCGATGCCGGCCTGTACTCCTCGCGCGGCCTCATGGTCGGTCCGTCGGGGCGCTATCACCGGACCGACATGGACAGCACCATGGATGGTTTTTTCCGCTCAGGCTACATCTATGATTCGGGGGACCGGAAAACGGACGTGCTCGGCGACGCCGTGCCGGCCAACCGCTCCTATTTCGAATGGCAGCACCTGCAGCAGATCGGCGAGCACTTCACCCTCGCCGGCCAGCTCAACTACTGGAGCGACTCGGAGATCCTGCGCGACTTCCGCCACCAGGAATTCTACGCCGTCCAGCAGCCCGACTCGTTTCTCGAGGCCGCCTACACCGGCAACAATTACTCGCTCAGCGCCTTCACCCGCGTGAATCCGAATACCTATTTCCGCATGCAGGAGCGCCTGCCGGAAATCAGGTTCGACCAGCTGCCGACCGCGCTGCCGCTGGGGGTTTTTGAGCGATTCAATTCCAGCGCCGCCGTGCTCGAGGCGCCCGCCTTTGGGGCGGCGCCCAGCCTGCGGACCGACCGCCTCGACGCCTATTACGGGCTGGAGCGGCCGATCACCCCGGTGCCCTGGTTCACCTTCACGCCGGTCGCCGGGGGCCGCGTCACTTATTACTCCGACGCCCTGGGCGGGAAGAACACCTACACCCGGACGTTCGGCGAAGTGGGTTTCGACGCCAAGCTGCTCAGCAGCGGCACGTTTGATTACAAGAATCCCGTCTGGGATGTCGACGGCCTGCGCCACCTCTTCGAGCCCATGCTTTCGTACCGGTATGCCCCGGAGGCGGCCCGCGGCCGGCAGTACATTCCGCCGATCGACAGCCAGGTCTTCTCGACTTACCTCCAGCCGCTCTCCATCGCGGACTCGCGCAACATCGACACGCTGTCGGCCCTCAACACCCTGCGGCTGCAGTTCAACAACACCCTGCAGACCCGCGACGCGGCCTACGGCTCGCGCAATCTCGCCGAGCTGAATTTTGCCGCCGACTACCGGTTCGACCATCTGGCCGGGGTGAAACCCCTCTCGGATATCTACACCGAACTCGCCCTGACCCCGGCGCCCTGGCTGCGCTGGGAGGTTTTCAACCGCTTCGATCCGCACACCCCCAGCCAGCAGGAGTTCAACACCGCGCTGGAGATTTCCGACCAGGAATGGTGGAAGCTGCGCTTCGCGACTCATTACCTGCGCAACAACTACCAGGAATATTACCTCGAGTACCGGCACCGCTTGAACGAGGTCTATGACGTCACGGCACTCTGGCGCTACGACGCCCTCAACCGCCGCTTCAACGAGCAGAGCTACGGCATCTATCAGCGCCTCGGCCAGACCTGGGCGGTGCGCTACGAGGTCGCCTTCTACCGCGGCCAGACGCGGGAAGGCTCCTTCGCCCTCAACATCGAGGTCGAGCTCCTGAAGTTCTGATCTGATTTTTGACCACGGATTTCACGGATTGCCACGGATAGAGACTGTAGCCAGCCCGGATCCTCGGGGGATTTCCTGGCCACAACTTTCTCTTTAGGGCTGATCTGCTTTTTGCGACTTATCGTGACTTTTTGTGGCCAAACCCTTCCGTTGGTTTCCCATTCGTGTTCATTCGTGAAATCCGTGGTTAAAATTCTTTTTCCCAACACCTGATGAATCCCAACATCGCCGCCAACCAGCAGCGCCTGTTCCTGGAATTCGTCGCCGAGCTGCGGCCCCACCTCGGGCGTGACAGCGCGCTGCCGCGCCGCATCAAGGAGATCTTCGCCCGCAACCGCTCCATCGGTTCCCGCGACCGCAAACTCTACCGCGAACTCGTCTACACCTACCTGCGGTTCCTGCCGTGGATCGATCCGCTCCTCGACACCGACGCGGCGACCGCCGCCAAGATCACCGCCTGGCTCGCCCCGGAGCTGAAACCCACCTCCGCCTACCGCGCCGCCCACTGCGGCGACTGGCCCGCCGTCCCCGCCACTCTCGCCGATAAGGCCAACATCCTTACCGCTCTTGTTACCAGTCTCCGGCCTCCGGCCTCCGGCCTCCCGCCTCTGTCTTTTTCCCCTTCAACTCTGCTGCCTTCTTGGTTCGAAGAGCACTGTCCCGCTGCGTTCGAATCCCCCCACCTCGACGCCATTAACAGCCGCGCGAACGTCTGGGTTCGCATCCAGTGCAACGACCGCAACCTCGTGCTCGACGAATTCCGCGCCCAAAACTGGGCGTTCACCGTCTCCGCGGAATTTCCGGACGCCATTTCCCTGCCGCCCAATGCCGAGGTCGCCAACAGTGACGCCTACCGCCGCGGCTTCGTCGAGATCCAGGACCTCGGTTCGCAACTCGTCCTGCTCCACGCGCCGGTCACGCCCGGCGGCCGCTGGCTCGACGCCTGCGCCGGGGCCGGCGGGAAGACGCTGCAACTCGCGCGGCTGCTCGGCCCCGCCGGGCACGTGGACGCCACCGACATCCGCGTGGAAATCCTCGACGAGCTTGACGACCGCGCCAAGCGCGCCCGGCTCACGAACATCACCATCGTCCGCGAACCGGCCGGACTGTACGACGGCGTGCTCGTCGACGCCCCGTGCTCCGGCTCGGGCACTTGGCGCCGCCAGCCGCACCTCAAATGGTACGTGAAGCCCGAGACGATCGCCGCGTTCGCCCGGACCCAGTTGCAGATCCTCACCGCCAACGCACCGCGCGTGAAACCCGGCGGCCTGCTGCTCTACGCCACCTGCTCGCTCAGCCACCATGAGAACCGCGACGTCGTCGCTGCGTTCCTCCAGGCCCACCCTGACTTCAAACCTGAAGCTCCGGCGAAACACTATGGCGCAAATTTTGACGGCCTTGGAACCGCCCTGCTGCCCGGCACGCTCGACACGGACGGTTTCTACGTGGCTAGTTTGCGAAAGGCTTGAAGCGCGATGAAGCGGGGTAAACATCACCAGACATGAAATGCCGCAGCTGTGACCGGGAAATGATCCAGAAGAGCCGCTGGCGGCTTTTCGCCGCCGGGGTCGCTTTTTGCGCCGCCATCGGCCTCGCCTTTGTGATCCCGCACTTTGAGGTGCCGGGGATCCTCCTGTCGTTTGCCGGGGCCTACCTCATCTTGTGGGCCACGCTCGGCCATGGCCGCTGGTGCCGGAACTGCAAGAAATTCGACATCGGTTAGGCCGCGCGCGGGCACGATTCTGGCGTTTTTCCGGTTGCTTGCCGTCCCGCCGGCCCCTCGACTCGGCCCGTGGTTGCCGAAGCTGATTATCGCATCAAATTGCCCGTCTTTGAGGGGCCCCTGGACCTGCTGCTCTTCCTGATCCGGAAGAACGAGCTGGATATCTACGACATCCCGATCGACACCGTGACCCGCCAGTACCTGGAGGTCATCTACGCGATGAAGGAGCTGTCCCTCGAGGTCGCGGGTGAGTTTTTCGTGATGGCCGCGACCCTCATGGAGATCAAGAGCCGCATGCTCCTGCCCAAGCACCAGCAGGCCGTCGACCCCAACGCCGACGAGGATGACCTCGATCCCCGCTGGGAGCTCGTCCACCAGCTGCTCCAGTACAAGAAGTTCAAGGAAGCCGCCGGCAATCTCGGGCAGATGTCCCTCGATGCCCAGAACATGCTGGCCCGCCCGGGCTCGGCGTTCTCCCCGGCCTCGGAGCGGCCGCTGAAGCACGTCGACCGCATTGATCTCTGGAATTCCTTCAACCTCGTCCTGCGCCGACTCGCCGAAAAGCTGGTCGTGGGCGAGATCCACGCGGAACAGGTGACCGTCGCCGACCAGATGGAATACGTCCTGGAACAGATCAAGACCCGGAAGTCCTTCGTCTTCTCCCAGCTGTTCCCCGAAAGGATTTCGCTGCGCCGGCTGGTCGCCACTTTTCTCGCCGTCCTGGAGCTGACCCGCCTCGCCAAACTCCGGCTGGAACAGAACGAGGCCTTCACCGACATTATCTGCACGGCCGTGGAGGAAAAGGCACTTGAAACGCCGCCCGAGGCGAGCACGGTGATGACGCACGATGAAGAAAGCATCCCGCCGCCGCAAAGCTAAGAGCGCCCACCTCCTGGGCGTCGGCTTGGACAACGCGGACGGCCACAAGCGCCTCACGTCCGCCGAGCAGTTCACCATCGTCGGCGGCTCCGACGAAACCCACGGCCGCATGACCGAGACGGTCATCAAGACGTTCGAGGAACTGAAGACCCGCGGCAAGGCCCTGCAGGCCGTCGAGCCCCAGGAACTGGCCGAGATCATCCATAAATCCACCCCGCGCTGACCCGGAGCTATTCAAACCTTTTTGACCACGAATTTCACGGATGAACCCGGATAGAGACTTTAAGAACAAAACTGGCAGCTCGATCAGCCCTCCCATCCAGAACATGAATTGACCGGCTGCTTGAGGTTTTTTCGCCTCCGGAATATCCGTGATCCATCCGTGAAATCCGTGGTTAAACTGTCTGAGTCCTGCGCCCCCGGCTTGCCTTTCCCCCACCCCTGACTTCAATTCCCCCATGTCTGAAAAAATCGCCCATCTCGATACCAACACTTTCAAGACCGCCGTTGCCGGCGCCACTCCCGTCCTCGTGGACTTCTGGGCCCCGTGGTGCGGACCGTGCAAGGCGATCGCCCCGATCCTGGACGAGCTCGCCACCGAGTTCGCCGGCAAGCTGACCATCGCCAAGGTCAATGTGGACGACAACGGCGACCTCGCCGCGCAGTACGGCGTCCGCGCCATTCCCACCATGCTGCTCTTCAAGGGCGGCCAGATGGCCGAACAGTTCGTCGGCATGATGGACAAGGCCTCGCTCAAGGCGAAGCTCGCCGGGAAAATCTGAACACCGGCCAGTTCATCGCCTCCGCCGGAGCCATCATGCTCCGGCTTTTTGTTGGCCGACTCAGAAGTCAGACTCCTGATTTACTGCCCACGGAACACACGGAGTTTTGTTATTTGAGCCAACCCTCTCTCGAAAAATTTTCTCTTCCGTGTGTTCGGTGTATTCCGTGGGCAAAATCAGCCTCTGCCCTCCGTGTCTCTGTGCCTCTGTACCTCCGTGGTATAATCTCCGGGCCTTGTTTTATCCGCAGGCGTGACCGACCAGACGCTTGAGGGAGAGTAGCGCTACCGTCCAAGAATCACGCCCACGCTCAGCAGCACCCCAAACACCGCCAGAAACTTCGCCGTGACCCCGAGCAGTTCGATCTGTTCGCCCGGAGCGCTCGAGCGCGCGAGCCGGCGGGTCAGCGACGATGCCCACGGCGCAAGCAACACCGGCAGCAACACCGGCCAGCGATAGCCGTAAAGCAGGAGGGCCGCCGGGCAAAGCAAGGCGCAGACCGCCGAAAGTGCATACTGCCAGACGGCAAACTTCCGCCCGAAGCGCACCACGAGGGTCCGCTTGCCCGCCACGGTATCGGTGGCGACGTCGCGATAATTATTTGCGACGAGTATATTCGCAGCGAGCAGCCCGACGGCAGCCGCCGCCGACGTGACATCCGGGCTGACGTAGCCCACCTGCACATAAAAAGTCGTGCTCACGGCAACGAGGCCGAAGAAAATAAAGACGAACAGGTCGCCGAGTCCGTTGTAGCCGAGCGGCCAGGGTCCGCCCGTGTAGGCAAGGCCGCACAGGATGCTCACGATCCCGATGGGCAGCAGCAGCCAGCCGCCTTCGTGCACCAGCAGGAGTCCGGTGCAAAAGGCGGCGGCAAACACCAGGCCCATGGCCAGCCGCATCCCCTCCGGGGCAATCAGCCCGGCGGCGACCGCGCGCCGCGGCCCGACGCGATGCGGGGTGTCCGCGCCCTTGACGAAGTCGTAGTAGTCGTTCGCGTAGTTGGTCCCGATCTGCACCAGCAAGGAGAACAGCAGGCAGACCACCGCCTTGCCGTAATCCGCCTGCCCGTGCGCCTTGGCCAGCGCCGTGCCGACCATCACGGGAATCACCGCCGCCGGCAGCGTCCGCAGCCGCGCCGCCTCGACCCAGACGCGCCATGAGATTGCCGGTGAAGGAGACAAGATGGAAAATTGGTAGTGCAGCGCGGATTCATGTCAAAAGACATTCAACGATCCCATAGGACTTATAATTCTGAAGCTCTCGTTGGCAGGGGCGCAGACTTGCCCGTTCGACAGGCTCAGGGCCTAGAGCTTGTCGAGGAGCTTCGCCCTGCGATTGTGATGCCACGGGCGAAGGGCGCAGCAAGCCTGCGCCCCTACGTAGCTCAACGCGCCGCGACCTCCTGCTCCAGCGCTTGGATCCGCGCCAGCACCACCTCCCGGCGCGCCAGGGGATCATCCGCACGCAACCCGGGCAGGACCTGCCGCAACCAGGCCAGCGCTGCCTCCGGCCGGCCCAGTGCGCGCAGCAGCTCGCCGTGAATCCGCGCCGCATACGGTGGCGCCCCGGGCTGTCCTGCGGCCAGCCGGTAGCAGCGTGCCGCGGCGGCAGGATCGTTGCGCCGTCGCAGATGGATGTTGGCCATCTCAATGTAGAGCGCCGCATCCGGACCGTGCCAGCGCACCCCTTTCTCCAACAGGCGCAAAGCCTGCTGGGCATAGGCCTCATTCACGCTCATCCGCCATGCCACCGGTGCGAGCGGATCCTGGCGCCACTCCGGCAGATCATAAGCCAGCATCCGGGCGCCGTTCAGCCAGAAGGTCAGCGGACGCTCATCCAGCGCGACGGTCAGCTCGATCAGGCCGGCCGTCGTCGCGGCATCCCGGCGCTCCCACGCCAGGTTCGTCCGCAGCCAGCACAGGCTGGCCAGCAGGGAGCGCATCCCGCCCAGCACCGCAAGTGGGCCGCCGCGCCCGGCTGCTTCCGCCATTTGCTCCGCCGGCCGCAGGCGGGAAATCGTCAGCCCATGCTCGAGAGAGCGAAGGGGAAAGCCGGCCGCGAACAACGTGGCCGCGGTCAGGAGGAGGATCAGCCTAGAACTCACGGCGCTTGAACGCGTAGGCCGCGAGCTGGCCAAGGATCATGACATAGCCAGCCCAGTAAACCATCACCGCCAGTAGCGTGGCCGCGGGGGGAACCTGCCCGGCCGCCAGGAGTGCGCCACCGTCAAACAGTTCGAAATCCGGCCAGACGCGCAACCAGTGCAGCCGGCCGCTCTCGCCGGCCAGCGGCCGGAGATGCCCGAGCAACGCCAGGAGCAGACCAGCGCTGCTGGCAAAGAGCGCCGAACCGGCATAACTGCAGACCAGCAGCGTCATCGCCGCCACCAGGCTCAGCTTCAGCCAGAGAACCGCGACCGCGCAGGCGAAGACCGGCGTCGCCACCGGGATGCCGCGCCAGACAAGCAGCCCGGCCAGGACCAGCCCGATCGCCGCACTGAACAACGCCAGCACGGCGAATACCCCGGCGAGTTTGCCCCAGACAAATTCCCACCGGCGCACCGGCCGTGTCAGCAGAATGCACGCCGCGCCACCGGCGATGCTGCTGAAGAACAGGTGCGCCATCGCCAGGGCGGCCAGCAGCATGCCACTCAGGCCGAGTGCCCCGAGGCCGAAGTCGGCGAGGAATTTCCCCTCGGAGCCGCCGAAGTTGAACTCGCGCAGCTCCAACGCCGAGAACACCAGGCCTCCGCCAGCCAGCGCGATCAGTCGGGTGAGGCGCAGGTGCAAGGCCTCGCGCAACGTGTGCCGGGCAATGAGCCCGATGCGCCGCAGCGACGCGCCCATCCCGGTCCGGGTTGGCTCAGTCATGGGCATCGACCTTTTCCAGGTAGAGTTTCTCCAGCCGGCACGGCTGCGGCAGTGTGACCGGTTCCACCCCGAGCAACTCAGCCGGCGTGCCTTCGCTGAGCAATCGGCCCCGGCCTAGAATCGCGATGCGATCGCACACCGCCTCGGCTTGCGGCAGCAGGTGCGAACTGAACACCACCGTCTTGCCGCGCGCGGCCAGATCACGGATGAGCCGGTGCAGGGCCAGCCGTCCCGCCGGGTCGAGTCCGCCGGCAGGCTCGTCGAGCAGCACGAGCGGGGGATCATGCACGACCGCCTGCGCGAGCCCGATCCGCTGCAGCATGCCCTTGGAATAGGTACCCAGGCGCTGATCCGCCGCCGCCCCCAGACCGGTCCACGCCAGCACCTCCGCGATCCGCGGCCCGGCGGTGGCCGGGTGGAGCGAACTCAGCCCGGCGCAGTAGTGCAGCAATTCCCGGCCGGAAAGATACGCGGGGAATTGCGGCGACTCGGGCAGATACCCCACGAGGGCCCGCGCGGCATTGCTGCCCGCCAGGTGCCCGAAAATCCGGCATGCCCCCGCCGTCGGGGCGAGCAAACCGGCCAGCGCCTTGAGCGTGGTGCTCTTGCCGGAGCCATTGGGCCCGAGCAGGCCCAAGACCTGGCCTGGCGCCAACCGTAACGAAAGCGGATGAACTGCAACCCGGCCCCGGCCCAGCCAACTGGTGGCATAGCGCTTGACGAAGCCGCTGAGTTCGATGGCCCAGGGAACGTCCGGCGCCGCGGTCATCGGATGGCGAACCCTTGGAATTGCGGCGGACGTTTCGCCTCGGACTGCTCGACCTTGCGAATGTAACTTTCCATCCGCTCCTGCACCGCGACGAGAAAATCCCGCACTTCATTCGCCGTACCCTCGGCCTCCAGGTGGACGCGGCCGTCACCCAGATTTTTGACGAAACCCGAGACGTCGAACTCCTTGGCGACCTGCAGGGTCTGGTAGCGAAAGCCGACGCCCTGCACTCTTCCGGTAAACAGGGCCGTGGCGTGGTGCACTTCAGTCATACAAAAAAGAGAAGCGGCCCGTGCGACTGACTCAACACCAACCTAAGTGTTTGACCAGCCTGAATGTATCCCGGCCCCGACCCTGCCGGCCGGATCGGTCTCACGGGGCTCGCCAGGCCGGGCCGGAATTTTATTTGCCAGACCGGCCCGCCTGCGCACAGTTCCTGCTGACGCTTCTCAAGCGCCTTCATTACATGACCAATTCTGATTCCGACGGGTTGTTCGAGAACGACTGGGAAGACCGCGGGGAGCTCTCCTGGACCGAGAAAGATTGGAATAAGTACCTCGGCGAGCAGGAAGCCGCCGTCAGCGAGTATATCAAACATTACGATCAGCTGGCCGAGACCACGGATCGCATTGACGAGGTGGCCAAGCGCATGGGCTGGGAACTCGCCGACGTCACGGCCACAGACGAAGTGGATGAGGATGACGAAGACGAGGACGACGATGAGACCTTCGCGGGCGACTGGGATCCGTATACCCTGCACCGCAATCCCGTCTACATCGCCAGCCGCGCCCTTTACCTGAGCCTGATCTCCCACTGGGAACGCGTGGCGGCGCAGCCCGGCCGCGTCCCCGCCGCCTTGGGCATCACGCTGCAGGCTTCACTCTACAAGGGCAACGAGCAGGTGCTGCAGGCCGTGCAGGCGCTCGAGATGGGCGACTACACGCTCGCCGTTTGTCTCTTCAAGCTGGCCCTGCGCGAACTCAATCTCACGCTCGCCCGCCTGAGCCAGCCCGATGTGGCCGGCACCCCGCTGGCCGTGCGCTACCGCGAGTACGCCATGCCGCGCCTCTTCGACCTGCGCGAAATCTGGCTGCGGGTCATGAACGAATGCCGCCAGAGCCAGGGCGACGACTCGAAGTCGGAGTAAGGTTGCGGGCATTCTGTAGCCGCGCTTGAGTCGGAGACTAAGGCGTGGTTCCGATAACCCCGACCACGTTGTCGCCAAGCTCCAACGCGGCTACACTTCGCCCCACCACTCACTTCTTCCCGCGCTTCTTCTTCCCCGGATACGCGGCCGCCTTCGGGCCGGTTTTCTTGTAGTCGCCTGACTTGAGCGAATTGATCTGGTCGCGCAGCAAGGCCGCGCGCTCGAACTCCAGCTTGTTGGCCGCCTCCTGCATGTCGTCCTCCAATTCGGCGATCACGGCCGCCACATCGTCGCTCCCCTCGGCCACGGCGACGCCCTCCTGCCGCTGCGTGCCATCGTAGACATGCAGGCTGGACTGCACGCCCCGCTTCACGCTGCGGGGCGTGATGCCGTGCTCCAGGTTGTAGGCCAGCTGCTTCTCGCGGCGATGGGTCACCACCTCCATCGTGCGGCGGATCGATTCGGTCACCACGTCGGCATAAAAAATCACGCGTCCCTTCTCGTGTCGCGCCGCGCGGCCGGCGGTCTGCATGAGGCTGGTGGCGCTGCGGAGAAAACCCTCCTTGTCGGCGTCGAGGATCGCAACCAGCGCCACCTCGGGCAGGTCGAGCCCCTCGCGAAGCAGGTTGATGCCGATCAGCACGTCAAAATTTCCCTGCCGGAGGTTGCGGAGGATCTCCACCCGCTCGAGGGCGTCGATGTCCGAGTGCAGGTACTCGACCCGGATCTTCGCCTCGCGGAAGTGGGTGGTCAGGTCCTCGGAGAGCCGCTTGGTGAGCGTGGTGACCAGCACGCGCTCGCCCTGCTCCGCGGCCCGGCGGCACTCACTGATCAAGTCCTCCACCTGCCCCTTCGTCGGCCGCAGGGTGATCACCGGGTCGAGCAGGCCCGTGGGCCGGATCAGCTGTTCCGCCACGACGCTGGAGAGCTCCAGCTCGAGCTTCGCCGGGGTGGCCGAGACAAAGAGGGACTGGCCGGTGATCTGCTGGAATTCCGGGAAACTCTGCGGCCGGTTGTCCAGCGCCGAGGGCAGCCGGAAGCCGAAGTTGACGAGAGTCTTCTTGCGCGCGATGTCCCCGTTGTACATGCCGCCGATCTGCGAGAGGGTCACGTGGCTCTCGTCCACCATCGTCAGGAAATCCTTCGGGAAGAAATCGATCAGGCAGAACGGGCGGTCGCCGGACTTCCGGCCGGTCAGGTGCAGCGAGTAGTTCTCGATGCCGTTGCAAAATCCCATCTCCTGCAGCATCTCGAGGTCGTAGTTGGTGCGCATCCGGATGCGCTGCGCCTCGAGGTACTGCTGGTTGCGCTCGAAGAAGCCCACCCGCTCCTCCAACTCGGCCTTGATGCCGCCGATGGCTGCGTCAAGCCGGCCCTTAGTGGTCACATACTGGTTCGCCGGATAGAGGTCGAACTGCTCGGCCTTGCGGATCACCGCGCCGCCCACCGGCTCGAATTCCGTGAGGGACTCGATCACATCGCCGAAAAACTCGACGCGCAGGCCGTGCTCCAGGTAGGCCGGCATCACGTCCACCACGTCGCCGCGCACGCGGAAGCTGCCGCGCTTCAGCTCATAGTCGTTCCGCTCGTACAGGTTCTCCACGAGCCGCTCGATGAACTTGTTGCGGTTGAACGTGGCGCCCGCGCGGATCTCGATCCGCATCGCGGAGAAATCCTCGGGCGAGCCCAGGCCGTAGATGCAGGAGACGCTCGCCACCACGATCACGTCGCGCCGGCTGACCAGCGAGCTGGTCGTGGCAATGCGCAGGCGCTCGAGCTCCTCGTTGATGGAGGAGTCCTTCTCGATGAAGGTGTCGCTCGTCGGCACATAGGCCTCGGGCTGGTAGTAGTCGTAGTAGCTGACAAAATACTCGACGGCGTTTTCCGGGAAGAAACTCTTGAACTCCGAGTAGAGCTGGGCCGCGAGCGTCTTGTTGTGGGAAATGATCAGGGCCGGCCGGTCGAGCTGCGCGATGATGTTCGCCATGGTGAACGTCTTGCCCGAGCCCGTCACCCCCAGCAGGGTCTGGTTCCGGTTACCCGCCCGCAGCGAACGCACCAGCGTGTCGATCGCCTGGGGTTGGTCGCCGGTCGGCGTATAGTCGGCGTGCAGCTTGAATAACATTCTCCACTCCTACCCACTCGGCCGCGTTCGGCAACTCCTGTTCAGATCCGACTGGATGAGGGCATTCGCCGGTTCCACCCCAGCGACCGTTTGGCGGAATAAATCAATCGGCCTTTTGGGTGAATTAGGGGATTTGCTGCCGCCGCCATTTCGCTTGGAAGCCAATTGCTAAAAAGGGCCGGCTGGCCAGACTGCTGGCAAATAAACAACCCCTCGGGCTTCGGCCCAGTCACCCCATGTCCCTCACCAATACCATCTATAACTCACCCGTCTTCCAGCAGGCGTGCAACCAGTTCGACATCGCCGCCGATATCATCGGCATGGATGCCGGCTTGCGCGAGCGCACCAAGCGCCCCCGCCGCTGCGTCATCGTCTCCATGCCGGTCCGCATGGACAGCGGCGCCATCGAGATTTTCGAGGGCTACCGCGTCCAGCACAACCTTTCCACCGGCCCGGCCAAGGGCGGCATCCGCTTCCACCAGGATGTCACGCTCGGCGAAGTCGCCGCCCTCGCCATGTGGATGAGCTGGAAATGCTCGCTCGTCGGCCTGCCCTACGGCGGCGCCAAGGGCGGCGTGGTCGTCAATGCCCGCGACATGTCCACCACCGAACTTGAGCGGCTCTCGCGCCGCTACATGCAGGAGATCACCCCCTTCATCGGGCCGAACATCGACATTCCCGCCCCCGATGTCGGCACGAACGAGCAGGTCATGGCTTGGATGATGGACACCTACTCCAATCACGTCGGCCACTTCGACCCGGGGGTCATTACCGGCAAGCCCATCGCACTCGGCGGCTCGCTCGGCCGCCGGGAGGCTACGGGCGAAGGCGTCGCCTGGTTCGTCAAGGCCTACCTGCAGGACCTGGGCATCACGCCGGAGAAAACCACCGTCGTCATCCAGGGTTTCGGCAACGTCGGCAGCGAGGCCGCCCTCGCCCTTTACGACTGGGGCGCAGAGGTCACGGGCATTTCCGATTTCACGGGCGGCGTCTACAATCCGAAGGGCATCAACCTCAAGGAGGCGATCGCCTACACGGCGGCCCACAAATCCCTGCAGGGTTTTCCCGGCGGCCAGGCCGTGACCAACGACGAACTGCTGGAATTGCCCTGCACCGTCCTGATTCCGGCCGCGCTGGAGCGGGTTATCACCGCCAAGAACGCCGGCAAGCTGAAGTGCCGCATGCTCGCCGAGGGCGCCAACGGCCCGACGACCAACGAGGCCGATATGATCATCAACCAGCGCGGGGACATCGACCTGATCCCGGACGTGCTCTGCAATTCCGGCGGCGTGATCGTCTCCTACTTCGAGTGGCTGCAGAACCTGCAGAACTACTATTGGTCCAAGGGCGAGGTCTTCGACAAGTTGTACCGGATGCTCGCCAAGGCGAAGGCCGCGGTGGACGAGACGCAGAAGAAATACAACTGCAGCCGCCGCACCGCCGCCCTGGTCCTGGGCATCTCCCGCGTCGCCGAAGCAAAGGCGAAGCGCGGGCTGTTCCCCTAAACCAAACCCGATTAACCACGGAACACACAGAATACACGGAAGACCTGCACCAGCCGACAGGCACTTTTGGGCATTCCGTGTGTTCTGTGTTTTCTGTGGTTAACCCCTCAGAGCACCATGAACGACACCGCCACAATCAGCGTCGGGATCACCGCCCCGAGCAACAGGCCCAGCGCGGACACCCCGCCCGGGAAATAGCGCTGCAAGATTGACTGCCCGGCCGGATTCGGGGCGTTGGCAATCACCGTCAACCCGCCGCCGGTCACCGCACCGGCGACCACCGCGAACTTCAGGTTCTCGGTGAAGCCCGGCACTAGCGTGGCCAGATAAGTGATCAGTGCGTTGTCGTTAAAGGCGGTCAGGATGGTCGCGCCGGCGAAAAGCGGTTTCTCCCCGAGGCTGCCCAGCACCGGCTCGATCCACCAGCCCTGCAGGCCGCCATGGATCACCAACCCCGCCAGAAAGAATCCGACCAGCAGCGGACTGCGCAGCTCCACCTTGCTCTGGTGGTGCGCCGTGGCCTGGGCGAACGCGAGGAAGAACAGGAATCCCCCGATGAACAGGGGCGGGTGATGCGCCATCCAGACCGTGAAGCCGAGAAACGCCAGGTGCACCAGCGTCACCCAAACCGGCACCGGTTCCTCCACCGGCCCGGCCGCCGGCGCCGCCGGCTTCAGGGCCAGCAGCTCGCGCCGAAACATGAAAAAGTAGACCGCGTTGGCCACCACGATGCCGCCGATCGCGTGCCAGCCGAAATGTGTGAACATGTAGGCCATGTCCCAGCCCCACGGCGCGGCCACCATGAGCACAGGCGGTGCGGCAAAGTGGGTCAGCGTCCCGCCGATCGAGATATTCACGAACAGCAGGCCGAGCGTGGCATACTTGAGTTTCGTTCCCGGCTGCAACTCATAGAACTGTTTTGCCAGCAACAGTGCCGCAATTGTCATGGCCGCGGGCTCCGTGATGAACGACCCGAGCAGCGGCGCCACCGTCAGGATCGAAAACCACCACGCCACCGGGCGGCCTTGGCCGAGCGCGGCGACCGCGCGCAGGCTTTGCTCGGCCAGCCGCATGACCGGCCGGGTCGAGGCCAGGGCCATGATCACCACCACAAACATCGGTTCGGTGAAATTCACGGTCCCGCCGATATAATCCACCGCCGTGTCAAGCCCCTTGCCCCACACGATGGCGCCACCGAGCACGATGGCCCAGATCCCAAACACCGCCTCGATCTCGCCGAGGAAATGCAGCATCTGTCCGCCAAAGCTGACCTCGTGAGGCTGACCCTCGTCGTTGTTCGCTGCCGGTTTAAGTTTCAGCCGGGCCCGGTGCCGCTCCTCGATCACGTGGGACAAGTGAAGGATTTTCGGGGCAAAGAAAGTGTGCAGCACCGCGAGGGCAAAAATCACCGTGGCCACCACATTGAACGGCTCGGCCCCGGCCCGGGCCTTGATCACGGTCCAAACGCCGGTCGAAGCGGGATCAGCGTAGGAGGACAGATCACGCGGAAATACCTCCGCCGAAGCCTGCGTTGCTGCCTGCATGGTGGCCGCAAAACAAGCCAGCAGCAGAAGCCTGGAAAACAGCTTCATCCGAGCAACGCCGGGACCTCGGCCAGGCTGTAAACATAGGCATGCGCCTCCGCCTTGACCTTGGGCCGGGCGGTGTAGCGGCCGAAGCCAATGAATTGATCGACCACCGGTTGGGTTTCCAAATCGCTGGCGCCATCGCCGACCATCACGATGCGGGCCGGTGAGAGTTCCTGCTTCAGCGCGGCGATGCACACCGGCTTGCCACCCGAACGAGTGGATGGAAATTTGTCGTCAAACCCGGTGTAGGCGCCGCCGGCATCGAAGAAAAGATCCACCGCCTCAACCCGGGCGACGCCGAGCCAGTCAGCCAGCGGCCGGATGGCCTGACGAAAACCGCCGCTCAGGATGAGCGGCGTCCAGCCGGCCGCCTTGAGCCGGGTGATGGTCTCGCGCGCCGTTGGCTCGACCGTGTCGATGTATTGCTGGCCCACTGCCGCCACATCGGACCGGCGCGGACGGATGATCTCCAACCGCCGGGCGAACACTTCCTGAATCGGAATCTTTCCGTCCATGGCCGCGCTGGTCATGGCCTCGACCTGGGCAAAAACGTCCGGTCCGCGTACCCGCGCCAACTCATCGATGCCCTCGATCGCACTGAGCGTCGAGTCGCAGTCAAAAATGATGAGTTTCAGCGGGGTGCCCACGGAACACACGGAACACACAGAACCAGCCGGTGGAAAGGATTTTTGGCCGGGATGACCGGCGTGCTTTCTGCGTAGCCGCGTTGGAGCGGAGCGACAAGGTGGCCGGCCGTTGCGGCCGGAACCACGCTTTCGCTACGCTCAAGCGCGGCTACAAAACCTTCGCAAAGAAAGGCACGGCGACGAGCGCCGGCCCTACGCACTGCACCCGCCCATAAAAAAGCCCTCCGCATCGGGAGGGCTTCGGCGAACCGGCGGAACGGGGTCTTACTTGACCTTCGTGGCGCGCTTGAACTTGGTCGTGAACTTCTCGACGCGGCCGGCGGTGTCGACCATGCGCTTCTCGCCGGTGTAGGCGGGATGCGAATCCATGGTGACGTCACGCACGATCACGAAGTATTCCTGGCCGTCGATCTGCTCGGTACGGGCGGACTTCATCGTGGACTTGGTGAGAAATTTCTTGCCCGTTCCGATGTCGAGGAAACAGACGTTGTTGAGTGCGGGATGGCCTTCGGTCTTCACGGTAAAAGTGTGGTTGGATCAGCCTTGGCGTGCTTTGTAGCGCGGCTCGACTTTGTTGATGACGTAGATACGGCCCTTGCGGCGGACGACCTGGCAGGCCGGGTGACGTACCTTGGCGGATTTGATGGAGGAAACGACTTTCATAAAAACTAAGGAAGAAGATGGCCGGCCCCACCCCTGTCAAAGCAAAAGATTTCGCCCCGGGCCAACCGGACCTGCGCAGTGATCGGCCGCCTTCTGCCGAACCCCCAAAGCGCCTGTCATCCTGAGCGTAGCGAAGGATCCAGCGAGCCGGCGCCTACGTCACCGTCATCGCTTGGATTTTCCTAAAATAGCCCCCTCTAAAAAGCCTAACCTCCTGCCCCGGTTAATTTACCGTTGGATCCTCGGGTTCCTCCGCCAGCAGCTTCAACTCGGGGTCAACGCGGACCAAAATCGAACGCCACAGGGGAACCGTGTCGAGCCGCACCAGCTCGGTGCCGGCGACGACCGTGACCAGCCACGTCGCGTGTTTCAGCTCGTTTTCGAGCTGGCCCTTGCTCCAGCCGGAGTAGCCAAGAAACGCCCGCAAAGTCACGCCCGGCGAGCCGATCAGTTCGGCCGCTTTTTCCGGCTCGATGCCGAAGTGCAGCTGGAAGGCATTCTCAGGCTCGATCCACTGCCAGGACACGATGATCAGCTGCTCCGGCTCCACGGGGCCGCCGCAGTAGACCGGCACGCCGGCCAGCGGGCCGAGGGCGAACTCCGCATTCAGCTCGCCCAGCTGCCGGTCCAGCGGGCGGTTGAGCACCACACCCATCGCCCCGTCGGCATTGTGCACGGAAAGCAAAATCACGGTGCGGCGGAAGTTGGCATCGCGCAGCCCCGGGTGCGCCAGCAGGAGCTGCCCGGCGAAGGTCTCGGCTTTGCGCGTGGAGCGACGTTCCCGCATGATGACTGGGACCCGGGCGGCGGACTAAAGTTTGCTAATCTTCACCCCGGCGTCGGCCAGGATCGGTCCCACCAGCGGGTCGTTGTGGTAGTCCTCGTGAAACTTGATCTCCGCAATACCCGCGGCGGCGAGGATCTTCGCGCAATTGATGCAGGGGTAATGCGTCACATAGGCCACGCAGGCCTCGACGCTTGAGCCCCGGCGGGCCGCGTCGGCGATGGCGTTCTGCTCGGCGTGCACCGTCGCCTGCTCGTGACCGTCGCGGATGCGCGAATCGTGGGGCGTGCCGGGCAGAAAGCCGTTGTACCCGGCCGCCACGAGCCGGTTCTTGCGCTCACCACCGGTGACGATGACGCAGCCCACGTTGAGCCGCTCGCAGTTCGAGCGCGACGCGATGAGCTTGGCGGTCGCCATGAAGTATTCGTCCCAGCTGGGACGGTGCGGGAAGGCCTCCGTGGCTTGGGCGATGAGATCGATCGGGCTGGGCGTGGGATCCATGGAATTACGGCCTGACACTGGACAACTCCGGTGACATCGGCAACCTTCGTCTCCATCCATGAAGCGCGAGCTGAAACCCGAGCTGCTCGACTCGCTGCCGCCGGACCACCCGGACGCCCTGCACAACCGGCGCGACCTGCGCCTGACGAACGGCGTCATGGGCAATCATCGCTGGTTCGCCCGCACCCTGCCCCCGCTGCTGCGGCCCGGCGAAACCGCGCTGGAAATCGGCGCCGGTACCGGCGAACTCGGCATCCGCCTCGCCGCCAAGGGCGTCGCGCTCGACGGCCTCGACCTTTGGCCGCGCCCCGCCACCTGGCCGGTCGCACGGGCCTGGCACCAGGCCGACTTGCTGACCTTTGACGGCTACGCCGGCTACCCCGTCGTCATCGGCAACCTGATCTTCCATCAATTCAGCACCACCGATCTCGCCGCGCTCGGCCGGAAACTGCGGCAGTCCGCGCGCCTGATCGTCGCGTGCGAGCCGTGGCGGCGAAAGCTCTCCCAAGTGTGCTTCGCGCGGATCGCGCCCCTGCTGGGCGCCAACTATGTCAGCCTGCATGACGCGGACGTCAGCATCGCCGCCGGCTTTGCCGGCGAGGAGCTGCCGCAAATGCTCGGCCTCGACGCGGCGGAGTGGGATTGGCGCTGCCTCTCCACGACCCTCGGTGCCTACCGGATGACCGCCACCCGCCGGCCATGAAGCCCATCGAGATCATCGGCGGCGGGCTCGCGGGACTTTCGCTCGGCCTGGCCCTGCGCCGCGCCGGGGTGCCGGTCACCGTCAGCGAGGCCGGCAGTTATCCGCGGCACCGGGTCTGCGGGGAGTTCATTGCCGGCCTGTCCGTTGACACCATCGAACGCCTGGGACTCGGGCCGGTGTTGCACGACGCCCAGCTCCATCACGAGGTCGCCTGGTTCATTGGCGGAAAACTACTGCGCACCCAACGTCTGCCCGCGCCCGCCCGGGCCCTCAGCCGGCATGCCCTCGACGCGCGGCTCGCGGCCGCCTTTGTGCAGGCCGGCGGCCGGCTCCTAACCGATACCCGCGTGCCCGCGACCGGTGACCGCCCCGGCCTGGTTTGCACCACCGGCCGCCGGCGCGCCGACTCACCCTGGATCGGCCTGAAGATCCATGCGCTCAATCTCCCGCTCCACCGCGACCTCGAGCTACACCTCGGTACGGATGCCTACCTCGGTTTGACCCGGGTGGAGGATGGCCGGGTCAACCTCTGCGGTCTCTTCCGCCGGCGCGAGCTCAGCGCCAAGGGCCCGGAACTGATCCTGGCCTACCTGCGGGCCGCCAAGCTGACCGTCCTCGCGGAACGCCTCGCGGCGGCGCAATTTGACCCTGCGTCATTTTCTGCAGTGGCAGCGGTCGCCTTTGACCGGCGGTTTCCCGCGGCCGACCAACTCGCGCTGGGCGACGCCGGCGCGATGATCCCGCCATTTACCGGGAACGGCATGGCGATGGCGTTTCAAGGCGCCGAACTCGCGCTCAATCCGCTGGTCTTATATGCCCACGGTCGCGCCGGCTGGCCGGCCACGTCGACCGCCATCCACACCGCCCTCAAAAATCATTTCCGCACCCGCCTGGCCGCCGCCGGCTTCCTGCACCCCTTCCTTTTGGAACCACCGCGCCAGCGCTGGCTGACCCGGCTGGCGCAGACGCGGCTGCTGCCGCTCCGGCCGCTCTATTCCATCCTGCACTGACCGACCTTCATGTACCTCCACGCCCTCGCCACCGCCGTGCCGGCGACCACCTTCACGCAGCACGAATGCTGGGACATCGTCCAGCGCTCCAAGGTGCGCGAACGCCTCAAGAAACGCTCGATGCTCATCCTCCAGACGATCCTGAAGGGCGACCACGGCATCGCGACCCGTCATTTCGCCGTGCCCGCCATCGAGGGGGTTTTCGACCTGACCTCGGACCAGCTCAACGCGGCCTTTCGCGCCGAGGGTCCCGCGCTCGCCGCCCGCGCCCTCACGGCGGCCCTCGCCCAGGCCGGCGTCAAACCCGCGGAACTCGACGCGCTCCTGATCTGCACGTGCACGGGTTATTTGTGTCCCGGTCTCACCAGTTACACGGCCGAATTGCTCGGCCTGCGGCCCAATGCCTTTCTGCAGGACCTGGTCGGACTCGGCTGCGGCGCCGCGATCCCCGCGCTGCGGGCCGCGCGCAACGTCCTGAGCGCCCAGCCGGGCGCGACCGTCGCCTGCATCGCCCTCGAGGTCTGCTCCGCGGTGTTCTACCTCGACGACGATCCGGGTGTGCTCATCAGCGCGTGCCTGTTCAGTGACGGCGCGGCGGCGACGATCTGGCGGTCGACGCCGGGCCCGTCCGGGCTCCGCTGCTTCGATTTCAACACGCTGCACCTGCCGGCGGAACGCGACAAACTCCGCTTCGAGCAGCGCGACGGCAAACTCCGCAACTTGCTCCATCGCTCCGTCCCGGAGCTGGCGGCCGGGGCGGTCGCCCGGCTCTGGGCCGAGCGCGGCCCCCGGCCGGTCGCCCAGGTGGTGACCCATCCCGGCGGACGCGATGTGCTTGAGGCGCTCGCCCCGGTGCTGGCGCCGCATTCCCTGGCGGCGAGTACCAAGGTGCTGCGCGACTACGGCAACATGAGCAGCCCGTCCGTGCTGTTCGCGCTCGAGGAAACCCTCCGGGCCTCGCACCCAAACGCGGATGGTGATTTTTGGCTCGTGAGTTTTGGCGCGGGCTTTAGCGCACATAGTTGCCGAATCGGCCTCTAGCCCATGCCCACCCTCACCGAGCTGACCAATTACTGCGACAAACGAACCCGGCGCGGCGCCTTCAAGGATTTCCCCGGCGCCTGGAACGGCCTGCAGGTCGCCAACGACGGCCGCGTAACCAAGATCGGGGCGGCGGTGGACGCCGGGCTCGTCCCCTTCGAGCAGGCGGTGGAGCGCGGCATCGATTTCCTCATCGTGCACCACGGCCTCTTCTGGGGCGGCGTCCAACCCCTGACCGGCCCGGTCTACGGCCGCTTCGCCGCGCTGGTCAGCGGCAACTGTGCGGTTTACTCGAGCCACCTGCCCCTCGACGCGCACGAGGAGATCGGCAACAACGTCCTGCTCGCCCGTCAGCTCGGGCTGAAGGCCCGGCGCCCGTTTCTCTTCCACGAGGGCGAACCCATCGGCTGGATCGCGCCGAACAAGCTGAAGCGGGCCCAACTGCAGGCGCGGCTCGAGGAACTCTACCCCCGCGTGGTCAGCATCGACTGCGGTTCGGCCACCCCGCGGCAAATCGGATTCTGCAGCGGCAGCGGCAACAGCGCCGTGCCCCAGCTGATCGCCGCCGGCGTCGACACGCTCGTCACCGGCGAACTCCGCGAGGAGTGGTTCAATTACGCCCAGGAACACCACCTCAACCTGATCTGCTGCGGCCATTACGCCACGGAGATGCACGGGGTGAAGGCCCTCGCCGCCGAGGTCGCGAAGAAATTCCGCCTGCCCTGGGAGTTCATCGAGACCCCCAACCCGCTTTAGCCACCACGAAATACCCCAACCCCGCGAAAAAAATTCTCCTCTTTCGTGTGTTTCGTGTGTTTCGTGATGACCACGTCAGATGAAAAAGATCGCCATCCTCCACGGTCCCAACCTCGACCGGCTCGGCCGCCGCCAGCCGGGCATCTACGGCACCGGCACGCTCCGCGAGTTGGAGCAGCTGATCCGCGCCGAGGCGAAGCGGCTCGGTTTCACCGTGACGTTCTTCCAGTCCGCCCACGAGGGCGCCCTGGTGGACAAGATCCACGCCCTCACCGACCGCGGGGTCGAGGGCTTCATTGTCAACTTCGGCGCCTACTCGCATACGAGCATTGCCCTGCGTGACGCCCTGAGCAGCGCCAACCTGCCGGCGGTCGAGGTGCACATCTCCGACATCAAGCAGCGGGAGAAATTCCGCCGCACCTCCATGACCGCCGGCGCCTGCCGGGCCATGATCTCCGGCAAGGGTTTCCCCGGCTACCTCGAGGCGTTGCAGCTTCTGGCCGGCCTGTAAGATGGGTCAGCACCTGCCCGATTTTGCCGCGCCGCACTGGTTCGTCTGCCACACCAAGCCGCGCTGCGAGAAGAAATTCGACGCCCTCATGGGCCAGGAGAAATTCGCCCGCTACCTGCCGCTGATCCAGAGCGTGCGCCGCTACGGCACCCGGGAAAAGACCTTCACCAAGCCATTGTTCCCGGGCTACGTGTTCGTCCAGCTCGAGCCGGAGCGCAAGGACCGGGTCTACCAGCAGGACCTGCTGGTGCGCGCCCTGCCGGTGGCGAACGAGGCGGTCTTCCTGCGGCAGCTGGAAGCCGTGAAGACGATCTGCGCCTCCGGGCTGGAGGCGGCGCTGCACCCTCTGATGAAAAAGGGAACCCATGTCCGCGTGCAGGGCGGGCCGCTGCACGGGCTCGAGGGTTATGTCGACGATCCGGCGAACCCGCAGGGCATTGTCGTGTCAATAGACGTGCTGCAGCAGGGCCTGTTGGTCCGGCTGCCGTTCAACACCCTGCAACTCCTTCCCTGACTCAATGGTTCGCCGCCTGACCGCCATCCTCGTTCTCGGCCTCTCGGCCCGTTCCGCTTGCGCCCAGGAACCGGCGCCGAACATCCAGACGCCGCAGGAAGACCGGCCGTTCTTCTCCCGCATCAGCGGTCTCTTTGGCGGCGACCTGCCGCAGCTCGACCGGCCCGACTCGGTGAAACTCATCCTGCGCCCGCATTTCGGCGACTTCGTGCGCCGTGACTACCTGCGCGTCGACACCGGCCTTGGCTGGGCGCTGAACGATCACTTCGAGGTCAACTCGGAGGCCATGTTCTATGCGACCCACGGTTTCAAAAGCAGCTCCGACGGCTACGGGATCGGCGAACTCCAGTTCGGCTCCAAGTACGTGTTCGAGGAACTGCCCATGCGCGGCTACGAGACCACGCTCGCGCTGAACGTCGCGCTGCCCGTGGGCCACGCCCCGATCGACATGACCGACGGCTATTACCACGTGACGCCCACGCTGGTCGTGCAGCACAACTGGATCAGCAAGCCGCGCCTGACGACTTATGGCGGCGTCGGCGTCGACCTGATCACCAAGAGTCGCGTGCCGGGCCGGTTCTCCACCAACCAGCCCCACGACGATTCCGTCTCCCTGACCTACGGCGGCCTCTACGACGCAGGCCAGCTCAAGTGGACGCTCAGCGGCACGTTCGCCACGACGGCCGGGATCAGCGAGACCGGCCGCCAGTTTTTCTATCTCCAGCCTGGCGTGCTCTGGTACGTGCCCAAACACTACACGTTCCGTTCCAAGACGCAGTGGATCGTCGGTCTGTCGGCCCGTACGACCTTCGGCCCCGACGGCGTCGACTTCAGCCTGAGCTCCCGTCTCCGCGCCGAGATCACCTTCCGCCAGGTCATGGACAAGCTCCGCGGCCGCAGCAACGACAAGCCGTAGCCCTGCGCGCACTCGGTCGCTTTTCAGCGGAACGTCCAGAGCCACGCGCCGAGGTGCAGGGTGGCGCAGGCGGCGAGGGCGGCGGCGACGTCGTCCACCACGACACCCCAGCCGCCGGGCCAGTCTTGCAGGCGGGAGATGCCGAGGGGCTTCAGGATGTCGTAGAAACGGAACAGGCCGAAGCCGGCGAGGAAGATGACCCAGTGCGGCCAGCCGGTCGCGGCCACCAGGCGCCAGCCGAGGAAGCAGAGCGGCATCACGACAAACTCATCGAGGATCACCTGCCCCGGGTCCTTCCGCTTCATCCGGATCTCCGCCTCGCCGCAGAACGCCACGGCCAGGTAGACGGCCACCGCCGACAGCAGCAACGTGGGCGCCAGGCCGAGCGGGAGAAAAAAAAGGCAGAAGTAAAGCAGGCCGGCCGCCGAACCCCACGTGCCGGGCGCCGGCAGCTTCATCCCGACCGGACCCAGCGTGGCGATGCCCACGACTAGTTTGGTCGGCAACGGTCCGGTCCAGCGCGGTTGCGTCAGTTTCATCGGTTCATTCCAGCACCACGTGACCGTGCCGCCGGAAATAGGAGATCGCCGACGTGATCGTCAGGATCGCGGAAAGAAAATACAGCCCCATGCCGGCGTACTGGATGACACTGATGATCCACTTGTCGGCCGTGCTGAAGAGGTGGCCGAAATCCCGCGCCATCATCCGCGCGCCGAGCAGCCAGCCGATCGCGTTGAGCTGGACGAAGGTCTTCACCTTGCCGCCGAGGTCGGCCTCCACCACAAGGCCCTTGGTTGCCGCGGCCATGCGCATGCCGGAGACGACGAACTCCCGGCCCAGGATGCAGAGCAACAGCATCATCGCGAAGGCATCGTAGCCCAGGAAATAGTCGCCGTTCACCAGCGCGATCATCAGGCCGATCACCATCACCTTGTCGATGACCGCGTCCATGAACCGGCCGAAGGACGACACCTCGCCGCGGGCCCGGGCGATCATGCCGTCGAGCCAGTCGGTCAGCGCCGCCGCGATGAAAAGCCAGAAGGCCGTCGTGGCCGCGCCGGAAAAGTCGCGGTCCATCAGCCACACAATCGCGAACATGGCCGGGACACGGGAGACGGTCAACCAGTTGGCCAGAGTGAAGCGCATGGCTCGCAGTCGAAACACCCGCCGGTCGCTTGGCAACCGTTTGATTTGACACAAAACTTCCTCGCCATCACCGGCCGCCGTGCAATCCTGCCGGCGGTCCCGCCCCATGAAACTCTGCATCTACCCCGGCACCTTCGACCCCTTCACCAACGGGCACCTCGACGTGCTGGCGCGGGCGGCCAAGCTCTTCGGCCACGTCCGCGTCGCCATCGCCATCGACTCCACCAAGGCCCCGCTCTTCAGCCCCGAGCGGCGCGTCGAGCTGATCCGCGCCAACCTGGCCGGCCTGCCCAACGTCGATGTGGTCAGCTTCGATGGCCTCCTCGTCGAGTTCGCCCGCCGGCAGCAGGCGCAGGCGATCATCCGCGGCCTCCGCGCGCTGTCCGACTTCGAGTTCGAGTTCAACATGGCGCTGATGAACCGCCACCTCGAGCCGCAGGTTGAAACCATTTTCGTGATGCCCAACGAGGCCTACAGCTACACCAGCTCGTCGCTCGTCAAACAGATCGCCAAGCTCGGCGGCGACGTCACCAAGTTCGTCCCCGCCAACGTCGCCACCGCCCTGCGCGAGGCCTACGCGGTGTAACTGGATTTCTATCGTAGGGGCGCAGTCTCGCTGCGCCTCCGAACGTGAGGCCATGCACGCAGGGCGCAGCATCGGCCGTCGCCAAGCCGATGGCCCGACAAGAGTCTGCGCCCCGACCGGTGGAACGCAGGCAGACGAACATTTCCGCCGTTCGTTGTTCCCGCTGTAACCACCCCGCCTCACCCGCCGTCCTACAGCCATCGTGAATAATAAAGGTAATATTCAGGATTCAGGCAGCACGGATTTGCGTGGCCGGATCGTCGCCGCGGCCCGGGAGCGGTTCCAGCAGTTCGGCTACGCCAAGACCTCGATGCAGGAAATCGCGTCCGCCTGCGACATGTCCGCCGCCAACCTGTATCGTTTCTACGACGGCAAGCTCGCGATCGGCGCCGCGGTCGCCACGGCGGAACAGTCCGTCCTGCTCGCCGCCTGCGACCAGGCGATCGCGGCCGCCGGACCGGACGTGGCCGACCGGCTGGTGGCCCTGTTTCAGGCAAACATCGATGCCACGCAGCGTAAAATTAAGCGCAGCCCGCTCCTCTTCGAGCTCGCCCTGACCGTCGCGCGGGAAAAGCCGGAGGTGCGCCGGCAGTTCCTCCGGGCGGTCGAGGCCCGCATCATTGCCGTCATGGCCGAGGGTCAGGAGCCCGGCGCCTTTGCCTCCGCCGCCGTCAAGCTGCGCAGCCGGATGATTCTCATGGCGAGCGCACCGTTCGTCCTGCCCTGGATGATGCTGAACGAACCCTTCGGCAACCCGCGCGCGATGGTCGAACCGCTCATCCGCTCGCTCGTGGCCGGTCTCGCCGAGGCTCCCCCGTCCGCAAACGTAACAACTCCGGCCCGATTCAGCTAGAAACCCGCTGGGAATATCACCTAACTAAACCTCCGACAACTCCCAGACCTCCGCCCTCTTTCCCTTGAAGCCCGCACCCATGTCAAACCAGCTCCCGCCGGCACCCGGCACGCCTTCCCATAAGAACAACCCGCCCGGCGGATCCTCCCCCCGCCGTCGATGGCTGACCTGGACCATCCTGGCGATCGTCGCCCTCGTGATGGGCTACGCGATCTTCGTCCGGCCATTCCTCAAGCCCGCCGGCGCGAACCGGCGCGGGCAATTCACCGGCGCCTTCCCGGTCAGCGCCGAGCCGGCGCGCCAGGCCGACGTGAACGTGCGCCTCGTCGCGCTCGGGACCGTGACCCCGGTCTACACCGTCACCGTCCGCAGCCGCGTCGACGGCGAGCTGCAAAAACTTTTCTTTACCGAGGGATCGAACGTCGAAGCCGGTGCGCCGCTGGCGGAGATCGATCCGCGTCCCTTCGAAGTGCAGAAACTCCAGAACGAGGCGCAACTGGCCAAGGACCAGGCCCTCCTCGACAACGCCAAGCTCGATCTGGCCCGCTTCCAGACCCTCCTCGACCAGGACTCGGTCGCCAAGCAGCAGGTCGACACCCAGGCGGCGCTCGTCCAGCAGTACCAGGCGGCCATCAAGCTCGATGAGGCGCAGGTCGCAAGCGCGGCCCTCCAGCTCGCCTACGCGCACATCACCTCGCCCATCACCGGCCGCATCGGCCTGCGCGCCGTGGACCAGGGCAACATGATCCACGCCTCCGACGCCAACGGCATCGCCGTCATTACCCAGCTGCATCCGATCACGGTCATCTTCGCCATCCCGCAGGATGCCGTGCCCAAGGTCATGAAGCGCTTCAAGTCGGGCGAGGCTATGGCCGTGGACGCCTATGACCGCGACGGCAAGACCCTCCTCGCCACGGGCAAACTCGTCACCGTTGACAACCAGATCGATCCCACCACCGGCACCGTGAAGCTGCGCGCCGAGTTTGAGAACACCGACGAGACCCTTTTCCCCAACCAGTTCGTGAACGTGCAGCTGATCACCGAGGTGCTCGCGGGCGCCACCGTCGTGCCCAACGCGGCCGTGCAGCGCGGCACCGTCGGCACCTTTGTCTACGTTGTGACCGAGCAAAAGACCGCCGCCGTGCGGGTCGTGGTCACCGGCCCGTCCGAGAAGGGCGAGATCGTCATCAACCAGGGCCTGAAACCCGGTGAGACCGTCGTCGTGGACGGCGTCGACAAATTGCGGGAAGGTTCCGCCCTCGAGATCGTCGCCCGGACCACCGGCGCAACCCCGGGCGCGAAACCCGCCAAACCCGCGGGCCCGTGGCCGCACGATGGCGCCCGCCCCACGACGAACTAAGCCCGCCGCGCGTTTCCGTGAATCCCTCAAAACCGTTTATCCTGCGGCCGGTCGCGACGTCGTTGCTCATGGTGGCGATCCTGCTGGCCGGTGCGTTCGCGTACCGCCTGCTGCCGATCTCCGCCCTGCCGCAGGTCGACTACCCGACCATCCAGGTGGTCACCCTTTATCCCGGCGCCAGCCCGGACGTGATCACTTCGTCGATCACCGCACCGCTTGAGCGCCAGTTCGGCCAGATGCCGGGCCTCAGCCGCATGGCTTCGACGAGCTCGGGCGGCGCCTCCATCATCACCCTGTCCTTCAGCCTCGACCTGACCCTCGACGTGGCCGAACAGGAGGTCCAGGCCGCGATCAACGCGGCCAGCAATCTGCTGCCCACCGACCTGCCGACCCCGCCGATCTACAACAAGGTCAATCCGGCCGACACCCCGATCCTGACCCTCGGGGTCACCTCCACCACGATCCCGCTGCCCAAGGTCGAGGACCTCGTCGACACCCGTCTCGCCCAAAAACTCTCGCAAATTCCCGGCGTCGGCCTCGTCAGCATCAGTGGCGGCCAGCGCCCGGCCGTACGCGTGCAGGCGGATCCCCGGGCGCTGGCGGCGAACGGCCTGACGCTCGACGACGTGCGCACCGCCATCGGCAGCGCCAACGTCAACCAGGCGAAGGGCAGCTTCGACGGCCCGGCGCGCGCCTCGACCATCGACGCGAACGACCAGCTCCGGTCCGTCGAGGACTATGAGCAGCTGATCATCGCCTATCGCAAGGGCGCGCCGATCCGGCTCAGCGACGTGGCCAAGGTCATCAACAGCGCGGAGAACACCCAGCTCGCCGCCTGGGCCAATGACCGTGCCGCCATCATCCTGAACATCCAGCGCCAGCCCGGCGCCAACGTCATCGAGGTGGTCGACCGCATCAAGGCCCTGCTCCCGCAGCTGCAGGCCACGCTGCCCGGCTCCATCGAGGTCATCCCGCTCACCGACCGCACCGTGACGATCCGCGCCTCGGTCGACGACGTGCAGGTCGAGCTGCTCATCTCCATCGGCCTCGTCGTGCTGGTGGTGTTTCTTTTCCTGCGCAACATCCCGGCCACGATCATCCCCGGGGTCGCGGTGCCACTCTCGCTCGTGGGTACGTTCGGCGTGATGTACCTCGCCGGCTTCAGCATCAACAACCTCACGCTGATGGCGCTGACCATTGCCACCGGCTTCGTGGTCGACGACGCGATCGTCATGATCGAGAACATCTCCCGCTACCTCGAGGAGGGCGACGCCCCGCTCGAGGCCGCGCTCAAGGGCGCCGAGCAGATCGGGTTCACGATCATTTCCCTCACGGTGTCGCTGATCGCGGTGCTGATCCCGCTGCTCTTCATGGGCGACGTCGTCGGCCGGCTCTTCCGCGAGTTCGCGATCACGCTCGCCGTTTCGATCCTGATCTCCGCCGTCGTGTCGCTGACCCTGACCCCGATGATGTGCGCCAAGCTCCTGCACCACACGCCGGAGGAAAAACAGGGGCGCTTTTACCGCGCGAGCGGGCGCTTCTTCGAGGCCGTGATCGCCCGCTACGGCACGATGCTGCAATGGGTGTTGAAACACCAGACCCTCACGCTCGGCGTGGCGGCCGGCACCCTCCTGCTCACCGGCCTCCTGTACGTCATCATCCCGAAGGGTTTTTTCCCGCTGCAGGACACCGGCGCCATCCAGGGCATCTCCGAGGCCTCGCAGTCCGTTTCGTTTACCAAGATGGCGGAACGCCAGCAGCAGCTCGGGCGGGTCATCCTCGCGGACCAGGATGTCGCCAGTCTTTCCTCCTATATCGGCGTCGACGGCACCAACTCGACGCTCAACAGCGGGCGCATGCTGATCAACCTCAAGCCGCAGCACGACCGCAAGAGCAGCGCGAGCGAGGTTATCGCGCGGCTCCAGCCCAAGCTCGCCGCGCTGCCCGGCATCACTCTTTACCTGCAACCCGTGCAGGATCTCTCGATCGAGAGCACGGTCAGCCGCACGCAATACCAGTTCAGCGTCGAGTGCGCCAACCCGGACGACCTCGCCCTCTGGGTGGGCAAGCTGGTGGAGCATCTCCGCGGCCTGCCCGCCTTGTCCGAGGTCGCCAGTGATCTCCAGAACGAAGGCCTCCAGGCCTACGTCGACATCGACCGCGACACCGCCTCGCGGCTGGGCGTCAGCGTGGCCGCCATCGACAACGCCCTCTACAACGCCTTTGGCCAGCGGCTCGTCTCGACAATCTTCACGCAGTCCAACCAGTACCGCGTCGTCCTGGAGGCACCGCCCGAACTGCAGCGCGGGCTGGCCGCCTTGGAAAACATCTATGTGACCTCGACCGCCGGGACCCAGGTGCGGCTGACCGCGGTCGCGCACATCACGGAGCGCCACACGCCGCTGGCGATCAACCATGCGGCGCAGTTTCCGTCCGCCACGGTCTCCTTCAACCTCAGCCCGGGCTACTCGCTGGGCGACGCCGTCACGGCGATTCAAAAGAGCCAGGTCGACCTCGGCGTGCCGTTGAGCGTCCAGGTCAGCCTGCAGGGCGCCGCCCTCGCGTTCAGCTCGTCGTTAAGCAACACCCTCTTCCTGATTCTCGCGGCGATTGTGACGATGTACATCGTCCTGGGCGTCCTGTACGAGAGCTACATCCACCCGATCACGATCCTGTCGACGCTGCCCTCCGCGGGCGTCGGCGCGCTGCTGGCGCTGCTGCTCTGGAAGTCTGACCTCGGCATGATCGGCATCATCGGCATCATTCTGCTCATCGGCATCGTGAAGAAGAACGCGATCATGATGATCGATTTCGCGCTCGAGGCCGAGCGGGCGGGCGGCAAGACGCCCGAGGAGGCGATCTATGAGGCGTGCCTCCTGCGTTTCCGGCCGATTTTGATGACGACCATGGCCGCGCTGCTCGGCGCGCTGCCGCTCATGCTGGGCACCGGCGTCGGCTCCGAACTCCGCCACCCGCTCGGCATCACGATGGTGGGCGGCCTGATCTTCAGCCAGGTGCTCACGCTGTTCACCACGCCGGTGATCTACCTCGTGTTTGACCGCCTCTCCCGCCGCTTCCGGGGCAACCGCCCGGCCGCGGATCCCGCTGCCGCATGAGCCTGTCCGAGCCATTCATCCGGCGGCCCGTCGCCACCACGCTGCTGACCGTCGGCATCGCGCTGGCCGGCATCCTGGCGTTCCAGCTGCTGCCGGTGTCGCCTTTGCCGCAGGTGGATTTCCCGACCATCCAGGTCAACGCCAACCTACCCGGTGCCAGCCCGGAGACGATGGCCGCCACCGTGGCGACTCCGCTGGAGCGGGCCCTCGGGCACATCGCCGGGGTCACCGAGATGACTTCGGGCAGTTCCCTTGGCTCCACACAGATCACCCTGCAGTTCGACCTAAGCCGCGACATCGACGGCGCCGCGCGCGACGTGCAGGCCGCGATCAATGCCGCGCGGAGCCTGCTGCCGACCGGCCTGCCCAGCAATCCGACCTACCGCAAGGTGAACCCGGCCGACGCGCCGATCATCATCCTGTCCCTGACCTCAAAGGTCCTGAGCCGGGGCCAGATGTATGATGCCGCCTCCACGGTGCTGGCCCAGTCGATCTCCCAGGTGGACGGGGTCGGCCAGGTGGGCATCGGCGGCAGCTCGTTGCCCGCCGTGCGCGTCGAGATGAACCCCACGGCGCTCAACCGTTACGGCATTGCGACTTCCACTGTGCGGACGGCGATCGCCAGCACCAACTCCAACCGGCCGAAAGGCTTTCTCGACGGCGCGACCCAGCACTGGCAAATCGCCGCCAACGACCAGGCGAAGGTCGCGGCCGACTACCTGCCCATCGTCGTGGCCTACCGCAACGGCACCCCGGTCCGGCTGGCCGATGTCGCCACGGTCGATGACTCGGTCCAGGACTTGCGCAACGGCGGCCTGGCCGATGGCAAGCCCGCCGTCCTGCTGTTCATCCGCCGCCAGCCCGGGGCCAACGTGATCGAGGTGGTGAACCGCGTGAAGGCCCTGCTGCCGATGCTGCGGGCCTCCATTTCCCCGGCCATCGACCTGGAGGTTTCATCCGACAGCACGACGACCATCCGCGCCTCGCTGCGTGACGTGGAGCGGACGCTGGTCATCGCGATCGCGCTCGTGATCATGGTTGTCTTCCTTTTTCTCCGCCGCTGGCGCGCCGCGTTGATACCCGCCGTCGCCGTGCCCGTGTCGCTCATCGGCACCTTCGGCATCATGTACCTGTGCGGGTACAGCCTCGACAACCTCTCGCTGATGGCGCTCACGATCGCGACCGGTTTCGTCGTCGACGATGCGGTGGTGGTCCTGGAAAACGTCTCCCGGCATATCGAGGCGGGCATGGCGCCGTTCGAGGCGGCCATTCAGGGTGCGCGCGAAGTTGGTTTCACCGTGATTTCAATGAGCATCTCGCTCATCGCCGTCTTCGTGCCGATTTTGCTCATGGGCGGGATCATCGGCCGGCTCTTCCGCGAATTCGCCGTCAGCCTCTCCGCCGCGATTTTGGTCTCGCTCGTGATCTCGCTGACCGCGACCCCGATGATGTGCGCCCGGCTGCTGCGGCCGGAGAGCGAGGAGAAACCCGGCCGCATCTCGCGTTACATCGAGGGTTTGTTCGAGCGGCTGCTGCACTTCTACGAGCGCACGCTGCGGTGGGCGCTCGCCCACCGCCGGCTCATGCTCTGCACCCTGGTCGGCACGGTGTTGCTCAACATCTACCTCTACGTGATCGTGCCGAAGGGCTTCATGCCGCAGCAGGACACCGGCCGCCTCCAGGGCAGTCTCATCGCCGACCAGGCCATTTCCTTCCAGGCGATGCAGACCAAGCTGGTAAACTTTGTCGGCATCCTCCGCCAGGACCCCGCCGTCGACCACGTGGTCGCCTTCACCGGCGGCGGCCAGCGCAACAACGCCTTCTTCTTCGTCATCCTGAAGCCGCTCGCGGAGCGGAAGGTCTCGGCGGAGGTCATCATCGCCCGCCTGCGGATCAACCTCGCGCACGTGCCCGGCGCCACCCTGTTCCTCCAAGCCGCGCAGGACGTCCGGGTGGGCGGCCGCGGCGCCAACGCCCAGTACCAATACACGTTGAGCGCCGACGACCTGAACGACCTGCGCGAGTGGGAGCCGAAGATCCGGCAGGCGCTGATCGCCCTGCCCGGGCTGGCGGATGTGAACAGCGACCAGCAGGACCTCGGCCTCCAGACCTCGCTGATCGTCGACCGGGATGCGGCGACGCGGCTGGGCGTCAATTTCGCGCAGCTCGATTCCACGCTCAACGACCTCTTTGGCCAGCGGCAGGTTTCCACCATCTACAATCCGCTCAACCAGTATCACGTCGTGATGGAGGTCGCCCCGCAGTATTGGCAAAACCCCACGGAATTGAACAACACCTACATCACGGCCGCCAATGGCGCTACAGTGCCGCTCTCCGCGTTCGCGCGCTGGGAACCGACCAACACCGCCCTCTCGGTGAACCACCAGGGCCAGTTCGTGGCGACCACGCTTTCCTTCAACCTCCCGTTGGGCGGGTCGCTGTCCACGGCTTCCAAGCTGGTCGAGGACACCATGCAGCGGCTCGGCGTGCCCGCCTCGATTCACGGCAGTTTCCAAGGCACCGCGCAGGCCTTTCAATCCTCCCTCTCCAACCAGCCGTACCTCATCCTCGCGGCGCTCGTCGCGGTCTACCTGGTGCTCGGCATCCTCTACGAGAGCCTGGTGCACCCGCTCACGATCATCTCCACCCTGCCCTCGGCCGGCGGCGGCGCGATCCTCGCCCTGCTCGTGACTGACACGGACTTCACGATCATCGCGCTGATCGGCGTCATTCTCCTCATCGGTATCGTGAAGAAGAACGCGATCCTCATGATCGACTTCGCCATCGATGATCGCCGCCGCACGTGTGCGACGGCGGACGAGGCGATCTACCGGGCCTGCGTGCTCCGCTTCCGGCCGATTCTGATGACCACCATGGCCGCCCTCCTCGGGGCCGTGCCGCTGGCGATCGGTCACGGCGATGGTGCGGAATTGCGCCAGCCGCTGGGCATCGCGATCGTCGGCGGCCTCGTGGTCAGCCAAGTCCTCACCTTGTACACCACCCCGGTGGTGTACCTCTACATGGAGCGGCTGGGCGCCTGGGGCACCAGCCTGTGGCGCCGCGTCCGGCCCCAGTCCGCTCCCGCGCTGCCCGCCGACCAACCCATTTCATGAAAGCCCAAAGTCTTCTCCCACTCAGCGCCGGACTGATCCTGCTCGTCGCGGCCGGTTGCGCCGTCGGCCCGGATTATCAGCGACCCGCGGTAACCGCGCCCGCCGCCTTCAAGGAAGCCGGCGACTGGAAACCCAGCGAGCCCGCCGAACAGGTGCCGCGGGGGAAATGGTGGGAAATTTACGGTGATAATGTGCTCAACGGGCTCGAGGACCGCGTCGAGGTCTCGAGCAACACCCTCGCCATCGCGGAAGCCCAGTACCGGCAGGCGCAGGCGGCGGCCTCCATCGCGAACGCGTCGCTTTTTCCCTCCATCAGCGCCGACGGTTCCGCCACCCGCTCCAAGACCCCGGCGCGCGGCCCGACGCCCGCGTCGCTGGGCAACAGCTTCGGCGCCGGCCTCGCCGCCAGCTGGGAATTCGATCTCTGGGGCCGCGTGCGCCGCAGCGCGGAGGCCGGTCGCGCGACCGCCGAGGCCAGCGCCGCCGACCTCGAGTCGGTCCGCCTGAGCCTGCATGCAACGCTCGCCCAGACTTATTTCTCGCTCCGCGTCGCCGACACCCAGCTGCGGTTGTATGACCGGATCGTCGCGGACTTTCAGCGTTCGCTGAAAATCACGCAGAACCGTTATGCGCAGGGCGTCGACACCCGCGCCGATGTCGCCGCGGCCGAGACGCAGCTCAAGACCGCCCAGGCCCAGGCCATCGACCTGAGCCTGCAGCGCGCGCAACTCGAGCACGCCATCGCGATTCTGCTGGGCCAGCCGCCCGCGGCCTTCAGTCTCGCCCCGGCCGACCTCACCGTGCAGCCGCCGGCCCCGCCGGCCCTGATTCCTTCGCAGCAACTCGAGCGCCGCCCCGACATTGCGGCCGCCGAGCGCCGGCTCGCCGCCGCATCCGCCGGGATCGGCCTGGCCAAGGCGGGCTACTTCCCGGTGCTGTCGCTCTCCGGCTCCGCCGGCTATCAGGGTTCCCAATACCAGCATCTCTTCTCCGCCCCGAACGAACTCTGGTCCATCGGCGCCGGCGCGATCATGCCGCTCTTTGACGCCGGCAAGACCCGCGCCGAGGTCGCGCAGGCCCGCGGCGCCTACGATGTCAGCCTCGGCACCTACCGCCAGACTGTGCTCAGCGCCTTCCAGGAGGTGGAGGACAACCTCTCCGCAGCGACGCTGCTGGCGAGCGAGGCCAAGGTGCAGGGCGAGGCGGTCGCCGCCGCCCGGCAATCCGCCACCATCACTCTCAACCAGTACAAGGCCGGGACGGTGAGTTACATCGATGTAGTGACCGCCCAATCCACCCAGCTGAATGCGGAACGCACCGCGGTCGACCTGCTCGGTCGCCAGTTGAACGCCAGTGTGATCCTCTTCAAGGCCGCGGGTGGCGACTGGCACCGAAACGGCGAGGAGAAGCGCTGAGCTCGCGCTTCGGCCCGGTCCGATCCTGGCTGTAGCCACAGGCCTCCGGGCCGGTGCTTCCGCCCGCAGAAGGCCGGCCGGCACGGATGCCGGCCGCTACGTTCGACTCACCAGTCCAGAAACCCATCGCGCAAATCTTATTGTTCCGTAACTTGCTCCCCCGCTTGGCGTCATAGCATTACCGTCGTCCATTCATCACCTGTATCCGGACGAAATTTGCATCATTCTTCCTTCGACCCTGTCATCACTCACCCACCCCTTTTATGGCTAAATCGAAAAGCTACGGCGGACTGGTTCTGGTCCTCGTCATTGTGGCCGCCGCCCTCGCCTGCGGCTGGTATTTCTGGCAGCAGAACGCCGACCGGCCGCCGGAGTACACCACGACCACCCTGACCAAGGGCGACCTGACCCAGACCGTCACCGCCACCGGGACGTTGCAGGCCGTCCTGACCGTCGACATCAGCAGCCAGATTTCCGGCAACATCGCCAAGCTCTACGTCGACTGGAATTCGCCAGTGAAAAAAGGCCAGGTGCTGGCCGAGATCGATCCCTCCAGTTACCAGACCGCGCTGAAACAGGCCGAGGGCCAGCTGGCCAACGCCAAGGCCAACTACGACCTGATGAAGGCCAACGCCGACCGCGAGCACAGCCTGTTTGAGAAAAAACTCGTTGCCCAAAGCGACCTGGATGCCGCCGACGCCCAGCTGGCCCAGGCCGCCGCGCAGGTTCAGATCCAGAATGCCAACTACGACACCGCAAAGGTGAACCTCGACCGCTGCACGATTTTCTCCCCGATCGACGGCAGCGTGATCTCCCGGAGCGTGGACGTCGGCAACACCGTCGCCGCCAGCCTCAGTGCCCCCGTGCTGTTCCAGATCGCGCAGGACCTGACGAGCATGCAGATCGACGCGGCCGTGTCCGAGGCCGACATCGGCAATGTCCAGGAAAAGCAGCGCGTGACTTTCTCCGTCGACGCGTACCCGAACCGCCAGTTTCGCGGGGTCGTCTCGCAGATCCGCAACTCGCCGAAGACCTCCCAGAACGTCGTGATCTACGACACGATGATCGACGTGCGCAACGCGGAGCTGAAACTCAAGCCCGGCATGACCGCGAACGTCTCGATCGTGGTCGCCACCCGTCCGGGGACCCTCAAGGTCGCCAACAGCGCGCTCCGCGTCCGCATCCCCGACGGCCTGCTGCCGCCGCCGAAACCCGCGGCCGACGCCAAGCCCGGGACCGAGGCCAAGCCCGCCGCCAAGCCTTTGACCGATGAGGAGCGCCGGCAGAAGATCCAGGAACTCATGCGTGACGCCGGGTTTATCCGCGGCAACGGCCCGCCCTCGCCCGAGGTGATCGCCAAGATGCAGGAACTCGCCAAGGAGCGCGGCATTGAGCTGCCCGCGAGCCGCTGGGGTGGCGGCGACCGCGCCGCGGACAACCAGCCGGTCACGCGCACCCTCTATCTCCTCGCCGGCACCGACCCCAAGACCGCCCACCCGGAACCCGTCACGGTCAAGCTCGGCATCACCGACGGCGCCGCCACCGAGGTGCTCGACGGCCTGAAGGAAGGCGATGTCGTGATCACCTCGGTGACCCTGCCCAACGCCAAGTCAGCCAACACCCCCGCCTCAAATCCCTTCGGCGGCGGCCAGCAGCAGGGCCCGCGGCGCTTCTGAGGCCTGGGTCGCACTCACCTACCACCATGGCTGCTGTCGTCCAACTCGAGGACATCCACAAGATCTACGACTCCGGCGAGGTGCAGGTGCACGCCGTGCGCGGCGTGACGCTGCAGTTGCACAGGGGCGAGTTCATGGCGGTCATGGGCGCCAGCGGTTCGGGCAAGTCCACCCTGATGAACACGCTGGGCTGCCTCGACCGGCCGACCCGGGGTCGCTTCCTGCTGGATGGCGTCGATGTCGCGCAACTCGACCGCAACGAGCTCGCCGACCTGCGCAACGAGAAGCTCGGGTTTGTCTTCCAGGGTTTTAATCTCCTCGCCCGCACCACGGCGCTCGAGAATGTCGAGCTGCCGATGCTCTACGGCCGGCGACGCGTCGGCGCTCGCGAGATGCGCGAACGGGCACTGCATTGCCTGGATATCGTCGGCCTCTCCGACCGCGCCGACCATTTCCCGAGCCAGCTCTCCGGCGGCCAGCAGCAGCGCGTCGCCATCGCCCGCGGGCTCGTGAACAACCCGCAGGTGCTCCTCGCCGACGAGCCCACCGGCAATCTCGACAGCAAAACCTCGGTCGAGGTCATGGGCGTCTTCCAGCAGCTCAACGAGCAGGGCATCACCATCGTGATGGTCACGCACGAGCTGGACATCGCCCGCTACTGCAAGCGCAACCTCATCATGCGCGACGGCTCCGTGGTGAGCGACATCGCCGTCACGAACCGCAGCATCGCCGAGGACGAGATGCGGCGCCTCCGCGAGGCCGAGTCCGCCGCCAAACTCACCGCCTGAGCCGCCCGCCGCCATGCATCTCGCCTCCACCTTCACCATCTCCTTCCGCGCCCTGCGCCGGAATGCCATGCGCTCGATCCTGACGGCGCTCGGCATCATCATCGGCGTCGGCGCCGTGATCGCGATGGTGAGCATCGGCAACGGTGCGAAGTCCATGGTCGAGGCCCAGATCGCGGCGCTCGGGGAAAACGTCCTGCTCATCTTTTCCGGCAGCATCAGCCAGGGCGGCGCCCGCAGCGGGTCGTTCGGCGCGGGCACCCTGACCGTCGACGATGCCGACGCGATCCAGCGCGAGGTCGGCACGGTCATCGCCGTCAGCCCCGAAGTGCGCACCGGCGCCCAGGTGCTGGCGAACGGCCTGAACTGGTCGACCCAGATTCTCGGCGAGAGCGCCGACTACCTCGGCATCCGGCAATGGCCGCTGTCCGACGGCACGATGTTCTCCGAGGCCGACACGCGCAGCGTGGGCAAGGTGTGCATCATCGGCCAGACCATCGTCACGCAGCTTTTTCCCGACGGTTCGCCGATCGGCCAGACCCTCCGCATCCGCAACCAGCCCTTCAAGGTGGTCGGCATCCTCTCCGCCAAGGGGCTCTCCGTGCAGGGCGCGGACCAGGACGACCTGGTGATCGTGCCGTACACGAGTGCGATGAAGCGCGTGACCAAGCAGACCATGCTGCGCTCGATCAACGTGCAGGCGTCGAGTCCCGACACGATCGTCAAGGCGCAGAACGACATCATCGCCCTGCTGCGCCAGCGGCACCGGACCAACGAGCAGACCGATGACTTCACCGTGCGCAACCAGGAGGAAATCGCGCAGGCCGCCACTGCCACGTCGAATACCATGACGCTGCTGCTCGGCGCCATCGCCGGCGTTTCCCTGATCGTCGGCGGCATCGGCATCATGAACATCATGCTGGTGTCCGTCACCGAGCGCACGCGCGAGATCGGCATCCGCCTCGCCGTCGGCGCGCACGGGAGCGAGATCCAGGTGCAGTTTCTCACCGAGGCCGTCGTGCTCAGCGCCTTCGGCGGCGTGCTGGGGATTCTCCTCGGCATCGGCGCGTCGGAAATGCTCTCGCGGATCAACCACTGGCCCACGCTCGTGTCATCGACCGCGGTGGTCGTCGCCTTTTTCTTCAGCGCGGCCGTCGGCATGGTTTTCGGTTTCTACCCCGCGCGCAAAGCCTCCCTGCTCGATCCGATCGACGCGCTGCGGTACGAGTAGGGATGGATTCTCGATTGGGGATTTTCGATTCTCGATTGATTCAAGCCGTGAGCTAAACGAGCGCTGCGGTCTGTATTTCCTGCCGTTAATCGAAAATCGAGAATACAAAATCGAAAATCCATCCTGTCCCACTTGTGGGAATCATGGCTCCCGGCATCGCGTTTTTTGGCCCGCCGGGGCGGGCGTTGAATTTCCGCCCTTAATTTTATCTGCCTGCGTGCATTGGACTTAGCGAGGCGTGCCGGTCGTTGGCACGCCGCTAGCAAAGAAGGTAAGCAACAAACAACCCGCCATGAAAAACTCCCTCAAGTCCATTTCGCTGACTCTCGCCGCCGGTCTCGCCGGTGCGGCTTGCTTCACCCTCGCCAACGCCCAGTTCACCGCGACCCTGCCGAGCGACACCTTGTTCGCCATCGCGGCCTCGCTGGCCCTGATCGGTGGCGCCGCCGCAGATTATTCCCGCCGGCTCGAGCCGCTCACGCCCCGCCGCCAGTTGCTGCGTCCCGCCCTGCCCACCGGCACGGCCGCATCGTCCGCCAACCGCCTGGAGCGCCTCGCCGCCTGAGTTTTCCGCGGCCTCGTCCCGGCGCCCCGCGCACCGGACCGCGGCCGCCGGCTCCCGCGGGTGTTGCCTTCTTGACACCTGACTGGGCCCACTCGTCACTACCACAATGGCTGCCAACGACCCCGCGCCCCACCGCATCCTTGTTGCGGACGATCAACCCGACGTGCTCGAAGCCCTGCGCCTGCTGCTCAAGGCCGAGGGTTACCAGATCGAGACCGCCAAGTCCCCCGCCGCCGTGCTCAAGGCGATCTAGGCCCGCGACTTTTCGCTGGCGATCATCGACCTCAACTACGCGCGCGACACGACCTCGGGGCAGGAAGGCCTCGACTTGCTCGCGAAGCTGCAGGCCGCGGACTCCACGCTGCCCGTGGTCGTGATGACGGCGTGGGCCAGCGTCGAGATCGCCGTCGAGGCCATGCGCCGCGGCGCGAAGGACTTTGTGACCAAGCCGTGGGAAAACCCGCGCCTGCTTTCGATCGTCAAGAACCAGATCGAGCTCGCCGGCGCCGTGCGCGCCTACCGCCGCCTCGAGCAGGAAAACCAGATTCTCCGCGGCAAGGGCGGGCCGAACCTGATCGCCCAGTCACCCGCCATGCGCCCGGTGCTGGAAATCATCTCCCGCGTCGGCCCGTCCGACGCGAACATCCTCATCACCGGCGAAAACGGCACCGGCAAGGGCGTCGTCGCCCAGGCCCTGCACGCCGTCTCCGTGCGCGCCGGCAAGGCTTTCATCTCCGTCAACATGGGCGGCCTCCCCGAGGGCGTGTTCGAGAGCGAGCTCTTCGGCCACGTCCGCGGCGCGTTCACCGACGCCAAGGCGGACCGCGCCGGCCGCTTCGAGCTGGCCGACGGCGGCACGCTGTTCATGGACGAGATCGGCAACATCCCGATGAGCCAGCAGGCGAAGATCCTGCGTACGCTCGAGACGGGGGAATTCGACCGCGTCGGCTCGTCGCGCACCTACCGCGCGAATGTCCGCCTCATTTCCGCGACCAACTCCGACCTGCCCACCGAGGTCGCCGCGGTCGATCCAAACCAGCCGATCTCGTTTTTCCAGACGCTCGAGACCGGGCTCGCTCAATCGCTCGGCGTGCAGCAGATCGTCGCGACGCTGACCGCGGTCTTCGCCGGGCTGGCGCTGGCCCTCGCCGCCGTGGGACTCTACTCCGTGCTGGCCTATTCCGTCGCCCAGCGCTCGGTCGAGATCGGCATCCGCATGGCGCTCGGCGCGCAACGCGGCCAGGTGATTTCCCTCGTGATGCAAAGCGGCCTGAAACTCGTCGCCCTCGGCGTGGTCCTCGGCCTCGGCGCCGCCGCGGGGGCCGCGCGGCTGATCCAGACGCTGTTGTACTCCGTCCAGCCGCTGGACCCGCTGGTCTACGGCGGGGTCGCCCTGCTGTTTGTCGCCATCGCCGCCCTGGCCTGCCTCGTCCCGTCGCTGCGCGCCTCGCGCATCGACCCGCTGGTCGCGCTGCGGGCGGAGTAAGGGAGACGCTTAACGCTTCCAGCTTACAAGCGCTCGCCATCCAGCGGTAGGGAACTTTATCCTGCAAACCACGACTCATTCCATCATGCGAAACCTTTGCGCCATGGCCGTCTTTCTCTTGCTCGCCAGTGCCGGCCTGGCCCTGGATCAGGCGGCTTACTCCGCGGCCGTGGCCCTCTACCACGGGCACAAACCCCTCGAGGCCCAAAAGGCCTTCGAGGCCCTTGCGTCCACCGCCCCGGACAATGCCGATATCCAATTTTATCTCGGCCGGCTGGCGCTGCAGCGCGATGACCGGGAAAAGGCCGTCAGCTACCTGGAGAAGGCCGCAACCCTTTCGCCCAACGACAGCCGCGTCCACCTCAAGTTGGGTGATGCCTATGGCATGACCGCGCAGAAGGCCGGATTCTTTGCGCAGATCGGCTGGGCGAAGAAATGCCAGGCCGAGTACGCCAAGTCCGTGGAGCTCGATCCCAAAAATATCGAGGCCCGCTGGAGCCTGATGGAATACTGCCTGCAGGCCCCCAGCATCGTCGGCGGCGGCCTCGACAAGGCGCTCGAGCAGGCGCAGGAAATCAAGAAACTCGATCCGGTCGAAGGCGGTGACGCGCTCGGCTCGGTTTACGCCGCCGACAAGAAATTCGACCTGGCGGTCGGCGAATACGAGGCCGTGCTAAGGATTAAGCCGGATGATTACGACGCGCTCTATCAAACCGGCCGGATCGCGGTCCTGACCGGCGAGCGGACCGCCCGCGGTCTCGCCGCCCTGCAGCAGTGCCTCACCCTGCCAACCCCGGAAGGCCAGCCACCCTACGCCGCCGTGCACTGGCGGATGGGCAATCTCCTCGAAAAGAAGGGCGACATGCCCGGCGCCCGCGCCGCCTACGAGGCCGCGCTCAAGGCCGATCCGAATTTCAAGCAGGCGGCCGAGGCGCTGAAGAAATTAAACTGAGCCGTCAGAAACTTTTTTAACCACGGATTACTCGAATTAAGACGGATTGACTTACGGTTTCTGCTCTGCGGAAAGTGAGAAACTCCATCATCAGCTGCAGGATGGCAGTCAAAGACTCCGGGTTCGGTTATTCGTGTTAATCGGCGTAATCCGTGGTCAAAACTCCGAAGAATTGGATGTAAGGTCAGTTATATTTCATCCCTTGCGACTCACGCACTCGGGCTGCATGTTCCCCGGCCATGCCCGCCCCGCGCTACCGCGTCGCCTCACCTCCGCCGGAGCGATCCCTGCTGCTCTACGACGGCGAGTGCCGCTTCTGCCAGGTTTGGGCGGGACGCTGGCGCACGAGCTTCGCCGGCCGGCTGGATGTCGCGCCGTCGCAAAGCGAACGCGGACGTTTTCCCGAGATTCCGGTCGCAGCCTATGGCGAGGCGCTCCAATTGGTCGAACCGGACGGCGCGGTTTACTCCGGGGCCTACGCCGCCTTGCGCGCCCGGGCTGCCGGCAGCGGACGGCGCGGCTTACTGCTGCCTTGGTATGAATCCGTACCGGGCATGGCCGGGCTCATGGATTTCGGCTATCGCATCGTGGCTCGCAATCGCCGGGTTTTCTCTATGCTCATGCGCTGATGACCAACGCCGCCACAGTCCGGGAGGATTTCCTCGCGCAGCTCGCCGCCAGCGCGCGCGACGGCAGCTTCGTGAAGCTCACCCTCGGCAAGGCCCGTGGCGCCGACGTGAGCCTGCGCAACCTGCTCGCGCGGCCGGTAGTCCTGCGGGGCACGCCGCATTTTTCCCTCGTCTGGCGCCACGAGCGCCAGGACATCACGAAGAACCACCCCGTGGCCGACGCCCTCGCCCTGCTCGGGAAGCTCGTCGGCACTGATTTCCACAGCGCACATCTCTTCACCACGGCGCGCACGGCGCAGCTGGAGTACAGCGAAAAGGGTGTGCCCCGCCTCACCTACGGCCCGGCCGAGGCGGCGAAGCCGGATGACGCTCATGACCGCGCAAAGCAACGCCTGCTGACGGCGCAAAGCCAGCCGTGGCTTCACGCGCTCGGCGTGACCACCGCGCCCGGCGCCGTCCGCGAGGGCATGGCCGACAAGCACCGGCAGATGCACAAGTTCGTCGAGATCCTCAGCCACCTGACCGCCGACACCGCCCTGCCCGCGCACCGGCCGATCGAGATCGCCGACATGGGCTGCGGCAAGGGCTACCTGACTTTCGCGACCCACGATTATTTCAACCTCGTCGTCGCCCGGGCCGCGAACGTGCATGGCGTCGAGGCGCGGCCCGAGCTGGTGGCCAGGTGCAACGAGATCGCCCGCACCGCGGGTTGCGCCCGGCTTGCCTTCCAGGCCGGCACCATCACGTCGGCGGTGTTCCCCGCCCTCGATGTGCTGATCGCGCTGCACGCGTGCGATACCGCCACGGATGACGCCATCGCCAAGGGCGTCCAGGCCGGGGCCGCGCTCATCGTGGTGGCACCGTGCTGCCAGAAGGAAATCCGCGCGCAACTGCAGGCCGCCCCGGTGCTCGCGCCGGTGCTGCGGCACGGGATTTTCCAGGAACGCCAGGCCGAGTTCGCCACCGACGCCCTGCGCGCCCTGCTCCTCGAGTGGGCCGGCTACGACACGAAGGTGTTTGAGTTCATCTCCACGGAGCACACCGCCAAGAACCTCATGATCGCGGCGACGAAGCGGCCGGGCGCGGCACGCACCGAGGAAGCCGCCAAAAAAGTCCGCGATCTCGCGGAGTTCTATGGGATCAGGCACCAGGCGCTGGCGCGGCATTTCACTTTCAACCTGCACTAAGTGCCAAAAAATGATTGTCATCCTGTGCAACCTGTCCGCGGTAGGCTTAGCGAAGGATCCACGCGTTCGTAGGTGGCGCCCCGCTCGAGCCCCTGGATTCTTCACTTCGTTCAGAATGACAGACGTAATACACCAAGGCGTTTTAACCTCGGATCACACGGATGTTCACGGATAAAGCTCCCTTCCCCGATTGCTTTTCCCATCCGTGCTATCCGTGAAATCCGTGGTTAAACCGGTTCGTTTTTTCCCCGACCTCCGCCCATGAACTGGGAATCACTCGACTGGGAGGTGCTCGACCGGCTCCGCGAAAGTTTTCTCACCGGCTCCGCGGCGAACGGACCGTACTGGCACACCCTCACCGACCTCGAGTGCTACAACTTCACGTACGGGGAACGCATCGGCTGGAAATGGGACGCCGTGCTCCGGGAACTCAAGCTGCTCGGGTGGACGCCCTGCGGTGAGCCTGTCGAATCCGCCGGCGGTGAATCCAGGCCCACGATCCTCGACTGGGGTTGCGGCAGCGGCATCGCCGGCCGGCGCGTCGCCGATTTTTTTGGCCCGGGCAATTTTTCCCGGCTGCTGGTCCATGATCACTCGGCCCTGGCCATGGACTTTGCCGAACACCACGGACGCCGGATCTTCCCCGCGCTCACCGTCGAGCGGGCCGGCCGGGTCTTCCTCGATTCGGCCGAACCCATCGGCGTGCTGGTCGTGAGCCATGTGCTCAACGAACTCGACGAGGCCGCGCGCGCCGAACTCCGCGCGCTCGCGGCCCGGGCCCGGACCATCCTCTGGGTCGAGCCCGGCACCCATGACGTGAGCCGCGCCCTCGGCGGCTGGCGGGAACGCCTGCGCGGACAGTTCCGCGCCATTGCCCCGTGCCCGCACCAGGCCACCTGCGGCGTACTGGAGCCCGGCAATGAGCGCCATTGGTGTCATTTCTTCGCCGCCCCGCCCGCCGGCGTGTACGCCGACTCGGGCTGGGTGAAGTTCGGGCAGCGCGCGGGCATCGACCTGCGCAGTTTGCCGTATAGTTTTCTCGTGCTCGACCAACGCCGCGGCACAGCAGGCGGGCCGGCGGGTTTTTCGCGCATCCTCGGCGAGCCGCGCCATTACAAGGGTTACGCCAAGATCTTCAACTGCGACGAGACGGGCGTGAGTGAACTGATGCTCCAGAAGCGCGATGCCCCGGAAATCTTCAAGGCGCTGAAGTATCCTGATGGACCAATGATCTACCGGTGGACGCGTAACGGCGATCGGATCACTTCAGCGGAGCCCAGGAGCGAAGGGTAGCAGCGGTGGTAACACCGCTGGCCAGCCGTGTTACCACGGCTGCTACACTCGCAGGTAACGGTAAGATTTTCCCAATCCCGGGACGCCGGAATTTCACTTCCGAATCGCCGGGGGAAAATGCCCCGGAGAAGCCTCACCAACCCGCTGATTATCAGCAGTCGAGTAATCTTTCCCGCTGGCACGCAGGATGCAAAAGGGAGAAACTCCATCCATGATCCAGCTCAATCACGTCGAGAAAGTCTATCCCCTCAAAGGCGGCGTCTTCTACGCCCTGCGCAACATCAACCTCACGATCAACGAGGGTGAGTTTGTCTCCATCATGGGCCCGTCGGGTTCGGGCAAATCGACGCTCCTGCACATCCTCGGCCTCCACGACAGCGCCTGGAACGGCGAATACACCCTCCACGGCCAGGCCGTGCACCAACTCGACAAGAAGAAGCGGTTTGATCTCCAGAAAAAGCACATCGGCTTCGTTTTCCAAAGCTACCATCTCCTCGACGACCTGACGGTCTACGAGAACCTGGAGATTCCGCTCTCGTACCGCGACGTGGCCAAGAAGGAACGCGAGAGCGTCGTCTGCGACGTGCTGGATAAGTTCGGGATCGTCGCCAAGAAGGACCTCTACCCCAGCCAGCTCTCCGGCGGCCAGCAGCAGCTGGTCGGCGTGGCCCGCGCGCTGATCGCCAAGCCCTCGCTGATTCTTGCCGACGAGCCGACCGGCAACCTGCATTCCGACCAGGGCCGTGAAATCATGAGCCTCTTCAAGAAGCTCAACGCCGAGGGCACCACGATCATCCAGGTGACGCACTCCGAGGAGAACGCGACCTTCGGCTCCCGCACCATCCGCCTGGCCGACGGCGTCATGCTCGGCTGAGCCGCCGCTCGCGAACGACGGCCCCGTCGCCAATCTCCCAGCTGCCAACTCCCGGTTCGTCCGACCCATGCTCACCGACCTCCGCTTCGCCCTGCGCTCGCTGCTCAAATCGCCGGGGTTCGCCCTGGTCGCGGTGCTGACGCTCGCGCTCTGCATCGGGGCCAACAGCGCCATCTTCTCCGTCGTTAACGCGATCCTCCTCAAGCCGTACCCGTGGCCCGACTCCGACCGCCTCGTGTACGTCTACAACAGCTACCCGCAGATGGGGCTGCCGAACGCCGGCGTCTCGATCCCCGACTACCTCGACCGGCGGGCGGGCGTCCGGGCCTTTGCCGATGCCGCCATGTTCAACACGATGAGCTTCAACCTCGCGTCCGACGCGGAGCCGGAGCGGATCGTCGGTCTGCGCACCACGCCGTCGCTGTTCACCACCCTGCAGACCGGCGCGGCCCTGGGCCGCGTGTTCAACGACAGCGAGGCCGAACCGGGGCACGACCACGTGATCGTGCTGAGCCACACCCTGTGGAAAAACCGCTTCGGTGCCAATCGCGCCATCATCGGCACGACCATCCGGCTGAACACCGAGACCTACACGGTCGTGGGTGTGATGCCCGACGGCTTCTATTTTCCGAGCCCGCAGAACCAGGCCTGGGTGCCGTTTGCGTTTACCGCGGCGCAGAAGTCCGACCACGAGCGCGGCAACGAATACTCGTCGATGATCGCCCGGCTCAAGCCCGGCGCGACGCCGGCCGGGGCCCAGGCCGATCTCGACCTCATCCAGGCGCGCAATGCCGAGCGCCTGGTGGACGAGCGCGAATTCTACAAGACCAGCGGATTCGGCGGCCGGCTCAACGGCTTCCTCGAGCAAAACGTGGCCGGCATCCGCGGCATGCTCTGGCTGGTCCAGGCCGGGGTCGCCGCCGCGCTGCTCATCGGCTGCGCGAATGTCGCCAGTCTCCTGCTGGCCCGCGCGGTCGCCCGGGAACGCGAGCTCGCGATCCGCGCCGCGCTCGGCGCCGGCCGCGCCTGGCTCATGCGCCTGATGCTCGCGGAAAGCCTGCTGCTTTTCCTGGCCGGTGGCAGCGCCGGGCTGCTGGTCGCGTGGTGGGGCGTGGACGGCCTGGGCTCGCTCGGTCTCTCGACGCTGCCGCGCGCCTATGGCGTGCAGCTTGATTTCACGGTCTTCGCCTTCACGCTGTTCTGCGCCCTGCTGACCGGGCTGGGCTTCGGCGCCCTGCCGGCGTGGTCCGCGTCGCGCGGTGACGCCGCGGCCGCACTGAAGGAGGCCGGCACCCGCGGCTCCGCCGGCAAACGCACGAGCTTCGTGCGGGCGGCGCTCGTGGTCGGGGAGATCGCGCTGGCCGTCATGCTCCTGTCCACCGCCGGCCTGCTGGTGCGCAGCTTTGAAAAACTGCAGCAGGAAAATCCCGGTTTCTCCCCCGGCGGGGTCATCACGGCCCAGCTCGACCTGCCCGACGCCAAGTACGACCGGGACGAAAAGCGCACCGCCTTCGCCGACGCCGCGCTCAGCCGCCTGCGGGCCCTGCCCGGCGTGAGCGCCGCGGGCCTGACCGACGTCCTGCCCTTCACCGGCAATAACAGCTCGGGCTCCTACTCCAGTCCCGACATCCAGGTGCCCGCCGGCGCACCCACGCCACACGGCCAGCAACGCGTGGTCGACCCGGGATATTTCCATGCCATGGGTTTCACGTTGCTGCGGGGCCGGATGTTCACGGACGCGGACGCTCCCGGCGCCCAGCGAGTCGTGATCATCGACCGGTTGCTCGCCGACCGCTACTGGCCCGGCCAGGACCCGATCGGGAAGCAAATCACCCGTAACGACCCGAAGCCCTGGACCATTGTGGGCGTGGTGGCGCCGGTCAAATTCCAGAGCCTCGAGGAAGACCTGAAGAAGGAGACTCTTTACTACCCGTACGCCCAGGCGCCCGGCAACCGGATCATCCTGACCGTCAGGACCACGGGCGATCCGACGCTGCTGGCCGCCGCCGTGCGCGAGGCGGTCCACTCGGCTGATCCGGAGCAGCCGATCTACGACGTGAAGACGATGCAGCAGCGGATGGACAACGTCAGCCAGCATCGGCGCGCGCCGATGCTCCTCATCTCGCTGTTCAGCGGCGTGGCCCTGCTGCTGGCCGTGCTCGGGGTTTATGGGGTGCTCGCATTTTCCGTCGCCCAGCGTACCACCGAGTTCGGGGTCCGCCTCGCGCTCGGGGCCACTGCGGGCGATATCGCCGGCCTCGTGCTGCGCCAAGGCAGCCGCCTGGTCCTGATCGGCGTCCTCACCGGACTGGCCGGGTACCTCGCGCTCAGCCAGATTATCGGCCGGTTGCTCTACGGCGTGGCCGCCACCGACCCGCTGACGCTCGCCATCGCGCCAGTGGTGCTGGCGATCGCCGCCTTCGCCGCGTGCCTGATCCCGGTCCGCCGCGCCACGCGCGTGAGCCCGATGGTGGCGTTGCGGGCGGAGTAATAAAGCTGCCAGCCCATCCGACTTGGTATCACACGCACGAACGTCATTTCTCGTCAGCCGTAGTCTTGGCGAAGGCTGATGGTTGCACTACGGGCGGAGTAGGATTTTTGCGATGTCCAACTTCTCCAGTAAGCGCCGGTGCAGACTTCCGATTCAATCTACCCAAAACTGTGATTTAACCACAGGGGGACAGAGACACAGAGTTGACGGCAGGATTGATCGCTGTGGCTCCGTGTCTCTGTGGTTCATAAGATTGTGACGCTTTATCGAATACCCATGCGACCAGCCAGCATACCTCCCCTTTTGTGTTCTTTGTGTTTTTCGCGGCCAACTCCGAATCGGGTTGGTCCGTCCTTCCCAATTTCGGGATTCCTTAATCCCGGCGCCGCAGCGGACCAGTCATGGCCCGAATTTCTGTTTTTCCACAACCATCTGACTGAGTGGCGTTTGCTTTTATATTTCCAACTGGCACACGGGTTGCAAAGCAGGAGGGAACCTTGACCTCCATGCTCACCCCCCGGCGCTTGCTCGCCCTGCTCCTTTCCTGTTTGGCCGTCTCCGCGGCCTTGGCCCAATCCACGCCGAACGACAACACCGTCGGTGAAAAAATAAGCCTGAGCGACGCGATCCAGCGGGCGCTCGCCAAGAACTACGCGATCAAGGTCAGCGGCTACGATGCCGCCATCGCCGCCGCCGGCGTGACCCAGGCCCTCGGCAAATTCGACCCGGTCCTGAACGGCAACTACAACTACTCTTCCAACGTCAGCCCCGGCTACACCGACCCCAACACCGGCGCCATCTCGCCGCCGGTCACGATCAACACGGACACCTACGGCGCCAGCCTCGACGGGTTGATGCCCTGGGGCATGACCTACCAGCTCGGCGGCACGACCACCAACACGCGGGGCACGTTCAACGCGTACGCCAACAACTACAGCAGCTTCGCCGGCATCACCGGCACCCAGCCGCTGCTGCGCAACTTCGGCTTCAGCCCCACCCTGGCCTCGATCCGCATCGCCCAGGTCACCCACGGCATCAGCGAGTGGCAGTTCCGTCAGTCCGTGATGGATACCATCACCGCCGTCATCTACGCCTACAACGACCTCAACTTTGCCTACGCCAACCGGCGCAGCGCCATCCGCTCGCGCGACCTCGCGGCAGCCCTGCTCGCGGAAAACGAGAAGCGCTTCAAGGTCGGCAGCATGTCGGAGTACGACGTCACCTCCGCCCGGTCGCGCACCGCCAGTCGCGAGGACAGTATTTTCCAGGCCGAGCACCAGGTGAGCGTGGCGGAAAATGCGCTCAAGCAGCTCATCATGGACACCAAGACGCCGGGCCTGCTCAGCCAGCACCTGGTAATCGAGCCGCCGCCGCCCGCGCCGATCGTGGTGGTGGATCCCGTCGCCGACTTCGCGGTCGCCCTGCAAAAACGGCCCGACTACCAGGAGGCCAAGCTCGGCCTGAAGCGGGCCGGCATCAACGCCCGGCTGCAGCGCAACCAGCTGCTGCCCCGCGTCGATCTCGTCGGCAGCTACGGCTACAACGGCAGCGACACCACGTTCCGCGGCAGCCGCCAGCAGGTGCAGGATCAGGATTACCGCAATTACAGCTGGGGCGTCGTCGTTTCCGTGCCGCTGACCTTCACCACCGAACGTGGCCGCTACCGCGCCGCGCGCCTGCAGAAGCAGCAGTCCGAAACCCAGGTCGACCAGGTGGAGCAGAACATCGTCGTGCAGCTGGGCAACGCCGCCGATCTGATCGAGTCGGGCCAGAAACGGGTCCAGGCCACCCGCAAGGCGCGCGAGCTCGCGCAGCAGACGCTCGATGCCGAGGTGAAGCTGCTCCGCGCCGGCCAGAGCAGCACGTTCCTGGTTTCCACGCAGCAGGAGATCCTGATCGGGGCGGAAATCGGCGAGGCGTTCGCGCAGGCCGACTACCAGAAGGCCCTCGCCGACTACGACCGCCAGCTCGGCGTCACGCTCGAAAAGCTGAACGTGAACATCATGCCGCCGAAGTAAGGCGGTGGATGAAGTCGGGCTCAGCGAGTCTGGCTGGCCACCATGGCCACCCCTAGATGCGCGCGGACCGAAACACTGCCGAGCCAGAGGGCGGCACCAATGACCATGATGCTTGCAAGCGCGAGCACGGGATCGACCAGGGATCGAACCGACGACTGCACGGGAGTTGGGCAACGGAGCGAATAGAACGTTTTCATGCGTGCACGTTACACCTGCTCCTGCCGCGACGGTAGTTAAGAGGCGCCCCCAACCCGCTAAGGAAACATTAATTGGAGTCCGAAGCCGCTGTTTCCGGCGGGGATGCGCGCCTCAGCGCAATTCGTCCGGCAGGACCAGTTGCAGCGACTCAACTGCCACTGAATCCCAGCCGTCGACGAGACCGCTGATTTGAACCGCGTTCGCCCCGGCGGCCAGCGGGACCTTGATCTCGAAGGTCTTCCATTCGGTGCCCGTCGCCGGCAGCGCCAGTGGCCGGGCCGCGGCAGGGCCGATCTTCAGCTCGTACGGGAGGTCCTTGCCCTTGTCGTTTTGGTAGCGCAGCCGCAGGGTCGCCTCGACCGCGCGCGGGGCGACAACCCCCCAGGTCAGGCTGCTGCCGATCCGGCCGAGATTGTGGACGATATCCTGTCCGGCCGGACCGCCGGCGCGCACAATCTCCACGACCCCGCGCCGGGTGGCGCGCGTCGCCGGATAGAGCGAGGGCGGCTGCGCCGCGCGGGCGAAGTCAAAGGTGTTGAGTGCAAAACCCGGTCGATCGATGTAGACCATCAGGCTGATTTCGCCGGGATTTAGGTAGACGCCGGGAATGGTGACATCCCGCCAGACCGTGTTGCCGCCGGTCGCCGGCACTTCGACCACCGCCAGAACCTGGTCGAGGGCCATCACGCGCAGCTGGCCGCCGCCCTGCGCACTGGCCACGCGAGCCGTGAGATCGAACCAGCCACCGTTGCCGCAATCCACCGTGTAGCGCGCCCATTCGCCGGCTTGCAGGCCGCCCAGCACGTAGCCGCCGCCCACATCCGTGCCCTCGCTCAGCGAGAAACTGTCGGGCCGGTAACTGCTCTTCTCGCCGGCCGGCCGTGCGCGGTGGAAGGCGATCCCCTCGCCGCCCTGGTCGTAGTCGATGGCCTTCACGCGGGCGGGCAGCGCGGGCGCGGGGAAGAAATGCGGCACCGGCTTGCCGACGGAGCTGTCCGACTCGGCCTTGGGATTGATAACGTCGGCGATGAGTTCCGGGGCCGGCCGCGCCGGCAGGCTGGCGCCGCCCAGCGTGACGATCAGGCCGTGCGCCAAAGCGCCGCGGGCGTCGATTGCCACCGACAGCACGCGGGCCGCAACATCCCACGCGAACGGCAGGGCCAGCCCGTCCGCGTTCGTGACCGCGGCCGGGACTTTGTTCAGGTGAAATCGCGCCTGATAAACCGCGGGCGCAAAGCGCTGGTTGGACTCGGTGATCGCGAGCCGCACGGTCTCGTCCGTGGCGTCACTCGTGATCCGTGTGATCGTCTGCCCGCCCTGCCGGTACGCGAAGCTGGCGCCGTCGTCGCTGTACAGCGTGAAACCGGATTTGCCGGCCGGAAAAATCTCGAGCGTGACCGGGTCCCAGGATTTTTCGCCGGTGTGCCGCATATCCGGTGCCAGCGGGATGATCGCGCCGGCGCGGACCGCGACGGGAATGCGGTTCTGCGGTGCGGCGACCACCCACTCGCGACCGCCCGCATATTCCACGCCCGTGTCCCAGTCGATCCACCGGCCCGCCGGGAAGTACACCTTCCGGTTGGTCAGGCCCTCGTAGAGCACGGGCGCGACCAGCAGTTCGCGCCCAAAGAGATATTCGTCACCCGGCGTGGCGAGGGCGCGCGGGTCGTCCTGATATTCGAGTGCCAGCGGCCGCACCAGCGGCAGGCCCGTCTGGCTGGCTTCCCATGCGTAGGAATAAATGTAGGGCAGCAGCCGGTAGCGCTGCTGCAGGTAATGTTTCGTGCTCTGCTCGGTGGCCGGGCCGAATTGATACGGTTCCGGCGAGCCGCCCGCCTTGTGCGCCCGGGTGATCGGGCTGAACGCGGAGAACTGCATCCAGCGTTCGTAGAGGCGGGCATGCGCGCCGAGCTGGTCGTCCTTGTAGTAACCCGTGAGGAATCCGCCGGTGTCGCAGGTCCACCACGTGAAGCCCGACAGTCCGGCATTGAGCATCTCCGGCGGATGCGCGCGGTACGTCGCATAATCGCTGTAGATGTCACCCGTCCACACCGCCGCATGATGCCGCTGCAGCCCGGCCGAGCCGGAACGCGTCAGGATGAACGGCCGCTGTTCCGGATGCACCGCCAGCTGCACTCCTTCAAAGCTGAGCGTGCAGAGCTGCGAGTACTGGTTGTGAATGTTGGCGGCGCCCCCGCCGAAATACTTCACCTGGGGCGGCTCGCCCTCCGGCTCGGTGAGGTCCAGCCACCAGCCGGCGACCCCGGCCTCGTTGAGCTTCCGCGTCTGCGGCCAGAGCCAGTCGTTCATCTTCGGGTGCGTGAAGTCCATCAGCATGCCGCCGTAGTAACCGGCCTCGACCGGGTTGCCCTTGCCGTCGGTCGCAAACACCCCGGCGGCCCAGCCGCTCGGAAACGTCGGTGAGTCCTTGCGCACCATGGGACCGGATTGGGACATCACGATCTTCACGCCCTTCTTCGCGTAGGCGGCGACTTTTTCGCCCGGCGTCAGGCCGCCGGCGGTGTCGGTCCACCGCTTCGCCCAGACGTAATCGGTGACCACCTCCGGCCAGTCCGCATCGATCACCATCACATCGACCGGAAAGCCGCGGGCCGTCAGCTGCGCGTACGCCTCGTCGAGCGACGTCCAGTCATAGTAGGTGCACTTGCTCTGCCAGTAACCGAGCGCCCAGAGCGGCGGCAGCGAGGGGCGGCCCGTGAGCCGCGTGTAGCGCTCGATGATGTCGGCCAGCCTCGGTCCGCCGATGACGTAGAAATCGATCTCGCCGCCCGCTGCGTCGAGCTTCACCTGGTCGGGCATGGACGACCCAAGGTCGAAACGCAGCCGGTGGACGTTGTCGAAGAACAGGCCGTAGGCCTGCCCGTTCCGGCCGGTGCTGAGCAGGAAGGGCACGGGGTACTCGGCGGTGACATTGCCGGAGTTGATCTGCTGCCCGGCCCACAGTTCGCGGATCACGCCGCGCCGGTCGAGGCGGCCGTTGTTGTGATTGTCCTGCCCGAGCCCGAGCAGGTGCTCGTCCGCGTCGAGGGCCTGCGTGAGCGTCCACGGCGCGTCAGCGGTGGCCGGCGCGGCCGCGCGCTCGAGGTGCGCATGCGCCAGCAGCGGCGTGCCGGTCTGCCGGTCGAGCACATCGAGGGTCAGCGTGCGCAGGTCGACCCGCGCGCTGAGGGCGGTTGACTCCACCACGGCGAGGCCGCCGGACATACCGGTCGTCAGCGGCACGCGCGTCACCGGTGCCTCGCTCGTCGCCAGCGACGGCTCGCGGGTAAAATCCGCCCCGGCGGGCTTGAGCCAGAAATGCAGGATGTGCTCGTCAAGGGCCTCGATCCGCAGGCGCGAGCCATCGGCCGTGGTGAGGGTGACAGCGGAGGGCAAGGCGGCGGCCGCGCCGCAGACGGCAACGAACAGGGCCAGGCAGCAGAGCGGGAGTTTCATGGGGTAATGAAGAAAGTGAAACCTAGGCCGGCTCGGGCCCCAGGCAATCGGGAAGTACCCGCCCGGGACCGCCACGTCAGGCCCACGCACCCGACGAAGTGCCGGCTTGCGAAATCGCGAATTGAACGGATTGATGGGGGACACATGCCGCGCATTCCCCTCGAAGACAATTTCACCGACGTCATCGGCAAGGCCCAGCGCGGCTACGGCCTCAGCGACGAGGCCCTCGCCGCGAAGGCGGAAGTCACCGCCGCCGAGCTCGCCGCCCTGCAGGCCGGGGAAATCATCGAGCCCGCCCTCCGCGCCGTGGCCCGCGCGCTCCACCTCGGCGGCGACGCCCTCGTCGTGCTGGCGCGGCACGGCTGGTATCCGGAGCAGCCGATCTTCAAGCGCGGCTTCGCGATGTTCAACACGGCGTTCGAGGACATGACCGTGAACAGCTACCTGCTCTGGGACCCGCGCAGCCGGCTGGCGGCCGCGTTCGACACGGGCGCCAACGCGCAGTCGATGATCGACACCATCGCGGGCGAAAACCTGACGCTGCGCCATATTTTCCTGACCCACACCCACGACGACCACATCGCCGACCTCGACCGCCTCGCCCAGGCGACGAAGGCGGAGGTCTGGGCGAGCGAACTGGAGCCGTCCGACTACCCGGGCGCCAAGGTTTTCCAGGAGAACGCGCATTTTCATCTCGGCGAACTTGCCCTCAAAACCCTTTTCACCTGGGGCCACTCGCCCGGCATGACCACGTATTTCGTCACGGGGCTGTCGTGGCCGCTCGCGGTGGTCGGCGACTCGATCTTCGCCAGCTCGATGGGCGGCAGCCCGACGCACTACGAGGCGCAACTCCGCCACAACAAGCAGAAGATCCTCTCGCTGCGGCAGGACACCGTGCTGGCCTGCGGCCACGGCCCGCTGACGACCCTCAAGCAGGAGAAGCAGCACAATCCGTTCTTCACGCGCTGAGACAGGATTTTTTAACCACGGATTGCACGGATGAACACGGATAAATTCCGAGAACACGGACGAGGGTGACCACTACCGAGCGCAGCGACATCAGCCAATTCACACTAGAATCTCACTAATCCGGATTAGTGCCTCATTAGTGTGGATTAGTGGTTAAAAAATCCGTCTCCGTTAAATCGTGATTCCCAACGTGTGTTTTACTCTTAAATAAAATCCCATGACTGACAAAATTGGTTTCGTCGGAGTCGGCCGCATGGGCGGCAACATGGCCCGCCGGCTCAAGGACTGCGGCTGCACCGTCAGTGCCGTGTACGACGCCCATTCGGCCGGCGCCCGCGAGCTTGCGGCGGAAATCGGCGCCGAGGCCTGCCCCACCCTCGCGCGCGTCACGGCCGCGGCGGACATCATCTTCACGGTCGTGACGGATGACGCGGCCCAACTCGCGGTGTTTGCGGAGTCGGGCGACTCGCTGCTCACGGGCGCCGCGGGCAAACTCTTCATCAACTGCGCGACGCTGACGCCGAGGATTCATGTCGAGGTCGAGCGCCGCGCGCAGCAGGCCGGGGCGCTGACCCTCGAGGGCTGCATGGCGTCAAGCATCCCGCAGGCGCGCAACGGCACGCTTTACCTGATGTGCGCCGGCGAGCGGGCGACCTTTGACCGCGTCCGGCCCCTGCTGGAAAAACTCAGCACCGCCCTGCGTTACATCGGCCCGACCGGCAGCGCAGCGCAGGTGAAGGCCCTCGTGAACACCGTCATGAATTGCAACACCGCCGCCCTCGCCGAGGGCCTCGGGCTGGGCCAGGCGCTCGGCCTCGACCTCGACATGCTGCGCGAGGTGTTCGCGCAGACCGGCGCCAACTCACAGGTCCTCAAGACCGACGGCGAGGACATGCAGCACCGCGCCCATGATTGCTTCTTCTCCGCCGCGCACGCCGCCAAGGACTCCGGCATCGGCCACCAGCTCGCCCTCGACTGCGGGCTGAGCCTCCCGCTGACCCGCGCCACGAAGGAACAGTTCGACCGCATGGTGGCACTGGGTCTCGGCGGCCTGGACAAATCCGGCATCGCCGAGCTGACCTTCAAGGGGCGGCACGGGTAGAGCAGGCGCCGGCCCAAGCAACACACCCCGCCCTTTGGGCACCCCTCTCCAGAGGGGAATTCTGTCCTCCGCGGATTGGATCCCCTCTTGAGAGGGCTTCGGCCGTGAGCTCAGCCGAACGGGTGGCGTTCTGCTGCCAGCAGAACGCCGGGGTGTGTTGCCGCCCCCCCTTCAGCAAAGGATTGATTTCCGGCGGTCGATAACAACCCTCTCCCCGGACCCCATGATCCGGCCGCGACCCACCTCCCTCTTGCTGCTGGCCGGTCTGGGCCTGATCGTCGCCAGCCGGCTGATCGCCGCGGACGCTCCCGTGTACCGGGTGTTGATGGAGCAGACCAGCCCCCCGTTCGCCTCGCTGAATGCCGAGGGAAAACCGGAGGGATTTGCCGTGGACCTGCTCCAGGCGGCCGCGGCGGACCAGCACCTGAACCTGAAGTTCGACCTGCGGCCCTGGGCGGAGATTTACCCCGAGTTCGTCGGGGGCCAGGGCGATGTCCTGGGCCTGGTCGCCTACTCCGAGGAGCGGGCCCGGGCCCTGGATTTTTCGGTCCCGTTCGAGACCCTGCGGTGCACGTTCTTCATCCGCGCGGGCACAAGCCCCATCGCCAACGCCGCGCAGCTGGCGGGGAAGCGCATTGGCGTGATCCAGAAATCCATCGTCGACGAGTTCGCCCGCCAGCAGGACTGGAAGGCCACGATCGTGAGCTTCCCCTCCCTCTTCGAAAGCCTGGAGGCGACCCGGGCGGGCCAGGTCGACGCGACCCTGAGCATGCAGTTCGTGACGGACTACATGATCCGTTCCCGCGGGCTCACCGGGTTGGAGCGGACGGAATTCATTCCTACGGGGCTGGAGTACAAGCTCAGTTACGCGGTCCAGCCCGGCCAAAAACGCCTCCTCGCGCAGATCAACGAGGGCCTGCTCCGCGTCCACCGCAGCGGCGCCTATGACCGGCTCTACGAAAAGTGGCTGGGGCCGCTCGAGCCGCGCCGCCTGCAATGGCGGGATGTGCAGCCGTATCTGCCCATCCTGACGGTCATCGCTTTCGGCCTTCTCGGGGTTTTCCTGTGGCAGCGGCAGTTGCTCATGCGGCTGTCTCGCCAGGCCCGGGCCCTGCGCGAAAGCGAGGAGCGCCTGCAGCTGGTGTTCGAAGGAACCCAGGACGCCTTCTGGGATTGGGATGTGACGACTGGCCAGGTCCTGCGCAGCCCGCATTGGGCCGGCATGCTCGGGTACACCCTCGACGAGATCGGCCGGCAGCGGGAGGCGTTCCTCGACCTCATCCACCCCGAGGATCTGCCCGGCCTCCTCGCCGACGAAAAGGGCATCTGGGAAGGCCGGGATCGTTTCAGCCTCGAGTTCCGCATGCGGGCCAAGTCCGGCGACTGGAAGTGGATCCTCGATCGCGGCAAGGTCGTGCAGCGCGACCCCGCCACCGGGCAGCCGCTGCGCATCGCCGGCACCCACACCGACACCACCAAGCGGAAACGCGAGGCCGAGGAGGCCGAGAAGCTCCAGCACAAGATGCTGGAAACCCAGAAGCTCGAGAGCCTCGGCGTGCTGGCCGGCGGCATCGCCCACGATTTCAACAACCTGCTGACCGTGATCCTCGGCAACAGCGCCCTTGCGCGGCTCGATTTGGCCGCGTCGCCGGTTAATGCCGCGCGGCTCGACAGCGTCCTGACCGCCGCGCACCGCGCCGCCGAGCTTTGCCGGCAGCTGCTCGCCTACGCCGGCAAAGGCAGCTACGCCATCGAGCGGATCAACCTCAACGAACTCGTCACGGAAACCACGCGGCTCCTCGAGCTCTCGATCAGCAAGCAGGCCCGGCTGGAGTTCGCACTGGCCCCCGCTCTGCCCAAGATCGAGGCGGATCCCTCGCAGGTGCAGCAGATCATCATGAACCTCGTGATCAACGCGTCCGAGGCGCTGGAGCACAGTGCCGGCACGATCCGGATCGTCACCCACAAGGTCGCGCTGCCCAACCACGACGCGAGCCCCGCGCAGAAGGTGACGGAAGTGGAAGCCGGCGACTATGTCTGCGTGGAAATCGCCGACACCGGCTGCGGCATGACGCCCGAGGTGCTGGCGCGCATCTTCGACCCGTTCTTCACCACCAAGTTCACCGGCCGCGGCCTGGGCCTCGCCGCCATCCTCGGCATCGTCCGCACGCACGGCGGCGCCGTCCGCGTGGAGAGCACGCCCGGCCAGGGCTCCGTCTTCCGCGTGTACCTGCCCGTCGCCTCAAAGCAGACCACGAATCCGTTTGGGGTCAGCCCTTGATGCCAGCTGCCCGGCTAATCCGACCGCTGGCCATAGGCTTGGCCACGCTCGCAATCATCTACGTATTGTACGTGGCGCTCATCGGCCTGAACCAGCGGAGCTTCCTCTACTTCCCGACGCACCACACGGCGGACACGCCGCTCACTCCGTGGATCGTGCGCGGACAGCTCCTCGGCTATAGCCGGGTAGTCGGGCATCCCCGGACGATCTGGCTCATGACCCACGGCAACGGCGGGCAGGCCGATGGACGCGCGTATGTGCTGAACCACCTGGCGCGCACCGACTCGCTCTACGTGCTGGAGTATCCGGGCTATGGGCTGCGCGCCGGTGAGCCCTCGAAGGCCGCGATCAACCAGGCCGCGGGCGAAGCTTACGCGATTTTACGGAGCGAGAATCCCTTCACGCCCGTTTGCGTCATCGGTGAATCGATCGGCAGCGGCCCGGCGTCATTTCTGGCGACGCTGCCGCAGCCGCCCGACAAGGTCGTGCTCATCGTGCCGTTCGACACGCTCGCCAGCGTGGCGGCCGAGCGCATGCCGCTGCTGCCAGTGGGTTTGATCCTGCAGGACGACTGGGACAACCTCGCCGCCCTCCAGGCCTACGCAGGGCCAATCGACATCTACGGCGCCGTCTTCGATGAAGTCATCGGCTTCGCGCACGCCAGGAACCTCGCCGCCCACCTCAAAAACGCCCGCTTCGTCGAAATCCCCGGCGGCCACAACGACTGGTCGGACAGTGCGCTGGTAAGGATCGAGCGCTGAAGCTGTGGCACAGGATGCCTCAGCGCGGTTTTTTCCTGGATCGCGCCTGAAAGCCCTCCTTCGCCCGTTGGGCTTCGGAGCGCACCTTTCTGATTCCGAAAGGTGGAGGCGCGGGGGCGGAATCGGCCGGCTAGCGTGTGAAGGCGCCATCAAAATGGCGGCTTATTAGAGCTAACCAAGCCTAATTTGAAACAACTCCTTAACTGCCTATTTGAACCGTTTGGTGTCCGTTTTGGTGTCCACCTTAGCGAGCGATATTGTTCCGCCGCTGCCGCTGCTACGAATTTGCCTTGGACCGCCAATCCTCGCCACTAAAAGTTGGGAATCATATGCTCGAACTCTTCGTACTATTTGTCGCAGCATTTGCCGCCGCGGCAATTTCGGGCGCGGCGGGATTTGGTGGGGCACTTCTGCTTTTGCCGCTACTTGTAGCAACAATAGGCGTGGAGCATGCCGTTCCGTTGCTGACCATCGCTCAACTTATTGGTAATTTGGCAAGAGTCGGTTTTGGGTTTTCTCGAATTCATTGGAAGGTGGTATGGCTCTTTCTGCTCGGAGCTGTTCCACTTACCATTCTGGGTGCCCTCTCATTTGTCCAGTTCCCGAAGGAGTGGGTCACGCGTACTATCGGATTTGTGATACTGATACTCATTGCCTTGAACTATTTCGGCCTGATGAAAATTAAGGCTGGCCCTGCTCTGTTGGTCGCGGGCGGAGCTGTGGTCGGATTGCTGTCGGGTTTGGTGGGTAGCGCAGGGCCGCTGGGTGCCGCAATATTTCTTTCGCTGGGTTTGCCACCAGTAGTTTATATCGCGAGCGAAGCGACAACTGCGCTCGCTATTCACGGCGTCAAGCTCGTGGTCTACCAACATTACATCGCGTTGGATCGGGAATTCTGGCTTCTTGCCGTTCTAATGGGTGCTGCCATGATTCTTGGAACGTGGCTAGGCAGACGAGTCACTAAGCATATGCCAAAGGCGACTTTTCAGCGATTTGTGACAGCCTTGTTGCTCGTCGTTGCCGGCTACATGGTTGTTCATGGCTAGGCCATAGCAATTTCGCTCGGATCATTGGTGGTGTACGGGTTTGTCGCTCTGGGTCATCGAATGGCTAAACCTGCGTTTCCATTTCTTGTGACTCCGTTGGTAGGCGGTATCGACTCTTCATGGTTGAACGAGCAACCACGACAATAGCTGGAAACGGTTCCGCAGAGTTAGCGGGTAGCGGGCGAGTTAGTTCCCGTTACGCCAAATTCTCAAAGAGTAGAGAATCTGGTGTCCGTTTTGGTGTCCGCTAGCGGGAACGCGTGAAATGCTGCCCGCCGTCGCCAAGCCTATGGCGCGGCACTTTTCGCTATGCGAAAAGTGGAGGCGCGGGGCGGAATCGAACCGCCGATAGAGCTTTTGCAGAGCTCGGCCTTACCACTTGGCTACCGCGCCGAAAGAAAATCGGCCGCAACTTGGGTCATTATCCGGCATGGCGCAAGTACTGAAATGCACTGAGTTAATTGACCACGGATTACACGAATTATCACGGATACAAACCCCGGTTGAACCACTAAAGTACACTAACAGACACTAACTCCGACCTTAGTGAGCCTTTCGTGTAATTTAGCGGTTCAACCTGTCCAGTGCCTTTCTCTGTCGGTCGTTTTGTTTCATCCGGGTCAATCCGTGCGATCCGTGGTCAAACTCCGGTGGCTTGGGTTGCATCGACCCTCTTCCATGGATTCAGGCTAGACTACCACCGTCCCTTTACGGTTAATCCACCCATGGCCTGTACTGTTTTCACCATCGCCAACCAGAAGGGCGGCGTCGGCAAGACCACCACCGCGATCAACCTCGCGGCGGCCCTCGCCGAGCAGAAGATCCACACGCTCGTGGTGGATCTGGACCCGCAGGCCAACGCCACCAGCGCCCTCGGCGTCGAGAAGCAGGAGGGCAAGAGCCTCTACGGCCCGCTCCGGGGCGAAGGCAGCGCGTTCGAGATGCTCACGCCCACCGAGTGGCCGCACCTGGCGCTCATCCCGTCCGAGGTCGACCTCGCCGCCATCGAGATCGAGCTGGCCCAGCAGGAAAACTACCTCATGCGCCTGCGCTCCGTCCTCGAGCCGCTGCGCAACTCCGGCGGCTACCGCGCCATCATCATCGACTGCCCGCCGGCCCTCGGCATGCTGTCGATGAACTCCCTCGCCGCCGCCGACCACCTGCTGATCGCCCTCCAGTGCGAGTACATGGCCCTCGAGGGCCTCGGCCAGATCCTCAAGGTCGTCGAACGGCTCAAGAACGCCGGCGTCAACCCCACCCTCGATGTCGGCGGCATTGTCATGACCATGTTCGACAGCCGCATCAACCTGGCCAAGCAGGTCGTGGAGGAAGTCCGCCAGCACCTGCCGGAAAAGATTTTTGCCACGCTCATTCCCCGCACCGTGCGGCTCAGCGAGGCCCCCAGCTTCGGCAAACCCATTTTGGCCTACGACCCGTCCGGTCCCGGCGCCACCGCCTACCGCGCCCTGGCCAAGGAAGTCATCGCGCGCTTCGGCCTGAAGGAGAATGGGGTCGCCTGATGGTAGGGGCCGTTGCCCCCAACGGCCCGATCAGGCCCTTGAGGGCAAGCGCCCCTACCGCAGTCACGCCGAGCAACCGCCGCTTGCGCTTTTGCCCGCTGCCGACTAACTGCACCAAACTCTCCCGCCTCCCTTCTCCTTTCTCCCCGCGCCCTTCTCCAGCACAGCGATGCTCTCCGCCCTCAACAAGTACCGCACGGTTTTTAACGTCGGACTCCAAAGCAACCTGGTCTACCGGGTGAACTTTGCCGTGCGCGGGTTCTTTTCCTTCTTTCACCTCGTGGTGGTCTTCGTGCTCTGGGGCGCCGCCTACGCGGGGAACCCCACCATCGGCGGCTTCAATTTCGGCCAGACGTTCACCTACTTCGTCGCCCTGATCGTCGTGCAGTTCATGATCGGCGCGTTCAACGAGGACTACCAGATCAGCGAGGAAATCCGCAACGGCCTGATCAACCAGTTCCTCCTCAAGCCGGTCAACTACTTCGCCTACCGCTTCAGCATCTACCTGTCGGCGCGCCTGGTCACCGGCCTGCTCATCATCGTGCCGGTCGTCATCACCTACCCGCTCCTGCGCCACTACCTCGTGCTCCCGCACGACTGGTGGCGGCTGGCCCTCGGCCTGCCCGCGCTGGCGATGTCCGCGCTCATCCAGTTCGGCATCGCCTACTGTTTCGGCCTGATGAGCTTCTGGTTCCTCGAGATCCAGGGCCTCGTGGTCCTCTCGATGGCCCTCGAGTCCGTGCTCGGCGGCCAGATTTTCCCATTGGATCTCCTGCCCGACTGGCTGTTCAAGCTGTCGCAGTACCTGCCCTATTACTACCAGATGTATTTCCCGGTCGCGATCTTCACCGGCCGCCTGTCCGACCCGGCCGCCATTATCACCGGCCTCGGCATCCAGGCCTGCTGGGTCGCCGTCATCCTCGCCCTCGGCGAACTGCTCTGGCGCCGCGGGCTGCGGCTGCACACGGCGGTCGGGGGCTAATGGATTTTCGATTATTGATTCTCGATTTTCGAATTTCATGAAAACACGAACCACCCTCACTCTCACCCGGGCGTTTGCTGTCTCGTGGCATTCGGCCGTCTGTTAATCGAAAATCGAGCATCCAAAATCGAAAATGAACCTCGCCCACTACCTCCGCATCTGGCTCACGGCCGCCCGGTACTCGATCGTGCGGACGCTGATGTTTCGCGGGGACTTCTTCATCTGGGCGCTGGTCGAGCTGTTCTGGATGACGGTCAACATCCTGATGATCTCGGTGATTTACAGCCACACCAAGACCGTGGCCGGCTGGAGCAAGTACGAGATGATGCTCCTCGTGGGCACCTCGCTCCTGATCCAGCGCTTCCTTATGGGATTTTTCTGGAGCAGCATCTTCGAGATGGGCCGCAATATCCGGAGCGGCAACTTCGACTTCTACCTCGCCCAGCCGGGCAACGTCATGTTCATGGCGACGACCCGGAAGCTCGACCCCGACAGCCTGATCAACTCCCTCGTTGCTCTGAGCGTCGTCATCTACTCCGCCGTCCAACTCGGCCTGCACCCGACCGCCCTTGACCTGGCGTGCTATGCACTGCTGGTCCTCTGCGGCATCGTGATCCATTACAGCATGCTGGTGCTGTGCATCTCCCTCGCGTTCTGGATCACCAGTGTGCAGGGCATCGAGGGCAGTTACTTCACCCTGAGCGAATTCTCCCGGCTGCCGCGCGCAGCCTTCCACGGCCTGGCGAGCCTCGTCTTCGTCTGGGCGCTCCCGGTCGTCGTGGTCAGCAACGCCCCGGCCAACACCCTCCTGCACGGCTTCCAGTTCAGCCTGCTGGCCTGGGTCGGCAGCACCACGGTCGCCTGGTTCGCCGTGGCGGTCTTCGTCTTCAACCGCGGCATCCGCCGCTACTCGAGCGCAAGCTCTTAAACCGACTTGCGTCGGAAATGCCAAATGCCAAGCGGCCAAATTTCAATTAACGGGCAAAGCCAGCAAAGGATGATGGCTCAAGACCGGGCTGCCCTGGACTCGAATTAAATGACCGCACCTGACACCGGCCTGGAAAGCCTGGAAAAGAACCTTGGCTACACGTTCCGCAACCGCGCGTTGTTGCACGAGGCGCTGACGCACGGCTCCTTCCTGCAGGACGAGCCGCAGGCCGGGCCGAACAATCAGCGCTTGGAATTCTTCGGTGACTCGGTGCTGAACTACGTGATCACCGAGGCCATCTTCCGGGAATTTCCCGAGGAGCGCGAAGGCGTCCTGAGCAGCCGCCGGTCCGTCATGCTCCGGGGCAGCCACCTCGCCGCCCTCGCGCAGCGGCTGGGGCTCGATGCGCATGTCCGGCTGGGCAAGAGCGACGATGCGCTCGGCGGACGCAAGCGCGCCTCCATCCTGGAGGACGTCTTCGAGGCCGTAGTGGGCGCGGTCTATCTCGACAGCGATATTGCGACGGTCCGGGAGCTGGTGCTGACGTGGTACGGACCGCTGGCCACGCAGATCCTGAACCTGGAGCTGGCGGACAATCCCAAGGGCCGCCTGCAGGAGCTGGTGCAGCCGGCGCACGGCAACACCGCCCTGCGCTACGACGTCGTCGCCACCACCGGCCCGCGCCACGCCCTCGCCTACGAGGTCACGGTTTACCTGCACGCCGAGAAACTCGGCTCGGGCACGGGCTCGTCCAAGAAGATCGCCGAGGAAGCCGCCGCGCGCGCGGCGCTCGAAAAACTGGAAATGAAAGACCGCGAAAGCGGCGATTGAGCCAGGTGGAACCCGGCCCTACAGCCGGAAACGCAATTTATGGTGGAACACAGCTGGGATTCCCTCCACCCCGCGTAACTTTAAAGTGGATTCTTCGCTGCGCTCAGAATGACATGGCGGCGTTAATCGAATGCCGTCCGAGTCTGTTTCGTCTTTGACCAAGGTTACCGGCGTCTGTCCGCCGGCGCAGGCCTATGCCCTGACGGAACTGCTCCGCCGCCAGCCGGCCCCGGTCTGGCTGGTCGTCCACGAGGAGGCGACGCAGACCGATGCCCTGGCCGAGGATCTGGCCCTCTTTCACCACGCCGCCGGCGGCAAGACTGGCCTGGAGGTGCTGGCCTTCCCGGAGGCGCAAACGACGAACCGGGAGATGCGCGAGGCTTTCAACGCCGCGAGCGACCGCCTCGCCGTGCTGAGCCGCCTGAATGGGCTGCGCGGCGTGCGCCCTCCCAACTCCCATCTCCCATCTGCCAGCTCCCGGTTTCTGCTCATCCTCGCCACACCCTCGGCCTTGCTCCAACCGGTGCCGCCGCCCGCCGATTTCGCCACGCGCGAAACCGTGCTGCAAAAGGGCCAGGGCCGTCCGTTTCAGGAACTGCTGAAGCTGCTGCAGTCGTTCGACTATGACTCCGAGGCCGTGTGCGAGGCACCCGGACAATACGCCGTGCGCGGCGGCATCGTGGATATCTACCCGATCACCGCGCACCAGCCCTACCGGCTCGATTTCTTTGGCGACACCCTGGAGGAGATCCGCGCCCTTGATCCGGTCACCCAGCGCTCCGGCGAGATCGTCGAGGCCATCACGCTGACCGCGGCCCCGCAGCTGCACACCGGGATCGTGCCGGCGTCGCTGCTCGACTACCTGCCCGCCGCCAGCCACGCCGTGCTGCTCGAGCCGAAGGCCCTCGAGGAGCTCTTTGACACGCTCAGTCCCGACGCCGGCGAACCGGCTCCGCTCCCCGCAGGAAGCAGTGTTCCGGGCAACGGGGTGCCCTTCCTGACCGCCCTGCCCGCGGCCTGCACCCAGTTGTTCGGCGTCAGCGATCTCGACCTGAGCAGCCGGCTTTTTGACGGGGCCGTCGCCGAGGAAACCTGGGACACGGAATCCCTGGCGCACCACCGCACCTACCCCGGGGAAGGCCAGCTCGCGCACGAGCGGCTCCAGGCGGAGGAAAACTCGCGGCGGCAGTTCCTCGAGAAAGTCGCGGCGTGGCGTCTCGAGGGTTACGCCGTTGACTTGGTCGTGGGCAAGGCCGGCGAGGAGCAGCGCATCCGGGAGCTGCTGGAGGAGGACGCGAAGCTGAAGAAGATCAAACCCCGCTTCCTGCGCGGCGCACTGGGCGAGGGTTTCCGGATTACGTTCCGCCCCAGTCGTGGGAGCGAGCTGGCGCGCGACCAGCTCGCCGGAGTCGCGAGCAAGCTCGCTCCCACAAAAGGCACAATCGTCGTCAGCGAGACCGAGCTCTTCGGCCGGCGCCGCCAGCGGCGCACGCCGGCGAAACGCGCGGTCGCCGCGGCCTCGGCCGTCGACCAGCTGCTGGACTTCTCCGAGCTCGTGGAAGGCGACTTCGTCGTGCACCTCTCGCACGGCATCGCGCAGTTCCGCGGGCTGACGAAGCTCGAGACGCGCGACGGCATCCGGGAGGTCATCTCGCTCGAGTTCGACGACAAGGTGACGCTGCACGTGCCGCTGCAGGAATCGCACCTCATCAGCCGTTACGTCGGCCTGACCAAGGCCAAGCCGCAGCTCGGCCGCGTGGGCTCGGGCCGCTGGGAAAACGCGCGCAAAGCCGCCGAGCACGCCACCCTCGACCTCGCGGCGCAACTGCTGGAGATCCAGGCAAAGCGCGAGGCGCAGCCCGGCCACGCCTTTCCGCCGGACAATGTCTGGCAGCAGGAGTTCGAGGCCGCGTTTCCCTTCACCGAGACGCGCGACCAGGCCAGGGCCATCACCGAGCTGAAGGCCGACATGGAACGCACACGGCCGATGGACCGGCTGCTGTGCGGCGACGTCGGCTTCGGCAAGACGGAGGTCGCGATCCGCGGGGCGTTCAAGGCCGTGATGGGCGGCCGGCAGGTCGCCGTGCTCGTGCCCACGACGGTGCTGGCGCAGCAGCACCTCAACACCTTTCGCGAGCGCATGGCGGGTTACCCCGTCGCGGTGGAGATGCTCAGCCGTTTCCGCACCCGCAAGGAGCAGGCCGGGATCCTCACCGCGCTGGCCGAGGGCAAGATCGACATCGTGATCGGGACGCACCGCCTTGTGCAGGCCGATGTGACCTTCAAGGACCTCGGGCTCGTCATCGTCGACGAGGAGCAGCGCTTCGGCGTGAAGCACAAGGAGGTCTTCAAGCGCTGGCGGGCGCACGTGGACATGCTCTCGATGAGCGCCACGCCGATTCCCCGGACGCTGTACCTCGCCCTGACGGGGGCGCGCGACCTGAGCACGATCGAGACCGCGCCGTCCAACCGCCTGCCCATCCAGACCATCGTCAAGAGTTACGACGAGAAGCTCGTGGTCGAGGCCATCCAGCACGAGGTACGGCGCGGCGGCCAGGTTTTCTACCTGCACAACCGGGTCATGAGCATCGACCTCGTTGCCGCCCGGCTGCGCGAGCTGCTGCCCGGGCTGAGCATCGGCGTCGGCCACGGCAAGATGGGCGCGGACGGCCTCGAGCGGATGATGACGGATTTCGTCGCGGGCCAGTACCAGGTCCTGGTCTGCACCACGATCATCGAGTCGGGCCTCGACATCCCCAATTGCAACACGCTCATCATCGAGGGGGCGGACCGCTTCGGCCTGTCGCAGTTGTACCAGCTGCGCGGGCGCGTTGGCCGGTTCAAGCACCAGGCCTACGCCTACCTGCTGCTGCACCGGCACGCGCGGCTGCTCGACATCGCGCGCCAGCGGCTCAGCGCCATCCGCCAGCACAACCAGCTGGGGGCCGGCTTTCGGATCGCGATGCGCGACCTCGAGCTGCGCGGCGCCGGCAACCTGCTCGGGGCGGAGCAAAGCGGCCACATCGTGGGCGTCGGTTTCGAGCTCTACTGCCAGTTGCTGCGGCAGAGCGTGGCGCGGTTGAAGGGCGAAAAGCACGCGGCGCAGGTCCGCGCCAGCATCAAGCTGGACTTTGTCTTTGTCGGCGAGGGCGCCGAGGCCCCGCGGGCCGAGGCGACGGACAGTTTCAGCGCCCTGAGGCAGGCGGAACGCATCGAGGGCGAGATCGACCAGATCCAGGCGCGGCTGCCGGCCGGCTACATCAGTGAAACCCGGTTGCGCATCGATTTCTACCGCCGGCTGGCCCTGGCCGAGAATCCGGCGCAGGTGAAGCAACTCGAGGCGGAACTCCGCGACCGCTTCGGGAAATTCGGCGAGGAGGTGCGCGCGCTGCTTTTGGTCACCGAAATCCGCACCCGGGCGGAACAAAAGGGCATTCTATCCGTCGAAACCGCAGGCAACCGCCTGAAATGCCTCCGCAATTCGGGCCGCCGCGATGATTTTATCCAACTGAGCAGCCGCTTTCCCCGCTTGACCGCCCCCACCCCCCTTGCAAGGTTGAAAGAAGTCATTATTTTTCTGCAAAATCTTACCGCTAAATGAGTCTCCGTGGTCCACGCATTTTCCTCCCCGCTCTGCTAGCCGCCACCGGGCTCCTCCTTGCCTCCAACCTGGCCCGCGGCCAGGCCGCGCAGCCGGTGCAGGACAATCTTAACCTGCGCTACGCCAACGGTATCGCCGCCATTGTCGAGAACCACGTCATCACGGTTGATGACATCCGCCGTGAGGTTCAGCCGCTGATCCCCGAAATCCAGCGCCAGAGCCACAACGAGAAGGAATTCAACGAGAAGCTCGAGGACCTGCAGGAAAACGTGGTGCAAAACCTCATCGACCGCGTGTTGATCGTGAAGGAGTTCAACAAGGACGAGAAGCGCAAGGTGCCGCCGAGCTACGTGGACAACCAGATCGCCGAGACGATCATTTCCCAGTTCGACGGCGACCGGAGCAAGTACCTCGCCTACCTGCGCTCCCGCGGCATTTCGCAGAAGGATTACCGCAAGGAGGTCGAGGAGGACATGATTTACGGCTACATGCGCCAGCAGCAGTCCAAGTCCGCCAGCACGGTCAGCCCGGTGAAGATCGAGGCCTACTACAACGAGAACAAGGAACGCTTTTACCAGGAGGACAGCGTCCACCTGCGCCTGATCCAATTCACGCGCTCGGCCGACGACACCGACGAGACCCTGCACGCCAAGGCGACCGAGGTGGTCGACAAGCTGACCGCCGGCGGCGATTTCAGCGATCTCGCCCGCCAGTACAGCCAGGATTCCCGCAAGGGCAAAGGCGGCGACTGGGGCTGGCTCCGCCGCCCTGATCTGCGCAAGGAATTCAGCGACGTGGTGTTCAACCTCGAGAAGGGCCAGCACAGCGCGCCGTTGATCATGCCCGAGGGCGCCTTCGTGCTGTTCGTCGAGGAACGCAAACACGCCGGCACGCTTTCACTCGATGAAGTCCGCCCGGAAATCGAGCGCGCCTTGATCCAGCAGGGCTCCCGCCAGGCGACCGAGCGCTGGCTCGAGAAATTGCGACGTAACGGTTACGTCAAACACTTCTGATCTTCCAGCTCGCGGGCCAGCGGGCACAAGCGCCAAGGCCCATGAGCGAGGACACCGACCAGCCGTTGCGATTGAAGGACCTCGCCGTGGGCGAGCGTCCGCAGGAACGGCTGGAGCGGCTCGGACCCGCAGCCCTCAGCGACACCGAGTTGCTAGCCATGCTGCTGCGCAGCGGCAGCAAAGGGCACAACGTGCTGCTCGTCGCCCAGCAGCTGGTGACGGCCGCCGGTTCACTGGCCGGACTCGTCGAGTGGACCGAGCCGGACTTTCGCCGCCTGAAGGGCATCGGCCGCGTGAAGGCCCTGCAACTGGTCGCCGTGCTGGAAGTCGCCCGGCGCGTGCTGGCGCGCGGCCCGGAAATCAGCCCGCTGTTCAACCGACCCGACCTGGTCTGGCGTCACTTTCATCCGCTGATCGCGGGGCTCGCGGTGGAAAAATTCTGGGTGCTCTGCCTCAACCGCAAGAACCGCCTGCTGAAACAGGTGGAGATCACCTCGGGCACCGCGACCAGCAGCCTCGCCCACCCGCGGGAGGTTTTCCGCGAGGCCATCCGGCACGGCGCCACCGCGCTGGTCTGCGTGCATAATCATCCGAGCGGCGATCCCGCGCCGAGCGCAGCCGATGTGCAGGTGACGCGCCAGTTGCGGGAAGCCGCCAAGGCCGTCGACATCGAGCTGCTCGATCACGTCATCGTCGGCCACGCCCACGCTGATCCGCGCGGACTGGGTTATTACAGCTTCCGCGAAGCCGGCGTGCTGTGATAAAGCCGGCCTGCATTTTGGGAAAAAACCTCTTGGCAAAGCGTGAAACGCCCCCATACCTTCACCGTTCGTTTGTTTGATGGTGGAGTATCCAAGTGGCCAAAGGACGTTGACTGTAAATCAATTCGGCTCTTGCCGTTCACTGGTTCGACTCCAGTCTCCACCACCAATTTACAAAAGTCCCGCCTCCCGCAAGGGTGGCGGGATTTTTGCCTTATAACCGGCCGGACGGCCCCTTGCGCCGCAGCTTGCCAAGCGTCCAACTGTCACGTCTCTTAGCCGCATGATGGCGTCCCTGCACCAAGCCTATGATGCGCTAATGGCGCACCCGGTGGTGAACGGTTTGCTGCCGCATTTACTGACCGTTGCCGGCTTCCTGCTCGCCTTCTTTGCCATCGCCCGGCTCATGAGCCAGCGCAAGCAGCCCGGCAACACCTTCGCCTGGTTGCTGGCGATCGCCTTCATCCCGTACGTGGGCGTGCCGCTTTACCTGCTGATCGGCGGCCGCAAGCTCCGCGCCCTGGCCGCGCGCAAGGCGCGCCTCTGTCCGGTCGTTTCCGCGCAGCCACCCACCCCCGCGGCCGCCACCGCCACGGCGAAGGTCCTGATGCTGAACGGCGCCAGTCCGCCCATCGGGGGCAACCGCGTGCATTTCCTGGCCACGGGCGAGGAAGCCTTCGCGCGCCTGGAACAGGGCATCCGCGAGGCCAAGCACACGATCCACATCATGACGTTCATCCTGGGCCGGGATGCCGTCGGCCAGCGCATCATCAAGCTCCTCGCCCAGCGCGCCCGGGAGGGCGTCAAGGTGCGGTTGCTGCTCGATGCGCTCGGCTGCTTCATGAGTAGCGGCCGGTTTTGCGACCCGCTCAGGGAGGCGGGCGGCGAAGTCGTCAAGTTCATGCCGGTCATGCCGCTGCAGACCCGCGGCTCGGCCAACCTGCGCAACCACCGCAAAATCGTCATCATCGACCACCAGGTCGCCGCCCTCGGCGGACGCAACCTCGCCATCGAATACATGGGCCCGACCCTGCTGCGGCGCCGCTGGCGCGACTTCGGCGCCTTTGTCGAGGGACCGGCGGCCGGCGTGCTCAACGAGATTTTCCTCGCCGACTGGGCCTTTGCGAGCGGCCAGTCCCTGCCAACACTTCAGCAGGAACTCCCCGCCGACATCCCGGCGACGGCCGGGGACAGCGAGGTTCAGGTCGCCGCCAGCGGCCCCGACGTCGAGGGTGAGCCGCTCTACGAGGGCATCCTGGCGCTGGTGCAGCAGGCGGAACACAGCATCTGGATCTCCACGCCGTATTTCATTCCGGACGAAGTCCTGTTCCGTTCACTGCTCATCCAGGCGCGCGCCGGCATCGACGTCCGCATCGTGGTCCCCGCCCGGTCCAACCACCCCATCACCGATCTGGCGCGCCGGCATTACCTGCGCGAACTCCGGACCGCCGGCGCCAAGATCCTGCTCTACGGCCCCGGGATGAGCCACGCCAAGATGCTGCTGGTGGACGAGCACACGGGCCTCATGGGCTCGGCCAACATGGACCTGCGCAGCCTGTTTGTGAACTTTGAGGTCGGCATGGTCACCTACTCCCCGCGCGAAGCGAAGGCCATGTCGCAGTGGATGCACGAGGTCTTTGCCCAGTCCAAGCCCATGCCGGCACCGCGCGAGGGCCGGCGGATTGTGACGACGATCGGCGAGGAAATCGCCCGCCTGCTCGCGCCGTTGCTGTAGAAAAACCATCACCGTGGTGGCGGATTTTGCAGCGTGTAGCCGGGGTCGCTGACCCCGGTGCCCGGTTCCGAGACCGGGGTCAGCGACCCCGGCTACAGTTTTGCCTTGAATCCGCTAGCGCCATCGCCCGGGCGTGTTTTCCGCCCACAAAAAAGGCGGGATCAGCGATCCCGCCTCAGGAAACTGAACTATTCGCCGCTCAGGCGGCCGCGCCAGCCAGCTCGAGCAACTTGAGCGCCTGGTGCACCTCGTGCCGGATCTCGGCGAGGGCGGCGCGGGCTTCGTCGAACTGCACGACGGCGCGCTCGGTATACTCCACCTTCAGGGCCCCGGCCTTCTCGGCATACTGCGCCTTGAGGACGACCCAGCGCTCGCCGAGCTGGTGCAGCTTGGCGTCGGAGGCCTGCAGCAGCTGCTGCAGGCGGGCATTGCCGGCCGTCGTGTGGCAGGCCAGCTTTTCCCCGAGCCGGCGGCGCGTGTCGGCGAGTTGCGACAGGAGGACCTTCTCCTCCGGCACCCGGCGCAGGCCGTCGACCATCCCGAGCTTCGACAGGGTCCAGATGGTCCACTTGGTCGGGTCCCACTGCCACCATTTCACCCCGTTGCGGTAGTCATGCTGGAACTCGTGATGGTAGTTATGGTAACCCTCGCCGAAGGTGAAGATCGCCATGATCCAGCTGTCGCGCGCACTGCAGCGGTCCGAGTAGGGCTGGCGGCCGATCGTGTGGCAGAGGGAGTTGATGAAAAAGGTCATGTGCTGCACGGCGGTGACGCGCGCCACGCCGGCGAGCAGGAACCCGCCCAGCGCCCCGAGCCAGCCGGAGTGCAGGTAGCCGAGCACGGCCGGCAGCACCAAGCCGACGCTCACCGCGACCGTGACGTAAAACCGGTCCTGTAACAGGACGAGCCGGTCCTTGCGCAGGTCGGGGATGTTGTCGAGCGGCGGCTCCGCATCGAGCTTGAAGAGGATCCAGCCCATGTGCGCGTACCAGAAACCCTGGGAAATGTCGTACGGATCATCGTCGTGATCCACATGCTTGTGATGCTTCCGGTGGTCGGACACCCAGTGCATGGCGCTGTTTTCAAACGCGGCGGCGCCGAAAACCAGTGTCACCAGGCGCACGGGCCAGCGCGCCTGAAATGCGACGTGCGAGAAAAGACGGTGGTAGCCGAGCGTGATGCTCAGGCCCGTTGCGATGAAAAACAACAGGAACATCGTGACCTGAAAGGCATCGACGCCGTAAAACCAAAGGTACAGCGGCACGGCGGTGCAGGTCACCACGAAGGTTCCGATCAGGAACGCACTGTTGGTCCAGTTAATCCGGGAGGCGGGAAGGCGAAACGGCATGATCGCGTAGAGTGCCGTTACATCGGCACGGAGCGAGCGGAATTTTGTCTTTTTACAAACGTTGGCCGGATTTGTTTTTGAGGAAAAATCAGGCGATTTGGCCGGGTATGGGTGGATTCCATCGTCGCGCGTAAGGGGCAGCGAGTCGGCGCCCCTACAAAAACGGCGAATCAGCCTCCAAGCCGGAGCCCACCCCTCACACCGCCCGCTCTTCGATGAACGCCTTGATCGCGGCCTCGTCCGCGGCCAGCCGATACTTCACCACGGGCCGGGGCTTGAGCAGCTCCAGTGCGGGATGAACCGGCGTGCAATTGATCGCCGCCTGGATCGCGTCGGGAAATTTCGCCGGATGCGCCGTGGCGAGCACCACGCTCACGCGCTCGGGGTTCAACTCCTTGAAGGCACAGGCCGTGTGGGGATCGACGATGTAATTGTAGCGCTCGTGCACGCGGCGGATGATGCCGGTGATCTCCGCGTCCGTCGCCGCGGAGGAACTGAACGTTGACCGGTCGAAATTGTCGAAGCGGTGGCCGCCATTCGCCTGGAGCTGCGCCATCACCGCCCGGACCTGCGCTGCGTCGCCGGCGAGTTCGTAGTACAGGAAGCGCTCGAAATTCGACGCCAGCTGGATGTCCATCGACGGCGCCAGGCTCGGCTGCACCGGGCCCGGCCGGTATTCACCCGTCGTGAAGAGGCGGTGCAGCAGGTCGTTCTGATTGGTCGCGACCTTGAAGCCGAGAATAGGCACGCCCATCTCCGCGAGCAGCCACCCGGCGAAGACGTTCCCGAAGTTGCCCGTGGGCACCACAAACTCGACGCGGCGGCGCTCCGCCGGCGGCAGCTTCAGCCACGCGTAAAGGTAGTAGACGCACTGCGCCAGCACCCGGGCCAGGTTGATCGAGTTAACCGCCGACAGGCGGTGCCGCTGGCTGAACGCGTGGTCGGCAAAGATATTCTTCAGGGCCCGCTGGGCGTCATCAAAGCTGCCGTCAATCGCGAGCGCATAGACGTTTTCCGCCCCGGTGCAGGTCATCTGCCGCTCCTGGAGCGGTGACACCCGGCCCTCCGGGTACAGGATGAAGACGGCGGTCTGCCGCTGGCCGAGCAGGCCGCTGATCGCGGCGGCCCCGGTATCGCCGGAAGTGGCGCCAAGCACGTTGATGCTGCGACCGGTCTGCCGGCACTGGTGCGCGTAAAGATTGCCCAGCAACTGCAGCGCGAAATCCTTGAACGCCAGCGTCGGGCCATGGAAGAGCTCGAGCACGTAGGTGCTGTCATCCAGCTTTTGCAGCGGCGCGATCTCCGGATGGGTGAAGTGCGTGTAGGAGCGGCGGACGATCGCCGCCAGGACGTCCTCGGGGATGTCCGTGGCGAAAATCCCCAGGAATTCCGTGCAGAGCTGCACGTAGCTCAGGTTCTGCCACGCCGCGAGCCGGGGCGTGAGATCCGGCAGCAGCTCCGGCAGGAACAACCCGCCATCCGGCGCCAGGCCCACCGCCACCGCTTCCGAAAAAGTGTGGGGCGGAGTCTGGCCGCGGGTGCTGATGAATTTCATCGGGTTCTTTCTCTGACCCTTCCCGCCGCCCCTCAATGCGAATCCTCCGAGAGCGAGGTACGATCAGGAGAACGAGAATGATTGTGGCAAAGGCTACTTCCCCAGCCCGAACACATCATGGGCGGCGCGTTGCGCCTCGTCGGCGCGGGCGCGGTCGACGGCCACGGTGATCTTGATCTCCGAGGTGCCGATCAGCTGGATGTTGATCCCGGCGTCACCAAGCGCGGTGAACAGCGCGGCCGCCACGCCGGCGTGCGTGCGCATGCCGACGCCGACCACCGACAGCTTGGCGATGTTGTCGAAAGCCTTGATCTCGCCGCCGCCGAGCTTCTTCAGCACGGCCGGCAGCACCTTCACGGCATTGGGCGCGTCATCGCGCTGCACCGTGAACGTCAGGTCCACGCCGCCCGTGTGGGCGACGTTCTGCACGATCATGTCGACGTTGATGCCGGCGTCGGCCAGCGCCGTGAAGATCGTCGCGGCCGAGGCCGGCTGGTCGGGCAGGTTGCTGATGACGACCTTGGCCTGGTCCTTGTCGAGGGCGACCCCGCGCACGGCGACTTTTTCCATGTAGGCGACTTCTTCTTTCACGATGGTTCCTGGGTTGTGGTTAAAACTGCTGCGGACCTCAAAGACGACGCCGTACTTCTTGGCGAACTCGACGGAGCGGGACTGCATGACCTTGGAGCCAAGGCTCGCGAGCTCAAGCATCTCGTCATAGCTGATCTCCTCGATCTTGCGGGCGTTCTTCACCACCCGCGGGTCCGCGGTGTAGACGCCGTCGACGTCGGTGTAGATCTCGCACTTGTCGGCCTTGCAGGCGGCGGCCAGGGCAATGGCGGTGAGGTCGGAGCCGCCGCGGCCGAGTGTCGTGATCTGGCCTTCCTCGTTGATGCCCTGGAAACCCGCGACGATCACCACCTTCCCCTCCTTCAGGTCCTTGAGGATGGGCTTGGGGTTGATCTTCTTGATCTTGGCCTTGGTGAAGACGCGGTCCGTGAAGATGCCGGCCTGCGCGCCGGTGTAGGAAACGGCCGGGACGTCGAGTGCGTGCAACGCCATGGCGGTCAGGGCAATCGTCTCCTGCTCGCCGATCGCCAGCAGCATGTCGAGTTCGCGCGTATCGGGGCGGTCGGTGATGGCCTTGGCCCGGGCGATGAGCTCGTTGGTCACGCCGGACCGCGCGGAGACCACCACGACCAGCGCGTGGCCCTCCGCGCGCTTCGCCTGGATGCGCCGGGCCACATTCTTGATGCGGTCGACGTCACCGACCGAGGTGCCGCCGTATTTCTGGACGATAAGAGCCATGGATGAGAACCCGGTTAAATGGCTCAGTCCGACGCCCCTTGGCAAGGCGGGAGTGCGGACCATACGTCATAACTTCCGGCCCGATGATGCCCACCACCGCCTTAGAAAAGGCGATCAGACGCACTAGCGAGAGACTGCCATCTCGGCCTGACTTTATCGCATGGACTACCGGCTGGACATCGGCGACGAGGCACTGCGCAATTGCACGCACTGCCCCGGGATCAGCGTCGCAGGATCGGTCACCGTCTCGACATACTCCAGCATGGGCTGCAGGGCGATGTACAGAAATTGACCGGCAAGGCTGGCAAATACCGTTTGCGCGTTGGCGATTATCGCGTCCTTTTCTCGCTCGAAAAAGACCTGATCTTCGTGCAACAAGTGAAACACAGAAAAAATGCCTATCGCGACTAAACGACCTGCACCGGCCAAACCGTCATTACGCCGCCTGAGCGCCGAGCTGGCCCGTCTGCGCGCCCGGGTGGAAGACTTGGAGGATCTGCGCGACCTGGAAGCCGCCATCACCCGCAACGCCGGCAAGCCCGGCATTCCTTGGGCAAAGGCCAAAAAAGAACTCGGGCTCGCCTGAGCGATCGACCGGCCGCACGGGCCTGGTGGCCGGCGCAGGCGTGAGGTGACGAGACTCAGGGTTGGGCCGGCGGCTTCTTCGCAAACCGGCTTTCCGTGCCGTTGAGCAGCCGCCTGATATTCTCGCGGTGGCGGATGATCACGAAAAGACCGAGCACCGTGGCGACGATATTCAGGGGCAGCGGATTGCCGCGCAGCCAGCTCGCCGCCGGCACGGCCACGGCGGCCAGGATCGAACCGAGCGAGACATAGCGCGTGAGGAAAAATGTGACCACCCAGACCAGCGCGCCGATGGCACACGAGACGGGAATTAGTACGACCAGCCCGCCCGCCGCGGTGGCGACGCCCTTCCCACCCTTGAACCGGGTGAAGATCGAGAACGAATGCCCGAGCACGGCCGCGATCACCCCGACCAGACCCATCATGCGGGCATCGGGCGCAGCCAGGAAAGGCAGTAACGGCCAGGCGGCCGCGAGCGCGCCCTTGACGACATCGAGCGCAAACACGGTGTTGCCGGCCTTCGCCCCCAGCACACGCTTCACGTTCGTCGCGCCGGGATTGCCGCTCCCGGCCTTGAAAATATCCACGCCGTGCGCCCGTGCTACGAGATAGCCGAAAGGCAGCGACCCGAGCAAATATCCCACGAAGGCGGCGGCGAATAACCAGGCGGAGGGCATCAAAGGTTGACGACCACAGCCTGCTTGATGGCGCGATGGCTGGTCAACTCCTTAAGGACCTTCTCCGAGGGCTGGCTGTCCAGGTTCAACACGCAAAGCGCCGTGCCGCCGGCGTTGTTGCGGCTCAGCGACATGGCGGCGATGTTCACCTCGTCGCGGCCCATCAGCGTGCCCACCATGCCGATGATGCCGGGCTCGTCGTGATTCTCGTAGATCAGCAATGCGCCGGAGGGCGCCGCCTCGACCTCGCGGCCGTTGAGCGCCACCAGTCGCGGGCTGTTGGCCTTGCCGATCAGCGTGCCGGTCGCACTGCGGCTCGTCCCGTCGGCCGCGACCGCCTCGACCTGGATGAGCTCGGCGTAGTCGGTCTCGCCCGTGGACTTGATGATCTCGGCCTTCACGCCCAGGCGCTCGAGCGTGAACGGCGCGTTGACGAAGTTGACCGCCTCGCCGCTGATGCGGCGCAGGTAACCGCGCATGATGGAGCGCGTGACCGCGTCGGCATCGAGGTCGACGATCTTGCCCCAGTAGGTGATGCGCAGCGTGGCCACCTGCGCGGGCGAGATCTGCTGCACCAGCGTGCCGAGCTTCGCGCCGAGCTCGAGGTAAGGCCCCAGGATTTTCAGCGCCGCGGCGTCGATCGTGGGCATGTTGACGGCGTTGCGGATGACGCCGCCGTTGAGGACGTCGGTGATCTGCTCGGCCACCTCGACGCCCACCGCGTCCTGCGCCTCGGCCGTCGACGCCCCGAGGTGCGGCGTGAGCGTGACGTTGGGCAGGGTGCGGAGTTCGCTTTCCTTCGCGAGCGGCTCGTCCTCAAACACGTCGAGGCCGGCGGCGGCCACCCGGCCGGATTTCAATGCGGCGATCAGCGCGGCCTCCTTGATGATGCCGCCGCGCGCACAGTTGAAGATCCGCAGGCCGGGCTTCGCCTTCGCGAACGCCGCCTCGTCGATCATGTAGTGCGTGGCGTCCGTCAGCGGCATGTGCACCGTGATGTAATCCGCCTGCGCCAGCAGGTCGTCGAGCGTGACCGCCTCGACCTGGATGGCCTTGGCGCGGGCCGGGGCGAGGTAGGGATCGTAGGCCAGCACGCGCATGCCGAACGCCTGGGCGCGCTTCGCCACCTCGGCGCCGATGCGGCCGAGCCCGACGATCCCGAGCGTCTTCCGGAAAAGCTCGATGCCCGAAAAGCTCTTGCGGTCCCACTGGCCGGCCCGCATCGAGGCCGCGGCCTGCGGCACCGGCCGCGCGCCGCACAGGATATGGGTGAAGGTGAGCTCCGCGGTCGCGATGGTGTTGCCCGACGGCGTGTTCATCACGATCACGCCGCGCTCCGTGGCGGCATCGACGTCGACGTTGTCCACACCCACACCGGCGCGACCCACCACTTTCAACAACGGCGCCGCCGCCAGCACCTCGGCGGTGATCTTAGTCTCGGAGCGCACGGCGATCGCATGCACGTCGCGCACGAGCTCCAGCAGTTTCGCCGGCGGCGTGTTGTAGGCCTCGATGACTTCAAAGCCGGGCTGGCGGCGAAAATAGGCGACTCCGGAGGGTGAGATTTTGTCCGCGACGAGGATCTTCATGGGGTCTGCCAAAAAGCCGGCCCGGCCCGAAAAAAGCAACCCCGCAGGCACGGTGGCCGGCGGGGCGGGGAAAGATTTATGACTCGGCAGAGCGAGCGGCCGGACTGGCCACGAAAAACACAAGGAACGCAAAAAATGCGCAGAACGATTGGCGCCGCTTGTCGGGATTGTTGGTCAGGTTTTTTGCGTTTATCGTGTTTTTTGTGGCCGACCTTTGCCGGACCTCACGCCACCAGCGCCGGGTAATCCGTATACCCTTGCGCCGTGCCGCCGTAGAACGTGGCCGAGTCGGGCGGTGTGAGCGCCGCGCCCAGTTCCAGACGGCGCGGCAGGTCGGGATTGGCGATGAAGAGCTTGCCCCATGCGACCGCGTCGGCCTCGCCGGCGGCGAGCAACTGCCGGGCGGTCTCGGCGGTCTGGCCCTGGTTGGCAATGTAGACGCCGCCGAACGCGCGCTTGAGCGCCGGACCGAGGCGGGGCTCGTCGAGCGATTCGCGGGCGCAGAGGAAGGCGAGCTTCCGCCGGCCGAGTTCGGTGGCGAGGTAACCGAAGGTCGCCGCCGGGTTGCTGTCGCCCATGCCGTGCGAGTCGCCGCGGGGCGCAAGGTGGTACCCCACCCGGTCGGCGCCCCACACGCCGATCACCGCGTCCGTGACCTCGAGCGGCAAACGCGCGCGGTTGGCAATGCCGCCACCGTATTCGTCCGTCCGGCGGTTGGAGCTGTCCTGCAGGAACTGGTCGAGCAGGTAGCCGTTGGCCCCGTGGATCTCGACGCCGTCAAAGCCCGCGCGCTGCGCGTTCTGGGCGCCCTGCTTATACGCGGCGACGATGCCGGGCAGCTCGGCGAGTTCCAGTGCCCGCGGCGTCACATACGGTTTCTGCGGACGGATCAGGCTCACATGCCCGGAAGGCGCGAGCGCACTCGGAGCCACCGGCCGCGCACCATTCAGGTACACCGGGTCGGAAACACGGCCCACGTGCCAGAGCTGCAGGAAAATCCGGCCACCGGCCGCATGGACCGCGGTCGTGATCTTCTTCCAACCCGCGACCTGCTCGTCCGACCAGATGCCCGGCGTGTCGGGATAGCCGACGCCCATCGGGTCAACCGAGGTCGCCTCGGTCAGGATCAATCCGGCCGACGCGCGCTGGACGTAGTATTCGCGCATGAGGTCGTTGGGCACGCGGCCGGCGCTGGCGCGGCACCGGGTGAGCGGGGCCATGATGATGCGGTTCGGCAGCGTAAGTGCGCCGAGGCGGAGGGTGTCGGACAAAGTGGGCATGGTTGACGTAGATAGTCACGACGTGGCACTTCGCAAATGCAGCGGGGAACAAATGTAGCGCCGGCGCTTGTCGCCGTGCCGCGGCGTGCGTGAGGCTGCAGCATTTTCAGCAAACTGTAGCCGGGGTCGCTGACCCCGGTGCCCTTGCGTCTGGCTCACAGACCGGGGTCAGCGACCCCGGCTACACTCTAAAAATCCGGCCCGTTCAATCCGCCCCGGTGCCCGTGAAGTGGAGCGCGAAGGCGAGCTTGTCGGCCGTCTCCTCGATGACCTTCGTGACCGGCTTGCCCGCCCCGTGGCCGGCCCGGGTCTCGATCCGGATGAACGTCGGCGACTCGGCGTCCGGATTCGCCGCCTGCATCGCCGCGGCGTACTTGAAGGAGTGCGCCGGGTGGACCCGGTCGTCGTGGTCGCCCGTGGTCACCAGCACTGCGGGATACTTCACGCCGGCCTTCACGTTGTAGAGCGGCGAGTAGGCCGAGAGATACTTGAAGCCCGCGGGATCGTCGGACGAGCCGTAGTCGCTGGCCCACGCCCAGCCGATGGTGAATTTCTGGAAGCGCAGCATGTCCATGACGCCAACCGCCGGCAGCGCCACGCGCGCGAGGTCGGGCCGCTGGTTGACGGTGGCACCGATGAGCAAGCCGCCGTTGGACCCTCCGCTGATGACGAGCTTGCGGTGCGCCGTGTAACCTTCCTTGACGAGATAATCGCCGGCCGCCGCGAAGTCATCAAAGACGTTCTGCTTGTGTTCCTTCATGCCCGCCTCGTGCCAGTCGCGGCCGTACTCGCCGCCGCCGCGCAGGTTGGGCACGGCGTAGATGCCGCCCAGTTCCAGCCAGGCGACCGCAGTGCTGCTAAACGCCGGCTGGAGCGAGATATTGAAACCGCCATAGGCGTACAGCATCGTCGGGTGCGAGCCGTCGAGTTTGAGGCCCTTGCGGGCGGTGATGAACATCGGCACGCGCGTCCCGTCCTTCGAGTGGTAGAACACCTGCTTCGTCTCGTAGAGCGACGGATCGAACGCGACCTTGGGCGCCTGATAAATCTCCACCGTGCCCTGGCCCAGGTCGGTGCGGTAGTTGGTCGTGGGGAAAACAAAGGAGGCAAAGCTGAAGAACAGCTCGTCCTCGTCATACCGGCCGCTGATTCCCGCGACCGTGCCGACACCCGGCAACGGCACCTCGCCGAGCGGCTTGCCTTCCAGGTCAAACAGGGCGAGGCGCGAGCGGGCGTCCTCCATGTAATTCACGACGAAGCGGCCGCCGACCACGCCCGATGACTCGATGACGTTGGTGGATTCCGCCACCAGGGTCCGCCAGGCGGCCTTGGCCGGGTTGGCGAGGTCGATCGCGATCAGCTTTTCCCGCGGGGCGTCGAGATCGGTCTGCACATAGAGCACGGTGCCGCGGTTGCCGACGACGTTGTAGACCGCCTCGATCGTATCGACCAGCTTGACGATCGGGGCGCCGAGGTCGGGGTGATGCGGATCCTTCAGGTCGGCATAGTACAGCCGGTGATGCGGGTCCGTGCCCTCCGTCCCGGTGATGAGCAGGTAGCGGCCGTCGTCCGAGACACTCGCCCCCCACCCGCGCTTGGGAAATTCCGGCGACTCGTAGATCAGCTGGTCCGCCGCCTGCGCCGTGCCGAGGCGGTGGTAGTAGATCTTTTGGTTGGCGAGATCGCTGAAGGTCGAGTTGCCCTCGCGCCGCGGCTCGGGAAAGCGGGAGTAAAAGAAACCCTTGCTGTCATGCGTCCAGCTCATCGGGGAAAACTTCACCCAGTTGATCACATCACCGGTGTCCTGGCCGGTGGCCACGCTGCGCACGCGGAATTCATTCCAGTCCGAACCGGCGGCGGCGGTACCATAGAGCAGCCACTGGCCGTCCTCGGACACGCGGTAACCGCTCAGCGCAACGGTGCCGTCCTTCGCAAGTGTGTTCGGATCGAGGAGCAGCCGGCCGGCGGCGGCGAGGCTGTCCTTCACGTAAAGCGGTGCCTGGTTCTGCAGGCCGGTGTTCTCCGTGTAGAAATACTTCCCGCCCTGTTTCGAGGGGAGGCTGTAGCGCGCGTAGTTAAAGAGCTCCGTCAGCCGCTGCTTGATGGCGTCACGCTGCGGGATGGTCGCGAGGAAATCGAACGTGACCTTGTTCTCAGCCTGGACCCAGGCCTTGGTGTCGGCGGCATCGACGTCCTCCAGCCAGTGGAACGGATCGGCGACCCTGGCGCCCGGGTAGTCGTCGAAGTGCTCGACCGTCTTGGTGGCGGGGTAATTCCAGGCAGCGGTGGCCAGCGCCGGCACCAGCACTGCGCCGAACAGGGCGAGCGGGATGAGTTTTTGCATCCGTTTAAAAGAACCGGATTCGACGCCCGTGCAAGCCCCGGCCGGCCACCTCGCCGCCCTACCCCAGCCGCACCTTCGCCGCCTCGCGCGCGATCTTCACGAGGCTCTCCACCACGGGGGAATGGTCATCCTTGCGCCAGACCAGCGCCAGGCCGATTTCCTGGGTGTCGCCCCCGGGCAGTTCGCGGTAAAGCACCCCCGGGCGCTGCATGTGCCGCAACGAGGCCGGCACCATCGCGACGCCGAGGCCGGCAGCCACGAGTGCCAGGATTGTCTGCACCCCGCCGCCCTCCTGCGCGATGCGGGGACTGAAACCCGCACGCTGGCACGACGCGATGATCGCGTCGTAGATGGCCGACCCTTGGTGGCGGGAAAACAGGATGAAGCCCTCCCCGGCGAAATCCCGCAGGCGCAACTTCGCCTGCCCGGCCCGGGGATGATCCACCGGCAGGGCCAGCACAAAGCGCTCCCGGTCCAGGGTCTCGCTCTGCAACGCCGGGTCGCCTAGCGGGGTGCGCGTGAAGCTGGCCTGAATCTGCCGCTCGAGCAGCGCCACCTTCTGCTGCTCGGGGTGCATCTCCATGCAGCGGATCTCCACCAGGGGGCGGCTGCGGTTGAACTCCCGCAGGATGTCGGGCACGAGCGAATAGACCGCCGAGGTCGTGAACCCAATGGTGAGCCGGCCCACCTCGCCGTGATGCGCCGCCCGCATCGTCCGCGTGGCCGTCTCGGCCGACATCAGCACCAACCGCGCCTGCGTCAGCAGCAGCTTGCCGGCCTCCGTCAGCTCCACCTTGCGGCTCGTCCGGTGAAACAGCGCCAGCCCAAGCTCGGTCTCCAGCGAGCGGATTTGCTGGCTCAGCGGCGGCTGCGCGAGGTTGAGCCTTTTGGCCGCGCGGCCGAAGTGCAGCTCCTCCGCCACCGCCACAAAATAACGCAGATGCCTCAGTTCCATCCAGCGATACTTAATAAGTCTCGATCCGGAATCAAAAGTATATTGGACGTTTTAATCTTTCAAAGCGACTATACGGGCCTTTGATTTTTACCTAACCAGCCATGTGGATCGTCCGCCTCGCCCTTCGCCGCCCATACACGTTCACCGTGATGGCCCTTCTGATTGTCATCCTCGGCCTCGTCACGCTGAGCCGGATGGCCAAGGATATCTTCCCGGCGATTGATATCCCGGTCGTGACCGTCCTCTGGGCCTACAACGGTCTCACGCCCGAGGAGATGGAGAAACGCATCATCACCATCAGCGAGCGGGCCATGACCACGACGGTCAATGACATCGAGCACATGGAGTCGCAGTCGCTCGGCGGCGTCGGCGTCATCAAGGTGTTCTTCCAGCCCGGCGCGAGCGTCGATGCCGCGGTCGCGCAGGTCACGGCCATCAACCAGACCGTTGTCCGCGTGATGCCGCCCGGCACCACGCCGCCCCTCATCATCCGGTACAGTGCGTCCAATGTGCCGATCCTGCAGCTCGGCCTCGGGAGCAAGACGCTGACCGAGCAGACCCTCTACGACATCGGCCTGAATTTCCTCCGCGTCCAGCTCGCCACCGTGCAGGGCGCGTCGGTGCCCCTCCCGCTCGGCGGCAAGGTCCGTCAGATCCAGGTCGACCTCGATCCGCAGGCGCTCCAGGCGAAGGGCCTGACGCCGATCGACGTCAGCAACGCGATCAACGCCCAGAATCTCACGCTGCCGTCCGGCACCGCCAAGATCGGCGACCGCGAATACGGCATTTTGCTCAACAGCAGTCCCGAGCTCGTCGCCGGCCTCGGCGATCTGCCGATCAGGCAGCTCAACGGCGCCACCGTTTACGTGCGCGATGTCGCCCAGGTTCGCGACGGCTTTGCCCCGCAGGCCAACATCGTCCGGCAAAACGGCACGCGCGGCGCGCTGATGACCATCCTGAAGAGCGGCAACGCCTCGACCCTCGACATCATCCAGCGCATCAAGGCCATCTTGCCGCGCGTGCAGTCGACCCTGCCGCCGGAACTGGAGCTCCACCCGCAGTTCGACCAGTCGGTCTTCGTCCGCGCCGCCCTCTGGGGCGTGGTGACCGAGGGCGCGCTGGCGGCCCTGCTGACCGCCGCGATGATCTTGCTCTTCCTCGGCACCTGGCGCAACACGCTGGTCGTCGCGCTGTCCATCCCGCTCTCGAGCTTCTGCTCCCTGCTCTGCCTCGCAGCCTTCGGCCAGACGGTCAACGCCATGACGCTCGGCGGCCTCGCGCTCGCCGTCGGCATTTTGGTGGACGACGCCACCGTCACGATCGAGAACATCGACCGCAACATGGGCCTGAAGAAGTCGCTCATCCAGTCGATCCTCGACGGCGCCGAGCAGATCGCGATGCCCGCGTTCGTCTCGACGCTTTGCATCTGCATCGTGTTCGTCCCGATTTTCTTCCTGCAGGGCACGGCGAAATACCTCTTCAGCCCGCTGGCGATGGCCGTCATCTTCGCGATGCTCGCCTCCTACTTCCTGTCCCGGACCGTGGTGCCGACCTTCGTCCATTTTTTGCTGCACGGTCAGCCGGTGTTCCACGACCACGAGGACGGCCACGTGGATCCGGACGCCCCGAAGGGTGACATCTTCTGGCGCCTGCACGTCCGCTTCAACCGCCACTTCACGCGCTTTCGCGACCGTTACACCGCGGCGCTGGACTGGAGCCTCAACCACCGGAAGGTGGTCGTGATCGGCACCTTTGTCTTTGTCGCGCTCACCGGCCTGCTCGTGCCCTTCCTGGGCCGTGACTTCTTCCCCATCGTCGACGCCGGCCAGTTCCGGCTGCACGTCCGCGCGCCCGCCGGCACGCGCATCGAGGAGACGGAGCGTGTCTTCACCCAGGTGGAGAATGTCATCCGCGAGGTCATCCCCGCCGACGAGCTCGTCACGATCCTCGACAACATCGGCCTGCCGAATGGCGGCATCAACCTGGCCTTCGGCGACTCGGCCACCATCAGCGCCGCCGACGGCGAAATCCTCGTCTCGCTCAATCCGGAAAAGCACGGCTCGACCTGGGCCTACGTCCGCGAACTGCGCGCCCGGCTGAACCGCCAGTATCCCGACTACACTTTCTTCACCCAGCCTTCCGACATCGTCGGCCAGATCCTGAACTTCGGCCTGCCCGCCCCCATCGACGTCCAGGTCGCCGGCCGCGACCGCTTCGCCAACTACGCGCTGGCCCAGCAGATGGCCGCCCGGATCGCCCGGATCCCCGGCGCCGTCGATGTCCACGTCCACCAGGTCGTCAACGCCCCGGCCTTCAAGGTGAACGTCGACCGCACGCGCGCCGGCGAGGTTGGGCTCACGCAAAGGGACGTGGCGAACAACCTCCTGATCTCCCTCTCCGGCTCCGCCCAGGCCGCGCCGAACTACTGGCTCAGCCCCAACGGCGTCCAATACCTCGTCGCCACGCAGACGCCGCAATACCAGCTCAACTCCATCGAGGCGATGCAGGCCACGCCGGTCTCCCCGGCCGGCGGTTCCGGCGGCGCCCAGATCCTCGGCAACGTCGCCACCGTGGAGCGCACGACCACGCAGACCGTCGTCGGCCACTACAACATCCAGCCGATCTACGACGTCTATGCGAACGTCGACGGCCGCGACCTTGGCGGCGTCTCGGACGAGGTCGCCAAGATCATCAAGGAGTTCACCCCGAAACTGCCGCGCGGCAGCTTCATCACCCTGCGCGGCCAGGTGGAGAGCATGAACTCGTCCTTCCTCAGCCTCGGCGTCGGGGTGCTCTTCGCCATCATCCTCGTGTATCTCCTGATGGTGGTGAACTTCCAGTCGTGGCTTGATCCGTTCATCATCATCATGGCGCTGACCGGTGCGCTGAGCGGCATCATCTGGGCGCTCTACCTGACCCACACCACGCTGAGCGTGCCCTCGCTGATGGGCGCGATCATGAGCGTGGGTGTCGCCACCGCCAACGCCATCCTGCTGGTCACCTTCGCCAACGACCAGCGCAAGGAGGGCAAGGATGCCCGCGCCGCCGCCCTCGAGGCCGGCCACACGCGCCTGCGTCCCGTGCTCATGACCGCGCTCGCCATGATCATCGGCATGCTGCCGATGTCGCTCGGGCTCGGCGAGGGCGGCGAACAGAACGCCCCGCTCGGCCGCGCCGTCATCGGCGGCCTCCTGCTCGCCACGGTCGCCACCCTCTTCCTCGTGCCCGTCGTGTACGCCTCCCTCCGCAAGAAGGAAGGCCACATGCCCGACGAGCTCCTCGCCGAGGAAATGGCCGCGGGTCCCGCGCCGACGCCCTGAAACTCCCACCATTTTCCGCTGCAACCCACACCTTTCCCGGCCATGAAGTCCACGTCCCGCTCCCTCATCGTCATCGCCGCCGCCGTCTTCGCGGCGCTCATTTATTTCGTCGGCATCCGCCCGCGCCTGCTGGCCAGCTCCGAACTCGCCGACCGGCTCAAGGCCGCGGGCCATCCGCCGGTCAACGTCGTCACCGCCCACCACTCGCCCAACGCCAACGAGGTGCTCCTGCCCGCCAGCCTGCGCCCCTTCGTCGAGGCCCCGATTTATGCCCGGACCAACGGTTATCTCGCCCGGTATCTCGTCGACCTGGGCGACCAGGTGAAGGCCGGCCAGACGCTCGCCGTGATCGAGGCGCCCGAGGTCGACCAGGACCTGAACCAGGCCCGCGCCGCCCTCGAGCAGGCCACCGCCAATCTTGAGCTCGCCCGCAGCAGCGCGGCGCGCTGGAAGGACCTCGGCGCGCAGAACGCCGTGGCGCAGCAGGAGGTCGACGAGAAGACCGCCGCCTTTGCCGCCCGCGAGGCCGACGTCCACGCCGCCCAGGCCAACGTCGCCCGGCTGACCCAGCTCAAGGATTACCAGACGATCACCGCGCCGTTCGACGGCGTCATCTCCGCCCGCAACGTCGACATCGGCGCGCTCATCACCGCGGGCGGCGGCGGCCGCGAGCTGTTCCGCCTCGCCCAGACCGGCACGCTCCGGGTCTACGCCAACATTCCCCAGACCTACTTCAACTCCATCAAGCCGGGCCTCGCCGTCGACGTGCTCGTCAACGAATTCCCCAGCCGCGTCTTCAGCGGCAAGGTCGTCCGGGTGGCCGGCGCCCTCGATGCGGCCAACCGCACGCTGCTGACCGAGGTGCAGGTGCCCAACGAGAAGGGCGAGCTGCTCGCCGGCATGTTCGGCCAGGTGAGGTTCAAGCTCTCGGCCGGCGAGCCGCCGCTCATCATTCCCTCCAACGCGGTCATCCTGCGCGGTGACGGCACGTTCGTGGCGACGGTCGATGCCGCGAACGCGCTGCATTTCATCAAGGTAAAGCTCGGCCGCGACTTCGGCCTGACGGTCGAGATCGCCGCCGGTCTCGCCGACGGTGCCGTCGTGGTCGCCAACCCGAGCGACGCCCTCAGCGAGGGCCAGGTCGTCGAGCCGCTTTATCCCACTCCCGCCAAGAAGGGTTGAACCGCATGCACCGACTTTTCAAAACGGATTGTCATCCTGAGCAGCGCGAAGGATCCACGCGTTGGCACGTGGCGTCGGGCGCGCAGCACTGGATTCTTCGCGCTGTTCAGAATGACAGGAACTATGCTCATGGGTTTATTTGCACACCCGGCCTTGTCCTCCTCCTCCTCACCGGCTGCGCCGTCGGTCCCGACTACAAGCAGCCCGACGTGGCCGCCACTTCCCCCGCCGCCTTCGCCGAGACCGGCCCGTGGAAGGTCGCCGCACCCAAGGACGACCTGCCCAAGGGCACCTGGTGGAAAATCTTCCATGATCCCGCGCTCGATGCGCTGGAGGCCTCGGCCGCCGCCGCCAGCCCGACACTGCAGGCCGCGATCGCGCGTCGCGACCAGGCCTTCGCCCTCGCCGGCCTGAGCCGCGCCGATTATTTCCCATCGCTCTCCCTCGATCCCTCGGCGTCACGTGCCCGCTATTCCGGCAACCGCCAGACGCAGGTCCCGGCGACGCGCGCGTCGTACACCGACAACAGTTTCAACCTGCCGCTCGACCTGAGCTACGAGCTCGACCTGTGGGGCCGCGTGCGCCGCGCCAACGAGAGCGCCCGGGCCCTCGCCGAGGCCAGCGCCGCCACGTACCAGACCGTCCTGCTCGGCGTGCAGGCGGATGTGGCGTCCGCGTATTTCACCCTGCGCTCGCTGGCCATGGAGCGCGAACTCGTCGGCCGCAGCATCCAGACGCGGCGCGACGCGCTCGATCTCGTGCAGAAACGTTTCGCCGGCGGCGCCAGCGCGCAGCTCGACGTGCTGCGCGCGCAGACGGAGCTCGCCACGGCGGAGAGCGACGCCCTCGCCATCGACCAGCGCCGCGCCGCCCTGCGCCACACCCTGGCCGTGCTTTGCGGACAGTCGCCCGAAAAATTCAAGGTGGACGACAGCGCCGCGCTGCCCGCCACCGTGCCCGCCCTGCCCGTCGGCCTGCCGTCGGAATTGCTCGAGCGCCGGCCCGATGTCGCCACCGCCGAGCGCACGCTCGCCGCGAGCAACGCCCAGATCGGCGTCGCGAAGGCCGCGTTCTTTCCCGCGATCAAGCTGATCGGTTCCGCCGGCTACAACAGTGACGACCTCGGCACGCTGCTCAACTCCGACAGCCGCCAGTGGTCGCTCGGGCCGGCAATCTCGCTGCCGATTTTCCAGGGCGGACGCAACGTCGCCAACTACGACCGCGCCAAGGCCGCGTACGCCGAGTCGGTCGCCAGCTACCGCCTGCGCGTGCTGGTCGCCTTCCAGGAAGTCGAGGACGGCCTCAGCGGCCTGCGCTACCTCGACGGCCAGGCCGAGGCGCTCACGCGCGCCGTCACCGCCTCGCGCCAGGCCGCCAGCCTTTCGACCGTCCGCTACAAGGCCGGGCTGGTCAGCTACCTCGAGGTCGTCGACGCCGAGCGCACCGCGCTGCAGAACGAACGCACCGCGACCCAGCTCGCCACCCAGCGCCTCACCGCGAGCATTTTGCTCGTGAAGGCCCTCGGCGGCGGGTGGTGAGCGTAGCCGCGTTGGAGCTTGGCGACAACGTGGTCGGCCGCGTTTAGAACCACCCTTTCGTCTTCGACTCAAGCGCGGCTACAGAAATACCGAGCTCTCCTGCCGCCTTGTCTCCCCCGGCTCACGCACCCAACCTACCGGTTCAATGCGCCCCGTCCTCCTGTTTGCCTGCTGGTCGTTGACCCTGACCGCCCTGTTCGCGGCCGCCGCGCCGCTCCAGCTCGGCAGCCACCCGGCCCGCTACGCGGCCGACGGTTCGCTGCTGCCGTGGACCTCGTGGACGGATGCCCTCGCGCGCGAGATGGCGTGGTATGAGAAATGTCCGAGTGACCACGGCTACCCGCGCTTCATCACGGAGACCTTCATGGACGGCGACTATGCGCCCATCGCGAGCCGCGCGGACATCATACCCGCCACGCAAAACGGCCTGGGGATCATTTCCTATCTGAAATACTACCAATTCACCGGACGCACCCATGCGGAATATCTGCGCACGGCCCGGCTGATGGCCGACTATGTCTTGCGCGAGGCCAGCACGCCGGCCGCGGGAAAATATCCGCGCTTCCCCCGCTCCACCGGCCGGCGCGGGGCGTTTCCCCAGCCGGCGGATTGCGGCACGCAGGACGACCGGCCCCACGAGATCCAGCCCGACAAGGGCGGGATCGTCGGCTTCGCACTGCTGCAGCTTTACGGCGAAACGAAAGACGCCACCTACCTCGAGGCTGCCCGCCACATCGCGCGGGTACTCGTGGCCAATCTCGGGCCCGGCGACGCCGGCCACTCGCCGTGGCCCTTCCGCGCCGACTTCCGCACCGGCGAGGCCCGCGGGGCAATCTCCGGCAACATGACGTACATCCTGCGCCTGTTCGACCAGCTCCTGGCCCGGGGTGAAACGGAATTCGCCGCGCCGCGCGCCGCGTTGTGGCAGTGGATCGTCCGGCATCAGCTCCCAAGTGCCGCCGGCGACGGCCGGCTGTGGGTCGAGTTTTTCGAGGACCACCACAACCAGGGCAACCGCACCGCGTGGGCCCCGCTGGCGTTGGCCCGCTACCTCATCGAGCAGCGCGGGCAACTGTCACCCGACTGGCAGGCGCAGGCGAAGAGCCTGATTGAATTCGTCAACCGCACCTTCGTTCGCGAGCACTGGGGCGTCCTGGCCTGCGGCGAGCAGGACGAGGACCTCGATCCGTGGGGCGGCATCAACTCCACCTACGGCGCCGTCCTCGCCCAGTATTCCGCCGCGACCGGTTCGCCCGAGTACCGGCACCGGGCGGAGCAGGCGCTGACCCTCTGCCTGTACGCCATCGACGCCGACGGCGCCCCGCGCGATTCCCTGCTCAACACCGGCCGCGGCGGCTGGCAGGAAGACGCCCACACCGACAAGGTGCACAACCTCGTCGACGCCCTGACCGCCTTTCCCGAGTGGGGAAAATGAAACTCGCCCAGGGAACCTTCCAGATCCCGTAGCCGCGTTGGCCAGTCAGCTGTAGGCTTGGCGAAGGCTGAAGCCCGGCGACAACGTGGTTCCGGTCTGAGCCACTGCAAGCCGGCAAAAAACATCATGACGTCTTAGGCTCTGAAAAAGGGTCAGGTTGCGGATATTGATGTCCGCGCCTAGCCGTACTAATCCCAAGTCAGCGGACTCAAGAGATCCTCCAATCCAGCTAATGCTTCCGCCACTCAGCTCCCGGATTGCACTGCACAGAATCCCGGTCTTGCTTGGGCGCTGTGCTTACCTCCCTACCCCTCGTTCGCGCCCGCTGGTTGGGGCTGTGCCTGAGTCTTGTTCTGTTCGCGCCCGGCGCCCGGGCCAGGCCGTCTGACTGGGCCGCGGACATCGACCAGCTCACGCAGGCCGACGCCGCCCACCCACCCGCGCCGCACGGGATCGTCTTTGTCGGCAGCTCTTCCATCCGCTTCTGGGCAACCCTGGAGTCGGACTTCCCCGGGCTGCCCGTCATCCGGCGCGGCTTCGGCGGATCCGAGCTGGCCGACAGCGTGTATTACCTCGACCGCCTCGTCATCGCCTACCAGCCGAAGACGGTCGTCCTCTATGCCGGGGAAAACGACCTCACCGCCGGCAAGACGCCCGAGACCGTGGCCGCGGACTTCCACGCCTTCTGCACGAAGCTGCACGCCGCACTTCCCGCCACGAGGATTTTCTACCTCGCCATGAAGCCGAGCCCCTCGCGCTGGGCGCTCCATGAGAAATTCCAGAAAGGCAACGCGCTGATCGCCGCCGAGTGCGCCGGCGACCCGCGCCTGATCTTTGTCGATGTCTACACCGCGTTGCTCGGCCCCGACGGACTGCCCCGCGCCGAGCTCTTCCGCCCGGACATGCTGCACATGAAGCACGAGGGCTACGAAATCTGGACCCGCCTGCTGACGCCACTGCTGCAGCAATAAGCCCGGAAGGTTGCCCACGGAACACACGGATGACACGGAATGAAGAGTTTCGGAGGGCCACCACGAAATACACTAAACACACGAAAGATAAGATCAGGATCTCTGTGGTTGACCAGCGGGGTCGTTATCCGTGTCGATACGTGTAATCCGCGGTCAAAACCGATTGGAGTGCTCTCTGCTAGAGAACTCATTCAGAGCCTTAGGGCGGCCGAATCACGCTTGGTCCGGTTGCCTGCGGCCCCGGTCTTGTCGCACCTGCGGCGCTCGGAACGCAAACTCAAGCGCGGCTACATTTATTCTGAAACAGGAGCAAAGGTCCGAGTCAGATTTTCGTGTGTTTGGTGTATTTCGTGGTGGCATCCGCCGGTCAGGGTTTGCCCTTTCCTTCTTCCGTGTCTTCCGTGTGTTCCGTGGGCAACCCTCCTTCTCCTTCCCCTGCCGAGCGGCTCCGCCAGCAGATCGTTTTCATTGCCGAGGTCGACAAGCTCAAGGAGGTCTTCCGCCAGACCGTCCTGACCCAGAGCCGCCGCGCCGAGAACAGCGCCGAGCACTCCTGGCACTTCGCCCTGATGATCGTCGTGCTCGCCGAGCACTCCAACCACCAGCCCCTCGACGTCCTGCGTATTCTCAAGATGGTCCTCATTCACGACCTCGTGGAGATCGACGCGGGCGACACCTTCGCCTACGACACCAAGAACATGGCCGACCAGCACGAGCGCGAGGCCATCGCGGCCACGCGCGTCTTCGGCCTACTGCCGCCCGACCAGGCCGCGGAGTTCCGCGCGCTGTGGGACGAGTTCGAGGCGCGCACCACCCCCGAGGCGAAGTTCGCCTGCGCCTGCGACCGCTTTCACCCAATGCTGCTCAACTGCCTCACCGAAGGCCATGCTTGGCAGAAGCACGGGATCACCCAGGACCGCGTCCTCGCCCGCAACGCGCACGTCGCCGACGGCTCCCTCGCGATCTGGGAGTACGCCGTGCAGATGATCGACGAGGCCGTGGCGCAGGGGCACCTGGCGCCGAAGGGGTGAGCGACAACACCCAAGCCACACACCCCGCCCTGTCGGGCACCCCTCTCTAGAGGGGATTTAAGTCACCAGCTGTCTCGGATTGGGTCCCCTCTTGAGAGGGGTGGCGCGCCGCGACGGGGTGTGTGGCTTGAGTCTTTCTCCCCACCCGCTCAGTCAACCGCTTTTCCCCTCACCACACCCTTCGCGTGTCGCCCCTTGGCAAGGGACGTGCTCAAATTCCCCAAACTGACTTCATCATGATCCGCCCCGCCACCACCGCCGACGCCGCTGCCATTGCCGCCATCTACAATCACTACGTCATTAACACCCCGGTGACGTTTGAGGAGGATGCGGTGACCACCGAGGAAATGGCCGGGCGCATCACCGAGGTCCAGCAGTCCACCAACTGGTTCGTGGAGGTCGAGGACGGCAAAATCCTCGGCTACGCCTACGCCGGGAAATGGAAATCACGCTGCGCCTACCGCTATGCCGTCGAATCGACCGTTTATCTGGACAAGGACGCCACGGGCCGCGGGCTCGGCACCCGGCTCTACCGGACGCTGATCGACGACCTTCGCGCGCGCGGCCTGCACAGCGTCATCGGCGGCATCGCGCTGCCGAATGCGGCGAGCGTGGCCCTGCACGAGAAGCTCGGTTTCCACAAGATCGGCCAGTTCAAGGAAGTCGGCTGGAAGTTCGAGCAGTGGATCGACGTCGGGTACTGGGAATTGATTCTGTGATGAGCAAGCGCGGAGGGGTTGCCCACGGAATACACGGATGACACGGAATGAAGAGTTTCGGAGGGTCACCACGAAATACACTGAATACACGAAAGGGAGTGATGGCGGTCCCATCGACCCGTAGCTGCCTTTGAGGCGAAGACGAAAAGGTGGCTCAGCGCGGCCGATCGGAACCACGCTTTCGTGTGCTTCGTGTATTTCGTGGTGACACCCGCCTGTCTGTGTTTGCCCGCATTCCCTTCCGTGTTTTCCGTGTCTTCCGTGGGCAACCAAAGTCTCAGCTCAGGTCACGGAACGAGCCGAACTCCGCATCAAACAACCGGCGGTAAGTCCGCACCACCATGCCGTCGGTCTGGCCGGAGAGAAAATCGCAGATGCGTCGGGCTTTCCCGTCCTGGGTCTTTTCGGCCTCGATCAGCCGGCTCACGTTGGCCGGCAGGATGCGGATGACCCGCTCGTTGCGCTCGGCGTAGTTCGACCAGATGGCGTTATAGAGGGCCATGAGGATCACCCGCGCCTTGTGCTCGAGCTGCTCCAGCTGCGGGCTCTCGAAGATGATGTCGTTCGCCATCTTCTTGAAGAAGTCGGCCTCGCTGCGGGCCGTCTCGGCGATGATCAGGTCGTATTTGTAGCGGTTCGTTTTCTCCGCCATGAAATTATCCCGCGGCTTCAGCCGGCAGGCCTGGATGAACGCACCGATCTTCTTGGAGAAGGTGTTCTCGAGCCGGTCCTTCTTCAGGGCGTCGAACAGGGTGTCGAGGTGGCGCTGCTCGGCCGCGCCGATCGTCTCACCGTCGGCCCAGGTCTCGATCCGCTCGACCGTCAGGAAGCCGGCCCGGACGCCGTCCACGATGTCGTTGAGCGAGTAGGCCGCATCATCGGCCCAGTCCATGATCTGGCACTCGACGCTCTTGAAATCGTTCAGGGCCTCGCCGCGCATGAGCGGACCGGGGATCTTATCCCCGCCGAAGACCCAGTCGCGCACCGGCACCTGCGTGTCGTAGATGAAGTGGTTGAGCGGCGGCGTGGCGAACTCGGTGTAGACCTTCTTGTACTTGAGGACGCCGTCGAGCAGGGCGCGCGTCGGCTGGATGCCGCGGACGCCGGACTCGTTCTGGTACATGGTCTCGCAGAGCAGGTGCAGCGTCTGCGCGTTGCCCTCGAAGCCGCCGCGGCGTTTCATCAGCTCCTGCAGCGTGCGCTCGCCCGAATGGCCGAAGGGCGGATGGCCCATGTCATGGGCCAGGCAGCTCGCCTCGACCAGGTCGTCGTCGATGTAGAAGTCATCCGTGAGCGGATCGCCGCGGCTGCGCAGGAAGTGGCAGATGGAGCGGCCGATCTGGGCGACCTCCATGGAGTGCGTGAGGCGGGTGCGGTAGAAATCGTATTCGCCCGAGAGGAAAACCTGGGTCTTGGACTGGAGCTTGCGGAAGGCGTGCGCGTGGATGATGCGGTCGCGGTCGATCTGGAACGGGCTGCGGTAATCGGTCTTCCGGCTGGTCCCCCATTCCTGGAGGTCAAAGGCGTTGTAGAAACGGTTTTGCGGCATGGGCGGACCACGAGACAAACAGCAGTTGCAGAAGGATGCCAAGCTTATGCCGAGTTGTTACTTCACGAACGCAAACCACACACCCCGTCGTTCTGCTGGCCAGCAGAACGCCACCCCTCTTGAGAGGGGACCCAAACCCAAGCCAACCCAAATCCCCTCTTGAGAGGGGTGCCCGCAGGGCGGGGTGTGTTGGCGTGCCGTCCACCCGACGACACATGCTCTTAGAGCCTCGCCAGGAGCCGCCTTGTATACCCCGGAATTCCCCGCCCGTTTTCCGCCCTTGGCCTTGGCCCGGTGGGAGCGAGCCTGCTCGCGCCAATTTTGAGTCGCCTGCCCGCCGGCGCCCACGACAATGCACCTCATGCCCCATGTCTTCTTCCCCACCCGGTTCGGCACCTGCGGGATTGCGTGGAACGAAACCGGGCTGACGGGGTTTCAGCTGCCGGATGAGAACGACGCCCTGGCGGAGCAGCACCTCGCGGCCAAGTCGCACAGCGTGCTGGCGACGGAACCGCCGCCGGACTGGGTGCAGCGCATCATCGCCCGGGTCCAGGACCATTTCGAGGGGAAGCTGCAGGACTTTGCCGGCACCGCGCTCGACTGGTCACGCGTGACCGATTTCCAGCAGGCGGTTTACCTGCAGGCGCAGGAGATCAAGCCCGGCTACAAGAAAAGCTACGGCGAGATCGCGAAGCTCATGGCCTTGGGCCATGAAGCCGCGCGCGCGGTCGGCGTCGCGCTCGCCACCAATCCCTGGCCGCTGATCGTGCCCTGCCACCGCGTCGTCTCCGCCGGGGACAAGATGACCGGCTTCTCCGCCTCCGGCGGCGTCCGCACCAAGACGCGGCTCCTCGCGCTGGAAGGGGCGGAGCTGCTGTCGGAATGAGTCTTTTCTGTCATCCTGACGCAGTGAAGAATCCAGCATGATGTGCGCCTTCGGCTATGCTGCTGGATTCATCACTCTCCTTGGGTTCAATGCCCGGAGATTGCGCCGCCTTGGATTAAATTGTGGGAGCGGGCTTGCTCGCTCCCACAAAATCACCGCCTGAGCGCACCCCATGAAACCCAAACTTAAATTCAAACCCTCCCTCGCCCTCGCCCACCTTCGCGCCAGCGATGCAACGCTCGGCGCCCTGATCGACCGGCTCGGGCCGTTCACGCTGGAGCTGAAGCCAACGGACAGTCTCTTCGAGGCCATGCTGCGCTCCATCGTTTACCAGCAGCTGCACGGCAAGGCCGCCGCCACCATCCACGGCCGCGTGCTGGCCGAGCTCGACCGGCATGGTGGCGCCACGCCCGCGGCCGTGACCCAAAGCACCGACGCGGCCCTACGCGGCGCCGGGCTCTCCGGCAACAAGCTGCTCGCCGTCCGCGACCTCGCGGCCAAGTGCCTCGAGGGGACCGTGCCGTCACTGGCCGAGGCCCATCAATTGGCGGACGAGGAACTCGTGACGCGCCTGACCGCCGTGCGCGGCATCGGTCCGTGGACGGTGCACATGCTGCTCATCTTTTATCTCGGCCGGCCGGATGTGATGCCGACGGGCGACTTCGCCATCCGGCTCGGTTTCAAGAAACTTTACCGGAAGCGCAAGGACCCCAAGCCCGAGGCGATCCTCAAGCACGCCAGGAAATGGCAGCCTTACCGCTCGGTCGCGAGCTGGTACCTGTGGCGGTCGCTCGATTGAGGCGGGGATTCTGGCCCCAAGATTCGCAAGGAGACTCCAAGCGCCACTCTTTCGCCTGTGGTTCAAGCGCAGCTACGCGTACAGGGGTAGCCGCGTTGGAGCATCGCGACAACGTGGTCGCCCGCGTCACGATGCCCGACATGGCGATCACCCACTGCGCGAATTTATTTTTGCGTTTCTTATGCTTTTTGTGGCCATTCGTCCGTGTTACAGCGGCTAAAAATCCGCCGCTTAGCGCAGCGCGTTCTCAGTTGTGTCATAAGCGGGCTTACCTAGCTTGTCCGGCAACCTAACCACCTCCATGTCCACTTCCATGCGTGCCATCATCAAGCCGACCGCCGGACCGGGCCTCATCATGACCGAGGCCCCGGTGCCCGTCCCCGGGGTCAACGATGTGCTGATCAAGATCAAGAAAACCTCCATTTGCGGCACCGACGTGCACATCAACAAATGGGATTCCTGGGCCCAGCGCGTCATCAAGCCGCCGCTGATCATCGGGCACGAGTATGTGGGGACGGTGGCCGACGTGGGCGCGGGCGTCACCGGTTTCACCCTGGGCCAGCTCGTCACGGGCGAAGGCCACATCGTCTGCGGCCATTGCCGCAACTGCCTCGCCGGCCGGCGTCACCTCTGCCCGAACACGATCGGGGTGGGCGTGAACCGCAACGGCGCGTTCGCCGACTACGTTTCCATTCCCGCCAGCAACGTGTGGCGCGTGCCGGCCGGGATGTCGCTCGACGTCGTCTCCTGCTTCGACCCGCTCGGCAACGCGGTGCACACCGCGCTGTCGTTCGACCTCATCGGGGAGGACGTCCTCATCACCGGCGCGGGCCCGATCGGCTGCATGGCCATCGCCGTCGCGAAGCATGCCGGCGCGCGCAAGGTCGTCATCACCGACCTGAACGAGGGCCGGCTGGAACTCGCGCGGAAGTTCGGCCCCACCCGGGCCGTGAACACCGCGACGGAAAACCTCACCGATGTCTGGCACAACGAACTCGGCATGACCGAGGGCTTCGATGTCGGCCTGGAGATGTCCGGCAGCTCGATCGCGTTGAACCAGATGATCGACAACATGATCATGGGCGGCCGCATCGCCCTCCTCGGCACCCACTCGGCCAAGGCCGAGGTCGACTGGAACAAGATCGTTTTCAAGATGCTGCACCTGAAGGGCATTTACGGCCGGGAAATGTTCGAGACCTGGTACAAGATGACCGCGCTCGTCCAGGGCGGGCTCGATATCACACCCGTGATCACGCACCGTTTTCCCGTGGAGAATTTCCAGGAAGGCTTCGACCTGATGGGCGCCGGCAAGAGCGGCAAGATCGTGCTGAACTGGGAGTGATTTTTAGCCACGGATCGCACGGATGAGCACGGATGAATTAATCCATAAGGAACTGAGTGAATCCATCATTGGGTGCGCTATGACGGTTCATAACGGACTAAAACCAGGCCTGCGCGAGAAAACCTACGAACGGGCACTAGTACACGAGCTCACCAAACGAGGAATTAAGTGTGATCAGCAGAAGCAATTCGACGTGGTCTATGATGGTAAAGTGATCGACCAGATGATTCCTGATCTGATTGTTGCAGGTTTGGTCATTGTCGATGCAAAGTGTGTAACCACTTTTGACGACACGCACCTAGCCCAGGTCATCGGTTATCTTTCTATCACTGGGTTACGCCTGGGTCTGCTCATTAATTCCAAGCATTCCCGCCTGCAATGGAAGCGTCTCGTTCTATAATTCCACCATCCGTGCTCATCAGTGCCATCAGTGGCTAAATATCTTCCATGAATTCAGCCTATTCCGATCACTTAAAGAACACCCTCTCTGAGATCGAGGCCGCTGGCCTCTTCAAGCGCGAACGCGTCATCACCACCCACCAGACCGCGCACATTGCCGTGACGTCGGGGCAAAAGGTGCTCAACTTCTGCGCCAACAATTACCTCGGGCTCGCGGACCATCCCGAGCTCATCGCCGCGGCCAAGGAGTCGCTCGACCGCTGGGGCTACGGACTCGCGTCGGTCCGCTTCATCTGCGGCACGCAGGAGATCCACAAGAACCTCGAGGCCGCCATTGCCAGGTTTCTTGGCACCGAGGACACCATCCTGTATTCCTCCTGCTTCGACGCCAACGGCGGCCTGTTCGAAACCCTGCTCGGGCCGGAGGACGCGGTCATTTCGGACGAACTGAACCACGCCTCCATCATCGACGGCATCCGGCTCTGCAAGGCCCAGCGCTACCGCTACAAAAACAACAACCTCGAGGATCTCGAGGCGAAGCTGAAGGAAGCCGACGCCGCCAAGGCGCGGTTCAAGCTCATCGCCACGGACGGCGTGTTTTCCATGGATGGCTACATTGCGAACCTCCAGGGGGTTTGCGACCTCGCCGACCAGTACGGCGCGCTGGTCATGGTGGACGACAGCCACTCGGTCGGTTTCATGGGCCGGACCGGCCGCGGCACGCATGAGCACTGCGGCGTGATGGGTCGCATCGATGTCTTCACCGGCACGCTCGGCAAGGCCCTCGGCGGCGCCAGCGGCGGCTACACCAGCGGCCGCAAGGAAATCATCGACCTGCTGCGGCAGCGTTCCCGGCCGTATCTTTTTTCCAACACCATTGCCCCGAGCATCGCCGCTGCGTCGATCAAGTGTTTGGAAATGCTCAGTGCCTCCACGGCCCTACGCGACAAGCTTGAGGCCAACACCAAATTCTTCCGCGAGGGTCTCACGCAGGCCGGCCTCACGCTGCGGCCCGGCAACCATCCGATCGTGCCGGTGATGCTCGGTGACGCCGCCCTCTCCCAGAAGGTCGCGGCGCGCATGCTGGAGAAGGGCGTCTACGTGGTCGGGTTTTTCTACCCGGTGGTGCCGCAGGGCCAGGCCCGGATTCGCACGCAGGTGTCCGCGGCTCACAGCCGCGAGGACCTCGCGTTTGCCATCAGGGCCTTTGCCGAGGTGAAACAGGAGTTTGGCTTGTAGGAGCCGGCTTGCCGGCGATAAAACCCACGCAAACGTACCAAGCTGAATCGCCCGCAAGCCGGCTCCTCCATGAAATCCTCCCCCACTCCCGCCCAACTCCAAAAACTCAAGGCCGCCGCCAAGACCGCGGCCGGCCGGGCTTACGCGCCCTATTCCAAGTTCCACGTCGGCGCGGCCGTGCTGACCGCCTCGGGAAAAATCTACTCCGGCTGCAACGTCGAGAACGCCTCGTATGGGCTCACGAACTGCGCGGAACGCACCGCGATTTTCAGCGCCGTCGCCGCGGGCGGGAAGAAGCTCAAGCTCGCGTGCGTCGTGGTCTACACGCCCACCAAGACGGCGACCGCCCCGTGCGGCGCCTGCCGCCAGGTCATTTATGAGTTCGGCCCGGACGTCCGCGTGATTTCCGTTTGCGCCGGCCGGGACGAGATCGACGTATCGATCGGCGCCCTGTTGCCCGGCGCCTTCGGCCCCGCGGACCTGGCGTAACCTGGCGCCTGTGTAGCCGCGTTGCCCGGACCACCCTTTCGCCTGCGGCTCAAGCGCGGCTACGGACTAAACGGCCGCGCCTCCCTCACAGCGAATCCGTGAACTGCTTCATCGCTTCCCAGTAGCGCGGACCGGTAAATTCGGCGAGGCCGGTGTGGGGCCCGCCTTCGACGTAGAGATGGGATTTCCGCGCGGTGATGGCCGCGTAGAGTGTCTCGCCGTGCCAGAATGGAACCGTGACGTCCGCCGTGCCGTGGATCACCAGCACGGGCAATTTCAACTTTGGCACCTTGGCGAGGTTGACGAACTTGTCGCCGGGAAACACGGGGATGCGCGTCATCACCCGGTAGGTGCTGACAAAGGCGCCCTGCAACACGAGGCCGGCGGCGGGACGGTGCAGCGCCAGTTCCACCGCCGGGCCGCCGCCGAGGGAATAGCCAAAAATCAGGATCCGGTCGGCCGGCACCCCCAGCGTCGTGCGCAGGTAATCGTAGGCGAGCTCGACGTCGGCGCAGGTGCTGGCCTCGGTCGGCGTGCCCTCGCTCCGGCCGTAGCGCCGGTAATCGACGGCAAAGACGGCGTGGCCCTCTGCGATGAACTTCGGCAGGTATTCCGCGATGCTGCCCAGATCCTCGTAATTTCCGTGCAGGTAAAGCGCCGTGTATTTCGCCTCCGGGTTCGGCCAATGCCGGGCCGCCAGCCTGACCCCGTCGGGCGCGGTGAGCTGGACATAGTCGGGCGACAATTCGTAGGTCACCGGCGGCCGCGGAAATATCATCCACAACGACAGGTAGTGCGCGCCGACAGCCAGCAGCGCGTAGGTGGCGGCGAGCAGCAGGATGATCCGGCCGAGGCTGAGAACCAAATCAGGCATTTTGTCAGGTTAGCGTGCGTCGCGCCGGAAACCCGCGCTCAGGATGACAGTGGGCTGGCGTTTAATGCCCGGAGAGAAAATCACGGACCACGGCCAGGACCTGTTCCCGCGGGACTTCCTGCTCGGTGCGGTCGGACAGGTCGCGGACCTTGACCACACCCTTGGCGAGTTCGTCGCCGCCGTAAATCAGCGCGAGCCTGGCGCCCGACTCGGCCGCCACCTTGAACTGCTTGCCGAACGCCAGATCCTTGAACGGATAGTCCACCCGGAAGCCGGCCGCCCGCAGGGCGTGAATGTCGGCAAAGGCCGCGGTGCGCTCGGCCTCGCCGCCGATGACGGCATAGACGTCCGGCGCCGACACGAAAGTCGGGGTGAGGCCGCGCTGCTCGATCAGCAGGCCGGTCGTCACGTCGCCGATCGCGAAGCCGACCGCCGGCAGATCCGGGCCGCCCAGTTTCTTGACCAAATCGTTGTAGCGTCCGCCGCCCGCCAGCGCGCGCAGGTCGCCCTTGCGGTCGAAGGCCTCGAACACGAAGCCCGTGTAGTAGGCCAGGCCGCGGACCACGCCGAGATCGACGGTGATGAAATCCGCCAGCTTCATCGCGGTGAGCCCCGCGAGCACCTTGCGCCAATCCGCGAGCCGGGTCGCCAGCTTGGCCGATTGGAACGGAGCGAGCGCGGCCTCAAGCTCGGCGAGGCCCTTGATCTTCAGGAACGCGAGGATCTTCTCCTTGGTTTCCGCCGCCAGGGCTCCGTGCGCTTCCGCGTAACCCTTGAAGGCGTCATCGCCCATTTTTTCATAGCGATCGACCGCCGAGAGGATCGCGCGCGACTGGACGTCGGACAAACCGAGTGCTTCCAGATAGAAAAACCACAGGTCGCGGTCGCTCAGCCGGATGGTGAAATCCTCGGCCGACAAACCGAACCCGGCCAGACACTGGATGAGCAACGCGATCAGCTCGATCTCCGCCTCGGGACCGGGCTCGCCGAAGATATCGGCGTTGAACTGGTTGAACGCCCGCAGCCGGCCCTTCTGGGCCCGTTCGTAGCGATAAAACTCACCGATGCTGAACCACTTGATCGGGCGCTTGAGCGATCCGGCCTTCTCGCCGACCATGCGGCAGACCGTGGGCGTCATTTCCGGCCGCAGCGACACCTCGCGGCCGCCCTTGTCGGTGAAGTTAAAGAGTTGCGCCTCAATCTCGTCGCCTGACTTGGCCTTGTAGAGTTCGAGGGGTTCCAACACCGGTGCATCGTACTCCTGAAAACCGAAGGCCGACGCAGCCAAACGCCACCGGCGAAAGATGTGCTGACGGCGGGAAAAATCCTCCGGATAAAAATCCCGGAAGCCCGGAAGGGACTGAAAGCCGGCCATGCCTCGCAGCGACTAGCGTGCGCTCAGGCCGTGGCCGGAGGCGGCGGATTGCTGCGCAATTTGTCGAGGCTGAGCTGCTTGATCTTCTGCTTGAGAATCTTGCCCGACTTGAACTTGACGACCGCGCGCTCGGGAATGACCACCTCGGTCTCCGGCTTGTTCGGGTTGCGGCCCACGCGCGCCTTGCGCACCTGGACTTCGAGGACACCAAAGTTGCGCAGCTCGACGTTACGTCCGGCCGCTAGGGCATCCATGACGATATCGAGGGTCATTTGCACCGTATCCTGGATTTGTTTCTGTGGGAAACCGGTCTTCTCGTAGATTTCCAGCACGATCTCGCGTTTGGTCAGGTTGGTCGACATGGCTAGGCGTGGGTTGAAATATTGGCTTCTGTGGTTACAGGCACAAACAATTCACTACCCAGTGCTTGCGTCAACCGCAAAGGCACACAAAGGGTAACACCCCATCATGCCCGATCCGAAGGCCGTCAACTCCATGTTTGCCCGCATCGCCGGGCGCTACGACGTGGCCAATCACCTGCTCAGCGGCGGCGTCGATTACCTTTGGCGTCAGCGCCTCGTCCGCGCGGTGCACGACGCCCACCCTGGTTCGGTTCTCGACCTGGCAACTGGCAGCGGAGACGTCGCTTTTGCCCTGGCCGACGGGCTGCCGCAGGGCGTGCGGCTCACGGGCATGGATTTCTGCCAGCCGATGCTGGATGAAGCCGTGAAGAAACGCGCCGGCAGTGCCCGCTGGCAGGCCATCGAGTTTACGCAAGGCGACGGTTTGGCCCTGCCCCTCCCCGACCGGACGTTTGACGCCGTCACCATCTCCTTCGGCTTGCGCAACATGGCCGACCGGCACCAAGCCTTGAAGGAGATGCACCGGATCCTGAAGCCGGGTGGCCGGCTTTTCCTGCTGGAATTCTCCCAGCCCTTTTTCTGGTTCAGGCCGTTCTATTATTTCTACCTGAAGTTCATCCTGCCGGTCGTGGCCGGCCTGGTCACGGGCGACAGGTCCGCCTACGACTACCTGTGCGGGTCCATTGAGTTGTTTCCGGACCGCACCGCCATGTCGGGCGAAATCAAACGGGCCGGCTTCAGCTCGGTGACCGCCACGCCCATGACCTTCGGCATCGTGGCGCTGCACGAGGCGAAGGTTTGAGGAGACGTTTTCCGGTTGCGTCGGGCCGTCGCTTGGGGACGAGTCTCTCCGTGAACGCGAAACAGCACGGCGACAAGCGCCGGCCCTGCCGCAGGCACCACACTGCCTGACTGGTCAGTTAAACGACTTGCCGCAACCGCAGGTGCTCTGCGCGTTGGGATTCTTCAGTTCGAAGCCCTTCCCATGCAGCCCGTCGTCAAAATCGATGTTAGTGCCGTCGAGGTAGGCCAGGCTGGTGGGATCGACCAGAATCTGGACTCCCTCGCTCTCGAACACCTGATCGTCGGCCTTGGGCAGGTCGAATGACATGCCGTATTCGAAACCGGAGCAGCCGCCGCTCTCGACAAATACCCGCAGCTTCTTCTGTCCATCGGTCTGGCTGGACCGCATGGTCTCAACCTGGCGGGCGGCGCGGGATGTGAGCGTGAGCATGACCCGGAACGTAGGCGCGCGACGGGGCTTGTCAACCGACGGCCGGACCCTTGCGTCAACCCTGAAGCAGGAATCATGCAAATATACTCGCTGTGTTCTTGCCACCCGTCAAACGGCGCGTTTTCTTGGTCCTTGCCCACCGTGTCTACCCTCAAGCACATCTTCAACGAACTCCAGTATGAGCTGACCAACAAGCTCGCCGAGGGCGGCATGGGCCTCGTCTATGAGGCGGTCCAAAAGGGCGTCGGTAATTTCCGCAAAACGGTCGCCATCAAGCTGATTCGGGAGGAGTACTCGAGCATCGCCGAGTTCCAGAAGAACTTCATTGGTGAAGCCCGGCTGGTCGCCGACCTCATCCACACCAATATTGTCCAGACCTACCATCTGGGCCAGATTGGCGGGCAGTATTTTATGACGATGGAATTCGTCCGGGGCATCAACCTGGAGCAATTCATCGAGCGGCACGCCGAGCTGGGCCACCAAGTACCGCTGGACATGGCCGTGTTCATCGCCTCCCGCGTCTGCCGGGGCCTGAGCTACGCCCACGCCAAGCGGGACAGCGAGGGTCGCCTGCTCGGCATCGTGCACCGGGACGTCAACCCCAAGAACGTCATGCTCGCGATGGAAGGCGACGTGAAGCTGACCGACTTCGGCATCGCGAAGGCCCTGGACCTGATGTACAACGAGGAAGGCAAGGTCATCCCCGGCAAGGACGAGTACCTCTCCCCCGAAGGCGCCAGCTATGCCGTCACCGACAGCCGTTCGGACCTCTTTTCCCTGGCGATCGTGCTGACCGAGATCCTGCTCGGGCGGAATATTTTCCGGGGCACCAGCCGGCTCGATTCGCGCCGCAGCATCCTCACGATGCCGCTGCCCAAGTTCTCCACGCTGCGGGCCGACATCGATCCCAAGCTGGAGGCGATCATCCACAAGGCGCTGCAGCGCGACCGCGACAAACGGTACCAGACCGCCTTTGAAATGCTGACCGACCTGGAGCTTTACCTCTACAGCGACCGTTACGGTCCGACGAACGAGAAGCTGGCCGTCTATCTGGCCGAGATTTTCCCCCCCGCCAAACCCCAAGCCAGTTCCGCCTCGCCTCTCTCCGCCCAGCCCGCCCCGCTCGAAAGCCAGAGGTAAAACCCTTCGCGCATGAGCGGTCCCGGCCTCAATCAGAGCTTCCACCAGCGGCAAACCCAGCAACTTGTCCTGGCGCCGCAGATGCGGCAGTCGCTCAAGATCCTGCAGGTGGCCGCCCTCGACCTGCGCGCCGCCATCCAGGAGGAACTGCAGTCCAACCCGACACTCGAGGAGCTGCCGATGGACGACATCAGCCTCGAGAAGGCCGCCGGCAGCGGCGACGACAAGGCCACGCCCACGGACGACCCGCGCGAGGAGATGGATTTCTCGAAGGACTTTCAGGTCCTCGAGAAAATCGGCCAGGACTGGCAGGACCACCTCTCGGACACCGGCGGGGTCCGGCAGAACTCGACCGAGGACGACGAACGCCGGCAGCATTTCTTTGATTCACTCACCAGCGAAACCTCGCTCCAGCAGCACCTGATGCAACAGGCCGAGATGGCCGGGCATCCCCCGGCGATCCTCGAAGGCCTGCGCATTCTGGTCGGCAGCCTCGACGACCGCGGCTACCTGACCTCGACGCTGTCCGACCTCGCCCTGCTGGCCGGCCTGCCACTCGACACCATGCAGGAGGCGTCCCGGCAACTGAAGACCTTCGACCCGGCCGGCATCGGCGCCGAGAACCTCGCCGACTGCCTCCTGATCCAGCTCACCCAGAAGGGCCGGGAAAAATCCGTGGCCGCCCGCATCATCCGCGACCACCTGCCGCTGCTGGTGCGCCGCCGCATTCCCGACCTCGCGCGCAAGACCGGACTGGCCAACGACGTGATCCAGGAGGCCATCGAGGAAATCGGCACACTCGATCCCGCCCCCGGCCGGCGCTTCGCCGACGATGCCAACCGCGTGGTCGTCCCCGACGTGACGGTCGAGAAGGACGGCGAGGAATGGAAGATCATCCTCAACCACGACTACATTCCCCGGCTGCGGCTCAGCAACACCTACAAGGACCTGATCGCCAAGGGCCGCCTGTCCAAGACCGAGAGCGACTACCTCCGCGAAAAACTGCGCTCCGGCAAATTCATCATCAACGCCATCGAGCAGCGCCAGCGCACGATCGAGCGCATCACCCGGGAGATCATCAAGCACCAGCATGAGTTCTTCGAGGAGGGCGTTTCCCGGCTCAAGCCGCTCACGATGACCCAGATCGCCGACATCATCGGGGTCCACGAAACCACCGTCAGCCGCGCGCTGGCGAACAAGTATATGCAGACGCCGCATGGCGTCTTTGAGATGAAGTATTTTTTCACGTCCGGCTACCAGTCGGACGCGGGCCAGTCCGTGGCCAACACCAGCGTGAAGGAAATGATCGCCGACATCGTGGCCGGCGAGGATCCCGGCAAGCCGTTGAGCGACCAGGAGATTGTCGGCCTGCTGCAGGGCAAGGGCCTCAACATCGCCCGGCGCACCGTCGCCAAGTATCGCGAGGAACTCGGCCTGCTGCCGAGCAATCTGCGGCGGCGGTACGATTGAGGAACCGGCTGGTTTAAGTGCAGGGCCGGCGCTCGCCGCCGTGCCGTTTCCCGCTCGCAGCAGGCACGGCGACAAGCGCCGGCCCTACCTAACACTTACTGCGCCGCCGCGGTCTGCTGGTCGTACAGCTTGGCCGCCTCGATCACCGTCTTCATCAACTCCGGCAGCGAAACCGGCTTGAGCAGATAGCGGTAAAGCGCCGCCTCGTTGACGCTGCGCAGCAGCATCTCGGGCTTCATATAACCGGTGACGAGCACCCGCTGCGTGTTCGGGTACTCCTCGCGGGCATCCACCAGGAAGCTCAAGCCGTTGCCGCCGGGCATGAGATGGTCGCACACGATGACCTTGAAGGTCCGCTTGTGCATGAGAAATCCGGCCTCGCGCGTGGACGTGGCCATCGCGATCTCGAAATGCGGCGAAAGGGCCTCGGCAAAGAGATCCAGCAGCGGTTTTTCGTCATCGATCAGAAGCACGGCGCCGTGCTTCTCCGGGTTGGCGTTGGATTCTTTGGCTGGAACGCTCATCAAAGGGCATGGTGCGCGCCCCGGAATGCATGGCAAACTTTAATCCCACCCGCGTTCGGGCGCTTTTAGTTTGCTTGCCCTTTGGTCCGCATGTTTTTTCGGGTAATAGGCATGCATATGCAGGACTTGTACAAGGCCGCGCGTGAAGGCTCCCTGAACCAGCTGGAGGCGGGGCTGCTCACGCATGAAAACCTCACCCGGAGGAACTCGTCGGGCAACACGCCCCTGCATCTCGCCGCGAAGTACGGCACGCTCGACCAGTTGCCCGCCGCGCTGCTGACCCAGGAGGCACTCTGCCTCAAGAACGACGCCGGCTACACGCCCATTCACCTGGCCGCCCGCAACGGCCACCTCGACCAGATCCCCGCCACGCTCAAGACGCGGGCCAACCTGCTGATCCGCTCCAACAGCGGCTACACTCCGCTGCATCAGGCGGCCTCGGCCGGGGCGCTCGACCAGGTGCCCGGCGACCTGCTGACTGTCGAGCTCATCCTCACCAAGACCGACCACGGCAACACCCTCCTGCATGAGGCCGCCGAGGCCGGCACGCTCGACCGTTTCCCGGTCCGTTTCATCACGCTGGCGACCCTCACGGTACCCAACATCAGCGGCGAAACCGTCCTGCACGTGGCGGCGTTCAACGGCCACCTCGACCAGCTGCCGCGGGAAATGCTCACGGCGGAAACGCTGCTGATCAAGACCGCCAATCACGACACGTGCCTGCATGCGGCCGCCATCGCCGGGCACCTCGACCAGGTCCCGGTGGCGCTGCTGACCCACGACAACCTCGTCCTCGCGAGCAAATCCGGCCATACGCCGATCCACGCCGCCGCCGAGTCGGGCCACATCCAGCAGATTCCCCGCGAGCGCCTGACCCTTGACCTGCTCATCAGCCGGAACGACTTTGGCGACACCCCGCTGCACGCCGCCGCGGTGGAGGGCCACCTGAAGGACATCCCGGCCGAGTTCATGAACCGCGCCACGATGACCATGCGCAATTACAACGGCGGCACGCTGATCGGCGCGGCCATCCGCCACGGCTTTGCCGCGCAGCTGCCGCCCGAGTTCATTCCCAAGCCACCGACCGCGTTCCAGAAATTCCTCTATCGCCTCGGCGCCTCGCGCCCGCCGTTCACCTGAACCGCGCCGGCCCCCCATTTCCTCCAAAGCATGAATACTACAATCACAGCCATTACTGCCCGCGAGATCCTTGATTCGCGCGGCAATCCCACCATCGAGGTCGACGTCCGTCTGGCCTCCGGCCACCTCGGCCGCGCCGCCGTACCTTCCGGCGCCTCCACCGGCGAGCACGAAGCCCTCGAACTCCGCGACGGCGACAAAACCCGCTACCTCGGCAAGGGCACGCTCAAGGCCGTCGCCAACGTGAAGGGCAAGCTCGGCCCCGCGCTCATCGGCTTCGACGCCTTCGACCAGCTCGGCGCCGACCGCGCCATGATCAAGCTCGATGGCACCCCGACCAAGGCCAAGCTCGGCGCCAACGCCATCCTCGGCGTCTCGATGGCCATCGCCAAGGCCGCCGCCGCCGCGTCCGGCCAGCCGCTCTACAAATACCTCGGCGGCCCCAACGCCAAGGTGCTGCCCGTCCCGCTCATGAACATCATGAACGGCGGCGCGCATTCCGACGCCCCGATCGACTTCCAGGAGTTCATGATCGTGCCGCGGAACTTCAACTCGTTCTCCGAGGCCCTCCGCGCCGGCGCCGAGGTGTTCCACTCCCTGAAGAAGGTCCTCAAGTCGAAAGGCCTCCAGACCGCGGTCGGCGACGAGGGCGGCTTCGCCCCGAACCTCGCCTCCACCACCGACGCCCTCGACGCCATCGCCGAGGCCGTGAAGGGCGCGGGCTACAAGCTGGGCAAGGACATCTTCCTCGCCCTCGACGTCGCCGCCTCCGAGTTCTACGTGAAGGAAAAGAAGACCTACGTCTTCAAGAAGTCCGACGGCCGCTCCTTCACCGGTGATGAGTTTGTCACCTACTACAAGGACCTCGTCGCCAAGTATCCCATTGTTTCCATCGAGGACGGCTGCGCCGAGAACGACTGGGTGACGTGGAAGAAACTCACCGACGCCCTGGGCAGCAAGGTGCAGCTCGTCGGCGACGATCTCTTTGTCACCAACGTCGAGTTCCTGCAAAAGGGCATCTCGACCGGCACGGCCAATTCGATTCTGGTCAAGGTCAACCAGATTGGTTCGCTCACCGAGACGCTCGACGCCATCGAGCTCGCGCAGAAAAACAAATACACGACCATCATCTCGCACCGTTCCGGCGAGACCGAGGACGTGACCATCGCCGACATCGCCGTCGCGACCAACGCCGGCCAGATCAAGACCGGTTCGGCCAGCCGCACGGACCGCGTCGCCAAGTACAACCAACTGCTCCGGATCGAGGAGGAACTCGGGGCCAGTGCGATCTACGCCGGCAAGCTGTAAGACTTGCGCCCGGCACGCGACTTGCTATCAACGAGGTCTACGAAGCAGACCTAACACCAAGCTTCGGCAACACACACACCGGGGAGGCCGGACCGCAAGGTCCGGCCTTCTTGCGTTCCGGGGCCCATATCGTTGCCTGAAATCAGGTCGTAGCCGCGTTTGAGCCACCGGCGAAAACGTGGTTCGCCTATCCCATGGCGTCCACACGCGCGCATCACCTGCCCCGCCTATCTCCCGAGACTTATCGCGGGCATTGCTTCGTGCACTGGACCATCGCCATCGCCAATCGAACGACCGGCTGGCTTGCTGAGCCTTGGCACAAGGGCTTTCTTAATTTGCTGGGAGAGCACACCAACACTCACGCGGTTTGTGTCCCTGCCTATTGTTTAATGCCCGATCATGTCCACGTGCTTGCGGTGGGCATTACTTCATTCGCAGACCAACGCCTCTTTATCCGCGCCTTGCGCCGGGAAACGAATGTCCATCTTTCGCCACACAAACTGCAAAACAGCCCTACGACCATGTCCTGAGCGCGACTGAAAGCTGCGCTGACGCATTTGCCAGCCTCGCCCGATACATTGCGGAAAATCCCGTTCGTGGCGGTTTGGTTCGAGAGGCGAATCAATGGCCATTTACCCGAGCCTTCGTGAATGGGATTCCTCATCTCGACCCAAAGAATGCCGATTTTCGTAAAATTTGGTGGGCGTATTGGGTCAAGCGAGTCGGGTTATAACCCGGTCGTCCACCTTGTCGCTAAGCTCCAAGGCGGCTACTCACCCCCCGCTCACTCCACCCGCAGGATATACCCCCGCAGGTACTCGCTCTCCGGCATCGTCACCAGCACCGGATGGTCCAGCGGCTGGTGGCACCACTCGAGCACATGCACCTTGCGCTTGGCGTCCGTGGCGGCCTCGGCGAGCACGGCGCGCAGCTCCTTGTCCTGCATGTGGTGGGAACAGGCATAAGTGGCCAGCACGCCGCCGGGCACGAGGGCCTTCATGGCGCGGAGGTTCAATTCCTTGTAGCCGCGCAGCGCCCCCTCGAGCGCCGACTTGGATTTCGCAAAGGGCGGCGGGTCGAGGATGATCAGGTCCCAGGCCGGCTCGGCGTCCCGCTGCGCGGTAAACCAGTCGAACACATTGGCGGCGACGAAATCCACGACGAGCCCGTTGCGCTCGGCGTTCTTCTTCGCCTGCCCCACCGCGTCAAACGCACTGTCGAGTCCGCGCACGCTCGCCGCGCCGGCCCGGGCGCAATGCAGCGCAAACGAGCCCTGGTTGCAGAAGGCGTCGAGGACGCGCCGGCCGGCCGCATATTTCGCCACCGCCGCATGCTGCGGCCGCTGGTCGAGGTAGAAACCCGTTTTCTGCCCGCCCTGCAGGTCGAGCCAGTAATCAATGCCATCGATCTTCACCCAGCGCGGTTCCCACGCCGTGCCCGACCGCGTGTGCACCTCGAGCGGCAAACCCTCGAGTTTGCGGATGTTGGCGTCGTTGCGGAAGATGATCTCGGCTGCCCCGGTCAGGCCGGCGAGGATTTCGCCGATCAACTGGCCGTGCTGCTCCATGGCCAGCGTCTGGATCTGCACCACCAGCGTGTCGCCAAATTGATCCACCACGATGCCGGGCAGCTCGTCCGACTCGCTCCACACCAGCCGACGGAACTCTCCCATCTCCCCGTTCCCTGCTCCGGGTTCCTTGCGCCGGGCGACCGCCCGGCCGAGCGCACCCCGCAGATACGCCTCATCCAGTGTCACCCGGTCGCGGCTGAGCCGGCGCCAGACAATCTGCGACTTGCTGTTGTAGATGCCGGTGCCCAGGAAACGGCCCTTCGGGTCGCGGCATTCGACGACCGCGCCATCCTGCGCCGCCGGCAGCAGTTCGACGCATTCGTTCGCGAAGACCCACGGGTGGCCCGCGAGCACGCGGGAGTTGGCATTGGGCTTGAGCTTCAGGCTGGCAATCATGGCCGGGACTCTCCGGGGGTTTGCTCACGCTTAGAAGCTAAAAATCAAGCGGCCCCGGGCGATCGACCGGCCCGGAGACCCGGACCAAAATAGGCTTCCCTCCTGCCCCGGGGTCCCGTTTCCTGACCGGCTTAACGCTCTTCAACCGCCTCGCCGTCCCCCGCCTCTCGCTCAAAACCATGTCGCCCGCCCAGGAAATCGCCCGCCGTCGCACCTTTGCGATCATCTCGCATCCGGATGCGGGCAAGACGACTCTGACCGAGAAGTTCCTGCTGTACGGCAACGCCCTGCACCTGGCGGGGTCGGTGACGGCCCGCAAGAACCAGCGGGCCACCGCATCCGACTGGATGGAGCTCGAGAAGCAGCGCGGCATTTCCATCTCCTCGACCGTCCTGCAGTTCGACTACGCCGGCTGCGCGGTGAACCTGCTCGACACCCCGGGGCACAAGGATTTCTCCGAGGACACCTACCGCGTGCTCACCGCCGTCGATGCCGCGCTGATGGTGATCGACGCCGGCAAGGGCGTGCAGGCCCAGACCCGCAAGCTCTTCGAGGTCTGCCGCCGGCGCGGCGTGCCGATCTTCACCTTCATGAACAAGTGCGACCGGCCGACGCTGAACGCGTTCGCGCTGCTCGACGAACTGGAGAGCGTCCTCGGCCTGCAATGCTCGCCCGTCATCTGGCCGCTCGGCAACGGCCCAACCTTCAAGGGCGTGTTCGACCGCCGCAGCAGGGAGGTCCACTTGTTCGAGCGCGTGCCGGGCGGCAAATACCAGGCCCCGGTCAATGTGACCTCGCTCGACGACGAGGCCGTCCGCGGCCGGCTCGACGACTACACCTTCAACGAGGTGAAGGAGCAGCTCGAGATGCTCGACGGCGCCGGCCATGCGTTCGACCTCAAGGCCATCCAGGCGGGCCAGCAGACGCCCGTCTACTTTGGCAGCGCCGTGAATAATTTCGGCATCCAACTTCTGCTGGATGGTTTCCTCAAGGATTCCGTGCCCCCGGCCCCGCGCAACTCGGTGAGCATCTCCGTGCCCGGCATGGCCCAGCCCACCATCGCCCGCGAGATTCCGGTCACGAGCGAGAAGTTCTCCGGCTTCGTCTTCAAGATCCAGGCCAACATGGACCCTAACCACCGCGACCGCATCGCGTTCCTCCGCGTGTGCTCGGGCAAGTTCGAACGCGACATGGTGGTCACCCACCAGCGCACCGGGAAACAGGTCCGCCTCTCCTCGTCCCACAAGCTCTTCGGCCAGGAGCGCGAGACGGTGGACGTGGCGTGGCCGGGCGATGTCATCGGCCTCGTCGGCCACGACTCCTTCGGCATTGGCGACACCCTCACCGAGGACCGCACCATCTGCTACGACGAGATCCCGCGCTTCCCGCCGGAGGTCTTCACGTATATTTCCAACCCGAACCCGTCCGACTCCAAGAAATTCCGCGCGGGCCTCGAGCAGCTGCTGCAGGAAGGCGTCGTCCAGTCCTTCTCCGCGCGCAACGCCCCGTCCGGCTCGACCCTGCTAGCGGCCGTCGGCCCGCTGCAGTTCGAGGTCGTGGAATACCGGCTCAAGGCCGAGTACAACGCCGAGTCCCGCCTCGCGCCCACGCCCTGGACACTGTTGCGCTGGCTCGAGCTGCCTGCGGCCACCACGATGAGCGCCTCGAAGGGCACCCTGGACTACTCCCAGTTCATCATCGCCAGCGGTGTCAGTTTCGGCGCCGACAAGTTCGGCCAGCCCGTCGCCCTCTTCCCCAACGAATGGACGATGCGCTACTTCGTGGAAAAGAACCCGGAGCTGAAGCTGCACGCACTGCCGATCGAGCAGACAAAGTAGTCTTCTGCTTCGGCGGACGAACCTTAGCCTCTGAGCGGGCCTATTGAGCGATGTAGTGCGAACTCGGTTCCACCGCCGTGCTCGCCAAACCCGGGCCTGACCAGTTCAGGTGCAGGCTCGAGTCACCGGTGGCGTGGACATACCGCACTTCGATCGAATAGGTCCTGCCGGCTTCAAGCTTAATGGCACCGGTGGCCACACTGCGACCCGGGGTCTTTTTCGTCACGACCGGCTGGCCGAACACGATCACTTCAACTTGATTGTCGCAGTCGGCCGTGAAGGTGTAACTCCCGCTGGCCGGCGCCAGAACGGTTCCGCTGTAGCGCACGGAGAAATGATCCTTGGGTACACCGGCCGAGGCATCGGGTGAACCGGTGCCGGTTTCGTCGCCGAGGTCGAAGTCGATGAAGGGCGTCACGGAGGATTTCGCCAGGATGCCGAAGCCCTCGTCCTTGTAATAGTTCACATTGAAGAAATGCGCGCGGGCGAAGCCATCAGGTCCCAACAGCGCCTGCGCGTCCGCCAGCGCCCAGGGATGGCCGTCGGGATATACCACGCCGTGAAACGGCGTCGTCGCCTCAGTCGCGCGCGGCTTCTCCCGCTTTTCGTCCCAACTGAACCGGCAATTGTCCCGGCCGATGCCGAATTCCCACATGATGAAACCCGTCCGGCCCTTGTAGTGCTCGACAATGCCCGGGACCGTCTGGCCCTGGCGGTTCATGCATTCCGTACAAAGCGCGTGGGCGTCACCGCTGATCTTGTAGCTGCCGTCATATTCATGCCACGAGTAGAAATCCGAGTACTGGCCGCCGGAATATTCCCGGCCGGTCGCGGTGACCGGGATGACCGATCCGGTCTCCTTGATCCAGCCATAGGCATCCTTGCCCAGCCGGATCGTCTCCGGCGATTGGTTGGGCTCATTGTAGATTTCCCAGAAGACAATGCGCGGGTCCGCCTTGTGCGCATTCACGATGTCCTGCACGTACGACTTCAGCCGCGACTTGTGCTGGTCGTAGTGCTGGCGCACGACCTCGCCCGGGCTGACCAGCCACTGGCTGTTGTGCACGCCCTGGAGCGGCGCCGGATAGCGGTAGTCGGCCCGGAGCAATTCCTCCGGCGGCTGGTTCCAGCAATCGTCGAAGAAGATCAGCTCGGTCTTGATCTTGTACTTGTCCGCGCGCGTGAGGAAGTCCTCGATGTTGGCCAGCAGCGCGTCCTTCTTTTTCAGGTAAACGTAGTAGTGCAGGTAGACGCGGACGACATTGATCCCGTAGACCGAGGCGTTGCGCAGCTCGCGGTCATTGATGGCCGGGTCGTACTCATCCCACTGCTGGGCCTCGTTGACCGCGTTGGTCGGCACAAACACCGCACCCTGGACCCAGGTCCAGTCACGCGGCTCGGGCACGGCCGGGGCGGCGCGGCCGGCGCAAATAAAGCAGAGGCTGGCGATAAAGAAGCAACCGGCGGGGAATTTCATGGGGGTATACGAGACAAGCTAGAGTGGAGCCGCTGGGTGCGGCGAGGTTAACTTGACCCTATCGTTGGCAAACTCGTGACGACTGTTTTGTCCCGGGCCTAACGGCCGATTTGCAAGTGAAGATTGAAACCGGTCCGCGTCCCGTCATTGATGCCATGTCCATCCACCGCTCGTCATGAAACCACTGCCTGCCCTTTCCCTGCCGCTCATCCTTGCCTTGTTGTGTGTCTCGACTGCCGCAAAGGAATTTGTCTGGTCGGGTCACGGCACCATCGTTTTCGACGTCCCGGCGGGCTGGAGCCTGCGGGGCGAACAGAGCAATCAAATCGCCTTCAGCTTCCAAGCCGATCCCGACTCGCGTGCCGCCGCGGTGACCCAGATTGTGCTGTTCAACACCGATGCGGCTCATCCGGTCACGGAGGAGTTCGTGAAGAGTCAAACCGAGGCCATGTCCAAGCCCTACGTCGCCGAGTCGGTAGAGAAGGCGATTAACCTGAAGCCGCTCAAGCCGAGCCAGGGCTTCGGTTGGTTTGCCGAATTCACCGATGCCGCGCTGGTCGGAAAGCCTCCGATTCCAAAAAACTACAAGGTCGCCCGCAACGCCCAGATCGGGCTGGAGGAACACGCCCTGGCCGTGGCCGTGATGCAGTTCGACGACCCTGCCAGTCCGGAAGCCGCCGCCATGATGGCGATCCTGACCAGCATGCGCTTCAAACGCGGCACGGCCGAATCCGATTCGGCCATGCATGTAACCGTATCTGGCGACGATTACCTGCTGACCGTCGGGGCGAGCAGGTTGCGCTTGAAAGTCCCGAAACAAGGACTCGTGCAATCCGACATGAGGTTGGGTGGCAGCACCAACAGCCCCCGGTACTTCGAACTGGAGCGTCAAGTGCCCAACCTGATTGTCTCCGGATGGTTTGAGTCCGACGGCGGCTTTCATGACATAAAAACTTTTTGGAAGAGTGAAAGCAAGAGCCTGACCCAGTCGGGATTGCCCGCTCCGGCCAATGTCAGTTTCCTGAAGCAGGGGAACTGGGAGGTTGTGGCCTATGAAATTCCAATCGCCAATGTCACCAATGCCAACCTGCGTGCCGAGTTAAAGCAGGCGGGCACCTGGATTGACCTGCACCTTTCAAGTACCTCGAATTTGACGGTGGCGGAGGCCCGAAAGCAATTAATCGCCACCCTTGCTAACTTCGAAGTTCAGGTAAAGTAGCCACCAGCACCGAAAACGCCCCGCTCATGGCCGTACTGCAACCGGAAGCCTTGCACTTCAAGACCGCCGCCGATTTTCGCCGCTGGCTGGAAAAGCATCACGCGAGGGTTCCCGAGCTCTTGCTCGGATTCTACAAGAAGTCGTCCGGCAAGGGCGGACTCACCTACCCCGAGGCCGTGGACGAACTGTTGTGCTTCGGTTGGATCGACGGGGTGAAGCGGCGCGTCGACAACGAGCGTTACACGCACCGGATCACCCCGCGCAGAGCGGGCAGCATCTGGAGCAACGTGAACCTCGGCCACGTCGCCCGGCTTACCAAGGCAGGTAGAATGCATCCTGCCGGCATCAAGGCCTTCCAAGCCCGCAAGGCGCACAAGACCGGCATCTATGCCTACGAACAACGCGTAGCAGTACCGCGCTCGCAGAAATTCCCCGCCTCGCTGGAAAAAATCTTCCGCGCGAACAAACCCGCCTGGACCCACTGGCTGGCCCAGCCACCGGGTTACCAGCGTCTCGCGATCCATTGGGTGACCAGCGCCAAGCGGGAGGAAACGCGGCAACGGCGTCTCACCCAGCTCATCGCCCTCTCCACGCAAGGCAAACGACTCGCCGGCCAGTAGGCGACCGGATGGGACTATATACTGAAATGTAGGACCACCGCTTCACCCGTCGCGAAGCCTATGGCTGACAGGCGTCGGCGTGCCGTTCCGAATGGAGCAGCGGTCGTCAGACCGCTGGGGCCAGCGGTGTTACCACCGCTGCTACATTCCACGCAGAGGCGCGGCGGCAAGCGCCGGCCCTACAGCCGAAGACTCACTGAATGATGGAGCGTATTTTCTTTTCGTTATCCTCAACAATTGACCGGTCTCAGTCGATCGGGATACTGCCCGCCATGAAACCCCGCCTGCTTCTCGCCCTGCTGCTTGGATTTTCCTGTCTCGTCCTCTCGCCCGCGGCCGAGCCCGTGCCGGTCGCCAGCACCGCGCCAGCGCAGGTCCAACCGGTCCTCGTCAGCGTCCACGGCGCCTGGGCCGGTGGCTGGCAGTTCAAGAAGGTCGCGACCCTGCTTGAGGCCAGGGGCTGGAAGGTCTACCGACCGTCGATGAGCGGACTGGGCGAGCACTTCAACACCGCCTCGGCCGACATCGGCCTCGCGACGCACATCGATGACATCGTCAATTTCATCCTCTTTGAAAACCTGCACGACGTGACTCTGCTCGGCCACAGTTATGGCGGCATGGTCATCACCGGCGTCGCCGACCGGATCCCGGAGCGCATCAGCCGGCTCATCTACCTCGACGCCTTCCTGCCCGTGAACGGCGAAAGCGCGATGACCCTGCGCAAACCCGGCAGCCTGGCGATCGAGCAGATGACGAAGGACGGCATGATCATTCCGTCATGGGTGAAACCCGACAAGGGGCTGCCCAAGGACGTGCCGCACCCGCTGAAGACCTTCACCGACCCCATCGTCCTGAAAAATCCGGCGGCCGCCAAGGTGCCGGCGACCTACATCCTGACCGTGGACAAGGGCAAGAAGCCGGAGGATGACGATTTCTATGCCTTCTACGAGCGGGCCCGGGCCCGCGGCTGGCCGGTGCTGATCATGGAGGCCAATCATGTGCCGATGTGGTACCTGCCGGAGGAAACGGCGCAGCTGCTCGAGAGCATCCATTGAGCGTGGAGGAGTTGGCGCTTTACCCACCCCGCACCCTCGCCTAACCAAGGGGCCGCAAACCAGAATCAACCCGATGACTTCCGCGATTTCCTACGATTCCAGCAAGGGCGCCCTGCTCGTCGAGCTGCCGCCGAAGGAAGACTACAACCAGCTCCTGGACACCACGCGCGGTCTGGCCGGGCAATTGCTTGAGCGGGGCTGCGCCAAGCTTTACGTCGACGCGCGCCAAATCGAACTCGGTCTTTCGGTCAGCCAGACCTTCCACCTTGTCGCCGCCGCGGTCGAGACCGTGCCGCGCGGGCTCCGCGTCGCCGTGGCCGTCCGGCCGGGGCACCGGCTGATGGTGGAATTCGCGCAGGTCGCCGCCGCGCACCGCGGGGTGTCGATCCAGATGTTTGATTCGCCCACCGAGGCACTGGGCTGGCTGTCCTGACCGGGATCGATCGCGCCGGGATCACTCCGCTCCCGCCAGGATTTCCCGCGGGCGGTCAGGAATCCCGCTGGGTTCCGGGATGAAACGTGCGCCAGCTGTGCCAGAATTCCTGGTACGCCTGCACCGGCCGCAACTGCTGGTCGGGCGCCGCGAGGTTTTTCCCGGCCAGGTTGTAGGACCGGCCATCGGCCGAGAAAACATCATCCTTGATCGTGAACCGCTCGCCGTCCGCGTGCCGCTCAAACACGGCAAAACTCTCCTGGTCGGCGGCGAGGACCAGCACGATGGGCAGGTCGCCAATCCGGTCGTTGATGACGCGTTCCGCCTTCAGGCGGTTCCAGTCGTAAGCCTTGGCGAGCGTCCCGACCTGCACCCCCACCACCCATGACTTGTCGCGCCAGGAGCCACGGTCCGTGCGGGTCAATTCGCCTTTGCTCTTTCCGCGCTCATATTTCCCCTCGGGATCGTATTCTTTCAACGCCGTCCCGTCGGGCTGCATGACGAGGGACGCCGGGTGCAGCCTGAACCATTGCCCCAGCGTCAACTGGCGGCTGGCGGCCTCCGGCAGCACCAAGCCCGCGCGCGGGCCGGTCACCGCCTCACCCGTCGCCTGGCGCCACCAGCTGCCGGTGGTCGCGTCCTCAAACATCGCGTTGAAGTGATCCATCCCGACCAGCCGGAATTTTTCCTGATGACCGGCGACCGTGGGCAGGAACACGCGCCCCGTGCGGCAGACACTGCAATAAGTCACCAGTACCGGCCGGCCGCCCACCGTATCCTGCACCTGGTGGTGATAGACCAGGTACCGGATGGGGTAGGCCCGGGCCTCGCCCTGATACTCGACGCCGACCACGACGCTGCTTTCGTCCACCGCGTTGTCCGCCCGGGCCTTGAAAACCAGCTGCCGCGGCGGCAAAAACATGTGGTCCGCCATCATCTGGAAATTGAAAAACCAGACGACGCCCGCCGCGAGCAGGCTCACGACCACCGGTCGCCACCGCGGGCGGAAGTCAAAGGCCGCCCGGGCTCCGGTCCCGATCGCCAGCAGGCAGCCGGTGCGGAAGTACCAGCGGTGCGTATGGAGGAAGTACGCCCAATCGAGGCTGTTGATGCCCTGGCTGCCCGGGAACGGCATGATGAAATACACCTTCAGGACTTCAAACACCACCAGGGCGGCGAGGCCGGTATAGAAAAATAGCTTCATCTGCTTCGCGAACGGTGATGGCGCGGCGTCTTCCTGCGCGCAGCAAAAATGGGGCGGATCGAAGCTATCCGGGGGCAAACCGCCGGACAAGATCGACCCCAGGCCGGCGGCACGGCGGGGAGACCCGGGCGCGCACGCATAAGACACTGCGCCGCGTGATTTGCCGTTGCCGAGACAGTGGCGGCCTGCCACTCAATTGATCCGGTTCGCAAAACCCTCCCCTCCATTTCCCCATGTCCCAAAAAGGAATCTTTCTCGGCACCGACAGCGGCGCCACCACCTCAAAGACCGGCGGCGTCTGGGCCGACGGTACCATCATTTCGCACAAGCTCCGGCAGAGCTCGACGAACTCCAGCGCCGGCACGGCCGCGGTCATCCAGGGCTGGGTCGACGGCGTCAATGGCTTCCTCGCCGAGAACAATCTCACCTGGAACCAGGTCCACGGCGTGGGTCTCGCGATCCCCGGACCCTACGAGCGGTACGGCGTGCTCGGGCGGTCGGCCAATCTGCCCGCGAGCTTTGAAGGCTGGGACTTCCACTCCGAGTACAGTCGCGCCCTCGCGCTGAGCGCCGGGCGTTCCATCCCGCTGGTGGCGGGCAACGACGGCAACTACGGCGGCGTCGCCGAGGCCCAGCGGGTCCGGGGCGGCAAGAAGGTCAGCGTGCTCATGCTGGCCCCCGGCTCGGGCCTGGGCGTGGCCTACGTCGACGCGAACGGCCTGCCCCTCGACGGCGACACGCTGTGCGGCATGGAGGCGGGTCACATGCCCGCGCCCCTGCATTTGCTCGGCAACATCCGCCCGTTCACCTGCGGTTGCGGGAAGGGCTGGGGCTGCATCGAGCCGTACACCACCCTCTCCGGCCTCCCGCAGTTGCTGGAGGAAATGCTGAAGAAATACCCGGATCACCCGCTCGCCACCTCCACCACGCCGGTGAAGGAAAAGGTCTTTGCCCTGCGGTCCCTCGCGCAGAAGGACGACCCGCTCGCGGTCGATATTTTCAACTTCCAGGCCAAGGCCCTCGGCCTGCACATGGCGTCGCTGCTCATGGCGGTCGACACCGAGTACGTCGTCATCGGCGGCGGGCTGATCGATCCGGACGCCACCACGTCGGCCTTCCGCGAGCGCTACCTGCGCATCATCCGCGACTCCGCCCAGCCCTACCTCTGGCCCGTCCAGCAGAAGCGGCTCAAGGTCGTGCCCGCGACCCTCGGCGAACTCTCCCAGGCCATCGGCGCCGCCCTGGTGGCGCTCTATTCCTCGCGGAGCTGAGCGCCGGGGCGTTCCGGGCGAAGGAGTTTTTTCTGGAAAGTGTAGCCGCGTTGAAGCGCAGCGACAACGTGGTTTCACCCGGACCACGCTTTCGTCTCCTACTCAAGCGCGGCTACAGGAATATTTAAACCGCCCTAGCGTCCGGTCATTTGTATTTGTTGTCCCGCGCCGTCGCGTCCTTGGTCGTCTCCTGCCGCGGTGCCGGCTGTGGCGCGGGAGTGGTCTCGTGCCGCGGCGGCGGGGGCGTGTAGGAGGAGCCGCCGGGGCGGCCACCGGGGGCAGCCCCGCCATGACCCGGCTGGTTGCCCTCGCGACCCCGGCCATAATCCGGCGAATGCGGCGCATAGTCCGCCGTGCGCGTGCGGTGGTCATGACCGGGCTGGAAACTGCCGTTGGGTGGCTGACCGGGGCGGCGATGGTCGCCGCCGGCATATTTGCCGGGCGGATCATGCCGGTCCCCCGCCCGGTGCTCCCCGCGTCCGCGGTCATCGTCGCGGTGATGCCTCACCGGGGACGAACGATAAAAATCCAGGGGATAATAATAGCCGTACGGATCGTCGTAGTAGCCGTACCCATAATCGAAGGGGGAATAATAATCGTAGTAGCCGACAGCCGGGTACGTTTCCGCCACGGAGAATGCCGGGACGGGCACGCTGGTCAGTCTCACCAGCACCCACTCCGTCGCCAGGCCGGGCGCCGGCGGGGGAAACTCGATCCGGATCAGGTATTCGCCGGTGCGCACGAGCAGACCCTGGCTCGCCATGAATTTTTGCACGCCGGCCTCGAGCTGTTCCAACTCGGCCGTGGAAAGTCTCCGCTCACTGGAGGCGCTGACCACCTGGAAATCATAGAGCGACCCGGCCCGGCCCCCGCTCTGCTCCGCGCGATAAATGCGGGAGGTGCGGGGCGACGCACACCCGGCAAGAAAAACGGCGAAGACCAGCGCCGGCACCGCCCAAACGGGACGCACAAATGTTTTCATGGGGACAAGGGGGTAAGGGATGAAACCACCAGCGATCAAAGCCTACCCAGTCCGGCCCGGCCCGCAAGTGTGCTTTGCCACCCGGACAACCCGCCGCGGCATCTTTAGCTTTGAATCACCGGATGAATTACCCACCGTCGGGCTCATGTCCCATCGCTTCCTGGCCATCCTCGCCGCCACCGGCTTACTGTTAAGCTCAACCCCACGGGTCCAGGCCGCCGAACCGGCCAAGAGTGACGCCAAGCCCGCCTTCACGGTCGTGAAGGCCGCCCGGGTGGTCGACCCCAAGGCCGGCGTGGTGCTCACCGACCAGGCGATCATCATCTCCGGCGACAAGGTCCAATCCATCGTGCCCGCCGCCGACGTGGCCAAGGCCCTGCCGGCCGACGCCGTCGTCACCATCATCGACCTGGGCTCCGCCACCGTGCTGCCGGGTTTGATCGACTGCCACACGCACGTCACCGGCCAGCCGACGAATTTCTACGAGGACATCTTCCGCCGGAGCCCGATCGACCAGGCAACCACCTCCCACATCTACGCGAAGCGCACGCTCGATGCGGGTTTCACGACGATCCGCAACGTCGGCGCCGACAACTACGTGGACTTCGCCCTGCGCAACGCCATCAACGCCGGCAAGCTGCCCGGGCCCCGCATTCTCGCCAGCGGCCCCGCGCTCAGCGCCACGGGCGGCCACGGCGACCTCAACGGCATGTCACCCTACATCCGCTTCGAGGGCGAAATCAACGGCATCGCCAACGGCGTCGAGGAGGTCCGCAAGAAGGTCCGCGAAAACGTCAAGTATGGCGCCGACGTGATCAAGATCCTCGCCACGGCCGGCGTCCTCTCCGAGGAAGAGGCGGTCGGGCTCCCGCAGTACACCCTCGAGGAAATGAAGGCCGCGGTCGACGAGGCCCATGTTTGGGGCAAGCGCGTCGCCGCCCACGCCCACGGCACCGAGGGCATCAAGCTCGCCATCCGCGCCGGCGTCACGTCGGTCGAGCATTCCAGCTTCATCGACGACGAGGGCATCAAGCTCGCGCTCGAGCACGGCACCTACCTGGTCTTCGACATCTACAACGACGACTACATCATGGCCGAGTACGGCCGGCTGGGTTACCCCCAGAAGATTCTCGACAAGGAAAAACTGGTCGGGCGCACGCAACGCGAGAACTTCACAAAGGCCCTGAAGGCCGGCTGCAAGCTCGCCTTCGGCACCGACGCCGGCGTCTACCCGCACGGCTGGAACGCCAAACAGTTCCACACGATGGTCGTGTGGGGCATGACGCCGATGCAGGCCATCCAGGCCGCGACCGTCAGCGCCGCCGACCTGCTCGGCTGGAACACCAAGGTCGGCCAGCTCGCCCCCGGCTTCTACGCCGACCTCATCGCCGTCAAGGGCGACCCGCTCACGAACGAAACGGTGCTCGAGCACGTGGACTTCGTCATGAAGGGCGGCGAGGTCTACAAGAACAAGCTCACCGCCGATCCGGTGAAGGTGTTTGAGTGAAGCCGGAAGGGCGCAGTCTTGCTGCGCCCTTGGTTTTAGACCCCAGGCCTTGCCGTGGTTCATTTTGGAGGGACGGTCCCCGACCGTCCGCCGCCCGTCGGCCGACGGGCCCTCCCCCTCACGCCAGCCCCAGCGTCTCCAGCACGATCAGCAGGCCGCCGAGCAGGCAGAACATCGCGCCCAGCATCGCGGCCTCATAGCGCTCGAATTTCTGCAGCGGCAGCCGCTCCATGCCGAGCAGCGTCAGCCAGGTGAAAAGCATCATGCCGCCGAGGGTACCGAACGCGAGGATCGCGCTCAGCACGACGAAGCCGTGCCAGCCGAACTGGACCCCCGACAGGTAGACGGGCAGGAATCCTTCGCACGGCGACAGCGTCAGCATCAGGAACAACCCACTGATCGCGGCCCAGTCGCCTTTCTTCTTGGAGATCAGGGCGCTTTCCTTCAGCTCGTCCTCCCAGTGGCTGTGGTCGTCCTCGTGCCCGCAGTGCTCGGTCGGATGATGATGGCTGCCGACCACATGGTGATGCCCCACCCCGCGGCCGGTGAACTGCCGCCACAGGTTAAAGAGGCCGATCGCGACCAGCATGCCGCCGGCGATCCACGGGAAATAGCGGCCCACGCGCTCATCGATCTCAAAGCCGAACCAGGCGATCACCAGGCCGAGCAGGCTGGTCAGCAGGACATGGCCGAGCCCGGCGAACGCCGACACCGCGAGGGTCTTGCCGCGACTCCAGCCGCGGGCCCGCGAGACGAGGACAAAAGGCAGCCAGTGCGTCGGGATCGCCGCATGAAAGAAGGCCACGGTGAAACCGGTGGCGGCGATGGTCGTGAGGACGGCGGAATTCATCAATGGGTGCTGTGACTTGACCACAAAACGCTAAGCCACGCGAGGTCAAGCCGCTCCACCATAGCAGAGTCGTCAAGCCTTTGATCGCTCACGGTAGGGGCCGTTGCCCCAACGGCCTGTTTGGTGTGTAGGGCCGGCGCTTGCGCCGCGCCTAGGCTGCCGCAAGCGGCAGCCCTACATGATCCCATCACGCCATCAGGCGCTTGGGGGCAAGCGCCCCTACCACACAACCTACCGCACAATTCATTCTTTTGGTTTCTCATCCGTGCGAATCCGTGTCATCTGTAACGGTTCAAAAATGCCACCCGAGCTCAACGCCGTCCGCACCTACCTGCTTGCCCTGCAGGACACGATCTGCGCCGCGCTGGAGCGCGAGGACGGCGGCAAATTCCAGGAAGACGCCTGGACCCGGCCCGAAGGCGGCGGCGGCCGTTCGCGCGTCCTGAGCGACGGCACCCTGTTCGAGAAAGCCGGGGTCGGCTTCTCCCATGTCAGTGGGGCCACCCTGCCCCCTTCCGCCACCGCCTCACGCCCTGAACTGACGGGCAAACCGTTTCACGCCCTGGGTGTTTCGCTCGTCATCCACCCCCGCAATCCCTACGTGCCGACCGTGCACATGAACGTGCGGTTCCTCATCGCCGGGGCCAAGGACGCATCCGGCCCGGCAATCGAAAATCCTACCTGGTGGTTTGGCGGCGGGTTCGACCTGACGCCCTACTATGGTTTTGTGGAGGACGCCACCCACTGGCACCGCACGGCCCGCGCCGCGTGCGCCCCTTTCGGGGACGACCTGTATCCGCGGTTCAAACAGTGGTGCGACGACTACTTTTTCCTGAAGCACCGCGGCGAGCCGCGCGGCATCGGCGGTTTGTTCTTCGACGATTTCAACGCCCCCGGCTTCGCGCAGAGTTTCGCGCTGATGCGCAGCGTGGGTGACGCCTTCCTGCCGGCCTACCTGCCGATCGTCCAACGGCGCAAGGCCATGCCCTTCACCGGACGCGAGCGCGACTTCCAGCTCTACCGGCGCGGGCGCTACGTGGAATTCAACCTCGTGTGGGACCGCGGCACGCACTTCGGCCTGCAAAGCGGCGGCCGCACCGAGTCGATCCTCATGTCGCTGCCGCCCCTCGTGGCTTGGCGCTACGATTGGAAACCGGAACCCGGCTCCCCCGAGGCGCGCTTGTATGAAGTCTTCCTCAAACCAAAAAACTGGGCCGATGAGACATGAACCACAGAGGCACAGAGACCCGGAATCCAGCCAGAGCCTCGAATTGATTTCTCTTCCTTTGTGTCTCCGTGTCTTTGTGGTGAAAAGCAATCTATGACTTCCCGCGAACGTTTCCTTTCCGCCGTAGCCTGCCAGCCGCTTGACCGCCCGCCGGTCTGGATCATGCGCCAGGCCGGACGCTACCTGCCCGAGTACCGTGCGTTGAAGGCCAAGTCGTCTTTCCTCGAGATGGTGAAGACGCCCGAGCTCGCCGCCGAGGTCACGCTGCAACCCCTGCGCCGGTTCGCCCTGGATGCCGCCATCATCTTTTCCGACATCCTCGTCATCCCCGAGGCGATGGGCCAGGGGTACAAGTTCCGCGACGCAGGCGGCATCGCGATGGACTTCCGGCTGGAAGACCAGTCCCAGCTCGACCGGCTGCAGTCGCAGGGCGTCGCCGACCGGCTCGACTACGTCGGCCAGGCGCTGAAGCTGGTGAAGACGCAGCTCGCCGGCGAGCAGGCGCTGCTCGGCTTCGGTGGCTCACCCTGGACCCTCGCCACCTACATGCTGGAAGGCGGCAGCGCGGACGACTTCGAGCGCAGCAAGAGTGTATTCTATTCCAACCGCCCGCTGTTCGACGCCCTCATGACCAAGCTCACGGCGGCGCTCATCGAGTATTTCCAGATGCAGATCCGCGCCGGGGTCGACGCCATCCAGATCTTTGACTCGTGGGGCGGCATTCTGGCCGGACAGGACTACGCCGCGGCCTCGCTCAATTGGATCCGCGAGATCATTGCCGCACTGCCCAAGGGTTTCCCGGTCATTCTTTACGCCAAAGGAACCCCCTCGCAGCTCACCGACCAGGCCTTCAGCGGCGCCAGCGTCCTCGGCGTCGACTGGACCATCGACCTCGGCGTCGCCCGCAAGCTCGTGCCCGGCAATGTCGCCCTCCAGGGTAACCTTGACCCCGTGCTCATGAACACGTCGCCGGAGATCGTGACGCGTGAAACCACGCGGCTGCTGGAAACCATGCGCGGCAGCAACGGTCACATCTTCAACCTTGGTCACGGCATCATGCCGCAGGCCAAGCTCGAGTGCGTCGAGGCCCTCGTCAGCACGGTGACAAACTGGAAATAACCCGACCCCCATCCCCGGAAATGTCGTCGTCCGCCACCCAGTCAGTTTCCTTTTCCGGCAAATTGTGTCCCTTGGTGTGATTCGTGGGCACCACTTCCAATAAATCAGTCGCCGTCATCGGCGGGGGCATCACCGGTCTGACCGCCGCCTGGCGGCTGCACCGCGCCGGTTGTGATGTAACGCTCTTCGAAAAGTCGCCGCAGGTCGGCGGGGCGATCGTCACCACGGAACGCGACGGCTGGCTGGTCGAGGGCGGACCGAATTCGCTCCAGCAAACCACCGGGATCGCCGCGCTGCTGGGTGAACTCGGCCTGACCGGCCAGCGCGCCATGGCGAGCACCGCGGCCAAGAAGCGGTTCATCGTGCGCGGCGGCCGCCTGATCCCCGTCCCGCTCTCGCCGGCCGGCCTGCTGGTCTCGCCCTTATTCTCCCTGCGGTCCCGACTGCGTGTGCTGGCCGAGCTCCTGACGCGACCGCGGGTGCGGACGACCGATACGAGCCTCGCCAATTTTGTCGCCGCCCACTTCGGCCGGGAAATCGTCGACTACGGGATCAATCCGTTCGCCGCTGGCGTGTACGCCGGCGACCCGGAGAAACTCTCGGCCCGCTATGCCTTCCCCAATCTCTGGCAGCTGGAACGCCAGTATGGCTCGCTGCTGCGCGGCTTCCGGGCACAAGCCGAGGAACGCCGGGCCCGCGGCGAGGCGACGGGCGTGGCCCCGATCATCTCCTTTGCCCACGGCATGCAGACACTGCCCCGCGCGCTCCAGGCCGCCCTGCCCGACGAAGCGGTCCGGTCCGGGGCGACGGTGACCAACATCATTCCGGGCCAACCCTGGAAAATCATCTGGACCCGGGACGGCACGGTCGAGACCTCGGAGTTTGGCGCCGTGATCCTGGCGCTGCCCGCGAGCGGCCTGGCCCAGCTGGTCTTCGGCACGCTGGGTGAGCGCACGCTGGCTTCGCTGGATCACCAGCCCCACCCGCCCGTCAGCTCGCTCTTCCTCGGGTTCCGCCGCGAACAGGTCGCGCATCCGCTGGATGGTTTCGGCGCGCTCGTGCCGGCGGCCGAGCGGCACAGCCTGCTGGGCGTGCTTTTTTCCTCCACGCTTTTCCCGGGCCGCGCCCCGGACGGCCACGTGGCCCTCACGGTGTTTGCGGGCGGGTCGCGCCAGCCGGAAACCGGCCGCCTGTCCACCGAGTCACTCGTGAGCCGGGTGCTGCCCGACCTGCGCACACTGCTCGGCCTCACCGGTGATCCGGTTTTCACGCACCACACCTTCTGGCCGAAGGCCATTCCGCAATACAATCTCGGCCATGAGCGCTTCCTCGAGCCGCTCGCCCGCTGCGAGAACCAGCACCCCGGGCTTTTTATCGGCGGCGCGAGCCGGGATGGAATCTCGCTGCCGGACTGCGTGCAGTCCGGCGACGCCCTGGCGCGCAAGGCGGCGGAGTTTGCGGGCGGGAAGCAGAGTTAACCACAGAACACACGGAATCCCTACCTCATGTTTCTGTGTGTTCCGTGTGTTCTGTGTTGATAACAGGCTACTTCACCCCCGCGGCATACTCCGCGTCCCAATTCTTCACGATGTCATGCACCACGACACTGCCGACCCGGTAGGCGGATTCGAGTGAGGGCAGATAACCGGCGTACTCCGCCTGCATGCTGTTCACCACGCCCTGCTGCGGCGCGGGCATACAGTAATTGCTCCCCGTGCGCAGCACGAGCAACCGTTGGAAATCCACCCGGCCCATCTTGGTCAGGATGGTCAGCGCCGAGGCGATGCCCTGGTCCTCCATGTCGGACATCACGAAATTGCCCTGCCCCTTGGTCCAAAGCTTGGTCCAATCGTTGGCCCATTGGGTCAGCGTCACCCCATGCCAGTAACGGCAGGAACCGAAACTGTCGCCGTAAAGGACGAACGGCGGCTTCCGGGCATTCGGGAAGCCAACGTAGGTGGCGCGGTAAGCCTGCATCTCCGGCGTGTCGACCAGGGGCACGTCCTTGCTCAGCGCAAACGCGCGCGCGACCAGCGCCGGGTTGAGCTCATAGCTCATCGCATCCGGCTCCCAGCCCTCGTTCTTCGGGATCTCGTTGGGTTGCTTGGCACCGATCGCAATAATGGCATACGGCCATTTCGGATCCGCCTCGCGGCTGTCGATCTCATAGGCGACATCCCCATCGATCACATAACGTGACCACGCCGCGCTGCCCAGCGAGGCATCGGCCGGGTCGACCCCGGCAATCCCGTTGATCACCCAGTAGGCCTTGGTAAGGTCGAAGCGCGGATCGAGGCCCAGCGCCATGATCTGGTTGCCGCAGCGCGCCGTGGTGCCGGACACGACGCCGAGCACACCCTGGCCGTTGGTCAGGACCGGATGGGTCATCCCGGGCACCTTGATCGACTCGGTCAGTTTCTCGCGCTCCACCCAGTATTGGAACTCACCGGGTTTGTCCCCGGTATCGGCGCCAACCTCAAAGGTCGTCACGATCACCACCTTCACTGAAATGGGCTTGCCGGGTTCGGCCGCCCGGGCGGCCAACAGCCCGGATCCGAGGGCCAGACACAGGATGATTTTACGCATAGTCCGAGTGTTGCAGACCCTGTGCCAAACTCCAGCGCCGGATGGGCGTTACGCCACTTGACTACCCCCCTTGGTTGGGTAGCCTCCCGCCCCTTTATTCCGATGGCGCAAGAACTGAAAGACACTCTCCTGCTTCCCAAGACCGATTTCCCCATGCGGGCGAATCTGGTGCAACGCGAGCCGGCCCGGGTGGCCCATTGGGAGAAGCTCGACCTCTACACGGCAATCCAGCGCCGCCGGGCCGACGCCCCGGCCTTTGTCCTCCATGACGGACCGCCCTTCACCAATGGCGACGTGCACATCGGCACCGCGCTGAACAAGACGCTCAAGGACATCATCAACCGCTACAAGTCGATGCGCGGTTTCCGCACACCGTATGTCCCCGGCTGGGACTGCCACGGCCTGCCGATCGAGCAAAAAGTGTCGCAGGAGATCCGGGCCCAGAACCTGACCCTCACCACCGCCGAGCTTCGCGCCAAGTGCGACCAGTTTTCCGAGGGCTGGATCGCCAAGCAGACCGCCCAGTTCAAGCGCATCGGCGTCCTCGCCGACTGGAAAAACGAATACAAGACCAAGGCCCCGGCCTTCGAGGCCGACATCGTGCGGACCTTCGCGGCGTTTGTGGAGAAAGACCTCGTTTATCGCAGCAAGAAGCCGGTCTATTGGTCCATCCCCTTCGAGACGGCGCTCGCCGAGGCGGAAATCGAGTACAAGGACCACACCTCCATCGCCATCTGGGTGAAGTTCCTCGTGCCGGTCGGGGAAGCCACCAAGTTTGGCCTGCCGACCGACAAGCCGCTCTACATCGTCATCTGGACGACCACGCCTTGGACGATCCCCGCCAACCTCGCCATCGCGCTCCACCCGGATGTGGACTACGTCGTGGCCGATGTCGGAACGGAACGTCTCATCGTCGCCGCAGCCCTGCTCGGCGCAGTGGCCACGGCCGCGAAGATCGAGCCACAGCCCTCGGTCGTGCTGACCCTGCCCGGTGCCAAGCTGGAGCACCTGCAGGCCCGCCACCCTTTCATCGAACGCGTCTCGCCGGTCGTACTCGCCGACTACGTCACGACAGACAGCGGCACCGGCGCCGTCCATACGGCGCCCGGCCACGGCGCGGAGGACTATCTCACAGGCCTGAAGTACAAGCTCGAGATCTATTGCCCGGTCGGTGACGACGGCAAATACCTCGACGACGGCCGCGTGCCCGCCGATCTCGTGGGCCTGACCACGCTCGAGACGGTCGAGGACCTCGCCGCCAAGCGCCCTGCCCCCGCCAACCTCGGCGTGCTCAAGAAGCTCGCCGCCGCCGGCGCCCTGCTCGCCAAGGCCAAGTATGCGCACAGCTACCCGCATTGCTGGCGCTCCAAGACCCCGATCATTTTCCGCGCCGTCGACCAATGGTTCGTGTCACTCGACAAGGCCGGCATGCGCCAGACCGCGCTCGCCGAGATCACCAAGATCGCGGCGCACCAGGGCTGGATCCCCGCCTGGGGCGAGGCCCGCATCCGCGGCGCCGTGGAGTCACGGCCCGACTGGTGCATCAGCCGCCAGCGCTCGTGGGGCGTGCCGATCCCGGCGTTCTACGGCCCAGACAAAAAAGCGTACCTCGATGCCGGGGTTGCCTGCGCCATCGCCGACAAGATCGCCACCCGGGGCACGAACTTCTGGTACGACGCCACGCCGGCGCAGATCCTCGAGGGCGTCAAACTCCCGGCCGGCTGGCCGGCGCCTGAGACCCTCACGTGCGGTCGCGACACCCTCGACGTTTGGATCGACTCCGGTTCGTCGCACGCCGCCGTGCTCAAGCGCGGCCAGGGCGGCACGCATTGGCCCGCCGACCTCTACCTGGAAGGCAGCGACCAGCACCGCGGCTGGTTCCAGTCGTCGCTCTGGACGAGCGTCATCGCCTTCGGCGCCGCGCCGTACAAGAGCGTCCTCACGCACGGCTTCATCGTCGACAAGGACCGCCAGAAGATTTCCAAGAGCAGCACCTACCAGAAGCCGCAGACGGCCGACGCCTACATCGCGCAGCACGGCGCGGATGTCATCCGCCTCTGGATCGCCTCGCAGGATTTCCGCGACGACATCCCGGTCGACGACGAGATCCTGAAAAACGTCGGCGAGGCCTACCGGCTTCTCCGCAATACGTTCCGCTTCCAGCTCTCCAACCTGTTCGATTTCGACGTGGCCAAGGATGCCCTGCCCGTCGACCGGCTGGATGTCCTCGACCGCTGGGCGTTGCACCAGACCGCGGTCCTGATCGAGGAATGCACCAAGGCCTACGACGCCTACGAGTTTCACCGGGTCTACCAGCTCTGCAACCAGTTCTGCTCGGTGACGCTCTCCGCCACCTATCACGACGTGCTCAAGGACCGGCTCTACACGCTGGGTACCGCGCACCCGCTCCGCCGCTCGTCCCAGACGGCCATCCACCACATCTTCCAGAGCCTGGTCAAGATCCTGGCGCCCTTCATCACCTTCACCGCCGACGAGGCGTGGAGCTTTGCCACCACGGGTCAGGAATACGGTTCGGATTCCATCCACCTGCAGGACTGGCCGGTCGTGCCGGCCGGCTGGCGCAATGCCGAGGTGGAAGCGGACATGGCCGCGTTGCTCAAGCTCCGTGCCCAGGTCAACGAAAGGCTCGAGCCGCTGCGGCAGGCCGGCACTATCGGCAAGTCGCTTGACGCCGCCTTGGTCCTGACCGGCGCGGCGGACGACGCGGCGTTCGCCTCCCTGGGCAAGCACCCCGGATTTCTGCCCGAACTCTTCATCGTTTCAGAGGTCACTCTGACAGCAAAACCCGGGGTCAGCCTGGAAATCGCCGCTCGCCACGCCCGTGACGCCGGTTATCACCGCTGCCCACGCTGCTGGCGCTGGGTGCCAACTTTAGCCCAAACGTCGCACGGAGAAGTTTGCCCTCGGTGCGAAGAAGCCCTTAAATCCTAGAACATCCCTTTATGGCCACGAAGAAAAAGACTCCTGCGAAGAAACCGGCAGCCAAAGCCCCGGTCAAAAAAACCGTGAAAGCCGCCGCCAAGCCCGCTCCAGTCAAAGTCAAAGCCGCGCCCAAGGCCCCCGCGGCCACCGGCAAGAAGCCGGCGGCGCCCGCCCCGGCCGCCAAGGGCGGCAAGCAGCCCCTGAATGCCGCCGATCTCAAGCGGATGCTCCTCGAGCGCAAGGCCGCGCCCAAGGCCATCGCCTTCAGCCTCGATGAGGTGAGGGAAATCGCCAAGAAGAACGAAAAGCACGTCGAAACCGCCACCAAGACCGGCAAGAACGACAAGGCCTCCGTCACCAAGAGCGTCGAGGCGGCGGCGAAGCTGGAAAAGCCGCACAAGCCGAATCACGTCAAGGCGGCCTCGCTCGCCGACATCCTCGGTTTCAATCCCACCAAGGGCAAGAAGGCCCCGACCATGATCGACGAGTCGGAAGTGCCGGAGAAATACCGCCGCTATTACCGCCTGCTCCTCGACCTCCGCCAGCATGTGCGCACGCAGCTGGGCGAGCACACCGAGGAGACCCTGCTCAAGTCCGCCAAGGACGACTCGGGCGACCTCTCGGGCTACGGCCAGCACATGGCCGATGCCGGCACCGACACCTTCGACCGCGACTTCGCCCTCAGCCTCGTCTCCAACGAGCAGGAGGCCCTGTCCGAGATCGAGGCCGCCATCAAGCGGATCCACGCCGGCACCTACGGCATCTGCGAATCGACCCAGAAGCCGATCGCCAAGGAGCGCCTGCTCGCCGTCCCCTTCACTCGCTACTCGACCGAGGCCAAGAAACAGGTCGAGCGCCACTCCCATCGTTCCATCGAGCGCGGCGGCCTGTTCGGCGACGGCACCGAGGAGGAAGGCGGCAAGATGTCCTCCGACGACGGCGGCGGCGACGAGTAAGTGGATTTTCGATTCGGGATTTTCGATTGATGACCCAATCTCTGAACCCCGGACCAGAGCCGTCGGATAACCGATCATTGCCGGCCGCAGAGGCTGCCCTGAAATCGAAAGTCGAGAATCCAAAATCGAAAATCCCCCGGTTGCTGGCCTACCGGCGTTTCTGGCTGATGGCCGGGGCGCTCTTCGTCCTCGACCAGCTGACGAAGTACTGGATCAACGCGCGGATGCCCCTGGGCAGCTACGGTCCGGCCGGCCGCACGGTCATCCCGGGCTTTTTCAACCTCGTGCACGTGGGCAACACCGGGGCCGCCTGGAGCATGTTCTCCGGCAAAAGCACCGGCCTCGCGCTGCTCGCCGTTGGCACCCTCGTCGCCATCTTCTTCTGGCGCCGTGCGCTCGGCCTGCGCCATTCGTCCGCCCAAGCAGCCTTCGGCCTCCTGTGCGGCGGCATCGTCGGCAACCTGGTCGACCGGCTGCTGCACGGTCACGTCATCGACTTCCTCGACCTGCATTTCGGGACCTATATCTACCCCACCTTCAACGTCGCCGACTCCGGTATCTTCGTGGGCGTGTTCTGGTATATCCTCTGGTCGCTCAAGCAGCCGCCCGAGGCGGGAAATATCAAGGTCCAGGGGCCAAAGGCCAAATAAGGCTCGAACCAGTTCTGTCTTATTTTTTGAAATTTGGCCGCTTGGACTTTTGGATTTTGCCGCGCAGCGGCTACTCCACATTCGCGATTTGTTCGCGCACGCGTTCGAGTTCATTTTTAAACTCGATCACCTGCTGGGAAATCGCGAGGTCGTTGGCCTTGCTGCCGATGGTGTGGATCTCGCGGCCGATCTCCTGCAGGATGAACTCCGCCTTGCGGCCGATCTCGCCCTTCGCCCGGAAGAGGTCCTTGAGCTGGCCAAAATGGCTGCGCAACCGGGTGATTTCCTCGGTCACGTCGCAGCGGTCGGCGAAGAGCGCGACTTCCTTCAGCACGCGGTCATCGCTGAGATCCAGTTCCAGTCCGGACTGCCGCAGCCGCTGCAGCAGTTGCTCCTTGTAGACGCCGGTGACCTGCGGAGCGCGTTGCGCGATGGTCTCGACCGCCGCGTGCAGTTTCTCAAACCGGCCGAGGAAATCGATCAGGAGCGCCTCCCCTTCCCGGGCGCGCATAGCGGAGAATCCCCGCAGGGCCTCGCCCAGGGTCTTCAGCAGAATCGCCGCCGTCGCCTCATCGGCCGGCAGTTTCGTCCCGGTGCGCTGCGCGCTGGCGATCTGCCAGAGCAGCTCGGCGGTCGGATCAAACTTGATGCCCCGGGCCTTGGCCAGGCTGGCAAGCTGCTCGAGCGCCGCCGCCACCGCCTCCTGGTCCCAATCGGTGCTCGCCGTGGATTTGCCCGCCACCTCAACGGCCACGTGCACCTTGCCACGCAGCGCGACCTTTCGCACGGCATCGCCGACGGCGGACTCGAAGCCCTGCCATTCGTCCGGCAGCTTCTGCGTCAAATCCAGCCCGCGCCGGTTCACCGAGTTGACCTGCACGGTCAGGGTTTGATGGCCAAGGGTAGCCGTAGCGCGGCCGTAGCCGGTCATGGAATTCATACAGAAGAAAAGTTAACCACGGATTTCACGGATGAGCACGGATACAGATTTTTAAACCACTAATGGCCACTAAGGACACACTAATGATTAGTGAGGTATTAGTGTGGATTAGTGGTTAACCAGTCTGGTCCGTTAGAATCGGGCGGATTTATTCGTGTTAATCCGTGATATCCGTGGTCAAAAAGTCCGAAACTCAGCCCTGCTTGTCCAAGAGCTTCTGCACTTGCTGCACATCTTTATCACCACGGCCGCTGAGGTTGATCACCAGAATCTGGTTCGGTTTCATCTCCTTGGCGCGCTTGAGGCCGTGGACCAAGGCGTGGGTTGATTCGAGGGCCGGGATGATTCCCTCTTGGCGCGAGCAAAGCTGGAAGGCTTCCAGGACCTCATCGTCGGTCGCGTACGCGTAGCCGATCCGGCCCTGGTCGCGGTAGTAGGCGTGCTCGGGCCCGATGGCCGCATAATCCAAACCGGCGCTCACGGAATGCGTCAGCTCGATCTGGCCGTCGGGGTTCTGGAGAATATAGGTCTTGCTGCCTTGCAGGACGCCGAGCTTGCCACCCTCGAAGCGCGCCGCGTGGTCGCCGCGGGCGAGGCCGCGGCCGCCGGCCTCCACGCCGGTCAGCTTGACCTGCTTGTCATTGAGAAACTCGTAGAAGCAGCCGATGGCGTTGCTCCCGCCGCCGACACACGCAATCATCTCGTCGGGCAGCCGGCCCTCGCGGGCCATGATCTGCTCGCGCAGTTCCTGCCCGATGACCCGGTGAAAATCGCGGACCATCATCGGATACGGGTGGGCGCCAAGCGCCGAGCCGAGGATGTAATGCGTGCCGCGGACGTTGGTCACCCAGTCGCGCATGGCCTCGTTGACGGCGTCCTTGAGCGTCTTCTGGCCGGACTCCACCGCCACGACCGTCGCGCCCATCAGGCGCATGCGGAAAACATTCAGGGCCTGGCGCTCCATGTCGACGGAACCCATGTAGACCGTGCACTCGAGGCCAAACTTCGCGCAGACCGCCGCGGTGGCGACGCCGTGCTGGCCGGCGCCGGTCTCGGCGATGATGCGCTTCTTGCCCATGCGCTTCGCGAGCAGGGCCTGGCCGAGGGCGTTGTTGATCTTGTGCGCGCCGGTGTGCAGCAGGTCCTCGCGCTTGAAATAAATCTTCGCCCCGCCGCAGTGCTTGGTCAGCCGCTCCGCGAAATACAGCTCGGTCGGCCGGCCGGCGAATTCCTTCAGGTGATGCCGCAGTTCCTGCTGAAAGCCCGCGTCGTCCCGGGCCAGTTCGTAGGCCGCCGTGAGCTCCGCCAGGGCGGTCATGAGCGTCTCGGGCACGTAAATGCCGCCGTATGGGCCGAAGTGGCCGGCAGCATCAGGCAACTGGTCGGGGGTCACAGGGGCGGGTTTGGTGGCGACGCTTGGCATGAGGGGCTATGGATAGGTAGCGAACCGGTGAAGGCAAACGGGATTTATGCGGGCGGAGTCACCGTATCTTATCCGGGACGTAGGGCCGCCGCTTGTCGGCGAGCCGCTCTGTGCGCGCGGCGCGGCGACGAGCACCGGCCCTACACCGGCGCCAGCGGTGTTACCACCGCTGCTACATTTCGCCCCTCACACCCGCTTGACCGTCAGCAGCGTGTAATCGTCCCGCAGTCCGGCTGTACCGGTAAACTTCTCCACCGCCTGCAAAATCCCGTCGTTGATCGCGCGGGCCGATCCGCTGTGCGCCGCCCGCAGGGCATCGGCCAGCCGGGCGCCGCCGAATTCCTGGTCCTCCGCATTCGGTGCCTCGGTCAGCCCGTCCGTATAGAGGACCAGCGTCGAGCCCTGCCCGAATTGCCGCTGCTTGTCCTCGATGGCCTCCCCGAACAAGTCGGTCCCCACGAGCCCGAGCGGCATGCCCTCGGACCCCACGTATTCGCTGACAAACGCGCCCGTGGCCGGATCGCGCCGGGAAAAAAGCGACAATTCATGACCCGCGCGGGCAATCGTCACCTGGTTCTGGACCGCGTCGATTACCGCATAGGTCATGGTAATGTACATGCCTTCCCGCATGTCCCCGGCCAGCGAGCGGTTCAACTCGACCAGCACCCGGGCGGGCGAGGCATAGAGGGGCGCGATCTGCCGCAGGGTCGTCCGGCAGATGGCCATGAGGAGCGAGGCCGACATGCCCTTGCCCGAGACATCCGCCACCGCCACACCCAGGCGGCCGGACCCCAGTTCGAACACATCGTAGAGATCCCCGCTGACCTTTTGCGCCGCCAGGTAACGCGCATCGATATCCAGGCCCGCCACCTGCGGCATCGCCTTGGGCAGGAGCATGCGCTGCACGTCGCTCGCGAGGGCCAGGTCCAGGTCAAGGCGCTGCTTGTCCACCTGCAGGTTCAGGAAATCGGCATTGTGCACGGCGAGGCCCGCCTGCTCGGCCAGCGCCGCCACCAGCGAGTAATCCGTGTCGGTGAAGGGCAGGCCGTCCGACGCATTGCAGACGCACAGCACCCCGATGAGCCGCCGGCGCACCATGATCGGCGCCGCGATGACCGAGCGGACGGTCAGCGCCGGGTCGTCGTGCTTCACGATGCGCGCATCGTCCGCCGCCCGGACGACCAGGGCGCCCTGGCCGGTGGCCGCGACCCGGCCGACGACGCCTTCGCCGACGGGAAAGGACTCCGACTTCAGCACCTGCTCGATGAACTTGGCCCGCGTGCCCATCTTCATGCGCTGCGTATCCGGGATCGGCCGGTGCGGCGGGAAAAGCCCCTCGACGGCCGCGCCGCGCATCATGTTGTCCGCGCCCTTCTCGAAGATGCACGCGCTCAGCGCGCCGGTGCTCAGGATGGCGGCGTGCACGATCCGCTGGAAAAGCTCCTCGCGCGGCAGCCGCTCGCCCACGGCGTCGACCATCGTGTGCATGTAATCGAGGACGATCTGCCGTTCCTCCATCAGCCCCTGCTTCTCCTCCTCCAGCCGGGACGCCGCCTGCTGGGCCCGCCAGTAAAGGGCGTAAACCAGCACCGCGCCGATCAAGCCGCCGAGCAGGAAGTGCATCATGGGCGCAGCCTACCGCAGTTCCACGCGATTGCGCAAGAAAGCGAGTACGTCCTGAAACTTGGCGGCGTTGGCCGAGTCGGCCGTCACCAGGTGCTCATGCGCCTCGAGCACCAGCCGTGCGCTCTCGATCTCGGTCTTGGCCTTGGTGTCCAGCGCCTGCGCGCCACCCGCGAAATTCATCGGAAAATCACCCGCGTCCACCGTCGCCAGCCGGTGCAGGCCGAGGTTGCGGATCAGCTCGAGGTTGCGCTCCCCTACCCGCGTCAGGGTCAGGGCGCCCGGGGGCGTGCGGCGGCGCAACTCGAGCGCCGCGCCGGCCAGGACGCCGAGGAAGGTGCTGTCCATGCTCGTGCACTGCTGGAAATCCACCACGAAGCGGGCCTTGCCCTGCCGCATCATCTCCGTGAAGAAGTCCTTCAGGCTGCCGCTGTTCGTAAACGACGCGCGGCCCTCGATGCGCACGAGCACCGGGTCGGCGTAGGCATCAACAAGGAAGGTCGGTTTGGCGGGTTCCGTCATGGCGTGGAGAAACGAAAAAACGCGGCAGGGCTTAGACCGCCGCGTTTCCGGGGGAGTGTCAATTAGCTCTTCGTCACAATCTGGCGGAGCACATAGGGCAGAATGCCGCCATGCTGGTAGTAATCGATCTCGATGGGCGTATCGATGCGGCAGCGCACCGGCACGTTCTCGACCGAGCCGTCCTTCCGCGTGACCTTCAGCGTCAGGTCCTGCTGCGGCTTGATCGCCGCGGTCAGGCCGACCACGTCATAAACCTCGGTGCCGTCGAGCTTGAGCGTCTGGGCCGTCGTGCCTTCCTTGAACTGCAGGGGCAGCACGCCCATGCCGACGAGGTTGGAGCGGTGGATGCGCTCGAAGCTCTGGGCCACGACGACCTTGACGCCGAGCAGATTGGTGCCCTTGGCCGCCCAGTCGCGCGACGAGCCCGTGCCGTATTCCTGCCCGGCCAGGATGATCAGCGGCGTGCCGGCCTGCTGGTACGCCATCGAGGCGTCGTAGATCGAGGTCTTGACGCCGTCCGCGCCGATCGTGTTGCCGCCCTCCTCGCCCCCGAGCATCAGGTTCTTGATGCGGACGTTCGCGAAGGTGCCGCGGGTCATCACGCGGTCGTTGCCGCGCCGCGAGCCGTAGGAATTGAAATCCTCGAAGGCCACGCCCTGCTCGAGCAGGAACTTGCCGGCGGGCGCGCTCTTCTTGATGGCGCCGGCGGGCGAGATGTGGTCGGTCGTCACGCTGTCACCGAAGATGCCCAGGGCACGGGCGCCCTTGATCTCGGCGATACTGCCGGGCTTCATCGTGAAGTTCGTGAAGAACGGCGGCTCCTGGATGTAGGTGGACGCCGCGTCGAACGCGTAGACGTTGCCGGTGGTCGAGGGGATCTCGTTCCACTTGGGGTTCTGCTCGGCGAAGTTGCTGTAGAGCCGGCGGAAAACCTCGGGCTTCAGCGCCGCCTGCATCTGGTCGCGGACCTCCTGCAGCGTGGGCCAGATGTCCTTGAGCATGACCGGCGCCCCGTCCTTGCCCGTGCCGAGCGGGTCCGTGGTCATGTCGATGTCGACGCGGCCGGCGAGCGCGAAGGCGACGACGAGCGGCGGGGACATCAGGAAGTTCGACTTGATGTTCTGGTGGACGCGCGCCTCGAAGTTGCGGTTGCCCGACAGCACGGAGGCGGCGACGAGGTCGTTCTTGACCACGGCATCCTCGATCGGCGCGGCCAGCGGGCCGGAGTTGCCGATGCAGGTCGTGCAGCCATAGCCGACGGTCTGGAAGCCGAGCTGGTCGAGGTACGGGGTCAGGCCGGTCTTGTTGAGGTACTCGGTGACCACGCGCGAGCCGGGCGCCAGGGAGGATTTCACCACGGGATTCACCTTCAGCCCCTTCTCGACGGCCTTCTTCGCCAGCAGGCCGGCCGCGAGCATGACGCTCGGGTTCGACGTGTTGGTGCAGCTCGTGATCGCGGCAATGAGCACGGAACCGTGGCCGACTTTCTGGCCGTTCACCTGCGCACTGACGGTGGAAAATTCCTCCGCCTTCTTGCCAAAGCCATTTTCCGTGACGGGCTTCGAGAACGCACCGACGAAGCTTTCCTTCATCTTCGGCAGCTCGATGCGGTCCTGCGGGCGCTTCGGGCCGGCGACACTCGGCACGACGGTGGTGAGGTCGAGCTCGACCACCTGCGAGTAGTCGATCGCCCCCTTCTGCGGGATGCCCCAGAGGCCCTGGGCCTTGTAGTAAGCCTCGTACGTGGCGACCAGCTGCTCGTCGCGCCCGGTGGCGCGGAGGTAGTTGGTGCACTCGGCGTCGATCGGGAAGAAGCCCATCGTCGCGCCGTATTCCGGCGCCATGTTGGCGATCGTCGCGCGGTCCACCACCGGCAGCGCGGCGGCGCCGGGGCCGAAGAACTCGACGAATTTGCCGACGACCTTGGTCTTGCGCATCTGCTGCGTGACGGTGAGCGCCAGGTCGGTGGCGGTCACACCCTCGCGGAGCGCCCCGGTCAGGTAGACGCCGACCACGTCGGGCGTCAGGAAATACACCGGCTGGCCCAGCATGCCGGCCTCGGCCTCGATGCCGCCGACGCCCCAGCCGACGATGCCGATGCCGTTGATCATCGTGGTGTGCGAATCGGTGCCGACGAGTGTGTCGGGATAATAGACGTTGCCCGCGCTGAGCACGCCCTTGGCGAGAAATTCCAGGTTCACCTGGTGCACGATGCCGATGCCGGGCGGCACGACCTTGAAGGTGTCGAAAGCCTGCATGCCCCATTTCAGGAACTGGTAGCGCTCGCGGTTGCGGGTGAACTCGAGGTCGAGATTCTTCGCCAGCGCCTCGGCGCTGCCGGAGAAGTCAACCTGCACCGAGTGGTCCACGACGAGATCCACCGGCACGAGCGGCTCGATGATCTTCGGGTTCTTCCCGAGCTTCGCGACGGCGGAGCGCATGGCCGCCAGGTCCACGAGCAGCGGCACGCCGGTGAAGTCCTGCAGGACGATGCGGGCGACGACGAACGGGATCTCGGCCGTGCGGGCCTCGGTGGGCTTCCAGTTCGCCAGCTCGCGGATGTTCGACTCCATGACGCGCTTGCCGTCGCAGTTGCGCAGCACCGACTCGAGGACGAGCCGGATGCTCACCGGCAGGCGCGAGACCGGGAAGCCGGCCTTTTCCAGGGCGGGCAGCGAGTAGAACTGCTTGCCGCCCTCGAAAGTTTGCAGGGTATTGAAGGGATTCGGGAGGTTGCTCATGGGAGATGCGGTTGGAAAGTGGAGCGGTGCCGACCCCGGCGCCGAATCCGCGGCGGGAACGCCGCGGTTCCAGGGAGATTACTGGGCGAGGGCGGCCTTGACGGCGGCGAAGTTCGGCAAGTCCTTCGGGGTCGCGGTCTGCTCGGCGTACTTGATGACGCCGTCCTTGCCGACCACGAAGGCCGCGCGCGCGGCCGTGTCGCCGACGCCGGCCAGGTTGGGGAACACCACGTCGTAGGCCTTGATCACGGTCTTGTTCAAGTCGGAGAGCAGCGGGACCGTGATCTTGTTTTCCTTGGCCCAGGCCGCATGCGCAAACGGGCTGTCGACGCTTATGCCATACACGGCGGCGCCGAGGCTCGTGTAGCCGGCGAAACCGTTCGAGACGTCGCACATCTCCGCGGTGCAGACCCCGGTGTAGGCCAGGGGGAAGAACAGCAGCACGACCGGCTGCTTGCCGGCAAAGTCGCTCAGCTTGACGTCCTTGAGGCCGTCGGCCGTCATCGTTTTAAGGGTGAAATCAGGGGCTTTGGTACCGACGGCAAGAGGCATAAACGTGAGTGGATGGAGGTTGGTCGTGGCCGCGGCGGGAAGTCGCCGGGTGGAAGGCATAACTAGAACCTCCCGCGTTCCTGCGGCAAACCATTTTGCACCGGTATGAGGGTGGTTACTAAAATGAGGCCGTCGCTTATAAGTTCAGCTCGCTGGCCAGCCCGGAAACTTCCCCTTGCTTCCGATAAGTCCTATGGGTCGTATAGGCTTCATAAGCCCTATAGAATTGATGAGCGATATCCTGACCGAACTCGAATGGCGCGGCCTTTATGCCGACTGCACCGACCGCGACGCGCTGGCCAAACGCCTGGCTGAGGGCCCGACCACGCTTTATTGCGGCTTCGATCCCACGGCGGACAGCCTCCATGTCGGCAATCTGGTGCCGCTCTTCGCCCTGCGCCGCTTCCAGCAATACGGCCACCACCCCATCGCCCTCGCGGGCGGCGCCACCGGCATGGTCGGCGACCCCTCCGGCAAGTCCGATGAGCGCAACCTGCAGACCCCCGCCCAGGTGGCGCACAATATCGCCGCCGTCCGCAGCCAACTGACCCGGTTTCTCGATTTCGAGACCACCAAAAATCCCGCCAGGCTCGTCAACAACTTCGACTGGACCGGCCAGGTCACCTTCCTCGAGTTCCTCCGCGATGTCGGCAAGCACATCACGGTGAACTCCATGATCGCGAAGGACTCCGTCCGTTCCCGGATGGAGGATCGCAGCAGCGGCATCAGCTTCACCGAGTTCAGCTACATGCTGCTCCAGGGTTTCGATTTCTGTCACCTGCGGCAGGCTTTCAACTGCGAGGTCCAGGTCGGCGCCACCGACCAGTGGGGCAACATCACGGTCGGCACCGAGCTCACCCGGAAAAAGCTCGGCCTCACCGTCTGGGGCCTGGTGTTTCCGCTGCTCACCAAGGCCGACGGCACCAAGTACGGCAAGACCGCGACAGGCACCGTCTGGCTCGACCCGAAGAAGACCAGCCCGTACCGCTTCTACCAGTTCTTCGTGAACGCGGACGACGCCGACGTCGTCAAGCTGCTCAAGACCCTCACCTTTCTCTCTCGGGAAGAAATCACCGCGCTCGAGACCGAGCTGAAGGCCAGCCCCGGCGCCCGCGCCGCGCAAAAGGCCCTCGCCCGGGAAATGACCACCCTGGTCCACGGCCCCGACGCCGTCACCGCCGCCCTCAAGGCCACCGAGATTCTCTTCGGCGGTTCGCTCGAAGGCATCAGCGAAACGATTTTTCACGATGTCGTGGGCGAAATCCCGACCAAGGAGCTGGAGCCGGCGAAACTGGACGGCGCCGGTTCGTCCATCGCCGACCTGATCGTCGCTTCCGGTCTCGCCCCGTCCAAGGGCGCCGCCCGCAAGGACCTCGAGGCGGGCGGGATCTACCTGAACAACGTCCGTGTACCCGACCACACCCGGATGGTCACCACCGGCGACCTGCTTTTCGGGAAGTACCTGCTCCTGCGGAAGGGCAAGAAATCGTACGCCGTCCTGAAGATCCCGGCGTAACGCCGGCCCGGCGGTGCAGCCAAGACCGCGCGACCTGACACGCTTAGCGCCGCCGCCGGCGGAACGCGATCAACAGCAACCCGCCCAAGCCCATGAGGGCATACGTGCCGGGCTCCGGAATCGCCGCGCCATTGGCCAGCCAGGCCATCGTATTGAGACCAAGAATGCCGTTCGCATTGAGCGGGCTGAAGGGATCGACCCCGTTGGCGTTGGAGATCATGTCGACATCGCTGAAAAGCACCAAGGCACCGGTCCCGGCGCCGAACGTTCCCTTGGCCCAATAAACGACGGTGACCTGCCCGCTGGCGTTCGTCCCGGCGACCGTGCCGCCGAGGGCAGCAATCGTTACCGGGTCAAACTGGTCGAAATTACCATAGGTGGCCGTGTTGGTCGCCGAGCCGAACGGACCGCTGAAGAAAGGGGCATTGCCGTTCGACACCGATCCGTCTGCGGCTGACGACACGATCCCAAGCGCGGTGCCGATGCCGTTGTGGAGGGAATCATCCTCCAGCAGCCAAAGATCCATGCCGCTGTGGAATGCCGCCAGGATGTCCGTCGTGTACGGTGCACTCTGGGTATTCGACCACCACGGCACCATCAGTCCGTTCAAGCCGCTCAGGTTCGCCGGCGTCGGACTGGTGAGATCAACCACGGAAATGGATTTGGTCACCGTGCCGGAGGGACCGAAATTCGCGGGGTTGGTTATGGCCGTCCGAAAGCTGAGCATGTAGTTGGAGCTGGCATTCAGCGCCCACGAGTCCGAGTTGATCGACTGGTCTGGACTGCCGAGCACATAAGTCTGGGCCCAGGCCGACACCGCGCACCCGGCCCAGAGTACGACGACTCCCCCCAGCAGGTTCAGGCGCGAAGAAAGAGGTGCGGATTTCATGACACGCCGGCAGGCCGACGGCCGTTAATCAATACCCCCATTGCCGGCAGTCAATCCACTCCCTCTGGGGTAGGCACCCCGGTAGGGCGTAGTCTAAAACTTCGCCGCCTGCACCCAGAAGGCGGCGTCCAGCTGCGGACAAAAAATCGCCAGCTCCTGCTTCAGTTGCTGGACCTTCCCGCCCAGCACGGACTCCTGCTTGAACAGGAGCTGAACCTTGACGTCGTAAACCATCAGGCTGGCGAAAGTCTCGGCCTTGTCCTCGGCCACGTTGAGCCGGGCATACGTGGAAATGAAGCCGGGTGACGGATGCGTCGCCGCGGTGGTTTTCTGGTCGAGCTTGGTGTCGCCGCCGTAGAAAAAATCCGGCGGGTTCAACGCCACCCAGTCCGGGTCGCGGCCCAGCACACCATCGTCCGCGAAGTCGATCAGGTGATAAATCTCATGGTGGATCATCTTGCGCCGGTGATTGTCGGCGTAGATCCCGCTGTGGATCTCGACGTAGAGCGTCCCGTGGTCCCAATCCGCCACCGCGGCCCGCGGCTGGGAGTCCACGGCGAGCTCGCGGCAGAAGACCACGCGCTTCAGCTGCATGAGCGGGAAAATTTCCTTCGGGTACTTGCCGATCTCCTTGCGGAAAAGATACAGGCAGAGGTCGATCTCCGAGCTCAGTGCATTCTTGCCCGTGATCTGGCCGGCCGAGCTCGCGACCGGGAACGTCTCGTCCCCCGCCACCAGCTCAACTGCGCCCTTCGCCTGGTACTCCGCCTTCAACTGGTCGAACAACGGGCTGCCGCGCGCCGCGAGTCCGGCGGCCAGGGCGAGCATGAGAAAAATACCGGCGCGCATTTTCAGGTGGTGGGAGACAACACCCCGGAGGGTGGCGGCAACCGGGCGGTGGGTCAAGAGTCGCGGACGGTCCGCCGCCGCGAGCCAGACATCGCGGGTCTCGGCCCGGTTCAGGGCGCCGCCTTCTGGAAAGCGGTCTCGGTGACCTTGGGCTGACCCTCCGCATCCACCCCTTCCAGCACGACCTGCAGGCTGCCGTCGGACTGCAGGCGATAGCTGATTTTGCGCGGGTAGTCTTGCTCCGGGTTTTCAAAGACAATCTCGGACTCGCTGACGGTGCTGCTCTGGTAAGCCAACTCGGGCTGGCCCGTAACCTGGAGCACATAGAAAAGGTCGCCACCCGGGCCTTCCCGGATCTGGCGGAAAGCCTGCTCGATGACGCGCCCCTTCGCCACGGTCCGGCTCATGCCAAGCATCACGCCCCCGGCCGGTGCCATCCATTGCTCGTCGGCGAGGCGGCCGCCCTTTTCCTGATGCCAGTTACCCGCCAGCCAGGTCAGCTTGGCGATGACGGGGGCCGGCGGGGCGGCTTTGTGTTTGTCCGCGCCGCCCAGCCCGGCAGGCAGCACGAGCGCCAAAATCAGTCCACCGAAAATTATCCGCGGCAACATACCGCGGGATTGAACACAGATTCCGGCCGCGGGCACGGCTAAAGGCACACCATGGATCAACCCGGCCGGGATTCTCCCGGCCGGGCCACCGGGGTGACCGGATCGATGAACCACCAGCAGAGCGCCCCGCCGAGATAGATCACGGCGGTGACGTAGAACGTGAGATTCCAGTCCCCCGTCCGGCCGACGATGTAACCGAGCACGATCGGCGAAAGGAAGCCGCCGACATTCCCGACCATGTTCATCATGCCCGACAGGGTGCCGACGCACGGCCCGCCGATGTCCATGCAGGTCGTCCACGCGCCGGGCAGCGCCAGATCGTTGCCGAGGCTGGCCAGGGCGATTGCCGTCACCGCCAGCAAGGGCTCGCGCAAAAAGGTCGCCGCGACCAGGCAGGCCGCGGAGCCGCTCAGGCCGGCGGCGCCCACCACGCGGCGGGCCAGCCCCGCGCTGCCGAGCCGGCGCTGCAAGGGCGGCGTCAGCACCCCGGCCAGCAGCGAACCGAAGCCGCCGACCAGCAGCGGCAGGCCGGCCAGGAGGGCGCTGCGCCGCAGGTCGAACTTCTGGACCTCCAGCAGGTAGGTGGGAAACCACGTGATGAAAAAGTACCAGGCATAGCTGCAGGCGAAGTACTGCCCGCACAGGAGCCAGACCGAGCGCGAGCGGAGCAGCCGGCGCCAGGGTACCTTGAGATCCGCCCGGACAGTCCGCGGGGGCAGCAGCGCCGCCTCCGCCGCGTTGACCGCCGGATGCTCCCGCGGGTTGTCGCGAAACCACCACCCGAACGCGACCGCCCACCCCAGGCCGAGCAGGCCGAACACCAGGAACGCCACCCGCCAGCTGACCACACTGAGCACGAGAAAGACCAGCGAGGGGGTCAGCGCCCCACCCCACCGCGCGCACATCCACATGACACTTTGCGCCCTGATGCGCTCGGGCGCCGGGAGCCAGTTTTCGAAGGCCTTGGTCAGGTTCGGGAAACAGCCGGCTTCACCGGCGCCGAACAGAAACCGCGTGACCACCAGCGAGAGCCAGTTCCACGCCAGGCCGGTGACCGCCGTGAAGCCCGACCACCACAGCACCACCCGCAGCAGCACGCGGCGCGGCCCATGCCGGTCGCCCCAGTAGCCGGTGGGAATCTCAAAAAGCGCGTAGGCCAGGGTGAACGCACTGAAAACCCAGCCCATCTGCTCCTTGCTGAGGCCCAGGTCGCCGGCGATGTGCGGTGCGGCCTGCGAGATGCACACGCGGTCGATGTACTGGATGACCGCCAGCGTGATGCCGAACGCCACCACCCAGTAGCGGGCGCGGGTCGGCGGGATCACCTCAGGGGTTCCGGTCGGGCCGGCGGGGTTGACCATGCGGCCTCACGCTAGCAGTAAGACCGCGGATAAATCCAGATGCATCGAACGCCGAGGATCAAGAAAACGCGGAAGAGCGGAGATTCGGAAAACCCGCCGGCCTCTGCTCCGCGCTTCCGTCCTTTCGCGCTTCCGCGATGGGACGGAAAAAAACTCAGAAGAACATCGCCTCGGCCAGCGCCATCTCCGGCTCCAGCAGGCTGGCCCCGACGGTCAGGGTGCTCCGGCCGGTCCCAAGGTCGCCGGTGAAGTCGGCGTGATTCGTGTCCAGGTCCGCCGCCCAGCGAAAAGTCTTCGCCGGATCCGCGTAGCCAAATTCCAGGGAGAAACAGCCGGCGCAGTCGACCGGGATCACGCTGAACGCGATGCCCTGGGCCGGATCGCCGCCGGAGCGGACCAGGCCCTTTTTCAACCAGAGCAGGAGGCCGCCCGCCTCCCCGGCCCATTGGGCGCGGTGGTGGATGATGACCCTTTGCAGCCCGCCGACGATGAGCGCCGGCGCGTAGCGGCTGAGGAACTGGCCGATGTTCTGCCGCAGCGGCAGCGTGCGCGTGTAGGCGAGGTCGCGCACGGCGGAAATATTGGGCCACGGGAAGGACAGCGCGTCGGGCGCGACGATGGCGCTGTCGAACATCACGCGCTGGGAGCGCGTGAGCATGTATTGGTAGGCGCTGAGCCGGTGGCTCGAGGTGAAGCGGTGCGCCCAGTAGTACAACGGGAGGTCGGTGGAGAGGCAGACCGACACCTCGTCCTGCAGAAAAACCCGGGCCGCCGGCGAATAGCTGAGGGCGACAATCTCGATGCAGCGCGTGTCGTCCTTGGATTTGCCCATGAAGCACTCGCCGTAGATCTTGGCGCGCAGCTCGACCGCCCCGTTGTCCTCCCGCATGGGACACAGCACGACGACGCGGCACGGGTAGCGCTGGGCGAAGCGCACCGCGACGCGGAACTGCACCACCGCATCCTCCGCGGTGGTGGCGAGGCCGAAGTGCAGCACCAGGTTGAGCTGCATGGCCCGCTGCTCGGCCGCCGCGGTGTCGGCCCAGAGCTTCTCGAAGCCGCTGGCGATGCCCCCAACGGGCACCTCGATTCCGGGCAGGGCTTCAAAGATGGCAGGCATCGTATAATAAAAATTCCAAATCCCGGTGGCCAAATTTCAAAAGAAACTCCGATGAGAAAGCCCAGCCCGTAAATCCAAATCAATCCGCCGCGAATTCGTACTCCAGGTCATGATAGTTTTTGAGATTTGGCGATTGGACTTTGGACCTTTGCGCGGCAAAGCCGCGCTCAGGGTTCCCGCCACGCGTGGCCGTTGGCCGCCAGCAGGGCGTCCGCGGAGGCCGGGCCCCACGAACCGGCGACATAGCTGTCCATGCCCGTGCGGCCCTGGGCCGCCCAGTGCTCGAGGATCGGGGTGATCAGCTGCCACGAGCGCTCGGTCTCGTCGCCGCGGATGAAAAGGGTGCCGTCCCCGATCATGGCATCGAGCACGAGGCGCTCGTAGGCCTCGGGGGTGTTGGAACCGAAGGTGGTGGCGTAGCGGAAATTCATCTTCACCGGCTGGGTCCGCGTCTCGAGGCCGGGCACCTTGGCGTTCAGGATGAGGCTGAGGCCCTCGTCGGGCTGGATCTGGAACGCCAGCGTGTTCGGGGCGGTGTTGAGCTCGGCAAAAAGGTTGCCCGGGGCGCGCTTGAAGCGGATGGCGATCTCACTCACGCGGCGCGCGAGCCGCTTGCCGGACCGCAGGTAGAACGGCACCCCCTGCCAGCGCCAGTTGTTGATGCTGAGCCGGATCGCCGCGTAGCTCTCGGTGGCGGACTGCGGCGCGATGTCCTTCTCGGTCAGGTAGCCGGGCACGGCCTTGCCCGCCACCATGCCGGCGGCGTACTGGGCGCGGGCCACGTCGGGGTGATCGCCGTCGAGCCGCACCGGCTGGATGGCCTTGAGCAGCTTCACCTTCTCGTCGCGCAGGGACTGCGGGTCAAACGACACGGGCGGCTCCATCGCGGTGAGCGCGAGCAGCTGCATCGTGTGATTCTGGATCATGTCGCGCAGGCAGCCGCTTTGCTCGTAGTAACCCGCGCGCGAGCCGACGCCGACCTCCTCGGCCACGGTGATCTGCACATGGTCGATGTAGTTGCGGTTCCAGAGCGGCTCGAAAATGGAGTTGGCGAAACGCTGCACCAGGAGGTCCTGCACGGTTTCCTTGCCGAGGTAGTGATCGATGCGGAACACCTGCTCCTCGGCGAACACCGTGGTCAGTTCCTGATTCAGCGCCTGGGCGCTGGCCAGGTCGCGCCCGAACGGTTTCTCGATGATGACCTTTGACTGCTGCGGCTGCCGGAGGTGGCGCGAGGCCAGGCCGCTGCCCCCGAGGTTCTGGATGATGGGGGCGAAAACCGTGGGCGGCGTGGAGATATAGAACAGCGACTGCAGCGGCTGGCCGATGTCCTTTTCCAGGCCGTTGATCCGCTGGCTGAGCTTCGCGTAGGCCTCCGGCTCGTCGTAGCCGCCGCTGACGTACAGGGTGCGCGGGGCGAGCCGGGCCCAGACGTCCGGGCTCATTTCCCGGCGGGAGAACTCCTTGATGGCGTCGGCCGCGATCCTTTGAAACTCCTCGTCCGGGATCGGCTTGCGGCCGAAGCCGATGAGGTAGAAATCCGCGGGCAGCAGGCCGTCATGGGCCAGGTTGTAGATGGCGGGGATCAGCTTGCGGGCGGTGAGGTCGCCCGACGCGCCGAAAATAACAATGACCGTCGGCGGTGAGCCGCGGTGCTTGCTCAAGCCGTGCAGGAACGGATGACGTGGATCGTCTGCCATGGCGGGGAAAGTCGGCGTGAAGACTGGCTCCCGCAAGTTTTTTATCCGCGGGGCGTGTCACAAACCGCCGGCGACCCCGCCGGGCGGGCCGCTCTGGCGGGTGACGTGGTAACCGTGCGGGAACAGCGCGACATTCTCGAAGTGCAGCACCTGCGGCGGCAGCCGGCCGCTGTGCGTGACCTCGGCCACGTCGAAGCGGAATGTGCGCGGCGGCGGGTTGAGCTGCGCGAGATAGGCGTGCACCGCGCGGCGCAGCGCGCGCTTCTTGCGTTCGTCCACCGCGTGGTAGCCCGCCACCAGCGCGCCGGCCGCCCGCGCCTTGACCTCCACGAACACGAGCACGTCGCCGTCGCGGCACACCAGGTCGATTTCGTCGCGCCGGTCGCGCGGACTGCGCCAGTTGCGCGTCACCACGACGAAACCGTGCCGCGACCGCAGGAAGTCCGCCGCCGCCTGCTCACCGCGGGCGCCCTCGGCCGCCTCGGCCGTGGGGCCCGGCGGATGCGCGGTTCGGTTCCAGACTGCTTTGAGCCAGCTGAGCATTTGCAAGTTCGCCCTCGACCACGCGAAAAATTGCTCATACAAGCAAGAGCGTTTTTCAATCTCCCGCGTGCGTCCACCCGAGTAACGGCCGGCCGGCGCCCAACTTCCCCTTTTTTTCATGGCTACCGCAAGTTCCGCCAATGCCAGCAACCTCACCGGCACCCTGCGCCGGTCGCTGCTCATCAAGGTCATTTCCAAGCCGGCGCCGAGCCGCGAGGACGTGAACACCGTCATTGAGCTCACCGCGAGCAAGGTGGTCGAGTCGCTGCAGGCCCAGTCCATGACCCTCTACCTCGTCGAGGGCGGCGAGATCGCCTTCAAGCAGGTCTATTACTCCCCGACCCTCTGGGGCACCGACACGGACAAGGAAATGTCCTTCAAGGAGACCGCGCGGAAACTGCTCCTCCTCAAGCTGCCGGCCGGCACGGGCAACGTCGGCAAGGTGATCCAGACCGGCGAGCCAATGTTCTTCAGCGGCAAGGGCTCGGACGCCGCCTCGCTGAAAAACATGAACGTCGGCTTCGAGGTCAACTCGATGCTCACGGTGCCGCTGAAGACCAACATCGTCATCGGCGCCATCCAGGTGCTCAACAAGGAGCCCGCCGCGGGCACGGGCGGCCAGTTCACCACCAAGGACCTCAGCGTCCTGCGCGAGGTGGCCGAATACTCCTCCACCCTCATCCAGCGCATGCTGGACCCGAAGTACCAGCTCAGTGCGGATGACACCGCCAAGTTCATCGCCAAGTTCACCGAGCTGCCGCTAATCACCAAGATCGAGGACGTCGAGATCGAGGAGAAGCTGGTCGAGATCACCGGCGACGCGATCATCCGCCGCGAGGGCATCTTCCCCTGCAAGAAGACCGGCGCGGACACGGTTTCCGTGCTCATGACCAACCCGCTGGACTACGCCAAGCGCGAGGCCTTCCAGCAGGCGACCGAGCTCACCATTGACGAGGTCAAGGTCATCCCCGCCAGCCTCCTCGAGACCCTGCTCAAGAAATTCTTCAAGGACGCCAGCAGCGCCAAGAAGGCGGAGTCAACCGATGTCGATCTCGACGAGGTGACCGACATGATCGGCAACGCCTACGCCGAAGGCTCCACCAGCGAGGTCAAGGCCTCCGACCTCGAGAGCGAGGATTCCGCCCCGATCATCCAGCTCACCAACCGCATCATCGAGGACGCCTATATCTCCGGTGCCTCCGACATCCACATCGAGCCGATGGAAAAGGACCTGCTGGTCCGCTACCGGATAGATGGTGTCTGTGCCGAGAAACTCAGGCTTCCCAAGCAGGTCGCCAACGCCATGGTCACCCGCCTGAAGATCATGTGCAACCTGGACATCTCCGAGCGTCGCCTGCCGCAGGACGGACGCATTGTGTTCAAGAAATATACCAAGAAGAACATCGACATCGATCTGCGCGTCGCCACCGGCCCGATGAACCACGGGGAGAAGATCGTGATGCGTATTCTGGACAAGCAGAAGTCCACCCTCCCCCTGCCCATGCTTGGCTTCTCGGAGGAGAACCTCACCAAGTACCGTGAGTGCGTCCGCCAGCCCTACGGCATGATCTTGCACTGCGGCCCGACCGGCTCGGGCAAGTCCATGACCCTTTACTCCGCGCTCGGCGAGGTGAACACGCCTGACGTGAACATCCAGACGGCCGAAGACCCGATCGAGTACACGCTTGCGGGCATCAACCAGATGCAGATGAACCGGCAAATCGGCCTCACCTTCGAGCGCGCACTGCGCTGCTACCTCCGCATGGACCCCGATATCATCCTCGTCGGCGAAATCCGCGACAAGGAAACCGCCCAGATCGCCTGCGAAGCGGCGCTCACCGGTCACTTGCTGGTCTCGACCCTGCACACCAACGACGCGCCCTCGACCGTTTCCCGCATGGGTGAAATGGGCATTGAGCCCTTCAACATCTCGGCCTCGCTGGTCTGCGTCTGCGCCCAGCGTCTCCTGCGGCGCGTCTGCAAGAACTGCAAGACGAAGTACGTCGCCGAGGGCCGGGAACACGAGATCCTGAAAAAGGCCCTGGGCGAGGACGGTCCGTTCGAAATCTTCAAGCCCGCCCCCGGCGGCTGCCACATCTGCGGCGGCAGCGGCTACAAGGGCCGCGTCGGCATTCACGAGCTCATGGTCAACTGCGAGCAGATCGTCGAGGCCATCAACAAGGAGGTTGAGGTCGCCGACCTCAAGCGCGTCTGCATGAAGAACGGCATGAAGACCCTCCACCAGGACTCGATGCTCAAGGTCAAGATGGGCCTGACCACGATGGAGGACGCCCTCGGCAACGTGCCGCCGGACCTCATCCTTTGAGGATGAGCTCGCTTTAAGGTTTAAGCTTCAAGTTTCGAACTCGGCTCACTGCTTATCACCTTACCCCTTAAAACTTACACCTAACCTCCCCTTTGCCGGCCACTACCCCGGCCGGACAAGCAAAGAAGGCGCGATCCGCAAGGGTCGCGCCTTTTGCTTGTCGGAGCGTTTCAGAAAGGTGTAGCCGGGGGTCGCTGACCCGGTCCGATTCGTTGCCTCTTCCGCCTTCGTCCGGGGTCAGCGACCCCGGCTACAGTCTTTCTGAAACCGCCCTAGATCCTTGCCCGTCATCCTGAGCGCAGCGAAGGATCCAGCGCAGGGCAACATGGCGCGCGATTCGAACCCATGGATCCTTCGCGATGCTCAGGATGACAAGGCATGTAGGTAGGGGCTCAGGCCGCTTCCACCTTAGCCAAGCGTGGGCTGGCAGGTGCGACGGGCCGCGGACGGTCGGGCGACCGTCCCGCCAGTTCACGAACCCACCGGCGTGCTGGGCGCGGCGGCGCGCACGGCGTCGGCGATCGTCGGCGGCACAACCTCGACATCGCCCTTGGACTGGTCGAACTTCATCGAGAGGGTCTTCGAGACCCCGCGCTCCTGCATTGTCACGCCGTAGATCGCATCGGCCGCGGCGATCGTGCTCTTGTTGTGCGTGATGATGATGAACTGCGACTCCTTCACGAACTGCTTCAGCAGGTTCGTGAAGCGGTGGATGTTCGACTCGTCGAGCGGGGCGTCCAACTCGTCGAGCAAGCAGAACGGCGACGGCTTCACCATGTAGAGCGCGAAGAGCAGCGCCACGGCGGTGAGCGTCTTCTGCCCGCCGGAGAGGAGCGTGATGCCCTTGAGCTTGGTGCCCGGGGGCTGGGCCACGATCTCGATGCCGCTTTCCAGCGGATCCTCGGCGGTCACCAGCTCGATCTCCGCGCGGCCGCCGCCGAAGAGGATCTGGAAGGTGTACGCGAAATTCTTGCGGATCTGCTCGAACGTGACCTTGAACTGCTCGAGCGAGGTCTGGTTGATGTCGTCGATCGCCTTCAGCAGCTGCGCCTTCGCGCCGGTGAGATCGTCGCACTGCGTCTTGAGGAATTCGTAGCGCTGCTTCAGCTCGGAGTACTCCTCGATGGCGACCAGGTTCACCGCGCCCATGGAGCCGATGCGCTGCCGCAGCGCGTCGACCTCGGACTTGACCTCATCCCAATTCGTGGCGTCGAGGGCCGCGAAGTCCGCTTCCGTCGCCTCACCTTTGTTCTCTTTCTTTTTCCGGCGCCTGGGCTCCTTGTGGCCGGCCTCGCTGAGGCCGGTTCCGGGGTCAGCGACCCCGGCTGCAGGTTCCTCGTCCTCATCCAAGTCCAGCTCGCGCAGCCCCTCGGGCTCTTCGTCGGCGTGCCACAGCAGTTTCTTCCATTCCAGCGCGGCCACCTCGGCCTGGAACTCGCGGGTCACTTCCTCGACGAGGAACTGCGCGCGGGCGCGGGTCTCGGCCACTTTCACCTCGTGTTTGGAAAGCTCGGCCTGGGCCGAGTCGGCCTCGGCGCGGATGGACGTCAGGCCCTGCTCAAGGGCGGCGATCTCCTGCTCGACGGTCTGCAGCTCGGCCCGGATTTTCTCCACGTTCTCCTGGGCGACCGCGAGGGTCCGGACAACTTCGCCGGCGCGGCGCGTTTGCTCCGCGGCCTCGGTTTCCAGCTGCGCGACCTGCTCCGACCAGGTCTCCAGCTCGATCTGGCGCTGGACCAGCAGCTCGTCGAGCTGCCCGCGGCGGCGGCCCATCTCGCTCAGGCCGCGGTCGAGCACCTCGACCTTCTGCCGGCGCTCGGCCAGCTCGAGCCGGGCCTGCGCCAGGATCTCGCGCTTCTGGTCGCGGCCGAGGCGCTTCTCGGCAATGCCGGCCTCGGTCGCGGAAATCTTCTGCTTTTGCGCGGTGACCCCGGCCTCGGCCGCGGCCAGCTGCACCTGCGCCTTGGCCAGGCGGGCCAGGGCCTCGTCGTGGTCGCGCTGGTGGTTGGCCAGGTCGCTCTCGAGCCGGGCGAGCCGGTTGACCGCCTCGCCGTGGGCCCGCTGGGCGTTCTTTTCCTCGGTCGTGATCGACGCGGCCACCTGCGAGGCGGCGAGCACGTCCTTGCGCTTCTGCTCCAGCGTGGCCTCGGCCTCGACGAGGACCGTGTTCAACTGCTCGATCAGGGCCCGCTGCTCGTCGTGCGCCTTGGACTCGGCAACGACGGCCTTGCCCGTCTCGCGGAGGTCGACCTCGCGCTGGACGATGCTGTTGGCGGGCTTCTTGTGGTAGCCGCCGAAAATCAGGCCGCGGCGGTCGACAAGGTCGCCCTTCGCCGTCGCCACCATGAGGAAACTGAACGCGGGGTTTGCCTGCCAGAATTCCAGGAACGCCGGGAGATCGTCGGCCAGATAGCAGGCCGACAGTACGCTCGCCGCGGGGTGCGACGGATCGAGGTTCGCCACAGCCTCGCTCGCGGACCGCAGTCCGGCGGGCAGTGCGGCAGTGGAGACCGGGGAGCCGAAACCCGGGACCTGAAGACACACGCTGCCCACCTGGTCGCCCTCGAGGCGGTTGAGGATCTTTTGCGCCGTGGCCAGATCGGCGACGGTGATCGCCTCGACCGAGGCCCCGAGGATCGCCTCGAGCGCCTTGGCGTATTCGCCCCGGACCTCCAGGTCCTTGGTGATGGGCGTGAATTTCTGCTCGCCGAGTTCCGCGGCGAAGCGGCCCTGGAGGAGCGCCTTGGCGCCCTCGCCGAAGCCTTCCCACTTTTCCTGCAGTTGCTGGAGCAGTTTCAGGCGGGCGGTCTTCTGCGCGAGGCTGCGGTCGATTTCCTGGAGCTTGCGCTGGCCTTCGCGGAAGGCCTGGGTCGCGGCCTGCAGCGCGGCCTGCGCGGCCTGGGCCTCGTTGCTGCTGCGGCTCTGCTCGGCGCGGGCTTCCTCGACGCGGGCGCGCACCTGGGCGAGCGCCTCGGTGGCGAGTGCCACGGCCTCGCGCAGCTGGGCGAGTTCGGTGGAGAGCTGGTCAAATTTGTTCTGGCTGGTGCGGGCGTCGACCTCGAGGCCGGAGCTCTCGGTGCGGTGCCGCGCGACGGCACTCTCGACCTGCAGCAGGTGGAACTTGTCCGCACTGAGCTGCTGTTCCGCCTTGGTGAGCTCGCCCTCGAAGACGGCCAGCTCGCGGTTGCGGTCCTGGAAGACGGCGTCCGAACTGCCGAGCAGGCTGAGCTGCATCTGCTTGTCCTGCGCGCCGGTGTCCACCTGGGAAGCCAGCTCCTTGAGCTGCATTTCCAGCTCGGTCAGGTCGTCCCGGCTGGACGCGATGCGCTCGGCCAGGCCGGCGCCCTTCACCTGCGCGAGACCCGCCTGGTTCTCGGCCTGTTCCTTCTGGGAACGAAGATCAAAGACTGCCTGCTGGGCGTCCTGCACGCGCTGGTTGAGCGAACTGCGGGCCGCTTTCTTCTCGTCGAGCGAACGGGTCCGTTCCTCCAACGAGCTGCGGCGGGTGTCGGCATCGCTGCGGAGGGCGGCCACGCGGCCCTCGAAATCAGCCAGCCCGGCGCTCAACTGCGCGTAGTGGAACCCGCTGTGGGCGAGCGCGAGGTGGCGCAGGCGGAAACTGAGGCGCTTGTACCGCATGGCCTTCGCGGCCTGGCGCTTCAGCGTGCCGATCTGGCGGGCGACCTCGTTGATGACGTCCGACACGCGCGCCAGGTTCTGCTCGGTCAGGGCGAGCTTGTTCATCGCCTCGCGGCGCTGGCTTTTGTACTTGGTGATGCCGGCGGCCTCCTCGAACACCACGCGGCGCTCCTCGGGCTTCGACGACAGGATCTGGTCGATCTGGCCCTGCGCCATGATCGAGTAGCTGGTCCGGCCCACGCCGGTGTCCATGAAAAGCTTGTTGATGTCCTTCAGCCGGCAGGGCTGCCCGTTGAAATAATACTCGCCGCCGCCGTCGCGGTTCACCCGGCGCATGATCTCGATCTCGTGGAATTCGCTGCCGAGCTGCTTCTCGCAGTCGGTCATGACCAGGGCGACCTCCGAAAACTGCGCCGCCTTGCGGGTGTCGGCGCCCTCGAAAATCACGTCCTGCATCTTGCCGCCACGGAGGGCCTTGGCGCTCTGTTCGCCCAGCACCCAGCGGATGGCGTCCGCGATGTTGCTCTTGCCGCAGCCGTTGGGGCCGACGATGGCCGTCACGCCGGGCTCGAAACTGAGGGTGGTATTGTCGGCAAAACTTTTGAAGCCGTGGAGTTTTAGCGCCTTAAGATGCATTGAGCTTAAAGCGGCAAACTAGAGGGAGCGCCATTGCCCTCCGCAATGGAAAAAATGACCAAAAGATCGTAGAGAAAATGATAAATACCGGACGATTGACTTAATGTCGGCTACTGGCTTTCCGGGCCGCTTGCCTACCCCGGCGTCCGGATTATCTAAGTTGGACGTGACCACGACCGCGGACGACAACCCAGCCAGCCAGACCAAGCGCTTCATGCCCTGGCTGGTGGCCGTGGCCCTGTTCATGGAGAACCTCGACGCGACCATCGTGAACACCGCGGTGCCGACGATGGCGGCCAACCTGGAGGTTCAGCCGCTCAGCCTCAAGGCGGTCCTGACCAGCTACACCCTCTGCCTGGCGGTCTTCATCCCGATCAGTGGCTGGATGGCCGATAAATTCGGGACCAAGCGCGTCTTCACCTGGGCGGTTTCACTGTTCACCCTCGGCTCACTCAGCTGCGGCCTGTCCCTGAGCATCCCCATGCTGGTGGCCTCCCGCGTGATCCAGGGCATCGGCGGCGCGATGATGACCCCGGTCGGCCGGCTGGCCCTCGTGCGTACCTTCCCGCGCTCGGAGATGCTGAACGCCATGAACTACGTGGTCATCCCCGCGCTCATCGGCCCGCTGCTCGGGCCCTTCGTGGGCGGGCTGATCGTCCATTTCCTGCCCTGGCGCACGATCTTCTTCGTCAACCTGCCAATGGGCCTGCTCGGGTTGTGGCTCATCAAGCTGCATATGCCGGACTACCGTGACGAGGCCGTGGCCCCGCTCGACCGGATGGGTTTTCTCCTTTTCGGCGGCGGGATTGCGCTCCTCTCCTACGTCCTCGAGATCTTTGGCGAACACAGCCTGCCGCCCGGGCCCATCCTCGCGTTGCTGGCGGTTTCGTTCGCCTTGCTGGGTGCCTACTACTGGCACGGCCGGCGGGTCCCGAACCCGGTGATGCGGCTGACCCTGTTTGACACCCGCACCTTCAATGTCGCCGTGCTCGGGGGCATCCTGACCCGGCTGGGCATCGGGGGCATGCCGTTCCTGCTGCCCCTCCTCTACCAGATTGGCATGGGGTTTCCCGCCTGGCAGGCCGGCCTGCTGACCATGCCGCAAGCCATCGCCGCGATTACCATGAAGATGATGAGCAAGGGCATCCTCGCCCGCTTTGGCCACCGGCAGGTGCTCATCGCCAACACCGTGCTGTTCGGCGCAACGATCTGGGTCTTCTCGCTGATCGGCCCGGGCACGCCCATCTGGTGCATTTTGCTCCTGAGCTTTGCCCAGGGGTTCTTCTCCGCGCTCCAGTTCACGAGTATGAACACGCTCGTCTATGCGGACATCAGCGACCGTGACGCCAGCATGGCCAACAGCATCGCCAGCACGGCGCAGATGATGGCCCTGAGCTTCGGCGTGGCCTTTGCGTCCCTGCTGGCCGGCTGGTTCATCGGCCACATCCCGCAGACCGACACGGCCAACTTCGTCCGCGCCCTGCATCATTCGTATCTCGCGCTGGGCGCCGTGACGATCCTGTCCTCGCTGGTCTTCTGGCGCCTCCAGCCCCACGACGGGGACAACGTCAGCAACCGCGCCGCGTCGCCCGAGGCGGCGGAAGCCGCGTGAGCTGTTTTACCGGGTAGCCGCGGTGGAGCGTAGCGACAACGTGGTCGGCCACGTGATCGAAACCACGCTTTCGCAACTCAAGCGCGGCTACCATAAGCAAGTCTGCGTCCCTACCGCCAGCCGCTCAATCCCTGACCAGCCGCTTGCCCAGGCTGACCGAACCCTCGACGCTGAAGCCGATGCGCTCGTAGAAGGCGATCACGCCCCGATTGGTCGGGCGGACCTGCAGGTTGATCTTGGGACAGCCCGCGGCCCTGAGCCGCCGTTCCGCCTCGTCCATCAATGTCTTGCCCAAGCCACCGCGTTGCCGCGCCGGCTCGACCGCGAGGTAATTGATCCAGCCACGGTGTCCCTCGTAGCCGACCATCACCGTGCCGACGATCCGGCCGTCGGCTTCGGCGACCAGAAACCACTCGGGGTTCACGCCCAGTTTCCGCGCGATGTCTTTGTGCGGGTCGTTCTGGGGCGCGACGAGGCCGCAGGCCTGCCAGAGGGCCACGACCGCGGCTTCGTCAGTCGGTTGATACGGACGTATGATGATCACGGGTTCTCTGACAGGCGAAGTTGACCACAAATCACACGAATGAACACGACCACATCGGTATTCATCCGTGCCATCCGTGGCTAAACCGCCTGGGACATCACTTGTGGTCCCACGGCAGCTTGAGTTTCATTTTCGGGTATTTCCAAATCCGGACCACCGAGAACATCTTGCCCGGATTGCAAATGCCGCGCGGATCGAGCGCCCGCTTGACGGCCTGCATCGCCTTCATCTGGGCCGGCCGGTGCTGGATGCGCAGGAAAGGAGTCTTCGCCAGGCCGATGCCATGCTCGCCGGAAATCGCGCCGCCGAACGCCACGACCGTTTTCATGAGCAATTCCACCGCCGCCTCGGCCGCCTTGGTCTCGGTGGCATTGTCGCGGTGGTACATGATGTTCACGTGCAGGTTGCCGTCGGCGAGGTGGCCAAAGGTCGGGATGGGCAGCCGGGACTTGCGCTTCAGGCCGGTCAGGAAGCGGGCAAATTTCTCGTAGTTGCGCATCGGCACCACGATGTCCTCGTTGAGCTTCGCGTCCCCCAGCTCGAACATCGCGCCCGAGCACTTGCGGCGGACCTCCCAGAGCTCCTCCACCTCGGCCCGGCTGTGCGCCTCCTTGTAGGCCACCGCGTTGGCCTGCGCCCAGGCCAGGACGTCGAACTTCAAATCCTCCACCTCGCTCAGCGCCCCAGCGAACTCCAGCAAAATGACCGGCCGGCCGGCCTGGCCGGGGAAAACCGTCTTCCCGGTGGCGCGCTCGGCGCAGACCACGCTCTCGCGGTCGAGGAATTCGCAGATGGCCGGCTGCAGCCGGGCGCGGAAAAGAACCCGGGCCGACTTGAGGGCACTGACCTCGTCCTTGAACGCCGTGAGCAGCGTCCAGCGCGCCGCGGGTTGCGGGATGAGCTTCAGCACCGCGCCGGTCACGATGCCCAGCATGCCCTCGCTGCCGATCCACAGGTCGCGCAGGTTGAAGCCCGCGGCAAATTTCTTGGTCGCCGTCCCCCACTCCACGTACTCGCCGGTCGGCAGGAAACCGCGCAGGGCGATGACGAAGTCGCGCGTCACCCCGTACTTGCCCCCGTGCATGCCGCCGGCGTTGCACGCGATGTTGCCGCCGATCGTGCAGTATTCCTTGGAGGATGGATCGGGCGGATAGAACCAGCCTTTCTTGGCCGCGGCGCGCTGGATGTCGCCGGTCTTGGCGCCGGCGCCGACGTGCGCCATGCCGGCGTCGGCGTCGATGGTGATCTTGTTCAGCCGGAGCATGTCGATCACCCAGCCACCGCGGACCGGTGCCGCCGAGCCCATCAGGGTCGTACCGCGACCGCGGACGGTCACAGGCACGCGATACTGGTTGGCCAGTTCCAGTACCACGCCGATTTCCTTTTCCTGCCGTGGGGTGATGACCGCCTCGGGCATGAAGGAAATCTTGCTGCTGTCGAAGGAGGCCGCCCACAGCCCCTTGGGCGACGTGTCGACGGATGAGCCGAGACGTTTCTTCAGCTGTCGGGTGACAAGGGCATGCTTCGCTATCATGTAGGAGCGTGTTTACAGGCGATCAGGGGCCGGCTGCAAGCAGGCACCGCAAGTGTTCCGGAACATTGCCGACGACCATCGCCCGATACACTTTGCGGCTGAGGGCACGCCAAGTTTCGCTTTGAACGCCGTCCGCAGTCCTGTTGTATGGCTCCTACCCTTCATGACCCGCGTCCTCCTCACGACCACCTCCTTCCAAGACACGCCTGGCATCCATCACGAGATGCTGGCGAAGACCGGCTTCGAAATCGTCCGGGAACGCGGGCCACTCTCCGAGGCCCGCATGCTCGAACTCGCCGGCCAGTTCGACGCCTACCTCTGTGGCGACGATGCCCTGACGCGCGCCGTCATCGCGAAATCCCTGCCCCGCCTGAAGGTCATCAGCAAATACGGCATCGGCCTCGACAAGATCGACGTCGCCGCCGCGACCGAACTCAAGGTGCCGGTGCTCTTCACGCCCGGGGTCAACCACACCACGGTGGCCGAGCACACCTTCGCCCTGCTCCTCGCGTCCGTCCGCCACCTCGTGGTCGAGGCCAACCACACCGCCGCAGGACGCTGGACGCGGATCACCGGCTCAGAGCTTTACGGCAAGACCCTGGCGATCGTCGGGTTTGGCCGCATCGGCAAGGAGGTCGCCATCCGCGCGCATGCCTTCGGCCTGAAGCTCGTCGGCTACGGCAATTACTGGGATGAAACCTTTGCCCATCACTATGGCATCGAGCGCATCGAGGATTTCGCCGACGTCCTTCGTCGCGCCGACGTCATCTCATTGCACACCAAGCTCACCCCGCAGACGAAGCACCTGATCAACGCCCACAATATCGGCCTGCTCAAGCCCGGCGCCGTGATCGTCAATTGCGCCCGGGGCGAGATCGTCGAGCTCGCCCCGCTCGTCGCGGCGCTGAAGTCCCCCAAGCCCCTCGCCTACGCCGCCGACGTCCTCGACCAGGAGCCGCCGCCCGCCGACCACCCGCTGCTCGGCCTGCCGAACGTGATCATCACCCCGCACATCGGCTCCCGCACCCATGAGAGCGTCCAGCGCCAGGCCAGCTGCGCCGTGGAGAACCTGACGCTGTTCCTTGCCGGCAAAAAGCCGATCGCGCAGGCAAATGAGGTTTAAGGGGTAAGCTTTAGGTTATAAGGCCCGACCGAGAACCAACCACCAGCGCCACCCTTACACCTTACCCCTTAAACCTTACACCTAGTATTTCATGTCCGAACAATTCTTCATCGTCCCCGAGCAGCAGCACAACGCCCTCATCGCCGCCGCCTACCAGCACCGCGGCTTCCACGCCGACGAGGCGGCCGAGGGCGCGCGCTTCTGCGCCGAGGCCTCGCGGCACGGCATCCGGACCCACAACGGCATCAAGGCCCTGCATCTCGATCACCTCTTCGGCTCCGGGTCGAAGGGCTGCGTGCCCGGCGCGCAGATCGAGGAGAAGCCGTCGCGCTTCGCCGCTGCGAAGGTCTGGAACGCCAACAAGAAACTCGGCCAGGCCACCGCCTACCGCGCCATGGCCGAGGCCATCCGCCTCGCCGACCAGTACGGCGTCGGCACCGTTTCGGTGGACAACGCCTTCCACTACCTCTGGGGCGGCGGCTACGTGATGGATGCCGCCAAGCGGGGCTACATCGCCTACACCAACTGCACGGCCGCGCTGGCGGAGGTCGTGCCTTTCGGCGGCAAGTTCCCGACACTCGGCACCAACCCGCACTCGTGGGGTTTCCCCACCACTGACGCGGTCGGTTACCCGATAGTGATCGACTGGGCGACGTCCGTCGTCGCCATGGGCCGCGTGCAGCAGCTCAAGCGCGAGGGCAAGCCGCTCCCGCCGCTCGCCGCGGTGGACAAGGACGGCAATCCGACCACGGACCCGAACCTCGCGGTGTCGCTCCTGCCCTTCGGCGCACACAAGGGTTACGGGCTTTCCCTGATCAACGAGCTCGTCGGCGGCTTCGTCGGCGGCTCGCTGCCCACGATCCGCAACCGCTGGGCCCAGGCGGAGGGCGACAAGGGCACGTGCGTCTTCTTCTTTCAGGTGATCCACCCGGAGGCCCTGAGCGGCGGGGCGTTTGCCAAGGGCCGGAACCAGCAGCAGAACGTCAAGGCGGTCATCGCCGACGTCCTCGGCCATGGCAACGAAAAGGCCATGCTCCCCGGCCAGCTCGAAGCCACGTGGGCAAAGCACACCGCGGCCGCCCGCGGCCTCCTCTTCAGCAAGGCCGAGGTCGAGGCCTTCAACGAACTCGCCACCGAGGCCCGGCAGCCGCTTTGGTCGATCGAGTCGTTCAAGACGGTCGCGATCTGAGCAGCCGATATTCAGGTCGTGCAAGATACCTAGCCGCGGGGCTGGGATGCTCAAAACTCCACTTCGACCCGGTCGCCCGAACTGTGCGCGATCTCAAGCACGCCACCATTCGTTAATTGCCGCCAAGTCCAGTATTCCCCCGCCGCATTCGCCTTCTCGCCCAGACTGGTCCGGTCCACGGTCACTGCCGATGGCTTGCGGGGCAGTCGCAGGACTTCGTGCGAGGCCTGGTCATATGTGACATAGGCCACCCTTTGCTGGCTGTATTTAACCATCTGTATAACAGAGCTCGTGCGCAACAGATGAGGCTTTGCCGGGCAAAGTTCGGGGTCAGCGGCCATAGCCCGCACAAAATGCCGCATAAAGTCACCATAACCATCGCTCCACCAGATTTCGTAGGTTTCAGGATTGGGCCACCGATTTTTGCCATCGAGATCGACCGCGTACGTGCACCAGTTTAACTGGCGGATGGCTTCCGGCACCCGGCTGCGGTCGCCGGTCAGTTCGGCGTAGCGCAGTTCGATGGAAGCATGGCGGGCCGTGTGGCTTTGGCCCTGCATTTTGTAGATGGTTTGCTCCCCGATAACCTTGAGACCGTATTGCGCCCAGCCCTCAAGGGCCAGGTTTTGGACCACCCAATCCTGGATGTGCCGGACTTTTTCAGGGCCGTCCGTTACCCAGTCAGGATGATCCAAAATGAACCAGGCCATCAGCCCGGCGTTGATCTCCGTATCGGACCAGGAAGTGATGTCTTCGAAAAAGGGGCCCCACCGATTGTTGGCCAGCGGGTAAGCCTTGAGCCAGTCCGATATCATCGCAAAGGCCGCCCGGTAACGTTTAGGGTCACCGGCCCCGAGGGATTCCAGACTTTGGAAAAGACGCAGGGTCCCGGTCCAGTTGGTGGTATAGCCCGAGGGAATCGGGCTCACGCCGTCCTTGCCCAAAATGTACCCGACCTCGCCGGTGGCGGTGTTGACCTTGAATGGCAGGGGCGAGTGATCGGCATCACCTTTGGCGGTGTGCACGGCCAGCGTGTCCGCAATCTCCATGGCCCTTTGCAAGTAACGTTTTTCTCCTGTTTTCCGATACAGCACCGTCAGTTCGAAACCGAAATCCCCCGCCTTGTCCGGCTGCGTGAATCCCTTGCCCAGGACCAGGTCGCCATCGTAGACCGGCAGCAGCTCGGTGTTGCAGGGGTAAGGCAGGTTTGGCCACGCACAATCGGGACCGGAGAAGCCCCACTTGATGTACCAGTCCGCCTGGAATTTCATGTTCGCCAGGACCGCGGGATCGCCCGCGTAGTCATAGTAGAGGTTAAAGGATGAAAGCATCATCGCGAACTGGCCACCGCCGATACCCAGGTCCGCCGGATCCTGGGTGCGGAACAACAGGTACAGGGGCGGAAAACGGATGCCAAATCGTTGGCTGAAATTACTCTCCTTGCGCATCCAATAGCCGGGGATGTTACTCCAATATTTCCAGGTCAGCCCGAGAATCTCATCGTAGGCCTCGGCCGGATCGGTGTGGTTCCAGGGTATGATTTGCTGATGCGCGTCGGTCCGGATCGGATGGTAGCCTAAAACCTCCCCTTGGTTTTGACCGGCGACTCGCGTGCAGGCCAGATTTAGCGTGACCCAAAGTAGAGCAAAGCACGCGGTGTTTTTCATGAGTGGATTCAGTTATTTCCGGGCGCCAGAAGCCGGTCGCGTGAGGTGGTTGCTCGTTTGGATTTTGCCATTGAGTTGGCTTGATTGCTTGCGCGCCTGTCCCGACTACAGCCAATGGCATTGTTGGCGTCAGCGACGGATGCAAGTCCATGCCCGCTTAAGCCAATCCAAGTTTGGTAATCGCGTTTACCGTGAACGCGGATGGTCAGGTACAGACTGCAACCCAGGAATGGCCGCGGCATCAGCGAAAGACCCTCCGGGCAAGCCCCGAGGCATTGCTGCGAACGGTAGGAGCGGCTGCCTGGGCAACCCGGTTGCGCCAGCTGCGCCCAAGGCATAAGCCTCACCACGAGATCTTAAACGCGATGGGGATATAAAGGATCCGCTGGATCTTGACGGTGAATTTCTTGCCCTTGAATTCGGTCACCCCGGTGCCGGCCACCAAGGGAACCGCTTCGGTTTTCGGCGTGAGCGCATCCCGGGTCAGTCCACCCGAGCCACGTCCGTCCGTCACGGTGATTCCGGGTAGAACGAGCACCTCCGGCGCGACATCCAGGGGAGCGGCACTTGCGGCCGGTTGCGGTTCAGGATCGCCCTTGCGAAACCCGGCCAGGATGGCGTCCTTGATATGCTTGGAAAACACCTGCTTGTCAGCCGCCGCGGCCTCCTCGGCCAGCAGCAGCCCGCCGGGGAGGAAGACGACGACTGCTAACGAAAATGCCAGGACGCGGGGAATGGCCATATCATGCCGATCGTTGGAGCTGTCTCTGACCCCGCAAAGCCCAGATTGTGCCCGGACGCCGGTATTTGCGCTTACTTTGACGCCCCTAAGCAAAAGACCCAGCGAGTAGCTGGGTCTGGTTGTGATTCGCCGGGAATTCCGGCTCTAAGTTGGTGCCCTCACGGGGAAGTCATTTTACTTCTTTTCCCTCTGAGAGGTGATGGGAGTTATATGGTAAAAACAGGGCTTGTTTTCCTGAGATTTCCTGAGGACCTTAGGCAATGGCAAAGAAGGACTGGCCCCGGAAGGTAAAGGTCGGGAACGTGACCGTCACTATCTATCGCATCGCCCATGGAGCCGCGAGGGGCGGGTTTGTCTACGAGCTTTACTACCGGGAAGGCGGCGTATCCCGGAAACAGCAGTTCACGGACATCGATGAGGCCGACCGGGAGGCCCGACTGGTGGCCACTAAACTAAATAGCGGCCAAGTCGCAGCGTCGGGGATGACCAAGACTGATCGGGATGAGCTGGACGCGATTCGCCGAATGACCGGGGACACCCCTGCCTTGGCCGCGGTGCGGGAGTGGAAAAAGGCGGCGGAGCTCACGAGTGGCAATGTTTTGGTTGCGGCCGAATCCTGGGTGGCCCGGAACCAAAGGAAATTCGACCCGATTAAGGCCGAGGACGCAGTTGTCAGATTTATCAAGGAAACGGACGCCCGCGGGGCTCAGGGATCCAGGACCTACGGGGCGAAGCTAGCACCACTTAAGGCCTACCATACGGCTTTACAGCCGATAGGCCCAAACGCCCGCTCTTCCGTTTTCTGGCCGGCACCAAACAGTAAACGACTTCGAACCCCATTGCCCGGGCAATTTTCCGGAGCTTGCCGATGGATATGGTTTCCGCGTTTTCCCTGAACTCCATTTGAGACAAGCTTTGCTGCGTCCTGCCGCAGGACGCGGGCCACATCGCGCTAATCCAAACCCAGGGCCTGGCGGATGCGGCGTAACTGGAACGGCTCGGCCCGCCCGACGCGGTCAGCTATACGTTACAGATTCGGTTTTTCCCGGTCGAGGAAGGCGAGAAGAGCTTGCCCGGGTCCAGTGGGCTTTTTGCGAGGCGTTGTTCGAGTTACCATCCAGATCGAAGACGATGACATCGTAGCTCATTCTACCCGGGGTGGGACCACAGAATCCACAGTACACATGATCTATTTTGGAAACGGGGTTGTACAACCCCATCTATTTCCACTCTGAGCGCTCCTACCCTGTTCACTCCCCCACCCGCCACCTTGACGTAGCCGCTACCTGTATTCTAGTTACTTCGCCAGGGCGTCGTTGCGCCACGCGAGCGATCGCGTGAAGGCACCTAGCTGTACACTACTCCCGAGGTGACGTTACGCCACTTTTGTTGTCCTCCGGAGGATTGAGGCATCCAAGGCGGGCACCGGTTTCGGCATGCTCACCAAAGATGTACGGGCGACACGCACTTTTCGCGTGAAGTCGCACTTCGCGATCGCCGCCATCACCTCGTCCTCGTCGGCCTCCAGGTATTTCTGGGTGACGGCCACGTCGCTGTGATTTAGGGCTGCCTTTAAAATCATGATGTCGTTGCCGCTGTTCTTGTAGACTTTCCGGGCCCAGGTCTTGCGCAGGGTGTGCGTGCCAAGCCTTCCGTCGTCCTCGATGGCTGCTGCTGCAAATGCCGCGTGCATGATGCGCCGGGCACTTTCCCGGGTGAGTGGGCGCAGGTTGCCGGCACCGTCGGACTCCCGGCTGATGAAGAGGGGCATGTCGGGGCTTAATACCATGCGCCGGCGGAGCCAACTCAGGTACGACTCAAGTGCCGCATGCAGCTCCGGGAGGACTGGGATCCAGCGGGTGCGGCCGTAGCCACCCTTCATGTTTCTCGGGGCCACGCCAATCTTGCTGACCAGTTCCCCATGGCGGAGGACGGAGCCAACCGTGAGCGAGAGGATTTCTGAGATACGGAAGCCAGTGAACCACTGGGCCGTGACCAGGGCGCGATCGCGTGGGGGCAACTCGCGGACCACCGAGAGCAGCATTCTTTCTTCGAGGGGAGTGAGGGAGCGTCTTCCAGCCATGCCCCAAGATGGCAGCCCGCCATCTTGCCCTACCCCACCCGCCCATGACCCGCGACCACTCCGTCTCCAATTATCGCAAACAGGATAATTATCCCATTTACGATAATTCCCCGCAGCACCCTTTACCCCGTCCAGCCGGTCCCCTGCCCCCGTCCGCGGCACGCCACCCCAGTGTGGCGTTAGTCCCATTAGGCAACACCTGCCCGGGCGAAGGCCCCCGCTTACTCGGATTGGTTAGCCTTAGCATCAGGCCTAGCACACTTTGATCACCTCGAGCCCAAGCAATTGACCCAGTTTGCTCAACCGGTCGGCAGCATGCCCTACGCCGACCGCACAATGGTGTGCCGGCCCATGGGAATTCCAGCGGTTGACGAACTCGCGCGCGCCACAGGCGAAGCGGTACCGGCTGTTGGTGTTGCCGATTTCCAGGATCGGGCCGGGCACCGATTCCGCCTCTGCGTAAAGCAGCGCCAGTTTGCCCTCGGCTTCGATAACCGACAAGAGCGTCACCGGGCCGTGCTTGACTGACATCTCCACGGAGACACCGCGGCCGACCTTGCCGTGGTAAACCTTGAGCGGTCGCACCTTGGTTCTTCCCTGGGCGATGGCGATATGACCGGGGCCGTCGTGGCCCATCAGCACAACGTCATCCTTGAAATCTATCGCGTAGTATTCAGTGAAGGACCCGCCGATGCCAAACAGGTCCATGATCTTCATGGCCTGGACATTCTTGACCTCATATTCACCTGCCACCGGCACACCCCGCGCGGTCAGCAGCGAAGTCCCCAGGATGATGGATGCCATGGTTGCTTCATTTTCCGGTACTCCGGTGCCCTTATAGTAATAAGCCAGCGACCCGAGGTCGTAGTCGGCCACGAGACGGTCGAGCGCGACCGAAGTGCGCGCCGCCTCCATGAGATCCTCGATGGAACACTCCGGCCGGATTTCGAACTTGCCGAGAAATTGTTTCAGCCGTTGCTCGACTTCACCAGACGGCACACTGCGCCGGCGGGCGGTCAGCTCATCCATTTCGAGATGCTCGATGTGAGTACCAAAAGTGACCGCGTGCCGGGTGACATCGGAATGAATGTCGAGCATACCGCTGTAATAGTGCCCCATCAAACCCAGGCGGTTGCCAAACATCCCAGCCGCCACCTTCGCGGCCTCCACCCAGGCCTCCACCTCGCGCCAGCACGCAGGATCATCAGTGAGCATCCCAGTGATCTGGTGGAAGCGCACTCCCGCCCGCTTAAAAACGTTGGCGATCTCTGGCACCGGGCAAGCCCCACAGCTGGCCAACCATTCACCCGTCATCAAGGTCCGGTCGGTCAGGGCGTTAAACCGCGCGTAGTCGATCGCCTGGCCGGGCACGAGGTTCAGCACGATCACCGGGACCTTGGCCCGCAGCACGACCGGCAACACGGTTGACGAAAGGGCGTAAGTGGTAGCATGGAGGAAGATCAGGTCGACATCCGCGACCCGGAATTCACGCCCGGCGGCAAATGCGCGCACCGGGTTGTCCACCAGTCCCAGATTAACGATCTCCACATCCGGGCGGCTGAGATTGGCGGCAACAATCCCCTGGTAGCCTTCCAGTTTTTCTCTCAAGCCGCTGAATTGCGGCCAGTATGCCTCCAGCCCGATGCCGAACAAGCCTACGCGCAGGGTTTTTGTTTTCATGGGGAAGATATCCAGAGGGTGGCGTAGGCCTGTCGACTGCGCGCGGGCGCTAGCGTCCGGCGCCCGCCTTAAGGTAGGTGCCAAAGCCGATGATGATCGTGGAGCAAATCAGGGCGGCAAGGCCGGCGGCGATGATCCCGAGCGTCCGTTTGCTGGCCCCGCGCCACTCGTGCAGGATCCAACCCCACATCGTGCTGAAGAGAATTATACTCGCCATGTGCAGCGTCCAGGAGGCGAAACCGAATTTACCCATCTGGGTCTCGCCCATCGTGTAGAAGAAAAACTGGAAGTACCAGATCGTCCCGGCCAGCGCCGAGAAGAAGTAGTTGCCCAAGATCGGTACCTGGGATTCCAACGCGGGACCACCCGCCGGACGCGCAAGAGTTGCGCCCGGTCCCTCCCCCGCCCGACCCGGAATGACAGCGGCGGGCCGATCCGCGGTGGCGAAATACTGGGAGCCCGTCCGGTTGCGGATATTGAGGATCACGCACCAGATGAAATTGGTGGTAAAACCACCGAGGAGCACGACGACCAACTTGGGCAGTCCGGTCCAAATGGGACTGGTGCCCGCAGCCCGGGAAGCCTCGCCAATCGGATTGCCGGCCGTCAGCGCAAAAGCAAAGCAGGCGCTCATGGCCCCCGAGAAAGTCGCGACCAGGAGACCTTTCCGGAAGTTGAACTCCGCGATGGCCGCCTGCTTGTCGGCGGCGGCCATTTCCCGTTCCTTCGCCAGACCCGCGAGCGCCGAGAGGGCGATGCCCAGCAGGCAAACCCCCACACCCGCCAGCGTGACTTGACCAGCCGTGGTGGAGGCGATCTGCCGCAGTGTTTCCGGGACCGGGATGCCCGGCAAAAGCGACTTGAACCAGGGTGGCAACAGCGTGCCGAGCGCCGCGCAATAGCCGAGGGCCACTCCCATGCCGAGCGACATGCCGAGGTAGCGCATCGTGAGGCCAAAAGTCAGCCCGCCGAAACCCCACATCATCCCGAAAAAATACGTCCACCAGAGGGTACCGCCTGACTGGCGTAGCAAAACGCCGATGAGGTCACGAGTCATCGTCCCGGCAAATAGCCCGGGCATGATGATCCAGGAAAAGAACCCGCCAACCAGCCAGTAGGTTTCCCAGGACCATTTCCGGACGCCGCGGTACGGCACATAGAAGGACCCGGCGGCCAAGCCGCCAGCCCAGTGAAAGATTACGCCTAAAAATGGATTCATACGGAGGAATTGAATGACAAGGCTCGGGGCAGATTGGCCGGGGGAAGCCTCAGGCGGATTCGATGATCAGATTGGCATAGGGGGTCGTGTCGCCAGTTCGAATCAAGCCGATGGCCCCCGGTACCAGCGCCTTGAACTCAGCGTGCGGCTTGAACTCGACCGGGATTCCGGCCAGCGCGGCATTCAGGTTCGCCCATTTTTCGGCGGGGTTATGCACCCGGAATTCCTGCGCGAGCAACGCCCGCCCGATGACAAAATTGGGCCGGATGGCCTCGAGCACCTGTCGGACCGTCGGAACGTCGTCGACCAGCGAAAGGTCCACCGTCTCAAGGTGGGGCCAGTAGGGAAACCCCCGATCGGCGATGACAAGCGTGTTCGTGTGACGGATCCGGGCGAGCAGGCTCAGCAGAGCCGGATTCAGAAGGCCGGTTTTAATCATCGTTAGAAGTCCCCGGCGCAAAGGTTGGCGTTAAGCGGATCGGACAAGGGCATTGGGCGGATCAGTCGGCCTGGCAGTGGAAAACCTTGGGGCCCGCGGATCAATGACCCGGGTGGACCGTCGCGTCGTGAACGCCCGCGGTGTGACTCAGACGCGACCAACTGAAACCATAACTGGCGACCACCAGGAAACAGGCCAGGGGCACCGCAAAGCTGACGGACATGTTATACTGGTCGCCCAGATAGCCCATGAATTTAGGCATGATGGCCCCGCCCATAATGGCCATCACGATGAAGGCCGATGCCCTCTTCGCCTGCGAACCTAGACCATGAATGCCGAGGGCGAAGATGGTCGGGAACATGATCGACATGAAAAAGAAGCTGAGGAAAACCGCGCCGACGGAGATCCAGCCGAGCTTCAGCACCACGAGCGCACAGAGGACTACATTCACGGCGCCGTAGATGCCCAGGGCGAGCGGCGCAGAAAGCTTTCTCAAGATGATTGCTCCGCTAAAACGACCGGCCAGAAAAAGACCGAACCCCGCGACCCCGAGGAGGCGGCTCGCGCCCTGTTCGTTGATAAAATAATCGTTCCCTCTCAGCGCCGCGCCGCCTTGGAGAAACCAGCTGTTCACCGCCCCGGATGAAATGGCCGGCACCTCACTCACCACATAGTTGATGAAGAAGCTGAAAATCCCCGCCTGGGCGGCAACGTAGCCAAACTGCGCCACCAGGGCCCCGGTGAAATGCCGCTGCGACCAGAGTGACACGCCCGGCTTCGCGGGCCCCGCCGCGTCCGGCGTCGTTTCGCCTTCCGGGATCAGGTCCGGAATCGCGGCAAAGGCGAAGACCACCGCCAGCACCAGCACGATCACGGCCACCGCCACATACGGAACATAAAGCTGCCCGTGCGCGACCTCCGTGCCGGCCTTCGAGTAGAAGAACGCCCCGCCCACGATCGGACCCAAAATCCAGCCGACGCCGTTGAAGGATTGCGCCAGATTAATCCGCGCGGCCGCGAAATGCCTCGGGCCTAGGACCGTGGTGTAAGGGTTGGCGACCGTCTCGAGAATGGTCAGGCCCATCGAGATCAGGCAGACCCCGAGCAAAAAGGCCCAGAAGGACCCGATGTGCGTCGCCGGCACGAACCAAAATCCTCCCAGCGAAACCGCGAGCAGGCCGGCGATGATGCCGCCCTTGTAGCCGAAGCGGCGCGCCAGCAATCCGGCCGGCAGCGCCATCAGGAAGTAGCCCAGGTAGTGGGCGAACTGCACCCACGCCGATTGCGCCTTGGAAAGATGCAGGTAATCCTGGAAATGCTTGTCCATGACATCGATCATGCCGTTGCAGAATCCCCAGAGGAGAAACAGCGTGGTCATCAGGAAAAAGGTCACAATGTGACTTTTCCCGTCCGCGGTCTTGAAGAGGCTTTCGGTCGTCATAAATTCAATGGGTTGAAGGTTCGGCCTTGGTCGGGATTGCCGGATGGTCGAGCAAGGGGACGGTCACATCCCTCTGCTCGCGGCGGACGCCCAGGCGCAGGTTGCGATTGGGTACGGCCGCCTGAATCAGGCGCTGCAGATCCTCCGGCGTTCGCACGGCCTGGCCGTCGAGGGAGTAAATGACATCGCCCTCGCGCAGCCCGGCCTGGGTCGCCGCGGCGTGGCCCGGGGCATCGATCAGCACGACCCCGCCAGCCTCTGCGGAAATGCCGAACGCGGAATATTCCTCGCCCTGCAAGGCCCGGAGGGTGGCGCCGAGCCAGGTGAACCGCGGGACACTGGCCGCCTCGCTGAAATGCCGCAGCCGGGGAATCAGGGGCCGCGGCGCCCGGGCGCGCAGCTTGGCCGGCCGCACCCCAAACTCATCCATGGGAAAGTTCTGGAAGCCCAGGCCCAGCACCGGAGAGTCGGCCGCCAGCGTAAAATTTCCGGCCGCGGCATCGACGAACGCCACAGACTCGACAAAGGAATGCAAGTCCGCCCCGTTCGCCCGGAAGGCATCGCGATCCGCCGCGTTGGTGGTGAAAAAATTGCGGTCGATTTCGCTGCCCCACCGGCCCGTTCCCATCAGGCCCGGCCGATACCGCCCCATCACGATGTTCCCCACGAAGGTGTCCCCGCTGTTCGGATACCACACGTGGAGGTGCAGCGAATTGTTGACGATGATGTTGTTCCAGACATGGCGGTGGAAGCCCTCGCGCAGCTTCAGGCCCCCGCCCAGCAGGAGGTTGTTGTAGATCCGAAAATTGCTGGATCCGTCATCCAGATCGATGTCCCAGCCATGGTCGCACCGCCACCGGTTGTTGCGGATGATGACCGGTTCCGCGGCATCCAGCAGGGCGAGCGCGGGCAGTTCACCCTCCGGGGCGTCCCGCAGCTGCCAGTAGCGATCGCGGCCCCAGGAATTGAAACTGCCGTGGTCACCCGTCTCGAGCACCGTGTCGAAGACATCACAACCCTCGATCAGATGCCCGCCCCAGGTGCCGTCACCGAGATTGATGCCCGCGCGCGGCACGCCGCTGATGGTGCAGTGCCGGACGGTGATCCGCCGCGCCATGGAGATCTCCACTCCCGCCACCTGCTTTTCGACCCGGCCGATTCCGGTGATCAGGCAGTCCTCAACGACGCAGTCCTCGGGGTATTCGTCGGTGCGCGCACCCGGCGTGCGGTCGATGTCGGCATAGGCCGCCCGCTGTTCGTAATCGAACAACGGACTGCGCACCGCCGCGGGATCACCGACAAACACGACGCCGCTGGCGCCGGCCTGGCGGATGTCGCAGGCCCGAATGGAAACCCGTCGATTGTACCGGCTGACGCAGATCGCATTGCCGCCCACGGCCTCGAACATGCAGTCTTCAATCCGGCAATCCTCCGCCCCCTCCACCAACAGGGCGCCGCCGCGATAAATCCGCCAGTCGCTCCGCAGCAGCGGCTCACGGGTCTCCATGAAGGTGCGGCTCACGTTCTGGAAGATGAAGCCCGAGAACCCGAGACCTCCGACCGGTCTCGCCGCCGTGCCCCGCAGGACGATCAGTCCGTTCAGGCGGTCAAGTTCGACCCGCGCCTGCGAAAGATCAGCTCCGGCCGGGGGATAGAAATAGAGCAGATGCTTCTGGCGGTCCTGATACCACTCACCCGGGGCATCAAGCTCCTCGCGGATATTTTCCACATACCGATACTGGTCGTGCATGCCCATGGGCCGGTTGTTTTGCCAGCCCCCTTCGTAACGGAGTGTGCCGTCGGCGTTCTTGCCGGTAATGACATATTGATAACCGCCCCAGAGATACTTGTGCATGGCGTGGATGTAGCCGCCGGCCGGTTCCGACCAGCGACTGACCCGTTCCGGGCTGATGGCATCAGCGGCGAAGCCGCCATACACTGCGATCCCAGGATCAAGGTTGGGATAGCGGGCCATCGGCTGGAGCGCGCCGTCCAGGAACAATTCGTCATAAACCGCCTCGCCGGCCAGCGGAGCGGCGTAAATTCCGCCGGAAGCCGGCCGCCATTCGGCCGCCAGCCGGGTGGCGCCGCTGAGCACCACCTTCTGCCCGGCGGCGGCCCGGTACAACACGGGGGCGAGCACCGAGCCCGAGTCCTCGGCCGAGAACACCACCGTCGAGTCCAGGTAGTACACTCCCGAGGCGAAATTCACCACAATCGCCTCCCGGCCGAGTTTCCCGGAAGCCCGGACGCCATCCCGGGCGCCAGCCAAGGTGGCCCAAGGCCGCTCGATTGTTCCCGCGTTGCGATCATCGCCTTTGGGCGCCACAAAATAATTTGCGGCCGGCAGAATTGTCACCGCCCCTAGAGCCAGCCAGAGACGAAGCCCAAGCTTGAATTGCGCCTTCATAAAAACGATTTGGACAAAGCAGCCCACCACGACCTTAACGGTGACGAGGATTGATCGAATAACCGGGAGTTTCCTTCCGCCCGGCCTGGCATGCGCAATCAAGTTGGGTGGCCGGTAAATCCCAAACCGGCTCAGTTGGCCGCGAGCAGGTGTCTCAGCGTGTAGAGTTCGAGGGCCTCGTAATCCCGCGCGTCGCGGAGTTGTTGCACCAGTTTGCGGTCATAGGTGTGCACCTTCTCGACGAGCAGGAGGAAAAGCTCGCGGCTCGACTTCAGGTGCTGCGTCACGGGACTGCCCCGCTGGGTACGGAAGGCCTTGACGTCAAGGCCAACAAATTCGCCATTTTTTCCATAACCGTTGTCTTCCAGCACGAGGACCTGGTTGAACGCGGCCCGGAGATTCACTGCGCCAAAATTCTTGTCCTGGTCATATTTCAACCCGTTCTGATCGTTGAGGTGAACACTGCCGAGCTTGTCGTGGGCCAGGCAAAACGCCATCTCGTCGCTCGGATCCAGCCCGGCGAGAATCGCGTGCGCGCTTTCGATCAGGGCCTTGACGCGCTTGGGGGCCTGGGAGGCGTAGGCCAGTGCAATCGCGTGGCCGGCGGTGGGGACGTACGCGAGATCGGTGGGTTCGTTCGGCTTGGGTTCGATCCAGATTTCGATCTGATGGTCGTAGGTCAGTATGTTGTCGACCAGCTCAAGCAGGCGCTCATAAGCCAGCTTGGCATCCTTGGCCTCCCGGATGTAGCTGCCTTCGCGGGCCAGCCAGAGTACAATCGCCTTGGACCCAATGGCCCGCGCAATGTCGACGCAAACCCGGGTGCGATCCCAAGCGTAGGCCCGGTCGGCCGCGCTGTTTGAGGTATAGCCGCCATCAATCGTCTGCTCCGCAAACCACAGCCGCGGGGCGACAAACTCCGGCACCAAGCCTTGATTATTCAGCATGCGACCGACCTCACCGGCCTTCTGCAGCGCCTGCGCGGTCGTGAGCTTGGCCAGGTCCGGGACAACGTCGTCGTCATGGAACTGCACACCGTCAAAGCCCATCGCCTTGTACAGCGCATACTTGCCTTCGTGCGGATAGGCCGGGCGCACTTCCGGACCGAAAGGGTCAGCACCTTCGCTGATATTCCAGGGTCCAAATGAAAAACGATAGGAAGACTGCATGGACATAAAAGAAACGGGGGGTAAGGGGAATAAAACCGACTCGGATTAATCTTCGCACAATCCCGTCCGTGGTTCTACACCAATTGTCTCGGAAACTGCGTTAAAAGTCTCGCGGGAAGTGTCTTCGATTTACCGGATCGTTACAGGCGGCAGTACCATTTTTTGCACCCAAAATGGGCCGCGGATGAGTGTGACACTCCTTGGATCCGCGCTGGTCGCGGGGCAATTTTCCCACTGGCCCGAATCGACTAATTGCCGGGCTGAGGACCGGGCATCATCCGTCAGTCCCCATTGCGGCCGGTGGCAAAAACACTCCGCGCAAAAGCTCACGGAAATACCAGCGTCTGCTCGCCCGGGTGCAGCGGCGCACTCTGCCCCTGCCAGACAAAGACTCCCGTGAGGTCCGCCGGCAGGATGATCTTCGCACTGAGTCCGCCCTGGCTCCTCCGCAAAGCCACGCCGATGTCGCCCTTCGGGTGCGGCAGAGAGCCCTCCGCGTGCTGCAAATGACCCAGGTGCGGCTCAATCCGCACCGTCGCGAAACCCGGCGACGCCGGCTCGATCCCGAGGACGGTGGCGATCAATTCGTAAATCGGTGAAGCGCTCCACGCGTGACAGTCCGACCGGGTCGGCTCCGGCTGCTCGGCAAAGGTCGTCAGGCCCAACGCCAGCATGTCATGCCATGGTCCCAACATCGCGAGATACTCGTCACCCAGTCCCACCTGTTTCATCGCCCGCAAAAGATAGAACCGAAAATAAGTGGTGCATTGGGTCAGCGAGCGGTCGGCCGCCACGCGTTGCATCAGGTCGCGCGCCGCCGCTCCCTCGATCGCCCCGGAAAGAACCGCGAGCACATTGGCGTGCTGGCTGAAGTTCCTCTTCTCCGCCGTGTCGGCGAACATCCGGCGCTTTTTATCCCAGCAGAGGCGCACGACGCTTTCGCGGAGTCCGGCCGCCACTTGCTCATAATGGCGCGCCTGGTCTTCGCGCCCCAAGGCGCGACAGACCTCCGCCGCGTGTCGGAGCGTCATCGCCAGCTGCAGGGACACGACGCCGGAGCCACCTTCCTGCACCCCCTCGGGCGCACCGCGGTTCCCGTCCTGCTCGCTCCCGACCCATTCCTTGGCCCAATCGACAAAGGTCCAGAACGACAGCGGCCCGAGCAGGCCGGTCTGCGGGTCGATCCGCCGCTCAAACCAGGCCAGCGCGTCACCCATGCCGGTCAGGCGGGCCCGGAGGAAGGCGTCATCCTGGCGATGCCACCAGTAATCGTGGATCATCTCGACCCAGAACAGGGCGAACGTGTTGATCAACTGCGGCGTGGCCGACGGATAGCGGCTCTGCGTCATGCCGTCAGGCAGCCGCGAATGGTCGAAGAGCTCGATCGCGTTTCGCATCAGCCGGTCGTCGCCCGCCGCATAAAGTGAAATCAAACTCTGGATCCGGGTATCGCCCACGTACTGCAGCTGCTCGTAGTAAGGACAGTCGGTATAGGTCTCGAAGGCGCACAGCCGCGCGGTCCGCCAGCCCACCTGCCAGATCCGGGCCAGCTCGGGATCGTCGCTGGTGAAGGTGGCGCGCTGCTGCAACGGGTACGCGGTAAAAATTCCCTGCAAATCTTCCACCACCAGGGCTTCTTCGCCCGTCTCCACCGCCAGCTGCAGGTAGCGGTAGGTGCGGAAATCCAGCGGCGCGAAAAGCCGGCGGGCCCCGCCATCCGGATGAAATTCATCCGTGCGCCCAAGGAGTTCGCGCCCGGCGATATCGTCCCGGTTGCCCTTCAACCCCTTTTGATCGAACAAGGCCTCGGCATAGGCGAGCGTCACCCGGCCACCCCGGCCGCCGCTCACCGTCAGTTGCGGAAAGGCGCTGGTCTCAAATCCCTGGTCCAGCAGCACCGTCGCCTTCGTGTGCGCCGGCACTGTCAGCGGCGCCGTCCCCTCGACAAAACCCGCCGCGGGCTGGACGCCACTGGAACGCCGCACCCGGGCGAGCCGCTGCGGCGTTTCCTCCATCAGGGGAATCGACCGCGGGGTGAGCCACCAGCTCACCTCCGAACCCCAGCCATGCGGGGTGCCCTGCTCAAGCACCCGGGCCGCGGGCCAGGCCGAGTCATTGAAGCCGGCCGCCGACCAACCCCACGGGTGCCGCGCGGCGTCCACGCGGTCGCCCGGACCCGTGACAATGTACGTCTGAAGTCGCGCCCGGTCGGGCGGGATGGGCTGGTAGGCGTCGTCCCGGTTGGCCTTCCAGGTTTCATTCGTATCCACGAAATCCTCCGCCGCCGTGTCGCCCTGCAATAGAAAACCGGTCTGCCGGCTCATGATCGCATACGGCGCCTCCTCCCCATAACTCCAGACCTGCGCGGCGAGCACATTGGTCCCCTCGCGCAACCACGGCGCGAGGTCGACGCTGTCGTAGCGCCAGTACATGGGATCGCTCCGCTGCGGGCCGAAACCGACCGAGTGCCCGTTGACAAAAAGCCGGTAACGCGCGTCACCCGTAACGTGGACCACGAAGTGCTCCGGCCGGCGGACCAGGTCGAACCGCTTGCGAAAGAGATAAACCCCGTAGCCGTTCTTGGGCGCGTCCGGCAGCGCAATCCAACTGGCCGGCCACCGTTCGGCCACCAGCCGCGCCGCCGGAGCGGGCAGACCGCTGCCGGCGTGGTCCGCGAACGGCGCGGACACCACCGGAACGGTCAGGGTAAGCAGGAAAAGAAAGGACAACCAGCCGCGGGGTAGCGTGTTCATGGGGTAGGTCAGGCGGAGGGGAAGAAGCCGCCGGGACCAAACCTTCGCACAATGCCGGCCCTGATTCTACACGGATTGTCTCGGAAGCTGCGTGGAATGTCTCACGTCGGGCGAACCCGGGTTTCGGGCCTGGCTTGGGATCGGGCGGGACAACCGGGTGAGCGTTTATGCGCGTTATGCGCGTTTCAGCAGGTTTCGATTGAACTCCGGAAACGACCCCGCTTGCCTCGGCGCATGCTTGGCCCCGAGCGACACCGTGCGATTCTCAATTTTCTGGCAAAGAGCGGCAGTGCCTCCAACAGCGCCCTGGGGACCCAGCTGCGCATTTCGCAAGCCACGCTGCGCCGTGATCTGGCGGTCCTGGCTGAGCGCGGACTGCTCAAGCGCACCCACGGGGGAATCCTGAATGTCGATTTCGGTCTCAGGGACATCTCCTTCCCGCAAAAAGCAACGAAGGCCGCCACGGTCAAAGCCCGCCTGGCGATTGCGACTGCCGCCCTCCTGCCGTCGGCAGGCACGGTTTTCATCGACAGCGGCACCACCTGCCTGGAAGTGGGCCGCGCCTTGCTCGACCGCCCGCTGCTCAACCTCTACACCAATTCGGTTCCCCTGCTCGCCCTGGGCGCAACCGCCCGGGGCAAGCTGACCTCGGTGGGCGGCGAACTCCGCCCGGTTAGCATGGCCCTGACCGGCTCGCTCGCGCAGAGCTGGCTTGAGCACCTGCACTTCGACGCCGTCGTGGTCGGGTGTTCCGGGATTGTCGAGGCCAAGGGTCCCGCGACCACCGAATTCTCGGAGGCATCCGTCAAGGTCGAGGCGCTGCGCCGCGCCCGGCTCCGCATTTTGGTCGCGCACGGCGAAAAATGGGACGGTCCGGCCGCCATCGTCTTCGCCCCGTGGTCGTCATTCACCCACCTCGTGACCAACCGCCCGCTGTCCCGCGCCCAACGGACCGCGCTGCATTCGGCTGGGGTCAAACTCGTCAATCCTTCCTCCCCATGAAAACCGCCCGCCTCAACCGTCTCTTCAACCCGCAGACCCACCGCTGCTTCGACGTGGCCATCGATCATGGCTTCTTCAACGAAGCCTCGTTCCTTTCCGGCATCGAGGACATCGCAAAAGCCGTGCGGACCCTGACCGATGCCGCACCGGACGCGATCCAGCTGACCGTCGGCCAGGCGGGCCACCTGCAAAGCCAGCCGGTGCGGCCCAAGCCGGCCCTGGTTTTGCGCACCGATGTGGCCAATGTCTATGGCTCCCAGTTGCCCCGGCATCTCTTCTCGCGCCTGATTGAGGAACCGGTCTTGCAGGCGGTCCGGCTTGATGCCACCTGCGTGGTGGTGAATCTGTTCCGGATCCCGGACCAGCCGGAACTCGCTGATCAATGCATCCAGAACATTCTGCGCCTGAAGCCCCAATGCGACCACTATGGGGTACCGCTCATGATCGAGCCCCTCGTCTTCCAGCCAAACACCAAGGCCGGGGGGTACATGGTTGACGGTGATCCGGCGAAAATCATCCCGCTGGTGCGCCAAGCGGTTGAACTCGGCGCCGACATCATCAAGGCGGATCCCACGGATGATGTGACGATCTATCACAAGGTGGTGGAGATCGCCGGCGGCATTCCGGTGCTGGTCCGCGGCGGCGGGCGCGCCCCCGAGTTTGAGATCCTGAAGCGCACCCAGGCGCTCATGGCGCAAGGTGCCGCCGGCATCGTCTATGGTCGCAACATCATCCAGCACCCGCAACCCGCCAAGATCACGCGGGCCCTGATGGCGGTCGTCCATGAGGGCGCCTCGGTGGCGGACGCGCTGAAGCTGCTCAACTGACCAACCCCCACCCTCTGCCCGCCCGCCATGAATACGAATGTCCAGTTACCCGTCCGCGTCGCCGTCATTGGCGCGGGACTCATGGGCCGCGAAGTGGCCAGCGCCTTCGGGCGTTGGTTCGCCCTCCTCGACTGCCCCGTGAAGCCGGAGTTGGTCGGTGTTTGTGACGTCAGCGCCGGCGCGCTCGATTGGTTCCGCCAAGCACCCGGGGTACGCTATTTTGAAACGGACCACCGCGCCCTGCTCGCCCATCCCGACATCGATGTCGTCTATGTCGCCGTGCCGCACCACCTCCATGAGGAGATTTATCTCGACGTGCTCCGCGCCGGCAAGGACCTGCTGGCCGAAAAACCCTTCGGGATCAACCTGGCCGCGGCGACCAAGATCCGGGACGAGGCCCAGCGCCTGCAACGATTCGTGCGCGTGTCCTCGGAATTCCCGTTTCTTCCGGCCGTCCAGCGCATCATCGCCCTCGCGCGTGCGGGCAACATCGGCCGGCCGCTCAGCGCGCGATGCGCGTTCCTGCATTGCAGTGATCTCGATCCGCAGAAGCCGGCGAACTGGAAGCGGCAGAATAAATTCTGCGGCGAGGCCGGGGTGATGAACGACCTCGGCATGCACGTGGCCCATGTCCCCTTGCGGCTGGGTTGGAACCCGACGTCGGTTTTCGCCCGGCTCCAGAAAGTTTACCTGACGCGCCCGGACGGCAAGGGCGGCCAGGTGAACTGCGACACCTGGGACAACGCCTCGCTCTTTTGCTCGGCGCAGATCGGCGGCGAGTCGATCCCGCTGACCCTGGAAATGAAACGCCTGGCTCCCACCGAGACGAATACCTGGGAGCTGGAACTGCTGGGGACCGACAGTGGCGCCCGCTATTCGACGAAGGAACCCAAGACGCTCTGGCTCTACCACCGCGGCAAGGATCAGTGGTGGCAGAAGACCGACCTGGGTTTCGCCATGCCCTTCAAGACCATTACCGGCGGGATTTTCGAACCCGGGTTTCCTGATATCCTGATGCAGATGTGGGCCGCCTACCTGGCCGAGCGGGCCGGCCTGCTGGGCGAGCGATTCGGCTGTGCCACCCCGGACGAGGCAGTCACCCAGCATAAGATCTGGGCGGCGGCCCTCGCTTCCCACTCCAGTCAGCGGGCAGTTGTGCCCTAAGCCAACATGCGTGCCTTGATCATCAGTCCGTTTCATGGCGCCAAGTCCTGGCGTATCCTGTCCGAAAAGATTGGCCGTCTTCTTTCTGAATCATGAGCAAGCCCCAGGGAATCATCGCGGGGGGAAATTGGATCGTCGACCACGTCAAGGTCATCGATGCCTGGCCGCCACAGGACGCCCTGGCCAACATCCTGAGCCAATCGCAAGGCAACGGTGGCTCGCCCTACAATATCCTGAAAAACCTGGCCAAGCTTGGGGCCGCCTTTCCACTTCGGGCGGTCGGCTTGGTCGGGGATGACCCGGACGGCAGCTTCATCCTCGCCGATTGCCGCCAGCACGGCATCGATACCACGCAGCTTCGCGCCACCACCCTTGCCGCTACCAGCTACACGGATGTGATGACGGTGCGCGGCAACGGCCGGAGGACCTTTTTCCATCAACGCGGAGCCAATGCACAACTGTCGCCGGAAAACTTCCTCTTCCCGGCAAACCACGCGCGGCATCTTCACCTGGGATACGCTTTGCTGCTCGATACCCTCGACCAGATCGGCCCGGGTGGCATGCCCGCCCTGGGTGAGGTTTTGGCCCGCGCCCGCGTTCACGGGCTGAGCACATCGCTCGATTGTGTCAGTGAGAACAGCGATCGTTTCGCGACGGTCATCATCCCCGTCCTGCCGGCCGTCGATGTCCTCTTCGTCAATGATTTCGAGGCGGAGAAACTGACCGGCCTGGCGCTCGGCCGGGGCCCCCGGCTTAACCGACCCTTGGTTGAGGAGGCCGGCCAACGGCTGATCGCCTTGGGCGTGAAGGAATGGGCCATCATCCATTTTCCGGAAGGAACCTGCGCCTGTTCCAGCCACGGCGACAGGGTATGGCGCCCGGCCCTGAACGTTCCGGAATCCCTCATTGCGGGCGCGGCCGGCGCGGGCGACGCCTTTGCCGCCGGCGTACTCTACGGCCTGCATGAAGCCTGGCCGATAAGCCGGTGCCTGTCGCTCGGGGTTTGCACGGCGGCGGCTTCTCTCCGGGAGGTTACCTGCTCGGATGGCGTACGCCCCCTGTCTGAATGCCTCCAGTTGGCGGACCAATGGGGCTTCCGCGACTTTGCCCCGTAAAATCAGCGCAGTTTATCTTAGCCAATGGACCCCTCTTCCCTTGCCTCGCCGTCCAGGCGGATTCGCAAAGCTTTCGTGATGGCTGTCAATCCCGGCCAAGCAGACGAATACGCCCGCCGCCACAATCCCATCTGGCCCGAGCTCGCGAGCGTGCTCAAGGAGCATGGCGCGCACAACTACTCCATTTTCTATCACCCGACGACCCGGCAGCTGTTCGCCTACGTTGAGGTGGAGGACGAAGCCCGCTGGGCCGCGGTGGGCCGCACTCCCGTTTGCCGGCAATGGTGGGAACATATGAGCGAGATCATGCCTTCTAACGAGGACCTGAGTCCCGCCAGCGCAAAATTAAACGAGGTTTTCTATCTCGCCTAGGCCGCGAAACTTAACCCCAAACCCCATGACCATGAATACCCCCGGCTTAATTCGACTTCTGCTCATCAGTGCTTGCCTGAACAATCTGCTCGGCGCAGCGGAGATGCAATTCACCAGCCCGGCCTCCGCTCCCACCGAACCCCTGAGCCTTTGGTATCGTCAGCCGGCCGCCCAGTGGACGGATGCGCTGCCGATCGGCAACGGCCGCATCAGCGCGATGGTGTTCGGCGGCGTGAACCGCGAACACCTGCAACTCAACGAAGGCACCCTGTGGGCCGGCGGCCCGTACGATCCGGTGAATCCGGAGGCCAAGGCGGCGCTCCCGGAGGTTCGCCGGCTGATTTTCGCGGGGAAATTTGCCGAGGGCGCGACCCTCATCAGCGCGAAGGTCCTGGCCAAGCCGCTCAAGCAGATGCCGTATGAAACCGCGGGCGACCTGTTCCTGGATTTTCCGGCGCAGACGGCCGTGGAACAGTATCGCCGCGACCTGAACCTCGACACCGGTGTCGCCACCACCACCTTTAAAGCCAACGGCGTGACGTTTACCCGCGAAGCGTTCAGCAGCGCGGTGGATCAGGTGATCGTCTACCACCTCACCGCCGACCAGCCGGGGCAAATATCCTTCACCGCCGGCCTGACCACGCCCCAGCAGGCGCAGGTCACGGTTGAATCCGGTGACACGCTGGTCCTGAACGGGGTGAACGGCGCCGCCAACGGCATCGCCGGCGCGCTGACGTTCCAGGCCCGGGTAAAAATCCTTCAGGACGGCGGCCAGGCCACGGCCACGGGGCAGACGGTTAGCGTGAGCCACGCCGACTCGGTCACCCTCGTCCTCGCCCTCGCAACCAGCTACAAGAACTATCAGGATGTCAGCGGCAATCCTGAGGCCATCGTGACGGGCCGGATCGCAGCCGCGCTAAACCCGACGCCGGCCCGGCCGGCCGCGAGCAAAGGCAACCGGTATGCGGCATTGCTGCCCGCCCATGTCGCCGATCACCAGCAATTGTTCCGCCGGGTCGCCTTCAGCCTGGGCGAATCCGCGGCGACAGACCGACCAACCGACGAGCGCATCGCGCATTTCGCCACCGGCCGGGATCCGCAGCTCGCGGTGTTGTATTATCAATTTGGCCGCTACCTGTTGATCGCCTCTTCGCGCGCCGGCGGCCAACCGGCAACGCTGCAGGGTCTCTGGAACGATTCCATGACGCCGCCGTGGGACAGCAAATACACCGTCAATATCAATACCGAGATGAACTACTGGCCCGCCGAAGCCGCCAATCTCGGCGAGTGCGTCGAACCGCTCCAGGCGATGATCGAGGATTTGAGCCACAGCGGCGCGCGCACCGCCCAGGTCATGTACGGCGCCCGCGGCTGGGTGGTGCACCACAACACCGACCTGTGGCGCGCGTCCGCGCCGATTGACGGCCCGCTCTGGGGCATGTGGCCGACGGGCGGGGCGTGGTTGTGCCAGACGCTGTGGGAGCACTACCTGTTCAACCGCGACCGGGTCTATCTGCAGCAGATTTATCCGCTGCTCAAGGGCTCGGCCCTCTTTTTCATCGATACCCTCGTGGAGGATCCAGCCACGCACTACCTCGTGACGAATCCCTCGCTCTCACCGGAAAACTCGCATACCCCCGGCCAGAACAATTGCGCCGGACCGACGATGGACATGCAGATCATCCGCGACCTGTTTGCCGAATGCGTCACGGCGGCGGAAACGCTGGGCACCGACCCGGAATTCCGGGCCCAGGTCACCGCCGCCAGGGCGCGGCTCGCGCCGTCGAAGATCGGCCAGGCCGGCCAACTGCAGGAATGGCAGCAAGACTGGGACATGGCGGCGCCGGAGCTCCATCACCGCCACGTGTCGCATCTCTACGGGCTTTACCCGAGCGCGCAGATCGGCGTGAACACGACGCCCGCCCTCGCCGCGGCCGCGAAGAAATCGCTGGAGATCCGCGGTGACGAGGCCACGGGCTGGGGCATGGGCTGGCGGTTGAACCTATGGGCCCGGCTGCACGAGGGCGACCACGCGTACAAAATCCTGACCCTGTTGCTCAGCCCCGCCGGCGGCGACGGCGTCCAATACGCCGCGGGTGGCGGCGGGGTTTATCCAAACCTGTTTGACGCGCATCCGCCGTTCCAGATCGACGGCAACTTCGGCGGTGCGGCCGGCATCATGGAAATGGTGCTGCAGAGCCAGAACGACGAAATCCAATTCCTGCCGGCACTGCCGAAGGCCTGGCCGGACGGAAACTTCAAGGGCCTGCGCGCCCGCGGCGGGTTTGAAGTGGACCTGGCCTGGCACGACGGGAAATTGACTTCCGCCACGGTGCGCTCGGTTACCGGCCATGCCGCCCACCTGCGCTACGGAGCCGTGAAGAAGGATATCGAACTCAAGCCCGGGCAAAGCTTCCAGTGGGATGGAAAATGAAAACCGTCACCACCCTCGTCGCAGCTGCCATGTTCGCGGCCCTGGCCGCCGGCGCCGACCGGGAATATTTTGTCTCGCCCGATGGGTCGGAGACCAATCCCGGCACTGAGCACCGGCCCTTCCGAACCCTGGCCCAGGCCCGGGATGCCGTGCGGGCGGCCATTCCCACCATGTCCGGCAATATCATCGTGACCATCGCGGCCGGCATCTACCCGGTGGCCGACCCGCTGGTTTTTGGCCCCCAGGATTCCGCGTCCGGAGCCTACCGGATCGTGTATCGTGCCGCCCCGGGGGCGAAACCGGTTTTGACCGGGGGGATTTCCGTGACCGGCTGGCAGCCTTACAAGGACGACATCTGGCAGGCGCCATTGCATCGCGATCGGAAACTCCGCGCCCTCTACGTGAACGACCGGCGCGCGTTCATGGCCCATACCGAAACCAAGGTTCAAGCCCGGGGCGGTTGGGGCACCTTCACGGTGACCGCCGGCCAGGCGCCGTGGGCCTGGCAAAGCGGCACGGCGGCTGACGGGATCAAATACCATCTCTCGGACCTGCCCAAGATCGTGCGCAACCCAACCGACGTGGAAATCGAAAACGAAACGACCTGGAACGCCAATTTTGTCGGCGTGCGCGAGATCACCACCGACGGGAGCGACTATATCTTCAAGCTCCAGCAACCCTACGGCGCCATCGCCCAGCAGGTGGGCTGGGCGGCCGGCCTGACGCTCGACAGCCGGCAGATCATCCATAATGCGTTTGAGCTCCTGGACCAGCCGGGTGAGTTCTATTTCGATCGCGCCGCACAGACTGTCTACTACATCCCGCGTCCCGGCGAGGACCTGCGGACGGCCACCGTCATGGTTCCGGCCACGGAAACCCTGATCAAACTCCTGGGCCGGGCGCCGGCGCAACCCGTGCGCAACCTCACCTTCGAGGGACTGACGTTCGCCTACACCGACTACAATCTGCTGGACGTAGCCGGTTCCCATGGCGTGGCCACCCTGCAAACCGCCACGGTCTACACGGCCTTCGCCAATCCCAACTGGCACCTGGATGTTTATCGCGCCTTCGACGTCCTGCCGGGCGCCATCGAAGCCGACGCCATCGAAGGGGTGGAATTCACCCGCAACACCGTAATCCACACCGGTTGCGAGGGACTGGTGCTGGGCAACGCCATCCAGGATACGCGCGTGGTGGGCAACGTCATCCGCGACACCGGCGGCAGCGCCATCAGCCTCGGACATCCGCAGCACGTCTATGAGAACGATCCGCCGGACTTGAAATACCCAACCGGGGCGGGCATCGAACACGAGAAGTTCCCCGCCGGGACGGAGTCCATCCCGCGCCGCGTGCTGATTGCGAATAATTTCCTCCCTGAGGATGCCGCACTCTTCAGCGGCCACACCATCATCACGGTCTTCCTGGCCAACGCGGTGACCATTGAGCACAACTGGATTCCCAATGCGCCCTATTCCGCCATCAACGTCGGCTGGGGCTGGTGTGATTTCGACGGTTCGCCCGTGGCGGTGAGTCCGCAATGGGGCGTCGGTTCGCGCCCGGCCGTGTTTCCCGGCCGGCCCACGACGGTCGCCGGCAACAATCGCATTCACGCCAACCGCGTGGAGAATTCCGTCTCTGTGCTGCATGATGCCGGCGCCATCTATACCCTGGGCAACCAACCGGGCACCGTGATCGACGGCAACTATGTTCGCCGGACAGAAAAGGGCATCTACACGGATGAAGGGTCGGCCGGGATTATCTCCCATGATAATGTCGTCCAATCACCGTATACGGCGGCGCATTGGGCGGATAATTTTGGGCGCAAGCACAACATCACCATCGACCGTTATTTCGTCACGGAGGACAAGTTCACGGTCGCCGCGCCGGATTGCGCCGTAACCAACACGGTGTTGTGTCCGGCCGGCGCATGGCCGGCCGAGGCCCGGGCCATCATCAACGCCAGCGGACTGGAGCCCGCCTGGCGCAGCATTGTTCCGGCGGATTGGAAGCCGGCGCCGGAAGGCGTGGATCCTGCCGGCAAGTGATCGCAAAGCCCATTGAAGCAGGCCCCGCATGAAAATCGCTACCCCCGCCAAGCCGCTGCCGTTCCTTGAACGAATCAGCTATTCCTCGAGTGACGCCGCCGGCCAGCTGGTTTTCTGCGTCATCTCTTTCTACATTGCCAAATTCTACACCGATGTGGCGGGATTGCCCGCGGCGACGGCCGCGACGATCCTGCTGGTTGCGCGCATGGTGGACGCAGTGGACGCGCCGGTCTGGGGCATCGTCTTCGACCAGACCCACAGTCGGTGGGGCCGGAGCCGGCCGTGGTTTCTTTGGCTCTGTTTTCCGTTCGCGCTCTTCGGGGTGCTGACGTTTCTGACGCCCGATCTCAGCCCGACCGCCAAGGCGCTTTACTCCGGCGGAACCTACATGATCTGCAGCATCCTCTACACGGGCATTAACACCCCGGTCACCTCCATCCTTTCGGCCCTCACTGCCAATCCCCGGGAGCGCGTGGTGCTGACGACTTACCGGATGTTCGGCTCCAAGGCCGGCGTGCTGCTGGTCAATGCCACGGCGTGGCCGCTGATCACGTGGCTCGGCCACGGCAACGACAAGGTCGGCTTCATGCGCGCCATGCCGATTTTTGCGACGGGATCCGTGATCCTTTACCTGATCGCCTTCCGCAACCTCAAGGAGATCGTACAGGAGAAGCCAAAGCCCCTGCGCATCCGGGAGGGATTTGGCGCCATCAAGGGGAATTGGCCGTGGATCATTATCTTCACCAGCTGCCTCTTTTTCTGGATCGCCTTCATCGCCCGCATTTCGATGGTCCCTTATTATTTCGAATACACCTGGCACCGGAAGGACCTCGTTCCGCTGGCGAACAGCCTGGACGTCGTTTCGCTCGCGGGGATTTTCCTGTTGCCCTGGCTTTGCCGGTGGACGTCCAAGGCGAACATCTGGGCCTGGGGGCTGGCCGGATCCGTCCTGAGCCAGTTGCTGGTTTACGCCGGCGGGACGGCGCATTCGCTCCCCCTGGTTTTTGCCGGCTGGGTGGCGGGCATTCTCACCAGTGGCGTCGCCCTGGCCCTGCCGTTCTCGCTGCTGGCTGACAGCGTCGATTACGGCGAGTGGAAATCGGGCATCCGCGCGGCCGGCTTGTTGACCGCCCTCGGCGCGGCCTTTTGCGTCAAGGCGGGCAGCGGAGTCGGCGGGGCCCTGCCCTTGTGGATTTTGAGTGCGACCGGCTACGTGCCCAATGCGGAACAGTCCGCCCAGGCGCTGGAGGGGATCGCGCTGGGCTTCATCTGGATTCCTGCGCTCTTCTACGCCCTCGCGACCGTGCCGGTGTTGTTTTACCGGAAATTCGAGCTGCTGGAACCAAGGATTCACGCCGAACTGGCCGCGCGCCGTGCCGCCGGGTCCTCGTCCACTCCCTGAAAAAAATGCCATCCACTCCCCCGCCTACCTACACGCTGGAAAGCAACGATGGCTCGGTGATTTTTGCCTCCGGGAAGAAACGCCTGCGCATCGCCTTTGTCACCGCCGCCATCGCCCGCATCACGCTGACCGAAGACAAGCCGTTCCAAACCAAGCCGAGCCTCATCGTCACCGCGCCTGATCGATTCACCGGCTACACGCTGCACGAGGACGTAGACTTCACGATTACCACCCCGGCCCTGCAACTGGTCATCAACCGGGCCACCGGCGCCATCCGTTATCTGGATGCGTCCGGCCGACTCCTGCTGGCCGAGCCGGCCCGCGGCGGCAAATGGCTGACCGCCAAAAAAGTGACCCGCAACGTCTTCAATCAAAACACCCGGATCGCCGCCAAGGAAAGCATTGACGGGGCGCGCGCCATCGCGACGGATTTCCAGACGGTCCCCGACGGAGAGGCCTTTGAAGCGAGACTGGAGTTTGTCTTTGCCCCGGATGAAGCCCTGTTCGGACTCGGTTCCCACGAGGAAGGCTACGGCAACCTGCGGGGAAAATCCCGCGAACTGTACCAGCAGAACATGAAGATCGTCCTGCCGTATTTCGTTTCCACGCGTCATTACGGCCTGCTGCTGGATTGCTGCTCGCTGATGACCTTCCACGACGACGCACTCGGTTCCTACTGGTGGGCCGACGTGGTGGACGAACTCGACTATTACTTTATTCAGGGCGCGACGTTCGACGACCTCACGCGCGGATATCACGCGCTGACGGGCCGGCCGCCGATGCTGCCGAAGTGGGCCTTCGGGTTCGCGCAATCGAAGGAACGGTACGTCAATGCGGCGGAGGTGACCGACATTGTGCGCGAATACCGCCGCCGCCGGATCCCGCTCGATCTGGTGGTGCTCGACTGGAAATCGTGGCCGGACGGACCTTGCTTCGGTCAGAAATCATTTGATCCCGTCCGCTTTGCCGATCCCGCCGGGTTCACCCGCGGCTTGCACGAGCTGGGCGCTCGGCTCATGATTTCGATCTGGCCGATCATGACCAACGACGGCCCGAACCACCAGGAGCTGCTGTCGCGCGGTCTCATGCTGGGCAACCAGTCCACCGTTGACGCGTTCAACCCGGAAGCCCGCGCCGTGTACTGGGAGCAGGCCCGCCGCGGGCTTTTTGCGCACGGTATCGATGCGTGGTGGTGCGATTGCACCGAGCCGTTCGAGGCGGACTGGTCCGGCGCGGTCAAGCCCGAGCCCCACCAGCGTCTGCTCATCAACACGGAGGCGGCCAAAAAATACCTCGATCAGCGCCTGATCAACGCCTACTCGCTGCACCATGCCCGGGGCATCTACGAAGGCCAGCGCCTGGCCACCAGTGAAAAGCGGGTCGTGAATCTGACGCGCTCGGCCTACGCCGGCCAGCATCGCTACAGCACCATCTCGTGGAACGGCGACATCTGCGCCACCTGGGAGGCGTTGCGCCGGTGCATCCCGGAAGGCCTCAACTTCTGCGCCGCCGGCGAGCCGTATTGGACGGTGGATATCGGCGCGTTTTTCATCAAGAAGGACCCGACGCTCTGGTTTTGGAGCGGCGACTATGACGAGGGCTGCCGGGGACTGACCGACTTCAACGCCCGGACCCCCGACCCGCAGGACACCGGCTGCCGCGATCTCGGTTACCATGAACTCTACACCCGCTGGATGCAGTACGGCGCATTCCTGCCCATGTTCCGCTCGCACGGCACGGATGCCGCCCGCGAGATCTGGCGCTTCGGCGAGGCGGGCAACCCGTTTTACGACACCATCGCCCAAACCATTCACCTGCGCTACCGGCTGCTGCCCTATATCTACTCGCTCGCCGGGCAGGTCACGCTCAACAGCTACACGCTCCTGCGCGCCGTCGCTTTGGACTATCCCGATGACCCCGCGACGCACACGCTCACCGACCAATTCCTGTTCGGCCCCGCGCTGCTGGTCAGTCCCGTGACGACCCCGATGTATTACGGCCGTCACTCCACGCCACTCCTCGGCGTGCCGAAAAACCGCGCCGTCTATCTGCCCGCGGGCCACGACTGGTTTGATTTTTGGACCGGGGTCAAACACGCCGGCGGAGCGACGATCACCGCCGATGCTCCGCTCGAAAAGATTCCGCTGCTGGTGCGCGCCGGCTCGATCATCCCGCTCGGTCCGCCGCTACAACACACCGGAGAAAAGCCCGCCGACCCGCTGGAGCTGCGGGTCTATCGGGGTGCGGACGGGACGTTCACCCTCTACGAGGACGAGGGCGACAATTACAACTATGAGCACGGGGCCTTTGCGACCATCCGGTTGGACTGGAATGATCGGACGCAGACCTTGACCATCGCCCCCCGGCAGGGCTCGTTTCCCGGCATGTTGCGGGAGCGAACGATCCGGGTGGTCGGCGTGTCCGCTGAAGCCAGTGGCGGGATCGAGGAGGCCATTCCAGCCGTTGAACTCTGCTATACGGGCGACGAACTGACGATCAGGCTTTAGCGCGGGCTTAGTGATCTTGCCGCGTGCTGGAGGCGGGTGGCGTCGGGGTTAGAATAGGCGAAAGCAAGCCCGCGTGAGACATTCGATGCGCGTTCCGAGACAATCGGCATAGAAACATTGGGCGCTTTAGGTAAGAATTGGAACGTGTCGATTTACCCCGGTCGTCCGAAGGCTCGCATTGCAAAGCAAGCGGCCGATTTTCTATCCTTTGAGCCTCCGCGCATCGGCGAACGGGCGATCGCATCGGACTGGACGGGCCTGCCGTGGGTCAACTTTCATTCCGTGAATCCAGCGTATCGCCCGCTCCCGTTGATTCTTGGAGCGATCCTTTTATGCCGCGCCCCTGCACTCCTTGCGGGCGACCCGTTCTCCATCCCCGAGAACCTGATTCCGGCCGTCCTCGTCAACACTTCCGCCGAGCCCGTGGCGCCGGGGAGATTTGCGCCAACCTGGGCGTCCCTCGGGCAGTACGAGGCACCCGAATGGTTCCGGGACGCGAAGTTCGGCCTGTTTGCCGCGTGGGGGCCGCAGTGCGAACCGGAGGACGGCGACTGGTACGCCCGCAACATGTACTTTCAAGGCAGCGGGCAGAATGTCTACCACACCGAGCGTTACGGGCCGCCCTCCCAGATCGGGTTCAAGGACATCATCCGCCGCTGGCAGGCCGAGCACTGGGACCCGGACAAGTTGCTCGCGCTCTACCAGCGGGCCGGCGCCCAATACTTTTTTGCCATGGCCAACCACCATGACAATTTTGACCTGTGGGCCAGCAAGTACCAGCCGTGGAACTCGGTCCGGATCGGCCCAAAAAAGGACCTGATCGCCGGCTGGGCCAAGGCGGCGCGGGCCCACGGACTTCGCTTCGGGGTCACCGTCCACGCGTCGCACGCCTGGACCTGGTACGAGCCGTCCCAGGGCTCGGACAATTCGGGTCCGCTCCATGGGGTGCCCTACGACGGCAAGCTCACGAAAAAAGAGGGCAAGGGCCAGTGGTGGGATGGCCTCGACCCACAGGACCTTTACGCCCAAAACCATCCGCCGAGCAGCGATTTCAGGGAGGCGGTTACCATGGGCTACCTGTGGAACTGGGGTAACGGCGCGATTCAACCCGACCAGGCCTATTGCGACCGGTTCTACAACCGGGTGATGGACCTCATCAACACCTACGACCCCGACCTGCTGTACTTCGACGACAACGCCCTGCCCCTCTGGCCGGTGAGCGATGCGGGCCTCAAGCTGGCGGCGCACTTCTACAATCGCAACAGTGCCGAGCATGGGGGAAAGCTGGAAGGCGTGCTTTTCGGGAAGCGTTTGACCGAAGCCGAAAGCCACGCGATGACCTGGAACATCGAGCGCGGACGGAGCAGCAAGATTGAGCCGCGGCCATGGCAGTCCGAGACCTGCATCGGGGACTGGCATTACAAGCGCTCCCTTTACGAGCAGCATGCCTACAAGACGGCCCAGACGGTGCTCCAGGTCCTGGCTGACGTCGTCAGCAAGAACGGCAACCTGATGCTCAATATTCCTGTCCGGGGCGACGGGACGATTGACGACCAGGAGATGGCCATCGTCGAGGGTATCGCCGGATGGATGGACGTGAACCGCGAGTGCATCTTTGGCACACGCCCGTGGACGATCTGCGGCGAGGGTCCGTCGCTTGCGCCGCCGGAGAGCACGGGGGGACAGGCCTTCAACGAAGGCTTGGGCCAGCCCTACACCGGCGAAGATGTCCGGTTCACCACCAAGGGCTCAACGCTCTATGCCATCCTCCTGGCGCGGCCCGAGGGCGAAAGCGCCATCATCAGGTCGCTGGCCGTGGGCGCACCGGAGCTGGGCCGGCGAACAATCACCGGCGTGGCGCTGCTCGGGGCGAAGGGAGCCGTCACCTGGTCGCAGGGCGCGCAGGGCCTGCGGGTCTCACTGCCGGCGACTTTGGCTGCCGCATACCCGGTCGTACTCCGGATCGACGGTGCACTTTAGGGCGTGGCTCTTGCCGGGCGGTCGAGGAAGCCCGAGAATCGCATCCACTCCTCGGCCCGGGCCGGCCAGGCCGTCACCGGGCTTGCGTCAGGCCTTAAACCAAAGCCGTGGCCCCCTTTTGGGAAAACCGTGAGTGCGCAAGGAACGCCGGCCTGCTTGAGCGCCCATCCGTAGGCCAGGATGTTCTCGACGTGGACCTCGTCATCCTCGGCCATCGCCATAAACGTCGGCGGCGTGGCTGGCGTGACCGCGACCTCCGGGACCAGCGCGGAGAGATTTTTTTCGGCCACCAGGTAGGCGGGATAAATCAGAATCTGAAACGCGGGTCGGCAGGGTTCATCATCCGAGCTGTCGACGTGCCCGTAGGTCCGCGCCGCGGCATTCGCCGCAAGCACGGCGCAGAGGTTGCCGCCGGCGGAGAAGCCCAGGACGCCGACCCGCTTGGGATCGATGCCCCACTCCGCCGCATGTGCCCGAACAATTCCCATCGCCCGCTGCGCGTCTTGCAGCGGCGCGGCGTATCGCGGCCGCCCCTCGCGCTGGGGCACCCGGTACCGGACGAGGATACCGGTGACCCCGATCGAATTCAGCCATGAGCAGACCTCGGTGCCCTCGAGGTCAATGGCCAGCGCGTTGTAGCCGCCGCCGGGGAATACCACCATCGCGGCCCCGGTGCGGAGGTTGGCAGCCGGGCGATAGAGGGTAAGGGTGGGTTCGGAAATGTGGTCGATGATCCGGATCGGCCTCCCCGCGACATTGCGCGTCCAAGGGTGGCCGATTTCATCGTTCTTGGCCGCGCCGGCGCTCTCACCCGGAGCGGTGCCAGGCCATAGGTTGGCGGTAACCGGCTGAGCCCGGGCGGGCAAAAAGACTAAGATGAATAACAGGAAAATGTTCCTGACCCTAAGGTTTATGGACCAAAACACGGACGCCGGCTGGGGCGAAGTCGATTTCATATTCAGGTTGCGCGGGGAGACGATGGAGGATTCTGCGATTTGACCGGCCCGAAGCTGAACCTCGCTCCGGCGCCGCCGCTTCCCGCCGGGGGAAATCCCCAAGCAGACTCCCGGGGCGGAACGATGTCGTTGAAAACCGCCCCACATTTACCGGCTAACTTGGTCCCGTGCCGCATCGTACTAGTTTGGAGTGTTTGAATTAATCTGGCTGCCGCGCTTGAGTTTGCGTTGCGAGCGCCGGAAGCGCGAACCCAGCCACCGCGCTGATCACGTCAGGGCTCATGCGCAAACCAAGCGGGACGCCATCAGATTGCCGAATTGTGGCTGGCCGCCCAGCGTGATTATTTCGCCGAACATGAATCCAGCCACCGTCTCCGCGCCGGTGGCGAAGGGCGCGGCGAGCAAACTGCGCAAGCCGGCGCACCCGAAGACCAGCGCCTTGGGCTTCGCACAAAACGCGCTGAGTCTTTCTGCCGCCGCCGCCCGCGACACCGTGCGCAAAAGCAGCTGACCGTCCGCTGGCAGATTCGCTCCGCTTTGCAGGTATTCCCCCGCGAAGGCGCAGTGCAGGTTGCGCCCGCTCAAGTCCGACCAGGTGATGGATTCGCAATCCCGGGAGTCCCGTCCGTAACCAGCCTGCAGCGCGCGAAAGACGCTGGCTGCCGTTTGCCATTCCTTCTCCGTCCCGCGCCGCAAATGCGTCACGGTGCGCGGCCCGTCCGCCATAAACTGCCAGGCGGAGCCGATGACCTCATGTACATTCAAGGTTTCCGTCCGCCAGGAACCGCCCGTGAGCAACAACACCGCCACGTCCTCCGCCGCGGGCAGGAGATCGCCGCGGGCCTGAGCGGGGCCCCGCGCCACCGCGCCGCCGGCGACGGGCACCGCGGGAAACAATCCCGACCATTGGCGCAAGAAATCCTCGGCGCCAGTACCGCCGCTGAACAGGACGACCGCCGCCCGTGGCACAAACGGGAGCTGGCGGAGCTGCCCGAGTACGCCGGTAAAGCTGCCGGTCACCACTTCGCCGGGGAAACGCTGCGGAGTGAAAACCGCGCCCGCGTATTGTGGATCGCTCCAGACGCCTGATGCGGAGAAACCGTGGGACGCACCACCAAAGATCATCCCATCATCAGTGGGCGCGTTGCCCGGATTCCAGAGCGAAAGCAGCCAGTTCTTCATGTCGTCATCCCCACGAACTTATGGGGTTTTACCCTGACTGACTGGCGCCGGGGCGGGAATCGCCGGATAAACCTCGAACTCGTACAACGCAACGCCCCGGTCGTTGGCCGGCTCGCTCGAGTTCAGGCGCACATAACGCGCGCGGCCGGACACGGCCAGGTCGTTGACTCCGCCAAAGCCATCCGTCGTGGCATAAATGTCGGTCCAGGTGTTGCCGTCGGTCGAGAACTGCAGGCGGTAGCTGCGGCTGAAGGCCGCGTGACCATAACCGCTGTCCTTCCAATCGCCGCTCTGCCAGTCGAGTCGGATGCGCGCGATGTCCCGCACCGAGCCGAGATCAACGCTCAGCCATTGCGCGGCGTCTTTCTGCGAAGTCCAATGCGATCGCGGGTCGCCATCAAACGCCGCCGCGGCGGTGTTGGTGGAATCAACGGAGGAAGCGGAGGCCGATTGATTCAAGGCGAGGTTGTTGGTACCACAAAGCGTCACCCGGTCCACCTGGATCCAGTTGAGGTTAAAGCCGCCGGCGAGCACTTCGAGGCGCAGCGCCCGGCTGCCGGTGCCGCCGGCGATCGGCACCTCCGGCAACGAGATGGTCTGCCAGTTCTCCCAGCCGCCGGTCTTGGGTATGGTCACCGTCCCGAGCACAAGACCATCGAGTCGCACGCGGAGTAGACCGCCGCCGGCCGGCGATGCCACCCGGAAGCCCAGGTGGTAAATCGCCGACTCATCCGGCACGTTCACCGTGTATTCCAGCCAGTCACCGGAATTGATCCAGGCGACCAGGTGGCCGCCGCCCGCATCGTCCGCCCGCTCAAGGCCGACATCCTCATCCGTCCGATAAACCCCGCCCGGGTTTCCGACCGTGCTCTTGGCGTAAGCGACGCCCTCGCCGCCGAGGTCGTAATTCTCCGCTTCGATCCGCCCGGGCAAAACGGGCACGGCACCGCCGAACGGGCGTTGCGGCTGCGCATAAACCTCAAACTCGTTCAGCACGTAGCCCGCTCCCGGCAAAGCTGGCTGCATTGCCGTCAGCCGAACATAACGCGCCCGGCCGGAAACCAGAATATCGTCCAACCCTCCCCCACCCTGCGTGGTTTCATAAACCGTCTTCCACTGCTGTGCATCCGCGGAAATCTCCAGCGCCCAGCGCACGGCGTAGTCGGTGCCCCATTGCAGGCGGACCCGGGAGAGATCCTTCACGAGGCCCAGATCCACCATGGCCCACTGGCGCCCGCCCGCGGCCGAACTCCAACCCGTGGCGGGATTGCCGTCCACCATCGGCGCGGCGTCCGCACCGGATGAAACCGTGACGGCCCGATGCAACGCCGCATTGGCAAGGTCGCTCGAGGGCACGGCATTCACCGGGAACGAAGCCGTGAGGCGCAAGTCACGCGCGGAAGCGCCGATGGAGACATTGAAAGTACCGGGCGCAACCACCCAGCCGCGCGCGGTGGCGTCCCAATTCGCCAGGTCCTGCCAGTCGAGATCAAAGGTCACATGCCGCACTTCGCCCGGCTGCAGGCGCAGCTTCTGGAAGCCCTTGAGGAGTTTCGGCGGTTCGCCGGCCTTGGCCGGGAAGCCGAGATAGAGCTGTGCCACCTCGGTGCCCGGACGCGCACCGGTATTGGCCAAATCGAAGCCGATCCGCACCTGGCCCGAGGGACTGACTGCACCCACGGTCAGGTTGCGGTAAGCAAAGGTCGTGTAGGAAAGACCGTGGCCGAAGGGAAAGCGGGGCGTGACCCCGTTCGCATCATACCAGCGGTAGCCGATCTCCAGGCCTTCCGCATAAGCAACGCGGCCGCTGACCCCGGGAAACTGGGCGGGCGTTTTTGCCGGAACCTCACCGGCGGCGGCCGGGATGGTCACGGGCAGGCGGCCGGTTGGTTCCGCGTCACCGAACAGCACGTCGGCGAGGGCATTGCCGTTTTCCTGCCCGGGATACCACGGCACCAAAATGGCGGGGACTTCCGCTGCCCATGGCATGAGGGTGGCGGAAGAACAATAAACCACGACGACGGTGTGCGGATTCACGGCAACGACGGCGCGGATCAGTTCGTCCTGCTTGCCGGGCAACGCCAGGCTCGTTCGGTCCGTGCCTTCGCCCGTCCGTTCACCCACGCAGACCACGGCAAGGTCGGACACTTTTGCGAGGGCTACGGCGGCGGGAATGTTATCCTCACCCTGACTGTAACGCACGGTAACGCCGGGACCGGCTCGACGGGTAATGCCGGCCATCGGCGAGATGTCGTAGGGCAGCGGAACGCTGCCGGAGCCCAGACCGGTGGAGATGGGCTTCTCGCTGCCGGCCGCGCCAAGAACCGCGATGCTCTTGATGGACCCGGCCCGCAGCGGCAGCAGCGAGTCCTTGTTTTGGAGCAGGACGGTTCCGGCCGCGGCGGCCTCGCGCGCAAACTGCTGGTGGACGGGAGTGGTTACCGGGGCATTGATATTCCCGGTGGTAGGATTGTCGAAGTCACCGAGCCGAAACATCGTGGTCAGGATGCGCCGGACCATGCCATCGAGGTCGGAGGCCGGGACTTGGCCCCGCGCGAGGGCGGCGCCGAGCGGCTCGCTCGTGAAACCTCCATTGTACATGTCCATGTCCAGGCCGTTATTCGCGGCCGCGACGGTGCCAAAGTACGCATCCCAGTCGCTCATGACGAAACCGTCGTAGCCCCAGAGTTTCTTGACGGTGGCATTGAGCGCCGGGGACTCGCCGGCGAACCGGCCGTTGACGCGGTTGTAGGCCGACATCATCGCGCCGGCACCCGCGTTCACCGCGGCGCGAAACGGGGCATAGTAAATTTCCTGCCGCGTGCGTTCATCCACCGCCGCGTTCGCCAGCCAGCGGTCGGTCTCCTGGTCGTTGCAGACGAAGTGCTTGATGGTCGCGAACACACCCTGGCTCTGGATGCCCTGCACCCCCGCGGCCGCCATCACGGCCGCGAGATAGGGATCCTCGCCATAGCCTTCAAAATTACGCCCGTTCTCGTAGACGCGGGCCATGTTCATGTTCGGCCCGAGAAGTCCCTGTCCGCCCTTCCCGCGCTCTTCCTTGCCGATGTAGGTTCCATATTGCCGCATCAGCGCGGCGTCCCAGCTGGCTGCGATCGTGATCGGCGCCGGAAAGGCGGTCACCTCGGTGTTCCAGTCGCCCGCACCACCCGGTCCGTCCTGAAAACCCAGCGCCGGAATGCCCAGCCGTTTGTTGCCGGGTATATTTCCGATATACGGCACGCCCGCTCCACTGATCATGGTGATTTTTTCGGCCTGGGTCATCTCGGCCAGGAGTGCGTCCGCCCGCTGGGCCGCCGTGAGTGCCTGGTTGGTCCAAACCTGGGCCGGCAGCCGGATTGCCAGCCCCAGTCCGCATAGGGCCAGGACCAGCAAAACGGCGAAGTGGGGGGAAGAATGACGGACAGGTTGCGGGTCAGGGTAATTTTTCACGGATGGGAGTTCAGGGTTAACTGATTCAAAAATTCCAAACCCTGGCCCGGTCGGGCCTGAGTCGGCGGGCTATTTCACCACCAAAATGCCTTTCTGCCGGATGTCCTGGCTCGATGCACCGAGCTGAACGTTGATCTGCCCGGGTTCCATCACCCAGCCGGTGTCTTTCCAGAACTTGAGCTGCTCCCGGCTCAGTGTGAAACTGACGGTGGTTGTTTCACCCGGCTGCAGGGTGACGCGACGGAAACCCTCCAGTTGCTTCGCCGGTCGCTTGAGCGAGGTGTAATCCTGGTGAATATAAAGCTGCACCACTTCGTCACCCGCCCGCGCGCCGGTGTTCTTGACGATCACGGAGACCGTCGCGGTCTGGTCGGGCGAGATGACCGCCGGCTCGATCTTGAGACCGGAGTAGTCGAACGCGGTGTAGCTCAGGCCGAAGCCGAACGGATACAACGGGGCATTGGGCGACTGATAGTAACCCATCGGCCCGGTGAAGACCGGATGGTTATAGTAGCACGGAATCTGCCCGACATTGCGCGGGAAGGTGACCGAAAGCCGGCCGCCGGGATTTACTTTGCCGAACAGCACCTCTGCCACCGCGGTGCCAGCGGACTGGCCGAGATACCAGCTCTCGACAATCGCCGGGACGTGATCGTTGATCCAATTGATGGTGAGCGGCGCGCCGTTTTCCAGCACCACTACCACCGGTTTGCCCGTGGCCTGCATTGCCTCCACGAGCTTTTGCTGGCCGCCCACCAGGTCGAGGTTGTCGCGGTCCAGATTTTCCCCCGCCTGGTCGCGCGTCTGGCCCACGACGGCGATGATCACATCGGCCTGGGCGGCGGCGGCCACGGCGGCCGGGAGCCGCGTCATCGATTCGTTCTCCACTTCGCAGCCGGGTTCATAGCCGACCGCAGTGCCGGGGCCGACGGCCGCCTTCAGTCCGTCCACCATATTCACATAAAACTTGGGGTGACTGGTGGAATAGCCGCCCAGATTCTGCCGCGTCGCCAGCGGACCCACGACCAGGATGTTTTTGAGCTTGGCCGGATCCAGTGGCAGCAGGTTGTGCTGATTCTTGAGCAGCACGATGGCTTTTTCGGCCGCCCGCAGCGCGAGCGCATCGTGCGCCGGATCGTTCAACACTGCCTGGTAATCGGGGCGGCGCGCGCTCGCCGGCGTGGTGAATTTTCCCTCGGCGATGAGTTTGGCAAACATGTCCTCCGGCCCGGTGTGATTGAGTATGGCCTGCTTGGTTTCATCCAGCGGCCCGTTATTGGTCCCCGTGGCAACCAGGCCGAGCAAGCGGAGCTTGAGCGTGAGTACCCGCCGCACCGCGCGGTCGATCTCAGTCACGGAAACCCGGCCGTTCTTGATCGCGTCGGGCAATCCCTTGTAGAGATCCCCGACCAATTCCATGTCCACGCCCGCCTTGAAGGCGCGAATCGCCGCGTCCGCGGGACTCGTGGCGTAAAGATGCGCCCAATCTTCCGCCAGACTGTAGACCTTGGGAATATCCCCCATGTCCGAGATGACGAAGCCGTCGAAGCCCCATTCCTTCCGCAGGACTTCGTCGAGCAGCCACGAGTTGACGTGGCAGGGCACCCCGTTGAGGGCATGGTGGGCGGGCATCACGGCGCCGAGGTGCGCCTCCTTCACCGCCGCCTCGAACGGCGGGAAATAAATCTCGCGCAGCACACGCTCGGAGGTCTCAAAATCCTCGCCGTTCTGCCCCGCATAGGGTTCGCCATCGGCCACGAAGTGCTTGGCCGTGGCGATGATCTTGTCCGGACCGTAGCGGTTCGCACCCGTGCCCTGCATGCCGTTGATGTAGGCCACGCCGCTCCGGCTGACGTGATATGGATCCTCGCCGTAGGATTCCTCCACGCGACCCCAGCGCGGATCGCGGGCCAGACCCAGCATCGGGGTGAAGGCCTGGCCGATCCCGAGCGCCCGCGCCTCGCGTGCACCGGTCGCGGCGATCTGCTCCATCAGGTCCGGATCCCACATCGCGCCCATGGCGATCGCCTGCGGAAAGCAAGTCGCACCGTCGCTCAACACGCCGTGCAGCAGCTCACAGGTCTCGAGATCGGGAATGCCCAGGCGCGGCACGCCATTGGGCTGGTAGGCGAGCAGTTGGAGAACCTTTTCCTCGAGCGTCATCCGCGCTATCAACCCGTCCACCTCGGCTGCCAGCTGTTGGGGTGGGACTTGGTGCGGCGGCACCGGCGGGTTGGCCTGGGCTCGCGCGGATACGCCGGCCAGGGGGATGAGCAGCGCGAGCGTCGCGCAACGGAGGCTGGCCTGAAATTGGATTGGCATCGTGAGATTGGTTTAAGGCGACAACTGCCGGCGAATCAGAGGACGGGCAGCGGCTGCCCTTTCGGCACCAGCGTTACCGTGTCGCCCACGGTCGTGGTGATAACGAGCAGCGGGCCGGAGACCGTGCCCACATTTTTGCCATTCCGGTAAAGCGAAATTTCCGTCTGGTCCCAGGGATTATTCACCCGGCAGGAACCGCCCTTGCGTGATTGGATTTCGACATAGGCGACCCGGCCGTTCTGCAGTGAGGCGCTGATAACAAACGCATCGCGCGCCGCCAGGCTAAACCGCGCATCCCATTCCCGTGGCCAGGAGGGGAACAGAGTGTTGACCGGCTCCTTGCCCGGGGCCGGCGGAACGCTCTGCAGCAGGGAAAGGTGCAGGACCTGCGAGGCCATGCCCAGGCGCTCGCATTCAATTGCGCCCGGCCCTTCGTCCAGCCCCAGCCGATTGCGCAACACCCCGATGCTCCATTCACCCCGGCCGGTATAATCCAATGAAGCGGCGTGCTCGCGCGTCTGCACGAGGGCCGGCAGCATGTGCCTGATCGCCTCGGTCAGACCGAGGTTGCAGGCCGCGATCGGCACCCGCGAAAACGTGGCCCCCTTCTTCATTTCGGACATGCCTTTGGCCAGCTGGCGGTTGAATTCCGCCAGTACCCGGTCGTGCAGTTCCCGGTTGTCGGTGCCAAACGCGCACAAGTCGTAATACTCCGCCGGCTCGAGCGCGGGCGGAACCGGCGCCAGATTATCCAGCATCTCCTGCCAAAGCGGACGCATCTCGGCGTCCACCCCGAGAATCTCGGAGGCCCGGATCGCCAGGGGAAACATCTCGTGCATCGCCGACAGTTCCTCCGGCGTGTCATCGGTGCCCCAATCGCTCTCATGATTGTTCACGTGATGAATGTGGTATTTTCCGTCGGCGCCCTTGGTGACATTCGGATAGTTGCGATAGAACTCGGCGGCGCCCCGGATGACCGGATAGCCCTGCGCCCGCAGCCACGCCTCGTCGAGCGAATAGGCGTAATGCAGCCAGTACACATAGGCGATCTTCGCCATGCCCGAATTGATGTGTGACGTCCAGGCCACGGGGCCAAGTTCCCCGGTAAGCTGCTCGTTCCGGGCGTCGGGCAGAATCCGCCAGTTCCAGCGGCTGTCCATGCCGCTCTTGCCCCGCGCGTAGCTCATGAACTCCGCGGAACGGTCCTTCCACGGCTTCTGCCCAAGATAGAGCGCGCGCATGTCCGCCGCCACGCCCTCGGGCAGATCCTCCAGACCGTCGAACCAGCAGGTCTCGGGGATCCAAATCCCCTGGCTGCCCCACTGCTGGCGGGCGGCGAGCGCAAACGAGTCGAGGATCCGGTTGTAAGTCTTAAATACCGGGGCCAGCAATTCCGGCCGGTTGGCCGGCTCCAGGTAGTTGAAATAGGTTCCCTGGTTGTTCCACCAATACTCCGATCCCCATTCACGCAAATCGCCATTCGAACCCCAGAGCATCCCACAGTAGCGCGGCATGTAGTCGCCCCGGGAACACGAACCCATGATGTACAGGAAAAAGGTGTAGTTCGCCTCGATCTCGTCGGCCACGCCGTCGGCACTGTGCAGCTGCACAAACGACTTCGACCAGTAGTCGCTCCACCAGCGACGATTGTCGGCCAGCAAATCATCGAATGGCCGGCTCGCCGCCGCCTCCAGCTGCTTCAACGCGAGAGCGGCAACATCAATCTTCGGATCATAACTGACCGCACTCGCCATCAGGGTGGTGAATTTTCCCTGCCCCGGTGCCACGGAGAGCCGCACCGTCAATTCATTGTAGTAGCTCGCCTTGGTCTTCCGTCCGGTCACGCCAATCGCCACGGCCGAGGCGCTGTAGAAATCCCCCTCGCGGAACTCCTGGACCAAAATGATGCGGCCATCGCGGATTTCCAGCCGCGACTCGGCGGTATGCGCGTTAGTTTTTACCTGCGTGGCGTGACGGCTTAAGAGCTCGTAGCTTTTCTGCGGCACATAATCCATGGCGTAGCGCAGCATGCGGAGGTCGATGTTCACCGCCGCCGGATGATCGCGCCGATCGTCCGTCTCGACGGCGATCACGTCGCCGTCGTTCCAGGCGAGCGTGCGGGATGTGACGCCATTGCCCGTCACTGTGGTCAGGCCGTCATTGACCGACAAGTGCTGCTTGAACGCGCTGCCCGTGAAAATACCGTCGCCATAATCCTCCAGGCTCATGTCGACATAGCCGCAGCCGCTGGAATAAGCATTGTTACCGAGCGGAAAACTCCGGCTGTTCTTACCCATGCAGAACAGATCCACCCGGTTGATCTGGAAGTGAAGGGCGGCCGGCGTGGTCCAGACGAGCGTCCCCGTGCGCCCGTTGCCAAGGGGCGTGCCTTCCACGCTTTGGGCCACCGGCGTGGGGTAGTTCAGGTCCGCCCGGGCGACCAGTTTCTCCTGGTCCGCCTTGGACAGGCTGCCGGCCTGAACCGGGGCGATCGCGAGCGCAAGCAAGGCAAACCCGAGGGGCCATGGGTATTTTTTCATAGAAAGCGGACGGTCATGAGTGGCGCGCAGCCACCTGCTTGAGCAAATGCGCAACAGGCCGGGCAGGCAGACGTTTCGGGCTGGCTCATTCGGGGTAGAAAGGGGCTCAGACAGGACCAATGTCGCAGAATACCACCGTTCGCACTACATCCTTTATCTCGGAAGCTGCGTGGAACATCTCAAATAGCGATTCATCCGCGGAATGCGGGTGGAAGTTTTTACCGTGAGATCATCAGTGCCGAATTCGCGACAATCGACGTAGCACTTCGGACTCGTTTGTGCGAAACTGCCGCTGCCTCGAATAATTCCCCAACCCCGTTTCGTCAGGCCCAAGGCCGTCGCCTTCGCGGCCCACCGTTTCGTCCCTACCGTCCCATCGGCCCCGGGCAACGTGGCCAGGCTTGATCCATCCCATGTACCCCAAACTTGTCTGGTTGATCCGAACCCTGCTCGCACTCGCCTTGCCGGCACTCGCGACTGCATTGTCCGCCGCCCCGGACGGTTGGAACGTACCCGTGGGCGCCAAGCTCGCAGGGCTGCAACTCTTCGATGGCTGGACCGATCCGCGGGAAGTGAGCGGGGACGTGAACGCCCCCGGCTGGCCCGATTCGTCGTACATTCTGGGCACGGCCGCCAAGGGCTACGAACTCCACTACAGCTATTGCCGCTATGACTTCGAGGACCGCACGCTCCGGCGCAAGCTGAACGATGTGGGTCAGCGCAGGGCGGGCCAGCTTTACCCCGCCTTCAATCTCTACAAGGCCACAGTAAAAAACGGTGCATGGGTGTCGGAGCGATTGCCGTTTAATCCCCCGGGCCCGCTGGATTATGGCGCCGGCGGCATGGCCGAAGGCGGTTCACCCTATGTTTTTGTGCGCTTCGACAAGCCGGCCCCCGGCATGAAGCACGCCAGTGCCACGATCCTCGAGGTCTGGCGGGATGCGGCCGGCCAATGGGGCACGCCCGTCGAACTCCCGTACCCGGTGAACACCCAATGCGTCCAGGACAACCCGACGCTTTCGGCCGACGGTCTGACGCTGTATTTTGACTCGGACCGGAAGGATGCCGCCGGGACGGAGTGGAAGCCGCGGAACGGGCGGTTGTTCAACGGCAACCGCACAATTTATGTCAGCCATTATCGCGAGGGACGCTGGAGTGACCCGGTGGCGGTGGCCGGGGCGCCGAACAACGCGGGCACATCGAACATGCAGCCCTTTTTATCGGTGGATGGGCTCAGTCTGTATTGGACCGGACACGACCGCGGATCGCCGGCGATCAATTGTTTTTACCGCGCGACGCTGCAACCGGATGGAAGTTTCCAGTCGCCCGTGCTGGTCGCGGAACCCACGCCGGTCGGTCCCGGCATGGACGGCAAGGTCATCGCCCTGGGGGAGAGTTCGGTCTCGGCCGATGGCGAACTGCTGGCCTTCGTCTTCGTGCGGGCGAGAATTACGGGGAAAAATCCGCCGGTCATCGGTCCGGCGGACAAAATCGAGATCGGCATCGCCCTCGCCCGCCGGATTCATCCCTGAACGCCCGAAATCCGGGTGAGATTTTTCACGCAGCTTTCGCCACAATCGGTGTAGCACCAACGGCCGCCTTGTGCGAAGCTCCCCACGCCGCTTTCAACCCCCAACCCCGTTTCCTCCAAGTCCAGGCAATCCGCCCGGCAAGGCGATCGCCTGGCTGTCTGGAAACAAACCCCGGTGAACCACCGGCTGCTCCCACCGAAGTGCACTGCGAGACTGCGGCCCGGTTTTCAACCGCCAGTCGAATCCATCCGCGCAATCCCATGAGCCCCAAACACCCCTGGATGACAATTTCCCTGCTGCCTTTCGCGCTGCTGGCCTTCGCGGCCGATTTGCGGGCGGCCACGGTCGCGCGGCTGCGCTGCGAATATGAGCAAAATCCGGCCGGGATCGACGTCCTTCAGCCGCAATTGAGCTGGAATCTGAATTCCGCCGCGCGCGGCGACCGCCAGACCGCCTACCAAATCCTGGTGGCCTCCACTCCCGGACAGCTCAAGGTGGACCGCGGCGATCTTTGGGACAGCGGCAAAGTGGCCTCTGATGAAAGCGTGCACGTGGCCTACGCCGGCACTCCGCTCACGTCGCGCAAGGAATGTTTCTGGAAGGTGAGGGTGTGGGACCAGAACGACCAACCCTCGGACTGGAGCGCCGGCGCCTCGTGGACGATGGGGTTGCTGCAACCGGCCGACTGGACCGCGGAATGGATCACGGCGTCACGCTGGTACACGCCGACCGCCTTGCGACCGCCCGGCCTCATCGTGGCTCTCGGCGGCTGGGCCGATGTGGACCTGGGCGCAGAGTTCCCGATTGATTCCATCCGGCTTTATTTCTCCGATCCCGCCACCGCGCCCAAGCGGTTCAAAATCCTCGGTGCGGACGAATTGCAGTTTCTTCATCCCCGGGTACTCGTGGATGAATCAGGGGCGGATTATCACCCGACGGGAACGGGGCCGCAGGAGTTCGTGCTGCACGGGGTCAAGGCCCGGCGCATCCGGCTCTGGGTCACCAACCCGTCCGACCCGCGCGCCCCGCAATCGTGGCCAGTCCACGACGGGCCGGTTGATGCACCCGTCCAGTTCACGGTGCGGCAGATGGAGGTCATGTCGGGCGGTAAAAATGTGGCCCTGATGCGGCCGACGCGGGAACTCGGCACCCAGTGGAATTCCGGCCACACGGTCTTTCTGGTGGACGGCATGCCCTCGGCCGGCGAAGGCGATCAGGCGCCGCCGGACGCGTGTCCCACCCCGACGGCCCCGCTGCTCCGCAAGGCCTTTACCGTTTCACAGCCGGTCACGCGCGCCACGCTCTACGTCGCCGCGCTCGGCATGGCCGACGTGACCGTCAACGGCCGCCCCGTGACGGACGACGTGCTGGGACCGCCCTTCACCGACTACACGAAGCGGACGGTTTACCTCACCCGTGATATCACGCCACTGGTCGCCGCCGGGGAAAACGTCATCGGCGTCACGCTGGGCAACGGATTTTTCAACCCACCCAGCCGAGGCTTTGGCGAACGCCACGCCGGCAACGGGCCGCCGCGGGTCTTGCTCCAGACCGAGATCGAATTCGCGGACGGCAGCCGCCAGGTGATCAACTCGGATGCCTCCTGGAAATGGTCGCGGAGTGAAATCACCTACAACGATGTCTTCACCCAGTATGCCGAAGATCGCCATGCAGCCAGACCCGGCTGGGATCTGCCTCACTACGCTGACGCCGATTGGCGCGGGGTGGCGATCACGACGTCGTTGGGCGGGAAACTCACTGCCCGGCTCGGGCCGCCGATCCGCGTGGTGGAAGAACTCAAGGCGGACCGGGTCGAGGGCAACCACGCCTATTTCAAGACCCTGACCGCCGGCTGGCCGCAGGTCAAAATCAACGGTCACGCCGGACAGGTGATCAAACTCATCGGTCACGCGCCCGCCTACGACGCGCCACCGCTGACCTTTGTGCTCGCCGCCGACGGACCGGCCGTGCTGCAGCCGCGCTTCATGTATCTCTCGGGCCCACTCGACCTTGAGGTGCAGGGGCTGACGGAACCGCTGGCGGCGGAGGCCGTGAAGATTCTGATCGCCCACGCCGATTTGAAACCGGCCGGCACCTTTGCCACCTCCAATCCCTGGTTGAACGAACTCCACGACGTCGACCTGCGCACCCACCTCAACTACGACGGTGACCAACCGATGGACCCGATGCGGGAGAAAGAGGGTTGGACGCAGGACGCGCAGAACATGTTTGAGACGGCAGCGTACTTGACCGATGTGGCCGGCTTCTACCGGAAATGGTCGCAAGACTTCGCCGACGGCCAGGACGAATCGGGTTATCTCAGCTCGGTGCTGCCGCTCGTAGGCCGGCAGGAATACGGCTGGAACTCGCCTTGGTGGAGCGGCGTCGTGGTTTTGCTGCCCTGGCAGCATTACCAATTCTATGGCGACCGCCGGATGCTGGCCGAGAGCTACGAGCCGATGCGCCGTTATGTGGATTTTCTCACCCGGCTCACCGCCAGCGGCTCGGTGCGCAGCTGGGATGATTATCCGTACGTGAACACGGGCAACCCCGACTCACCCGAGGCGAAAGCGGGCATCCTGAGCTGGCTCGGGGCCGGCGACTGGCAGAATCCCTTTGGCAACCGGCTGATCGTGCCCGCTCCGCTCATGGACATGCCCGCGTGGTCGTATTATGCGAACATCGTCAGTCAGACGGCGACCATACTGGGCAAGTCGGAGGACGCGGCGAAATACGCCGCCCTCGCGGCGGAGGTGAAGGATCGCTTCAACCGGCTATACCTCAATCCCGTGACCGGTCTCTACAACAACCAGGCGGACTGCCAGACCACCCAGGTACTTCCGCTGGCGCTGGGCCTCGTGCCGCCAGAGCAGCGCCCCTTGACCCACCAACGGTTGATTGAAGCGATTCATGGCCGCAAGGATCACCACGGGACCAGTTTTGTCAGCCTGCCCTGGCTGTTGCATGTGCTGATCGACAGCCGCGACACCGCCCTCGCCAACAAGATCGTGAATCAACAGGACTTTCCCGGCTGGAAAACCCTGATGCATGACGGCGTCTTCGCCGAAGGCTGGGACGGCAGCAATGCGCAGATGCCGTCCTGCGGCGGCGCGATCGGCCTGTGGCTCTATCAATCCGTCCTCGGCATCATCCCCGATCCGGCGGGACCGGGCTTCAAGCAATTCATGATCGCCCCGCAACCCGACCCGGCCAGCGGCCTGACCTGGGCGCGCGGCAGCTACGAATCCATCCATGGAACCATCGTGAGCGACTGGCAAATCGAGGGCGGTCAGTTTACCCTGCGGGCCACCATTCCGGCCAACACGACCGCGACGGTTTTCATTCCCACGGCCAACGAAAACTCCGTGAAGGAATCCGGGCAACCGGCCGGCCACGCCGGGAACGTGAAGTTTCTGCGTCTGGAAAACGGCACTGCCGTTTATGCCGTCGGTTCCGGCACCTATATGTTCACCGCCGACGCGCCCGTCGCAAAAACCAATTGAACCGCCCAAATGATTTCTAACCCACCCATCCGATGAAATTTCAAACAATGCACGCCACGCTGGCTCTCGCCCCGGCCGGGTTCATGTTTGCCACCGGATTGTTGCTCGGGGGGTGCGCCCACCTCGCGACCAGCGCGGTGCCGGTCGCGCCCGCACCCGTCAGCGTGCAGGTTGCCGATTGGAACGGCTACCTGAAGCAAACGTTTGTGATCAACGGTCAGCCCGCGTATGTGGTCGTGCCCAAGATCGCCGCGCCGGGCAAACCGTGGATCTGGCGCACTTCGTTTCCCGACTATCAGCCCGTGGTCGATCTGGAACTGGTCCGCCAAGGCTGGCACATCGGCTATATTGAAATCCTCGACCTGCTCGGGGCCGATCCGGCACTGGACTTGATGGACCGGTTTTATGCGCAAGTCCGGTCGCAATGGGGGCTGGCCGAAAAAATGGCGCTCGAGCCCTGCAGTCGCGGCGGCCTGCCTGCCTACCGCTATGCGGCCCGGCATCCCGAGCGGATCGCCTGCCTCTACGGCGATGTCCCCGTCATGGATTTCAAGAGCTGGCCGCTGCAATGGCCGGAGGCCAAGGCCACCGAATGGCCGAAAATCCTGCGGGCTTATGGTTTCAAGAATGACGCCGAAGCCATGGCCTATCAGAATAATCCGATCGACCAGCTCGCGCCCATCGCGCACGCCAAGATTCCCCTCCGTCATGTCATCTGCCTGAACGACCAGGTGGTGCCGCCGGAGCAAAATACGCTGGAGGCCAAGCGGCGCCTGCAAGCATTGGGCAGCGACCTTGAGGTGGTGTCGGTCAAGGCGAGCAACGATTCCTGGGGCCATCATTTTCCGTACCCCGATGTCTTTGGCTCGGTCCGCTTCGTGATGGACCACTCCGCCGTGCTGCCGGCCGGACACGAGTATTTCCAATTGCGCGACGGCCTCGCCAATTCCGCGGCCAAGTTCACGCGGGAAAAGCGCGGTCGCGTGGTGTTTTACGGGGGCTCGATCACCTTCAACCCGGGCTGGCGCGACGAGTTGATGCATTACCTTCAGCAAAGGTTCCCGGAAACCCGGTTTGACTTCGTCGCTTCAGGAATCCCCTCCCTCGGCTCGGTACCGCACGCGTTCCGGCTGGAGCACGACGTGTTGTCCGGCGGCCCGGTTGACCTGATCTTCGTCGAGGCCGCGGTCAATGACCACAACTACGACACCTACCCCAACCGGGCGGAACTCGCGCTGCGCGGCATGGAGGGAGTCGTGCGTCACCTGCGCCAGGTGAATCCGATGACAGACATCGTCGAGATGCACTTTGTCCACGACGAACACCTGCGGATTTTCAAGACCGGGCAGATCCCCTACACCATTGCCGCCCACGAGAGGGTGGCCGTGCAGTACGGCTGCCCATCGCTGGACCTGGCGCGCGAGGTCAGCGACCGCATCGACGCGCACGAATTCACCTGGGCCGGGGATTTCCGCGACATCCATCCCTCGCCCTACGGCCAGCAGCTCTACGCCAACAGCATCACACGCATGCTGGACGCCGCCTGGACCACGCCGGGGGCGCCACACCCGCACGCCCTGCCGGAGACGGTCGATCCTCTGAGTTATTTCAACGGCCGCTTCGGCCGGCTGACGGAGGCACGTCTGCTCCGCGGCTTCACGCTTGATCCGGACTGGAAGCCAACCGACGACCGGCCGACCCGCGATGGCTTTGTGCACGTGCCGACGCTGGTCGGTTCCGAGCCGGGGGCGGAGTTCGAATTCAATTTTGAGGGACGCGGCGTGGGGCTGCTCATCACCGCGGGGCCCGACGCCGGCATCCTGGAATTCAGCGTGGATGGCAGCGAGTGGAGGCAAATTGACACCTGGACCATCTTCAGTCCGTCCCTTCATTTACCGTGGGCGATCATGTTGTCCGATGGACTCGCCCCGGGCCGGCATACCGTGCGGGTACGGATCGCCGCCGGACATAATCCCAAGAGCACCGGCACCGCCCTGCGCGTTCAGCAACTGTTGCTTAACTAGGGCCTGTTTGCAAAATAGCCTATGAGCAGATTTCTGTCATTCTGAACGAAGTGAAGAATCCAGACGGCCTCGAGCGTGGCGCCACGGGTAAGCCTCTGGATCCTTCGCGTTGCTCAGGATGACAATCTCTTTTGCAAAAACGCCCTAGGAGTCGCCGACCACCGATTGATCCAACGAACCATTAAACCCCTACCCGCAATGAATACCGCCCCATCCGCCCGCGAAGCGACCAATTGCAATCGCAGGAGGAAAATCATCCCGTGGTTGGTTGTCGTCGGACTGCTGGGCGCCAATCTCGCGTGGGGTGAGGTGCGCCTGCCCAGGTTGGTCGGCGACCACATGGTGCTGCAGCGCGACAGCAAGATCACCCTCTGGGGCTGGGCAGATCCCGGCGAATCGGTTGAGCTCGATTTTCAAAACCAGCAACTGCGCACCCAAGCCGCGCCCGATGGGCGATGGCAGGTCTCCGTCGGTCCCTTCCCGGCGGGCGGGCCGTATGAGTTGACCGTGCAGGGCAGCAACCTCCTCAAGCTGCATGACATTCTGATCGGCGATGTGTGGGTCGCCTCGGGCCAATCCAACATGGAGTTTCCCCTCAAGGCGGGCGAGGCGGGCTGGATGACCGGGGTCCTTGACTGGGAAAATGAAATCGCCACGGCCGACTATCCCCGGATCAGACTTTTTCATGTGAGCCATGAAATTGCCCTGAAACCCAGGACCGACGTGGAGGCCGAGGGTTGGACGGCCGTGAGCCCGGAAACCGTCGGGGGATTCTCGGCGGTGGCGTACCTGTTTGGCCGGGAATTGTTCGAGCGATACAACGTGCCGGTCGGGTTGATCGAGTCCAACTGGGGCGGCACCATGGCCGAGGCCTGGGTGAGTGCGGAATCGTTGCAGGCCTTCCCGGAGTTTCAGCCGACCATCGAGGCGATAAAGACCATGGATGAAAAAGCCGGGCTGGCGGATTACGACCGGTACTTGGCGGCGAGAGCGGCCTGGATGAACGCGCACGCCACCGAAGACCGGGGCCGCCGCGACGGCCAGGATCTCTGGGTGGCGAACAACTTTGACGACGGTGCCTGGCCCAAGATTGTCGAACCGCAAACCGCGCCCGAGGCGAGGCTGAAGGGCTTTGATGGGGTGGTGTGGTTTCGGAGGCCGGTTGAAGTCCCCGCCGACCTCGCCGGGAAAGGCCTGCGCTTGCATCTCGCCGGTACCGCCAAGCACGATGAAACCTATTTCAACGGGGAAAAGATCGGCGAGTCGGAGGGCTGGGACAAGCCCCGCTCCTACCTGGTGCAGGGACGACTGGTCCACCCCGGACAGAACGTCGTCGTGGTTCGCCAGACGGCAATTTCCGGGTGGATGGGCATGTTTTGCGAGGCGGATAAACTGAACTTGGAATACGGGCACACGAAATTGCCGCTGGCCGGCACGTGGTCCTACCAGACCGGTCCGGATCTCAGCACGCTGCCGGCGCCTTCAACCTTCGCGAAATTCCACACGGATCCGAATACCGCTACGGTTTTATTCAATGGCATGATCGCACCGCTCACACCCTTCAGGATCAAGGGCGTGATCTGGTACCAGGGCGAATCAAACGCCGTCGAAAAGAGAACCGACCAATACCGCGCGCTCTTCCCGGCCCTCATCAACGACTGGCGCAACCACTGGGGTTACCCCATGCCCTTTCTGTTTGTGCAGCTGGCCGGCTTTGGCGCCAACAAACCCCAGCCCGCGGAGTATCCCTGGGCGGAATTGCGGGAGGCCCAAAGCGCGACCCTGGCGCTGCCGGGCACCGGCATGGCCACGGCCGTGGATCTCGGCGACGAAAAGGATATCCATCCCCGGAACAAACAGGACGTGGCGCACCGCCTGGCGTTGGTCGCCGCGAACAAAGTCTACGGGGAAGACCTTGTTTCCTCCGGGCCGGCTTATCAGTCGATGGCGATTGAGGGCGGTCGGATCAGGATCAAATTTTCCGCCCTCGGGTCGGGCTGGCTGGTCAAGGACAAGTACGGTTACATCCGTGGTTTTGAGATCGCGGCCGCGGACGGAAAATTTGGGTGGGCCCAAGCCCGGCAGGACGGACAGGATATCATTGTTTTCAATAACACCATCCGCGAGCCGGTCGCCGTGCGTTACGACTGGAGCAACACGCCCGACGGGAATCTTTACAACGCGGAGGGCTTACCTACCCTCCCCTTTCGGACCGATGGAAAAGGCGGCCAGCCCGTAACCAAATGAACGGAATCCGCAGAGTCATTGGCGTAATAAATCCTCGTGATGAACCGACGGAAAACATCCTGGTCCGCGAGCGATAACCTGTCGGCGCGGCGCCGATTGCCTCTGCGGGCGGCCTGGTGGGGCCTGACCCTCATCCTGGCGTGCACCACCCGCGCGGAGACCAAACCCAACAGCCTGTTCGCCGATCACGGCGTGTTGCAACGCGAGGTGAGAATACCGGTGTGGGGCACGGCGCCCGACGGCCAGAAAATCACGGTCAGTTTCGCCGGGCAGACCGTGTCCACCGTCGCGGAAAACGGCACTTGGAAAGTGTGGCTTCAACCGATGCCAGCCAACGCCGCTCCGCAAGACCTGATCATCCGGGGCGACACGACCGTGGCTCTCCGCGACGTGCTGGTGGGCGACGTCTGGGTCGCCGGCGGCCAATCGAACATGGAGCGGCAGTTGGGCCCGCGCCCGCCGCAGCCAGAGATCATCGGGTGGCGGGAGGCCGCGGCCGCCGCTGATTTTCCGAGCATCCGCGAGTTTCATGTGCCGGCGCACCTCGCGGTGGCGCCGACCGCGGATGCCGGGGGCCAGTGGGCGGTCTGCTCCCCGGCCACCGTGCCGGAATTTTCCGCCGTGGGCTTTTTCTTCGCGCGCGCCTTGCAGCAGGCCGAGCGCGTGCCGGTGGGCATTCTGTTTTCCGCCGTGGGCGGCACGACGGCCGAGGCGTGGACCAGCGCAGTCGCGCTGAAGACCATGCCGGATTTTCGCGCTGCGGTCGAAACCGTGGAAAAATCACCGGGATTTCCCGGCGACCTCGAGCAGCACAAAAACGAACCGACCGTGCTGTTCAACGCGATGATCGCCCCGCTGCAATCGTTCCCGGTCAAGGGCATCATCTGGTACCAAGGCGAGTCCAACTGCGAGCGCGGCCGGCAATACCGCGACTTGTTTCCACTGCTCATCGCCGACTGGCGACGGGGCTGGGGCCTGGGCGATTTGCCGTTCCTCTTCGTCCAGATCGCGCCATCCAAGTACTGGACGCCCGAGATTCGCGAGGCGCAGCTGCTCACCCTTAAGAAATCACCCAACACGGCGATGATCGGCACCGCGGACATCGGCGACGCCAACGACATGCACCCCGCGCAAAAGGCCCCGGTGGGCGCGCGGCTGGCGCTGGCGGCGCGCGCACTGGCCTACGGCGAAAAGATCGAGTACTCCGGCCCGTTGTTCGCTGCCATGAAGCGCAAGCACGGGAAATTGGTCATCTCCTTCACTCACGCCGACAGCGGACTCGTCGCGCAAGGGGGCGCCCTGAAAGGCTTCACCATCGCCGGCGCGGACGGTAAGTTTGTCGCGGCGGAGGCCGAGATTAAAGGCCGCACGGTCGTGATCTCCAGCGCTGAGGTTAAGGCACCCTTCGCGGTTCGCTATGGCTGGGCCGCCGCACCGGACGTGAACCTGTTCAACCAAGCCGGCCTCCCCGCCTCGCCGTTTCGGACGGATGACGCGCCGCCCTGATTCGAACCGGCCTTGCTTTAGCGAATCTTGAGCGCGCTGGTCACGCCATTGCCGGCGTAGGGCTGGGGTCCGGTCAATGCGGGTTGGTTGCCGCCGACCAAGAGCTGCCAGTCGCCGGGCTGCAGGGTGCGTTCGCCCTGCGCGTTCACCAGCAACAACTGCTCCGGCTTGACCGTGAGGCTGACCGTCTGGCTGGCGCCGGGGGCGAGCGTGAGCCGGGCAAAACCGGCGAGGATCAACCGGGGCATCGGCTGGCCCGGCTCGATTTCCCGGACCTTCGCGTCGGGCGCGGGACGCAGATACAATTGCACGACCTCGTCGCCGGCACGGTCGCCGACATTTTTCACGTCAACTGTCACGGTGACCGGTTTGCCCGCTTCGACCGCGGTGGGCGCCTGGAGGTTGGCATAGGCAAATTTGGTGTAACTCAATCCATGGCCGAAGGCATACAGCGGTTCGCCGCTGAAATACCGGTAGGTGCGGTTCTTCATGGCGTAGTCGCGGAAATCCGGCAGCTGCTCCACGCCCTTGTAGAAAGTAACGGGCAGGCGGCCGGCGGGGTTATAATCGCCAAAGAGGATGTCGGCGATCGCATTGCCGCCTTCTTCGCCCGGGTACCACGCCTCGAGAATGGCCGGCACGTGTTCCTGCGCCCAGTTGATCGACATCGCGCTGCCGTTCATCAGCACAAAGACAACCGGCTTGCCCGCCGCCACGAGCGCTTGCAAGAGCCGCTGTTGCACCGGCGGCAAGTCCAGCGTCTGACGATCACCGCCGTAGGGCGTGCCTTCCTCGCCTTCGATCTGCGAAGAGAGGCCGCCCGCAAAGATAACCACGTCGGCCCGCTCCGCCGCCGCGACCGCGTGCGCAAACGGACCGGCCTCGAGCGGTTTCCATTGGAGCGCGACCGAGGTTTCCTTCCTGACCTGATAAAATTCCAGCCGCACGGTCGCCGGTTGCCCGGCCTTGAGCGACACCACCGCGGAACGCATGGCCGGAGGATAGGGCGTCCACGCATCGATGACCAACCGGTCGTTCACGTAGAGCCGGAAGGCGCCTTCGTCCCGCACCCCGATGGCATAGTCGCCATCGCGCGGGGCCGAGATCGTACCGGTCCAGCGCACGCTGTAGTCCTCGAGACTCAGCCCCGCGGGCGGAGCCTGCGTCCAGTTAAAATCCACGGTGGCATCCTGCGTGGTCTTGACCGGCCGCCCCTCCAACTGCCGGTTCGCGAAATACTCGCCCTGCAAACCGGGCCGCCCGCCGCTGGCGAGGGCGCTGGCGGGAATGGTCGAAAAGCCGCCCATCTCCGCCTCGGTCAGGCCGCAGCCCTGGACATATTCCAGCCGGAGGCCCGCCGTGGCGGCGCGATTCTGGAGCGCCTCAAACAGGCTCACGGACTGGGACGACCGGCCGGGATAGTTTCCGCCCTGGCTGTCGTTGTTGTCCGCATTGGGTCCGATCAGCGCAATCGAGTGGACGGCTTTGCCGAGCGGCAGCAGCTGGTTTTCGTTTTTCAGCAGCACCATGGATTCCAGCGCCGCCTGCCGGGCGATCTGGCGATGGGCCGGACTGTCGATCACGGTTTCTGGAATCTTCGAATACGGCACCGACTCCGGCGGATCGAACATGCCGAGTTTCATCCGGGCGGTGAAAAGCCGCTTCACGGAAACGTCAATCTGGGCCTCGGTGATCAGCCCCTGCTGGACGGCCTCGGGCAGGGCATCGTATTCATGATAGAAGGTCAGGTCGCAGCCGTTCTTGACCGCTTGCGCGGCAGCCTCGGCCTTGGAATGGGCGTAGTAGTGGCCCTTGCCGACGTGGTCCGCGTCCCCCTGGTAAATGTCGAAGACGGCGCCGAAGTCCGAGATGACGTAGCCGTCAAAACCCCACTCCTTGCGCAATTTCTGCTGGATGAGCAGCGGGCTGACGGTGTCGGGGATGCCGTAAAGCGAGCTGTAAGCGCTCATGACCGACTGGGCGCGACCTTCTCGCACGCAGGCGGCAAAGGCGCACAGATAAGTGTCGTTCAGGTCGTAGGGTGACGGACGGGCGTCGAAGCTGTGCCGCTCATTCTCCGGCCCGCTGTGCGCGGCATAGTGTTTCGGCGTGGCGATCAATTTGATGTATTTCGGGTCCGCACCCAGCATTTGCTGGACATAGGCAACGCCGAATCGGCCCGTCAGGTAGGGATCCTCGCCGTAGGTTTCCTGGCCGCGGCCCCAACGCGGATCGCGGAAAATATTTATGTTGGGGGCAAAGTAGGTCAGGCCGTGCGCGTGGTAATCGTCCTTTTTCCCCTTGAGCGCCCAATTGTACCAGGCGCGGCCCTCGTCGGAAACCGCGTTGGCAAACTGCTTGTGCAGGGCCAGGTCGAAGGAGGCGGCCAGGCCGATCGGCTCCGGAAAAACCGTGGCCGGCGTGTTCCAGAGTCCGTGCAAGCCCTCGCTCCACCATTCGTAGGCCGGCACGCCAAGCCGCGGAATCGCCGGTGCCCCGCTCATCATTTGCGCGACCTTTTCCTCGAGCGTCATGCGGCCAACCAGATCATCCACGCGCTGGGTCACCGGCAGGCTGGGATCCTGGAAGGGAAACGGCTTGGTCTGGGCCAGGGCGGCGGTGCTATGCATTAACTGCAGTCCGAGAAACAGGCAGGCAACGCGCCAGGCGCGTAGGGAGGGATGGTGTCGCATAAATTGAGTTGGGGTTTCGACGGTTGTGCTGGGCGGCGCTGAATGATGGGTTGTAGCTCGTCGTTAAAACTGAATCACCTTTCCGGCAGAGGTGCGCCCTTGAGCACCAGCGTCAAGGTCTCGCCCGCCGTCGTGGTGATGACCAGGAGCCGGCCGGAAACCGTACCCGCTTCCTTGCCGTTGCGGTAGAGTGAAAGTTCCGCCTTATCCCACGGATTCTGCACCCGGCAGAGTCCGCCCTTCTTCGATTGGAGCTCCACAAACTCGACCAGTCCGTGCTGCAACGAAGCGCTGATGACAAACGCATCGCGCGCCGCCAGGGTAAACTGCGCATCCCATTCCCTCGGCCAGGCGGGGAACAGGTAGTTGACCGGCTCTTTTTCCGGGGCAGGCGGAACACTTTGCAGCAACGACAGGTGCAGGGCCTGCGAAAGCATGCCCAGCCGCTCGCACTCAATCGCCCCCGGCCCTTCCACGAGCGCCAGGCGGTTGCGTAAAACACCCACGTCGCATTCGCCGCGACCGGCATAATTCAATTCCTCCACGTGGAGTGACCGGGCCAGGGCAGGCAACATCTGCCGGATTTTTTCGGTCCAGCCGAGATGGGCGGCGGCAACGGGCAGCCGGGACAGGGTGCTGCCGTCGGTCATCTCGGTGATTTTGTCCATGCCACCAGGATAACGCCGCTTGAAGGCACTGAGCACGTTTTGGCGCAAGGCCTCATCGGCGGTTCCCACGGTGCACAGATCGTAATACTCGGCCGGTTCCGCGGCAGGCGGAATCGGGGCCAGATTATCGAGCATCTCCTGCCAGAGTGGCCGCATCTCAGCATCGACGCCGAGAATCGTGGAGGCGCGAATCGCCAGGGGAAAGATCTCATGCATCGCCGACAATTCTTCCGGCGTATCGTTCGTGCCCCAATCGCCTTCATGATTGTTCACGTGCCGGATGTGATATTTCCCGTCGGTGGCCTTGGCGACGTTCGGATAATTGCGATAGAACTCGGCCGCGCCCTTGATCACCGGATAGGCGTGGGCCCGCAGCCAGTCATCGTCGAGCGAGTACGCGTAGTGCTGCCAGTAGACGAAGGCGATCTTCGCGGTACTCGACAGGATGTGCGATGTCCAGGCCACGGGACCAAACTTCCCGTCCGTTTGGACAGCGCGGGCATCCGGCAAAAGCCGCCAATTCCAGCGGCTGTCGAGGCCGCTCTTGCCCTGGGAATAATTCATGAACTCGGCGGAACGTTCCTGCCACGGCTTCCGGCCCAGATAAAGCGCGCGCATGTCCGAGGCCACAGCTTCCGGCAAATCCTCGAGCCCGTCGAACCATGATGTCTCGGGGATCCAAATGCCCTGGCTGCCCCACTGCTGGCGGGCGGCGCGCGCAAACGAATCGAAGTTCCGGCTGTAGGTCAAAAATACCGGCGCCAGTAATTCAGGCCGGTTAGCCGGCTCGAGTCCGTTGTAATAAGTCCCCTGATTGTGCCACCAATACTCCGAGCCCCACATGCGGAGGTCGCCGTGGGTGCCCCAGAGCATGCCGCAAAAACGCGGCATATAGGTGCCCCGGGAACACGAACCCATGATATAGAGGAAATAGGTGTAGCTCGCCTCGACCGCGTCGGCCGCGCCGTCGGCACTGTGCAACTGCACAAACGACTTCGACCAGTAGTCGCTCCACCAGCGACGATTGTCGGCCAGCAAGTCATCGAATGGCCGGCTGGCCGCGGTCTCCAGCTGCTTCAAGGCAAGACCGGCCACATCGGCCTTCGGATCGTAGCTGGTGGCGCTCGCCATCAACGTCGTGAACTTTCCCCGGCCGGGTGCCACGGACAACCGCACCGTCAATTCGTTGTGGTAGGTCGCTCGGCTCTTCCGTCCCGTCACGCCGATCGCCACGGCCGAGGCGCTGTAGAAATCCCCCTCGCGGAACTCCTGCACCAAAATGATGCGGCCGTCGCGGATTTCCAGCCGCGACTCGGCGGTATGCGCGTTAGTTTTTACCTGCGTGGCGTGACGGCTTAAGAGCTCGTAGCTTTTCTGCGGCACGTAATCCATGGCGTAGCGCAGCATGCGCAGGTCGATGTTCACCGCCGCCGGATGATCGCGCTGATCGTCGGTTTCGACGGCGATCACGTCGCCATCATTCCAAGCGAGCGCCCGGGACGTGACGCCGTTGCCGGTCACGGTCGTCAGACCCTCATTCACCGACAGGTGCTGGTTGAATGCGCTGCCGGTGAAAATGTCGTCGCCATAATCCTCCAGGCTCATGTCCACATAGCCGCAACCGCTGGAATAGCTGTTGTGCCCGAAGGGAAAACTCCGGCTGTTGTTGCCCATGCAGAACAAATCCACGCGATTGACCTGGAAATGCAAAGCAGACGGGGTCGTCCAGACGAGCGTGCCCGTGCGCCCGTTGCCGATGGGCATGCCTTCCTCGCTGTGCGCGACCGGCGTGGCATAGTGCAGGTCGGCCCGCGCGACCAGCCGCGCACGGTCTGCCTCCCACCGGTCGACGGCGTGGGCCCAGGGGTGGGCGCCGCCGAGCAGAACAAGCCAAATGATTGCACCCCGGGTTCTCATGCCAAGATCGGAGCTGGTGATTCCCCGGCACGCGCCGCGGCCGGCACGACCCGAGAAACTCCGGCGAAAAATCGTTTGGACATAGGGGTGGGTTGAAGCAGTGGCGCTGGACCGACGTTCCTGCCTTGGTCGATTAGGCCGGCGGCCCGGAGGGTTTCGTTTTAAGGGGTTGAAACCGTCCAGCCTCCATTTTCGCAGAATGCCACCGGCTGCTCTACACCAATTGTCTCGTTCGCTGCGTGAAAAATCTCAGCCGCCGCGACGGAAGCCCATCGCCAACCCAACACCGGGCGGCTGGTTCCACCTCAGAATGAATCGTTCGGCATCAGCGCTGGAGCGCGCCGGTGATTTCGTCGAGGGAGACACCCAGCACCGCGCGGGCCACTGCGTCGAGCTCGGGCGCGGGGCCGTGCAGATGGATGGTCCGGTGCACATGCGTCAGGCTTTCGCCCGGGGCCAAGGCCGCCGCCGGGGACGAGGATTCGAGTTCGTAGAACGGTCCCAACGGCTTGGCCCCGGGCTGGGGCGGTCCATCGTTGTAGCAGTTGGCCGCATCGCCCCGATAAGGGTGGTCCTGGATTTTCCAAAGGGAATTGACGTAGTCGACCGCGTCGGCCGGCTGGGTGAATTTGATCAGCGTGAGCACTTGATTGCGGGCATCATAGCTGCCGAGCACCGCCCGGCTCCGGCGGGGACTGATCCCAATCTTGCTGCGATAAGTGCCGTCGCCGGAAAAAAAGATCACCCGGTCCCGCACGACCAGCCGGTCCGCCGGGACCGGACCGAAATAATCCGACGTGAGCCTGGGACCCAACTCGGAATCCGCGCCCCCTTTGATCGGCACCACGATCGTCGTGGCGGGAGACGGGTTGTACATCCCTAGGATCCAGACGGAGAGCAGACCGCGATCCTTGCGCCAGGACTCCTTTCCCACATTGGTGACTCGGTTCACACTTTCAAAGGCCACCAGGCTGACGTTCGGCGCGGCTGGCACGCCCAATTCCTGCCAGACCCCAGCGGCCGGCAAGAGGTGAACTTCACGGTCCACGCTGACCTCGAAGCGGGTGCCCGAATAATTGGTCAGCTCAAAGCTGGCCCCAAATCGTACCGCATGGGTCGACTGGGCGAGCACCGTAAAGGGCAACGTATCAAAGATCGGCGGCGTAAACCAGTTGGCTAGATCGAACTTCGTGCCCGGGGCAAAAAACAGGGAGTATTGTCCGCCTTCCGGCCCCATCCAAAACCGGTCCTCACCCCCGAAGGCATTGATGTGCGGAAGCAATTTGCCCGAGGCGATTAGCTCCCGGTTGATCCAACCGTAGCTCGGCCCGGCATCGCCCTCGGCGCTGCTGGTCAGCACCCGCCCCTCCCAGGTGGGCGACAGCGCCACGCGGGCGGCCCCATCACTTAAGACGACGAGGTCCGAGTGCGGGCGCAAGAAGGTCAGATCGTCCGCAAACGTGGCGGCGAAAGCGCCGCCGGCGCCCAACGCGAAAAGGATGAACCAAGCCGGCAGGTTAATGGTGAATTTTTTCATGGGATGTGGAGGGGGCGGAAATCCTTGAATACTTTTGCAAAGTGAAATCGATCAAATCTGATGCGTTGGGCAGACATTTGGAACTGGGAAGCCAAACCATGCCCAAGGCGCCGCCGGCCAGAAACCAGCCGCCGGCCAGCCGGGAGGAAACGCGGGGTAAAACCTGACGAAAGCCACTGCGGCGGATCGTGCCCCGGAACTGCCGCCGGTTCAACTCCAGCCTTTGGCCTTCTGCTCGTGAATCAGTTTCAGGAAGGGCTCGACGATGCGCACGGCCGCGGAATCCTGCACGGGGGCCGAGGCGAATTCCGCCACGATCACGGTCACCGGATCGTCCGGCGCCGTGGCCGGCAGCTCGCTAAAGACCAGCCGCGTGCCGTTCAGCTGCGCTTTGACCGCGCGGCCGGAGGCCAGGAACCGCGCTGACTTGGGCAACTCGCGGATGCCGCCAATCGTGAGTGACGGACCGGGCCAGGCGTGGATGTAGAAATAAATCTCGTTTCCCTTCCGGCTGAAATACACCCCGTCGCCATAGGTGATATCCGCTTTCTTGATGCCGTAGATCGCCGGGGCGTTTCGCTCCAGCCAATGACCGACTGTTTGCAGGATGCGCACGCTGGGTTCCGGCACGGAGCCGTCCGCCTTGGGACCGATGTTCAGCAGGTAATTTCCGGCGTTCTGGGAGCATTTCACCAGGTTGGAAATTAACGTCGCGGGCGACTTCCAGTTGTCGTCGGCGGCGCCATAACCCCAGTGGTCGTTCAGGGTCATGCATGACTCCCAATCGCCCTTGGCTGCCTCGATCGACTGCTCCGGGGTGGAGAAATCGCCCGCCATCCAACTGCGGTTGTTGATTACAATGTCAGGCTGCAGTGCAAAGACCATGGCGTTCATCTCCGGGGACCGCCAACCCTCGGCATCAAGCGGATAGGCCCCATCGTACCACAGTTCGTCGATCTTGCCATACTCGGTCATCAACTGGTGCAGTTCGGCGTGGACGCGGTCCACGAACCTTTGGCGGGCCGCGGCATCCGTCTGGCACACCGCCCAGTCGGCGGAGTGCCAATCCATGAGCGAGAAGTAGAATCCGACGCGCAGGCCTTCGGCCCTGACCGCCTCCACATATTCCCGCACCAGGTCGCGGCCGGCAGCCTGCTTGGGGGCACTGTAGTCCGTGGACTTGGAATCGAAGAGACAGAAGCCGTCGTGATGCTTGGTGGTCATCACCATGTACTTCATGCCGGCTTGGCGCGCCAGGCGCGCCCACTCGCGGGCGGCATTGGGTCGGGGGTTGAACTGTTTGGCCAGCTGCTCGTATTCCGCCAAAGGGATGTCTTCCATGACCATCGCCCATTCTCCGCGCCCCAGGATGCTGTACAAGCCCCAGTGGATGAACATCCCGAACTTGGCCTCGCGCCACCACTGCATACGACGCTCGTGGGCCGGCGGCCGCTCATAGAGGGATTTGGGGGCGGCGAGCCTTCCCTCCCCTTCCTTTGGTTCCTGGCCCGACACCAACGCGCGCGTGGCGGCCCACCCGGCGCTGACGGCCAGCATCTGCAAATAGTCTCTGCGTGAGATAACGTTGCTCATTTCAATTCTCCTCAAGTGTTCGGGTATAGCCGTGACCGGGGCGGTCCAGCCAGGGTTGAAATTATCCCGTCATGGTGAAAAGCCGGGCTGAAACCAAAAACGCTCCGGCATTTTTTTGCCGGAGCGTCTGGTCTAACCTAGCCTGATAACCCTAAAGAAAACTCAGAAACGTTTTTCGACCCCGAGCATGGCGAACCGGCCCAGGGTGCCGCCCAGCCCGATCCCGTTGCCGGAGATGTTGGACAGCGACGGAGTGATATCGAACACGTTGGTGACATTCAGCGTGACCTTCAGGTTGCGGGTCCAGCCGGCCATCTTATCCAGGTCGTAGCTGAAATAGAGGTCGACCGGATGAAACGCGGCGATATCCGTCTGGGTCGCAGAACCGGCGAGTGGATACCCGCCGGTGTATTTGATCGAGATGGTCGAGTCCAACCGACCGAAACGGGCGCCGGCGGAGCCCGAGAACTGGAACCGGGTCGAATTCGCCAGGTCGTCTGAAGTGACCCCGCCCTCGAAGGGTGTGGTCTCATGTTTCAACGTCTTGGTGCCGTTGAAGTCCGCATGGACCGCACCAAAGCTCGTGTGCTTGTAATAGCTGACGGTTAGGTCGATGCCATCGGTGTTCACGACACCGAAGTTGTGACGGTGCGCGTCCAGTACCAGATAAGGCGCCTGACCGTTGGCATAGATCTGATCGAGGTTGGTGGTCGGCCATCCCACCAGCGGCTGGCTGCCGAGGATCGCCTTCAGCTGATCTTCGGTGGGATTGATGGTGTAATACTTGGCGAACCCTGGGTTCCTGAACAGCACCGGGTCGTAGAAAGGCGTGATATGAATGTCGTTCGTAAAGTGGGCATTCCAATAGGTCGCGCTGAGGGTCAGGCCATCGATCGCCTTTGGCGCCCAGTCGGCCCCGAACGACCAGGTCTTGCCCTTCATCGGCTGCAGATTGCCGTTGGAGCCGGCCATGATGAGGGTCGGGCGGAAGAAACTGCCGGCCGGCGCACCAGGCGGCAGCCAGGGACTGACCGGCACCCAGCCAGTACGCGTATCAAAACCGCCCCGGGTATCAGCCAAGCTCGGAGCCACAAAGGCCGTGCCGTAATTGCCTCGGAAGGTAAGGCTTGAAACCGGCACCCAGCTGATGCCGACCTTGGGATTGTTCGTGCTGCCGAAATCGGAGTAGTTGTCGTAACGATCCGACAGGGACAACTTCAACGACTGCGCGAGGGCGCTGCTGTTGTTCTTGCCGATCAGCGGCAGCGCGAACTCGATGAAAGCCGCCTGGCTGCTGCGCGAGGCCGCGGCCGAGGCTGCACCATCGTCGGTGTTGTAGCGCCCGCTGATGCGGTGGGCCGCGAGGGAGCTGTATTGGACTTCCCCGCCGAACGCCAGTTTGGCGGCGCCGCCCGACAGGTTCGCGACGGTACCGTCGGCAATGGCCTGCAATCCGGCCAGTTCCTGCCGGCCCCACGCGAGGTCGGTGTGGTCGGCGATCGCGGCGATCACGGAGGCGTTGGTCGCACTCAGGTTATAAGGATTGAGTGCCGTGCTCGTGGTGGTGCCGGCAAGCGCGTTGGCCACCGCGCTTTGGTCGAGGCCCTGCTGGTCATTCCGGTTGATGCTGTAGCCAAAATTCAGGGGCAGCCGCAGCTCCCAATCCCCGGCCAGCTTGAAGGTGTATTCGCCGGTGGCGCCCATGGAACTGTAGAGACCCGGGGTCTTCGTCCAGTTGCCCAGCACCGGAGCCAGGCTCAGGCTGACGCCCTGCGAGGTCTCACCCGTGATCGAGTGGAAGAATGGATTCGTCGAGTTGATCGAGCCGGAAACCGAGCCCTGGTCTCCGAGGATCAGCTCATGGCGCTGCGACCAGTAGGCATGGAGATCGAAGCTGACCGTGTCGTTGAATTTCTGGGTCAGGGTCGCGTAGACGCTGTTCTGCTCCTCCTGCGGGTAGAGGTCGCTGAACTTGGAAGAATCGCGCAGCGTCGTGCCCGGCGTAAAGGTGGTCGGGTTGTAGTTGACGCCGTTGACCGAGATGTTGCCCGGGACGGAGTTCGTCGTCCGCCCGTCATTGCCGCCGTGGGGCGCCTGATTGCTGGTATCATAGCTCCGGTCCGCACCCGAGAGATTCGAGTGCTTGGTGTACGCATATGAAATTACCGCCGAGCCGCCCGTCCAGGACCACCCGTGGGTCAGGTTGGCATCGGTGCCATAATAGCCGTTCGCGATGCCGTAATGCGCCAGCAGGCTGGTGCCGTCGAAACTCTTGCGGGTGATGAAATTGATGACGCCGCCGACTGCATCCGATCCGTAGAGGGGTGAGCCGCCGTCCGCGAGGATCTCCACCCGCTCAATCATGCCCGGAGGAATGATCGTGGCGTCGGGTACGGTTTCGAGGAAACCCGCGCCGACCAGACGATGTCCGTCGAGCAAGATCAGCGTGGTGCTGGCACCCGAGTTGCCAATACCGCGGATGTTCGGCCGCGTGATGGGCAGGCCAAAGTCCGCCGTCGGTTGCGGCAGTGAATTGAACAAGCCGGTCTGCGGAATCGAGGCGAGGAAATCGTTCGTGTTGAGCGCGCCCGACTCTTCCACCTTCACCCGGTCAAAGACCATGGCCTTCGTGCCGATCGGGTCGATGCCGCGAATCTCGGTGCCGGTGCCGACGACATTGAGCGCCTCAAGCGTTACGGTATCCGAGGCCTTGTCCTTATCTTTCTGGTCGGCCGGCGGGGTGGTCGCCTGGGCGACGAGGAATGCGGGGTGGAGGAAGGCGATGAATGACATCGCCGCGAACCAACTGCATGTAGTTCTGCTGATTTTCATGACGGGATTTGGGTTGGGGTTGGGAATTGAGCTTTGGACTCAAAATAGCTCGTGACAGTGCGCCGATGGTTTTGGCCAGTCGGAAGCGCAGCACTCACAAGGATGAAACGGGGTTGGGTGGGGTGGGCACTAAACTGACGACATCTTCGCAGAATGCCGTCCGTGCTTCTACACTGATTGTCTCGGAAGCTGCGTTGAAAATCTCACGCCCGGCGCCGCGATTTATTTGCCGAATAAAATAAACCGTGGCGCGTCATCAGCGTCCGCCGGGGAAAGTTTCGCCATTTTTTCCGACCGGCGCGTTCAGGCTGTGGCAGGCAGACGGACGGCGGAAATATCCCTGGGCGGCAAAATTTGACCGCGGGTTTGTCACCGCCCAACGCCCCGCCGGCGCTCACCTTCCGGCCCCACTTCCCTCACAGGCGGGTCAAACCGCCCGCTATGCGCCGGTGACAACGATGCCGGTAGTCCGTGGGACTGCACTTGAGTACGCGGCGAAACACGCGGTTAAAAAAGGAGACTTGGGAAAATCCGTTACCCAGCGCCACATCAATGATCGCGTTATCGGTTTCGGCCAGCTCCCGGCAGGCGGCGTCCAGGCGGATTTGCTGCAGGAACTGGCTCAGCGTCTTGCCGGAGTGAATCCGGAACTGGCGCGAAAACGTCGGCCGGCTCATGTGCGTCACCTTGAGGAGATCCCCCAGTCGGATATCCTTTTTGAAGTTGGCCAGGAGAAACCCAATGGCGGCCTGCATGGCCGACTGGTGCAGCGAGACCGCGGAAAGAGAAAAGGAATTGGCGGAAATAAACTCCCGTTCCTGCTCGGGTGCCTCGGCGGCCAGCGCGAACAGCCGGAACAGCAACCCGAGTTGGGCGAGTCCCTCCGTGTCCGCCAGGCCGCGCAACTCCCGCGCCAACTGTTCGGCGGTGTGGCCGTGGAACTGAATGCCGCGCGCCGCGCTCTTGAAATAGGCCGCCAGCATTTTAGTCTCGGGAAAGGCCCAGAAATGGTGTGCCGCCGGCAAATGCCACTGCAGGGACCAGCCGGTGGACCTTCCGCGGGTGTGCCAGTAATGCGGCAGATTGGATCCAAGCAGGACCAGATCGCCGCGCTGAAAGGGCTGAATCCGGTCACCCACAAAGCGGGTGCCCTCGCCCGATTCGAAATAGGTCAGTTCGAACGCCTCGTGATAATGCCAGTGCTTCCCCTCGCCCTCAAGTTGCAGCCGCTCACGCGGCGAATGGACCAATTCCACGTCGTGCAGATTCTCGGACCAGTGCAGGAGTCGGAACAGTTGTCCGCTGGGAAGGTAAATTCTTTCTCGGACGATGGACATGAAAAATTAATCCCGTGGGATCACGCGAGGCGTCTACCTGCCCGTTACACCGATGCAAGACAACTCCTGATAACCCCACCGTTGCCCCAACTCCAAGCACTCCGCCATGGATCGCACCCCGTCGGAGCAGGTGACCTCGGTCAGGCAGGCGGCCGCGGTGCATACCGCCAACGCCAGGCACTTCTTCATCGGCCAATCTTCGTGGAGCCCGAGCAATACGCCGGCCGCCAAGGCATCGCCTGCTCCCGCCGCGCCCGCCATTGACTCCGCCGGTACCCTCAGGGAGGGGCACCAGGCGCTTTGCCCGTCCGGACGGCAAGCATAGGCTCCTTCGGGGAAGTGAATGACTACCTGTTGGCGAACGCCCAGTGCCAGCATGCTGCGGGCGGCTTGCTCCACGGCTGCCCGGGCAATCTGCCTTCCTCGGCCAACGGCGATTCCGGTCAGTTGCTCGGCCTCAAAATCGTTAACAAAAAGCACGTCCACCTCCGGCAGGACGGGAGTGATCACCGAACGGAAGCGGTCGCTGGGTTCGCTCACGCAATCCAGCGAGGTGGTTAGTCCGGCGCGGCGCGCGCGCGCCAGCACCTCGCCCATCCGGGGGATGCCCTTTGCGTCGGTTTGATCAAGGGCATCGAGGAGCAAGGCATAGCCGAGGTGGAAGTGGCGGGCCTGGCTTCCCGTGAAGTCAAAGTCTTCGGCTGCCAGCAAGGCATTGGCGCCCCGGGAGTGAAAAAAAGTCCGGCGCCCGCTTCCGCGTACCGTCATCACGTCGGTGTAACCGGTCGCCGCCCGGGCGGTGGACTTGAGTTGCGCGGTTTTGATGCCGTGAAACTCGCAGTCGCTCAAGATATGGCGGCCATCGGCATCTTCGCCGACGAGCCCGATGCCCTCGAGCGGGATGCGGGCGTCGAGTTTCGCGAGATTCTTGAGGAGGTTATACGGTGATCCGCCGTTGCCCTTGGTCTCGCTGACAATGTTGGCGAGTGCGTCCTGCGGCGGCCACGCGTCGATCACCTTGACGTGATCGACGATCCAATTTCCCCCCGCGATGATGCCCCTGCGCTCGCCCATGTCCGGAATCTTTGCCGACAAAAGTTGGCTCGTCGACGCTGATTACGCCCGGCCCCGACCCGGCGCGCGAACCAGCCGCGCCGCTTCCGCTGAGACTTTCTACCTCCCTTCCGAGACAATCGTTGTAGTAATCGAACCCGCCTTGTGCGAACATGCACAAAAGTTGTTTCAAAAGCCCTGGCTGCGAGCCGGCTCATCATCACCGCCAGTCGAACGATAAAGTAAGAATCGAGACTCCCAGCGTTTTTAGTTACTGACTTGATATCCTTCAGGATTGTATTCGCCACCCATCGGACTAACCCGACAAGTGGCGACGACATAATATCGAGCCGCGAGCCCTACCCCTTTTTGACCAGATAAGTCCAATGCGCCCCCCCGCCCCAGGACCAACGCGCGCGCGAACCGCCGTGCGCGCCCTCCTTCTTCCAGCATTACTGTTGCTGACCCTGCTGGCAGGCTGCCGGAAGCATAGCGGCACGGTTGATTCAACGTCGGTGAAGATTTCTTTCAACGAACAGATCCAGCCGATCCTGTCCGAGAACTGTTACACCTGCCACGGGGCCGACGCGAACGCACGCAAGGCCCAGTTGCGGCTCGACCGGCCGGCCGACGCCTTCGCGCCACGCAAGGGCGGCCCGGCGATCGTCAAGGGCGACCCGGACCACAGCCCGATCATCCAGCGCCTGCTGTCCAAGGATCCCGAAGTGGTGATGCCGCCGCCCGAATCGCATAAAATCCTCAAGGCCGGCGAACTCGATCTGCTGCGGCAGTGGGTGGCGCAGGGCGCGGAATACGAGGAACACTGGGCGTTTGTCGCGCCGCGCCGGCCCGCCGAACCCATCACCGTCCGGGCGGACTGGGCCCGCAATCCCATCGACCGCTTTATCCTCGCGCGCCTGGAGAAAGAACACCTCGAGCCTTCACCCGAGGCGGATCGCAGCGCCCTGCTCCGGCGCGTGACTTACGACCTGACCGGTCTGCCTCCGACTCCCGCCGAGGTCGAGGCCTTCCTCGCCGATAACACGCCGGGCGCCTACGAGCGGGTCGTGGACCGGTTGCTGGCGAGCCCGCGCTACGGCGAGCATCGCGCCCGCTACTGGCTCGACTATGTCCGCTATGCCGACACGCACGGCCTGCATAAGGACAATTACCGCAGCATCTGGCCATTCCGCGACTACGTGATCAGGGCGTTCAACGCGAACAAGCCGTTTGACCAATTCACGCGCGAGCAACTGGCGGGCGATTTGCTCCCCGCCCGCAACCTGGACCAGCAGCTCGCCTCCGCCTTTATCCGGGCCGGGATCAGCACCGGCGAGGGCGGCTCTATCGTCGAGGAATTGCGCGTCAACAACCAGCGCGAGCGCGTGGAAACCTTTGGGGCGGTCTATCTCGGCCTCACGACCGGTTGCGCCGCCTGTCACGATCACAAGTTTGATCCACTGTCCCAAAAAGACCACTACCAGCTCACCGCTTTCTTCAACAACCTCGACGAAAAACCCTCCAACGATGACCGGGCCGACTGGCCGCCCTACCTCCGAATGCCGAAAGCAGCGGATCGCGCGCGGTACGACGCCGTCCTGGCGCGGCGCGCCGAAGTGCAGACCGCCCTGCAGGCCCGCCGGGCCCGCGCGACCGAACTCATCACCCAGTGGCTGGCCAGCGGACCGCCGGCGCGCGCGGTCGATCCGACGGGCCTGCAGGTGAAACTGCTCTTTAATGAAGGGCACGGCGCCACGTTCCTCAACTCTGCCCCGCGACCCGTTTGGCCCAGCGTGACCGCGACCGGCGGGGCGCCCGTCTGGGGCGAGGACACCTGGTTCTGGCCTTCCTTCCGGATGGAGACGAGCACCCGGCTCGAGCTGCCCGTAATCGGCGACGTCGAGCGGACCGATGCCTTCACCGTCGCCAGCTGGATCATGCCGCGCATGGAACTGACTGCCTCCAGCACTCCGCCACAGGGTACCATCCTCGGCCGGGTGGATTCGACCCACGGGATGCGCGGCTGGGAACTGGCCTATGATGACGGCAAACTGGTCTTCCGCCTGGTCCATGATGACACCAGCAATTTGCTCGAGGTCACGACCAACACGGAGGTCATGGCCCGCGGTCGCTGGAACCATGTCCTCGCCACCTATGACGGATCCGGCCGGGCCGCCGGGGTCCGGCTTTATGTGGACGGCGAGCCGCAGGCCACCTGTGTGCTGCGCGATTCGTTGAGCGACACCATCCGGACCACCGCCCCTTTCCTGCTCGGTGCCGCCCACCCGGATGCACACCCGTTCCGGCAAACGCGTTTCCAGGACTTGCGCTATTATCAACGTGCCCTCGACGCCACCGAGGCCCCGCGGGTCGCGCGCGAGGATTATGTCGCGGCGCTGTCGGCGCGCGCGCCCACGACCTGGAACGAGGACGAGGCGCAGGCCGTGGCTGATTTCTATTTTGCACACCGGGACGCGGAGACGACCGCGTTGATCGCGAAACTGCCGCCCCTCGACGCGGAACTGGCCGCACTCACCAAGGACGGCGAGATTGCCCTCGTCTCGGCGGAAACGCCGCGCCTCGCCTACGCGGACGTGCTGAATCGCGGCGCCTATGCCGCGCGCAAGGAGCGCGTCCGCCCGGCCGTCCCTCATTTCCTCCCGCCGATGCCGGCCACCGCCCCGCGCAACCGCGCCGGGTTGGCGGAATGGACGGTCAGCCCCGCCAATCCCCTGACCGCCCGCGTCACTGTAAACCGCATGTGGGCCGAACTGTTTGGGACCGGGATTGTCGAGACGACCGAGGACTTCGGCATCGTCGGCGCGCGTCCCTCCCACCCGCAGCTGCTGGACTGGCTGGCGGTGGAATTCAGGGAAAGCGGCTGGGACATGAAACACCTCTACCGGCTGCTCGTGACCTCCGCCACTTACCGGCAGTCGGCGCGCATCACCCCGGCCTTGCTGGAAAAGGATCCGAAGAATCGTTTACTGGCACGCGGGCCGCGCTACCGCCTCGACGCCGAGATGCTCCGTGATACGGCGCTGGCCGTCAGCGGCCTGCTGGTCGAGCAGGAGGGCGGACCAAGTGTGCGACCCTACCAGCCGCCCGGGGTGTGGGAAGCCGGCGGCTATCCGGACTCGACCACCACCAAGTATGTCCAGGACACCGGTGCCTCGCTTTATCGCCGGAGCGTCTACACCATTTGGAAACGCATGGCCCCGATGCCGAACATGGAGGCCTTCGACGCCCCCACCCGCGACGCCGCGTGCACCCGCCGGCAACGCACCAATTCACCGCTGCAGGCGCTCGTCACCATGAACGACGTGCAATGGCTGGAAGCCGCCCGCCGCCTGGCGGAAAATCTCCTCGGCCAAAACCCCGCGAGCGACAGCGCCCGCCTGGATCAACTGGCGGAACTGGTGCTGGCGCGCACCTGGACCGCCCCGGAAAAAACCATCATGCTCGGCCAGCTGGCCGAATTTCGCGCCACCTACGCCGCCGATCCGACCGCCGCCGCCCAGCTCATCAAGGTCGGCGACTCCCCGCTCCAGCCGGCGCTCGCGCCCACCGAGGTCGCGTCCTGGATGCTGCTCGCCAGCACCGCGCTGAATCTCGATGCCACCCTGAACAAATAAGTACCCCCATGAACCTGCCTCCGGCCAACCCCCACGACTGTTCCGATCATCACGGCGAAGGCCCGACCGTTTACGATCTGCCCGGCATTCCCCTCGCCCTCCGGGAGCAGTGGCGCCAGCTCGAGACCCGCCGCTATTTTCTCGGGCGCATGGGCAAGACCCTGGGCTGGGCCGGCCTCGCCTCGTTGCTCGGCCCCCGTCTGCTGGCTGCGGGCGACGGCGCAACGTCCGGTCCGCCGAGCCCGGAATCACTGCGCCTGCCCCATTTCGCCCCGAAGGCGAAGCGCTGCATCAACCTCTTCATGTCTGGCGCGCCCTCCCAGATGGACATGTGGGACTACAAGCCGGGCCTCGCCGGACTGTTCGACACCGACCTGCCCGACACCGTGCGGGGCAGCCAGGCGCTCACCGGCATGACCGCAGGCCAGACTCGTTTCCCGATCGCCCCGTCGTACTGGAAGTTCGCGCGGCACGGCCGGGCCGGCACCTGGGTGAGCGAGCTGCTCCCCTACACCAGCCGCCTCGTCGACGACCTCACCGTGATCAAGTCACTCCACACCGACGCGATCAACCATGAGCCTGCCATTCTGCTGATGAACACCGGCAACATGGTCCCGGGCAAGGCGTCCATGGGCGCCTGGCTGTCGTATGGCCTCGGCAGCATGAATGAAAACCTGCCGGCCTTCGTCGTGCTCAATTCCAAGTTCACCCCCGGCGCGAACAACCAGCCGCTGTCGCCGCGCCTATGGGGCAGCGGCTACCTGCCGTCCACATATGCCGGGGTGACGTTCCGTTCCCAGGGCGATCCGGTGCTCTACCTCAGCGATCCGCACGGACTCACGCGCGAAACGCGGCGCAAGCTCATCGACGGCGTCAATGCCGTCAACGCCCTGACCTACCAGGAGGTCGGCGATCCCGAGACCCACGCCCGCATCGAGCAATACGAGATGGCCTACCGCATGCAGGTCTCCGTGCCCGCGCTCGCCGACATGAGCGACGAGCCGGCCTCGACCTGGGAACTCTACGGCCCGGACGCCCGGGAACCCGGCACCTTCACCTACAATTGCCTCATGGCCCGCCGCCTGGCCGAGCGCGGCGTCCGCTACACGCAGATCTACAAGCGTGGCTGGGACGTGCATGGCGATGTCGTGGGCATTCTCCCGCGGCTCTGCGCCGACACCGACCGCGCCTGCTACGCGCTCGTCACCGACCTGAAGCAGCGGGGCCTGCTCGATGACACGCTCGTGATGTGGGGCGGCGAATTCGGCCGCACCGTCTACAGCCAGGGCGGACTCACCCACGACAACTACGGCCGCGACCACCACCCGCGCTGCTTCACCGGCTGGATGGCCGGCGGCGGCGCCAAGTCCGGCATCGTCTACGGCGAGACCGATGACTACAGTTACAACATCATTCGCGACCCGGTGCACGTGCGCGACTACAACGCCACGATCCTCCACCTCCTCGGCCTGAACCACGAGGCGCTAACCTTCAAATTCCAGGGCCTCGACCAAAAACTCACCGGCGTGGTCCCGGCCAAGGTGATCTCCGGCTTGATCGCCTGATCCCGTCCCTTCTTTTCTTAGCCCCATATATTACCCCATGCAAACCCGTCGCTCCTTCCTTGCCCAGATCGCCGGCGCCGCGGCCGCGAGTACGCTCGTTCCCTCCCGGCTGCGCGCCGAATCCCCTCCGCCACCGCTACCGGTCACGAAGCCCAGCCTGATTGTCGGCACCGGCGCGCACACGTACGAGTGCGTCCACGACTGGCTCGTCCCGCCGGACGGTCTCGTCTGGGGTGACACCCACGGCCTGTGCCAAGACAGCCAGGGCTACATCTACGTGGCCCACACCGTCCACCCGTCGAGCAAGCGGCCGGAGGCGATCGTCGTCTTCGATCCCGCGGGAAAATTCGTCCGCGCCTTCGGCAGCGATTTTCGCGCCGGCGCCCACGGCCTTGATGTGCGGCAAGAGGCCGGCACGGAATTGCTTTATCACTGCGACATCGCCCGCAGCCGGGTCGTCAAGACCAGCCTCTCCGGCGAAGTGCTCTGGACCCACGGCTACCCGAACGAGGACCCCGCGTACGCCGGCGCCCCGATCAATTATATTCCCACGAATGTCGCCTTTGCGCCGAACGGAGACTTCTTCATTGGCGACGGTTACGGCTCGTATCACCTGATGAAATTCTCGGCCAAGGGCGACTTTCTCGGCGAGATTGCCCGGCCGGGGAAGGCCGACGGCGAACTCAACAACCCGCACGGCCAGTGGGTGGACGCGCGCGGGCCCGAGCCCGTGCTGGTCGTTGCCGACCGGGGCAACCGCCGCCTGCAGACCTTCACGCTCGACGGCCGGCATCTGCGCACGATCAAGGACGATGCCCGTCTGCGCATGCCCTGCAACTTCGACATTCGCGGCGACCTGATCGTCTGTCCCGATCTCGACAGCCAGATCTGCATTCTGGACCGCGACTACGCGGTGGTGGCCCAACTCGGCGACGGGATCAAGGCCAACGGATCGGTCGGCTCGCGCCGCGCGCAGACCCGCGCGGAATTTACGCCCGGCCAATTCATCTGCCCGCACGATGCGATCTTCCTGCAGAACGGGGATATTTTGGTCGCGGAGTGGCTGCCCATCGGCCGCATCACCCTGCTCCGGCACATCGCGTAAATGGCGGCGACTGCCCCAACTGCCGCCGGGCATCGGGCCCGGCCCGGCTCGGTCCCGTTTCTTTGGCGGCTGGCCGTCGGCGGCTCCGCCATCGGTCTGGTGCTCGCCGCCGCGCGCGGCGTGCAACTGGACGGCGTCGCCCACGGGGGAAGCTGGCGGATCTTCGGTCGGCTGCATCCCGTACTGGTGCATTTCCCGATCGTCCTGCTCCTCGCGGTGCCGGTCCTCGAACTCGCCGGCCGCTGGCGACCGGCCTTGCGCGAGGCGGCGGGCTTCCTGCTCGGCTGCGCTTTGCCCTGTGCGGTCGTGGCCGTCTGGGCCGGCCTGATCCTCGCCCGCACGGACGGCCATGATGGCGCGCTGCTCACGACCCACCTGCAGGGAGGCGCGGCCGTGGCCATCGGAACCGCCCTGACCTGGTGGGTGCGTCCCTGGTCGCGTTTCGTCTACGCCCTACTGCTGATCCTGACGGTTGGCACCCTGATGTGGGCGGCGCACAATGGCGGCTCACTGACCCATGGCGCCGATTATCTCACGGAGCCCCTGCCGCCGATGTTGAAGCAGGCGCTGCACATCAAGGAGGCGCCCGCGCCGGAAACCTACGGCGCAGACACCGTGTTCGGTGCCGCCGTGCGGCCGGTGCTGGAGAAAAATTGCTTTTCCTGTCACGGGCCGGAGAAGCAAAAGGGCGACTACCGCATGGATACCTTCGCCGCGCTCCTCGCCGGCGGCAAGTCCGGCGTACCGGCGATTGTTCCCGGCGACATTTTGCACAGCGAGCTGCTGCGGCGGCTCTCGCTCGACGTCACGGACGAAAAGGTGATGCCGCCGAAGCGCAAGCCCCGACCGACTCCCGCCGAAGTCGCGCTGCTACACTGGTGGATCAAGCAGGGCGCCTCGCGCACCCTGCAGGTGAGCGCCGTGACCAACGCCCCGCCGGAGGTCCTCGCGCTCCTTGCCGGACCGGTCGTCGCCCCCGCACCTGAAGGCGAAGCCCCCTACCAACCGCGCGTGGGAGACTATTCCGCACTCCGCGACGAAATCGCCCGTCTGGAAAAAACCCTCGGCATTCGGCTCGTGCAGGTTTCGCAGCACTCCGGCGACGGCCTCCTCCTGCGCACCCGGGGAGCCGAGGCGCGCTTCGGTGACGCCGAGCTGGCCCAACTCACCCGCGTGGCCCCCTTCATTGTGGAGGCGGAACTCGATGGTACGCGGATCACCGACGCAGGCCTGGCCGCCCTGAAGCCGTTCTCGAACCTGACCCGACTGCATCTGGAACACACCGCGCTTACCGGCACTACCCTGGGAGTGCTGAAGGAATTACCCAAACTCACCTACCTGAATCTGTGTGCAACGAGAGTCACGGATGACCAGCTCTCCGCTCTCACTTCATCTGCCGGACTCCAACAGCTCTATCTGTTCGGCAGCCAAGTGACATCAGGCGGCGTGTCCGGGCTGAAAGCCCGACTGCCTAACACCCAAATCGGTCCAATTGAACTGACCAAAGATCCCGCGCCGTAAGGTTGCAGAACGAAGCTGGGCCCATTGAGCCAAGGCAGTTCCCCGCGAATGACGCGAATAGGATACCGCGGAAATCCCCAGGCGCTGGGTGACGGAACCAGGCCTCCGGACGGGTTGGTTCGACGTGCGCTCAATAAACCGGTCCGGAGGCCCGGTTCCACCAGCTCCAACCGAATTGGCTGAGACTATCCACGCCGCTTCCGAGACGATTGGCGTAGAAAGACCGGTGGCATTCTGCGAGAGTTCGATCGAAAGTGCTTTCTACCCCCAGATGTGAGCCGGTGCAAAACCGCGACGAATCGAACGACGCCCGGGAAGTCCAAGGCCTGCCTCGTTTCGGCCGGAAAACTCCGCTCACGCTTTGAATCAAGCCGGTTTTCCCAAAGATTGGCTTTCGCCTTTGGTCCCTTTCATCCGAGCCGGTTAACCGGCTGATCAACCCCCCGCCGGCAGTCTCACTCATGACCCCTCCCAAAACAATCCTCGGTGCTTTTCTTGTCGTCTCAACCTTATTGCTCTGCGGCCCGATCGTCGCGGCGGGAGGCGGGATCGACCCGCGCGGGCCGATTGACAATCCCGGCATGACCGTGACGGTCGACGCGTCAGGCGTGCACACGAGCGGCTACGACTACCATCCGGCCGGAGCCAAACCCGCGCCCTGGCAGGCCAAGTGGATCTGGCTGGGCGACGGTCAGCCCTCCGTCGCAATGTTCCGCAAGGAGGTTGTCCTGAGCGAGGCGCCCCAGTCCGTGCGCGCGTGGCTGACGGCGGACGCGAAGTACCGCCTCTACATCAACGGCCGGCTCGTGGCGCGCGGGCCGGTGGACCAGGGTCGTGATTATTTTGGCGGCGGCACCGGGCGCTGGTTCTACGATGGGCGCGACCTGACCCCCTACTTCACCAAGGGTCGGAACGTCATCGCGGCGGAAGTATTCCGGGAGTGGCCGATCAACTTCACCGTGTCGCGCGGACCGGGTTTTCTCTTCGAAGCGGAGATCAGCGCAAGCGGACAGAAGACGACGGTCGCTTCGGATGCCAGCTGGCACTCGCTGGTGGCGGCGCAATTTCCCAACGCCAGCACCTATGCTCCGGGCAGTGAGCCTACTGGCTGGCGGTTGGCGGGCTTTGACGATTCGGCGTGGCCGGCCAGCCGCGAGGTGAAGGACCTCTGGGCGCCGCTGGTGCCGAGCGAGATTCCACCATTAATGGAGGCGCGTTATCCCGTGCTGCGCTACGAGGGACTGCCGGAGAACAAGACCTTCACCCACGACGGTAGCTTCAAGATCGTGTTCGACCGGGTCCTGAGCGCGTACCCGACCCTGAAGTTCAAGGGCGGCAAAGGCGCGGTGGTGACGATCAAGGGCGAGCATGCCGCGAAGGTGTTGTTGGATGGCGGAGAACACTGTTTCGAATTTCCCTACATGACGGAAGTCGTGCCAGCCTACACGGTCACCCTCACCCAAGTCACCGAACCGGTGGAAATCCTCGAGGCCGGCGCCAACTTCACCTCGCAGCCGCTCGACTACAAGGGCGCGTTCGAATGCAGCGACCCCGCTCTCAACCACATTTGGAACGTCTCGCGCTGGGCCGTGCAGATCTGCCTGCAGACCCATCACCTGGATTCGCCGAACCACCAGGAGCCGATCAGCGACCCGGGTGATTACGTCATTGAATCCGTGGTCAACGATTACGCCTTCGCCCAACCCTGGCTCACGCGGCAGGACGTCCGGAAGTTTGCGTGGCTGTTGAAGGACGAGCACTACCACAACTTTCACACCAGCTATTCCATCGGGTGGCTGCAGATGCTGATGGATTACTACCGTTTCACCGGCGACAAGTCGCTGGTGGTGGAGATGGCGCCGTACGTCCACGAATTGATGGACACCTACGCAACGTGGCGCGGAAAGAACGGCATCCTGTCCGAAGCGCCCAACTACATGTTCATGGACTGGGTGACCATTGGCGGTTTCCCGTGCCACCATCCGCCGTCGGTGATCGGCCAGGGTTACCTCACGGCATTTTATTATCACGGCCTGGACCTGGCCGCGCAGGTGGCGACACTCACCGGCGATGCGGCGCGGGCGGAAAAATATGCCGCGCTCCGCGGCGAGATCGCCACGGCTTTCAACCGGGAACTCTGGGTCGCGGACAAGGGGCTCTACCGCGACGGCAAACCATTCGTGACCTCGGTGAAGCCCTATGACTGGCTCCCGGCCGATAAGGACATCGAAACTTTCAGTCCCCACGTAAACATGCTGGCCGTGCTTTATGATCTCGCGCCGAAAGCACGGCAAAGTGCCATCGTCGATCGGGTGATGTCCGAGAAACCGCTGAACACCCAGCCGTGGTTCATGTTTTGGATTTTTCAGGCCATCGACCACGCGGGGAAGTTCGAGCAATACGGCACCGCCCAGATGCGGCGCTGGCATGTCGTGCCGGAAACCCAGTCCTTCCTTGAAATGTGGGACAGCGGCGACCTGAGTCACGGCTGGTGTTCCGCGCCGCTGGTGCAAATGTCCGGCCGGGTGCTCGGCGTGGAGCCGGCTTCGCCCGGTTTCGACACCATAGCCATCCGCCCGCAACCCGGCGATCTCACCTGGGCCAAGGGCCGCGTCCCGACGCCGCACGGTGACGTGGCGGTATCGTGGACGATCGCAGCGGAGAAATTCACCCTCGACGTGACCGTGCCGGCCGGCGCCCAGGCGGCCATCACCTTGCCGACTGACCGTTTCAAGGGATCCGCGCCGGCGACTTCCGGATCGGACGGCAACCAGGCGACGCCGAAAATCACGATGAACGGCAAAGAGGTCGGCCCAACCATTCAAGTGCCGGCCGGGCAATATCACTTTGAGCTTATCGGCAAATTACAGACTACGGAAACTGCCCGATAAAGTCAGCCAAACTGCCCGGGAAGCAAGGCGCAGCGAAAGAATCCTGCCGTACAGCCTGGGGAAAATCTTTCAGGTCTGATACCGATTCATGGGTTTTTAAACTAAATGGGAGCGTCTTTAAACGACGGCGTCGACCTGCGCGAAGCCGAGGACGCGAGATTGCAGCGGCGGACGGACATCGAGTTAAAAAAATCGGCGCATTCTCGCGCTCCAACGCGACTACACTCCCCACCCTCAATTCGACCTCAGCGCCTCGATCGGATTCACCTTAATCTCGCGGCAGGCGGGGCCGGGGCCGGCTCCGAGAATTAAGATTCACCTCCTGAGATTGAACCGCCAACCTGCCGGTCCATAAATCCGCCGGCCCCGGCAAACTCCATGATATCCTCATTTATCGTTTCAATCGGAAAACCCTGGCGCACTTTGCTTGTGGCAAGCGTCCTTTGCTCCGGCGCCCTGGTCGCCGCGGCGGCAGACGCTCCGCCGATTCCGCGGCTCGTGCAGCAGGACGGACGCTACGCACTGTTCGTCGACAACGCGCCATACTTGATGCTGGCCGCGCAGGTGAACAATTCCAGCGGCTGGCCGGGCGTGCTGTCCAAGGTCTGGCCCGCCATGGCCGACCTGCATGCCAACACCGTCCTGATCCCCGTCTACTGGGATCAGGTTGAGCGCAAGGAGGGTGAGTTCGACTTCAGCGTGGTGGATGCCCTGATCACTGGGGCCCGCAGCCACCAGTTGCACCTCGTGCTGCTTTGGTTTGCGACGTGGAAGAATGGCAACCAGCACTACATGCCCGCTTGGATGAAACAGGACCCGGTCCGCTATCCCCGCCTGATCGACGCGCATGGCGAGACCGTGGATTCACCCTCGCCCTTTGGCGCGGCCACGCTCGCGGCCGACATGAAGGCCTTTGCCGCGTTCATGGGCCACCTGAAGGCCGTGGACGCGCAACGCACGGTGCTCATGGTCCAGGTGGAGAACGAATCCGGCACCTGGGAATGTCCCCGCGACTACTCGCCGGAAGCGCAAAAGCGCTTTGCCGAACCGGTGCCGACCGCGGTGCTCAAGGCCATGAACAAGCCAGCTGGTGGATCCTGGACGGAGCTCTTCGGCCCCGAGGGCGAGGTGTTCTTTCACGCGTGGGCGGTGGCCAGCTTCATTGGCCAGGTCGCAGCGGCGGGCAAGGCGGTCTACCCGCTGCCGCTCTACGCCAACGCCGCTCAGCGCGATATCATGAAACCGAGCAGCCCGGGAAACTACGGCAACGGCGGGCCGACGGATAACGTCATCCCGATCTGGAAGGCGGCGGCCCCGGCCCTCGATATGGTTTGTCCTGACAACTACAACACGGACACCGCCGCGTACATCAAGGCGCTGCAGGTGTACCGGCGCGAGGACAACGCCTTGTTCATTCCCGAGACCGGTGGCAGCCCGCGGTTCCTCTTCTTTGCCCTCGGCACCCAAGCCATCGGGTTTTCGCCGTTCGGCATGGACTACACCAAGGACTACGTCGTGCCGGAGGGCGTGCGCCCGAAGGACGATCTGCTCCACCCGTGGGCGCTTACCGGCACCCACAAGTTTCTCGCGCCGTGGATCGCCGGCTACCGCGTCATCAACCCGATGGCGCGGGAGATCGCCCGCTGGAACTTCGAGGGCAAGCTCCAGGCCGTCGCCGAGGAACCCGGCCAGGTCACGCAGACGCTTTCCTTCGGGGCCTGGGACGTGTCCGTCTCCTACGGCGTCTGGGCACGTTACGCCCGTCCGGCGGGCAACCCGCAACCCATCGGCAGCGCGCTGGTCGTCCAGCTCGGCGAGAACCAGTTTCTCGTAACCGGCTTTTATTCGCGGATTGATTTCAAGCCGGTCGAACCGGGGAAGCACCGCCAGTTTCTTCGGGTCGAAGAAGGAGCCTATGAAAATGGCGAATTCAAGGTCGTGCGGGAATTGAACGGCGACCAGACAGATGGCGGCCTCGACTTCATCGCCGAGCCGCTCGTTTTGCGCGTCACCATTTCGGCCTACTAGTCCGGGTTTGAATAAACAACCTGAAAGGTATTCGGCCTATGATGCCCCAGGTAAATCGGGGCGCTCATTTCCCTTACAGTTATTTGTGCGACACCACACTAGTGAGTTAACTTTATACCCGTTTCAAGAGAGAGATAGCGCATTTCCCGAGCCAATCGCATTACCGCCATAATACATGGCCGATCAGCCTCGATCGAGTACACAACGCAATATGGGAAACGGTCGCTGAAAAGCCTACGGGCAGGAGCCTCGAACTCTCGAAACAAGTGTGGTCGATCGCCAATTTCGTTAATCACTTGCTCCATCTCACGATAGAAACGAATCCCCAACTCAGGGCTGATCCCGGCATAATAACGGACCGCTTCACGAAGCTCCTCATGGGCCTGCTGGGTTATGAGCAGATTCATAGGCCAGCGATTTTTTTGATTTCTGCCAAAGACTGCTCGATTGGAAAACATCGATGCTGGGCTTCTTTGCTTTGCAGTTCTACAACACGACGACGGGTTTCACGCAGGCAATACTGCTCGCTTTGCGGCGCCAAGTCGCCCAAAGCACCCAGCAAAATTCTCTCGACCAACTCGGCCCGCAGTTCCTGCGGAAACTGCCTACATTCTTCAACAAGCTGGTCCAAACTCATCGCCATGCTTCAAAAATGCGGAGGCGAAGATATTTTTCAATCTTCACTTTTGAGAATCACGAGAATGCGGTGACTAGCGCCTTAGTGTGAGACTCTATCCACCTGTCGCCTCGGCAAAGTGGTCAACCCGGCCCGGCCATGTGATCCTCGCCTGCTCAACCGAAGGCATCCTCATATCGGTCATGACAACTTTCACGCGATCTTGGTTCGCGCGGTAGAGCGCGAGGCCGCTAACCCCGTTATCCGCGGCCAAGGCACGGTAGCCGCTGAACTCCAGATACTGTCATCTTTTACAGTCCTACCTACACGAGTGTGGCTCCCAGCACGATGGATTTCGTCGAACGAAGCGAGGGGCTCCCTCTCGCTTAATCTCTACGAATGTGGTGTTTCCCACCAATGGCCACACCGGTCAGGGCCAAGGGGGCTATTCGAGCGGGACGTCTCGTCCGGTCAGTTAATCCCGCAGGAGACGAAATCCAGGCCAAATTTCCTGAGATCTTCCTGAGGTTAGTAACTTCCCTCTGTAAGTGGTGCCCTCACGGGGAATCGAACCCCGATTTATAGAATGAGAATCTACTGTCCTAACCGTTAGACGATGAGGGCGAAAGTGGGATGATCAGAAAAAAGCACCGGACGGCGGTCCGTCAAGTACGCAAACGGGAAACCGGGAAAGAACAGTGGGAATGTGGAACTCAGGAATGCTGGAAACTGAGTCTGATGAGTTCCTGATTTCCAGCTTTCCCCATCAGGCGTTGAAGAGCTCTTCCGGTTTGAAGAAGCGCGCGAGCTCGATCTTGGCGTTCTCGTCGGTGTCCGAGGCGTGGCAGACGTTCTTCATCATCTCGGTGCCGAAGTCGCCGCGGATCGTGCCCTTGGCGGCCTTGCGGGAGTCGGTCGGCCCGAGCAAGTCGCGGACTTTCTGCACGATACCCTCGCCTTCCAGGGCAAGCATGATGACCGGCCGGGAGCTCATGAAGGCCTCGATCTCGGGATAAAACGGCTTGTCGGCGACATGCGCGTAGTGTTCGCGCAGCAGGGCCGGCGTCAGGCGGGCCATCTTGCAGCCCACGACGGTGAGACCGGCGCTCTCAAAGCGATTCAGCACATTACCCACATGGCGCTGGGCCATGCAGTCGGGCTTAAAGATAACGAATGTTCTCTGCATATAAGCCGCCGACCATACAGGCGCGGCCCGCCTTGAGAAGCCTAGATTTTATTTTCGTTAAAGGCTGCGGGAGTGATGCTTGCGCCCCAGGCCGGCGCGCAAGGCATTGGCCTGGGGAGGATTGTTCGATGTTCATCGGCGGGAAAAGTATTTTGTAGCCGGGGTCGCTGACCCCGGGCCGGCGCAGACCGGGCTCAGCGAGCCCGGCTACAGCGAGCAAAGCAGACGGGCCTCACTTTAATTCAGCCCCAGCGCCCCTTGCTCTCCGCCGGCCACCGGCGGCAGCCCGCCGTTCTTTCGCACGGCATCGGCCTGGGTCTGGATCGCCTGCCGGTCCGCCGGGGAGAGCCGGGTGAGATTTTTCAACTGCAGCGCCATCCGCTGGTTCTTGCCGAGCAGCTGCTCGTGCCGCAGCAGGAAGTCCCAATAGAGGGTCGTAAATGGACAGGCGGTCGGGCCGGTCGTCTGGTCGGGTTTGAACCGGCAGCCGGTGCAATAGTTGCTCATCCGCTGGATGTACTTGCCGGTGGCGACATAGGGTTTCGAGGCCATCAGGCCGCCGTCGCCGTATTGGGACATGCCGAGCGTGTTGGGCAGCTCAACCCACTCCACGGCGTCGACGTACACCGCCAGGTACCACTCGTGGACCTGCTTGGACTGCACGCCGAGCAGGAGCGAATACAGGCCGGTCACCATCAGGCGCTGGATGTGATGCGCGTAACCGTGCGCCAGGGTCTGCGAGATCGAGTCGTGCAGACAGGCCATCGGCACGTCCCCGGTCCAGTAAAACGCCGGCAGTTTTTCCGCCGCGCCGAGCGCATTCAGCTCCAGGTAGCCGGGCATGAAATGCCAGTAGATGCCGCGGACATATTCCCGCCAGCCGAGGATCTGCCGGATGAAGCCCTCGACGGAGGCCAGCGGCGCCTTGCCCTGCCGATAGGCCTGCTCGGCCGCCTGCACCACCTCGCGCGGGTCGAGCAGCTTCAGATTCATCGCCGCCGCGAGCCGGGAGTGATAAAGCCAGGGCTGCACCGTCCACATGGCGTCCTGAAATTCCCCAAAGCGCGCCAGCCGGTGCGTGATGAAATCCGCCAGCGCCCGCTTCGCGTCCAGGTGCGTCACCGGCCAGCCGAACGACTCGAGCCGGCCCGGGTGCTTTGCAAATCGCCGCCCCACCAAGGCAATGACCTCCCGCGTGATGGCATCGGGCTTGAACAACACCGGCTCGGGCAAGCCGGCCGGCCCGCTCTTCGGAAAACTGCCGCGGTTGTCGTGGTCGAAGTTCCACTGCCCGCCCTCGGGCCCGCCGGCCGCATCGAGCAGGACCCCGTGCGCCCGTCGCATCTCGCGGTAGAAAAATTCCATGCGGAGCTGCTTCCGCCCCGCCGCATGGCGCTGGAAATCCGCGCGGCTGGCGTAGAAATGCCGGTCCGCCCTCACCTCCAGCGGAATCCCAGCCGCGTCGGCCACCGCCTGCAGCATCGACCCCACCCGCCAGTCGCCGGGCCCGGTCATGATGAGCCGCTGCGGCTTCAGTTCCGTGATCGCCGCGGCGAGTTCGCCGGCCAGTGAGCCCGTGTTCGCCGGGTCGTCGAGTTCGCGGTAATGCACGGTCCGGCCGCGGGCCCGGAGTTCTTCGCGGAAATGGCGCATGGCCGAGAGAAAGACCACGATCCGCGGTTTGCCCGACCACACGTGGGTCGACTCCTCCGCCACCTCGGCCATCCACACCGCGTCATGCGCCGGATAGAATCCGTCGAACGCCGCGGACTTGACGTCCAGTTGGTCGCCGAGGACGACGACAAGGTTCCGGGTTTGCCTGCTCATGCCCCTTACTACGGGCGCGGCTTGCGGATGGATTCAAGGGCCGCGAGCGCCGCGGTGCGGGCGGTGGCATGGTCGACCAGCGGGTGCGGATAATTGCCGCCCAGCTGCACGCCGGCTGCGGCCAGCACATCCATCGGCGCCTCCCAGGGCCGGAACATAAACTCGACCGGCAGCCCGGCCAGCTCCGGCACCCAGCGCCGGACGTAGTCGCCCTGCGGGTCAAACTTCAGCCCCTGCAGGATCGGGTTGAAAATCCGGAAGTATGGCGCGGCGTCCGCCCCGCAGCCGGCGGTCCACTGCCAGCCGAGCGTGTTGCCCGCGAGGTCGGCATCCACCAGCGTATCCCAGAACCAGGCGGCGCCGTCCTGCCACGACAGCCGCAGGTGCTTCACGAGAAACGAGGCCACGATCATGCGGACGCGGTTGTGCATCCAGCCGGTCGCCCAGAGCTGACGCAGGCCGGCATCGACAATCGGGTAGCCGGTGAGCCCCTGCTGCCACGCGTGCAGCTGGGCCGCGTTTTTCTGCCAGGGAAACGCCGCAAACTCCGCGCGCAGCGGCTGCTCCGGCGTGTGCGGATAATGAAAAAGCAGGTGGTGGGCGAACTCGCGCCAGCCGACTTCGCTGAGAAAGACCTGCCCGCCGCGGTTGGCCGGAAAAACGCCGGTGTCCTTGGAGAGCGCCCGCACCGCCGCCCAGATCTGGCGCGGGCCGATTTCGCCGAAATGCAGGTACGGCGAAAGCGCGGACGTGCCGTCGATCCCCGGAAAGTTGCGCTGGTCCGCATAGGCCTCGACCGCCCGGGTGGTGAAGTTCTTCAGCCGTTTCAGGGCCGCCGCCTCGCCGGGCACCCACGCCGCCGCCAGGCCGGTGTCCCACTTGATCTTGGGCAGCAGATCGAGCGTCGCGAGATCGAGTGACGCCGGCCACTGCCCGGGTACGGCGAGGTTCCCCGGCGGCAGTTTCACCGGCTCCTCGACCGGCAGGGTCTGGCAATGCTTCCAGAAGGGCGTGAACACCTGGAACGGCAGGCCCGATTTGTTCTGCACCGTGTGCGGCTCGAAGAGCAGCGCGGAGTTGAAACTCTTGGCCTCGATCCCCGCCGCCAGCAGGCCGGCCTTGAGCGCCTTGTCCCGGGCGATGCTCGCCGGCTCGTAGCGGCGGTTCCAGTGGACCGCGGTCGCGCCGGTCTGTTTGACCAGGCCGGCTAGGACCGGTGCGCTTTCACCGCGCGCCAGCAGCAGCCGTGATCCGCGGGCGCGCAGGGCTTCGTCCAAGCGGAGCAGCGAGTGATGCAGCCACCAGCGCGACGCCCCGCCCATTGGCCAGCGGCCCTCGCCGGCGTCATCAAGCACATAGACGGGAACGACGGCCCCGCCGCGCTGCATGGCGGCGGTGAGCGCCGGGTTGTCGTGCAGCCGCAAATCCTGCCTGAACCAGACGATCGTTACGGACATCAGGCACCCTTAGCTCAAAGTGCCTCGGTGTAAAGTTGCTCGTAGGCCGCGACCGCGTTGGTCCACGAAAAATCCCGGGCCATCGCGCGCTGCTGTACGGCGGCGTAGTGGGCCTTGTCCTCGTAGAGGGCCAGGGCGCGGCGCAGGCCGGCGTCGAACTCCTCCTGCTTGGGCGCAAACATGATGCCGGTGCCGCCGTCCGGGTTGACCGCGACATCGGTCACGGTGTCCAGGAGCCCGCCCACATTGCTGACCAGCGGGACCGTGCCGTAGGCCTGGCTGTACATCTGGTTCAGGCCGCAGGGCTCGAAGAGCGACGGCATCAAAAAGAAATCCGATCCCGCCTCCACCAGGTGGCTCATGGCCTCGTCGAGGCGCACCGCCACCCCGACCTTGGCCGGCAGGGACGCGGCAAACTCGCGGATCGACTGCTCGTACTTCTTCTCGCCGCCGCCGAGGATGACCAGCCGGCAGTTTTCCTTCGCGAAAAAATCCTTGGCCGCGAGCACGAGGTCGAGGCCCTTGGCCGGCGTGAACCGGCACACCATGCCGAAAACCGGGCCCTTGAACTTGCTGTTCCAGCCGAATTCCTTGAGCAGCTTCGCGCGGCAGGCCGTCTTGCCGGTCAGGTCGGCGGCGGTGAAGCGCGCCGGCAGGCTGGCGTCGATGGCCGGGTTCCAGACCGCCGTGTCGATGCCGTTGAGCAGGCCGTGGAGATCGTCCAGCCGGGTGCGGATGACGCCATCCATGCCGTTGCCGAACTCCGGCGTCTGGATCTCTTTGGCGTAATTCGGGCTCACCGTGGTGACCTTGTCCGCATAGACGATGCCGCCCTTGAGCATGCACATCTGGTCGTAGTACTCCAGGCCGTCGATCGTCATCAGGTCCTCCGGCAGGTTGGCCAGCGCGAAGGCCTTCCGGGGAAACACGCCCTGATAGGCGATGTTGTGGATCGTGAAGACGGTCTTGAGCGCCAGCGTGACGTCATACCGGCGCTCCGCCTCGCGGAGGAAAAGCGGCAGCATGCCCGTCTGCCAGTCGTGGCTGTGCACGATGTCGGCCTTGAAATCAGTCAGGCGCAGCAGCTCGACCACGGCCTTCTGGAAGAAAATGAAGCGGGCGTCGTTATCGTCGTAGTCGCGCTCGCCGGTCCAGTAAGGCAGCTTCCGGTCGAAAAATTCCTCGCGGCAGATGAGGTAAAGCGTGAGGCCGGGCCGGGGCTTCAGGGTGTAGACGTCGCCCGACAGGAAGGTGTCGCCCATCTCGATCTTCAGCTTGTGGCTGAACTTCATGTCCTTGACGTGCGGGCCGTCGAGCACCGAGCGGTAGCCGGGCATGAAGACGGCCAGCTCGTGGCCCCGGTCCGCCAGGGCACCGGTGAGCGCGGCGACCGCGTCGGCCAGGCCGCCGGTCTTGAGATAGGGGAACATCTCGCTAGCTGCGTGGACAATTCGCATGTTGCAACAATATGGACCCTGACGCATCGTACCACTAGAAAATCTTGGGCCTGATTCGCCGTGGTAACGTTTACCGGCCCGCCCAAGCCTTCCCTATGAGTTATTCCGACCGCCTGTTATCCCATCTTAAGCGCCGTGGCTATGTCCCGGTGTCCGCCGATGCCATTGCCAAGGAGTGGCGCCTCAGCCCCAAGGACCGCCGCAAGTTCACCGAACAGATCGACGATCTCCTGATCGCCGGCAAAATCGTCATCATCAAGGGCGACCGCCTCTGCGTCCCGCAGGAAGCCGACCTGGTAACCGGCAAGATCAATTTCCGCCAGAAGGGCTCCGCCATGGTGTTTCCCGAGGTGAAAGTCACCGAGCCGCGCAAGCCCGCCATCTTCATCGCGTCCGAGGACACCGGCGTCGCACTGCAGGGCGACACGGTGGTCGTCCGGCTGCGTTCGCCCAAGGAGCGCGACTTCCCCCACTTCCTCAAGCCCGGCGAACACGCCGGCCGCGTGATCAAGATCCTCGCCCGCGGCACCGCCACCCTCACCGGCACGCTGCAGCGCGGCCGCACCTATTTTTATGTCGTCTCGGACGACCCGCGGATGGGCCATGACATCATCGTCGCCGATCCCGCCAAGGGCGGACTGAAACCGCCTGCCGTCGTCGGCGACAAGGTCGTCGTCCAGCTCAACGAGTGGAACGACCGGCAGCAAAATCCCGACGGCGTGATCGTGGAACGCCTGGGCCGCACCTTCGAGCCGCGCGCCGAGCTCGCCGCCATCTACCACAAGTACAACCTCACCCCGGTCTTCCCGCCCGAGGTGGTCCGCGAGGCCGCCGCCCTGCCCAGTGTCGTTGGCCCGGCCGACCTCGAGGGCCGCCGTGACTACCGCCAGATCCCGACCTTCACCATCGACCCGGACGACGCCAAGGATTTCGACGACGCGCTCTCCATGGAATACCTGGAAAACGGCGACATCCGGATCGGCGTCCACATCGCCGATGTCAGCCACTACGTGAAGCCCGGCACCGCGCTTGACCGCGAGGCCCAGCAGCGCGGCAACTCCACCTACCTCGTCGGCACGGTGGTGCCGATGCTGCCCGAGAAACTCTCCAACGGCCTCTGCTCGCTCGTCGAGGCGCAGGACCGCCTGACCAAGGCCGTGCTGTTCACCTTTACGGCGGCCGGCCGGCTCAAGGAAACCAACTACGCCAACACCGTCATCCGCAGCATCAAGCGCATGACCTACAAGCAGGCCTTCGCCCTGATGTTCGAGGACAACTTCGACAAGATCCGCGCGCTGCCCCTCCCCGCCGCCCACCAGACGGGCGCGACCGGCCGCGCGTTCAACGGCCTGTCCGACGCGGAACTCACGGACCTGCAAAAATGGGTCCGCCAGCTCTGGACCATCGGCAGCAAGATCCGCCGCGAACGCATGAAGGCGGGCAGCCTCGACCTCGACATGCCCGAGACCAAGATCTTCGTCGACGCCGAGGGCTACGCCGATCGCATCGAGCTCATCCACAACGACGAGAGCCACCAACTCATCGAGGAATACATGCTGATGGCCAACGAGGCCGTGGCCCGGATCACCCGCGGCCACCAGCTGCCCTCGGTCTACCGCACGCACGACGATCCCGACGAGGCGAAGCTGGGCGATTTCCGGCAGTTCCTCACCACCTTCAACCTCAAGGTGGGCGACCTGACCAACCGCGACGAGGTGGTCCGGCTCCTCGCGCTGCTCAAGGAGCACCCGCAGGGCTACATCCTGCGCACCCAGCTGCTCCGCTCGATGCGCAAGGCCGGCTACCGCGCCACCCCCGACGGCCACTACGGCCTCAACAAGACGGACTACACTCATTTCACGTCGCCGATCCGGCGTTACGCCGACCTCGTGGTGCACCGGGTTTTTGACACCTACCTGATCAAACACCTCGGCTATCCGGCCGCCGGCGGCACGCCGGGCTATCGGGCGTCGCACGTCGACAGCCTCGCCGAGCACCTGAGCCTCACCGAGATCAACAGCACCGAGGCCGAGCGCGATTCGGTGAAGGTGAAGCTCATGGAGTATTTCGAACGCGAGGCGGAGCGGAAAAAGAAGACGGAGTTCACCGCCATAATCACCGACGTGCGCAACCACGGCTTCTTCATCGAGGTGGCCGAGGCCGGCGCGTTCGGCATGGTGCCGGTGTCGTCGCTCAAGGATGACTTCTATGTCCTGAATCCGGCCGGCACGGCCTTCATCGGCCGCAAGACCAAGCGGAAGTTCGAGCTCGGCCACAAGGTCCAGGTCGTCGTCGACAAGGTCGACCGCCAGAAGCGGCTGATAGATTTCACGGTGCCGTGAAGTTTGGATTGAGCGGACCGACTGTTCGGTAGCCGCGCTTGAGCTTGCGAAAGGGTGGTCCGAGCGCGCGGCCGACCACGTTGTCGCCAAGCTCCAACGCGGCTACCCATAAGCTGAAGCAAGGTCGTCCCTCCCCTCTCCCCCCGGTTGCTTTTACCGCCTTTGTGCCTTCTGTGGCGGAATCCTTCCATGAAACACTACGACTTCGCCGACAAATTCCGCGCCCTGTACGACAAGGCGGTCAAACAATACGCCGCCGGACTGCGCGACCAGCCGGCCTATTTCACCGCCGACGAGCAGGCCTTTCTCGCCGCCAACGGAATCACTGTGCAGGCGATGTACGACTATGCCGAGGACCACAACAACGGCGGCGAGCCGGGCTACGACCGGGCGCTAGAGATCGAGACCATCCGTCGCGACTACTTCCTCAATGTCCAGGGCGGCAAAGCGTCGAACACCGTACTCGACGAAGCCAGGATGCCGGCCAAGGACGAGGCCATCAAGGGAATCGCGTGGTTGCCGCGCATCATCCCCAAGACCAAGGCCAAGCTCCGCGGCGAACTGCCGGCTTCACTCATGTATTCCTGCGGCGGCGACCGGCGCTTCTTCAGGACCCACGATATACTCCCCGCCGAATTTCTCAGCCTGGTCTGGCGTCATGAACACAATGACGCCGCGATCGTCGACTGGGTGGTGCAGCGCAGCAGCGCGAAGTGACGGTAGCCGCGTTGGAGCGAAGCGACAAGGTGGCCGGCTGGCGGCCTGAACCACCCTTTCGCGGACTCAAGCGCGGCTACAGAAACAATTATAGCGTTCCTTCCGGCCTCACTTCCCGCGGAATTCCTTCAGCTTCCGCAGGTCGATCACGAGGTCGTAAGCCTTGGCGTCGGGCACGTCGCGGCCGGACTTGAAGGTGTAGCTGACCCCGGGCGGCAGCTTGCCGGGAAACCGCTGGTAGAGGGCGGCCTTGAACATTTCCCGGGGCGCCCAGTCCGAGTCGGTGGTGAGCGAACCGAACTCATCCACAAACATGCGCTCGGTCGACCGGTCGTCGGGACCCGGGGTGATGACGTAGACCTTCGGTGCCTTGGAAAAATCCAACCGCTCGACGACATTGCGGACCATCTCCCATTCGTGACCCTGGGGCACGGCCACCAGCAGGTAGCTGTTCTGGTGGGCGGCGATCGCCGCCGTTAACACCATCACGCCCAGCATGGCATAGTGCAGGACCGGCTTGATCCGGCCGGCTGCGAGCAGGGAGCGCAGGGTGTAGACGACCATGACCAGCACGAGGCCGGACAGGCCGTAAAGCACCCGGTAGCCGATGGAGCGCTCGGCGGCCACGAGGCTGACGGCGTGGACGGCAAACGGGACGAACAGCAGGCAGACCAGCCATTTCTTCTTCACCGCGTCCCCCAGCCGGGCGACATCCTGGCGGTAACCGTAGCCGATCAGGGCGGCGACCCCGACGACCGAGCCCCAGAACACGACGGCGCCGGTATTGAAATTATCGCGCAGCGAATAAAGCGCGAGGGCGTTGGGCAAAGGCTGCCAGAGAAACCACGCGAACTTGGTGAACGGATTGGTCTCGAACTGCATCCGGGCGGACTCGTGGAAGACCCCGTTGCTGAAAAGCATTTTGACGAGGAGAAAACTGCCGAGCAACCCGGTCATCATCGCGAGCACATGGGTGGTGAACCAGCGCAGGTCAATGTACGGCTCCCGTCCCGAGCGGACGAGCAGCACGGCGGCGATAGGAACCAAGGCAAAAAGGGCGTCCGGTTGATAGATCAATCCGGCCAGGCCGTAGATCATGGCGCCGCCGACGAGCGCGACCGCGCGTTTCAGCCCGCCGCGTTCGAGCTCGGCCTCGATCGCGGCAAAGCCCGCCAGCGAAAGCAGCACCGCCAGCGCCCACGGCCAGCCAATGGCCCAGCTGACGGTAATCTGGGCGGCCGGGAGCAGCGTGACGCCCAGTCCCACCGCCGCCGCCTCGATCTCCGTCCAGCCCGACTGATAAAGCTGCCGCCAGAGCGCGAGCCCGAGGATCGTCAGCAGCAGCACGCCACCGAGCCGCGGCCACTGCAGGTTGTCCACCTCGTCGATCTTGGCGAAGGACGACTCCAGCAGCGCGCCGAAAAGTGGCCGGCCGACCGAAGCGGAAAACCGCACGATCTTGCCCGGTTCCTCCCGCGCCTCGCGCATCTGCGCATAGTCGTCGCGCATGCCGAACTCGCTGAAAATGGTCTGCCAATAGACCACCAGCGGGGTGAGCAGCAGAATATAAAAACAAATGCGCGTACGGGTCATTCGAGGGACATTTCTTCCTGGGCAGCTTCTGGCTTAATCCCCAGAAAACGTCCATAGCGTTCGAGCCAGTCGTCTATTTTTACGAGATAATAGTCAGCGGCATAAGGCACCTTGTTTGCATCGTAGTGGGCCAGCGGACGGGCGCGCTGCCAGTCCGAGGTCTGGCCCTTGGCCTTCGGGCCGATGAAATAACCGACCCGCTCGCCCATCCGCGGCCGCGGGTTCATCTGCAGCGCCACCTCGGCGGCCGCGCGCCGCGGCTTGCCGCCGCCGGCCACCCACTGCTCGTAAGCGGCCGGATTCTGGCTGAGCGACTCGGACTTGGCGAGGTCGGCCACCGGGTGCTCGCGCGCCGCGATGCTCTGCCGCAGCCGCGCAATCTCGGCCACCGGTGACACCGGCGAGACGCCGAGCAGGTAGGCGATCAACTGGTCGCCCAGGCGCTTGAGAAACGGCTCGATCCCGCGCGACCGCAGGGCCGAGCCGCGCAGCGTGACCTGGCCGTTTTCCGCCAGCGCATAGTTCTTCGCCTTGTAGCAGAACATCGCGTCGTAGGTCCCGTCGTATTCCAGCTCGATCCCCGCCGGCAGGATCGGCTCCACCAGGGCCAGCAGCGCCTCGGGCTGCTTGAAGTATTTCTCCGTGGAAAGATAGATGCCGTCCGTGTCCGCCTCGAGGATCACGCAGCCGTGTTTCTGGAATTCCTCGATCAGCGCCTGCAGCAGCTCCCGGCCGCGCCGCGTGACCTCCGCCGCCAGTTCGCCATCGCCAAACCGCGCGCCGAAAAAACCGAGGTAGCCGTAGAAGGAGTTGATCAGGATCTTGAAGGTCGCCTGCCGGGCCTGGGCCTCGTCGCGCTCGGCCGCCGTCGGTGCGGACTTGGCGAGCTGCTTGTACTTGAGCCGGTAGTCGCGCAGCCGGCGCAGCAGCGGGATAAAGACGCCGAGCGTGTCGCTCTTCGGGTTGCGGCCCATCTGCAGCAGCAGGCTGGGATAGAGCGAAGCCACGTCGAAGTGCAGCACCTGCCGGAAGACCCCCTCCTGGAAGCTCCGGGTAAAGCCGCCTTCGAAGGGCGCGATCTCGACCGGCGCCGGGCAACTGGCGCGGGCATGGTAATACTCCTCCAGGAAAAGCAGGTCGACCTTGCCGGCCGTGCCGCGCAGCGCCGCCTCCTGCAGCAGGATCGGGAACGCCCGGGCCTGTTCGAAATAGGTCGGCAGCAACACATCGGCGAGCCCCTTGGTTTCGCGCAGATCGTCCGCCAGGTAGGCCAGGAACTCCGCGCGGTTGTCGCGGAAAGCCTGCTGGATCTGCGCGCCGTCGATGTAGGTGCGGCCCTCGCCCGATTCCGGGGTGATCCCGAAATAGACCGCCACATCCTTCAGGCCGTAGGCCGTCATTTCCCGCGCGGTGATGTCGTAGAGCTGGACGAGCAGGTAGGTGTCGATCACGGCCCGGCCCGGCAGGTCGCAGCGCGAGAAATCGATCCAGCGCTCGGCAACCTTCATGCGGCTGTTGCGAAATTCCGCCGGCAGCCCGAACCGGCCCCAGGCGCAGGGCACCTTGTGGCGGCGGTTGCGCTGCCGGAGGTAATCGAGGTCGAACTTGAAGATATTGTGGCCCTCGATGACATCGGGATCCAGTTCGCGCAGCAGCTCGTTGAAGGCGAGCAGCAGGCGCTTCTCGCCCGCATCACTCTCCTCCCCCAGGGTCAGCAGTTCGCGGCGCGCCCCGCATTGCAGCCCGATGGCCAGCACCCGGTCGCCGGCATTCTTGGCGTCGCTGAACGCCCCGGGTTCCGCCGCGCCGGTCTCGATGTCGAGCTGGCACCGCCGCAAGTCGGCAAACTTCAGGTCGGCATAGAGCCGCGCCCGCCGCTGCAGCAGCCACTGCCCCTCGTAGGGCTTGAGCACATCCACCGGCGTGCCATCGCGCACGGTCTTGTAGAAAAGCTCGAAGACCGCGAGCGACCCGGCGTGCGCCAGCCAGTTGAACGCGCCGTCGCCCTTCAGGCGCTCCACCTGCACGCCCTCAAACCCCGCCTCGGCTCCCAGCCAGGCAAACGGCTTGAAAGCCTCCACGCGCTCCGTGCGGCCGCCGTCTGCCGTGGCCGCGCAGACATGCACCTGGCCGGCGTCGTCAATCCAGAGCCCGCAGAGGGTTTCAGGGATCGGGTTGGTCATGCGGCGTGTCGCGACGGGCCTCCGTGCCGGCCAGACTGTTCATTGCTCCCGCTCCCACCGGCACGGAGGCCGGGGGCGGCCGCTTAGAACGGCTTCAGATAGACCATCACGAGGGCAACCAGCAGCAGCACGAGGGCGATAAAGCTCAGGGTGCCCCGCAGCTCGGGCCGGCGGTAGGCGATGCCGGCGAGGGCCGAGAGGCCCAGCCAGGCGACGAACTTCACCAGCACCCAGCCGGTTGAGAATGGGACCGACAGGATGTGCAGCATGCCGAAGCCGCTGATGAAAATCAGGAGCGTCGCGATCCCCGTGATCATCATGGTCCGCTTGCGGCCGGCCGGATCGGGGTTGCCGAACGCCAGGAAAGTCTGCGCCGTCAGCACCAGGAGGGCGAAGACGTGCAGGATGTGGTAGTAGGGCAATCTTTCCATGGTGTGGTGGTTGGGTAGAAATAGTGACACCCCGCCGGTGCCGTGCACTCAAAGGCTCGAGTCCTTTTTAAGTTAAAGGTGGGCACCACCCGACGGACCTCTGTCTTCCGGTTTACGGCCTGACATCAGCCCGCCAGTCGGCGGTTCCCAAATTATAGCAAAGGCAAAGAGCGTGTAATAGAGCACCTCGAACACTACAGGGTGTCGGGGCAGACCGTACCCCGCACGCGCCGGCCGTCAAATGCGAATCACTCCGCCGGCTCGTCCGGCGCCAGCGGATCGAGGTGCTCGAGCATGATCTTCTGCAGCTGGTCAAGGAAGGTGTAGCAGGCGAACGGCAGGCGCTGCGCCTCGGGCACGGTCGTCACGGGGGCGTCCTCATCCTCCAGCAGGTCGTCGGGCAGGCCCTGCAGCCAGCGGTCGAGGATCTTGAAGCGCAGGGCCGAGCAGGCGCGCAGCAGGGATTCACAATTGTTGGAATCGATCGCGACCACCCCGTCGGAGAAAAAATCGGCGCCGAACAGGCCCAGCAGCTCGCGGATGTCGCTGTTCTGGCCCGCCAGCAGTTCCTGGTTCCAGGTGTCGGTGAACTCGCGGTCGTTTTCCGGCAGGGCGGACTTGATGGCCAGTTCCTGCTTCAAGCCGTCGGCGCCCTGCTTGATCACATCGAGCAGGGGTGCCACGGCGCTGATGTTCAGCCTGATCTCAACCCGCTTCATCCAACTGGAGCAGCGCCGTCAGGTGCCATTGCTGCAAGGCGAAAACGTAGGCCTCGGCCTGCTCCCGGGTCCCGCTCCACAGCACCGAGCGGCCCCGCTCATGCATGGCCAGCATGTGGGTCCGCGCCGTGTCCTCGTCGAAACCGAAAACCCGGCGCAGCACCATCACCACATACGACATCCGGTTCACGGGATCGTTCAACGCCACCACGCGCCAGACATCGGCCAGCTGGGGCGCGGTGGCGGCCTCGGGTTTCGGGCGGGTCCTGGTCTCGGCGACAATCATGCCTGGCTGGCGGCGGTGCGTACGGCCGCGGCCACGGTGGCCTCGGCGTCGGCAACCGGAACCTTGGCCACATCCTTGGACGTGCGCCACTTCATTTCGAAGATCCCTTCCTTCAGGCCGCGGCCGCCCACGGTCAGGCGCAGCGGCAGCCCGATGAGGTCGGCGTCCTTGAACTTCACGCCCGGCCGCTCGGCGCGGTCGTCGACCAGGACATCGGCCCCGGCGGACTCGGCCGCGAGGGCGAGCTTCCGGCAGAGTTCGCTGGCGGCGGCATCCTGGGGATCGAGGTTGACCACCAGCACCTGCCACGGGGCGACGTTCCACGGCCAGACGATGCCGTCCGCGTCGTTGCTCTGCTCGACCACGGCCTGCAGCGTGCGGCTGATGCCGATGCCGTAGCAGCCCATGACCATCAGGTGGGACTGCTTCTGGTCGTCCGTGTAAACGGCGCCGTACTTCTCGGAATACTTGGTCCCGAGCAAAAACACATGGCCGACCTCGATCGCCCGGGCGATCTTGAGCGGCTGGCCGGACTTCGGGTCGGGCTCGCCGGCGCGCACGGTGCGGAAGTCGCCCCACTGGGTGATGGCGAGGTCGCGGACGACATTGACGTTGCGGAGATGGACGCCGTCCTTGTTGGCGCCGGTCGTGCCGTTGCCGACGAGGTGGATGGCGTGGTCGGCGAAGATGCCCGCCAGGGCCGCGGGGTTCTTGATGGTGCCCTTGACCGTGCCGAGACTGCCCGGTTTGGCGCCCATGACGGGTTCGATTTCCTCGGCCGTGGCCTGCCGCCACAGCTGGAAACCCAGCGCGCCGAGCTTCGCTTCCTCGAGATCGTCGCAGCCGCGCAGGATCACCAGGAACGGCTTGCCGTCACCCATGTAGACGAGGGTCTTGAACTGTTTGTCGGCCGGCACGCTGTACGGGGCCGCTGCGAGCGCAGCGATCGTCACGATACCGGGCGTGGCAAATTCCTCGAGCGCACCGACCGGCGCGGGATCGCTGAAATCCTTCGGCACGAGGCCGCTGGTCGCCTTCTCGCGGTTGGCGGAATAGCCGCTCTCTTCGCAATAGACCACATCGTCGTCGCCCACCGGCGCCGGCACCATGAACTCGTGCGAAAAATTGCCGCCCATCACGCCGGTGTCGGCCTCGACGGCGATGGTCTTCAGGCCGCAACGCAGGAAGAACGCGGTGTAGGCGCGCTTCATCTTCTGGTAGCTGACGCTCGCCGCCTCGTCGTTGGCGTCGAAGCTGTAGGCGTCCTTCATGACGAACTCGCGCGCGCGCATCAGGCCGTAGCGCGGCCGGATCTCATTCCGGAACTTGGTCCCGATCTGGTAGAAGTTCTTGGGCAGGTCGCGGTAGCTCGTGATCTCGCTTTTGACCAGCGGCGTGATGATCTCCTCGTGCGTCGGCCCGAGGACAAACTCCGGCTCCTTCGACCGGCCCTTCCCGGCCCCGGCGTGGTCGACGCGGTACATGATCTCGCGCGCCGCGGCCCAGCGCGGACCGTCGGTCCAGTTTTCCACCGGATGAATGAAGGGCATGGCGATCTCGATGCCGCCCTCGCGGTCCATTTCCTCGCGGCACAGCTGGCTGATCTTCTGCAGCACACGGAGACCCGCCGGCATGAACGTGTAGAGGCCGCCGGCCAGCTTGCGCACGAGACCCGCGCGCAGCAGCAGCTTGTGCGACGCGATCTCCGCGTCGGACGGGCTTTCCTTGAGCGTGGGGATGAAAGTCTGGGACCAATATTTCATGTAAGCCCGCCACGAGAACAAGTCCGCCACAGCGGCGCAAACGTATTTACCGCGCGAGCAGCAAGACGGCTTGACCGCGAATTTCACCAATTTTCACGAATATTGGCTGCAGCCAAAAACCCTGACGACGAGGTGCCAATTTTGCCGGTATTCGATTGGTCATCAGTTGCCCCTATTCGTGATAATTCGTGGTCAAAAAAACCCTGATACTCTTCGCCGCTAAACCCGCTTGAGGTCGGCCGGTCCATCCTGTTTGCTGGCCACGAATGACCGCCCAGCCGAACCGCCCTGCCCCGAAGCCCTGGTCCATGAAATGGATCGTGCTGGCGATCGCCGTGTTCGTCGTCGGCTACACGGTCGTTAACCTTTATTTCCGCAAGCCGGGCCGCGCTTTCCGGCCGTACCAGGACATGAACGACCGCGCCACCACGGCCCGCCTGCTCGCCGCCGGCTGGCAGAAGATGCCCGTCGACACCCGCCGGCCGGTGGAAAAGCCGGCGGCTGACGAAGCCCCCGCCTCGGTCAATCGCGAACTGCCCGGGCTGGGCGCCGACCTCGAGGCGAAGTTCGCCGAAAAGCCAAAGCTGCTCGCCTCGATCGACAAGGTGGTCCCGCCCGGCTCCGTCGCGCACGGCAGCGAATACTCCGCCTACTTCACCGCGAGCCTCACCGACCTGAAGGCGCAGGTCGGCGAAGTCACCCTCTACCGCAAGGGCAACGAACTCGTGCTGGTGCCCTCGACCGAGCCGCTGCCCGGCAAGGAACTCATGAGCCGCTGGAACGACTCGACCTATTACGTCAGCTTCCCGACCGCCAACCTGCCCCCCGGCCGCTACCAGATGCGGATCGTCGCCAGGGGCCCGGCGCTGGCGTGGAGCTTCACGGTGAAGTGAGCTTTGTCATTCTGAGCGCAGCGAAGAATCCAGCTCAGCATGTGCGCCCATGCTTCAAAACACACGTACTGGGTCTACATCTTGGCCAGCCGGCGCAACGGCACGCTATACGTTGGTGTAACCAACGATCTGAAACGCAGAATCTGGCAGCATAAGACCAAAACCATCGAGGGTTTCACCAAACAGTATAACGTGGATCAGATGGTACATTTTGAAGGTTTTCGGGATGTGAACCAAGCCATCGGTCGCGAAAAGGAAATCAAGGGATGGCTCAGAAAACGGAAGCTTGCCTTGATCGAGGGGGGAAACCCGCAGTGGGCCGACTTGAGTGCCAGCTGGTTCGAGGGTCCGCTGGATTCTTCGCTGCGCTCAGAATGACAAGCCCCCGGCCATGAATCCCCATTGACGAGCGCGGCGAGATGCCCGATTAATCCGCTTCCATCCCGATGAGCAACGGCTCCGACATCAAACCCACCGACCTGCGCGGCATCCTGAAATACGTCCCCCGTTTTCAGGACCAGATTTTCATTATCGCGCTCGACGGGAGCATCGTCGCCGACGAGAACTTCGCCAACATCCTGCTCGACGCCGCCGTGCTCCGCAGCCTCGGGATCAAGATCGTCATCGCCCACGGCATCGGCCACCAGATCGAGGAGCTGTCCAAACTGCGCCACATCCCGATCTCGGACTCGCAGGGCACCGGCGTCACCGACGCCGCCACGCTCGACCTCGCCATCCGTGCGTCCTCGCGTGTCACGCACCTCGTCATCGAGGGGCTCACGCAGAACGGCCTGAAGGCCGCCCTGACCAACGCCATCCGGGCCGTCCCGCTCGGCATCATCAAGGGCGTCGACCACCAGTTCACCGGCCGGGTCGACCGGATCGACAAGGAATTCCTCAACCAGCTCATCTCCTCGCAGGTCGTGCCCGTGCTGAACCCGATCGGCTTCGACCGCGACGGCCGGCCGCTGCGGATCAACTCCGACCTGCTCGCCGCCGAGCTGGCCGAGGAGCTGCATGCGACCAAGATCATCTACTTCACGCCCAACGAGGGCCTCGAGCTCAACGGCAAGTTGAAGCATGAGATCTCGGCGGAGGCCCTGCGCACCGTGCTCGACACCAAGCCCGACTCGATCAACGAGCCGATGCGGAGCAAGGCGGCGCACGCGGTCAAGGCCGTCGAGAACGGCACGCCGCGCATCCACCTGATCGACGGCCGCCTGCTCGACGGGCTGTTGAACGAGATCTTCTCCAACGAGGGGGTCGGCACGCTCATCCACGGCAACGAATACCAGCAGATCCGGCAGGCCACGCGCCGGGACGTCCGCGCCATCTACAACCTGACGCGCCAGGCGGTGAAACGCGAGGAGCTGCTCTACCGGACGCAGCAGGCCATCGAGAAAAACATCGAGCAGTTCTACGTCTTCGAGATCGACGAGAACATCATCGCGTGCGTCTCGCTCCAGCTTTACCCGGACAAGGCGAAGTTCGCCGAGGTCGGCTCGCTCTACGTCATGCCGTTCTACCATCACCGCGGCATCGGCAAGAAGATGGTCGACTACGCCTGCATGATGGCGAAGGAGCGCGGCGCGACCACGGTCATCGCCCTCTCCACCCAGGCCTTTTCTTTCTTCACCTCCGTCGTCGGCTTCGAGGAAGCCGAGAAGGAAGTCCTGCCCGAGTCCCGCCTCAAGGCCTACGACGAAAGCGGCCGGAACTCGAAGGTGCTGACGCGGAAATTGTAGGCCGCGCCGCGCGGCCAGTTGAAAGTTATGAGTTGAGGGTTGAGAGCCGGAAGTCCGTTTCTCTCGGCCATCAACTTTGATCTCTCAACTTTTCAGTTCCACGATCACCTGGATCTCGACCGTGGAACCCTTGGGCAGGCCGGCGGCGGCGACGGCGGCGCGGGCGTGTTTGCCGGCGTCACCGAACACCTTGCCGAAGAGTTCCGACGCGCCGTTGATGACGGCCGGGCTGTCAGTGAAGCCGCTGACCGCGTTGACGAAGCCCGTCACGAGCACGAACTGCTTCACGTTATCCAGGCTGCCGGTGGCGGCCTTGATGTTGGCGAGCGTGTTGAGCGCGCAGATCTTCGCCGACTCGTAGGCGGTCTGGACCGTCTGCTCCTGGCCGACCTGGCCGGTGTGGGTCAGCTCGCCGTTGAACGAGCTGATGGTCCCGGCGAGGTAGAGGAGATTGCCGGTGCGGACATAAGGCACGTAGCTGCCGGCGACCGCGGGCGGGTTCGGCAGCTTCAGGCCGAGTTCGGTGAGTTTGGCTTCATAATTCATGATCACGGAGAGGTAACCGCTAATGGACGCTAATAAACACTAATTTTGAAAAACCGGACAGGTGCCCACGGAACACACTGAATACGCGGAATAAGTTCAGACTCGGGTTCAAAAAATCTGCTGGTTCCTTCCGTGTATTCCGTGTGTTCCGTGGGCAAACCTCAGTTGATTGAATCGATTCCTATTTCGTGCCTATTCGCGACCTTCGCGGTTTATTTCCCGGCTGGCTTGGGAATGAAATCAAAGGTGGCTACGTCGGCGACGGCGACGGGTTTGTCCAGCACGCCCACGTCCTGCAGCAGCGCGATCTGCTTCAGCAACCGCGCCTCGGTCAGCTGGCCGGTGAACTCACCCTTGGCGGGATCGCCGGCCACCAGCTGGTAGTCGTTCATGGCCTTGATGCTGTAGGCGATGAATTCCGGGGAAAGATCGCTGCGTTTTGCCGTCAGCAGCCGGTTGCCCGGGGTCGGATCGCCGGTCAGGTAATCGGTCCAGCCGCGGACACTCGCGCGGACAAACCTGGCGACGATGTCGGGGTGCTTCGCGAGATAGTCTTTGCCCGTGAACATAACCCGGTAGGGTTCGTAGGTGTCGTTGGCGATCAGGAGCGCGCCGACGTTGGCGCCGCGCTGGCGCGCGAAAAACGGCTCGTTGGTGACGAAGCATTGCTGGATGAAGGCCGGATCGTTCATGAACCGCGCGAGGTCGCCGAGCAGTGGCGTCAGGTTGAAGGCGATGCCCATTTTCTTGTGCACGACCTGAATCCAAGTGGAGCCGGCACCCGCCATGACCGTCTTGCCCTCCAGGTCCGCCAGAGCGCGCAAGGGATGCTCGGCGTGAAACAGGATGCCCTGCGCGTCGCGCTGCATCTCGGCGCCGACCATCTTGATCGGCACGCCGCGTGCGACGGCCACGATGACATCGTCGCCATTGGTCATGCCCAGGTCCGCACGGCCGACCGCCACGGAGCTCATCACCTGGGCGTTCGGGCCGCCGGGCAGGATTTCCACGTCGAGTCCCTCGGCCGCGTAATAGCCCTTGGCCAGCGCCTGGTAATAGCCGCCGTGCTCCGGCTGCGGGAACCAGTCGGTCTGGAACCGCACCTTCACCAGAGCGTTGGGCGCGACCGGAGCTGTCTCGGTCTTCTTGCCGCAGCCAGTCAGGGTCAGAGCAGCCAGCAGGGAGAGAAAAATCAAACTGATGCGCGGCATTTGGGAGCGGGGATACAGACAAGGTTTGAACCACAGAGGCACAGAGACACAAAGAAAATCTCCTGTTCCACTCTGTGTCTCCGTGCCTCTGTGGTGAAAATCCGGTAACTCAGTGGTCGTTCCGTTCGAACGAGTCGTGCCACTTGTGCAGCACGGCCCAGTTGAGCCAGGCCACGACGGCGACGAAGCTGAAGCCGAGCAGGCAGCTGGTCAGCGCCGTGGCGAAGAGCGCCGGGATCTTGATCTGGGTGTTGTAGCTGTAGACCAGGTAGCCGAGCCCGCCGGTGCCGCCCGAAGAGTTGCCCACCATGTACTCGCCGAAGATCGCGCCGATCGGCGCGAGGGTCGCGGCGATCCGCAGCCCGGCGAGGTAATAAGGCATCGCCGCCGGCACCCGCAACCGCCGGAGTTCCTGGAAGCGGCTGGCATTGTACATGCGGAAAAGCGCCACATGGTTGCGATCGGTCGAGAGCAACCCCTGCGTCAGGTTCGCCACGATGGGAAAATAACTGATGAGCCAGGTGATGGTGATGATGCCCGGCAGGCCCGGCCCCGCCCAGAGCGAGATGATCGGCGTCAGGACGATCACGGGCGTCATCTGCAGCACGAGCAGCCAGGGATAGAGGCTGGACCGCAGCGCCCGCGACAGGCCCAGCAGCAACGCGGTGCCGAAGCCGACGACGGCAGCCAGGAGAAACCCGCCGGCCGCACCCACGGCGGTGTGCCCGACCGCCGCCAGCAGCGCCTGGCGCTCCCGCCAGGCAGCCGCGATGATCTCCAGCGGCGTCGGGAGAATCCAGCTTTGCAGCCCGGTGACCAGACGGACCCCGTACCAGATCGCGACAAAAAGCAGCCCGCTGGCCAGCGGCAGCAACCAGACGAGGAGCCGTGGCATCTTTTTCATGCGCCGGGCCTCCGTGCGTAGCGGCCGGCCGCTACAGCATACGACCAAACTGTGCGACTGCCGGTCATACCGTGCTCCCCTCCTCCACCTGATGCAACAGGCGCGACACTTCGTTCACTTTGGCCTGGAACTCGGCACTACCCCTCAGCTCTGGCTGACGGGGATAAGGAAAATCCACCTTAACCTCGGCATGCAGCCGGCCGGGATGGGCCGCCATGACCAGGATCCGGTTGGAGAGAAACACCGCTTCGGCCACCGAGTGCGTAACGAACAATGCGGTGAACATCGACCGGGCCCGCAGGGCCAGCAACTCCTCATTCAGCCGGTTGCGGGTCATCTCGTCGAGGGCCCCAAACGGCTCGTCGAGCAACAGCAGCTGCGGCGCGAGGGTCAGCGCGCGGGCGATGGACACGCGCATCTTCATGCCGCCGGACAGCTGGCGCGGATAGTAATCCCGCACCGCCTCCAACCCCACCAGCGCGAGCATCTGCCGGGCCTTGGCCGTGCACTCGGCCGGGGCCATGCCCCTCAGCTGCAGCGGCAGCTCCACGTTGAGCTGCGCCGTCAGCCAGGGGAGCAGCGTGGCGTCCTGGAAAATAAACGCCTGCCGGTCGCGCGCGAGCCGCGGCTTGGTGCCGGCGACCGTCAGCTCACCCTGCGTCCACGGGCTGAGCCCGGACACCAGCTTAAGCACCGTGGACTTGCCGCAGCCGCTCGGGCCGATCAGGGAGACGAATTCCCCAGGCGCCACGGCCAGGTTGAAGTCCGCCAGCACGACCGGCCCGTCGCCATAGCGCTTCTGCAGCGCGGTGAATTCAACAATAGGGGGTAGCCGCGGGATCAAGCCTCAGCAATGGATACAAACGCGCCCAAAAAGCCAGTCGGTTTGGCGCGAGCCAGGAAAGGGCCTGCGCCACGACGCCCTTCACCAGGCAAACTCGCGCTCCGCATTGCCGCCCAGCGTGGCCGCGCTGGCCCCGGCGGCCTTCAGCTCGTCCAGGAATCCGGCGAAACCCGGCAGCGCCTCGTTCTTCGGATACAGTACCAGAGGATAATCCGAACCGTAGAGAACCCGACCGGCCGGCAAGGCGGCGAGCATCTGTCCGGCCGCGCCCGGCTCATACATCAGCGGTGACGCGGCCGTATCAAAATGAACATTGGGGAAAATCTTCAATGCTTCCGCATACACCGGCCCGCCGCCCCAGTGGGCGAGAATGAATTTCGTTCCAGGAAACGCGCGCGCCAGCTGCACAAAATCCTCCAGCGGGGTGTCCACCCGCCCCGGAAATTTGCGGCTCGCCGGATCCGTGACGTGGAGATTGACCGGCAGGTTCAACTCGCCGGCGAGGGTGAGGAGCTCGCCCCAGACCGGGTCGTCAACCGCCACGTGCTGGGAGTGGGGCGACAGCTCGCCCAGCCCGACGAGTCCCTCGCCCACCGCGCGCCGGACCTCGGCCAGCGCGGCCGGCCCCGCCGCCGGCTGGACCGTGGCGAAGGCCGCCAGTCGGTCGGGATGAGCCCGCACGCATTCCGCATAAAAGGTGTTCTGCAGGACGCAGGTCGCCGGCTGCTCCCAGTACCAGCCCAGCAGCACGGCCCGGTCCACGCCGTCGGCGTCCATCGCGCGCAACAGTTCGTCCACGGTGGGAAAAGTCTGCACCGGCCGGCCGTCCCGGCGCCGCCGGGTGCAGAGTTCCGCCCAGTGCGGCTCGCCCCGCGCAGCCGCCCACGCGGTTGGCTCGCGCCCTGCTTCCGGCGGATACAGATGCACATGGGCGTCAATCACTCGCATAAGAAAATCAGTCTGGTTTCACTACGCCTTCTAGTGCTCAATCCCGCAAGCCGAGAACCTACCCTATGCTAAACCGCCTCTTCAAACTCGACCAGCACGGCACCACCGTGGGCCGCGAACTCCAGGCCGGCCTGACAACCTTTGCCGCGATGGCCTACATCCTGGCGGTCAATCCCGGCATCCTCGCCAACACCGGCATGGACAAGGGCGCGCTGGTTACGGTCACCGCCCTCACCGCCGCTCTCGCCACGCTGCTGATGGCGCTGCTGACCAACTACCCGATCGCGATGGCGCCCGGCATGGGCATCAACGCCTTCTTCACCTTCACCATCGTGCTCGGCAAGGGCCTGCCCTGGTCGGAGGCGCTGGGCATGGTCTTCGTCAACGGCATCATCTTCCTCTCCCTTTCGATCTCGGGCGTGCGGGAAAAAATCATGGCGTCGATCCCCCACTCGCTGAAGATCGCGGTCACGTGCGGCATCGGTCTCTTCATCGCCTTCATCGGCCTGAAGAACGGCGGGGTGATCGTTTCCAATCCGGCCACCTTTGTCGGCGCGGGTGATTTCTCCTCGGGTCCGGTGGCGCTCTGCCTGGCTGGCATATTCCTCACGGTCATTTTGGTCGCGCGGGAAGTCCCGGGCGCGATCGTCATCAGTATCGGGGTAATCACCCTGGTGGGCATTTTGGTCCCGGCGGGGCACGACACCACCGTCACCGCCTGGCAAAGCCTCAAGCCCCCGGCCGGCATGACCCTCTGGGAGTGGCTGCGCCCCCACTCGCCGGCGCCGGTTTTCCTGAAGCTTACGTTCAACTTCCTCACCAGCTGGTCCGCCTTCTCCACCGCGATGCCGCTGATCTTCACCCTGCTGCTGGTCGACATGTTCGACAACATCGGCACGCTGATCGGCGTGACCAAGCGCGCCGGTTTGCTGGCCGCTGACGGTACCCTGCCCCGCGCCGGCCGGGCCTTGCTCGCCGACTCCATCGCCACGCTCTGTAGCGCGCTGATGGGCACATCAACCGTCGTCAGCTACATTGAATCCGCGTCAGGCGTCGAGGCGGGCGGCCGCACCGGGCTTACGTCGGTGACCACCGCCGCCTTCTTCCTCCTCGCCCTGCTGTTCACCCCTTTCATCCTGCTCGTCCCGGCTGCCGCCACGGCGCCCGCGCTGGTCGTGGTCGGCATCTTCATGATGCAGGCGGTCACGGAAATCCCGATGAGCGACTTCAAGACCGCCGCGCCCGCCGTCCTGACGATCTTCGCGATTCCCCTCACCTTCAGTATCGCCGAGGGCATCGGTCTCGGCCTGATCACCGCCGCCATCCTCGCCCTCGGCCTGGGCAAACCGAAGTCACTCACCACCGTCGGCTACATTGTCGCCGCCGTGTTCTTCCTGCAGTTCTTCCGGATCTGGCCGTTTAGCGGGTGAGCGCCGAAATTGCAGGCGACTGGATTATCCAGGCGGCCCTGAGCGTGAAACCGCGGATTAGCCGCGGATCCTTCGCGTTGGGCAGGAGGACAAACCGGTTTTGCCCCCTACTCCAGCTTGAGGATAAATTCCTCGATCTCACCGCCGGAACTGTGGTCCGACACCTTGTCCGCGCGAATGATCGTAAATCCGCACTTTTGCAGGACCCGCAGGGAGGCCGGATTGTGTTTGACGACATGGGCGTGGAGCGGACGCGTCTTAACCAAAGTTAGGAACGCCGCAAGGGCCCGGCTCGCCACGCCCCGGCCCCAATAGCCGCTCCCAATCCAGTAGCCGACCAGCCGGTCACCGGACTGCTCCCAGCTCCCCACATTGCCCGCCACCTGTCCGCCAAACAGAATGGTCTGCGTGATGCACGTCGGATCAGCGGCAATCTTAGCCCAATGGGCCATGAACGCATCCCGGTCCCGGGGCGCAAAAGCCGCCATCAGGTTGGCCGCCGGTTCCCGCTGGTGCTCGTAGAAGACGGGAAGATCCGCCGGTACCACCTCACGCAATAGAACGTCGGTTGTCATCGGTTTTCTAGGCTGGGATAAGTGGGGTTGACTGGCCTTGGAAGCTTTCAGGGCATTTGCCACTGATCCGCCGCCCAAGATCATGGGCGTGTCGCGGCAGGCAACCCCATTCCGGCCCCAGGCCTCTCACGCCTAATGTTCCCGGACCTGGCCGCCGCTTTGCCAGCCGGTTTTGCGTTGCCGCAACTCGTCGCGACACCTGTTAATTATGTCATGCGAAAACTTTTGCTGTTCGTCGCCCTGCTCGGTCTCACGTCCTCCGTCCCTGCCGCCGACTTCTACGCCCGGTTTGAAGCGATCAAGCGCGCCACGCCGGCCGAGCTCTACACTTTTCTCTACGCCCTGCCGAAGGGCGGCGACCTGCACAACCACCTCGGCGGCGCGATCCGGCCGGAATGGTGGTACGCGGTGGCGACCGACCCGGCGCGCAACGGCGGCGACGTCTTCTACACCCGCGTCAAGTTCGGTGCCGGCATCGACCCCGGAACGCCGCTCGTGCTTTTCCGGACGATCCGCCGCGCCACGTACGACCGGCTCAGCGCCGCCGAGCAGGCCGATTACACCCGGCTCGACCAGCTCGCGCCGGCCCAGAGGCAGGCCTGGCTGGATTCGCTGCGGCTCGACCGGCCCGGCGAGGGCCGCGACGAGTTCTTCACCTGGATCTGGCCGCGCACCGGCCAACTGCACCAAAGCCTGCCGGTCACCGGCGAGACGCTGGTCGAGACCATGAAGGCCTACGGTGCCGAGGGCCTGCGCTACCTTGAGACCCAGATCGGCGTCGCCTATTTCACGGACAACGCCGGCAACCCGATCTCGCCTGATGCGGCGGCGGACTTCCTGCGCGCGCGGCTCGCGCAGCCCGATGCCGTGGCCACGGGCGTGACGGTCCGTTTCCTGATCACGGTCCTCCGCTTCAGCCCGATCGCCGAGCAGCAGCTGGCGGATGCCTACAAGTTCGTCGACGGCCACCGCGACCTCTGGGTCGGGTTGAACATGGCGGGCATTGAGGAGAACGGCAAAGGCTACCCGGCCCGGTTCCTCGCGAAGTACCGGGAGCTGCGCCGCATCTATCCCACCCTGCCCCTCTCGATCCATGCCGGCGAAATGGACGGGCCCGACCAGCATATCCGCGACACCCTGCTGCTCGGCGCCAGCCGCATCGGCCATGGTGTGAATCTCCTGCAGGATCCCGATACGCTGCTCCTGATGCGGAACAACAAGTACCTCGTGGAGATCAACCTCATCTCCAACCGGCTCCTCGAGTATACGCCGGACCTGAGCAAGCATCCCTTCCCGGAGTACCTGCGCATCGGCGTCCCGGTCTGCCTGAACACGGACGACCGCGGCATGTGGGATAGCAACCTGACCGACGAGTACTACACCGCCGTCACGACCTTCAACCTGTCGTGGGACGAGCTCGTGCAGCTCGGCCGCAACAGCCTCGCCTATTCGTTTGTCCAGCCCGAGGTGAAGGCGAAGTTGCTGGCCGACTATGAACGTGAGGTCGCGGCCTTCTCCGCCCGGTATCTGCCGGCCGAGTCGCTCGGTCAGCTGGCCGCGGTCAAGCCCGTCACCTACGGCTACGCCAGGCGCAACTGGGGTTTTCCATTCGCGCAGTAGGAGGCGGAACATTGGAGGGCCCGTCTCCCGACGGGCCGCGGACGGCCGGAAGGCCGTCCCTCCACCATGGCACCGGGCCTTCCCAGGAAAAGCTTACCCCCCGAACGGCGCCTTGGTCGCAGACCCGACGGCGCTCACCACCAGCAGCGGAATCGCGGAGTTGTGCCGGACCTTGTCGATCGTGCTGCCGTAGACCAGGTCCCCGATGAGCTTGTGGCCGTGCGAGGCCAGCGCGATGAGGTCGCAATGGGATTCACCGGCGACCCGGACAATCTCATTGGGCGGATTGCCCATGGCCAGGAGCAGGCTCACCGCCAGGCCGGTCGTGCGCAGCTGCGCCGCCGTAACCTCGAGGTACTCGCGGTCGGCCTTGATCTCATCGGATTCGGCAAGCTTGAGCTGTTCAAAATTCCGCGCGGCAAAACCGTCGGCCACGTGCAGCAGCAGCAATTCCGCCCCGACCTGCTTCGCCAGCGCGCTGATGTGCGGGAGCAGCCGCTTGTCGGCTTCGCCGTTTTCGAGGGCGACGAGGATCTTCTGGTACATGACTAGGGGTTGGGGCTGCCCGTCAGACCCGCGAAGTCGAGCAGCAGTTTGACGTTGAGCACGACAATGACCGCGGTGGTGATCCATGCGAGGATTTTCACCCACCACGGATTGGCGAACTCGCCCATCTTCGCCCGCTCGCTGGTGAACAGGACGAGCGGGATGACGGCGAACGGCAGCTGCAGGCTCAGGATGACCTGGCTGAAGACGAGCAGCTTGGCCGCCCCGCTCTCGCCATAAAGGCCCGCCACGATCGCCGCCGGCACGATCGCCAGGGCCCGGGTGATCAGCCGGCGCAGCCAGGGCCGCAGCCGGATGCTGAGAAACCCCTCCATCACGATCTGGCCGGCCAGCGTGCCGGTCAGCGTCGAGTTTTGCCCGGAAGCCAGCAGCGCCACGGCGAACAACGTGCTCGCCGCGCCCACGCCCAGCATCGGGGCGAGCAGCTTGTACGCGTCTTGGATTTCCGCGACATCATGCCGGCCCTGGGTGTGAAACGTCGCGGCCGCCACGATCAGGATCGCGGCGTTGATGAAGAGCGCGAACATCAGCGCGACGGTGGAGTCGATGGTCGCGAATTTGATCGCCTCGCGTTTGCCGGAGGCGTGCTGCTCGTACTTGCGTGTCTGCACGATCGAGGAATGCAGGTAGAGGTTATGCGGCATGACCGTCGCACCGAGGATGCCGATGGCGATATAGAGCATCTGCGGATTCCGGATGATCTCGGCCGCCGGCCACAGCCCGCCGAGGATGTCGCGCATCGCCGGCTGGGCAAAGAGGAGTTCCAGGCCGAAGCAGACGCCGATCAGAAGTACGAGCGAGATGACGAGCGATTCCAGCCAGCGAAACCCCTTGTGTGCCAGGAACAGCACCACCAGCACATCGAGCGCGGTGAGCACAACGCCCCACACCAGCGGGATGTGGAACAGCAGGTTCAGCGCGATCGCCGTGCCGATCACCTCCGCCAGGTCGCAGGCGCTGATCGCAATCTCGCAGACGAACCACAACATGATCGAGACCGGCCGGGAGTAGTGGTCCCGGCAGGCCTGCGCGAGGTCGCGGCCCGTCACAATGCCGAGCTTGGCGCAGAGCGACTGCAGCAGGATCGCCATCAGGTTGGAAATCAGGATGACGGAGAGCAGCGTGTAGCCGAACTGCGATCCGCCCTGCAGGTCGGTCGCCCAGTTGCCCGGATCCATGTAGCCGACCGCCACGAGGTAACCCGGCCCTGAGAACGCGAGCAGCTTGCGCCAGAAACCCGCCCCCGCCGGGATGGCGATCGTGCCATGCGACTCGGGCAGGCTGGAATCCGCGCGTTCCTGGCGCCAGCCGGTTTCGGGTTGCCTGGGTGATTCCGGGATCATGCGTGGACCAGATTAAAGCACATTTTCAAAATCGCCAGTTGAGGCGCAGGACCGGATTCCACTTGGCGGCCCCGCTCGAAATTCCGCGATAGACCGCAAAGTCCCACGAGAAGAAGGCGGAAAGCCGGAGGGTCGCGCCCCCGCCGAACGTGCCGGCCCATGGCAGCCCACCCGAGGATTTGGCCGCGGTCACCTCCCCGTAGATCCCGAGCCGCTGGAGGAAGTCCCGGCTGATCGCCCCGGAGAAATACCAGTTGGTATCGTAGCCGTTGTCGTTCGCGTTGCGCAGATAATCCACCTCGGCCATGGCGCGCGCTTCCACGTCACCGACCAGCTTGGTCGACCAGGGCACGATCAGGCCGCCCTCCCACGCCTTGCTGCGGGCCTTGTCGGTCCCGGTCGGGATCTTCACGTACGGCATGACCGCCATCTCGGTGTAGGTGGTCTCGTCCCGCCAGAACGTGTACTTGGTGCGAAAGAAGATATCGCTCAGGCCCGACGACCGGTCCGCCAGGCCGTTGCTGGTGAATTTCTGGTCGATGAAGAGCTGCGCCCCGACCTGGACATCGAGATCACTGGTCAGGCCGGCCGAGACAAAGGTCCGGGCCACCCCCACCCCCGTGTAATGACCGCCCCCCGGCGCGTCCTGGTCCACCGCGACCGACACGACGTCCATCTTGAGGAGAAAATGCCCGGGCGCGATGGTCTGCGGGGATTCCGTGACCTGCGCGGTCGCCAGCGTCGCGAGTGCCACCATGCCCGCCAGCCAAATTCCCGGTGCGATTCGTTTCATGCCGGCCAAACAAGAGGCAACCGGTAATTGGGAGCAATAATAAAGTTAGGCTTACCTAATATTTAGGTTACATCCACGCCTTTGGAGTGCCCGTCTCCTGACGGGCCGCGGACGGCCGGGAGGCCGTCCCTTCAGTGAACTCATTCTCCCTTGTCACTCCGGCCGGGCGGGTGCATTTCATCCCCTGCATGTCGAAAAACTTCGCGCGATCGGTCTTCGCTCTCACGTTGCTGTTTTTCTGCGCCTTCTTCCTCTGGCCGATCCTGCAGATCCTGAAGGGCGGGTTTATCGACGCGGATGGCCGGCTGACCTTCGCCTACCTCGCCTCCCTGCTGACGGATCCGCTCTATCTCGGCGGACTGGCCAATTCCTTTTTGCTCGCGACCACGACCACGGTCTTCGCGCTCCTGATCGCCCTGCCGCTGGCCTTCATTTCCGACCGGTTTCTGTTTCCGGCGAAGGGCTTCCTCGGCTCCCTCATCTTGGTGCCGATGATTTTGCCGCCGTTCGTCGGCGCCATCGGCATCAAGCAGATCCTCGGGCAATACGGCGCGCTGAACGCCCTGTTGATCGATGTCGGCCTGAAACCCCACGGCTGGACCTTCGACTGGCTGGGTGCGAACCAGTTTCTCGGGATCGCGCTCGTCAACGCCTTCAGCCTCTATCCCATCATCTACCTCAACGCCGTGGCGGCCCTCGCCAACATCGACCCGGCGATGGAGGAGGCCGCGGAAAATCTCGGCTGCACGGGCTTCCGCCGGTTCTTCAAGATCACCCTGCCGCTGATCAAGTCCGGCCTCTTCGCCGGCGGCACGATCGTGTTCATCTGGGCGTTCACCGACCTCGGCGTGGCGCTGATCTTCGACTACGACCGCGTGACCTCCGTGCAGATTTTCTACGGCCTGAAGGATATCGGCGGCAACCCGTTCCCCTACGCCCTCGTCGCGGTCATGCTGGTCAGTTCGGTCCTGTTCTACGCGCTCGGCAAGGGCCTGTTCGGTCGCGATTCCTACGCGATGATGGCCAAGGCCACGTCCTCGGGCGGACCCAAGGCCCTCTCCCGCGGCCGGGCGTGGCTCTGCACGGCGATGTTCGCGGGCATCACCTTTATCGCCGTCCTGCCGCACCTCGGGGTTGTGCTCGTGGCTTTCTCGAGCGACTGGTACGCGACGGTCGTCCCGCACAGCCTCAACCTGCATAATTTCGAGATCGCCCTCGGCCACGACCTCACCGTGCCGGCGATCGCGAACAGCCTGAAATACGCCAGCATCTCCACGGTGATCGACCTGCTGCTGGGGATCGTCCTGGCGTACGTGATCGTGCGCTCGAAGCTCGCCGGCCGGCAGATCCTCGACTTCCTCTCCATGCTGCCCCTGGCGGTGCCCGGGCTCGTGCTGGCGTTCGGCTACATTGCCATGAGCCAGGACGGCAAGTTCTTCGCCTTCCTGAACCCGGTGAAGAACCCCACCATCTTGCTCATCATCGCCTACTCGGTGCGCCGGCTGCCGTACGTGGTGCGCTCGGCCGCCGCGGGTTTCCAGCAGACCAGCGAGACGCTCGAGGAAGCCGCCCAGAATCTCGGCTGCCCGCCGCTCAAGGCGGTGTACAAGGTGACGCTCCCGCTGATCATGGCCAACCTCATCGCGGGCGGCCTGCTCGCCTTCTCGTTCGCCATGCTCGAGGTCTCCGACTCGCTGATCCTCGCCCAGAAGCAGGCCTATTACCCGATCACCAAGGCGATCTACGAACTCTTCCAGCTGCTCGGCGACGGCAAGTACATCGCCTCGGCCCTCGGCGTGTGGGCGATGGCCTTCCTCGGCATCACGATCGCCGGCATGACGATCCTCCTCGGCAAGAAGCTCGGCGCGATTTTCCGGGTGTGAAGTAAGGTTTAGGTTTTAAGGTTTAAGTTTTAAGCCGGAGTGGTTTCAAGAAAGTAGCCGCGTTGGAGCGCAGCGACAAGGTGGCCGGCGCAGCAACGCCGGGACCACGCTTTCCCAGACTCAAGCGCGGCTACGAAAACGCATAATCTACCCTAACCTGCAATCGCGGTCACGCTTGCCTGGATCCGAACCTTACGCTCTTAAACCTTACGCCTTATGCTCTACCTGCTCGCCGTCTCCCTCCTCTGGGCTTTTTCGTTCGGGCTCACCAAGGGTCTGACCGCGGGCCTCGACGGCACCTTCGTCGCGACTGCGCGACTGGGACTGGCGCTGCTGGTCTTCCTGCCCTTCCTGCGCTGGCGCGGACTCACTCCGCGCACCGCGCTCGCGCTGGCCGGCATCGGCGCAGTGCAGTTCGGGTTCATGTACCTGGCCTACAATGCCAGCTTCCATTATCTGCCCGCCTATCAGGTCGCGCTCTTCACGATCACCACCCCCATTTTGGTCACGCTGCTGGCCGACGCCCTTGACCGCACGCTCCGGTGGCGGGCGCTATGCGCCGCGCTGCTCGCGGTTTTCGGCACCGGGATCGTGGTATTCCAGGCCGGGGCGCCCATCGGGACCTTCACGGGTTTCGCGCTCGTGCAGCTCGCCAACGTCACCTTCGCGATCGGCCAGGTCGCCTACAAGCGCCTCCGGGCCCGCCAGCCGGCGCTCCGCGACCGGGACATCTTCGGCCTGCTTTATGCCGGGGCATTCGTGGTCGCGCTCATCGCGTTGCTGCTGAAGGGCGATCTCTCGATCACGCTCACCAGCAAGTCGCTGCTCACGCTGGTCTACCTCGGCGTCATTGCCTCGGGTCTCGGCTTCTTCCTCTGGAACAAGGGCGCCACCCGCGTCAACGCCGGCACGCTCGCCGTGATGAACAACGCCAAGGTCCCGCTCGCCGTCGCCTGCTCGCTGCTCTTCTTCGGCGAGACCGCCAACTGGCCGCGCCTGGTGCTGAGCCTCATCATCCTCGCCGCCGCCGTCTGGCTGGCGGAGAAGCGAAAGACCGCCAGCTAACCTACGCGCTGTAAGAACAGTCTGCCGATTCGAAAATGAAATTCTTCTATCTGGTGTTCTTCTTGTTAGGCGCGACCGTCTGCAACGCCGCGAATCCCGAAAAGGAAATCGAGTCGCTGCTGCACTATCTGGGCGCTCTCGACGGCGCAGTCTTCATCCGTAACGGTAGCGAGCACACGGCACCGGAAGCCGAGGCGCACCTGCGCACGAAATGGGAAAAGCAGCAGGACCAGATCCACTCCGCTGAGGATTTCATCCGCCTGTGCGGCACCCAGTCATCGATGAGCGGCACGCCTTATGAGATCCGGTTCAAGGACGGCAAGCAGATGCCGGCGGCGGAGGTGTTGCGGGCGGAACTGAAGCGGTTGCGGGGGTTGAAGGAGGTTTGAGGTGGGCTCAGGTGATTCATTTTAGCCGTAGGGGCGCAGACTTGCTGCGCCCTCGAACGTGATGGCTCGTACGGAGGGGGCAGCAAGACTGCGCCCCTACAACAGGCCAATGGCTCCGGGGTCCTAGATCACTTCCAGCTCGGCCCGCGCGGCGGCGGTGAGTTTAGCCAGCGCGGCCTGGACCACCGCGTTCGTCGGCCCCTCGACCAGCAGCCGCAGTTTCGGCTCGGTGCCGGAGTAGCGCACCAGCACGCGACCGGACGCGCCGAGTTCGTCCTCGACCGTCTTGATTGCCGCGGGCAGCACGCGCAGCGACTCCAGCGGTTTCTTTTCGCGCACGGTCAGGGCCGCCGACAGCTGGGGAAACTTCACGAGGACGCGGCGCAGCTCGGACAGCGGCCGGCCCGTGGCCCGCATCACCTCGATCACCTTCAGCGCCGCCACCAAACCGTCGCCCGTGGGTGAAATGCCCGAGCAAATGACGTGGCCCGAAGACTCCCCGCCCAGCTCGGCCTTCTCGGCCAGCATGCGCTCGATGACGTAGCGGTCGCCCACCTGCGTGCGGCAAACCCGTCCGCCCGCCGCCGAGACGGCGGCGTCGACGCCGAGGTTGCTCTGCACCGTAACGACGAGGGTTTTCGCCGCGAGCCGGCCGAGCTTCAGGGCATGTAGGGCCAGGATCGTGAGGATCTCATCCCCATCGAGCACGTCACCGTGCTCGTCACAGAGCACGCAGCGGTCGGCGTCACCGTCGTGCGCGATCCCCAGCCTGGCTCCGGTGGCGACCACCTGATGGCTGAGTTTTTCCGGATGCTGGCTGCCCACCCCGGCGTTGATGTTGAGTCCGTCCGGGGCATCGCCGAGCAGCGTGAGCGAAGCCCCGAGCGATTCCAGGGCCGAGCGGCTGCTGACGCACGCCGCGCCATTGGCGGTATCGAGGACAATTTTCCAACCCTGGAGGCTGGCCGGCGGGAGCAGGCCGGCGGTCAGGGCGAGGTAACGGGCCAGGGGTGCGGGATAAGCCGTCAGCGCGGCCGGCAGCGGGCCCGCCTCCAGTGACGCCGGCAGCAATTGCTCGAGATGCAGTTCCTCGTCATCGCTGAGCTTGATGCCGGCGGGGCCGAAAAACTTGATGCCATTGTCCCCGGCCGGATTGTGCGAGGCCGTGATCACCACGCCCAGCGCCGCGCGCTGCTCCCGCGTCAACAGGCTGACGACCGGTGTGGGCACGATGCCCAGACTCACCGGCGCCAAACCCTCGGACCGCAGTCCGTCCGCCAGCGCTGCCTCCAAGGCGGGGCCGGACGCGCGCGTGTCACGCCCGAGGAAAACCTGTCTCGACGCAAAATCCGCCCGCGTCTTGACGAAACGCGCCGCCGCCGCGCCAAGCCGGCGCGCGAAATCCTCGTTCATGATTGCGCTGCCGTAGGGCCCGCGCACGCCGTCGGTGCCGAAATAGCGACGCTTCATGATTGGTAGAACTCCCGCGTCGCGGCGATTTTCCGGGCGACCGCGCCGCCAAGCAGCAGCTCGCGAACAGGCGCGAGACCATCGCGGATCGAGGCGGTGCGGCCGGTCACGTGCAGCCCGACGGCGGCGTTCAACACCACGGTGTCGACCAAGCCGCGCGGACCGTGACCCGCCAAAATGGCCTCAACCGTGGCGACATTCGCCGCCAGGTCGCCGCCCTGCAATTCGGTGAAGGGCGCCGGCGGCAGGCCCCATTCCCCGGCCCGCCACTCCGCCTGGAGATCACGCAGGCGGCCCACGCCCTGCACATGGTTGACGGTCGCGGTGGTGAGTTCGTCGATGCCTTTGCCCGCCTCAATGACCCCGTGCCCGACAAGGCCGGCCGGCTGCCCGAGCTGCTCGAGCGCCCGGGCCATTTTCCCGACGAGCGGCAGCGAGTACACCCCGAGGAGAATATGCGCCGGCCGGCCGGGATTGATGAGCGGCCCGAGGATATTAAAGACCGAGCGCCGGCCCTGCGCCGCGAGGGCCTTGCGGACCGGGGCGATATGACGGAAGGCCGGATGATAGTTGGGGGCGAAGAAAAACGTGTAGCCCAGCTCAGCCAGGGCCAGGCGGGATTTTTCCGGCGTGGCCGCGAGGTCGACGCCGAGGGCCGCCAGCAGATCCGCGCTGCCGCACTTGGAAGTGATGCCGCGGTTGCCATGCTTCATCACCGGCACACCCGCGCTGGCCAGCACGAGGACCACCAGGCTGGAAATATTGAAACCACCGGCGTGATCGCCGCCCGTGCCGACAATATCGATCGCCGACGAGGCCCAGGCCGCGACGCCCGGATCCACCGCCAGGGAGCGGAAAGCGGCGGCAAAACCGGCCAGCTCCGCGGGAGTTTCACCCTTGTCCGCCAGGGCGGCGAGGAAGGCGCCCTTGCTTTCATCCGTTTCACCGGCCGTGGCGAGCGTCGTGGCCGCCACCCGGACTTGGTCGGCGGAAAGATCGCGCCCGGCGGTCAGTTGGGAGGTAAGCTCGGGGAGGACGGGCATCGCGGCGCCGAGCAGAATCATTTCCCTAGGCGGCGCAAAGCATAAAACTCGACAGCCCATGGCGTTTCTGGGAGCACCAACCGGTGAGTTTTTTTCCGCGCAAATTCCTCCCCTGTCTCCTGCTCGGTGCCGGTCTGGTCGCCACCAGCCAAGCCGCGGAGACACCCCGCGAACCCGTCGCCGAGCTCAGCACCGGTGACGCCATCGTCCTTGGCCTGATCGAGGGCCTGACTGAATTCCTGCCCGTTTCCTCCACCGGACACCTGATCATTGCCACGGATGCGCTCGGGCTGGAGTCCGAGAAACAACTCACCGACAAGTCGGGCCAGCCGCTCTGGTCCAAGGCGCCCTCGAAGGAAAATCCCACCGGCGAACCCCTCACGCTCAAACTCGCCGCCGACACCTACACGGTCATCATTCAAGTGGGCGCCATAGCCGCGGTGCTCTTTCTGTATTGGCGCCAGATCCTGACGATGGTCGCCGGCCTGCTCGGGCGCAGCAGCCCGGGCCTGCGGTTGTTGCGGAATATTATCCTGGCCACCATACCCGTGGTCGTCCTCGGGCTGCCACTGCATGGTTGGATCGACCGCCATCTCTTTTCGGTTCCGGCCGTGCTCGGCGCCCTGGTCGTGGGCGCGTTCGTGATGATCTGGGCCGAGCGCTGGCGTTATGCGCACAGCGGTGTCGGCCTTGCCCGGGGCGACGCCGCCGACCTGCCGCCACGCAAGGCGGTCGGAATCGGTTTTGCGCAATGTCTGGCCCTCTGGCCGGGCACCAGCCGGTCCATGGTGTCGATCGTCGCCGGCTACCTGTCCGGCCTCGGTCCCGCCAAGGCGGCGGAGTTCAGCTTCCTGATCGGCCTGCCGGCCCTGAGCGGCGCCGCCTTGCTCAAGGCGGTTAAATCGGGTCCGGCCATGATCGAAGTGTTCGGCTGGAGCCATATGCTGCTCGGCTGTGCGGTGGCCGCGGTTTCCGCCTTGTTCGCGGTCAAATTCCTGGTGCATTTCATCGGGCGATACGGCCTGGTACTTTTCGCGTATTACCGGCTCCTGCTGGCACTTGGGCTGTTCCTTTGGACGTATCTCTGACCCGGCGGCGGGGGCCTGACTATAACTCTTGACGGCCCTTCCGCCGAACCTTACGACCCTCGGCTTTATATCACTAACCTGCAGCCTTTTTAATGAACCGGCTGCACTCCCTCCTATGGCCAACCCGAAACGCAAACAATCCAAACGCCGCAGCGCCAATCGCCGCGCCGCGAATGCCTTTATCGCTCCCGAATTCGCCAAGGACACCGATGGTGGCTCCTTCCGCCCGCACCGCGTCAATCCCAAGACCGGCATTTATCGCGGTCGCCAGGTGCTGAACGTCGAGGTGTAAGGCCCGTTCCGGCAGTTTTTCCGTTATCAACCCCGAGACGGCCAGTACCACACAGGCGCAGGACCGGATTGCGGTTGACGCTATGGGCGGCGACCTCGGACCGGGCGAAGTGGTCGCGGCCGTCAAGCTGGCCCTCGCCGAGGTGGCGGACCCCATCGTGCTGGTCGGCAACCGGGCGGAGCTTGAACCGCTGGTCGCCCAGGCCGGACTCACCGGCCACGACCGGCTTTCCATCGTGCACGCCAGCGAGGTGATCACGATGGAGGACAAGCCCCTTCAGGCCCTGAAGCGCAAGAAGGACTCTTCCATGCTGCGCGCCATCGAACTGGTGAAATCCGGCGAGGCGCGCGTCGCCATCAGCTGCGGCAACACCGGCGCCCTCATGGCCGGCGGCACCCTGCGCCTGCGCATGATGAACGGCGTGGACCGCCCGGCCCTGGCCGCGGTCATCCCCCGCACCGGCGGCTACTTCATTTTGATCGATGCCGGGGCCAATCCCGAGGCGCGGCCGGAACATCTCGTGCACAACGCCGTGCTCGGCGCGAATTACGCCAAGGTCATCCTGGGGCTCACCACCCCGCGCGTCGGCCTCATCACCATCGGCACCGAGGAGGGCAAGGGTAACGCCCTGATCGCCGAGACGCACGAACAGCTCAAGAAGATCACCTCCGTCATCAATTACGTCGGGCCGATCGAGGGCTTCCAGGTTTTCCGCGACACCGTCGACGTGGTGGTGTGCGACGGCTTCGTCGGCAACACGCTGCTCAAGACCTGGGAGTCGCTCGCCAAGTTCATCACGACGATGCTCAAGGAGGAGCTGCAGCAGAATCCGCTCCGCATGGCCGGCGCCGTCCTCGCCAATGGCGCGTTTGCCTCGCTGAAGTCCCGCATGAACCCCGACCGCTACGGTGGCGCCCCGCTGCTCGGCGTCCGCGGCAACATCCTCAAGGCCCACGGTTCGAGCAACCGGCACGCCATCGCGAGCGCAATCCGGGCCGCCGCCAAGATCATCCATCAGGACCTTTATCACCACATCGAACAGGACGTCGCCCGGGCCAACGAGCTTCGGTTGACGGCGCCGGCCGATGTCTCGGTCAACTCACTTTCCCCATGACGTCAGTCATCATCGCCGGAGTCGGCTCCTATGCCCCGCAACGCATTCTCACCAACGAGGACCTCACGAAGATCGTGGACACCTCGGACGAGTGGATCCGCTCCCGGTCCGGCATCCGGGAACGCCACATCGCGGCGGCCGACGAGGCCACCTCCGACCTGGCGATCAAGGCCGCCCAGTCCGCGCTGCTGGACGCCAAGATCACGGCCGCTGACATCGACCTGCTGATCGTCGCGACCTGCACTCCCGACTATCCGGTGCCCTCGACGGCCTGCGTCGTGCAGCACAAGATCGGCATTCCCCCGCATGCCACGTGCTTTGATATTTCCGCCGCGTGCACCGGTTTTCTTTACGCGATGGAGATTGCCTACGGCCAGCTCCTCACCGGGCGGTACAAGTGCGCCTTGATCATCGGCGCCGAGAAGCTCTCGTCGATCGTGGACTGGAAGGACCGTACCACGTGCGTCCTGTTCGGTGATGGCGCGGGTGCCGCCGTCCTGAAGAAGGTCAACCAGCCCGGCGTCGGCATCATCGGGTCCGACTTGGGCGCCGACGGGGAACTGCTTGAACTGCTCTATATCCCCGCCGGGGGCAGCCGCTGCCCGGCCTCGCCCCTGACCCTGGAGGCGGGTTCGCACTTCCTGCACATGAAGGGCAAGGAAGTCTTCAAGAACGCCATCAAGGTCATGGAGACCGTCGCCCGCGAAATGGTGGAACAACATCACCTGACATTTGACCAAATCAGCCTGGTTATTCCCCATCAGGCCAATTACCGCATCATCGAAGCGCTCGCCTCCAACCTGGGCGTGCCCCTCGACCGCTTTTACGTGAATCTCGACCGCTACGGCAACACCTCGGCCGCCTCCATCCCCCTCGCCTTGGACGAGGCCCGCCGGGCCGGCCGGATCAAGCCCGGTGACTATACCTTGCTCGTCGCCTTTGGCGCTGGCTTGACCTACGGTTCCACTCTTATTCGATGGTAATCACCCGTTTCATGCGCCGCCTCCCCCTCCTCCTTTCCCTCGCTGCTCTGTCCGGGCTGCTCCTTTCCCCTGCCCGGCTCGCCGCCGAACTCATCTGGACGCCGCAAGGCGGCTGGCGGGTCGAGGGCGGCGTGCTCGCCGGCCTGGCCACCGAAGACGGCCGCAATGCCCTGGACCTGATGAACAAGGCCCGCAGTGCGGAGGAAGCCGGTCAGGAAAAGAAGGCCCTCGGCCTGTACGCCAACGTGACCAAGAAGTACCCGAACTCCGTCTTCTCGGCCGAGGCCCTCTTCCGCACCGGCATGATCCGCGAGAAGCGCCAGGAACTCTACAAGGCGTTCGACTCGTTCCAGATCCTGGTCTCGCGCTACCCGAACTCCGAAAAATTCAACCAGGTCATCGGCGAGCAGTATCGCATCGCCAGCATGCTTTTCGCCGGCAAGCGGAATCATTTCTGGGGCTTCTTCCCCGGCTTCCGCAACCGGGAGAAGGCCCTCGAGTACTACGAGACGATCGTCAACACCGCGCCCTACAGCGACTACGCCCCGCTCTCCCTGATCAACGCCTCGAAGGGTTACAAGCAGATCAACGAGACCGAGGCGGCGATCGATGCCCTCGACCGCATGATCAACACCTACCCGCGCAGCGCCCTGACGCCCGACGCCTACCTGAAGATCGCCCAAACCCACGCTTCACTCGTGGATGGCCCCGCGTACGACCAGGCCTCGACCAAGGAAGCCATCACTTACTACGAGGATTACATGATCCTGTTCCCCGGTGACGCCGGCATGGTGTCGGCGGAAAAGGGCCTGGCGGACATGAAGAAGATGCTCGCCCGCAGCAAACTGGTCATCGCCGACTACTACCTGAAGTACCGGAAAAATTACAAGGCCGCCAAGGTCTTCTACAACGAGGCCATCACCGTTTACCCGGACTCCGACATCGCCGCCCAGGCCCGTGCCAAGCTGGTGCTCGTCGACGCCAAGCTTGATCAGCAACAGAACATCGCTCCGGCCAAAGGCGCCAAACCCGCCGAGCCGGCGAAGAAAAAGCGCTTCTGGCTGTTTTGAGTGATTCCTTTCGCCGGACACTCTGCCGCGCGAAATCCTGCCCCGAACCCTTGCCGTATGTCCACCGCCCGCCTCCTGGAGAGTGAACTGCGCGTGGCGAGCCGGTTGCTTCGCGCCGGCTGGATGATCGGCGGGATTTTAGCCCTCTCGGCGTGCGCGCACTACCAACTCGGCACCGGCTCGAAAGCGAAGTTCACCACCCTTTTCATTGCGCCGGTGACCAGCACGACAGCGATCCCTCAGGCCCAGGTGCTCGTGACGACCCAGCTGCGCGAAGCGTTCATCCACGACGGCCGCGTCACCTTGGTCAACTCACCCGAGGACGCCGATGCCGTGCTGCAGATCTCGCTGTCCGGCTATGACCGGGTCGTGGCGGTTTCCCGCCCCGACGATACCGGCCTGGCCCGGCGGTTCGATGTGACGCTGCACGCCAAGGCGACACTGACCGACAACCGCAGCAAGGAAGCCTACTTTGTCCAGCGGCCGCTGACCGCCACACGCGGCGCTTTCACCGACAGCGGGCTGGTCCCGGCCGAGTACGCGACCCTGCCGCTGCTGGCCGAACAGCTCGCGAAGGAATCCGTGCACGCGGTGTTGGACGTGTGGTGAGGGTTTAAATAATCAGGTAGGGCCGTTGCCCCCAACGGCCTGATTGAGGCGCTTGAGGGCAAGCGCCCCTACCCCGATAACAAACAAAGATTGAGCCCCTGCCCTTCTCCGTGCTCCATTCCCTCCAGCTCCATGGCTTTCCCACCCATTCTCGCTCCATCTCTCCTCGCGGGTGATCACGCCCATCTGGCGGACAGTGCAAAAATCGCTGCCGACGTGGGCACCGACTGGCTGCACCTCGACATCATGGACGGGCATTTCGTGCCGAATTTTTCCTTTGGGCCGGAAGTGCCCGCCGCACTGCGCCGGGCGGGCTCGAAGCAATTTTTCGATACGCACCTGATGCTGGACGAACCGCAGCGCTACATCGAGCCCTTCGCCAAGGCCGGGGCGGACAGCATCAGCATTCACATCGAGCCGGCCTATGACCACGCCGCGACCCTGGCCCGCATCCGGGCACTGGGCTGCCAGTGTGGCCTGGTACTCAACCCCGGCACGCCCGCGACCGCCATCGAGTCACTGCTCGGACAAGTCGATCTCGTGCTGGTGATGACCGTGCAGCCCGGCTTTGGCGGCCAGCCCTTCCGCCGCGACATGCTGCCGAAGCTGCAGCAGATCGACCGGTGGCGCCGGGAGAAAAACTTGAAATTCCGGCTCGAGGTTGATGGCGGCATCGACCTGACCACGGCGCAGGAATGCCGCTCGGCCGGCGCCGATACGTTCGTCGCAGGGACTTCGTTTTTCCGGGCCGGCGACCGCCAGGCCTACGCCGCCGCGATCGCCGGCATGGCCTGACCGACGATGGAGCAGCAGCACGGCGCGTATTTGGTTTCCGACGATCCCGGGCGCCTTGATGCCGCCGCCGTCCACGCGTACCTGAGCCGCTCCTACTGGTCGGAGAACATTCCGCTGGCGACCGTGCAGCGCGCCCTGGATGGGTCGCTATGCGTCGGCGCCTATGACCCCGACGGCCGGCAGGTCGGGCTGGTGCGCGTCATCACCGACGAGGCCACCTTCGCCTATCTCTGCGACGTGTATGTGCTGGAGGCGCACCGCCGCCACGGCCTGTCCAAGGCCATGATCGCACTCGTGCTGCGTCACCCGCGCCTGCAAGGCCTGCGCAGCTGGAGCCTGCGGACCCGTGATGCGCACGGACTGTACGCCCAATTTGGTTTCAAACCCGTCGAGCATCCCGAAAGCCACATGATGCTGCGCTTCCCAAACGTGTACAAGGCAGCGAACGAACAACCCAAGGGCTGAGTGTTCGCGTTGCCCGGGTAGCCGCGCTTGAGACAAAGTCGAAAGCGTGGTCCCGCGCGACCACGTTGTCGCCGCGCTCCAACGCGGCTACCGGCTAATTCCGGCTGTCGCGCAGGATCCCGGCGGCCCGGACGTAGTGCTGGCGAAACTTCTCCGCCAGTTCCTTGGCCAGATGGATTTCATCCACCTTGTTCTTGGAACTCAGGGCCTGCCTGATCTCCTTGGCGGTGCGGTCATAGTCGACAAAGGAAAGGTCCTGCAGCTCAGCCATGGCCCGCTCCCGGGTGGCGGCGCTGTACCGGTCCGAGCCCATGTCCCGCCACGCCGCCTGCAACTCGGCATGGGTGTCCTGGCACATGATGCGGATGATAAAGGCCATCTCGCGAAAAACCCCGCCGGTCCATTCCGGCCGGTAGATCAGCGGGTCCTTCTGCGTGAAGGGATTGTCGGCCGGATCGCTGCGGTAGGAGGTCCACTCGGTGTGCGTGTAGTAATCCTTGCGGACCGGCAGCCGCCGCAGGGCGTAGCGCCCGGGGCCGCCCGGCGTGCCGGGCTTCTGGTTCCACAACCGCTGGCCCTCGGGGGACAGCACGAACTCAATGAACGCCTCCGCCGCGGCCTTGTGCGGGGCGCCGCGCAGGAGGCCGATGGGATCGACCGAGCTGACCGTGCCACCCTCGGGCGACACATACCCGAGCCGGTCCGAGCCGCCGCGCCGCATGGCCGCCTCGGCCTGCGCCCGACCGTAGAAATCGATGCACATGCCCGCGGCGCAGTTGCCGGCGGCGACATCGATCGGCGGTTTTTGCGAGGTGTCGGTGAAATACCGGGCGTTGGCGCCGATCAGCTGCAGCAGGCGCAGGCCGTTCACCCAGCCTTCGCGCACCGCCCGGGCCTCCAGTTCCCGGGCCGGGAGGGCGGGATTTTCCGCCCGCAGTTCCTTCAGCCGGGATTGCATCCGCTGCTGGATGACGTTCTCGAAGGCCTTGGCAATGGAACCGCTCTTGGTCGGGTCACACAGCGCGACTTCGCCGAAATACCGCTGGTCGACCAGATCCCACCATTGCGCGGGCTCGTGGGTGATGCCCAGCCGCTGGAGGGAATCGCGATTGAAAATAATCCCGTACGAACTCAGCACACACCCGATCCACAGACCGTGGCGGTCGCGGTACTCTTCGCCGGCGTAGTTCAACGGGATCACCTCATCGGTGAACCATTCGGGATGCCGGGTCACCACCGTGGTGGGAATGAAACGCCCCGCGGTGGCCTGTTTCGCGAAATCATACGTGCCGCCCCCGAAGAAAAGGTCGATGCCACAGCTCACGTCGGAAGCGAGAAACGCCGCCCGCCCTTCCTGCACGATCGCCGGGGTGTCGGCGGGCAGCCGGCCGTTCTGCGAACCGGCCTGGATCGCCGCGCTCCACGGTTTGCCCAGCTGGTTGACCCAGTAATTCTGGAAGGCCGTGACGTATTCGCTGTCGAGAAACCGGGCGATTTCGCTCGTGCCGCCCAGCACCCGCCAGTCGATGCCCACCGTCCGGCCGGTGCGCTCCTTGTACCAGCGCTGGAAGGCCTGCCCGAACTCGTAGCGGATCGCCTCGTTGTGCGGCGTGACAATCACGAGGGTTTCGTCGGCGTTCGCCACCGCCACTGTCTTGGAACGCAACAGAAACGGCAGCGCCACCACGGCCACCAGCGCGAGGATCAGGACGGCGCGTTTCATGACGTTATGGTTGTCATCCTGAGCGCAGCGCAGGATCCGGAATGATATGCGCGGGGGTCATGTACTGGATCCTTCGTTTCCCTCAGGATGACAAATGTGTCTCAGCCCACCAGCACGACCACGTCCGCCGGATCAACCGTGGCGTAGAGTTCGCCGCGCGTTGCCCCGTCCACGAAGCGCGGGTTGCGCTCGAAAATCTTCAGCGGCGTGCCGTTGCCGGTGACAAACGCGTACTGGGCGACCTCGCCGAGGTAGATGGATTCGCCAATGCGACCCTTGACCACATTCCTCGACTCCGGGTTTTGGTGAAGCTCCCAGCACTCCGGCCGGATGGAAACGGTGACCTCCGAACCGACGCCGAGGCTCTTGCCCGGGTCGCCCACGATGCCGTCGAAAATTCCGACCGCGGTTTCGACTTTCACCTCGTGCCCGGCGAGAGCCAGGACCTTGCCGGGCAGGAAATCCGTCTCGCCGATGAAATTGGCCACCGTCTTGCAGTTTGGCCGCTTGTACACCTCGCGGGGCGTGCCGACCTGCAAAATGTGACCGCTCTCGAGGATGGCCATCCGGTCCGCGATGGAGAGCGCCTCCTTCTGGTCATGGGTGACATAGACCGTGGTGAGTTGGAATTCCTTGCACACACGGCGGATCTCGGTGCGCATCTCGAGCCGCAGCTTGGCGTCGAGGTTGGACAACGGCTCGTCGAGCAGCAGGCAGCGCGGCCGGATGACGAGGGCGCGGGCAAGGGCGACGCGTTGCTGCTGGCCGCCGGAAAGCTGGTTGGGTTTGCGGCCGGCGTACTGCTCCATGCGCACGGAGGCCAGGGCATCGCCCACGCGCCGGGTGATCTCCGGCCGGGCCACCCGGCGTTCCTCCAGGCCGAACGCGACGTTCTCCGCCACGGTCATATGCGGCCACAGCGCGTAGCTCTGAAACATCATCCCGGTGTTACGCTTGTGCGGCTCGAGGCGGGTGACGTCCTCGTCGCCGAAAAGGATCTGGCCCTTTTCCGGGATATAGAAGCCGGCGAGGCTGCGTAGCAGCGTGGTCTTGCCGCAACCGCTGGGGCCGAGCAGGAAAAAAAGTTCGCCGGGATTGATCGTCAGGTCGAGGCCGTGGAGCGCCACCACGTTGCCAAATTGCTTGGTCAGTTGCTTAACCTGGATGGAAATCATCGGAAGGGCGCGCGCCGCCGGCGAGGCAACCGCTCGCCTCTGGCTAAGTCAAAAAAATAAACCCGCCGGCCCCGGTTGTAACAGATTGCTTTGGCCCGAGGTTGGCGTCTTTCATCACTGCATGCCCGCCCCCAAAGGCCCCCCGGAGTTAAAGCATCTCGACCACGTCCTCGTCAGCCCGACGGCCATCAAGCGCCGCGTCGCCGAACTCGGCAACCAGCTGAACAAGGAATACGCCAAGAAGGACCTGATGGTCGTCGCCATCGTCAACGGGGCGCTGATCTTCACGGCGGACCTGCTCCGGGTCATGCGCAGCCCGCTGCGGCTGGACTGCCTGCGCGCCTCCAGCTACCACACCGGCACGAAGGCCGTGGGCGAGCCCCGGATCATCGACCAGATGAAGCTCGATGTCCGCGGCCACAACGTGCTGCTGGTCGACGACATTCTCGACACCGGCAAGACCCTCGCGGCCGTGACCGGCCTCATCAAGGCCAAGGGTGCCCTTTCCGTAAAGACCTGCGTCCTGCTGGACAAGAAGGGCCGCCGGACGGTCGAATTCCAGGCCGATTACGTCGGTTTCGACATCCCGAACGAGTTTGTCGTGGGCTACGGCCTGGACTTCAACGAGCGCTACCGGAACCTGCCCTGCATCGGCGTGCTGAAGCCGAAATACTACGGCGGCTAAGGCAGTAAAATGCCTTGCACTCGCCTCCGGCGGGCTTTTTCTTGCCCCTCACGTTTGGAGGGGTGGCCGAGTGGTTTAAGGCACATCTTTGCTAAAGATGCGTAGCGGAAACGTTACCGGAGGTTCGAATCCTCTCCCCTCCGCCACTTTTCTTTTGGAGGCCAAAAGAAAGTGCCCGCCGTAGCCTTGGCGAAGACGGGCAATCAAACTCGCTCTACTTCAAGGCGATTTGTAAACAACCCCGCCCTTCATCACGAGCATCACGTGCCAGAGCGCAGTGATGTCCTTCGTCGGATCGCCGTCCACCGCGATCAGATCAGCCAACAGGCCCGGAGCGACGCGACCAATCTTGGTTTCCATATGCAGAATCCGCGCATCCACCGACGTGGCGGCCTTAAGTGCGTCAACCGGCGACATACCGAACCGCACCATCGCCTCCAACTCGAGCACGTTGGTCCCGTGGGCAAAGACACCGACATCGCTGCCGTTGCCAATTGTCACACCGGCGGCCAGCGCCGCCTGAAATGATTCCTTCGCGCCGGGCCGAGCCCCCGTCGCCGCGAGCGTCGGGATGAGCGCGACGCCGTGCTCCTTCATCAGCTTGAAGACTTCCGGCGTCCCGGCGGTGCCGTGCTCGATGGTCTCGACTCCGGCCAGCACGGCGCGGCGCATGCCCTCGGGCGTCGTCGAATGCGCAGCAACCGGCCGGCCGCTGCTCCGGGCGGTGTCGACGATCAGCTTCAATTCCTCGAGCGAAAAGGTCGGGGCCGCGGTGTTGTCCGGACTCCAGCGGTAATCGGCGTAAACCTTGATCCAGTCGGCGCCGTGGCCGATTTGGTCGCGCACCACGCGGATCAGTTTGTCACCGTCTGCTTCTTCGGCGCCCTGGGGGACATGCCACTCTGCGGCGTAACCCTTGGGGCCGTAGCTGCCGGTCGCGACGATGGCGCGGGTCACCACCAGCATGCGAGGGCCGGGAATAATCCCCTGCTCCACCGCCTGCTTCAAGCCCACGTCGGCGTAACCCGCGCCCTCGGTACCGAGGTCGCGAATGGTCGTGAAGCCGGCAAGTAGAGTGGCGCGCAGGTGATTCGTGGCCCGGGCCACGCGGAGGGCGAGTGATTCATGGGCGACCTGGTCGTTCCAAGACGTCTCGCTGTAAGGATGCAGCAGCACGTGCGAGTGCGCCTCAATCAAGCCAGGCAGCAAGGTCAATCCCGGCAGTTCGATGAGCTTGGCGTCTGCGGAAGCTTTCAAGTCCGCGATTGGCCCGACTGACTCGATCTTGTCGGCCCGGACCACCGCGCCCCAGCCTTCGTGCGCGACGTCGCCATCGAACACCCGGGCTGGCTTGAGCAAATAAACGGTGTCGGCTGCGGCGGCCGGCAACGACAGGATCACGGAAGCTACGAGCGTGAAGAGGAAAAGCACTCGGGTCGTTTTGCGCATGGGCTGGAAAGTGACGATTGGCCCGCTGATGGCAAAGCGCTTTCGCGTGAGTCATTAAACTGAGGTGCCCACGGAACACACGGAACACACGGAAATTCCTGAGGTTTTTGTTCTGTGTATTCCGTGTGTTCCGTGGGCAACCTCCGATCTGGCATCAGGGAATTTAGCTTGGCGCGGTGGCGGGAGGCGCGTGACATTGAACTCTTATCGTGGCCTTCCCGAAAACACTTCTCATCGACTTCGCCCACCTCACGGTTTTCCTGGGCGACCGGCCGGTTTTGCGGGACCTCACCCTGCAGGTCAAGCGGGGCGAGCATCTGGTCATCCTCGGCGCCAATGGCTCGGGCAAATCCACGCTCATCAAGACCATCTTCCGGGAGCTTTATCCGGTCACCGATGTGCCGGGCTTCCGTTTCAATATTCTGGGGAGCGAACTCTGGGACGTGGCCGATCTGCACAAGAAATTCGGCATCGTCTCCCCTGACCTATTGAGCCGGATCTCGCACGAGGTAACTGCGCGGCGCGTGACAGCCCGCGAATTCGTGCTCTCCGGTTTCTTCAGCAGCATCGGGCTGTGGCCACATCACAAGATAACCGCCACCCAGGAGCGTCGGGCCCGGTCGATCATGAAATTCCTGTCCATCAATCATCTCGCCGATCGCCCCCACTCCGCCATGTCGGCCGGCGAGCAGCGCCGGGCACTGATCGGCCGGGCCCTTGTGCACGATCCCGAGGTGCTCATCCTCGACGAGCCGACCAACAGCCTCGATCCGGGCGCCATGCGCGAATTCCACGCCGTGGTGCGCAAGCTCATCAGGAGCGGCAAGAGCCTCGTACTGGTCACCCATCATGTGACCGACATCCAGCCGGGCATGGAGCGGGTGATCCTCATGAAGAACGGCCGCATCATGGCCGATGGGCCGACGAGGAAGATTCTGACGTCCGCTACGCTGTCGCGGTTGTTTAGGAAGAAGCTGCGGTTGATCAAGAGCCGACTGGGGTATGAGTTGGTGGGCGGGTAACCTGTAGGGCTGCCGCTTCAGCCTTCGCCCCTCCTTCGCCAAGCTACGGCCCGACAGGCACGGCTGGCCAGCGGTCTTACGACCGCTGCTACATTCGAACCGGCACGGCGACAAGCGCCGGCCCTACTATTACCCAGTGAGGTATTTCGTAGCCGTGTTGGAGCTTGGCGACAACGTGGCCGGCCGGGCGGCCGGAACCATCCTTGGTCCGGTTGCCTGCGACCCCGGTCTTGTCGCGCCAAAGGCGCTCGGAACGCAGACGCAAGCGCGGCTACACGAACTCAGCTATCCCGATGCACCGTGCCGGGCGTGAAAGCCGGGAGGCAGACGGCGATATACTCGCAGCCGTCCGGATGCGGCGTGCTATACTGCACCCATTCGCCCTTCGGCGTGTGCACGCCCTGGCCGGCTTTGACGGTCAGCGTCTCGGTCTTGGTTTTCACCTGCAGTTCGCCGCGGAGGACGACCGTGTATTCGTCGAACTCGGGCGTCTGACCGGGTTCGACCCAGCCGCCGGGGCTGCGCATGCGGGCGATGCTGGTGGTTTTCGTGCCGCTGTTCACGCCGCCGAAGTATTCCTCGATCAGCTTGGGTTTGTTGCCGGCGGCTTCGATGACGGTGGGTTTGGGAATGAGTCGGGCCATGGTGGGACGGCGCGTAGCGCCGCAGTTGAAGGTTGTGTGGGTGAAAGTTGAAAGACGGAAATGAGACGCAAAAAAACGCCGCGTCGTGAGACGCGGCGTTGGTGGAAATCAGTAGCGGTAGTGCTCGGGCTTGTACGGTCCCTCCAGCGGCACGCCGAGGTATTCGGCCTGGCTCTTGGTGAGCTTCGTGAGCTTGGCGCCGATCTTCTCCAGGTGGAGCCGGGCGACCTCCTCGTCGAGGTGCTTCGGCAGGCGGTAGACGCCGATCTTGTACGTGTCCTTGTTTTTCCAGAGATCGAGCTGGGCGAGCGTCTGGTTGGTGAAGCTATTCGACATCACGAACGACGGATGGCCGGTGGCGCAGCCGAGATTCACGAGGCGACCCTCGGCCAGCAGGTAGATGCTGTTGCCCTTCGGGAAGGTGTAGAGGTCGTACTGCGGCTTCACGTTGATGCGCTTGGCGTCGGACGTGTTGAGCAGGTCGACCTGGATCTCGTTGTCGAAGTGGCCGATGTTGCAGACGATGGCCTGGTCCTTCATCTGGCGCATGTGCTCCAGCGTGATGATGTCCTTGTTACCGGTCGTGGTGACGTAGATGTCGGCCTTGCCGAGCGTGCTCTCGATCGTGTTGACCTCGAAGCCCTCCATCGCGGCCTGCAGGGCGTTGATGGGGTCGATCTCGGTGACAATGACGCGGGCACCGAAGCCCTTGAGCGAAAACGCGGAGCCCTTGCCCACGTCGCCGTAGCCGCAGACGCAGGCGACCTTGCCGGCGATCATGACATCGGTGGCGCGCTTCAGGCCGTCGGCGAGTGACTCGCGGCAGCCGTAGAGATTGTCGAACTTCGACTTCGTGACCGAGTCGTTGACGTTGATGGCCGGCACGCGGAGTTTGCCCTTCTCGAGCATCTGGTAGAGGCGGTGCACGCCGGTGGTCGTCTCCTCGGAGACGCCACGCCATTCCTTGGCGATCGTGGTCCAGCGGAGCGGGTCCTCCTTGTGGACGCGCTTGAGGACATTCTTGATGACCTGTTCCTCGTGGGAGCCGGAAGGCGTGTTGACCCAGTCGCTGCCCTCCTCGAGCTCGCAACCCTTGTGGATGAGCAGGGTGACGTCGCCGCCGTCATCGACGACGAGCTGCGGGCCCTTGCCGCCGGGGAAGAAAATGGCCTTGAGGGTCAGGTCCCAGTATTCCTCGAGCGTCTCGCCCTTCCAGGCGAAGACCGGCGTGCCGGACTTGGCGATGGCCGCCGCGGCGTGATCCTGCGTCGAGAAGATGTTGCACGAGGCCCAGCGCACATCGGCGCCGAGTTCCTTGAGCGTCTCGATGAGGACGGCGGTCTGGATCGTCATGTGGAGCGAGCCGGTGATGCGCACATCCTTGAGGGGCTTGCCCGGGCCGAATTTCTTGCGGACGGAAACTAGGCCGGGCATCTCGTGCTCGGCGATGGAGATTTCCTTGCGACCCCACTCAGCGAGAGTGATGTCCTTGACGTGGTAGTCGTTCGCCGTGGGCGTGGTAGAAGCGGTAGCCATGGTAGTATAGGTTGGGAGGTTATTTGGCGGCGTCGCGGAGAGCGGCGACCTTGTTGGTCTGCTCCCACGGCAAGCCGGCTTTGCCGAAGTGGCCGTAGTTGGTGGTCTGGCGGTAAATGGGACGGAGGAGATTGAGCTGGCTAACGATCTCGGCGGGCTTGAAGCCGAAGACCTTGGTGACGGCCTTGGCGATTTTCTCGTCGGAGACGCGGCCGGTGCCCATCGTGTCAACGTAAACGCTGACCGGATCGGGATAGCCGATGGCGTAGGCGACCTGGAGCTCGGCGAGCTCGGCGAGGCCGGCCGCGACGATGTTCTTGGCGACCCAGCGCGCCATATAGGCAGCGGAGCGATCGACCTTCGACGGATCCTTGCCGGAGAAGGCGCCGCCACCATGTCGGCCCCAGCCGCCGTAGGTATCGACGATGATCTTGCGGCCGGTCAGGCCGGAATCGCCCTGCGGGCCGCCGATGACGAAGCGACCGGTCGGGTTGATGAGGAACTGGGTCTTCCGGGTCAGCATGCGCGCCGGGATGACCTTCTTGATCACGTTTTCGATCAGGTAATTTTCGATCTGGTTGTGCGAGACCTCGGGGGTGTGCTGCGTGGAGATAACCACGTTTACCACCTCGACCGGCTTGTCGTTCTCGTAACGGATGGAAACCTGGGACTTGGCGTCGGGGCGGAGCCACGGCGCCTTGCCGGACTTGCGGATCTTCGTGAGCAGCCGGCCGAGGCGGTGGGCAAACATCACCGGGGTGGGCATCAGCTCGGGCGTCTCGTTGCACGCGTAGCCGAACATCAGGCCCTGGTCGCCGGCGCCCTGCTCCGCCTTCTTCTTGCCCTTCACCTTCACCGCGTCGACGCCCTGGGAAATATCGGGGGACTGCCTGGTCAGGTAGTTGTTGATGAAAACGGTGTCGGCATGAAACACATCGTCGATGTTCACGTAGCCGATCTCACGGATCGCATCGCGCACGATCGTCTCGTAATTCAGCTTGGCCTTGGTGGTGATTTCACCGGCGAGGATCACCATGTTCGACTTGACCATGGTTTCGCACGCCACCCGGCTGGTGCGATCCTGCGCCAGGCAGGCGTCCAGCACGCTGTCCGAGATGAGGTCAGCCACTTTGTCGGGATGTCCTTCCCCGACGGATTCAGATGAGAAAACAAATGATTTTGCCATAGGTAGACCTTGGACAAAAAGCGGTTCAACCCTTGGGGCAAGTACAATATCAACATATCTGTATCCCATGATACGTCATTTCAAACATGATTCAGCTCAGTCTGGAGCCTTCTGTGTCGATAGGCCCAGCATCATGCCTGTGCTTGAGCCGTGCTTAGCGAGCAAGTTTGACCTCAAGGACCGCAAAATCCTGTTGGTCGACGATGATCGTCTCAATTTGCGGATTCTTGCAGGAATTCTTAAGCCGGAGGGAGTTATCATGGTAGAGGCTGCCTCTGGCGAGGCTGCCCTTGAGCAATACGCCCGGTTCCAGCCCGATCTGGTTCTCTTGGATGTCGTGATGCCCGGCATCAACGGATTCGAAGCCTGTCGGCAACTCCGGCAGATCTACGGTGAAGGCTGTGCTCCGGTAATCTTCATCACGGCCAAGCACGAGTCCGACGACATTATCGAGGGACTGGAGGCCGGCGGGGTCGACTATGTGTCCAAGCCGTTTCGCGCCAAGGAGGCCCTCGCCCGCATCCGGATTCACCTGCAAAACCGGGTGCTCAACGAGGAGCAGGCCCGGCTCGTCGAGCAGCTCAATCACGCCAGTGCCGCCAAAAACCGCCTGCTGGGCATGGCCGCGCACGACTTGCGGAATCCCCTCGCCTCGATCCGCGCCCTCGCGGAATTCCTCATGGACGGAACCGTCGGACCACTCGCCACCGAGCAACTGGACCTGGTGACCACCATCCACGAGGCCAGCCAGTCGATGCTCACCCTCGTGAACGAGCTCCTTGACGTCTCGGTGATCGAATCGGGGCAGCTGAAGATTTATCTCAAGCCGGTCTTGCTCAGTGAGCTGGTCGTAAAATCAGTGACGGTGGCGAACATGAACGCCGAAAAGAAGGGCACCACCCTGCGTTTCACCGACGGCACCGCCGGGGAGCATCTCCTGCTGGATGCGGAGAAGATCAAGCAGGTGGTCGACAACCTCCTGAGCAACGCGGTCAAGTTTTCACCCCCGGGCGCCCTGATCCAGGTGAGCAGCAAAATCAGCGACGGGCGCGTGGCCGTCTGGGTGCGGGACCAGGGTCCGGGCATACCCGACGCCGACCGGGGCAAGTTGTTCAAGGATTTCGGCCAGACCTCCGTCAAGCCCACCGGCGGCGAGAAGAGCACGGGCCTCGGTCTGGCGATCTGCAAAAAGCTCATTGAGGCTCACCAAGGGACCATTTGTGCCGATAACGAGCCTGATGGCGGCTGCACCTTCAAAATTACCCTCCCCCTGAAACGATGAATTTCACCGGCAAGATCCTACTCGTGGACGACGAGGCCCATATCCGGAAATTTGTCGGGCTGGTGCTGAAGAAAATCTGCACCCCGACGATTGTCGAGGCGGGCGACGGCCTGATCGCGCTGAGCCTTTACGCGCAGGAAAAACCCGACCTGGTGCTGCTGGACGTCAACATGCCCAACTTCGACGGACTGCAGACCCTCGAGCGGCTGCGCCAGATCGCGCCCGAGGCGAACGTGGTCATGCTGACTTCGCTGACCAACCGGCACACGGTGGAGGAATGCGCGCGGCTTGGCGCGCTGGACTATATCCGCAAGGACACGCCGCGCGAGGAACTCCAGGCCCAGCTGCAACGGATCATCGAGGAGTGCTTCGACGAGGAAGCCCTGCCCGCGACCGAGCCCAGTCCGTCATGATCGCCCCTTCCAAGAATTCCTCCGGCCAGCCCAACCCGCTGCCCGGGTTGGCCGAGGTGCGCTATTCGCTGCCGGACCTGCTCCGGGAAGTCCAGCTGGAGCGCAACGCCGCCGCCTACGCCTTCGAAAAGCTCGACCAGCTGGAAATCGCCAAGCTGTTCAAGAAAAACCGCGCCCACCGTGCCTCCCGCCCTCGAAAATAGCACCTTCCTCGAGCTGGTCCGGCGGCTGCCGAAATTCGACTTCGAGAAGGAGCTCGAGGCGCTCGGCCAGCAGCATGGCGCCGGCAGCCTCGCCCAGCTGCAGGCCCTGATCGACCAGAAGCTCATTTCCAAGGAGGAGGCCACCCGCCAGTGGGCCAACTCCATCGGCATCGCCTACGTGGACGTGCTGTCGTCCGCGATCACCGAGGAGGCCGTGGCTAAAATCCCCTCGGAGATCGCCAAGAAAGCCAACGTGATCGGCCTCTACATCATTGACGAGGTGCTCACGGTCGCCATGTCGACGCCGCAGGACAACAACCTGGTCCGCCGGCTCCAGCAGATCACCCAGCTGACGATCAGCCCGGTGTTCAGCCTGCCCTGTGAGATCGATGATGCGCTCTCCATCCAGTACTGCACCGAGAAAAGCCTCGCGGACAGCCTGGTCGACCTGGAAAAGGACACGCTCTTCAACCGCCCCGAACTGGCCAACCAGAGCATCGAGCTGCTGGCCGAGTCCGAGTCCCTGATCCGGGTGCTCGACGAGGTCATCTACTTCGCGCTCCGGGAGCGGGCCAGCGACATCCATATCGAACCGCTCGAGAACCACACCCGCATCCGCTTCCGCATCGACGGCATGATGCGGGAAATGATCACCTTCTCCCGCAAGCTGCACCGGGCGGTCATCGTCCGCCTCAAGATCCTCTGCAGCGTCAACATCTCAGAGTCCCGGTTTCCGCAGGACGGCCGCTTCTCGATCGCCATCGGCACGAACAAGGCGGACTTCCGGTTCTCCTGCATTCCCACCGTCAATGGGGAGAAGGCCGTCATCCGCGTCCTCGCCTCCACAGGCCGCAAGTCGATGATCACGCTGGAGAAGATGCTGATCTCGCAACCCATCCTGCAGCCGCTCAAGCGGCTCATGCAAAGCCCGAACGGGATTCTTTTTGTCACGGGCCCGACCGGCTCCGGCAAGACCACCACCCTTTACTCGGCGCTGAGCGAGATCAACACCCCGGGCATCAACATCTCCACCATCGAGGACCCGGTCGAGATCCAGCTGTCCGGCGTCAGCCAGAGCCAGGTCAACGGCCACATCGACCTGAAGTTCTCCACCCTGCTGCGGGCGTTCCTGCGGCAGGATCCCGATGTCATCCTCATCGGCGAGATCCGCGACCTGGAAACCGCCAAGATCGCCACCGAGGCCGCCCTGACCGGCCACCTCGTGCTCGCCACCCTCCACACGAACACCGCGGCGCAGGCCATCGTCCGCCTGATGGAAATCGGCGTCGAGTCCTACATGGTCGCACCCTCCGTCATCGGCGTGCTCGCGCAGCGGCTGGCAGCCCGCATCTGTGAAAAATGCAGCGAGGCATATTACCCGCCCCGCGAGGTGCTGCTGCGCTATTTCGAGGAGGAGGGCCTCACCGACGTCCCCTTCTTCCGCGGGCGCGGCTGCCCGCACTGCCGCGGGACCGGTTACCGGGGCCGGGTCGCGTTTCACGAACTCGTGCTCATCACCGAGGAAGTGCGCCAGCTGATCTCCGAGCGAAAGAGCGCCCAGGAAATCACACGGGCCGCCGCCAAGGTCGGCTACAAGCCGCTTCGCTATGATGGCTTGCGCAAAGTTTTGCTCGGCCTTACCACCATTGAGGAAATCGAACAGAATACCTCCTCGGAATGGGCCACCTAATTCACCGCCACCATGCCTGATGATCCGGTCATCGATCCGCAGGCGATTGCCAACCTCCGCGAGCTCAGCCCCGACGGGGCCCAGGAATTCCTCTGCGAACTGATCGGCGTGTATCTGGAGGACACCCCGCTGCGCCTGGCCGAGCTCGACCGCGCGATGGCCGCGCAGGACGCCTCCACCCTCGGCAAGGCCGCGCACACCATCAAGGGCAGCTCGAGTAATTTTGGTGCCATCCGGCTGTCCAAACTGGCCCAGCAGATCGAACTGCAGGGCAAATCCGGCAATGTGAGCGGGGCGGGCCCGCTGTGCAGCCAGCTGCACGTGGAGTACGACCTGGTGGCCGCGGCGCTCAAACGCATTGCGGCCGGCGCCTAACTGGGCCAGATTAGCGCCATGCGCGCCCGCCAGATTCTCGCCCTCGCCCTGATCGCCCTGCCCCTGCTGGCGGCTCCCGCCCGGGCCTTGGAATGGAAGACCACGGAGCAGACGGTTACCACCCAGCCTTTCCAGGCCACGCTCGATACCGTCTTTGCCTTCACGAACAACCGCGACCAGCCGGTTACGATCCGTGAAATCGAAACGAGCTGCGGCTGCCTGGAGGCGGTCGCCGATGCCAAGGTTTACGCGCCCGGCGCGGCCGGCCTGATCAAGGCGAGGTTCACCGTCGGCGACCGGGTCGGCCACTATGCCCGGACGATCACGGTGCTGACCGACGAAGCCGGCGATCCCGTGCGGCTGTCACTGCAGGTCGACGTCCCCGTGCTGGCCGTGCTGACGCCGCGCAGTGTGTCCTGGCTGGTCGGTGAGGCCGCGGCCGGGAAATCCGTCGAGCTCGTGGCGTCGCCCGGCTTGGAAATCATCTTTGCCGACGCCCAGTCGACCGATGCCGCCTTCACGGCGCGCCTCGAGATTCTGGAAGCGGGCCGGCGCTACCGGCTGCACCTGACTCCGCGCAACACGACGGAACCGGCCAGCGCCGCGATCCGCATTTTCGGCCGGGAAAAATCCGGCCACGAAGTCATCGTCAGCGCCTACGCCAGCGTGCAACAGCCTTAGCGGTAGAGCGCGGTGACCGGCGTGGCGGTCAGGACGTTGTACTGGCGCATCGCCAGCCGCCACCATTCGGCCAGCTGCTCCGAGGGCTGCTTCCAAAGTTGTTCGTGGAGCCAGATCATCGACTCCGGGTCCAGCAGCAGGGCCATCTTCTCCCGGTGCGTGAGCCGCGCCGGCCCCTCGGCCAGCAATTTTTTCCGCAGGGTGACAAAATAGGAGCGCACGGCGTGGCTGCCCCGGCGCTGCCGCAGCAGCGACACGTGCACCGCGTTCACATACGGGTCGAGGACCGCCTGCAGCAGGCCGTAGTCATCGCGCAGCTGGACGATGGGCTGCATGTGCCGGTAGCACTCCTCCATGTGGCGCTCGAGCCGGACCAGCTCCTGCGGCGGCTGCGTTTCATCCGGGGTCAGGAAGAGCCCGAGCTCGCGCGCGCGCCGGCCGAAACCGGCCTTGCCCAGAAAAATCGACAACGGAGCCGACAGCACGAGTCCGGCGAGCACCGGGCTGAGCCACCAGAAAAACGAGGGCACCAAAATGAAGGCCGAGACGCCCCAGACCAGGCCAAAGGACATTTGTCCCGAGTGCGTGATGATGGCCTCGCGCCAGTCCGTGTCCTCACTGGCCTCGCGCTTTTGCGTCACCCAGGCCACGCCCTGGCCCATCAGGATGTAGAGCACAAACTTCGTGTTGAACATCATGTTGATCGGCGCGAGCAGCGTCGAGACGATCACCTCGAGCAGCGCGCTCAGCACCAGCCGGAACGCCCCGCCGTAGGCGCGGCCCCGCTCCTGACGCAGGGCCAGCAGCACCGCGATCACCTTCGGCAGGAAGAGCAGCAGCAGGGTGAACAGGAACAGCGCGAGGGCCTCGGGCACCTCCACGACGTAGCCGAAGACCGAGGTGTAGGCCTCCGCATGGTAGATGTTCATGCGGTGGGCCAGGACCTCGCGGAAGGTGTGGATGGTGCTGATCAGCAGAAACAGCATCCAGAGCGGCGAGGCGACGTAACCCATGATGCCCTGCAGCAGGTGAAACCGGTTGGCCGGATGGAAGCTCCGCTCCGACAGCAGCCAGCTGTGCTGCATGTTGCCCTGGCACCAGCGCCGGTCCCGCTTGGCACTGTCGATCAGGGTCGGCGGCCCCTCCTCGTAGCTGCCATCCAGGTCGTAGGCCAGCCAGACACCCCAGCCGGCCCCGCGCATCAGCGCCGCCTCCACGAAATCATGGCTGAGGATGCGGCCGCCGAACGGCTCGCGGCCCGGCAGCTCCGGCAGGCAGCAGTAGTCGATGAAGGGGGCGACGCGGATGACCGCGTTGTGGCCCCAGAAATTGCTTTCGCCCTGGTGCCAGTAATTCAGGCCGGCGAGGAACAGCGGGCTGTAGAGCCGGTTCGAAAACTGCTGCAGGCGCGAGTAAAGTGTCACGCCATTCACCACGCGCGGAGCCGTCTGCAGGATGCCGACCTTCGGGTTGCGCTCCATCATCGCCACCAGCTTGATCAGCGACTCGCCGGTCATGATGCTGTCAGCGTCGAGCACCGCCATGTAGCGGTACTGGCGGCCCCAGCGCCGGAGGAAGTCGGCGACGTTGCCGCTCTTCTTGTTGATCGAGATGCGCCGCTTGCGGTAAAAGATGCGCCCGAAGCCGTTGAGCTGCTTGCAGAGCTCCACCCAGGCGACCTCCTCCTGGATCCAGTTGTTCGGGTTGTTCGAGTCGCTGAGGATGAAAAAATCGAAGTTCTCCAGCCGGCCGCTCAGTTCCAGCGAGCGGTAGATCACGCGCAGGCCCTCGAACACCCGGCTGGGATCCTCGTTGAAGACCGGCATCACGATGGCCGTCGAGGCCATCGGCAAACTGGCGAGGGACTCGCCCTCGATCGAACGCGTGATGCGATACGGGTCGCCGTTGCGGTTGAGCACATAGAACCCGAGCAGGGCGGTGCTGAAACCGACGGCGATATGCGCGAAGAGAATGGCGAAGAGCAACAGGATGATCCACTCGAGCACGGTCATGCCGTCGCGCCAGAGCAGGTCGGCCATGAACCAGCTGGCCAGGATGGTCAGCAAAAAGGTCAGGGTGAGAAACGTGATGCGCCGCCGCCCCACCCGGGAGCGATCCACCTGTTCGACCGTGAATGGCATGCCCATGGGTTTAACGCGTGGCGAGAAACACCGCCATCAGCACGCCGGCAAACACCGTCCAGAGCAGCATCACGCGGAGCACGGGGAGCCGCTCGATCCGTTCCAGCGTCAGGCCGACGGCCTCGGTGATCGGCCCGAGGTCGATGTCGCGGGGCACCATGCTGGAGACCGTGAGATCGGGCCCGGCCTGGATGGAGCTCTGCTTGATCGCCTTGGCGAAATCCGCGGGAACCTTGTCCTCCTCCAGAAAAGCGTACGGCCAGCGCTGCATGCCATCGGCGACCAGCAGCGCGACGCGGCCCTCGGTCGCGATGCGCTCGTGCGGCAGGTCCTTCTCATCGAGCAACTCGGCAAACCAGCGGTCCATCAACCGGTCCGTTTCCTCCACCGCCAGCGTGGCGGGATCAAGCGCGGGATTCTGTTCGTGCAGGCGCGCGGCGCCCACCAGCACGCGCTGGATCAGGCGGCTCTGGTGCAGCCGGTTGTGGATGCGGTGGGCGCGCAGGTAGTCCTCCACGCGGACATACGCGGCGTTCCATTGCTCCAGGGTGCCCGTTTTGGGCCGGAACGAATCTAGTGAGTCCAGAGATAGCTCCATGTCTCTGTCAGCACATGCTGGCCTTTGCGCAGAAAGCAACGGAGTTCCACGGGCGAGCCGGCGGGGTCGGGCTTGATTTCAAAGACCACGCGCCAGGCGCCGGAGAAACGGTTCTTCTGCACCACCACCACGCCGGCGGGCTGGGCCCCGGTGCCGACAGATAGGACCGCCTCGATCGCGGGATCATCGGGCTCGGTCTCCAGGTAGCCGCCCTCGAACTCCACGACGAACCGCTTCAACTCCGGGTGGTTCATCACATCCGCCAGGCGCGTCGACGAGACAAAGCCCGCGGGCGGGCGGTGCCCGGGATCGTTCATCCAGTGCAGGTCGTATTCAAAGGCGATCGGCTCACCCGGCGGCGGCAGTTGCTCGGGCACCCAGAAAGCCACGATGTTGTCGTTGGTCTCGTCGGCGGTCGGCAGTTCCACCAGCCGGACGGAGCCGGGACCCCAGTTGCCCACCGGCTCAACCCAGGCGCTCGGGCGCAGGTGGTAGTAGGCTTCCAGATCGTCGTAGTGGGCAAACTGCCGGTCGCGCTGCAGCAGGCCGAAGCCGCGCGGGGTCCGGTCCATGAAGGAGGAAATGCGGATGGACCTGGGGTTGAGCAGCGGCCGCCACACCCACTCGCCCGCCCCGGTCTCCAGCAGGAGTCCGTCGGAATCATGCACCTCCGGGCGAAAATCGGTGGAGGACCAGCCGGTGTTCTCGCCGTGCGCGTACATGCTCGTGAGCGGGGCGATGCCAAACACCGCGGGGTTCCTGCGGCAATACACCGCGGCGCGCACTCGCATGACGGTCTCGACCCCGGGGGTGATGATGAACTTGTAGGCGCCGGTCACACTGGGGCTGTCCATCAGTGCATACACGGTGATGGACTTGGTCAGCGGCTCGGGCTGCTCGATCCAAAACTCCTCGAAGGTCGGGAATTCCTCCCCGCCCGGCTCGCCGGTGTTGAGGGCCAGACCGCGGGCCGACAGGCCGTAGCGCATATCCTTGCCGAGGGCGCGAAAATAACTCGCCCCCAGGAAGACCGCGAGTTCATCCATCTTGTCCGGCTGGTTAAGGGCGTACTCGATGCGGAAGCCTGCGAAGCCGAGATCCGACGGAATCATCCAGGGCCGCTTGCCGCCGTAGATGAACATCTGCTTGGAGAAATCGATCCGCCGGGCCTGGTGGCCGACGACCTCGTTCAGCTGGACGTTCTTGGTGTAGAGCCAGCCCGGATGGAAGAACTGCAGCTCGAACGGCAGGCGTTCGGCGCGCCACCACGAGTGCCCGGCATCAAACTGGATCATCCGGTAGTCGTCGTAGCTGAATTTCTGGAGCGAGGCCGGCGCCCGCGAGGGCTTCTCCTTGTACGGCTGCGCCGCCAGGTTCTTGGCGCGGAACTGCAGCACCTCGAAGTCAAAGGTGTCCGGGGCCGCGCGCAGCGGCGACCAGACGGCCAGCAGGAGGAGACAGGGGAAGATTCGGCGCACGGCTTAGAGGAAGAAATTACGTTGTTTGTCGGAAATCGGCAGGCCCACCCGTTCCATCACCTGCAGGAGATCCTCCCAGATGGAGCGCTTGGACCGGTTGCTGTTATTCCGCAGGATATACGAGGGATGGTAGGTTACCATGACAGACTTGCCGGCAAACTGGTGCCAGCGGCCCTTGATTTCACCCAGGGTCTTGAACGTGCCCGCCCCCAGCAGGCCGCCCGCCGCGGTGGCGCCGAGCGCCACGATAAGCTGCGGCTGCACGATTTCGATCTGCGCCTTCAGGTACGGCAGGCAGTAGTTCATTTCCTCGGCCGTCGGCGGCCGGTTGCCCACCTGGATCCCGCTCGGTCCGGCCGGTAGCTCCGGCCGCCAGTTCATGATGTTGCCGATATAAACGTCCTCCCGCTTCAAGCCCATGCCCTGGATCATGCGGGTCAGGAGCTGGCCCGCCGGACCGACAAAGGGCTCGCCCTGCACTTCCTCCTCCGCGCCGGGCGCCTCGCCACAAAAAAAGATGCGGGACTCGAGGCTGCCCACGCCCAGCACCACCTTCTTCCCGGGCCGCAGCTGCGCCCGGCAGACCGGGTCGTTCACGACGAGTTCGTGCAGCGCGGCCCAGCGGGCGCGTTTGTCGCCTTCCGGCAGGGTCACCGTCGGGGCCGCGGGCAACGCCGGAGCCGGAGCGGGCTTCGGCGCAGCGACCGGACGCGATGCGACCGGAGCGGGGGCCGGGGTTGGGCTTGCGGCCAGAAATTGCGGCCCGGCCACTCGCGCGACCGCCGCGTCGGCCGGGATGGCCGCCGCGGCACTGACGGCCACGCGCAGCTGTTCCATGCTCTCCTCGGTCACCGCCACGCTGCGCTCGCCACCGCTCCGCAATCGGCGGAGTTCGTCGGTGAGGGCCAAAAGTTGCTCGCGGGTGGGCACGGTCGGTCAGGTGGCGCGGGGCGCGACGAGTTTTTCCACGTATTTGGCCAGCAGGTCGAATTCCAAGTTGACAGATTCCCCCGCCTTTCGGTCCCGCAGGTTCGTCACCAGCAGCGTATGCGGAATCAGCCAGACGGCAAAGGAGTCGCCCGCCACTTCCGCCACGGTCAGGGAAATCCCGTCGATCGCGACACTGCCCTTGTAAACCAGGTAGCGGGCAAACCCGCCGGGGACATGGACGCGCAGGTAATAATCCTTCCCGCGCGGCTCCAGCTGCTCGATGCGTCCCGGCACATCGATGTGTCCGGTCACAAAGTGTCCGCCCATCCGGCCGTCGGGCCGGAGGCTGCGCTCCAGGTTCACGGCCGAGCCCGGCGCGAGTTGGGCGAAATTGGTCAGCCGGCGGGTTTCCTCGAGCACGTCAAACCAAAGGTTGTCGGCGTCGAACCGGGTCACGGTCAGGCAGCAGCCGTTCACGGCGACGCTGTCGCCCAGGGCCACGTCGGCGGACACCAGTTGCGCCGCGATCTGCAGTTTCCAGGCCGCCGCTTCCGGCGTGAAAGCCACCACGCGGCCGGTTTCCTCGATGATTCCAGTAAACATAATCAATTGAGTTTGACCCGCAGGACCGACGTCTCGCCCCCGCGGCTGACCAGTAGCACCACTTCGGGCCGCTGCTTGCCGGCGTCGATGTCATGCAGCTGATTGAGTGCCTGTTCGTAGGTTTTGATCTCCACGCCGTCAATCTCCCGCACCCAGTCATCGGGTTGCAGGCCGGCGGTGCCCACCGGGCCGCCGGGTTTCACGAATTGCGCGATCACGCCGGTCTGCTCGGACGGCTTGATGCGCTGCGTGATCCCGTCGCTGGCGAGAAATTCCCGCACCGTGAGACCCAGCCGTTCAAAATAGTGGCGCTCGGCTTCGCGCGGCAGCTTGGGCTCGTCGCCCAGCCTGACCTTGATTTCCTGCCGGTTGCCGTCGCGCAAAACCGTGAGCGCAATCGTGTCCCCGGGCTGGTGGCGCACGATCTCCTGGCCGAAGAAACCAGGCACCACATGGTCCGGCTTCAGCCGCGGCAAGGGCTGGCCGTCGAGCGCCAGGACAATGTCCCGTTCCTTCAACCCGGCCGCGGCCGCCGGGCTGCCTTCCATGATGTCACTGAGGACGACCCCGGACTGGTTCTCGAGTTTGAGCAGCTTGGCGACCTCCGGATCCAGGGGTTGCAACCCATAGGCGCCGAGCCACGCGATCGGCCGGCCGGTCACCGAGCGGGGAATCCGGCCGAGATACGGCAGCACCTCGTCGGCGAGCAGCACCACGCTGCTCTCCTCGACGTTGACGAGCAGGACCGGATTGCCGTTCTGGTTGCGCGAAAAAAGCAGGTAGCTCTGTCCGAACGAAGTCTGTGCAATGCCCGCCAGTTGCCCGGTGGAGTTGAAAACCGGCAGGCCCGGCCCCGCGACCTCATTGCCCAGGATGGCGGTTTTCTGGGGCAGCCGGGTGATCAGCGCGACCCGGCCACTGAGAAAATATGGCATGAAACTCTCATCGCGGTTGCGCAGGCCGATGCCCCAGAGCTCCTCGCTGAGCGCGGGATCACCCTTGATCGCCGGGTAATTCGTGATCGGGACCAGCTGGCTGCGGAGCCTTTCCTCGACGCGGATGAAATGCCAGCCGGTCAGGGGATCCTGGCCGAGGTAGACCGCGTTGGCCGCATCGGTGCTGCCCGGCTGGTAGACCTTGAAATCCTTGAGCTGACCGGGTGACACCGCCGGCAAAATGGAAGCCGGTGGCAGGATGATGGTGCCAGCCGTGTCAATCACCGTGCCCTGCACCCCGACCGGGTGGCGCTCGAGCTCGTCCTGCACGAAAAACTCCACGGCCACGACCGATTTCAGGCGCTCATTGAACAAGTCGGTCAGCGGCGTCGCCACGGCGGTCACACCGGCGACCGCGACCAGGAGAAGGGAAAGGCAGCGGCGGAAATTCATGGCTTGATCACGTAAAGGGAAATGCGGCGGTTGCGTTGGGCCTCGATCAGCTGGGGTTCGGGCTTGGCCTCATAGTTGGAGTAGATGGCTTTCAGCCGGTCGAGTTCCCTGACCGGCTCGCTGCCGACCTTGGTGATGATGTCGCCGCGCGCGAGACCGGCCTCGGCCGCGGGGTAGCCGGGCTGCACGCCGAGCACAATGACGCCGGAATCGTCCGTCAGCTGGTTCTCGCGCGCATAGGCGCGGGAAACCTTGCGGACGCTCAGGCCCCACTTCTCAAAGGCCCACTCCGCGCCCACCCAGCTTTCAAGTTTTTCCGTGACGGCGCTGAGTTCCAGGGTCTGGCCGCCCCGCTTGACCCCGAGGCGCACGGTGGATCCGACCGGCAAGCTGGCGATTGCGTTCTGGATCGGGGGCAGTTGCTCGGGGAAACGCCCGTCCAGTTTCTGTCCGTTCAGGGTGAGGACCACGTCGCTGGGCCGGAGGCCCGCGCGGGCCGCGGGCGAGCCGGGATCCACGCCGTCGACCAGCATCCCGGTGTTGACCGCGAGCGCATAGAATTTTTCCAGGTCCTGCAGCTCGCGGGGCACGAGGCCCAGGTAGCTGCGCGTGATGGTCCCGTGGAGCACGAGCTCGGTCGAGACGCGCCGGGCAATGTTGGAAGGAATGGCGAAGCCCAAGTTTTCCGCGCCGATGTAGGCGCGGGAGTTGATCCCGATGACCTTGCCCTCCTCGGTCACCAGCGGCCCGCCGCTGTTGCCGGGGTTGATGGCGGCATCGGTCTGCAGCCAGGTGTTGAACAGGCCCGTCTCGTAGCCGTTGACACCCCGCTTGTCCTCAAAGGGCCGGTTGTTGTTGGAAATGATGCCGCGCGTCAGCGTGCGGGTCAGGCCGTACGGCGTCCCGACGGCGTAAACGGTCTGCCCGGAATAAAGTTCGCTCGAGTCGCCAAAATCCGCGGACGTGAAACTGAGCTTGCGCCGCCGCACCTCGTCGAGGTCGAGGCGCAGCACGGCCAGATCGGTCCAGTGATCCCAGCCGACGAGCCTGGCGCTGACGCGTTCCAGGCTGGCGAGGGTCACGGAAATTTCCACCGCCGAGGGGCTGGCCACGTGGGCGTTGGTGAGGATGAGGCCATCGGCGGAGATGATCACGCCGGAGCCGATGCCCCCGGTGAAACGCTGGGCGCCGTCCTCAAAGGTGATCTCGCGCACATCAATGCGGACGACCGCCTCGAGGAGCCGGTTAAAGCCCCGGCTCATGGCGGCCTCAGCGGCGCCGGCGAGCACGAACAGCGCCAGGCCCGTAATGGTCAGGCGGCGCATGATTGACGGTGCTGGGGAATCTCTCAATGTCTCGTTTTTCACTCGATGGCTACTCATTGCAAAGACTACGACTTTCTCCAGATCGAGCCGCATTGGCAATCTTTCTGGGATCAAACCAAGGCATTTCGCGCGGAGAATCAATCGTCGCTCCCGAAATACTATGTCCTGGACATGTTCCCCTACCCGTCCGGCGCGGGTTTGCACATCGGCCATCCCGAGGGCTACACCGCCACCGACATTCTGGCCCGCTACAAGCGGGCCCGGGGCTTCAATGTGCTGCACCCGATCGGCTGGGACGCCTTCGGCCTGCCCGCCGAGCAGCATGCGGTCAAGACCGGCACCCACCCGGCGTCCAACACGCAGAACAACATCACGAACTTCCGCCGGCAGATCAAGGCACTGGGCTTTTCCTACGACTGGGACCGCGAGGTCGACACGACCGACCCGAAGTATTTTCGCTGGACGCAGTGGATTTTCCTCCAGCTTTTCAAGAAGGGCCTGGCCTACGTCGACGAACGGCCCGTGTGGTGGTGCCCGGAACTCCGCACGGTGCTCGCGAACGAGGAAGTGGTGGACGGCAAGTCCGAGGTCGGCGGCTTCCCGGTGGAACGGAAGAACCTGCGGCAGTGGGTGCTCCGGATCACGGCCTACGCCGAGCAGCTGATCGACGGACTGAAGGACGTCGACTGGCCCGACTCGACCAAGCGCATGCAGGAGGCCTGGATCGGCCGGAGCGAAGGCGCGGAGGTCTTGTTCAAGCTCGAGGATCCCGCCCTCGGTGACCTGAAGATTTTCACGACGCGGCCCGACACCCTCTTCGGCTGCACCTACATGGTGATCGCACCGGAGCATCCGCTCGTGGATGCATTGACCGTGCCGGCGCAACGCGAGGCCGTGAAGGCGTATCGCTTCAAGACCGCCAGCAAGAGCGATCTCGAGCGCACCGATCTCGCCAAGGACAAGAGTGGCGTCTTCAGCGGCAGCTACGCGGTCAATCCCATCAACCACGAGCGCGTGCCCGTCTGGATCGCGGATTACGTGCTGATGGGCTACGGCACCGGCGCGATCATGGCCGTGCCGGCCCACGATGACCGGGATCACGAATTTGCCGTCCAATACAACCTTCCGATCATCCGGGTCATTGCCGCCGCCGACGGTTCGACCGAGCTGCCGTACACGGGTGACGGCAAGATGATGAACTCGCCCGGGTACAACGGCCTGGCTTGGCCCGAGGCCAAGCAGCAGATCACCGCCGCACTCGCGGCGCGCCACATCGGCAAGGGCACCATCAACTACAAGCTGCGCGACTGGCTTTTCTCGCGGCAGCGTTACTGGGGCGAACCGTTCCCGATCGCGTGGGTCAGCGAGGCCGACTACCGCCGCGCCGCGGCCGTGCGGACCGATCTGCCGGCCCAGCCGGTGAAGTTTGCGGAGAACGGCGTCACACAGTTCGCGCTGCCGCTGCCGGACGCGGCGCTGCCACTCGTGCTGCCGGACGTGCAGTCCTACCTGCCCAGCGGGACCGGCGAGAGCGCGCTCGCGAATGAAACTGCCTGGCTCGAAATCTGGCTGGAGGTCACCACCGGCGCCAGCGTGCCCGCCACGCAACCCCAGCCCGCCGGTCCCAACTGGGTCCGGGCCCGTCGGGAGACCAACACGATGCCGCAGTGGGCCGGCTCCTGCTGGTATTACCTGCGGTACCTCGACCCGCAAAATTCCTCGGCCATCGCCAGCGAGGCGGCGTTGAAATACTGGGGCGTGCCCGACCTGTATGTCGGCGGCGCGGAGCACGCGGTGCTGCACCTGCTCTATGCGCGCTTCTGGCACAAGGTGCTGTTCGATCTCGGCGTCGTGCCGCAAAGCGAGCCGTTCACCAGGCTTTTCCACCAAGGCATCATTCTCGGCGAGGACGGCGTGAAGATGTCCAAGAGCCGCGGCAATGTGGTAAATCCCGACGACATCATCAGCGCCTACGGGGCCGACTCCCTGCGGATGTACCTGATGTTCCTCGGGCCGCTCGAGGCGATGAAGCCGTGGAACCCCAAGGGCATCGAGGGCGTGCTCCGCTTCCTGCGCAAGGTGTGGCGCGAGTGCCTGAGCGAGGAAGGGGAACCAAATCCCCGCATCGCCGCCGGCGCCGTGCTGTCCGCCGCGACCGAGAAGCTGCTGCATGAAACGATCAAGAAGGTCGGCGACGACATCGAGGGCATGCGGTTCAACACCGCCATTTCCCAAATGATGATCCTGTTGAACGCCCTGCAGAAGGAGCCCGCCCTGCCCCGCCAGACCATGCTGGATGTGCTGCGCCTGCTCGCCCCTTTTGCCCCGCACATCAGCGAAGAACTGTGGGCCCGCCTGGGCCAGACCGGATCTGTCATGACGGCCGGATGGCCGGTATTTGATCCGAACAAACTCGTGGCGAACTCGGTCACCATTGTCATCCAGGTTAACGGCAAGCATCGCGGCGATGTGACTGTCCCGGTTGATGTCACCGAACCCGAGCTCGTGAAATTGGCCTCGGCTCAACCGAAAGTAATTCCTCATCTCACCGACAAACCGATTAAGAAGACAATCTACGTAAAGGGGCGATTAATTAACATATTGGTGTAAAGATACTAAAGCGTGCTTTCGAAAGACCAGATTCTACTTGTCATAGGGATTACACCCTATTTTATCTGGGACAACCAAACCAGCCCACGCCTGCGTCACTGAACGTCCAACCCGATCGCTGCCATGAAATCCAAGTTTTTCCACCTGCTCCTGCTGGGTGCCGCCGCCCTCGCAGTGCTGGCGCCAAGCGCTCTGGCGCAGCGGCAGCTCGGCAAGAAGAAGGGCCCGAACAGCAAAATCTACGTCGCCGAAAGCACGGGTGACTCCCAGATCACGAATGACGACAAGGTCTACACCGCCAAGCAAGCCACGGCATTCGATGCGCCGGGTACCGTCATTGAGACGAAGGCGGATTCCCACAACGCCTTTGTGTACTCGAACGGCACCGGCATGTACGTGGACCAAAATACCCGCGTGGAGATCAACCGGTTTGTGCAGGAGCCCTTCCAGCCTTCGCGCAACGCCAGTTCAGACAACCCGTACGAACCTTCCGTTTCACAGAGTAATGTCCATGTGGCCCACGGTGCCGTGGCCATCTGCACGAGCCAGCTCGTGTCGGGCAGCACGATGAACTACACCACGCCCGAGGCCGCGGTGAACATCCGGAACGGCAAGGTCTCGATCGAAACCAAGGACGACGAAAGCACCATCGATCTGCTCGAGGGCGACATCACGATCCGCGGCGGCGGCAAGGATTCCGGCGGCCAGGTGCTGCGGCCGGGCGAGCGGGCGGTCATTCGCCCCGGTGCCGCCGGCCAGCCGGCCAGCATCACGATCGGGCCCATCCCACCCGCGGCGCTGCCCGCGCTGGACGAGAAGGCGAGCATCGCCTGCAATGCCAAGAAGACGGTGAGCTTTGAGGTCATTGAGAAGACCGCCGCACTGGGACCAAACGGAACCGGCTCGGCCGATGGCTCCGACCAGGAGATCGTGCCGAAACCCACGGTGCCGGGCGACCTCCCTTCCAACATCACCGTCAGCGTTGATCGCCTGCCGGGTGGCGCGTAATGTGCGGAGCGAAGACGTGATCCTTTCTCCCAAAGCAAACTACCTGCTACTGACTGTCCTGCTGGTGGCCTTGCCGGCCCGCCCGGCCCGGGCGCTGCTCAACCTGGACGGCACCCGCAACCAGGTGTTCGTCTTCGGCAACGTCACCTTCGCCTACAATTCGAATATTTTCTCGAACGCCAGTTCGCCCGGCGACTACACCGCGACCACCGAGGTCGGCGTCGACCTGAAGCGGCGGGCCGGCATCATCGCGGTCAACATCACCGCCAAGATCGATTACCAGCGGTTTGACCGCTATACGTCCGAAAGCTCCGTGGATCCGAGCTTCTACCTCGAGCTCAACAAGACCTCCGGGCGCACGACCGGGGCCTTCACGGTCAACTTCTTCCGCGAAAGCCGCTCCGACAGCGCCGTCAACCTGCGGACCAGCTCCTGGAATATCCCGCTCGGCCTCAGCATCAAATACCCCATCAACGACAAGTTTTACGTCACGTCCGCCACCGGCTACCTTGAGCGCCGCTACGTCGACAATGCGGCCCTGGCGAACTACACTGACTACAGCGAGTCCGTCGACCTTTTCTACGTCTACACCTCCAAGCTCGATCTCGTCAGCGGCTACCGCATCCGCATCTCCCACACCTCGATCGGCCCCGACACCTACGACCACTGGTTCAACGTCGGCGCGATCGGCGTTCTTTTTGGTAAGCTCAACGGCTCGGTTCGCCTCGGTTACCAAGTCCGTGACGTCAACGGCGGGGGCAGCTTCGGCGATTTCAACGGGGTGGCTGCGCTCAACTGGGTGGTCACCCGCAAGTTCACCCTCAGCGGCCAGTTCAGCCGTGACTACACCACGATCGCCACCGGCTCATCGGTCGACACGACCACGGTGGGTCTGCGCGCCAACTATGTCTTCACGCGCAAGTTCGACGTCGATGGCGGCGTGTCCTACGGGCGGAACAACTTCCTGCAGGGCACCCTGCAGCACCGCCAGGACGAGTTCTATGCCTGGGATGTCAGCGCCCGCTACAAGTTCAACGAACACTTGCGGCTCGCGGCCAGCTACAACTACCTGCACAATTATTCCACCATCAGCCTGTCCGATTTCGAACGCCACGGATTCTCCCTCGACATCGCGAGCCGCTTTTAACGCCCTTTGATTCAAACATGAAATTAACCCGCCCGTTTTTACTGCTGCTTGGCGGCCTGCTCCTCTGGAGCGGCGCCACCCTGCGCGCGGATAATCCCCAGAACCAGACCAAGAAGAATTACATTCACACCCTGGCACTGGCGGACCGCATCCGCGTCGCCGTTTACCAGGAGGACGACCTGACCAGCCTGACCCGCATCGATGCGCGCGGCCGCATCAACCTGCCTCTGATCGGGGAAATCACCGTGGGCGGCATGACCGTGGTGGAAGCCCAGAACACCATCGAGAACGCCTACAAGGACGGGCGCTTCCTGCGCAACCCGCAGGTGACCGTCAATGTGGAGGAGTACGCTCCCCGCGAGGTCTCCATCCAGGGCCAGATCCGCAATCCGGGCCGGTATACGCTGCCGATCGAGTCCACCTTCACCGTCGTTGAGCTGGTCACCAAGGCCGGGGGCATCACCGATATCGGCAAAGGCACGGCCGTGTCGGTCACCCGGGTCCTCCCCGACGGCTCCAAGAAGGTGTTCACGATCGACGTCGACAACGTGATCAAGGGACGGAAGGACCAGAAGAATGATGACAACACCCTCCTCCTGTTGCCGGGTGACATTGTCTATGTGCCGGAACGCCTGATCTGATCCCAGTAATGTCCGCCTTCGACGCTCCCTCTTCCTCGGCCCCGGGCAATTCCACCGGGCCGTCCATGCACGGCAACGACCACCAGGTCGTGGAGCGTCGTTCGCTGCGGGATTACTACGTCATCCTCCGCGAGCGGCTTTGGATCGCCCTGCCGGTCGCCCTCCTGGTCTCGCTCTCGCTGGGCTATTACCAGGCGCAGGAGACCCCGATGTATTCGAGCAGCGCCACGATGCAGTTCGAGCGCCCCGAGCGCGTCGTCCTCAACGAGCAGGTCGTGGACACCTCGGTCCGCTCCGACGTCGACCTGAACACCTACCGCCAGATTCTCACCAGCAGCCGGCTGCGCAGCATGGTGGCGCAGTCCCTGACCCCGGACGAAATCAAGATCCTGCAGCGCCCCTACCTGAAGAACCTCGCGCCCGGCGCCAATCCACCCGGTGTCGGCTCGCTGCTGGGCACCATGAGCCCGGATTACATCCGCAACAGTTTCCTGCTCAATATCACCGTGACAAATCGCGACCCGGAGGGGGCTGCCCTCCTTGCCAACCGTTTTGTCGAGCAGTTCATGCGCTACCTGATCGAAAACGTCGGGGGCAAGAATGAGTTTGCCGTGGATTATCTCCGCAGCCGGGCCGAGGAATTGCGCAAGGAGTCCGAGGCCGGCGAGGGCAAGCTCCAGGAATACCGCCGCAAGCACAATCTGGTCTCGCTGGACAACAGCATGAACATCGTCGGCGAAAGGCTGCGGGCGATCAACTCCACCCTCACCACCGCCCGCCTGGCCCGCATCGATATCGAGACCCTGCTCAGCCAGATCGAGCAGATGCAGAAATCCGGCGGGAGCCTGCTGGAGATCGGCTACATTTCCGGCTACGGCACGATCGCAACCCTCAAGGCCCAGCTGGCGGAGCTGACCAAGCAGCAGTCCATCCTCAGCGAGCGCTACCTGGAGCGGCATCCCAAGATGATCGACCTGGCCAATTCGCTCGATGTCGTCACGGCCCAGCTCCAGCACAACATCGAGCAGTCAATCGCGGACCTGCGGACCCAGTACGTGAAACTCAAGGACACCGAGGCCTCGTATGAGCGCGAATACCGCGAGGCCGAGAAGGACCAGCTGCGGCTCGGCGAGCTTTCGGTCGAGTTCAAGAGCCTCGAGAACCAGGCCCAGGTGGCGAAAAACAACTACATCCAGATCCTCGACCGGCTCAACCAGACCACCACCTCGAAGAACCTGGAAAACATTCCCGTCAAGCCGCTGGACCGCGCCCTGCCCGCCGGTTCACCCTACACGCCGAATCTCCGTAACATCATGAAGACCTGCGTCGGGCTGGGCGTGCTCATCTTTGCTGGCGTCGCCATCGGCCTGAGCTTCATTGATGACCGGGTGAAGAGCGCCTGGGACATCGAGGGCTTCATCGGGGCCAACCTCCTCGGCATCATCCCCGAACTGGGCAACGTGCCGGACGCGGAAAAACATTCCCTGGTCAACAGCAACAAGACCTCCCCCGGTTCCGAGGCTTTTCTCAGCGTATACAGCGCGGTGAAAATCCAGTCGAAGCTCGACTTCCCGAAGTCGATCCTCGTCACGAGCACCATCCCCGGCGAGGGCAAGACGATGATCAGCTGCAACCTCGCGGCCTCTTTCGCCCGCCACGGGAAGCGCGTGCTCCTGATCGACTGCGACATGCGCCGGCCGATGCTGCACCGCCACTTCAAGCTCACCAACGAGCTCGGCCTGATCGCCTGGTTTGAATCCGGCGCGAAGATTCCCGCCGATCCGCTCACTGACCCGTCGCTCGGCCTCGTCAAGGTCGACGAGAACCTCTACCTGCTCCGCTCCGGCGGCCGCTCCAAGAGCCCGACCGAGCTGCTCGAGAACCCCATCTTCGGGCAGTTCATTGAGAACATGAAGCAGCACTTCGATCTCGTGGTCGTGGACTCGCCGCCCATGGGCGCCGTCACCGACGCCCTGCTCATTTCCGAGCGGACCGACGAGGTGCTGTACGTCTGCCGCTTCAACCGCGCCTACCGGAAACACATCCGCCTTTACATCAAGCAGCTCAAGGAAGGCAAAAACGAGCTGCTCGGCATCGTGCTCAACGGGCTCTCGGCGCGCCGCATCGAATATTATAGCAATTACCGGTACTACCGCAGCTACAAGAAATACTACGGGTCGCAGTCGTAGCAAAGGTCGACGGGCCCACGGGACGACTGACTGCTCACCGGGGCTCCCCATCGAAGCAGAGCATGTCGCCAGTCCGGGATTGTCGTCCGGTGATCTGTAGTCCGTAGTCCGGTGGTCTGATTTCGCCTCCCATGCCTTCCGCCTACCTACCCCGGGACTTTGCCGCCCGCCGTCCGGTCGCCCTGATCGCCGGGCGCGGCAACTACCCGCTGATCACCGCCGCCGCCATCCGCGCCGCCGGGGTGCCGCTGCGGCTCATCGCGATGGACGATGAGACCGAGCCGAGCCTGATCGCCAGTTTTCCGGAGAAAGAGCGGGTCACACTAAACGTCGGCCAGGTCGGAAAAATGCTCGATGCGCTGAAGGACTTCGGCGCCGGCTACGCCTTGATGGCGGGCCAGGTTAAGCCCAAGAAACTTTTTCACGGGCTGACGCCCGACTTGAAGGCGGCCGCCATCCTGTTTTCGCTCAAACGCCGCAATGCCGAGACCATCTTCGGCGCCATCGCGACGGAGATTGAGAAAATCGGCGTCACCCTCCTCGACGCCCGGGCTTTCATCGACGACCAGCTGGCCACCGCCGGTGCCATGAGCGGGAAACTGGGCCTCGACGACGAGTATGTGCAGCACGGCATCCACATCGCCCGGGAACTCGCCCGGCTCGACATTGGCCAGGGCTGCGTGGTCCGCAAAGGCACGGTGCTCGCCGCGGAAGCCTTCGAGGGCACCGACGCCATGCTCCGCCGGGCGGGCACCTTCAAGACCGATGAAACCCTCTTCGTCAAAACGGTGAAGACCCGGCAGGACTTCCGCTTCGATGTGCCCGTGTTCGGCCTGCGCACCCTTGCGACCATGCATGAGGCCGGCCTGAAGGCCGCCGCCCTCGAGGCTGGCAAGGTCATCATCCTTGATAAGCCGGCCGTCCTGCAACAGGCCAAGGCCTGGGGCATCGCACTCCACGGTTTCTGACCTTCAAGCGCCAGTTAGTGCGGCGGGTATCGTCACTGCCAACGAGCCATCCGTTGCCTTGGTGTTTTGTAGGGGCGCAGCCACCACCGGCCCTTGCTTGCACTTTCCCCCCGACTGGCCAACTTTTCCCGCATGCCTGCCGATATCGTCGAAGTCTCCATCAAAGGCCTGATGCCCACGGCCAACGGCTGCGCCGTGTTCCTCGGCAACGACGAGAAGGTCTTCGTGATCTACGTGGATCCCAGCGTGGGCAGCGCCATTTCGATGACCATCAACGGGGTCAAGAAGGAGCGCCCGCTGACCCACGACCTGATCGGCAACATGCTGCTCGGCTTTGAGATCACACTCGAGCGCATCGTCATCAACGATTTCGTCGTCAACGACGGCACCTATTTCGCCCGGATCATCCTGCACATGCAAAACGAGCTGGGGCGCAAGTTTCTCGAGCTCGACGCCCGGCCCAGCGACTCGATCGTGCTCGCCCTCCAGCAGCGCCGGCCGATTTTTGTCGCCCGCAAGGTTTTTGACCCGGCCGAGGACATGAGCGAAATCCTCGAGCGCGTGCTCAAGCAGCAGAAGGAAGAGCCCAAGGACGAGGGAGACCAGTAAGGCGATGAGTGTTCCGCCCGCGGCGCAACTTCCTCCCGGCCTCCGGCCCGGCCAGCCGCTGACCGCGCTGGCGCCGATGCAGGACGTCACCGACCTGCCCTTCATGCGCGTCATCGCGCATTATGGTGCGCCGGATTATTTCTTCACGGAGTTCTTCCGCGTGCACGCCCAGTCCCGGCCGGAAAAGCACATCCTGCGCTCCATCACCGAGAATCAAACCGGCCGCCCCGTCTTCGCCCAGCTGATCGGCGAGCATGTCCCCGACATGGTCCGCACCGTGAAGGATCTGCTGCAGTATCCCGTGGCCGGCATCGACCTGAACATGGGCTGCCCGGCCCCCAAGATCTACAAGAAGAACGTCGGGGGCGGCCTGCTGCGCGACCCGGCCAAGGTGGACGAGCTGATCGGCCACCTGCGCGACGCCGTGCCCGGGGTGTTCACCGTCAAGATGCGCATCGGCTTCGATTCGACGGAAAACTTCGAGCACATCCTCGGCCTGATCAACAAGCACGGCGTCAACCTGCTCAGCGTCCATGGCCGCACCGTGAAGGAAATGTACCGCAGTGAGGTGCACTATGACTCCATCGGCATCGCCGCCCGCACGGTGCGCTGCCCGGTGCTGGCCAACGGCAATGTCACTTCCGCCGCCAAGGCCGGCGCGGTCCTCGCGGAGACCGGCGCCGCCGGCGTCATGATCGGCCGCCACGCCATCCGCAACCCGTGGATCTTCCGGCAGGTTCGGGAGTATTTTGAAGGGCCCGTCTCCCGACGGGCCGCGGACGGCACCCAGGGCGAAAGCAAGGACGTTCGGGAGACCGCCCCTCCCCAAGTCTTCCAACCCACCCTCGCCGACGTGCGCGAATACATCGACCGGCTTTACCGGGAAACCCACCAGCCCGGACTGCCCGAAAAAGTGCATGTCGCCAAAATGAAGAAGTACCTGAACTTCGTCGGCCAGAGTGTGGATGCGGGCAGCCTGTTCCTGCACGACATGCGCCGGGCCATGACCGAGGCCGAACTCTTTGCGGTGTGCGACCGGCATTTGCTTGCCGAGCCCAGCCGGCACTTCGCCCCCGAGCCCTATCCGGGTGTCATCGCCCGGCCGAATTGCGAGACGCCGTTGCAGACCTGTTCACTGGATACGGTGACGGCGTAGTCGGTAGGGGCCGTTGCTCCCAACGGCCTGCCCTGTAGCCGCGCTTGAGTCCGCGAAAGGGTGGTTCCGGAAGTGCGGCCGGCCACGTTGTCGCTTTGCTCCAACGCGGCTACACTTCTGTTGAAACCAACCTGGCTTCCCTACTCCAAACCCAAAATCTTCCGGCCCGTCCCGGAAATCATCTGCGGCGTCCACTGGGGATCCCAGACAATATGCACACGCGCCGACTCGACGCCCGGCAAGGCCGTGATTTTTTGGCGGGCATCCTCGGCGATCACCGGACCCATGCCGCAACCGGGGGCCGTGAGGGTCATCTTGACCTCCAAAATATTCCGACCCTCGGGCGTCGGCTCGATCGCCAGATCATAAACCAAGCCCAGGTCCACAATGTTGACGGGGATCTCCGGGTCGAAACAGGTCTTCAGCGCATCCCAGACTGCCTGCTCTGAGAAGGCTGTCTGCCCTGAGCCTGTCGAAGGGCTGACGGCGACCGGCGTGTAACCGGCAATCGCCGCGGCATCCTCCCGCGCAATCCGGCAGAGTCCCGCGTCCGTCCGGACCGTCACATTGCCGCCGAGCGTCTGGGTGATGTAGACGCTGGCGCCGGCCTTGAGCACGACCTTGTCGCCCGCCGGGATGATCGTGGCCGGACAATCCCGGGCCAAAGTGTATTCCTGGTTCATGCGCGGGTGCGGTTACTTCAGGCCCATCTCAAAGGGCAGCCGGGCGTAAAGCCCGCGGGGATCGTTGTACTTGCTCAGGGATTGCACCTGGTTGTTCGCATCGCGCAGGAAGGCCCCGAACGGGCCGCTGAACGACTGCTCGCGGCGCCGGCCCTCGAAGGCCTCGGACAGGGCCTCGGAAAATTGCTTCTTGCGCGGGTATTCCGCGACCCGGAAATCGTAGCCGAGTTTCGCTTTCTGCGCGGCGTACTTGATCGCCGCGGAGAGCCCGCCCAGCTCGTCGACGAGGCCCAGCTTCAGCGCCTCGGAACCGGACCAGACCCCGCCCTGGGCAATCTCCTGTACGACGGCGCGGTCCAGCTTGCGGGAATCCGCCACCTTGCTGATGAACTGGTCATAGATCCAGTCGACGAAAGTCTGGAAGAGCGCCAGCTCCTCCTCCGTCTTGGGCCGCGCGATGGTCTGGGCATCGGCAAACTTGCCGGTCTTCACCGTGTCAAAGGACAGGCCCAGCTTCTCGTTGAACAAACCCTGGGCGTTGAAATACAGCCCGAAAACGCCGATCGAGCCCGTGATGGTCGACGACTCGGCAAAGATCCGGTCGGTGTTGGTGGAAATCCAGTAGCCGCCCGAGGCGGCGACCGTGCCCATGGAGACGACCACCGGCTTCACCTGCTGCATGAGCCGGATCTCCCGCCCGATGGCCTCGGAGGCGGAGACGCTGCCGCCGGGGCTGTTCACCCGGAGCACGACGGCCTTGATGCTGTCGTCCTGGCGGATTTCCCGGAGCATCCGGGCGGTCTTGGCGCCATAAACGTAACCCTGGTCGTTGCCGGTGCCGTCGACGATCTCGCCCTCTGCATAGACGATGGCCAGCTTGCCGCTGCCGCCGGAACCCAGTTCGATCTTGTTTTCGCTCTGGCGCCTGGCCACGAGCCCGCCGCCGGAGACGAGCTTGGCATAATCCTTCACCGCGATCTGCTTGAAGGTCTCCGTGGAGCCCTTGCGGCCGGTGGCGGCCTTCAGGTCGGCGAGCACCTCGTCAAAGTAGGCGATGCGGTCGATCAGCTTCAGCGCCTTGGCCGCGTCCGGCCGGATGATGCCCTTGTCGTCGATGATTTTTTGCAACGAGCCCGCGGGCAGCTTGCGCGCCTGCTCGATCGAGCTCGTGAGCGTCAGCCACACGTCATCGAGCAGTTTCTGCGTCTGTGCCCGGTTCTCCGGGCTCATGTCCTTGCGGGTAAAGGGCTCGACGGCGCTCTTGTACTTGCCGACGCGCGTGACCTGCACGCCGATGCCCAGCTTCTCGAACAGGCCGGCAAAGAACATCGGCTGGGAGGCCAGGCCGGGCATCAGGATGGCCCCGTAGGGATCGACCGTGATTTCACTGGCGACCGACGCGAGGTAGAAGTCACGGGTCGTGGCGTAATCGAGGTAGGCCTTGACCGGTTTGCCGGAGGCCTTGAAAGACTCGATCGCCTCGCGCACTTCCTTCAGCGCCGCGAAACCCGAACCATAGCCCTGGGGGCTGACCTGCCCGGTAATATAAAGGCCGGTGATGGCCTCATCCTTGGCGGCCGCCTGGAGGGCGCGCGTCACCTCGCGCAGTTGGAGCACATGGGCGCCGTCGCCGCCAAACGCGGCCGTGAACTCCTCGAGTCCGTCCATCTGCGAGGGCGAGTCCTGGATGTTGGCCGACAGGTCGAGCACCAAAAAGGAGCCGTTCTGGACGGCGACCGGTTTCTTGTCCCCCATGGCCACCAGGGCGCCCAGGAGCAGGAAAAACATGAGTACGCCGCCCACCGCAAAAACGATCAGGGCCGTGAGGCTGGCGAAGAAAGAGCTGAAGAAATTCTTCATGGTGCCGAAGCTAGGCATGCCCCTCTCCATCGCCAGCGAAAAGCGATTGCTGGTCCGTAACTTGGACAAACGGTCATAGCGCCGACTAAAAGGCATTCATGACGCTTAATAACGCGCCCGACGCGTCGATTTCACCATCCAGTGCTTTTCATTTACCAACGATGCCTTCTATATTCGCAGTCCTATGAGTGAGAACAAGGAACTGCTCACAACCAACCGCAAGGCGCTGACCATCAATCTGGATGGCTCCCGCTACGGAACGATCGCGGAGATCGGCGCCGGGCAGGAGGTGTCGCGCATCTTCTTCCAGGTGGGCGGGGCTTCCGGCGCCATCGCCAAGACCATGTCGGCCTACGACATGACCTTCAGCGACGCCATCTACGGCAAGGCCCCCCGGTACGTCTCCCGCGAGCGCCTCGAGACCATGCTCAACCACGAGTACCAGCTGCTCGAGGAACGCCTGGCCGGCAAGCGCGGCGACAAGACCAAGTTCTTCGTCTTCGCCGATACCGTCGCCGCCAAGACCTTCAAGGGCACCACCGACGGCCACGGCTGGCTCGGCATCCGTTTCCAGCAGAACCCGCTCGAGGCGCCCAGCGACATCATCATCCACGTCCGCATGTGGGACAAGGAGAACGTCCAGCAGCAGCAGGCCATCGGCACCGTCGGCGTCAACCTGATCTACAGCGCGTTCAACTACTCCGCCGACCCGCTCCAGCTCATCCAGTCGCTCGTCGACGGCATCGGCAGCGACCGCGTCGAGGTGGACATGATCCGCGTCAGCGGCCCGGCGTTCCAGCACATCGACAACCGCCTGCTTTCGCTTCGCCTCGTGCAGTTCGGCCTGACCAACGCCGTGATGTTCGCCCCCAACGGCGAGGTACTCCAGCCGTCCGAGGCGCTCTACCGCAAGGCCGTGCTCGTCGAGCGCGGCAGCTTCCGGCCGGTCACGCACGTCAACGTCGACATGCTCAATTGCGCCACCGCGCAGTTCATGCAGGAGCCCATGGTGAAGGGCAAGGACCTCATCGTCCTCATGGAAATCACCATGAACAACCTGCTGGCCGACGGCGACCTCGACGCCGACGACTTCCTCGCGCGCGTCGACATGCTCGGCCACATCGGCTTCACCACGATCATCTCGAACTACTCCGAGTTCTACCGCCTCGTCTCCTACTTCCGCCGCTACACCAAGGAAATGATCGGCGTCGCCATGGGCATCAATACCCTCCTCGAGATCTTCAACGAGAAGTATTACGAAAACCTCGAGGGCGGCATCCTCGAGTCGATGGGCCGCATGTTCCGTCACGCCGTGAAGCTCTATATCTACCCAATGCGGCAGGACGCCTTCGACCGCTACCTGGCGAACGGCCAGCCACCCGCCGCGGCGCACAACGGCAGCAACCCGTTTTCGTCCGAGGTCATGATCACGGCCCGCAACCTCCAGGTCTCCGACCGGCTGCGCAACCTGTACGCCCACCTGCTCGAGAACCACAACCTCGACTGCATCGTCGGCAGCAACCCGGATTACCTGAACATCTTCTCCCGCGACGTGCTGCACCGGATCAAGGCCGGCGACGATTCCTGGGAGCGGCTCGTGCCGGCCAAGGTCGCGGAGATCATCAAGTCACGCCACCTGCTCGGGTACGGGGCCAAAGCCACCGTGCCGGCGGTTTGAGATTGTTCAGCTCTCATCGTTCATCGTTCGGTGTTCATTTGGGTCAAGCCGATGAACGACGATAATTGAACAGTGAAAAGTGAACAATAACCCCCGATTTTTTCCGTGTGTTCGGCGTGATCCGCAGTTAACCGTCTGCTGGCATGCGCTTCTTTAAATACCACGCCCTGGGCAACGACTACCTGGTGATGAACCCGGCGGATTATCCGACCTGGACCGCCCCCACCCGCGAGCAGATCCGGGTCATCTGTCACCGCAATTTCGGCGTCGGCTCGGACGGTATCCTTTGGGGCCCGCTGCCGTCCCGGCAGGCGCAGTTTGGCCTGCGGATCTTCAATCCCGACGGCTCCGAGGCGGAGAAATCCGGCAACGGCCTCCGCATCTTCTCCCGTTACCTGCACGACCAGAAGCTCACCGGCGCCGCCCCGTTCACCATCGAGGTGCCCGGCGGCGTGGTGGAATCGAAGGTGATGCAGGATGGCCAGCTCATCACCGTCGAGATGGGCCGGGTGTCTTTCCAGAGCGACCGGATTCCCGTGGCCGGCCCGGTGCGCGACGTCCTCAACGAGAGTTTCACCATCCAGGACCGCACCTTCACCTTCTCCGCCGCCGGGATCGGCAATCCGCACTGCGTCATCGTCCTCCCGGAAATCTCCGCGGACCTCGCGAAGCAATACGGCCCCGACATTGAGGTGCACCGGAATTTCCCCAACCGGATCAACGTCCAGTTCCTCAAGGTGATCGACCGGCACAACGTGCAGATCGAGATCTGGGAACGCGGCGCCGGCTACACCCTCGCCTCGGGCAGCAGCTCCAGCGCCTCGGCCGCGGTGGCACACCGGCTCGGCCTGGTCGATGCCAAGGTGACCGTGCACATGCCCGGCGGCCAGATCGGCATCGAGATCGCACCGGACTTCGCCATTCGGATGAGCGGACCCACGACGCGCGTCGCCGAGGGTGAACTGCATCCGGAGTTGTTCGCGACGAAGGTCTGAACCCATTGCAGGAACGGCTTTATGCCGCGATGGCTTAAGGGGATCGCGGCATAAAGCCGCTCTTGCAACCTGGCGTCCAACCCGGGCCCCTTGCCCGATTGCGCCTTGCGGCATCACGGGCCCGGCCTAGCCTCGCCGGAAAATGACGTCACCCGCCGGCATTTCCCCACCAGCCGACCTGCGCGCGCTGCCGGCCGCGACGACAGCGGTGCTGGCTGCGTTGGTGGGATTGATCGCCGCCTTCACGATTTTCCTCTGGCCGGAGTGGTCCCAAAACCCGGACCTTTCCCACGGGTTTCTCGTTCCGGCGATTTTTCTGCTGCTCATCTGGGAAAGCAGAAAAAACGGCCCGCGGCGCTGGCTGACCGGCGGCCGGGGGACGGTCCTGGCCCAGGTGGCCGCCATGGCCGGCGGGTTCCTGCTTTTCGCCCTGGCCGGGTTGCTGGCCGCCTCGGTCGCCTGGACCCATGCCGTGGTGAGCTTTCTCCTGGCGGCCTCCCTGTGCTCCTTTTTGCTCGGCGGACTGCTGCTGCTGGCCGACGCCCGGGTATGCGTGGTGCCGTTCAACTGGGTGAGCCTGACGGCGATTTTCCTCTGGCTGCTGGTGGCCCCGTTGCCCACCGGCACTTATGCGCGGATCACCTTCGCCCTGCAGGGCTGGGTCACGAGCGGAGTGCTGCATTCGCTGCATCTGCTCGGGGTGCCGGCCCGCCAGCATGGCAATATCATCGAACTGGCCACCACCACGGTGGGCGTGGAGGAAGCCTGCAGCGGCATCCGCAGCCTGATCTCCTGTGTGTTTGCCGGCTTCTTCTTTGCCGCGTGGCAGGTGCGGCGGCCGGCCGCGCGCCTCGCACTGATCATCGTCGCGCCCGTGCTTGCCTTGGGAATGAATTTTCTCCGGTCCTTGATTTTGACCCTGCTGGCGAATTCCGGCCGGAACATCGCCGGCGCCTGGCACGATGTGACGGGCTTCGCCATTTTGGGCCTCACCGCCGCCATCCTCGCGTGGCTCGCCGTGCTGCTTGAAACCAACCAGCCGGCCGCCGTGGTCCCCGGCACCGGCATTGCCCCCGGGTTTCCGCGTGTCTCCTTGCGGGTGTTCTGGGGCGGGATGGCCACGACTCTCGCGCTCGGTGGCTTTTACTTCGCCAGCTATCAGCCGGCCGCCTTGACCGGCCGGCCGGCGCCGGACCTCGCGGCCATGCTGCCGGCGGAGCCCGCCGGATGGGAAGTCAGCACACCAACGAACCTCTACCAATTTGCCGGCATCCTCCAGACCACCCACTTGATGGAGCGCACCTATGTGCGGGCCGACACCAAGGGCCGGTTGACGCAGCTCACCGTCTATGTCGCCTATTGGCCCGCCGGCCAGACCACGGTCAGCCGCGTCGCGTCCCATACCCCCGATGCGTGCTGGCCGGGAACAGGCTGGATCGCCCGGCCGATTCCCGATGTCCGCCAGCTGCTCGAGCTGCCGGGCCGAAGCCTCCCGCTCGCCGAGCACCGCGTGTTTCAAAATGACGCGGGCCTGCCGCAAAACGTCTGGTTCTGGCACCTGTATGACGGCCGCTCGATCACCTACCTCGATCCCTACTCCGTTCCCGCGCTGCTCAAGCTCGCGCTGCGCTACGGGTTTCGCCGGCAGGGCGACCAGTTTTTCATCCGGGTCTCCAGCAACAAGCCCTGGACGGAACTCGCGGCGGAACCGCTCGTCGGGGACATCTTCACCAACCTCAGCCAACGCGGCCTTTGATCCATGCCCCTCGCCGTTACCAAGAGCGAAAAAGTCATTTTGGGGGTTCTGACCACCCTGCTGGTCCTCGGTTTGGTCGGGCTGCTGGTGCTGTGAGGACCCGGCCCGCGCATTCCTGTTGCCAAGCCCCGGCAAATCAAAACCGTAGGCATCCTTCCTGCCAGCATGCGCGTAACACTCATGAATGTTCCTGGTCACAGCCCATCCGTTTGCGCTGCTCGCGATTGCGTCACCCCGGCGCGAAGCAGAGCTTCCTGAACGCATGACGAGCAGCAACCCAGGCCAGCCCGCCGGCGACGACCAGAGTCGCGAGCAAGCCCGCTTGCTGGCGGCGATGGCGCAGGGCGACAAGACCGCCCTTGCCCGTCTGTACGATTCACTTTCCCGGCCGCTCTACTCCCTCGCCTTCCGGGTCATCAACGATGCCAGCGAGGCCCAGGACATCGTGCAGGATGTGTTTCTGCAGATGTGGCAGAAGGCCGCGACGTATGAGACCAGCCGCGGGTCGGTCTTTGGCTGGGCTGCCACCCTCACCCGCAACCGCTCCATCGACCGGCTCCGGATGCGCAAGCGCCGGGCCGAGCTGCTGGCGGAATCAGCGCCCGACCTGCAGCCCGCCGCCCCGGGCGGCGAGGATGACTCCGCGGCATCGCTTTGGGTGCAGGAGAAGGCCACGGCCGTGCGCGCCGCGCTGACCGCCCTCGCTCCCGAACAGCAAAAAGCCATCGAGCTCGCCTTTTTCCGCGGCCTTACCCAGCAGGAGATCGCCGCCCAACTCAACGAGCCGCTCGGCACGATCAAGGCCCGCATCCGGCGCGGCCTGCTCAAGCTGCGCGAAACCCTCCCGTCCCGGTTATGATTACCGACCGACAGGAAGAACTCGCCACCCTGCACGCCCTCGACCTCCTCGAGGGCGCGGAGAAGACCGGTTTTGAGTCAGAGATGGCCGCCAATTCCGAGCTGCGGACCCTGCACGCCGAGTTGCTCGGGGCGGCCGCCCTCGTGGCCCTCACCGTCCCGCAGCTCAATCCCCCGTCCGACCTCAAGGCCAAGATCCTGGCCGCTTGCACCGCGTCGGCGCCGAGTTCCGCGGCCGCAAGCGGGACCATCACCACCTTCCCCTTCCAGCGGTTCATCCCTTGGGCGGCCGCGGCGGCCCTGGCCGTGACGGCCACCTGGCTCGCCGGCCAGAACCTGATCCTGCGCCGGGAGGCCAAGGCCCTGCAAAGTGAACGTCAGCTCGCCGAAGTCGCCTACAAGATGGCGCGGAACGAACTCACCCAGCGCTCCCTGCTGGCCGAGAACATGATCAACGACCTCGGCGGCAAATTGCGCCATTCCGAGGATCTGGCCCGGCTCAAGGTCACGGCCCTCGCCTCCCTCGCCGGCAACACCGCCGAGGCCAAGGTCATCGCGGTATGGGATCCGGAACAGCAGACCGGCCTGCTCACGATGGAAAAGCTGCCCGTGATCGCCGATACGCAGGATTACCAGATTTGGATCGTCGACCCGGCCTACCCCAACCCGGTCAATGGCGGCGTCTTTCACGTCGGAGCGGATGGCCGGATCGCCCTGCCCTTCAAGCCGGACCAACCCGTCGTCAAGGCGGCCGCCTTCGCCATCAGCCTGGAGAAGAAGGGTGGCGTGCCCAAGGCGGAAGGCCCGATCGTGTTGCTGGGGAAGTGAAAATATCCGGATCGTGCATTACTTTGTAGCAGCCGTCGTCAGACGGCTTGGATGTAGCAGCGGTCTTACGACCGCTGCTACATCCAAGCCGTAACATGCTCCGAACGATGGACCCAAAGGAATAAACGGACGGAGTGGTTCGCGTGCGACTGGCGAGCAAAATTTTCCGCGCCGTACTTGGCACTTGTCACTTTTAGGAGTGCCGCAAGGCTTGCCCGCCTGATGATTATCAAACCGAAGGTTCGCGGCTTTGTCTGCGTAACCGCCCACCCCACCGGTTGCGCCACGCACATCCAGCAGCAGATCGACTACGTTAAAGCCAAGGGTCCCATCAAGCACGGCCCGAAGAACGTCTTGGTGATCGGCGCGTCCACCGGCTACGGCCTCGCCTCCCGCATCACCGCCGCCTTCGGCTCGGGTGCGGCCACCCTCGGCATCTTTTACGAACGGCCCTCCGAGGAAGGCCGGCCCGCCACCCCCGGCTGGTACAACTCCATCGCGATCACCCGCGCCGCGCGCGCCGCCGGGCTCTACGCCGGGAACCTGAATGGCGACGCGTTCTCCAACGAGATCAAGCAGCAGGCCCTGGCGATGATCGCCCGCGACATGGGCCCGATCGACCTCGTCGTCTACTCCCTCGCCTCACCCCGGCGCACCGACCCGAAGACCGGCGTCGTGCACAAGTCCGTGCTGAAGCCCCTCGGCGCACCCTATACGAACAAGACCGTCGACACCGACAAGGGCATCGTCAGCGAAATCACCATCGAGCCGGCCAATGAGCTGGAAGCGGCCGACACCGTCGCCGTCATGGGCGGCGAAGACTGGGAACTCTGGATGAAGGCCCTGGCCGATGCCAAGCTGCTGGCGCCCGGCGCCACCTCGGTGGCTTATTCCTACATCGGGCCCATCCACACGTGGCCGATCTACAAGGATGGCACCATCGGCCGGGCCAAGGTCGACCTTGAGCGCGCGGGCCGCGCCATCGACCGCCAGCTCAAGGCCCACGGCGGCGGCCGGGCGTTTATCTCGGTCAACAAGGCGCTGGTGACCCAGGCCAGCTCGGCGATCCCGGTGGTCCCGCTCTACATTTCGATCCTCTACAAGATCATGAAGGCGAAAGGCACGCACGAGGGTTGCATCGAGCAGATCCAGCGCCTGTTTGCCACGCAGCTCTACAACGACGGCAAGCTCCAGTTTGACTCCGAGGGTCGCGTGCGCGTCGACGACTGGGAGATGCGGCCGGAAATCCAGGACCCGATCTCCGAGATCTGGCCCCAGGTCACCACGGAAAATCTCGCGGCCCTGACCGACATCGCCGGCTACCGCACCGAGTTCCTCAAGCTCTTCGGGTTCGGTCTGCCCGGCGTGGACTACGAGGCCGAGGTCGAGCCCCACCAGGCGTTCGACTGACGTCGAACGCAAATAACAAAGCGCCAAAGGCCAAAGCTCCAAAAGCGCTTCGGCCTTTTTTATTGGGGTTGGTCCGCATTTTATTTGGCCTTTGGCGTTTTGGATCTTTGGAGTTTCCGTAAATGAAAATTGTCCTGCAGCGAGTCTCCTCCGCCAGCGTAACGATCAACGGCCACGTGACCGGGCAGATCAGGGGCGGGCTTGTCGTGCTGGTGGGCATCGAACCGGCCGACAGCCCGGAGGATGGCGAGTGGCTCGCGCAGAAGCTGGTGAAGCTGCGGGTTTTCCCCGATGACGCCGGCCCGATGAACCGCAGCGTGACGGATATTGCGGGGGAAATCCTGCTTATCAGCCAGTTCACCCTGCTGGCCAGCACGGCCAAGGGCAACCGACCGTCGTTTAATCTGGCCGCCCGACCAGAGCACGCCCGGCCGTTGTACGATCAGTTCGTCGCGCAGGTGTCGGCGGCACTGGGCCGGCCGGTGGCGACCGGGGAATTCGGTGCGCACATGGACGTCGCCTTGGTCAACGACGGCCCGGTGACCCTGGTCATCGACTCGAAACTCCGCGTGTGAGTCCGGCGCAACGACCCGGCCATTAAAGCGGTTTTATGTAGCCGCGCTTGAGCCTGCGCGAAAGCGTGGTTCCGTGAGCGGCCGACCACGTTGTCGCCAAGCTCCAACGCGGCTGCACCTTTACTGAGCCCGCCTCAGCCCTGCCGGGCCAGATACGGCTCAATGGGTCGAAACCCAGGCAACTGGCAGGCCGCGTCCCGCCCGGCCTTGCCCGGAAAAAGATACAGGGCATAGCCACCAAAGCCGCCCCCGCAGTACTTCCAGGCAAGCGGCCGGCAAGCCATCAGCTCCGGCGCGGCCGCAGCGCCCGGGTCCATTGGCAGTGCGTCCATGCCCTCGGCGCGCTGCACGAGGTAGGAGGCTCGCACGCCGGCCGAGAGCTTTTCCAGGTTTTCCTGCCTCACGCCTTCCCGCGCGAGCGTTCCCGCCCGGACAATGCCCGCATAGTCCCGGGCCTGGTCTGCCACGCCGGGCGTGGAATGCTGCACCCCGGTCCAGTACAGCGCCATGCAGCCGCCCAGGAAATCCCCGCTGGTCTTGCACTCGAGCGCTGGCCGCGAGCCGCTGCGCCAGACGCAGAGTCCCGTTTCCGCGATGATCGCCGGATCCTGCCAGCCCACGCCCAGGCCCAGTTCCGAAACGATTCCGTCCCGCCCGTTGAGCATCGCCCAGGCGGCACTGCCGCCGAGCCCGGCGTTGCGCTCATACGGCCACGCCCGGAGCGAGACCGTCGGCGAGATCGTGCAGTTGACCACGAAGGCCCCGTCGCGGGCGAAACGAGGCACGTCCAGCCAGCCGCCGCCGAAATCAACCCGCAGCGGCGCTTCCTGCGGGGCCCGGATGAACTTGACGATATCGGTGGTCGAGACCGGTTCGAACAGGGGCGGCGTCTTCGGCAAGACCACGTACTGCGCCCCGACCTGCGTGCACAACTCGCGTTTGAGGCCGGCGTATTTGTCGTCCGCCGTGACCGCCAGGACATCCGGTTTCAGGCGCAGGAAGTTTTCCCGGAAGTCGATGCCTTCCTCCAGTCCGGTCCCGATCACCACCTCGTCGACCATGCGGAGTGCCGCCAGCAGGGCGCGCTTGTGGTCGTCGGGCAGCGAACTGCGCCGCTGCTTGTGCAGCCAGAGGACCTCCGCCGAGGCGAAGGAGACCGTCAGGTGGTCGCCGAGCGCCCGGGCTTCCTCGAAAAACTGCACGTGACCGGCGTGGATGATGTCATAGCAACCCGAGACAAAAATTCGTTTCATGGGGCGCACCAGCAAGGCGCAACTTCGCGGCGCGGCCAAGCCCGCATTGTCTCACTCGCCCAGACCGGGGACGCTGACCGACTGACCGTTCAGCTTCGGTCCCAAGCCGAGAATAAAGGGCGCCGCCACGCCGGCCCAGGCCTCCGCCTTCGGATAACTTGCGGCGCCGTCACTCCACGCCTGGCGGAGCATGTCGGTGTCGATGATGCCCGGATTGAGCGGCACGGCGGCCATGCCGGCGGGCAGTTCCTGGGCAAGGGCCCGGGTCAGGCCTTCGATCGCGAATTTGCTGGCGCAATAGGGCGCGACCTCGGGCGAGGTACTGCGGCCCCAGCCGGAGCTTAGGTTGACGATGACCCCCTGCCCACGCGCCACCATCGCGGGCACGAAGTGCCGGATGACGTTGGCGACCCCCTTGATGTTCACGTCGATGAGCTGGTTGAAATCGCGGGCCGGAATCTCCCACAGCGGCGCCGGGGTGTTCATCAACGCGGCGTTGTTGATGAGAAAATCGGGCGCCCCGTGTGTCGCGAGGACCTTCACCGCCCAGAGCGCGACCTTGTTTTCCTCCACCACATCGAGGGCCGTGAAATCACTGGGCGCCGGATGCGTGAAGCGCAGGTTCAGGATCTCGGCGCTCCGGCCGCAGCCAATGACGGTGTGACCGTGGGCGATGTACCACTCGGCCAGCGCGCGCCCGAGGCCGCGGGTGACGCCGGTGATCAGGATCTTCATGCGACCCAGTTGAGAGTTGAATGAGGAAAGTTGAAAGAGCGGAATTCCCGGCCATGCCTTATTCCAGCCGGCTGAACGTCTCTCAACTCTCAACTGCTGCAATCCCGCATCAGCGCGATTGCAGCCTGATCTTGTTCAGCCCCTGCTTGCGGCAGGTGTCCATGGCCTGCGTGACGTAACGCAACGGAGTGTTTTCATCCGAACGGATGATCACGGTGACATCCTTGCTGACCGACCCAACCTGCCGGACCAGTTCCTGCAAAGTATCCATGGTCGCATGCTGGTTGTTAAATTCCACCGTGCCCTCCTTCGCGATGCTGATAGTGATGACGTTGTCCTTCAGCTCGCTTTTGCCCGCGGTCTCCACCTTGGGCAGGGTCAGGTTCATGGTGGAAGCCTGCTTGAACTGCATCGTGACGAACGCAAAGAAGACCAACATGACCAGCACGTCGATCAACGGCACGAGGTTCAACTCAGGCCGCTTGCGTTTCCGTTGGTAAAGTCCGCTGCTCATAGCTTCTTGGCAGCGCGGGCCAAAATGCGTTCGAGCAAGAGGTCGATCTTCACGGCGTAGTTCTCAATCCGGCGGGAAAGGTAGCCGGCGGGCACCAGGGCACCCATGGCCACTACTAGTCCGATGACCGTGGCCGAGAGCGCGAGGGCCACACCCTGGGTGAAGGCCACCGGATCAGGCAGGCCGGTCTCGGGCGAAATCTGCGAAAACACCTTCAACAGGCCGGTCACGGTACCGGACAGGCCAAGCAGCGGGGCCAGCGTGTAAATCACGTCGAGGTACGGCACCCCGCGCTCCATCCGGTTGATCTGCAGGCGGGCGAAGGCTTTGATGGCCTCGGGGTCGTCCTGATGTGCCTGGGCAAAGTCAATGATCCGCGCGAGCACCGAGTGACGCCCGCCGGTGGCGGCGCGGCCTTCCACGACCGCGTCGACCAGGTCATCCGGCAGGATGGCTGCATTCCGAAGGGCATATAGCCGCTCACAGACAATATAGACGGCAATAATGGAGCAAAGGCCGAGCGGATAGATCAGGAAGCCGGCGCCTTTAAGGATATCGAGCATAAGGGAAAAAGAGTGAAGTGGCGTCTTAGACGCCCACAAGCGGGAAAAGGTTCATCAACCGGCTACTTTTATTCAGTTTCCCCCACTTTTGAGCCGTTCCGAGAATGCAGTAAGCGCGCCATCCAGCTGTCCGCCCTTGTCAATCCGGAGGTATTTCCGGGCCCGGTCGACGGCGGAAAGCGCGGAGGGCAACTGCTGTTGCTTTTGCAAATAAGTCGCGAAGGGGACCACCACGCGGTCAAAAAACTCGTAGCCGGCCCCATGACCGTAGTTTTCGAGCACCTGCTGGTAGACCCTGACCTGCTGCGGTAAAGCATCCTCCCGCATGGTCCGGTCCATGATATCGGCGGCCTGCTGGCAGCTGATATCGGTCTGGTTGGTCTGGTAGACCTTGGCCAGATGCTTCTCCTCAAAGTCCGCCGCGCTCGTTTCACCGCGGGCCCGCATGCTCGCCGCCAGCTGATGCGTGAATAAAAGGGTCAGGTCGGGATATTTCTGAAAGGCCAGGATTGCCTCGCGCAGCAGGCCCTCCGACACCTTGGGGTCCGGGTTGAGCGCCGCCTGGGCCCGCAACAGGACACTCCAGCCAAGGATATTGCGCCGCTCCCGGTTGACCGACTCGCGGGCCGCCTTCAGGGCCTGGGCATTTTTGCCGTCTTTCAGGTACTCGCCGGCAAACTGCGCGTGGAGCAGCGACAGCTTGTAGATGGGCAGGGCCCGGAATCGCTCCGACATGAACCGCAGCTCAAAATCAGTGATGGTACCCCAGGTCTGCGGGTCGTAGGCGATGCCGACATCCAGCCGCTGCTCGGCATAGCGGCCGCAATCGAGCTGCCACTTCTGCTGTCCGTCGAGATAGCCAAACCACGCGTGCCGGCCGTCGAGACCCTGGCCCAGGAAAATAATCGTGGGGACTCCCTTCGCCTTGCCGCTCACGGCGGCGAAGTAGGCCTGATCCACGCAGATGCCGCCCTGCCCTAAAATCGTCGAGAGGTGGTAATCCGGCTGGTCCCACATGAACGCCTTGCGATCCCAGCGATCCTTGCGGTAGCGGATCAGGTCGTACGCCTTCGCCATGTCCGGCAGGCCCACGGCCACGCTCCGGCGGGCCCAGTCCAGGTCGCCGAACGGCGCGATCTCATCGACGATAAATTTCAGCTCGGAGGCCGGGAGGCGCCGCAGGTGCTGCAGCGTGAGATTGGCGTGGTCGAGGTTGGTCCAGTAGGCGAACGCCTCCTCCGCGGCGGGCAGCTGGCGGGGCAGCGCGGTGGCACTCACCTGCCCGTGGGGCCAGCTGGGCGGAGGCGGGACGTCATAGACCACCGCAATCGCGATCGCCAGACTCGGGTAGTCGGCGAACCGGGCGGGATTCGCCCCATGGAGCCGTTGCAGGATGGACAGCACCTCGCCGGGATTGTCCACCGACTGGAAGGTCGTGAAGAACTCCTCCGAAAAGGAAAATGAGCCCAAGGCGAAAAGCTGCAGATCCCGGGGCCAGCGCGCCGCCAGCGCACCGGTCCGAGCCGGACCGGCCGGCACCATGTTCGGATGCCCCACCCTCGCCTGGTCGACGGCCTTCGTCCAGTCCGCCAGCGCCTGGCCCTCGGTCTGACCAAGCAAGTCGGCCCACCGAAAGAGATAGTACCAGGCGGAAGCCGAGCCTCGATTTGCCTCGTAGGCGGAGATCGCCGCCTGCCGCAACCCGGCCGCCTCACCGGCCCAGCCCGTGGCGGCGGCGCGATCCACCAGCTGCGCCACGCGCGCGGGCGCCGGGGGACGGCTCAGCTCGTCCGGCGTATAGTCGGTCGCCTGGGCCGCGGCCAGCAGCGGCAGCACGAGGAGCAGGACAAGGCGGATCAGCATGCGGCCATTAAAAACAAAACGCCGCCGGCACGCAAGGCGCCGGCGGCGGATGAATCGGAAATCTCAGGGCGACACGCCGCTTTCCGCGGTCGGCGACTTGGCGCGGAATTCGAGCTTGTCGCCGCTGCGGATCACGAGGATGGGTTCGCCTTCCTTGACCTCGCCGCGCAGCAGGGCCTCCGCCAGCGGATCCTCGAGATAATGCTCGACGGCCCGGCGCAACGGACGCGCGCCGTATTTCTCGTCGTAGCCCTTCTCGATGAGCAGGGTTTTCGACTCGGGCGAGAACTCGAGCTGGATATTGCGGGCGGCGAGCCGCTTGACGACCTTGCTCGCCTCGATCTCGACGATCTTGAGGAGATCCTCCTTGTTCAGCGGGCGGAAGACGACGAGGTCGTTGATGCGGTTCAGGAACTCGGGCTTGAAGATGCGCTTGGCTTCCTCGAGCACCTTCTCCTTCAGCTTCTCCATGTCGTGGAAGTCGGCGGAGCCCGCGGCGGCAAAGCCCATCGTCGTCTGGCGCTGGATCAGCTGCGCGCCGACGTTGGTGGTCATGATGATGATGGTATTGCGGAAATCGACCGTGCGGCCGAGCGAGTCGGTCAGGCGGCCGTCCTCCATGATCTGGAGCAGCAGCTGCAGGGCGTCCGGGTGCGCCTTCTCGATTTCGTCGAAGAGGATCACGGAATACGGCCGGCGGCGCACGGCCTCGGTGAGCTGGCCGCCTTCCTCATAGCCGACATAGCCGGGAGGCGATCCGACGAGACGGGACACGGCGAACTTCTCCATGTACTCGCTCATGTCGATCTGGATGAGGGCGTCTTGGTTGCCGAACATCTGCGCGGCGAGCTGCTTCGCGAGCTCGGTCTTGCCGACGCCGGTCGGGCCCATGAACATGAATGAACCGATCGGGCGGCGCGGGTCCTTGAGGTCGGCGCGCGAGCGGCGGAGGGCGCGGGCGATGGCGATCGTGGCGGGATCCTGGCCCACGATGCTCTTCTGCAGCTCGGACTCAAGGGCGAGCAGCCGCTCGCTTTCCTTCTTCTCGAGCCGGATCAGCGGAATGCCGGTCCACTCGGCGACGACGACCGTCATCTGGTCCTCATCGACGATGATGCGGGTCTCGTCGCGGGTTTTCTTCCACGACTCGATCAATTCCTCCTGCTTGGCGCGGAGCTGCTTTTCCCGGTCGCGGTACTTGGCGGCCTCCTCGAAATGCTGGGCGGCGATGGCCTGTTCCTTCTGGGCGCAGACCGTCTCGATCTCCTTGCCCTGGGCCTCGATCTCGGGCGGGCGGTTGAGCTTGGTGATGCGGGCGCGGGAACCGGCCTCGTCCATGACGTCGATGGCCTTGTCCGGCAGGAAGCGGCCCGTGATGTAACGGTCCGAAAGCTTGGCGGCGGCCTCGAGCGACTTGTCCGTGAACGTGGCCTTGTGGTGTTCCTCGTACTTGCCGCGGATACCCTTAAGGATGAGAATCGTGTCCTCCACGGAGGGAGCCTCGACCTTTACCATCTGGAAACGGCGGTCGAGCGCGCTGTCCTTCTCGATGTACTTGCGGTACTCGTTGAGGGTCGTCGCACCGATGCACTGCAGCTCGCCGCGCGACAAGGCGGGCTTGAAGATGTTGGAGGCGTCCATTGCGCCCTCGGCGGCGCCGGCGCCGACGATCGTGTGCATCTCGTCGATGAAGATGATCACGTTCTTGGCGCGCTTGATCTCGTCCATCACGGCCTTGATGCGCTCCTCGAACTGACCGCGGTACTTGGTGCCGGCGACCATCAGGGCAAGGTCGAGGGTGATGACCTTCTTGTCGGCCAGGATCTCGGGCACGTTGCCCTTGGCGATTTCCTGGGCGAGGCCCTCGACAATCGCGGTCTTGCCCACGCCAGCCTCGCCGACGAGGACCGGGTTGTTCTTGGTGCGGCGGCAGAGAATCTGGATAACGCGGCTGATTTCCTTCTGGCGGCCCACGACGGGGTCCATCTCGCCCTTGCGGGCCAGCTCGGTCAGGTCGCGGCCGAAGGCCTTCAGGGCCGGCGTCTTGACCTCTTTCTTGTCGTCGGACCCGCTGCGCGGGGCGACTTCCTCTCCGGCGCTGCCGGCATTGCCGGCAGCCGGGCCGCTCTCGGCGCCCTGGCTGGAGGAAAACTGGGGATCGAGCTCGCGCAGGATCTCGTTGCGCGTGCGCTCAATGTCGACTTCGAGGGTTTTCAGCACGCGCGCGGCGACACCCTCGCCCTCGCGGAGGAGGCCGAGCAGGATGTGCTCGGTGCCGACGTAGCTGTGGTTGAGGGCTTTCGCCTCCTTGCCGGCCAGCGCCAGGACCTTTTTCACCCGCGGGGTGTAAGGGATGCTACCGACCGGGGTTTTGCTCTCCTGGCCGATGCCCACCTGCTTCTCGACCTCACCGCGCACGGTTTCCAGGTCGAGACCCATCTTTTGGAGCACGCTCACGGCCACGCCCTGCCCCAACTTGATCAGCCCGAGCAGCAAGTGCTCGGTCCCGACGTAGTTGTGGTGAAAGCGGTCGGCCTCTTTACGGGCCAAGGCGAGCACCTGCTGGGCGCGCGGCGTGAAGTTGTTCATTGGTTCCATCGGCGGTGGTGTTATATCGGTTAGCGGACGGTGTTACTAAAGTCAGGTGACGGCATTTTAGCAAATTCGGCGCGCAGTCTTTCGGCGCGCAGGACGTCGCGCTGGCCGGGTTCGAAGGCGCCCTTGGCGGCATGCTGCACATGGCCGGGCTGGCATTCGATGAACAGGCGGTCGACCAGCGCGCGCTGGGCATCGGCGAAGATCCCCAGATCGATGCCGAGGCGGATCAGGGAAAGCAGGTTCATCGCCTCGCCTGAATTGAGCAGGTAGCCGTTTTGCAGGATGCCGAAGGCGCGGCCGATCTTGTCCGAGAGCTTGTTCGGGTCGGTCTCGACCAGTTTCTCCCGGGCGTTCAATTCCTGCTCGATGATGGTGTTCAGGACGCCGTTGAGGTGCTTGATGATCTCGTCCTCGCTCTCGCCCAGCGTCGTCTGGTTCGAGATCTGGAAGATGCTGCCGCTCGCATCCGAGCCTTCGCCAAACAGCCCGCGCACGGCCATGCCGAGCTGGTTGACCGCGCGCACGACCTTTTCCATCTGGCTCGAGATCACGAGGGCGGGCAGGTGCATCATCGCCGACGCACGGATGGCGGTGCCGAGGTTCGTCGGGCAGGCCGACAGGTAGCCGAGCTTCGGGGAGAACGCGTAATCGATGTGCTCCTCCAGGTCGGAATCCAGGGTGTTGATGGTGTTCCAGACCTTCTTGAATTGGTAGCCGGCGCGCAGAACCTGGATGCGGAGGTGATCCTCCTCGTTGACCATGACGACGCAGGACTGGTCCTTGCTGATGACGATGCCCGCGCCGGACTTGGCGTGGCACAGCTCGCGGCTGATCAGGTGCCGCTCGACGAGAATCTGCTTCTGGAGCTCCTCCAGGTTTTCCACCGGGATCGCGAGCCCGCGCTTCATCTGCGGCAGGGCGGCCACCGCCTGCATGCACTGGTCGCGGATCTCCCGTTTCTTCGCCTCCTTGGCCCAGCCGGGGAACGGCTGGTTGGCCAGGTTGCGCGCGAGGCGCATGCGCGTCATGAGCACAACCGCGCTCTTGCTGGCGGCGGTGTCCGTCAGCTCGGAATGGGAATCGATGAGCTCGTTGATTTTCATGTCAGGCGCCCGGTTTCGGTTCGGTCGACTGGCGGACCTGGTGGATTTCATCGCGGTAGCGCGCCGCATCCTCGTAGCGCTCGGCCTTGATCGCGAGGTCGAGGTCGCTCTCGAGCTGCGTCAGGCGCTCGTACAGGGATTTGCGCTCGAGGGCGCGCTTCGGGACCTTGCCGGTGTGCGTGACGCCCTTGTGCATGGTGTCGAGCATCGGCTCGAGCATGCTGCTGAAATAGTCGTAGCAGGACGGGCAGCCGAAGCGGCCGGTCTTCTTGAAATCCTGCTGGGTGAAACCGCAGGACTCGCACCGGATATCGCCCGCGGGTTCCGGATTCAGCGACGCCTTGAGCAGCAGGTCGGCCAGGGAAAAGCCGCTGGGATCCGTGACGCCCTTGGCCTGCGCACAGGCCTCACACAGATCAACTTTGTGAATCTTGCTGTTGACGATCTGGGTGAGGTGAACCGTCGCCGGTTTGGAGCAGAGGTCGCACTTGAGGGAATTGGCCATGAGTTGGTTAACAGCAGGAGGATAGTGCCTCGCGCCGGAAACGCAACTCGCCCCGGTACCCGGCCCTTCTTCCCTGCAGCTTAAATGCCAACCCGGCCGGCCCGAAGCAAGCGCGGAGGCTGGCGAATGCTCAGGTCCGCGTGCCCTCGACGAGCACCTTGCGCCGGAAATTCTCCAGGACGCGGGCGGTGACGGGGCCGGGCTTGCCGGTGCCGATCACGCGGCCGTCCAGCTTGACCACCGGGATGACCTCGGCGCCGGTGCCCGTGAGAAAGCATTCATCGGCGCACCAGATGTCATAGCGGGTGAGTTCGACTTCCCGCATGGGCAGCTTCAGCTCCGCCGCGATGTCAAAGATGGTGCCGCGGGTGATGCCCTTCAGCGCGCCGGCCGAGGCGGACGGGGTCAGGATCTCGCCCTTGATGACGATGAAGACATTGTCCGCCGTGCACTCGGCGACGTAACCCTGGGCGTTCAACATGATGGCCTCGAGGGCCCCGGCCTGGCGGGCCTCGATCTTGGCAAGGATGTTGTTGAGGTAATTGAGCGACTTGATGGTCGGCGGCAGCGCGTCGTGGCCGATCCGGCGGGTCGGCACCGTCACGATGCTGAGGCCGTTGTCGTAGTGTTCCTGCGGGTAGAGCGAGATCTTGCTCGCGATGACAAAGACGGTCGGCTTCTCACACAGCCAGGGGGCCAGGCCCAGGTCGCCCGCGCCGCGGGTGATCACGAGGCGGATGTAGCCATCGGACAGTTTGTTGCGGCGGCAGGTCTCACACACGACCTCGGCCATTTCGGCGCGCGTCAGCGGCATGGCCAGCATGATGGCCTTGGCGGAATATTCGAGCCGCTCCAGGTGCTGGTCGAGCCGGTAGACGTTGCCCCCGTAGATGCGGATGCCTTCAAAGACCCCGTCCCCATAGAGCAGGCCATGGTCAAAGACCGAGACTTTGGCCTCCGTGGAATCGACATATTTACCGTCAAGATAAACGACCATAATGCCTTTTATAGCAGCAGAGCCCCCTCGGTTGTCCAGTCCGGTAATGGGAGAATGCACTTGTATTTATCGTTCATGACTCAAACTGTTTTGCCCGACGGGCCGCCCTTATTCGTATGAATATGCCCACCCGTACCGTCCGTTCTGGTTTCACGCTCATCGAGCTGCTGACCGTCATTGCAATCATCGGCATCCTGGCCGCATTGATTTTCCCCACCATCGGCAAAGTCCGCGAAACCGCCCAGCGCACGGTCGACGCGAACAACCTCCGCGAGATCGTCAAGGCCGCGACCATTTACGCCGCGGACAACAACGACCGCCTGCCCGATCCCGCCGTCATCAGCGCGCAGAGCCCGGCGCCGGTCACGGGCGGCTCGGGGCCCTTTCTTTGGGCCGGCATCCTGGCGCAGCGCGGCATCCTCACCGACCCGGTGTTCTATTTCGCCAAGAACGACCCGCAGTTCAACGGCACCTATCCCGCCGCGATCGTCAGCCCGGCCAACCACGCGGTGCTGGACCAGAGCTTCGTCACCAACCGCGTGCTCAGCTTCGAGTTCGTCGGGGGCCTGCGGCTGAGCGACCCGCCGTCCACCCCGGTGGCCTTTACCCGCGGGCTGCTCGCCACGGGCAACTGGAGTGCCGACAACGGCGTCTACCGGGACGCCGGCGGACACATCGCGTTTCTCGGGGGCAATGTGCAATTCTACCCGAACCTGACCGATGCGGCCAGCCAGCTGACCCTGAACAACGGCCGGAAGGGCAGCTCCCTCCTGCAGGCCCTGCCCTTCAGCGCCAGTGCCGCCGCCAACCCGCGGGTTTACGCCACGCCGCCCGCCGGGCTCGGCACCCTGAACGGGACCCTGGCCGAAAGCGTGCCCTGAGCCGAGAGGGGCCGCGGGCGGTTTTCTTCGCGGTCGGCGGGGGCGGACGCTTTTAATTCTTCACCTTCGCCCAAACCGGCGGCTACTGTGGCCCGACCTCACCCATGGCCACTGCCGCTCCCACCTACGTCATCGGTCACAAGAACCCCGACGCCGACTCCATTTGCTCCGCGATCGCCTACGCCGCCTTCAAGGAAGCCCGCGGTGAAACCGGCTATGTGGCCGCCCGCTGCGGCAACTCCAACGCCCGGATCGATGCCATCCTGGAGCGCTTCCACTACCCGCTACCCACCTACCTCACCGATGTGTCGCCGCGCGTGCACGACCTCATGGCCGCCGACCCGTTTGCCGCGGCGCATGACGCAACCTGCGCCGAGGCGCTGCGGCTCCTCGACCAGCACAAGATCACCGTCCTTCCCGTGGTGTCGGCTCAGAACCGGGTCATCGGTTCCCTGACCCTGGCGCAGCTGGGCCACTTCTTTATTCCCCGCCTGGATGAGCCGCGGGCCATGCGCCAGGTGCGGACCAGCCTCGCCCGCATCGTGCAGTCGCTCAAGGCGTCGGTGCTGCATGTGGTCGAGGGCGACCGGCTCGAGGAACTTTTCGTGCGCATCGGCGCGATGGATGTCGGCACGTTCTGGAAGATTTCCGAGCAGGACAACATTCCCGCCAGCAGTTCCATCATCATCCTCGGCGACCGGCGCGATGTGCAGCTCAAGTCCATCGAGCTGGGCATCCGCGCCCTGATCATCAGCGGCAACCTGCCCGTCGACCCGGCGATCGTCACCATGGCCCGCGCCCGCGGCGTGAGCATCTTCGTCAGCCCGCACGACACCGCCACGACCGCGTGGTTTGTCCGCACGGCCTCGACCATCGAGGGGCTGGTCGACCGCAAGTTCACCTCGCTCAACGCCGACACGCGCGTGGCGGAGATTCGCCGGAAATTCGCCCAGGGCGGCCCGCACGCCATGATGGTCACCAGCGAGGACGGCACCCTGCAGGGCATCCTCACCAAGACCGATCTCCTGAAACCGGTGCCGACGCGCCTGGTGCTGGTGGACCACAACGAGCTGACGCAGGCCGTGCCCGGTGCGGACGAGGTCACGATCACCGAGATTATCGACCACCACCGGCTCGGCCCGATCGCGACGCCGCAGCCCATTCTCTTCATCAACGAACCCGTCGGCTCCACCTGCACCATCGTCGCCGATCTTTTCCGGCGCCACGGACTCAAGCCCGGGGCGGATCTCGCCGGCCTGATGATGTCCGGCCTGATTTCCGACACCCTGCTGCTGCAAAGTCCCACCTCCACCCCCAAGGACGCGGAGGTGCTGGCCTGGCTCGAATCCCACGCCGAGATCAAGGGCAGCGCCCTCGCCCGGCTCATCTTCAGCTCCGGCTCGGTCATTTTGGCCAGTCCACCCGACCGGGTCGTGCGTTCCGACTTTAAGGTGTACGACGAGGACACCGTGCGCTTCGCCGTGTCGCAGGTCGAGGAGCTGGGTTTCGATAACTTCTGGCAGCACGCCAAGCCCATGGCCAAGGCGCTCTCGAACCTGCGCGCCGACGAGAAGCTCGCCTTCGCCTGCCTGCTGGTCACCGACATCAACACCCAGAATTCGCTCCTCCTCGTGAAGGGCGACCCCGAGTTTATCCGGCGCATCACCTACGCGCACGTCGAGCAGGACGAGATCTTCGACCTGCCCGGCGTCGTCAGCCGCAAGAAGCAGCTGATTCCCTACCTGACCAGCCTGCTCAAGGAGATGACGGCCGAGGGCATGACCCCGTCGGTCCGCAGCAAGACCAAGGCCCCGTTCGGCCAGGCGGAACCGGTAGCCTGAGGCCTGATCCGGCCGCGGCCACGACGGGCCGCACTGTTCCCGGTGGTGTGGAACGGGCCCGGACTAACTGCGGCGTTGCATCGCGCCCGTCGATTCCCCTTCTTAGGCGCAATGTCTGAATCGACCGCCACACCAGCGCCCGCGCCCAGTGACTTCATCCGCGACATCGTCGCCACTCATGTCGCGGAGCAGCGCTACGCCAAGATTGTGACCCGGTTCCCGCCCGAGCCCAACGGCTACCTGCACATCGGCCACGCCAAGTCCATCTGCCTGAATTTCGGGATCGCCCGCGAGAACCACGGCCAGTGCAACCTGCGGTTCGATGACACCAACCCGGTGAAGGAGGACGTGGAGTACGTCGACTCGATCACGACCGACGTCCGGTGGCTCATCGCCGGCTGGGCCGATCACTGCCTGGGTTACAAGCCGAAGGGCGCGCATCCGGCAAAGACCACGGTCAACGGACAACCGGACTACTATCTTGGCCCGGTCGATCCCTCAACTCTCAGCTCTCAACTCTCGACCGGTTCCGCATCGGCGGAGCCGTTCTTCGCCTCGGACTATTTCGACCAGCTTTACGAGTACGCCCTCACGCTCATCCGCAAGGGCAAGGCGTACGTCTGCGACCTGACCCCCGAGGACACCGACAAGTACCGCGGCGCCCCCGACCGGCCGGGCCAGGACAGCCCGTTCCGCACCCGCAGTGTGGCGGAAAACCTCGACCTGTTCCAACGCATGAAGGCCGGCGAGTTTCCCAACGGCGCTCGCTCGCTCCGCAGCAAGATCGACATGGCCTCGCCCAACATGTGGCTGCGCGACCCGTTGCTCTACCGCATCCGCCATGTCCCGCACCATCACGCCGGCGACAAGTGGTGCATCTACCCGCTTTACGACTACGCCCACTGCCTCAGCGACTACGTCGAGGGCGTCACCCACAGTGTCTGCACGCTTGAGTTCGTCGACCACCGCGCGCTTTACGACTGGGTCCTGGAGTCACTCGACCTGCCCCGCGCCCTCCCGCACCAGTACGAATTCGCCAAACTCACGCTCGGCTACACGCTCGTGTCCAAGCGCAAGCTGCTCACCCTGGTGAACGAGCAGGTGGTCACCGGCTGGGACGACCCGCGCATGCCCACATTGTCCGGCCTCCGCCGCCGCGGCATCCCCGCCAGCGCGCTGCGCCGCTTCGTCACCAGCGTCGGCGTGACCAAGTTCGACAGCCTCACCGACATCGCCGTGTTCGAGCACGCCGTGCGCGACGAACTCAACCAGGTCGCCGCCCGCCGGCTCGCCGTGCTCAAGCCGGTCCGGATCGTCCTCAGCAACATTCCGGCCGGCGAGGTCATCGAGGTTGACGCCACCAACAATCCCCAGAGCGATACGCCGACGACGCGCAAGGTCGCGCTCACCCGTGAGGTGTTCATCGAGGCCGATGACTTCGCCGAGGTGCCTCCGCCGAAATATTTCCGCCTCAAGCCGGGCGGCGAGGTCCGCCTGAAGTATGCCTGCATCATCAAGTGTGACGAGCTGGTCAGGGATGCCGCCGGCCAGATCACCGAGATCCGCTGCACCGCCGACCTCACCACCCGCACCGGCGGCGTCAACGTGGACAAGAAGGTCAAGGGCACCATCCACTGGGTCAGCGCCACGCACTGCCTCGATGCCGAGGTCCGGCTCTACGACCGCCTTTTCACCGTGCCCGAGCCCGCCGCCGAGGAGGATTTCCTGAAGGTCGTTAATCCCAAGTCGCTCGAGGTCGTCACGGCCAAGCTTGAGCTCTCGCTCGCCGCCACCAAACCCGAGGACCGCTATCAATTCGAGCGCCTCGGTTACTTCGCCCTGGACAAGGACTCCCCGAAGTCCGGCTCTCCGCTCGTCTTTAACCGCACCATCACGCTGCGGGACAACTGGGCGAAATAGGGATAGTCGGGCCTGGGCAACTGGCTTGGATCACGCATTTCTTGGTAGCAGCCGTCGTCAGACGGCTGGCGCCAGCGGTCTTACGACCGCTGCTACACCCAAGCCAGAGCCCGTTCGACGCAGCTCACGGTCTGCCACAAGCTCCGGAGTATTGACCCACTGGGAATAAAAAACCCACGCTGATCAGCGCGGGTTCAAGTATCGGAAAAATGCCGCGGTGACTTAGGTGCCGCCGGCTTTCTTCTTGTGGTGCTTCTTGTGCGAGTGTTTGTGCTTGCTCGTCTTCTTGGCGGGCGGGTTCTGCGCGGGCGCGCCCTGGGTCGGGGCGGCGGGCGCCGGGGCGGGCACCGCCGTGGTTTCAGCCAGCAAGGCCGTGGTCGCACAGGCCATCAAAACGGAGAGGGAGATGAGAAATTTTTTCATGGTGACTGGGTGACGAGGCAAAGCATCCCGGGTTACACCGTCGACAAAAAACTCTGCAGCCGGGCCTGAATGCGCGCCAGACCGAGGAGCCGGAAGATGCCGGTTATGCTCGGGCCAACATTGGTACCAGTGACGGCCAGGCGGGCGACCGCCTGATAGTCGCCAAAGCCGAGGCCATGTTTCACGGCGAGAGCCTTGATGCCTTCCTCAATGGCCGCATCGCTCGAGAAATCCATCGCCGGGAGGGCGGCCATGAGTTCGGCCAGCCGCGCCTTTGGGTCTCCCTTGGCCAGCACCTTCTCCTTTACCTTGGCGTCGCACGGGAACCCGTCCGTGAAGAAATAAACGGTGTAAGCCGCCAGCTCGTCGATGGATTTGATCTTGGGCTGGGCCAGCGCCATGACGGCGGCAAAGTAATCTGCGGGACTCGAAAGGGCGGCCGCCGCCACGACCCGGTCCGGCAGGGTTTCGAAATACTCCCGGGCCAGGGTCAGGAACCGGCCGGCCGGCAGCTCGAGCAGGTACAACATGTTCATGTGCCCAAGCTTCTTGCCGTCGAACCTGGCGTTGGACTGGTTCACGCCGGGCAGGTCGAAGAGCTTGATGATCTCGGCGATCGGCATCTTCTCCCGGTCGTCGCCCGCGTTCCAGCCGAGCAGGGAAAGGTAATTGACCAGGGCCTCCGGCAGGAAACGCCGCTGCTGGTATTCCTCGATCAGGGCCCCCTTGTCGCGCTTGCTCATCTTGCCCTGCCCCATCTCGGGGGATTTCAGGATCAGCGGGATGTGGGCGAAGACCGGCGGCGTGACCCCGAAGCCTTCGTAGAGGCGCACGTGCTTGCTGGTGTTGGACAGGTGGTCCTCGCCCCGGATGATGTGGGTCACCTGCATCGTGATGTCATCGACGACGTTCACAAAGTGAAACACCGGGTTGCCGTCCGACCGGAAGATCACGAAGTCCTCGTCCTCCGCCCGCTCCACGCGTCCGCGGATCAGGTCCTCGATCACCACCGGGGCGGCCTTGACCTTCTCGACCTCTTTTTTGCGGTGCTCGTCATAGGTCTTGAACCGCTCGCCCAGCAGCTTGAACCAGATCGCGCCGTCCTTCTCATAAGCCCGGCCGGCATCCAGCAGCTTCTGGAGATACTGCTTATAGATATCCGCGCGCTGGCTCTGCCGGTAGGGACCGAAGCTGCCGCGTTCGCCGACGCCGTCCGGATTCGGGCCCTCGTCCCAGTCCATGCCCAGCCACGTCAGGCTGTTGTAGATGAGCCTGAGGAACTCCTCGCTGTTGCGCGCCTGGTCGGTGTCCTCGATCCGCAGGATGAACGTGCCCCCGGTGTGCCGGGCATAGAGCCAGTTGAACAGCGCCGTGCGGGCGCTGCCGATGTGGAAAAACCCGGTGGGGCTGGGGGCGAAACGGACGCGGACCTTGGACATGAAAGTGGAAGTAAGGCAAAATGCCCGACCCGATGGGGTGGAGCACAGGAGTTGAGATCGTGTTAATTCCCCGCATCCTGTCAAAGAATCCTCTACCAGCCAGAATCCTTGGGACTCGGCGGGATTGCCCACTGAGCACACGGAACACACAGAAATATAATCCCCGACTTTTCCGTGTATTCTGCGTATTCCGTGGGCAAAAAATCCTATCTGTTTCCTCAGGTAAAATTATGAATTCCGCGCTACCACTCGATCCCGCCGACTTTACGCCACGGTTTGACGCCGCCGCCTGCCAGGCAGGGTTCAAGGCCGAGCGTTACGGCGAGATCCATGGCTACCCCTTGATGGCTTACCGCCGGCGAACCGCCGGTCCCCGGCCGAGGGTCTATGTCTCGTCGGGCATCCACGGCGACGAGCCGGCGCCACCGTGGGCCCTGCTCCGGCTGGCGGAGTCGGGCTGCTTTGATCACCGCTGCAACTGGTTCGTCTGCCCGCTGCTCAATCCCACCGGCTTTACCCAAGGCACCCGGGAGAATCACGCGAAGATTGATCTCAACCGCGACTACAAGGGGCCGCTCAGCACCGAGGTCGGCGACCATATCGCCTGGCTGCGGCAGCAACCGAATTTCGACCTGATCATCTGCGTACACGAGGACTGGGAGTCCCAGGGTTTTTATTTATACGAATTGAATCCCGCTCACCGCCCGACCCTGGCGCCGGCGATGATCTCCGCCGCGCAAGCCCACTGCGCCATCGAACCGGCCACCGTCATCGACGGCCGGCCGGTGGACGAGCCCGGCATCATCCGGCCGGTCAGCGATCCCCTGCTCCGCGTAACCTGGCCCGAGGCCATCTACCTGCGCCAGCATCACGGCTCGCTCACCTACACGACGGAAACGCCATCCGCACTGCCGCTGGAACAGCGCATCGCGACGCATTGCACGGTGCTGCAGGCCGCGCTGGATGAATTCCTCCGGTAGGGGCCGTTGCCCTCAACGGCCCCTACCCCAGCTTCTCCGCCACAAACCCATCGATGAGCCGCTGTGCTTCCTCCGGCGGCAGCTGCATCGTCCGCTCCGCGTAGCGGGCCATGTCCTTCGGCCACGGGGCGCGCAAAAGATAATCCAGCCCGGTCGCCCGCAGGTCGATGGCGGCACAATGCAGCGCCTGCCGGGTCATGCCCAGCAGCGCAGAATGCCGGGCCGTCCAGCCCTGTTGCGCAAATTCGAGGTAGAGCCCCGGATCGGGGCCGTAGAGTTTGTCCCCGACCACCCGATGCCCGAGCCACTCGGCGTGGGCGCGGATCTGGTGCTTCCGGCCGGTCAATAGCTCAACGCCCACCAGGGTGTGGCCGGAGCGCGTGAGGAGCGGATGAAAGACCGTGCTGGCCTCCTGCGACCCCTCGCCGGTCACCACGCGCTGCTTGACCGTGACGTTGGCCGCTGGGTCCGGGCCGAGCGGCTGATTGACGGTGACCAGACCCGGCAGTTCGCCCTGAAGCAGGGCCACGTATAGTTTGCCGATCTTGCGCTGAAGCACGGCTTTCCCGAGCCGGCCGCCCATCGCCTCGGTCTTGGCCAGAATGATTACTCCACTGGTCTCGCGATCGAGCCGATAGATAAGGCGGATGGCATCCGGCTTGAACTCCTCCCGCACCGCCCCAGCCAGACTGGACCAAGGCCCGTTTTTGGACGGGTGGCAGACCAGCCAGCCGGGTTTGTCGAGGACCAGCAGGCGCTCGTCATCCAGCAGGACCCAGGTCCTGAGATCAGCTGGATTAACAAGCGGAGCCGTCGCCCCGGGAAGTGGCTCGCTGGCATCAATCATGCTGAAACACGTTCAAAATTATATCTGTCTTAATCCGGCCAGAAGGTTTGCAAACCAAGTGGTCGCAGGTATCACTCACTCCAGTCGAATGAAGCGGTTGTTCCCAATGAAAGTCGGGCCGGTCCTCAGGACGGCAGCGACAGCAGGCGGAAAAAGCGGAACTGATTTCAGTCATGCGTAACTTTGCGTCGTTAACCCATAAGGAGAACCATGAATAAAACAGACCATCCTCACGAAGTCATCGTGTCCGGCATTCATCTCGAACTCACCGCCGCCCTCAAGGAACACGTGCGGGAGAAAATGGAACGACTGTTTCGACACGAGGGACACATCGTCCGGATCAAGGTTGAGCTCGAGTGCGACCGCAAGCATGACCGCGAGCACAAGTTCATCGCGAAGGGCCACATCGTCATCCACGGGCCCGACATCAATGCCACCGTTGACGCCGAGGAATGCTACAAGGCGATCGACCTGCTCGTCGACAAGCTCGACCAGGGCCTGCGTCGCCGTCATGGCGTGGCCAAGGACAAGCGCAACCACCCCCACGCCATCGAATTTGCCGACGTGGAACTGCCCAAGGCCATCTGAGCCGTCCCGCCAAACCCTCCCTTTCAGCCCGCCGCACCCGGCGGGCTTTTTTGTGCGCACAATACCCGACCGAGCACACCTTTCGTCAGCGTAGGTTTCCTACACACCCCGTCGCTTCGCGCCACCCCTCTTCACACAGGGGACCCAATCCTTCGCAGTCGTATTTCTGGATCCCCCCTATGAAGAGGGGTGCCCAACGGGCGGGGTGTGTAGGGCGCACGCGGCACCAGCCACGAACCCCGCCCCTACTTCCTCCGGCCTAAGCCACCCGAATTCAGTTTTCAAATTTGCCCCGGCTGCTTTCATTTCTTTGCCCATGCCCGGAATTCTTTCCCTTTCAGGCCGCCAGCTCACCCTCGCCCGCCTCCGGACCGCCCTCGCCCGCGACGAACGCCTCGCCCTCACGGCCGGCGCGCGCGCCCGCATCCGGGCCTCCCGCAAGATTGTCGACCGCCTGCGCGACGACCCGGCCCCGCACTACGGCATCAACACCGGGTTTGGCATCCTGGCCCATCAGCGGGTCCCCACCGCGGACATCGAGAAACTCCAGGAAAACCTGATCCTCAGCCACGCAGTCGGCGTGGGTGACGAGGTGCCTGCCGAGATCGTGCGGCTGATGCTGCTGCTCAAGGTCAACGGCCTTGCCGTCGGCATGTCCGGGGTCACGGAAAAACTGGTCGACTACCTGATCCGTTTCTACAACGCCGACGCTCTGCCCGTCATCTACACCAAGGGCTCGCTCGGCGCCTCGGGCGATCTCGCGCCGCTGGCCCACATGGTTCTCCCCCTCCTCGGCGTCGGCGAAATGGACTACCAAGGCAAACGCCTCACGGCCGCCGTGGTGCTCAAGCGCCTCGGCCTGAAACCGCTCCGGCTGCAATCGAAGGAAGGCCTCGGCCTCATCAACGGCACGCAGTTCATGTCGGCCTACGCCGTGCACTGCCTCCTGCGGATCGAGAACATCGCCCGGACCGCCGACATCGGCGCGGCCATGACGCTGGAGGCGGCCCGTGGCAGCGCGGCGCCGTACGACGCCCGGATCCACGCCGCCCGGCCGCATCAGGGCCAGCAGGACGTCGCGCGGAACCTCCGCACCCTGCTGCGCGGCTCAAAGATCCTGCCGTCGCACGCCGACTGCGCCAAGGTCCAGGATCCCTACTCGCTGCGCTGCGTGCCCCAGGTGCACGGCGCCGGCCGGCTGGCCATCGCGCACGCCCGCGCCGTGGTCGAAACCGAGATCAACTCGGCCACCGACAACCCGCTGGTGTTCGCGAACGGCGACGTGATCAGCGGCGGCAATTTCCACGGCGAACCGCTGGCGTTCATCCTCGACTACCTCGCCATCGCCACCGCCGAGTACGCGTCGATCGCGGAGCGCCGCATCTACATGCTGCTCCACGGCGACACCATCGGCGACCTGAAGGTGCCGCGCCTGCTCATGAAGGACACCGGGCTCAACTCGGGCTTCATGATCCCGCAGTACACCGCCGCCGCCCTGGTCTCGGAGAACAAGGTCTTCGCCCACCCGGCCTCGGTTGACTCCATTCCTTCCTCCCTCGGCCAGGAGGATCACGTCTCGATGGGCTCCATCAGCGCGACCAAGCTGCTCGAGGTGGTGAAGAACACCGAGACCGTCCTCGCCATCGAGTTCATGTGCTCGGCCCAGGGCCTCGAGTTTCTGCGGCCGCTCAAGTCCGGCCCCGGCGTCGAGGCGGCCTTCACCGAGGTGCGGAAATACATCCCCTTCGCCCAGGCCGACCGGCTGTTCCACCACGACGTCCAGACCGCGCTGGCCCTGGTCCGCAGCGAACAGATCGCCGCGGCCGCGGAGAGGGCCGTGGGTAACCTCCTTTAACCCTCCCATCTGTCATTCTGAACGCAGTGAAGAATCCAGAGATGGCCGTATCGAATATCATGCTGGATCCTTCGCTTCGCACAGGATGACAGGCATGAATCTCAGACCGCCCCACATGCCGAAATCCAAAACCGAGAATCGAAAACCGAAAATCCCCCCGGTCCGCGCCCCCCGCGGCAACCAGCGCACCTGCCGCACCTGGGCCGCCGAGGCCGCGATGCGGATGCTGATGAACAACCTTGATCCCGAGGTGGCCGAGCGGCCCGACGACCTGGTCGTCTACGGCGGACGCGGCCGGGCCGCGCGCAACTGGCCGGCCTTTCACGCCATCATCGCGACGCTCAAGACCCTCGCGCCCGACGAAACCCTGCTCGTCCAATCGGGCAAACCGGTCGGCGTGGTCCGCACCCACGCCGACGCCCCGCGCGTCCTGCTGGCCAACAGCAATCTCGTGCCCAAGTGGGCGACGCAGGACATTTTCGACGACCTGGAAAAACGCGGCCTGATGATGTACGGCCAGATGACCGCCGGCTCGTGGATCTACATCGGCACGCAGGGTATCCTGCAGGGCACCTACGAGACCTTCGCCGAGGCCGGCCGCCAGCACTTCGGCGGCACCCTCGCCGGCCGGCTCTGTGTCACCGCCGGCTGCGGCGGCATGGGCGGCGCCCAGCCGCTCGCCATCACAATGGCCGGCGGCACCTGTCTGATTGCGGACGTCGACCGGTCCCGCCTGCAAAAGCGCGTGCACGACCGCTACCTCGACGAGATCGCGCCGACGCTGGACGCCGCGATCGACCGCGCCGTGGCCTGCACGAAGGAAAAGAAAGCCCTCAGCGTCGGCGTCGTGGCCAATGCCATCGACCTGCTCGAGCGCCTGCTGGCGCGCAAGATCAAGGTCGACTCCCTCACCGACCAGACGAGCGCGCACGACCCGCTCGTTGGGTACGTGCCGGCCGGTTGCGACCTGAAGGCCGCCGCGGTGCTGCGCAAAACGAATCCCGCCAAGTACCAGAAACTCTCGCTCGCCTCGATGGCCCGCCACGTGCAGGCCATGCTCGCGCTGAAGAAACGTGGGGCAAAGACCTTCGACTACGGCAACAATCTCCGCCAGCGCGCGTTCGACCAGGGCGTGAAGCGCGCCTTTGATTTTCCCGGCTTCGTCCCCGCCTACATCCGGCCGCAGTTCTGTCTCGGCCGCGGACCGTTTCGCTGGGTCGCACTCTCGGGCGACCCGGAGGATATTTTCGCCACGGATCGCGCCTTGCTCGAATTGTTCCCCCAGGACGAGGGCCTGCACCGCTGGCTCAAGATGGCGAACGAGCGCGTCGCCTTCCAGGGCCTGCCCGCCCGCATCTGCTGGCTCGGCCTCGGCGAGCGGCATCGCGCCGGCCTGCTCTTCAACCAGATGGTGGCCGACGGACGCGTCAAGGCGCCGATCGTCATCGGCCGCGACCACCTCGACTGCGGCTCGGTGGCGAGCCCCAACCGCGAGACCGAGGCGATGAAGGACGGCTCCGACGCGATCAGCGACTGGGCCATCCTCAATGCGATGGTCAACATCGCCAGCGGCGCCTCGTGGGTCAGCTTCCACCACGGCGGCGGGGTCGGCATCGGCTACAGCCAGCACGCCGGCCAGGTCATCGTGGCCGACGGCACGCCCGGGGCGGCCGTGCGCCTCGAGCGCGTCCTGACCAACGACCCGATGATGGGCGTCTTCCGCCACGCCGACGCCGGCTACGATATCGCCCAAGACTGCGCCGACCGCCTCCAGGTCCCGATCCCCATGAAGACATGGAAGCGCTAAAAGTCTTGCCCACGGAATACACGGAACACACAGAAATAAAACCTCCTGATTCTTCCGTGTATTCTGTGTATTCCGTGGGCAAGAATGATTGGACTGCTGCGATTTCTTTTTTGTGTTTCTCGTGTTTTTCGTGGCAATCCTTTCTCTCTGCTAAATGCCCCTGCTAATCCGCAACGCCCGCCTCCTCACCCTCGCCGGTGGCGCTGCCCCGCGTCGCGGCAAGGCCCTCGGTGACCTCGGCATCATTCCCACTGGTGAAGTCCTCGTCACCGACGGCAAAATCTCCGCCGTCGGCCCAAAGGTCGAAGCCCCGGCCGGCGCCGAGGCCATCGATGCGGGCGGCCGGATCGTGATGCCCGGCTTCGTGGATTGCCACACCCACGCCTGCTGGGCCGGCGACCGGCTCGAGGAGTGGACGATGAAGCTCAACGGTGTGCCCTACCTGGAGATCATGAAGAAGGGCGGCGGCATCCACGCCACGGTCAACGCCGTGCGCGAGGCCACGCAGAAGCAGCTCGCCGCCAGCCTGCGCGACCGGCTGACCCTCATGCTCCGCGAGGGCACGACCACCGTCGAGGTGAAGAGCGGCTACGGCCTCACGACCGAGGCGGAGTTGAAAATGCTTCGGGCCATCCGCCGCGCCGCCAGCGACTGGTCCGGAACCGTCGTGCCGACCGCCCTCCTCGGCCACGCCGTCGAGGGTGACCACGACACCTACACCCGCATGGTCGTAAAGGAAATGCTGGCCGAGATTTCCCGCGAGTTTCCCGACATCGCGGTGGACGCCTTCTGCGAGACCGGCGCGTGGAGCGTCGACGCCTGCGTGAAGCTGTTTGAGAAGGCCGGCAAGCACCACCCGATCCGGGTGCACGCCGACCAGTTCAACTCACTCGGCATGATTCCCGAGGCCATCCGGCTCTTCGCGCGCAGCGTCGACCACCTGGAAGCCACGACCAAGCCGGATCTGCTCGCCCTCGCCGCCTCGCCGACCATGGGGGTGATTTTGCCCTGCACCGGCTTTCACACCGACCAGCGCTATGCCCGCGGCGGCTACTTCGTCGACCAGGGCGGCGCCCTCGCCCTCGCGACCAACTGCAACCCGGGTTCGTCGCCGACGCATTCCGTGCCGTTCGCCATCGCGCTTGCCGTGCGCTTCTGCGGCCTGTCCCCCGCCGAGGCCATTGTCGCCACGACGGTCAATGCCGCCGCCGTCCTCGGCCTCACCGACCGTGGCACGCTCGAACCCGGCAAGCGCGCCGACCTGATCATTCTGCACCACAAGGACGAGCGCGCCCTCGCCTACGAGTTGGGTGGCAACCCCGTCGACGCCGTGATCTGCAACGGCCAGCTCGTTACTCACACATGAACCCCGAGACCGGCTGGCTGCCCGACTACTTGCTGATCGGCGACTCCTTCGCCAGCGGCGTGGCGCTCTTCGCCGACGCCACCGGCCGGATCACGCGGCTGTCACGCGAGCCGGCCGACCTGGCCCGCGCGATCCGGCTCCCCGGCCAAGCCCTGCTGCCCGGCTGCGTCAACGCCCACTCGCACAGTTTCCAGCGGGTCATCCGCGGCCGCACCGAGCATCGCACCAGCGCCACCCGCGACACGTTCTGGACGTGGCGCGAGAAAATGTATCACGCCGCCACGGCCCTGACGCCCGAGGAGATCCACGCCACCGCCCGGATGTGCTTCCTCGAGATGGCGCTCGCGGGCATCACGACGGTCGGCGAATTCCATTACCTGCACCACGCCGCGGACGGCACGCCTTACGCCGACCGGAGCTTGCTTTCCAAACTGATTGCGACCGCCGCGCGGGAAGTCGGCCTCCGGTTGGTGCTGATCGAAACCGCCTATGCCCGCGCCGGCTGGAACCGGCCGGCCAATCCGGGGCAGCGTCGTTTTATCACGGCCGACCCGGCGCAATTTATCGCCGACGTCGAAGCCAGCCAGGCTTTCGCCGCCCATTCATTCTCCGACGGTGCCGTCACGGTCGCCGTCGCCCCGCACAGCCTGCGCGCGGTGACGCTGGATTATTTCAAGCAGGTTAGTTCTTACGCCCGGCAGCAGGGCTTGCCCGTCCACATGCATGTGTCGGAACAGACCGGCGAGAACGACGATTGCGTCGGCGAATACGGCGCCACCCCCGTGACCCTGCTGGCCCGCGAAGGCGGGCTGCACGACGCCTTCACGGCCATCCACGCCGTCCACATCACCGGGGCGGAATCCGCCGCCCTGCGCGCGGCCGGTGCCACCGTCTGCGCCTGCCCGACCACGGAGCGCAACCTCGGCGACGGCATCGTGCGGGCGGACTGGCTGCTCGACGGCGGTCAGATGGCCCTGGGAACCGACAGCCAGGTCCAGATCGCACCGCTGGAGGACGCCCGCCAACTCGAGTATCACCTGCGTCTCTCTCACCACGAGCGGGCCGTCCTTGCCCTCAACGCCGGCTTGCCCGACGACCGGGTCTCGGGTCTGGCTGGCAAATTGTTCGCCTGCGCCACCGAACACGGCGCGCGCTGCCTGCGGTTGAACACCGGCAAACTCGCGCCCGGCTCGGCCGCTGATTTCTTTACGGTCGAGCTCAACGATCCCTCGCTCGCCGGCGCCGATGAGCAGTCGCTGCTGGCTGGAATTGTCTTCTCCCTTGAGCGCACGGCCATCCGGCAGGTCTTTGTCGGCGGGAAGCAAATCGTGCACGACGGCGCCCATGCCTTGGCGCCGGCGGTCGTGGCCCAGTTCACCGCCGTTCAGCGCCGCTTATGGAACCGGAGCTGAAGCGAATCCTCGGCGGGCTGGTCGCCCTCAACACCGTTTCGGCGCGGCCGAACGAACCGGCGATCGCCTTGATCGAGCGCGAACTGGCCGGACGCGGCTGGCACCTCAAGCGGCTGCCGTACCGACGCGACCGACAGGAGCGGATCAATCTGCTCGTGACCTCATCCGACACGGACCGGCCGGAACTGGCGCTGGTTGGCCACACCGACACCGTGCCGTGGGATCCGGAATGGACCGAGGCTGCGACGCTCGTGGAAAAAGACGGCCTGCTCTATGGCCGCGGCACCTGCGACATGAAGGGATTCCTCGCGTGCATGCTCGCCTTGGCGCGGAGCATCGATCCGACCAAGCTGGCCAAGCCACTGGCATTCATCTTCACCGCGGACGAGGAAATCGGCTGCATCGGCGCCAAACAACTTCTGGCCGACGGCGCCATTCATCCGCGCTACGCCATCGTCGGCGAGCCGACCTCCCTCCAACCCGTGCGCGCCGGCAAGGGCTACTGTCTCGCCGAAATCACCGTCCACGGCCGCGAAGCCCACAGCGCCTTTCCGCGCAACGGAGTCTCCGCCATCACCCAGGCCGCGAGGCTCATCACCGAAATCGAAAAGCTCGCCGGCGCGAACGAAGCCCAAAGCCACGCCTTCTTCGATCCGCCCTACACCACCGTGAACCTCGGCCAGATCGCCGGCGGCACCGCCAAGAACATCATCGCCGGGCACTGCCGCCTGACCGTCGAGTGGCGCCCGATCGCCGGTGAGGAGCCCCGGGCTTTTGGCGACCGCCTGACGACCCTCGTGCAGGCAATGCACTCCGCCGACTCCAGCTTTGAAGCCACCGTCAACGTACAGCGCCTGGAGTCCGGCTTCGAAACCGCCGCCGACAGCCGCATCGTGAAGCTCTTCGAGAAACTGACGGCCAGCCCCGCAACCTCCGTCGCGTACGGCACGGAAGCACCCCAGTTTACTGCCCTCGGCGCCGAAACCGTAGTCTGTGGCCCCGGCAACATGCGCGTCGCGCATCGGACGGGGGAACATGTCGCTTTGACCGAGCTAGTCCGAACCACCGGCCTGCTCCGCGTAGCCGTGCGTGAGCTGTGCGAGTAATTTCCAAGAGGAATCCTCTCGCGGCCATAGGGTAAACAAAAAACCGCCGTCCCTGTAGGAAACGGCGGCTAAAATGGTGCGGGCATAGGGAGTCGAACCCCAAACCTCCAGATTCGTAGTCTGGCGCTCTATCCAGTTGAGCTATGCCCGCACGAAGGAAGGGCGAATAAGCTGAGTTACCCGAACGACTTCAAGCAGAATTTTGTCCGCCCGCCAACCGCCAGTCCAGAAGCTCGATCTGCAGGATCTTCCGGCCGTTGTAGTGGTTCCAGTTGAGCTGGATCGCCAGCTCCAGCGGCTGCCCCACCGGCGGCAGGCGGTCGGCCATTTTCCAGGCCACGCCGCTGATCCGGCGGCCTTTGTCGTCCTCGGCCGCAAAGCGGAAATGCACTTCCTTGAACACATCGGGCCGGTTCTTCAGCCGGACCCCACGCACGCCGAATATCGGCTCGGGGTTGCCCATGCCGAAGGGATGCAGCAGCTCCAACTCGGCCATCAACTGCTCGGTCAGCTGGGTGGCGTCGAGCCAGCCGGACAGCTCCACGCCGGGCTCGGCCGCATGCTGGTCGCGGCTGCGCTGGATCACGCCGTCAAATTGCAGCCGGAATTCGTCGAGTCGGGTTTTCTTCAACGACACGCCCACCGCCATGGGATGGCCGCCCCAGCTTTCCAGGCAACCCGCGCAGGCCGCGAGGATATCCACCAGATTGAAACCGGTGATCCCCCGCCCCGAGCCCTTGGCGAGTTCGCCCTCGTTGCCCAGGACGATCGTCGGGCGGTTGTACTTGCGCGAAACCCGGCCGGCCACGATCCCGACCACGCCGGGGTGCCAGTCCTCGTCAAAGAGCACGAGGCCGCTGGCGTCGCGGAAATTCTCCTCCACGTAACGCTCCGCGCGCTCGGTGATGAGGCGCTCGATGTCCTGCCGCTCGCGGTTCAGGTCGTCGAGCTGGCGCGCGGCCTTGTCACAGAACTGCCAGTCCTCGCTGAGCAAAAGGTCGACCGACAGCGCCGCGTCGGCCAGCCGGCCGCTCGCGTTGATCCGCGGCCCGATGCGAAACGAGATGTCGCTCGGCACGAGCCCCTGCTCGCGCTTCAGGCCCGACACGCCCATCAGGGCCTGCAGGCCGGGTCGCTGGGTCTCGGACATCACGCGGAGGCCGTGCCGGGCAAAGACGCGGTTCTCCCCGGTCAGCGGCACCAGGTCGGCGATCGTGCCCATGGCGACCAGGTCGAGGTAGTCCTTCAGCACCACGGCGAGAGCCGCCGGATTGTTTTCCGCGCGCAGGCGCTTGAGCAGGCCGTGGGCGAGCTTGAAGACCAGGCCGACCGTGCAGAGATACCGCCAGGCATCGTCGTTCTCGACCGGATGCACATGCGGATTGATCAGCAGCGCGTCGAACACCGGCGGCTCCTTGGAGCGATGGTGGTCGACGATGATGACGTCCACCCCCAGCTGCCGGAGGTACGCGACCTCGTCGTTGGAATTGGTGCCGCAGTCGAGGGCGATGAACAAATCCGGCCGGCCGCCCTCCAGCGCCCGGTCGATGGACGGCCGGGTGAGCCCGTAGCCCTCCTCGGCGCGACGCGGCACCACGTAGCGGGGATTCAGGCCCAGCCGGCGCAGGAGACTGACCAGAATCGCGGTGCTGCAAACGCCGTCGACGTCGTAGTCGCCGAGCACCACGACCCGCTCGCCCTGGCGCAGGGCCCGCAGCAGGCGGTCCACGGCCGCGGACAGGTTGGTCAGCAGAAAGGGGTCACCGAGGGTGGCGAGCGCCGGCTGGAGAAAACGCGCGGCCAGCCCGGCCTCGCCGTGATTGTTGCGCAGCAGCAGCTCGGCCACCACGGGCGTGGTGCCGAGGTTCCGCGCGAGGTCGGCCACGCTGTCGGCGTGGACCGGCGTGTAATTCCAGCGCATCGGAGGGTTGGCTCCGCGGATTATTCTGAGGCGCGGGAAGAGCCGGCCCACTCGTACTTGGGCGCGATGTCCTGGTGGGCCTCGACGTGCTTCCGGTCACCCTTGTGCCACCAGTAGAACACTTGGGCGGCGATGAAGATGGCGGAGAAGGTCGAGGTGACGATACCCACGAGGAAGGTGAAGGCGATGTCGTGCAGCTGGCCGCCGCCGAAGAGGAAGAGCGCCAGCGCCGCCAGGAAGGTCGTCGTCGCCGTCATGATCGTGCGGGCGAAAACCTTGCGAATGGCGTTGTTGATCACGTCCTTCAGGGCGCCGCTCGGGTTGAGCTTAAGCTCCTCGCGAATGCGGTCGAACACGACGACCGTCTCGTTGATCGAGTAGCCGGCGACGCAGAGGATGGCCGCGACCATCGGCGCGGAGAACTGGTGGCCGAAGAGCACGAAGATGCCGATGTTCATCAAGATGTCGTGGAGCGTCGACGCCATGGCGCCGATGCCGAAGCCGAATTCAAAACGGAAGGCGATATAGACGAGGATGACGATCATCGAGACGCCGATCGCGAGGACGGCGTTCCACTTGATCTCCTTGCCGATCGTGGCGCCGATCTGGCTCTCCCCGATCTTGACCAGCCCGCTGGACGGGTAGGCCTTCTGCAGGGCGTCGAAGAGCGGGCCGGACTTGCCGTAGGCGGTCTCGAGCACGAGCTGCTCCTTGCCGCTGCCGAGGTCGCTGGCGTAGGTGGCGCTCACCTCATTGATCCCGTTGGCCTTGGCGAGCTCGATGATCTTGCCGCTCTCGATCCTCTGGGAGAACTGGGCCGTGATCTGGTCGCCGCCGGCAAAGTCGATGCCGTAGATGCGGTCGCCCTGGAAGACCACATAGCCGATGCTGACCACCACGAGGAGCACCGAGCCGATGGCGGCGGGCTTGCCGTACTTGACGAAGTCGACGTTCAGGTCCTTCAGCATGCGAAACATCGTCAGCTTCTTGATGACCTGTGAATCGATCAGCACTTCCATGACAAAGTGGGCCGTGATGAGCACGGAGAACAGGGTGGAGAGCACGCCGATCAGCAGCGTGAAGCCGAAGCCCTTGATGGGGCCGCTGCCGAGCCAGATCATGACGCCGCAGATGATCAGCTGGACCAAGTGCGCATCGAGGATGGTCGTGAGCGCCTTGTCGTAGCCGCCCTGGTTGGCGCTCGAGAGGGACTTGCCGAGGGCCAGTTCCTCGCGCATGCGCTCGAAGATCAGGATGTTCGCGTCGACCGCCATGCCGATGGTCAGCACGATACCGGCGAGGCCGGGCAGCGTCATGGTGGCGCCGATGCTGGCCATCACGCCAAGGATGATGACGATGTTCACTGCGAGGGAGAGCACCGCCACGATGCCGCCCGTCGTGTAGAAAGTGATCATGAACGCGGCGACGGCGACCGTGCCGATGATCGTGGCCTTTACACCGCTGGCGATCGCGTCCTTGCCGAGCGACGGTTCAACCTCGTGCTTTTCCTTGATCTGGAGCGGCAGGTCGAGCGGGTTGTTCAGCACGTTGGCGAGGTCAATGGCCTCGCGCTGGGAGAAGGAACCGGAGATCTCGGCGGAATCGCTGTTGATCTGCTCGCGCACGGTGGGGGCCGAGTAGAGCTTGCCGTCGAGCACGATGGCGAGGCGGCCCAGCCGGCCGGCGCGCTGACCCTCGTCCGCGATGGCCTTGGTGACCTGGGCGAACTGCTTGCTGCCGTCCTTGGTGAACTTGAGAATGATGCGGAAGCGGCCGAATTCATCCATGGCCGGATAGGCGTCGGAAACGCCTTCGCCGGTCATTTCCGGGATCTGCTTGATGTAGAGCTCCTCGCTGGCGCTCTCGCCGTTGCGCGACTCGATGTCGAGGGCCATGGCCTCGTAGCCGGGCGGGGCCTCCATCGGAGGCATTGCGGTCGTGCTGACCATCTTGAAATCAAGCCGGGCGGGCTTCTTAAGGCTATTCACCACCTCGGGGTTTTCGCGGGTCGTCACGCCGGGCAGCTGGACCTCGATGCGGTTGTCCCCGATCGGGCGGATGAGGGGCTCGGTGACGCCGAGGCCGTTGATCCGGTTGCCGATGATCTCGATGGCCTTGGTCAGTTTCTCGCTGCGGGCCTCCTTGCTGGACTTGGCGACCGCGGCCTCGTCGACTTCCAGGGTGAAGGCGACGCCGCCCTTCAAATCGAGGCCGAGCTGGAGGTGACCCTTGGAGCGGCGCTGCAGCTCATCGAGGAGGATGTTGTTGCGCTTCTCCACATTCTTGAGGGTGGATTCGAGCCGGATCTGGGGGAAGAACACTGACAGGTCCAGTTTCTCCTCGCGGCCGATCTGCTTGAGCGCGACGTAGACGCCCTGAGCCTGGCCGGACTTGATCCGGGTATCGACCTTGGTCATCAATTTCGCGAAGTCCGCGGGCTGGGCCGAGGCTTCCTTCTTGATGTAGGGACCGAAGTCCTGATCTTGGAGCGGCAGGAGGGTGAATACGGCCCAGAGCACGATGGCCAGGGTCAGGGTCAGTTTCCAGAGGTTGCGACGGAGCATGGGTATTGGTTGTTAAATTCAGGTGACGGCGCGGGGCGGCGCCGGTCGGGGGTAAACGGACGTTCAGGCCGCGTCGGCTTTCTTGACGACGGTGCTGATGAAGCCCTTGCCGACCTCGATCTTGTTGTTCTCGCCGACCCGGACGACGAACCGGTCGTCGCGCACGCTGGTGATGGTGCCGTAGACGCCACCGGCGGTCACGACCTCGTCACCGGCCTTCAGCTCGGTCAGCATCTTCTCGTGGGCCTTCTGTTTCTTGCGCTGCGGCGCGATCAACAGGAAATACATGGCGCCAAACATCAGGACCAGCGGGGCCATCGACATCAGGGTGGAGGCGCCGGAGCCGGCGGGTTGGACTTGGGCGAGGAGAATATGTAACTTAGTCATTGCGTCTTCGGGTGTTTTGAAAAATTTGAAAAGGGCGAATAAGCCCCGCCGAATTCCAAAAAGCAAGCCTAACCCCTGCCCGTTCCATTATCGCAAATTGAAGACCAAATCCGCATCCAACTGGTCGGCCGCACAGTCCGAAGAACATTATGGTTTTAAGCGCTGGGGTGCCAATCACTTCTCCGTGGACTCCGAGGGATTTGTCCAGGTGGAACCCCTCTCCGATGGCCGCGCCATCCGGCTGATGGACGTCATCGATGAAGCGACCAGCATGGGGCTCAAGGCGCCCATGGTCATCCGCATGCAGGATACCCTGCGGCACCGCGTGACCCTCCTGAACGAGGCTTTCCACCGGGCGATCAAGGACGAGGGTTACAAGGGCGAGTACCGCGGCGTCTTCCCCATCAAGGTCAACCAGCTGCGCGAGGTGGTCGACGAGATCGTGTCCGCCGGCAAGGATTTCAACTACGGCCTCGAGGCCGGCTCCAAGCCCGAGCTCATGATCGCGCTCGCCATGCACGAGGGCGCGCAGCGGCTGATCATCTGCAACGGCTACAAGGACAACGACTACATGCGGCTGGCCCTGCTCGGCCGCAAGCTGGGCAAGAAGATCATCATCGTCATCGAGCAGCTGTCCGAGGTCGACAGTATCATCGCCATGTCCAAGGAGACGGGCGTCAAGCCGATGATCGGCTTCCGGGTGAAGCTCCAGACCCGCGGCGAGGGCAAGTGGGCGCTGTCCTCCGGCGACAACGCCAAGTTCGGCCTCAACACCGCCGAGATCCTGTTCGCCGTCGAGAAGCTCCGCGCCGCCAAGATGCAGGCCTGCCTCAAGCTCGTCCATTTCCACATCGGCTCGCAGGTGCCCAACATCATCACGGTCAAGGCCGCCGTCACCGAGGCGGCACGCTTCTACTGCCAGCTGGCCAAGATGGGTTTCCCGATGGGCTACCTCGATGTCGGCGGCGGCCTGGGCGTCGATTACGACGGCTCCCGCACGAACTTCGAGTCGTCGATGAACTACACGCTCGGGGAATATGCCCGCGACGTGGTGTTCAACATCCGCGAGATCTGCACCGCCTCCGGCGTCAAGGTCCCCGACATCGTCACCGAGTCCGGCCGCGCCGTCGCCGCCCCCCACTCCATGCTCGTGGTCGAGGTCTTCGAGCGCATCAACAAACACGAGTCGCTGGGCAAGCAGCATGAGCCCAAGACCCGGCACAAGATTGTCGGCGACATGGAGGTCCTGCTGAAGAACAAGCCCAAGCTCGGCCGCCTCGAGCGCTTTCACGATGCCCTGCAGAAAAAGGAAGAGGCCTTCTCCCTCTTCAACCTCGGCTACCTCGATCTGGAAAACCGCGCCGCCGCCGAGCAGATTTTCTGGCAAATCTGCGAACAGATCGACCGGGAAGGGACCAAGTCGGGCTACCAGCCCGAGGAACTCCACGACCTCAAGAAACTCCTCGCCGACCAGTACGTCTGCAATTTTTCCGTCTTCCAGTCGCTCCTCGACAGCTGGGCGCTCAAGCAGCTCTTCCCGATCACGCCGCTGCACCGGCTAAAGGAAAAGCCCACGGTCAACGCGACGCTCGTCGACATCACCTGCGACTCCGACGGCAAGATCGCCAACTTCATCGACCTGCAGGACGTGAAGGACTACATCACGCTCCACCCGCTGCGCCACAACGAGCCATACTATCTCGGCATCTACCTGACCGGCGCCTACCAGGACATCATGGGCGACCTGCACAACCTTTTCGGCCGCGTGAACGAGGTGCACGTCTTCCTTGAGGACGACGAGCCCAACGGCTACTACATTGAAGAAGCGCTCGCCGGCTCCCGCATCGCGGACGTCATCGAGGGCGTGCAATACCAGTGGGAGGAACTCTGCCGCCGCATCAAGCAGCAGATCGATCTCGCGACCAAGAAGGATCTCATCAAGCCTCGCGAAGGCGTGCGCCTGGTGGAGTTCTACGAATCGCAGATGCTCGCCAAGACCTACCTGAACATCGAGCAGCACTCCGGGAAGAAAAAGAAGAAACGTTAAGCCCCGGGACTCACTCCGGAGGATTCAACCCGCCGCCATGAAATCTCCGGCCCGCCACCTGCTTTTTTCCCTCCTCCTGCTGGGTTTGGCTGCCCGCGCCCCGGCCCAACTCGCCCCGCCCCGGCTGGCCATACCATACGGCTCTAATTCCAGCGCGGGCAACTATACCGAGCTGAACAGCATCAGGCTCTACTACGAAACCTACGGCGACGGCCCCGTGATGCTGCAAATCCACGGCAACGGCGGCAGCATCCGGGACATGGGCAACCAGATTCAGTTTTTCACCCCGCACTACCGGGTGATCGCCGCCGACAGCCGGGGCCACGGGAAAAGCGAAATCGGCGCCGGCCCCCTCACCTACGAGCAGCAGGCCGAGGACTTGAATGCGCTGCTCGACCAGCTGCAGGTCAAGTCAGCGTATGTCCTCGGCTGGAGCGACGGCGGCATCATCGGCCTGCTCCTTGCGATCCATCATCCCGAAAAGGTCGGTAAACTCGCGATCATGGGCGCCAACCTGAATCCCGAAGGCGCCTACCCGTGGGCGCTCGACTGGGTGAAGCAGCGGAACAAGTTCGTCGACGAAAAGATCGCCGCCGGCGACAAATCCCGCCCTTGGACGATTCTCAAACAGCATCTCGCCCTGCTGGGCGAGCAGCCCCAAATCCCGGTCGGCGACCTAGCCAAGATCACCGCACCCGTGCTCGTCATGGCCGGCGACAAGGATGTCATCCGCGACGACCACACCCTGCTCATCTTTCATAACATCCCGCAGGCCCACCTCGCGATCTTTCCGGGCGCCACGCACCTGATCGCGTGGGAAAATCCCGACCTGTTCAATCAGACGATCGAGACGTTCTTCAGCAAAGCCTACACCCGGCCCGACACGAAGAATTTCTTCAAGTAAGGTGGCTTTCAACAAAGCGTAGCCGCGTTGGAGCGTAGCGACAACGTGGCCGGCCGCGCGGCCGGAACCACGCTTTCGCAGACTCAAGCGCGGCTACCAAAGGAAATTTCCCGGGGCGTTGGTCTAAATCCCCTCTAGAGTTGGGTGGCGCGAAGCAACGGGGGGTGTTTCTGTTTTTGGCAGTCCCAAAAAGGGGCGTCACCCCGTGTTCTTCAACCCGCCGGCGATGCCGTTGACCGTCAGCTCCATCACTGCGCGCGTACCTTCCTGATCGCGCTTGCTTAGCTTGCCGGCCCGGCGGCGCCGGAGCATCTCAACCTGCAGGTAGTTGAGCGGGTCGACGTAAGGGTTGCGCAGCTTGATGGAGCGGGCCAGCACCGGCTCGTTCTCCAGCAGCTCGCCCTGCCCGGTGGCGATCAGCACGGCCTTCTCGGCCAGCTTGAACTCCTGGAGAATGCGGGCGAGCACCCGCTCGCGGATGCCCTCGTCCTCGACCAGCGAGGCGTAGAGGCCCGCGATGGCCATGTCGGCCTTGCACATCGTGAGCTGCGCATTGGCGATCGCCGTCTGGAAAAACGGCCATTTCTGATACATCTCGCGGAGCAGCTTTTCGCCCTCGGGTCCGCGCCGGAGAATGGCGCCGAGCCCGCTGCCGAGTCCGTACCAGCCGGGAAAATTGAAGCGGCTCTGCATCCACGAGAAAACCCAGGGAATGGCGCGCAGGTCGGCGACACTGAAGCTGCCCTTGCGGCGGTAGGTGGGTCGCGAACCGAAATTGAGCTCGCCGATCTCGTCGATCGGCGTCGCCTGTTTCCAGAACGTGAGAAACTCGGGATCGTCGTGCACGCAGGCCTGGTAGGCCGCCAGCGCCGCCGCGCTCATTTCCTCCATCGCCTTGACCCAATGCTTGGGCAGCTGGCGCGCGCCGCGCTGGGCCTCATTCGAGCCGAGCAACACGCCGTAGGCCATCTGCTCCAGCACCCGGTGCGCGAGGTCCACGTCATGGTAGCGCGTCGAGAGCACCTCGCCCTGCTCGGTGACGCGGATGCCGCCGTCCCGCAACCCGACCGGCTGGGCCAGAATGGCCTTGGCCGCCGGGCCGCCGCCGCGCGCGATGCTGCCGCCCCGGCCGTGAAAGAGCGTGACCTTCACCCGGTGCTTCCGGCAGACGCGCATGATGGCGTCCTGCGCCTGGTAGAGCGCCCAGTTGGCGGTGAGATAGCCGCAGTCCTTGTTGCTGTCGGAGTAACCGAGCATCACGTGCTGGTGCCGGCCGTTGCGGGTGAGCTCGGACGCGTAGGCCGGGTGCGCATAGAGGGCGGCCAAGATGGCGGGCGCCCGGTTGAGGTCATCCAGCGTTTCAAAAAGCGGGGCGATCGGCAGGTGCACCCCGGCCAGCGCCTGCAGCAGCCTCACTTCCAGGACATCAGAAACCTCGTTGGTCATGCTGATGATATAAATCCCAAGGGCGTCCGCCCCGAAGTCCGCCTGGGCGCGGACCGCCAGCCGCAGCGGATCGAGCACCAGCCGGGCGTCGGCCGACAAGCCGGCCACTTGTGCGGTGTCGAGTGGCGTCGCGTCCCGCAAGGCCGCGGCCAGCAGGGAGAGTTTCTGCTCCTCGGCGAGCTCCTCATATCCGGGCTGCCCCAGCAGCGCCGCCACAGCCTTGGCGTGCCAGGCGGAATGTTGCCGCAAATCCAAGCGCGCCATGTTGAGCCCGAAGACATCGACGTCGGTCAGCGCATCCTTCAACTCGCCGTCGGCCAGGGGAGCCGCGCGCCCGCGCCGGAGATCGGCCTCAATGGTCGCGAGGGTATCACGCACCTGCGCCAGGGTGACCTGACCGACCCCGGACTCGGGGGCCCCGAGCAGGCTGGCGTCGACTTGCGCCATCAATTGCTCGCGCAGGCTGCTCAGGATGATGCGGTATGGCTCCCGTGGGTAGCGCTGCCCCACCCGTGCGATCAGCGCCGATGACTCGCGGCATTGCTTGGCGAGACGGCGAATGGCCGGGGAAAACGTCGCCCGCCGGTCCGAAATCGTCAGCGAGCCCGCCAGTTCCGAGAGCTGGTCCGCCAGCTTCCGGATCGCCATGCGGCGGTTCATCTGGAGGACCTGGGCGGTGACCTCGGCGGTCACACCCGGATTGCCATCCCGATCCCCGCCGATCCAGGAGCCAAAGGAGAGCCAGCGCCGCGGCGCCCGGACCCCGGGGTAATAAATATCCAGGGCGCCCTGCAGGTCGGCATGCAGGCGCGGGAGCAGCCGGTAAAGCGTGCGGTCAAAATACCAGAGCCCAGTCCGCGCCTCGTCCGTCACCTCCGGCCGCTCCGTCCGGCTGCGGTCGGTCAGCCACAGCGACACGATCTCGCGCCGGATGTCCTCCGGCGTATGCCGGATCTCGGCCAGGGAATGCTGGCGCAGGATGTCCCCGAGCGTGGCCAGCTTCTCCAGCATGGTGCGGCGTTTGGATTCGGTCGGGTGGGCGGTGAAGACGAGCTCGATGGCGAGCTGCCTGACGAGCTTCCGCACCCGGGCGCGTGGCACGCCGGCCTCCTTCAGCTCCCGCACGGCCGCCTCGATGGACTCGCGCATCGGCTCGGTCGCCTCGCCCGCGGCCAGGGCCACCCGGTGGCGCTGGTTGCGCTGGCGCAGGAGCTGGATGCGGAAATTCTCCTCCGCCAGGTTGACGAGCTCGAAATACAACGTGAAGGCCATCGCCTGGTTGACGGCCTCGGCCGGCGTCAGGCCGCCGACGATCTCGGCCAGGCTGCGTGCCGCCGCGGCGTCCCCGCCCCGGCTGCCTTTCGCGAGGGTCCGGAGGGTCTCGACGGTCGCGAGCGTCTTCTCGCCCTCAAGCGCCGCAATGGTCCGGCCGAGGGTGGCGCCGAGGCTCCGGACTTCCGCGCGCAAATCTTTGAGTTGATCCACTGCCTTGCTGGGTGACGCCATTGGCGGAGAAATACGCAGGTATTATGCCCGCGCGAAAGCGAAATTATCGGCGGAAAGTGTCTTATTTTACGTTACGTGATCGGGGTTGCCCAGGTCACGTTTGCTGGCGGGCGCTCTCATACACACCCGTCGCCGTGCGCCAACCACACTCAGCCAACCTGCTTCTCCCGCCGACACACCAGCAGGATTTCATGGACGCCGGCCAGCTCGCCGAGACCCTCCGTCCACTGCAGCCGTTTCTGGAGCAACAGGCCCAGCGGAAAAAACAGCCAGTTGTAGCAGCGGAAGGCCGCGGACCGGTGCTCGGTGAGCGCCCGGACGGTATGCCGCAAGAGAAACGGTTTGTTCGCCTGCATCCCGAAAACGGCGCTTTTCTCCACGACCAAGCCCTGGCCGGCGATCAGGGCCTGCAGGTCCGCGGGCCGGTAGCGCCGGGCGTGCCCGACCACGCTGTCAAATTCGTTCCAGTGGGCGGGATGCAGGGGCACGGAAAACACCAGCACCCCGTCCGGCTTCAGGACGCGGCCCAATTCCGCAAAGACCTGCCGTTCGTCCGCGACATGCTCGATCACATCGAACGCCGCCACGAGGTCGAAGGTGGCATCGGCATACGGCAGCTCGGTTATCCGGCCGAGCTGCGCCAACCCGCCGCCTGCCCTGAGCCGCGCAATGGCGGGCGGACTGATGTCCACAAAATGAGTCCCCGCCACCGGCAGCCGCGGCCGCAGGCCCGCGCCAACCTCCAGCCGCTGCGGCGCCGCGGGGACCAGCGCGGCCACCATCGGCCACGTGTTGAAACGCTGGGGTTTGGTCAGGTAGGTTTTCGACCAGAGCGCGTCGTAGAATTCGCTGTTTTTCGCAGTGATGTCGTCTGGCGGTACTTTGGCCGGAAGGAGAGCGATGGCCCCTTGTAGCGGCCTGAATTGGACCGAACAAGGAAATGCGCGGTGGGTGAATTACTACCGGGGATCGTTGGGTTTCTGCTCGCCCGCTCCCGCAGCTCGTCCGGAGGCCGAGCTCCACCACTCGCCTCACCGCCATTCGTGCCGCGGATACCGCCGCGACAATTCCGCCTTCACTTTGGGATACATGTCGCGCCAGAAGGCGCTCAGGTCGTCGGTTACCTGGATCGGGCGCTGGTTCGGGGCGAGCACCTCGATCTTCACCGCCACCCGGCCGTGGCCGAGCGTGAACCTGGACGTGACGCCATAAAGCTCCTGGATGCGGGCGCTCAAGACCGGCGGGCCATCCTTGGTGTAGGTCAGCCGCGCCTTCCGGCCGTTGGCCATGATGAGGCGTTCAGGCAGATAGTCATCGAGCACCGCCAGTTGCTCCGCCAGCAGCCAGTCGCGCAGGACGGGCATCACCGGCTTGTCCTTGAGCTCGCGGGCGCCGTAGCTGCCGTAGCATATCTGTTCAATCAAGGTCAGGCGGTCCGCGTCGGTGATCGGGTTCACCTCCAGCTCCGGCCACCACTTGGCGAGACAGTTAACGCGAATGATCCACTGTTCCACCGCCTCGTTCCACTCGGTCAGCACGATGCGGCCGGCCACGACTTCGCGCGCGAGCAGGTTCGCCGCCTCACCCTCGGGCGGCTCTTCGGCCGTTTGCTTGGATTCCAGCACGAGGTCGCGGAAGCGCCGCTCCTTCCGGGCCAGCACGCGCCGGGCGGTCTCGTCGTAAATCACGCCGCCGGCATCCTGGAAATCGGCGGGAAACAATTCCCTGAGCCAGGCCTCCTCGATGGCCGTGCACAGGTTGAGCAGGACATTCACCTCGCCCCGGCTCTCGATCTCGGTGATCTCCGCGGCCACCAGCAGCGGGGCCTGGTCGATGCAGCTCTCGCGGGCCAGCACGCCGCGCCGCTGGTGCACGAGCTCGCAGCGGAGCGTGCCGGCGTCGAGCCGCTTGGCCAGGTGGTCGCTGAACCCGACGAGCACGCATTTGCGGACGGCGACGCCATCGATGCGCTTCTCGGCAATGTCGAGCCCCTCGCCTTCCGCGATCTCGAGGAACTGCTGAAACAGGGGCCCGACCTGCTTGACGCCCTGCACGTGGATGCCCAGCCGGCGGCAGGCGTCCATGTGGTAATTCGCCTTGTCGGCGTAGCGCCAGGCGCGCATGAGCAAAAAGAAATCAGACTCATGTTCCTCGCCGAACAAGTCGTCGCGGGCTTCCTGCGTCCGCTTGTCCACCCCGCGCAGCAGGAAGTTCCGCCCCTGGGTCAGCGCCGCCATCAGGGCCACGGATCGAACGCACCCGTACTCCTGCGCCGCGAGAAACATCCGGGCATAGCGCGGGTGCATCGGAAAACGCAGCATGCGGCGGCCGGTCTCGGTGATTTGTAGCCGCGCTTGAGCGGTTGCGGCGAAAGCGTGGCCGCCGACCACGTTGTCGCCCCGCTCCAACGCGGCTACGCCAATTGCGCCCAGATCCGTCAACAGCGTCTCCGCCCGTTCCAGCGCCTTCGGCTCCGGCTTCTCCAGCCACGGGAAATTATAGATGTCATCGATGCCGGCCGCCTTGAGGGTCAGGACCACCTCGGAGAGATCGAGGCGTTTGACCTCGGGCAGTTCCTGCAGCGGCCGCTGGGCATGCTCGCGCTCCGTCCACAGCCGCACGCAGACGCCCGGCGCCGTCCGGCCGGCGCGGCCGGCGCGCTGGTCGGAGGAGGCGACGCTGATCTTCTCGATGAGGAGCGTGTTGATGCCCCGGTGGGGATCGAAGCGCGCCACGCGGGCCAGGCCGCAGTCGACCACCGCCGTGACGCCGTCGATGGTCAGCGAGGTTTCCGCGACATTGGTCGAGACAATGATCTTGCGCGTCTCGTAGCGCGCCACCGCCCGGTCCTGCTGCTCGGGCGGGAGTTCGCCGTGCAGTGGATAACAGACAAAGCCGCGCAGTCCGTGGGAGCCCTGCACATCCTGCACCGTCCGGTTGATCTCAAACGCGCCGGGCATGAAGACCAGAATGTCACCCGGGCTCTGCGCGGCGATCCGTTCGCACTCGCGGGTGGCCACGACCCACACGGGGTCGTGCTCGAAGTCCACCGCCTTGGGCAGGTATTCGATCTGCACTGGGAAGGTGCGGCCCTGCGAGGTCAGCACCTCGCAGGGTGCGAGATAGTTTTTGAGTAACGCCGCATCGAGGGTGGCCGACATGACCACGATCTTGAGGTCGGGCCGCGTCGACTGCTGGATTTGCAGGGCCCGGGCCAGCGAGATGTCGCCGTAGAGGTGGCGCTCGTGAAACTCGTCGAAGACGATCGCGCTGATGCCGCGCAGGGATTGGTCAAACGACATCTGCCGGAGCAAAATGCCTTCCGTCACGAACCGGATGCGGGTTGCCTTGGAAACCCGGGAGTCGAGGCGGATCTGGTAGCCGACCACATCCCCGAGCTTGGTGCCGACTTCCTCCGCTACGCGCCGGGCCAGCATGCGGGCCGCCAGCCGCCGTGGCTGGAGGACGACAACCTCGCCTGTACCCAGCAATCCATGATTAAGCAGCATCTGCGGCACCTGAGTGGATTTGCCCGAGCCCGTGGGCGCCTGCACGATGAGGCGGCCCTGTGTCCGCACGGCTGCGCTGAGGCGGTCCTCAAGTTCGTAGATCGGCAGTTCGCGCGGCAACATGGGCCTCAAGCTAAAGAGTCCGGTGTGGCGGCTGGCAAGGGCGGTTGTGAATAACCGGCGAGCAAGGCGGTGGGCACAAGTTATTCACCACCCCGGGCCGGTGAATAGATTGAGAGGAAGAAACCCTTCACTTTCCCGGGGAGGGGCCGCACCTTTGCCCCGTCCCTTGATAGAACAGTCGCAGTGCGGCGGCATGAAAAACCCGCCGAGAGCGCGACTGGGATAATCCCGGGCAACCGGGGAAAGGCGGGCAATAATTGGTGTTGCCCTCCCCTCCGTGGCGCGAGCCACGTGCAGGCAAATATCACCAGTTCCTCTGGACGGCGTCGCAGCCGATCCAGTTATGCGACAAAGGAGCTGTGCGGCCAGGCGCGAAGTTAGAAACCGCGTCCGAGCCGAGTCAGGTGCAAAGTCAGTTTCGGGCCTTGCACTGATGCAGTTACCCAGAGGGTTTCGGTTGCTACTGTATGACCAGGACGCAGCGCAGTGTTCCGGTGGGTCCACCCCACCAAAAGGCCCGGCTCGCAAGGCGGGGCGCGAAAGGGGCACGGCGCAGCGGGGAGCGGGCGAGTCTGGCAAAGCTCGCAAAACCTCCTCCTTGGGGCGGCGCGTAAAACCGCGTCACCCAACTGCAAGTCGAAAGCAACCTGAGAGGTAAGAGGTCAGACCCGTTCCACGGGGCCAACGCCCGGCCAAAAGCCGGGGCCGTCCCTGTGGCAAGGTGCTGGTGCGAAATGCAGACGTTGCAGGCGTGCCAACACCCGTCCGGCGAGTTCACCATCGGCAGATGGAACCGAACCGGGCGAAGAGGCCTCACTCGAAAGATTCCGGCCTGAAAAGACCGGGACGGTCCCGCTATGAGACCGATAGCATCGCATGCCGCGGTGAGTGGCGTCGGGAAGCACACGGCCCGCGAAAGCGAGGCGCCCAATGCTGTGCGAATGGGGAAGAGTGCGTGGCGAGCACCCACCCCCGATTTTGGCCCGGGAACCTCGGTTCCCGGGCCTTTATCTTTAGTAGACAACCCTTTGTCAGCGCGTCGGGTCAGCTTTATGCCCGGAACCGGCTTTAGCCCCGGCCCGGCGCGCTGACCGTTAGGGAGTTAGCGAAAAACCGCCCGGAGCGCGCCAGCGGCGGCCCGGGGCCGGAAAAACCGCGGATAGGTTCCTTCTTGCCAAGCGCAAAACGGCCGCGCACGTTGGGCCTCTTTTTCCAACGAATATCCGCTTGAGCGCCATGAACCAGAACATCCGAAATATCGCCATTATTGCCCACGTCGACCACGGTAAAACCACCTTGGTCGACAAATTACTCAAGGAAGGCGGCGTCTACCGCGCCAACCAGCAGGTTGAGGAGCGCGCCATGGACTCCATGGACCTCGAGAAGGAAAAGGGCATTACCATCAAGGCAAAGAACACTTCCGTCCACTGGCAGGACAAGATCGTCAACATCGTCGACACCCCCGGACACGCCGACTTCGGCGGCGAGGTCGAGCGCGCCCTCCGCATGGTCGACGGCGTGCTGCTGGTCGTGGATGCCTATGACGGTCCCCAGGCCCAGACACGTTTTGTGCTCCGCAAGGCCCTCGCCCACGGCCTCAAGGTCGTGATCGTCATCAACAAGATCGACCGCGAAAACGCCGAGCCGGCCAAGATGTATGACAAGGTGCTCGAGCTCCTGATGGAGCTCAACGCCACCGAAGAGCAGTTCGATGCCCCGGTCGTCTACGGGTCCGGCCGCGACGGCTACATGATGTACAACCTGGGCGAGGAAAAGAAGGACATGTCGCCTCTCTTCCAAACGGTCTTGGATCACGTCCCGCCGCCGTTCGCCAAGCCGAACGAGCCCTTCCACATGCTCGTATCGAACATCGATTGGAGCGACTACGTCGGCCGTATTGCCGTCGGCAAGATCCTCGGCGGCACGGCCAATATCGGCGAAACCGTCTTTGTGGTCCGCCACTCCGACGGCAAGCGCGTGCGCTCGAAGATCACCAAGGTTTTTGAGTTCACCGGCCTCGGCACCCGCGAGACCGACACGGCCGTCGCCGGCAACATCGTCGGCCTCTCCGGCTTTGAGGACGTCGACATCGGCGACACGCTGACCGCCGACGAGGCCGGCCATGCGCTGCCCTTCACCCAGATCGACCCGCCGACCCTCGAGATGCAGTTCTGCGTCAACGACGGCCCGCTCGTCGGCCAGGAAGGCAAGCTCGTCACCTCCCGCCAGCTGCGCGAGCGCCTGATGCGCGAGCTGAAGACCAACGTTTCCATTTACATCGAGGACTCCGACAAGGCCGGTATCTTCAACGTCAAGGCCCGCGGCGCCATGCAGGTCGCCGTCCTCGTCGAGACGATGCGCCGCGAGGGCTTCGAGCTCCTCGTCTCCCGCCCGACCGTCATCGAGAAGAAGGGTCCGGATGGCGAGCGCCAGGAACCCTACGAGACTGTCTGGATCGAGGTGCCCGACGAGTGCGTCGGCGCCATCATGCAGAACCTGGCGAACCGCAAGGGCCGCCTGACCAACATGGAGAAGCTGCCGCACAGCACCATGCTTGAGGCCACCATCACGACCCGCGGCCTGATCGGCATGGAAATCGACGTCGTCAACGCCACCAGCGGCCGCGGCGTGCTGAGCCATCTCTTCAAGGAATACGGCCCGTATGCCGGCGAGGTGCTGACCCGCATCACGGGAACGCTCATTGCGACCGAGGCCGGTGAAACCACCGGCTACGCCCTCGTGATGTGCCAGGAGCGCGGCAAGATGTTCGTCAATCCCGGCGAGCAGGTCTACGAAGGCATGATCGTCGGCGAGAATCCCCGCAACGAGGATATCGCCATCAATGCCGTCCGCGAGAAGGCCCTCACCAACTTCCGTTCGCAGGGTTCCGGTGTCGCCACCGGCCTGACCCCGGCGCAGAAGCTCTCGCTCGAGCGCGCGATCGAGTACATCGCCGCCGACGAACTCGTCGAGGTTACGCCGAAGAGCCTGCGTCTCCGCAAGCGCATCCTCAACAACGCCGCCCGCCAGAAAGCCGCAAAGTCCGGCAAGTAAGCGCGGCCCTGCCGCCCTCCCCCCAGCCCGCCGCGTTTCTTACGCTGCGGGCTTTTTATTCCATGTAGCCGCGTTGGAGCGACACCGTGGCCGAAAGCACGCCTTCGCCAAGCTGAAGCGCGGCTACCCAAATACTGCGGCCGCTCTAGCGCGCGGCCGGTGCGCCCTGTTCCAAGGCCGCGATCTGCCGGGCGAGCTCCTGCATGCGGGGATGATTCGGGCCGTAGCGGTCCGCGTAATACTCCTGGGTCGCCCGCGCGAGGCGAAGCTCGGAGGATTCAGCCGAGCTGCCGGTCAGGAAATGCTGCAAGGCCTCAACCTTGCGGCGGGTGCCCAGGTAGCGGGGATTGGCCTCGCCATACCGCACGGCCAAGGCCGCCAGCTCACCGTCTGCCTCCAGCACGATGGCCGGGCTCTTGGAATCCCGCCGCCACTCGCGCTCGATGGCCGACACCCGCGCGGCCTGCTCCCTCAGCTGCGGGTGATTTTCCAGGTAACGCCGGCTGAGCACGACGAGTTCGACGCGGGCCAGTTGCAAGGGCAATGGTTCGCTGGAACCAGCCGCCAGCAGGCGGCGCAATTCGGTCACCCGGAGATCCTGCTCCTGCAGCTTGGGATTTCCCTCCAGATAAGTGCCCGCCAAAACCGTTCGCTTGGTCACGGCGGCCTGCAACTCGCCCGCCAAGCCGGGAGCCGCCGGGCTGGCCGGCAACGGGAGCGCCGTCAGCAAGGCCATGGCCAAAGCCACTGACCTCAAACCGGGACCGGCCGGCCGGCCCGGCCGCAAGGCGGCGATCGCAACCGAGGACCGGGCCATCACCCGATCACCTTGGTGTAGTCGTCCGCGGAAAGCAGCGCGCCGGCGTCAGCAGGGTTGGCCAGCTTGAGCTTGAGCATCCAGCCGTCCGTGTAGGGCGCCTGGTTGACCTTTTCCGGGTTCGCATCCAGCGCCGGGTTGACCTCGACCACCGTGCCGGCGGCGGGCGCATAGACATCGGAGGCGGCCTTGACCGACTCCACCACGCCGAAAGTCTCGCCGGCCTTGAGCACCGTGCCGACCTTGGGCACCTGGACAAAGGTAATGTCGCCGAGGCTGTTCTGGGCGTAGTCGGTGATGCCGATGAGCGCGGTGCCGTCGGCGGCCACCTTCAGCCACTCGTGGGACTTGGCGTATTTGAGTTCGGAAGGGACGTTGCTCATGGGAAGTTAGTTTTTCTTTAGCGGGACGAAGGGCGGCTTGACGAGTTGCAAATTGAGCTTGGTGCCGCGGATGTCCACCGCGAGCTGATCCTTGAGGGCGGCGGAATCGACCAGCGCCGAGCCGATGGCCTCGTTGATGATCGGGGAAAGCGTGCCGGAAACCACCCGGCCGACCACGGTGCCGGCGGCATTCAGCACCGGGGTCTCGGCCCGCACGATGCGACGGTCACCAGTCTTGAAAAACACGATCTTCCTGGCCGAACCGTTTTCCTTTTCGGCCTTGAGTACGTCGGAGCCGATGAACGGCCCCTTGTCGAACTTCACCACCCAGCCCAGTCCGGCGGTGATGGGCGTGATGTGCTCGGTGATCTCGTGGCCGTACAGCGGAAACCCCGCTTCCAGGCGCAAGCTGTCGCGCGCGCCCAGCGCCGTGAGTTCCAGTCCAAACGGCGCCCCGGCGGCGACAATCGCCTCGGCCAGCGCCGCGCCCGCGCCCGCGGCACAATAAAGCTCGAAGCCGTCCTCCCCGGTGTAGCCGGTGCGGCTGATGATGCACTTCACGCCCGCCACCTCCCCGTCGGTGAAATGGTAGTATTTGATTTCGCCCAGATTGGTTTTTGTGAGCGTCTGCACCAGTTCGGCGGCCCGTGGCCCCTGGATGGCCAGCTGGGCGTAGTCGGCCGAACGGTTGACCACCGTGCAGTTGAATCCCCTAGCCTGCTCCTGGATCCACGCGATGTCCTTGTCGATGTTGCCCGCGTTGATACAGAGCAGGTAGTCGTCCGCCCCGCGCATGTAGACCAGCAGGTCGTCCACCACCCCGCCGTGCGGGTAGCACATCACAGTGTAGAGGATGCGGCCCGGGAAAAGTTTGCTACAATCGTTGGTAACGAGGTGCTGCAGGAACTTCAGTGCCTCGGGGCCCTTGACGTCCGCCTCGCCCATGTGGCTGACATCGAACAAACCGCAGCGCTGGCGGACGGCCTTGTGCTCCTCGAGGATGCTCTTGTACTGAACCGGCATGTCCCAGCCGGCGAAATCCACCATCCGCCCGCCGTGCGAGCGATGAAACGCGTTCAAAGGTGTGGTCTGGAGGGCGCCCATGCCCCGACTAAGCGCACCGGCCGCGGAACCGGCAAGGAAACTTTGCTGCCACCGCGGGGTATAACCCCGTTAACCGGGCGCGAAAAGGAATTGTGTTCGCCCGTTGCCTTCACCGTATACTGCCGCTCCGCCACACTCCGGCCGTCCAACCTCCCGCCTTCTTCCCGCCTGTGCTGCTCGCCTTCTGGGTCCATAATCTCAGCCCGTTCCTGATCCGCTTTAACGAGAACATTGGTATCCGTTATTACGGCCTGGCCTATCTGGCCGGATTCGTCGCCGCCGGCTGGCTGTTGCAGCGGTACCACCGGGTCGGGCGCTCGCCGCTCGACCTGAACGCCATCTTTGACCTGATGACCGCGTTGATCGCCGGCGTCATCGTGGGCGGGCGGCTTGGTTACTTCATTCTCTATCAACCGGAAATTTTCCTGCACGATCCGCTGGTGTTTTTCCGCGTCTGGGAAGGCGGGATGGCGAGCCATGGCGGCTTCCTCGGCGTGCTGGTCGCGCTCTGGTGGTTCACCCGCCGCCGGGAGGTCAGGTTGCTGCAGGTCTCCGACCTGATCGTGACGGTGGCCCCGCTCGGCCTCTTCTTCGGCCGCGTGGCCAACTTCATCAACGGCGAGCTCTGGGGCAAGCCGACCCGGGTGCCCTGGGCCGTCATTTTCCCGGCCAGTCCGGCGCCACCCCTGCCGCGCCATCCCTCGCAACTCTACGAGGCCGCGCTCGAGGGCCTGCTGCTTTTTGCCTTCATGCAGTGGCGCTTCTGGAAAAGCGACCGCGCCACGGTTCAGCCCGGCCGGCTTTCCGGCGAATTTCTCGTGGCCTACGCGGCGGCGCGCGCCGTGGGCGAGTGCTTCCGGGAACCGGATGCCGCCCTGATCCTCGGCCTGAGCCGCGGGACCTTCTACTCGCTTTTCGTCGTCGCCGGCGGCCTGGCGCTCATCGCCCTGGCCCCGCGGCGGGGTTCACAGGGTAAAGCCTGAGGGAATGATCGCGCCCTTGCAGACGCAGAGGATGCCGTCGCGGATGACGACCTCGTGTGCGTAGTCACCGTCGGGCTTGCCCTCGGGTGAAAGCACCACGTTGTCCCCGATCCGCGCGTTCTTGTCGATGATCGCGTGCCGGATGCGGCAGTTGCGGCCGACGCCGATAGAAGGCCGGTTCTGCGCTTTGTCCGCCGCCACTTCCGTGTCCGTCTGATAGTAATCAGCCCCCATCATGACGACATCCTCGAGGTTGGAATTTTCCCCGAGGATCGAGCGGATGCTGATGACGCAATGCTTGAGCGACGAATCGGTCACCAGGCAGCCGTCGCCGATGATCACGTGATCAATCGAGCAGCGGTTGATCTTGGAGGCCGGGAGATAGCGCGGATGGGTGTAGATTGGCGCGGCGCGGTCGAAAAAATTGAACGGCGGCAGGGGCTGGGCCAGCGCGAGGTTGGCCTCGAAGAAGGCGCTCACGGTGCCGATGTCCTCCCAGTAGCCCTCGAAAATATAGCTGCACAGCTTTGAATTTCCCAGGAGGGCGGGAATGACCTCCTTGCCGAAATCCTTCATGTTGTTGTCGAGCGCCTTTCTCAGCACCTCGCGGCTGAAGACGTAGATGCCCATGGAGGCCAGGCAGCGTTTTTCCGCGGCGGGCGTCAGTTTCTGCTCCAGCGCCGGGCTGATCACGAGGCTGTTGATGACGGCGGGGTCCTTCGGTTTCTCGACGAATTCCGCAATGGTGAGATCGTCGGCGACCCGCATGAGCCCGAGCCCCTCGATCTTGGAAACCGGAAACGGAATCGCGGCAATCGTCACATCCGCACCGGTGGCGATGTGCTGGTCAACAATCTTGCTGAAATCCATCCGGTACAATTGGTCGCCGGACAGGATCAGGACGTAGTCGTGACCGTGCCGGTGGAAGTGGACCAGGTTGCGGCGGACGGCATCGGCCGTGCCTTCATACCAGGCATTGCTTTTTTCCGTCTGCTCGGCCGACAGGATGTCGATGAAGCCCCCGCCAAACGGGTCGAACTGGTAACTTTTCTGGATGTGCCGGTGGAGTGACGCCGTCAGAAACTGGGAGAGAACGAAGATGCGATTGTAGCCGGAATTCAGACAGTTGCTGATCGGGATATCCACCAGCCGGTATTTGCCGGCAAGCGGCACCGCCGGCTTGCAGCGTTCCTTCGTCAGGGGATACAGCCGGGTTCCGCGCCCGCCGCCCATGATCACCGACAAGACTCTTTTTGATTCCGCCATAGGGGTAGTGTTCAAATTCCTTGCGGTATGATTTGAACGCCGTCAAAAATCGCCAGCTTAAATCTCCTTATGTGCGGAATCGTCGGCTACATCGGCAAGCAGAAGGCTTCGGCCATCATCCTCGAGGGGCTCAAACGCCTCGAGTACCGGGGCTATGACTCGGCCGGCATCGCGATCCAGCAGCCGGGACGCTTCGACATTGCCAAGAAGGCCGGGCGGGTCGAGGGCCTGATCAAGCACACGGCCGCCCAGAAAATCACCGGCACCACCGGGATCGGGCACACGCGCTGGGCGACCCATGGCGGCGTCACCGACGCCAACTCCCACCCGCACATCAGCAGCGACGGCAAGTTCGCGCTGATCCACAACGGCGTCATTGAAAACTACGCCAACATCAAGAAATTCCTGCTGCCGAAGGGCTATACCTTCAAGTCCGAGACTGACACCGAGGTGCTGTGCAACCTGATCGCGTACCATTACCAGAAGGAACCCGAGACCGCCGAGGGCAGCCGCTTCCTGGAGTCGGTGCGCAAGACCCTGCGCCACGTCGAGGGCACGTACGGGATTGCCTTGATGTGCGTCGACTGCCCCGCCGAAATCGTGTCCGCCCGCAAGGGCTCGCCCCTGATCCTCGGGGTGGGCGACGGCGAGTACATGCTCGCGAGCGATGTCTCGGCGATCATCAGCCGCACCCAGAACGTCGTTTACCTGAAGGACGGGGAAATCGTCCACATCACCTCGAAGAATTTCTCGATCACCACCCTGGAAGCCGAGGATGTTTCGCCGGTCATCGACACGGTCACCTGGAAGATCGAGGAGTCCGAGCTGAACGGCTACACGCACTTCATGGAGAAGGAGATTTTCGAGCAGCCGGCGGCGCTGGAGAACACGATGCGCGGCCGTTTCTCCGAGGACGGCAGCACCGCCCAGTTCGGCGGCTTGAATGTCTCCGCCGTCGACCTGCGGCAGGTCGACCGCTTTCACTTCCTCGCCTGCGGCAGCGCCTGGCACGCCTGCCTGGTGACCGAGCATTTGATCGAGCGCTTCGCCCGCGTGCCGGTGGAGGTGGATTACGCCTCGGAGTTCCGGTACCGCAACATGCCGCTGGGTAACAATACGCTTTTTTTCACCATCAGCCAGTCGGGTGAAACCATCGATACCCTCGCCGCGCTGCGCGAGGCCCACCGCAAGGGCTACAAGGTGCTCGCGATCAGCAATGTCGTCGGCTCCTCGATCGCGCGCGAGTCGGATGGGGGCGTCTACCAGCACGTCGGCCCCGAGATCGGCGTGGCCTCCACCAAGGCGTTCACCTCCCAGCTCCTCGTGGGCGCGATGCTCGCCCTGTATCTCGGCCGCATGCGCGACCTGAACTTCAGCGATGGCGTCGAGTACGTGAACGCGCTCAAAGGCGCGCCCAACCTGGTGCGCAAGACCCTCGAGCTCGCCCCGGCGATCAAGGCCATCGCCCAGCGCTACGCGCATTTCCACGACTTCCTGTTCCTCGGCCGGTTGTCGCTCTTTCCGGTCGCGCTCGAGGGTGCGCTCAAGCTCAAGGAGATCTCCTACATCCACGCGGAGGGCTACCCCGCCGCGGAGATGAAGCACGGCCCCATCGCGCTGATCAGCGAGCAGTGCCCTTCCCTCTTCTTCGTCCCCTCGGGCGAGATGTTCAACAAGGTCGTGTCGTCCATGCAGGAAATCAAGGCGCGGAAGGGCAAAATCATCGCCGTCGCCACCGAGAATTGCGACCTGCCCGCCGGGCTGGCAGACGAAGTCATCCGCATCCCCGAGTGCCACGAGGCCGTGCTGCCCATCGTGGCGGCGGTGCCGGTCCAATTGCTGAGTTATTACATGGCGGTGGAGTTGAAGCGCGACGTCGACAAGCCGCGCAATCTCGCCAAGTCGGTGAC
>CAIUGM010000015.1 GCA_903898675.1 uncultured Verrucomicrobiota bacterium
CGATGCTCTTGCCTCCGTCCACGTCCCGCAGGATACGGACTTTCTCCTCTGTACTGTAGCGTTTACCTTTCATGATCTGGGTCCTTTTTATTGGCCCAGACCGACATTTCAAGCGGCTCGAATTACCGGAATCACGTCAGCGGAAACCTTGGTGAAATAGCCGGACATGAGCACCGCCCGCATCTGCGGCTTGAGCTTGTGGACCGCCTCGATCAGGTCGGTCCCGGTCAGACCGGGCATGGTCTGGTCGGTGACGAGCACATCGCACCCGGCCGGATTGGCCCGGATGGCCTCCAGGCACGGCACCGCCGAGTCGAAGGTCATCACCTTGTAACCCAGCCGCTCGAGCGCGATGCCGGCGAACTTCGCCACCACCTCCTCGTCGTCCACGAGGAAAATACAGTCACCATGGCCCGGGGCGACCGACGTGCGCTGCAGGCTCAGCGTCTCGTTTTCGTTGACGGCCTCCGGCAGGTAGATGTGGAAGGTCGTGCCCACGCCCAGGGTGCTCTCGACCTCGATGCCGCCCTGGTGGCTGCGGACGATGCCATGCACCACGGAAAGGCCGAGGCCGGTGCCCTCGCCTGGTTTCTTGGTGGTGAAGAAGGGATCGAAAATACGCTTCAGGGTCGCCTCGTCCATCCCGTGCCCGGCATCGCTGACACTGAGGCGGACAAACCGGCCGGGCGACAACCCGCCCAGGGCGGCGGCGCGCGCGGCGCTGAGCTCGGTCGGGGCCAGCACGAATTTCAGAAGGCCGCCCCGCTCCCCCATCGCCTGGGCGCCGTTTGATCCCAGGTTGAGCAGCACCTGGTGCAGCTGGGTGCTGTCGGCCAGGACCCGGGCGCAATCGGGCTCAACTTCCGTCTGAATCTGGACCGTCGAGGGCAGGCTCGCGCGCAGGAAGCGACGCGCCTCACCGACCAGCATGACGAGATCGACGGACATCCGCTCGGGGGTTTCCTGCTGCCGGCTGAAGGTCAGGATCTGCTCCACCAGCTCGCGCGCCCGCAGGCTGGCCTGGCGGGCCTCGGTCAGGTAATTGTGCACCTGGTGATCCTCGGGCAGGACATCGGCCGCCAGATCATGGTAGCCCATGATCCCGGTCAGCAGGTTGTTGAAATCATGCGCGATACCGCCGGCCAGCGTGCCGAGCGTGTCCATTTTTTGCGCCTGGAAGAGCTGGATCTCCAGCTGGCGGCGGGCCTCGTCCGCCTCGTGCCGCGCCGTGATGTCCTGGAAGGCGCCGAACACGCGGATGCGGCGGCCCGCCTGCACCTCGGTGCGGCCCAGCGTGCGCACCCAGATCCGGCGGCCCGTGGCCGTGATCAGGGGCAGTTCCAAATCATAGGGCTCGCCCTCTTCCACGCACCGTTGAAACGCCGCCTGCAGGACCGGCCTGGTCTCGGGCGCGTAGAACTCGATCGCGGTCTCGGCCCGGGGCACATAATCGTCCGGCACCTCGTGGATGCTGCGGACGCTGCTCGACCAAAAGAGCGTGTTGTCCCGCAGGTCATACTCCCAGCCGCCGATCATGGCCAGCCGGCCGACATGGTCGGCCAGCTCCTGGTTGCGCCGGAGATCCTGCTCGAGTTCCTTGCGCTCCGTGATGTCACTGAGCGTGCCGACCATGCGCAACGGCCGCTTGCCGGCATCGCGGGCCATCACCTTGCCGCGACCCAGGACCCATTTCCAGCCGCCGGAGCGGGCGCGCATGCGGTACTCCGCCGAGTAGAGCGAACTGTGGCCGGCGAGATGCGCCGCCCGCTCCGCCAGCGCCGCGGTCAGGTCGTCGGGATGCACCAGGTCCATCCAGTCGCGGTCGTGCTGCGGCATTTCATCCAGCGCGTAGCCGAGGATCTCGGCGTAGCGCTGGTCGAAGAAAATGTTGCCGTTGACGACATTCCAGTCCCACACGCCGTCATTCGTGCCCGTGAGCGCGAGCTGCCAGCGTTCCTCCGCCAGGCGCAGCGCCTCCTGCATTTCCTTTTCCGCGGTGATATCGCGGTCCATGCCGACCGCCCGGATCAGCCGGCCCGATGCGTCCCGGCGCAAATACCCGTGGGCCTCGATGTGCCGGATCAGGCCGTCGCCATGGAGGATGCGGTACTCGTTGATGAATTCGTCGCCGGACTCGGTCGCGGCCAGGATGTTCGCCTCGGCCTTCTCCCGGTCTTCCGGATGGATCAGCGCCTGCCACGAGGCATAGTTGGCGGCGAACTTGTCCGCCGACACGCCGTAGATCTCGCACTGGCGCGCATCCCAGTAGACGCGGTCGTTGACGGTGTCCCAGTCCCACACGCCGTAGCCCGACGCGCTCAGGGCGAGCTGGAGCCGCTCGGTGTACGCGTGCAACTGCTCGCGCTGCAACTGCTCCGCCGTGATGTCGCGGTTCAGGCCGATCACCCGCAGCGGCTGGCCGTTTTCATCCCGCTGCAGGTAGCCCTGCGCTTCCAGGTAGCGGTGCGCCCCGTCCGCCGGCCGGATGATGCGGAACTGGATCTCATAGCTCGAATCGCTGCGCGAAATCAGGTCGGCGTATTTTTGCTCGGCCATCGCCAGGTCATCCGGGTGCACGCAGCGCCGCCAGCTCTCCCGGGTGTCATCGAACTCGCCGCGACTGAGGCCGTAGATCTCGAACATGCGCGAGTCCCACGTCATGTGCCCGGTCCGCACATCCGTTTCCCAGACCCCATAGCCGGAGAAATGGAGGGCGAGCTGCAGCCGCTCGGTCAGCCCCTGCAGCTGGTGCTGCGATTCCCGGTACTGCGTGATGTCGGTCTGGACGGAGATGAAGTTCACGATCGCGCCGGCCTCGTTGCGCACGGGCTCGATGTCGAGGATCTGCCAGTAGGGCCGGCCGTCCTTCGCGTAATTGAGGATTTCCTCATAGCACGACTGCCCGGCCCGGAGGGACTCGCTGAGCTGGCGCGACGTCGCCGGGTTGGTTTCCGGGCCACGGAGAAACTGGCCCGGCCGGCGGCCCACCACCTCGCTCAGCTTGTAGCCGGACATGTGCTCCCAGGCCTTGTTGACCCACTCGATCCGGCCCTGGGGATCGGCAATGATGACGCCGCTGGTCGTGTGGCTGGCCACGAGGGAGAGCTGGGAATTGATCTTGGCGGCCGCATGCAGGTGGCGGTTGGCCTCCTCCAGTTCCCGCGTCCGCACCGCGACCTGCTCCTGCAGGCCGGCCGCCTGTTCCTGCAGGCGCGCGAGCAGGCGGCGCTGCTCGTCCTCGGCCTCCTCGCGCTTGCGCTCCAGCCCGGCGGCCACCCGGGCGGCCCAGACGGTGACGATGGTGCCGGCGAGCATGTAGAACACGGTGAACAGCGCGAGCCCCTCGCGCTGTTCGGCAAAGTCGTAGCGCAGGGAAATTACCCGCAGCAACGCCAGCAGGGGCGGCACAAGGAGGACCAGCACCATCAGGCGGCGGGCAAACAGGCCCACCACGTTGTTGGCCTTGAAGATCCCCAGGAAATCTTCCCGGGTGCGCAGGGACATCAGCCCGACCCCCAGCAGCAGGTGGATCGCCGCCGGGGAAAAGCCCATGCGGACCTTTTCGCCCGGCCAGGCCGCGATCGGCAGGCCGAACAACACCGCGAGCACCGAGATCATCGCCACCACCAACACGCCGATGCCCAGCCAGGCGGACCAGACGACCCGGGAACGCCGCCCCGGCCGGTCGAGGGTGAGCAACGACAGGCTGCCGAGTACGAACGCGACCGCCGTGCCGAGCACCAGGGGGCGCAGCAGCAACGGCCAGCCGCCGGTCCAGCGGCCGCCGGTGAAAAGATCGAGGCTCCGCAGGCAGCTCGCTGCACTGAGCGTGAGCACCGCGCCGGCCAGCACGCGTCCGGTCTGGCGAACGCCGGGCCGCAGGCTGCCGTGGCAAACGACCGCCAGGCCCAGCAAAATAAAACACAGGCCGGCGGCGGTCTCACCCTGCATCACCCTACAGCAAGGGCGTGCGCTGCTTCACCGTCGACGAGGCCGTCAATCGCGTGGGCTACGACCAGGTCTACGAGCTGGTCGCATACGCCGTGGCCTCGCAGGTCCTCGTCCGCCCGCTCGAGTCCTACGGCGTCCAGCCCGACGAACTCTGGCGCTCCTCGGTCGCCTGCGGGCTGGCCGCCGAGACACTCGCCGGTCTCACCGGCGAAGGGCGCGATGTCGCCTATACCGTCGGCCTGCTGCACAGCGTCGGCATGCTCGCCATCGATGAATGGGTCCTGCGCAATCATCCCGGTTTGCGGCTTTCCAACCACGGCTTCCCGCGCGAAGCCTGCGAAAACGAACGCACCCTGCTGGGCTTCACCCAGGCCGAGGCGGGCGCCTCGCTGCTGCGTCACTGGGATTTTCCGCTTTCGATGTCCGAACCGGTCCGCTGGCAGTATTTTCCCCGCAGCACCGCCGGCCACCAGCGCATGGCCTGCCTCCTGCACGCCGCCAAGTGGGTGCGCACCGTCGTCTGCCAGCCGGAAAACGCGGTCTGTCCCCCGCCCCCCGATGCGTGGCTGCTCCAGCCGCTGCGCCTCAGCGTGCCGCAGTTGGAACGCTGCGTCGCCGATGTGCAGACCCAGCTTTCCGCCATCAGCACCCTGCTCGACACGCCGCCCAAGGATGTGGACGAAGTGGAGTTCCCCGGCGGCACGCGCCAGTTCGATAACACCGCCACCGCCCCGGGACGCAACTGAGCCGTCCTCGGCTCAGTCGTTGCGGCGTCCGCCGGAAAGAATCAGCAGGAGGTAAAGCAAATTGCCCAGCGTCGCGACAAACGCGGCGATGTAGGTCAGCGCGGCGGCATCGAGGGTCTCATTGACGCCCTTCATCTCATCCTGCTGCAGGATGCCAAGCTGGACCAGCTGTACCTTGGCGCGGCGGCTCGCGTCGAACTCGACGGGCAGCGTCACAAGCTGAAACAGGGCGATCACCAGCAGGGCCACCACGCCGATCTGCAGCATGATCACGCCGAGCACCTTCGCGCCGAGCACGGAGGCGATGAAGATGCCAAAGCTCAGGATGCCCCAGGCCACCGGCGAGGCGATCTGCACTGCGGGCACCATGGTCTGGCGGAATTTCATCATGGTGTAGCCGACCTTCTGCTGGATCGCATGCCCGGCCTCGTGCGCCGCCACGCCGACCGCGGCCAGGCTGTAGCCGCGGTAGTTCTCGGTCGAGAGCGCCAGTTGCTTCTTCACCGGGTCGAAGTGGTCCGAGAGCTTGCCCTCGACCTCGACGATCTCGACGTCGCGGATGCCGGCACTGGACATGACAGCCGCCGCGGCCTCCCGGCCGGTGATATGGCTGCGCGACTGGATCTGCAGGTTGCGGCTATAGGCGCTTGAGACGCGGTACTGCGCGTAAAACCCGAACAGGAGCGGAATGATGATGAGAGCAAGCCAGAGGAGCATGGTGGAAATGGGTTGAGACTGGGACCGCCCGATCAGCCGCCGGTTGCAGCGGACCGGTGATCCCAATGAGGAAAAACGTTATCAGGTGAAGAGGTTTTGCGAGCGGAAAACGCCCGGCTGGAATCTGCCCGGCCGGTTGTAAGCTGCGCCCCGACCCGTCATTTTTTCCGCTTATGCGCCGGGCCGGCCGGAATCGTTCCGGTCCGCGGGCTCAAGTGAGGCCGGCCCGGGTGAGCAAGGCCTGCAGGTCGGGCGGCCGGCCCATGAAATCGACGAAGAGCTTCATCGGATCCGCCGAGTTGCCGCGGCTGAGGATTTTTGCGACAAACTCGGCGCCGGTGACGGGATTGAAAATCCCCTCGCGCTTGAAACGCGTGAACGCATCCGCATCGAGCACCTCCGCCCACTTGTAAGAGTAGTAGCCGGCGGCGTAGCCCACCGGGTCGGAAAAGATGTGCGTGAAGCGGTTCTCCGCCGTCGGCGCGGGCGGCACGGTCGGCACCAGGTAATCCGCCAGGAGCCGGCGCAGCAGGGCCGGCAGGTCGCCCGCGAGAAACGGCGCCGGATCGAGGTGCAGGGCAAGGTCCAGCCGGGCAAACGTGAGCTGTCGCATCGTGGCGGTGGCGCTGCGGAAATTTTTCGCCGCCACCATCCGCTCGAACAGGTCGGCGGGAATCGGTGCGCCGGTGACGTGATGCCGCGCGAAAAGATCGAGGCTCTCCCGCTCCCAGCACCAGTTTTCCATGATCTGCGAGGGTAGCTCGACGAAGTCCCACGCGACGTTCACCCCGTTCAGCGACTTGATCTCCACCTCGCCGAACAGATGGTGGAGCAGGTGTCCGAATTCGTGGAAGACGGTTTCGACCTCGCGATGCGTCAGCAGGGCCGGCGCCGTGGCGGACGGCGGCGTCAGGTTGCCGCAGATCAGGCCCAGGTGCGGTGCGCGCGACCCGGCGGGCCGCGGCCCGCCGGTGATCAGGTAATTCATCCACGCCCCGCCGCGCTTCGATTCGCGCGGATGCCAGTCGGCGTAGAAGGAGCCGATGTGCCGTCCGTCGCGGTCGTGGACCTCGTAGAATTTCACCTCGGGGTGCCAGGTCTCCACCGTACCGGCGGGCTTCTCGGTCACCGTGAGGCCGAAGACCCGGCGGGTGACCTCGAACATCCCGGCGAGAACCCCGTTGACCGGGAAATAGGGCCGCAGCTGCTCCTCGTCGAAGGCGTAGCGCAAGCGCCGGAGCCGCTCGGCCCAGAACGCCACTTCCCAGGGCGCCAGCGGGGCGGCCGGCGTCTGGGTTTGCCCGGCTTTGAACTGTTCGAGTTCGCGGCATTCCCGCTGGAAAGCGACCGTCACCCGGCCGTGCATATCCTCGATGAAGTCGAGCGCCGTGCGGCCGCTGCCGGCCATGCGGCGGGCGAGCACCAGGTCCGCAAAATGGGCCTTGCCCAGCAGCGCGGCCTTCTCGGCCCGCAGGGCGACGATCCGCCGGACCAGTTCCCGGTTGTCCTGGGGCGGTTGCGAACCCGCGGCCACGGCCGCCTGCCACACCTGCCGGCGCAACTCCGCATCCTCCGCGTAAAGCATGACAGGCTCCTGCGACGGGGCGTGCAGGGTGAAGCGCCACACCGGCTCGGCCTCGGTGCCGTGGCCCTTCTTCAGGGCGCTCTGGCGCGCGGCTTCCCGGGCGTGATCCGGCAGACCGCGCAGCGCCGCCGCCTCGCGGACCAGCAGTTCCCAGGCGTTGGTGGCATCGAGGACATTTTCCGCGTACTTTTGCGTGAGCTGGGCGAGTTCGCCCTGCAGGGCCTCGAGCCGCGGTTTCTGCTCCGCGGGCAGGTCCGCACCCTGCTGCAGAAAATCCGCCATGGTTTCCTCGCGCAGGCGGCGCTGGCCGGCGGACAGGCCGGTGGCCGCGGGGTGCGCGGCCGCGGCTTTCAATTGGCGCCAGAGAGCGGCATTCAGCGGCACCCCGGCCTGGAACGCGGAAACCTTCGGCAGCATGGTGTTGAAGGCCTCGCGCAGCTCCGGCGTGTCCGCGACGGTGGTCAGGTGCGAAACCTTGCCCCAGCTTTCATTGAGGAGGTCCGTCGCCTCCTCCAGCGCGAGGAACGTGCTCCGGAAATCCGCCCGTACCGGATCCTGCTCCGCGATGCGCGCGATCGCCTGCTCGGCCTTGGCCAGGGCGTGGCTGATGGCGGACTCCACCCCGGCGGCGGTCAGCTGCGACCATCGGATATGAAACGAGCGGTCGAGAAATAGATTTTCCATCGGTCGCGTAATGACCGCGCAGAGCGCCGGGCTGTCAAACAGATTGGCGGGCCCTACCAGCGGTAGGCCGCACCCGCGGAGAACTGGCGGCGGGAGGCGGGCACGGCAGGGATTTCCTGAAAATCAGTGTCCCACAGATTGTCGATGAGCACGGACAGCTCGAGCCCGCGCAGCCGCGGCGGGAGATAATAAAGGCCCAGCGTGGAAATAAACGCATCGTTGCCGCCGACCACGCGCAGCAGGTTTTTTTCCTGCACGCGGTATTGGTTGTCGAGGCGCACCTCGAAACCCGCGCCCAACCGGGCCACGACCGCCGCGGTCAGCCGGTCGCGGGCAAAGTTCAGCGCATAGAAACTGGCGTCGACCACGGCGGAACGGTAATCGGCGTTCTTGTTCAGGTGGGTGTACCCGATGATCAGATCGTAATGCTTGGTTTTTCGCGTGGCCACCACCTCGACGCCGAACGTGTCGATGTCCACGGGATTGGCGGTGCGCGCGGTGACCCCGCGGGCAAAAGTCCAGTCGGTCAGGTTGTGATCCTGCCGGTAGAACACGGCGGTCTCAACGGTCCACCCGCCCGACTTGAAGACGGCGCCGGCCTCAAGGTTGCGGCTGAGCTCGCGGCCGAGGTTGGGATTGCCCCGGAACAAACCGGCCCGCGGATTTGAATTCAAGGCCGTGTACGTCGGCACCTGCGTGCTCCCGGCATACTGCAGATAGAATCGCGTGCTGTCCGGGCGCGTAAGCTCGGCGGCGAGGATGGGCGAAACCGCCGAGCCGTCCCGGTTGGTCTCGTCGTAGGTCGCGCCGGCCCGGAATTTTACCTGGCCCCAGTCGGTGCGCGCGGTGAATTCTGGCACCGCGGCCAGCTTCAGGTAATCGCGGGTGTGGAAGCGGCCGAAGGTCAACGCCGTCGACTCCAGGCTGTCGTGCATGGCCTGGGCGCTGTAGCTGAGCGCGAAACTCTCCCACGCCTGGTGGCCTTCGAGCGAGGCCGACCGGACCCAGGTCGTGTGCTGGTAGGGATTGAACTCGCCCGGGACCGACCGGTCGAATTCGTAGTCATCGTAATTGCGGCGGTAGTACGCCCCGAGCTCCCAGTAGTTCTCCGCCGAGGTCCACTCGCGGTGGTTGAACAGGTAAAGCTGTGTGTGCAGGTCCTCGGTCTCATTGACGCCAAACGGCGTGTACAGATCCGGCCAGCCGAAGAACTTCTGCTGCGAGCCCGCGAAGAAATCCGTCTGGCTCTGGACGCCGCGCAGCTGGAGGCGGCCCGCCGCCCGCTTGAAGTCATGATCGCCGAACGGCACCGAGCCATCCGAGACGGAACGGTCAAGCTCGACGTCAGCCGCGACTGTTTGTCCGCCCACGCTGCCCGGCATGACCCAGCCCTGATACAGGCTCTGGCGGTTGCTGTTGTAATCGCCGAACGCAGCCGAAGCCTCGCCGCGCGACTCGATCGGGCGCCAGCCGTACGCGACCGTGCCGACCTCGGCATTGAAACCACCGAGGGCGTTGTTTGCCCCCGTCAGCACCGTGGGCGAAAGCAGCATCGCGGGCGCCACCGGCAGCTCCGCCAGGTAGTGGCCGGTCTGCGGATCGAAGATCGAGAGCGCGCCGAGCTTGAAGCCGGTGTTCTCAAACACGCCGCCGCGAATGGAAATGTCGGACTGCCCCTCCGGCAGGTTGCGCGCCTGCACGTCGACCCGCGGCTCAAACCGCAGGCCCGACACAGGCATCGCAAAGGAGGCCACCGGCGTCTGGTTGGCGACCTGCTCCGAGTAGGTGGCGAACTTCGGCAGCTCGTAGACGTCGTCATCCGCGACTGCCGGCAGACCGGCGAGCCCGAGAAGGAGCAGCAGCGCCGGGAAGAAACGGGCCGGCTTGATCGAGATAAAATTCATCGCGTGCATACTTTCGTTAAACAGAAAATTTTATTGCCTTAACAAGAAGGATAAAAAAGAGGCCGCTGCGGTAAGCGGCCAGCGGGAGCAAACTCAGGCGTCGCCGTCGTTGCCAATGGCTTCAACCGGGCAGCCTTCAAGGGCTTCCATGCAAAGCGCGACGTCTTCCTCGGTGGCCGGCTGATTGTGGACGAACGAGTAGCCACCCTCTTCCTGCCGCTTGAAAAAAGCGGGGGCGGTCTCGCGGCAGAGGTCGCAATCGATGCACTGCTGGTCGACGTAAAATTTACCGCCAGCGTTGTCTTTCCATTTTTCAGCTTTGTTGGCCATCGGGGGCGAAATGAACGGTTATTGACGCCTGTGTCAAGTAGGCGAATCGCCATGACACAGACAGTGCTGCGGCCGTGCTTGTATTTGGGCCCCAGCGGCATAATTTCGCCTTAATGTTATCGGACCGCACCTACATGCGCAGTGAGTACCCCCGGCATACCACCTCCGTCCTGACTTGGATTCTTTCCGCCACGGTTGCTGCATTTGTCCTGCAGTTGATTTTTCAAAGGCTGGGCAACGGGATGATCGAGGGCCTTTTCGCGCTGAGCCCGGCGGGTTTCCGGCACGGACACGTCTGGTCGCTGGTCACGTACACTTTCCTGAATGAGGGCGTCCTTTCGCTGCTGTTCAACTGCCTTGGACTCTTTTTTCTTGGCCGGGAGCTGATCGCACTCCTGGGCACCCGCCGCTTCCTGGCTGTCTACCTGGCGTGCGCCAGCCTCGGTGGTCTGGCCTGGCTTGGCGTGCACTCCTACACGGGCGGCCCCGCCCTGCTCGGCTCGGCGGGCTGCGTGTTCGGCCTGTTCATCCTCTTCGCCTGCTTTTACCCGAATCGTGAAGTCAGCCTGCTGGTGTTTTTTGTGCTGCCCGTCACGGTCAAGCCGAAGTACCTGGCCTGGACCCTCGTGGCGGTTGATTTGCTGGGATTCGTCCTGAGCGAGATCCCCGGCGGCTCTTTCGACCCGGGCGTCTCGATCGCGTACTCCTCGCACCTCGCAGGCATGCTGGTGGGCTGGGTCTACTTCAGGTATTTCCATGCGAACAACGGCTGGGATCGCGCGGCCAGCGTCGGGCTGCCGGCCTGGCTCCGGCGCCGGAACCAAGCCGGCCCGGTGGCTCCGGCCAGCAAGGCCGGCCGGGGCAAGGCACCCGCCAATCTCCGGGTCGAGGTCGACCGGATCCTCGACAAGATCAACAGCGAGGGCTTCGGCGCCCTCACCGAGGACGAGAAAAAACTGCTCGACGAGGCCAAGGATCTGCTGAGCCGGCCTTGAGTTCACAGCCAAATGCGGTAGGCTTGGTAATTCGGCGGCTAACCGGCCGTCTCAGGAAACAATTACCCTTTTCAGGCGACTAACCCCCTTCATTTAATCCCATGGTGAAAAAACCCCGCTTCCTCCCCGCCACGATGCTTGCGTTGCTGCTGGCCCTGGGCACCGCCGCCTTCGCCGCGACCGACCGCGAGTTCAAGACCACCCCGGTCATGCGGCTTGAGACCCGCACCCTGGTCCAGCTGCTCGAGTATTTCCACTACAGCAAGGATGCGGTCAAATCCGCCGACTACCCCCAGCTCATCTCGGACTACATGGCCGAGCTCGACCCGCAGCGCCTGTTCTTCACCGCGGAGGACGAGCAGAATTTCCGCCGGCAATACGGCCCGCGCGTCGAGACCGATCTCGCCTACCTGGGCAGCATCGACACCGCCTTTGACATCTACCGGGTCTACGACCAACGGGTGCAGGCGCGTACTTCCTGGGTCTTCCAGCAGCTGAAGCAGGACTTTGATTTCACGGGCAAGGAGTTTTATACGCCGGACCGCAGCAAGAGTCCCTTCCCCGCCAACGTCGCCGAGGCCGATGACGTCTGGCGCCGCCGGATCAAGTTCGAGATGCTCCAGGACATCCTGGCGAAGAAAACCCCGGAGGAGGCCAAGAACACCGTGCGCAAGCGCTATGAGCGCATGCTCAAGAATCTCGGCGACATCGAGTCGCCCGACGTCGAGGAGATGTACCTTTCCAGCCTGACGCGGATGTATGATCCGCATTCCGCCTATTTCTCCTCAGACACGCTCCAGGATTTCAGCATCCAGATGAAGCTCTCGCTCGTCGGCATCGGTGCCGTCCTGAGCATTGAGGACGACGGTAACTGTGTCGTGCGCGAGGTGGTGCCCGGCGGCCCGGCCTTCAACAGCGGCCAGATCCACGTCAACGACAAGATCATCGCCGTCAAGCAGCAGGCCAGCGAGCCCATCGAGGTCGTCGGCATGAAGCTCCGCCGCATCGTGGACATGATCCGCGGGGACAAGGACACCAAGGTCATTCTCACCATCCTGCCGCATGACGCCCCGGACGCGACCAAGACCAAGGAGGTGCTGATCACCCGCGACGTCATCAAGCTGAATTCCGCCCGGGCGTCGGCCTCCCTTTACGAGGTGCCCGGTCCGAACAGCCAGACCGTGCCGATCGGCGTCATCACGCTGAATTCCTTCTACGGTCCCGCCGAGGACACGGCGGAAAACGACACCAAGAGCACCGCCTCCAGCGACGTCGCCGAGCTCATTGGCAAATTGAAGCAGCAGGGCATCAAGGCGCTCGTCATCGACCTGCGCCGCAACGGCGGCGGCTTGCTCTCCGAGGCCGTGGACCTGACCGGTCTCTTCATCGCCAAGGGCCCGGTGGTCCAGGTGCGCGATCCGCTTGGCCGGGTAACCGTGGACAGCGACAACAACCCGGCGGTCGCTTACGATGGTCCGCTGGCGGTGCTGACCTCCCGCTTCAGTGCCTCGGCCTCGGAAATCTTTGCCGGTGCGCTGCAGAACTACGGACGCGCCGTCATCATCGGCGACAGCTCCACCCACGGCAAAGGCACGGTGCAAGCCGTGCTTGAGATGAAAAATTACCTGCCGAAACTGAGCCAGGACATCGCCAACACCGGCGCGGCCAAGCTGACGGTGCAGAAATTCTACCTGCCCAACGGCTCCTCCACGCAGAAGAAGGGCGTGACGCCGGATGTCACGCTGCCTTCGATCGACGACTTCCTGCCGATCGGCGAATCCAGCCTGCCCCACGCCCTGGTGTGGGATGAGATCAAGTCCACCACCTTTGACGGCAAGGCGCTCGCCCAGACCTTCATCAAGCCCCTGGTGGAGGCCAGCCGCGAGCGGCAGGGCTCGCTCGAGGAATTCGCCCTGCTGAAGAAGAACATCGACTGGTTCAAGGAACGGCAGGAACAAAAGAGCATCTCGCTCAACCTCGAACAGCGCCAGGCGTTGAAAGTCGCCGACGACGAATTCAAGAAACAGCTGGATACCGAGCGGGACCGTCTGGCCAAGAACAACTATGTCTTCCATGAGGTCAAACTGGACTCGGTGCTGAAGGCTGAGGCCGCGGGCCCAAAGCCCGCCGCGAGCGTGCTGGACGATGGCGATACCGATGCCGTCGACGCCGAGGGCCAGAGCAAATTCGACATCCACCTGCGGGAAACCCTCCGGGTGGTCAGCGATGCGCTGCGCCTGGATCAGAATCCCGAGTACTGGGCCGATGGCCGCGCGCCGATCACCGCGACCTCCACCCTACCGAAAAGCTAGCAGGTAGCGGTCCCGGCCCGTCAGGTCGCGCAGTGATTCGGTCCGGCTGAAGCCCGCCTGCGCCGCGCGCTCCAGCAGGCGCGCGTGCTGCGCAATGCCGGTTTCACAGGCGAGCAATCCGCCGGCGGCCAGCCAGGAGCCGGCTTGGGCCATGATCTGCTCCAAGGCCGCGCCGCTGTCCGGCCCGGCGGAGAGCGCCATCGCCGGTTCAAAATCCTTCACCTCGGATTCGGTGGCGTGCATTTCCTCGTCCGAAAGGTACGGCGGATTGGCCACGATCAGGTCGAAAGTAATTCCGGGCGTCAGCGCGGAGAACCAGTCGGATTCCAGCAATCGCACGCGGTCCGAGAAGCCGAGGGTCTGCGTGTTTTCCCCGGCCAGGGCGAGGGCGGCGGAACTCTTGTCCACCGCGGTGACCTGCGCCTGCGGATAGGCCTTGGCCAGCGCCAGGGCCAGGGCGCCACTGCCCGTCCCAAGATCGAGAACACTGGCCGGCGGCGTCGCAAGCCGGGGCGCCAGGAGTTCGAGGAGGAGTTCGGTCTCGGGCCGCGGAATCAGCGCCCGCCGGTCGATCTTGAGCTTCAACCCGCCAAAATCCGCCTCGCCCAGGATGTATTGCACCGGCTCACGGTTGCTCCGCCGCTTCACCAGCGGCCGGATCTTCTCGAGCTCCGTCTCGGTCAGCGGGCGTTCAAACTGCAGGTAGAGCTGCATGCGCTTGAGGCCGAGCGCATGCCCGATGATCAGCTCCGCGTTGAGCCGCGCCGGCTCCACGCCGTGTTTGTCGAGAAACTCGGTGCTCCGCTTGATGATCTCCAGGACGGTCAGCATGGTCAGTCCTCGTCCGCCCCGCTCCGCGCGCGTACGGGCAGCGGGCCGCCGGTCAGCGCGGCCAGCTTCTCCTCAAACTCAGCGCGCTGGAGCGCCTGGATGATCTGGTCGATGTTGCCCTCCAGCACCGCCGGCAGGCTGTACAGGGTCAGGCCGATGCGGTGATCGGTCATGCGGTTCTGCGGAAAGCTGTAGGTGCGGATCCGCTCACTGCGGCCGCCGGTGCCGATCTGGTCGCGGCGCTGGGCGGCGTATTTCGCGTGCTCTTCATCCTCCTTCAATTTCAACAGGCGCGAGCGCAGCACGGCCATGGCGCGCGCCTTGTTCTTGATCTGGGAGCGGTCATCGGCGCAGTAAACGGTCAGCCCGCTCGGCTTGTGCACGATGCGCACGGCGGAGTCGGTGGTGTTCACCCCCTGCCCGCCCGGCCCGCTGGCGCGCTGGACGGTGATCTCGAGGTCCTCGGGGTCGATCTTGACGTCCACTTCCTCGGCCTCGGGCAGCACGGCGACGGTCACGGTGGAGGTGTGCACGCGGCCGTTGGCCTCCGTGACGGGAATCCGCTGCACGCGATGGACCCCGCTCTCAAACTTGAGCTGCCGGTAGACCTGTTCGCCGGTGATGAGGAAGATCACCTCCTTGAAGCCCCCGCGATCCGACACACTCGAACTCATGGGCTGGATCTTCCAGCCGCGACCCTCGGCGTACCGGACATACATGCGGTAGAGTTCTGCCGCGAACAGGCCGGCCTCGTCGCCCCCGGTGCCCGCCCGGATTTCAAACACGGTGTTGCGGGAGTCCGCCGGCTCGGCGGGAATCATCGCGCCCAGCACCTTCTGCTTCAGAGCCTCGCGGGTTTTCTGCAGCTCCGGCAGCTCCGCCTGCGCCAGCGCGCGCAGTTCCGCATCGGCCGCAGTATCCTTGATCAGGGCGCCGTGCTCGGCCAGTTCCAGTCCGGCGCGTTCGTACGCGTGGTGATCCTCGATCATCTGCCGCAGCCCCTGCTGTTCGCGCGAGACCTCGGTCGCCTTGCGGGCGTTGGCATAGAACGACGGCTCCGCCATCTGCGCCGCGAGTTCATCGAGGCGGCGTTGAAAAGGAGTGATGTCAGGCAGCGTATCCATGCGGAAATCGAAGAGGGAAATTGCTAATTGCGTCAGCCGCGAGCCGCGGCTTTATGAAAGCCAAAATCAACGGCGGAAGCTCCGCCGTCTAATAGAAAACATCCGCGATGGCCTCAACGCTCTTCACTCAGAACATCATCGCCTGCGTCTGGGATTTTGACAAGACTTTGATCCCGGAATACATGCAGGCGCCGCTCTTCCGCCGGTTCGGCGTGGATGAGGCGACTTTCTGGGCCGAGACGAACGCCCTCGCGGAGAACTACCGCCGGCGCGGCTACCACATCGCGCCCGAGATCAGCTACCTCAACCACCTGCTGACGTACGTGCTGGCCGGCAAGATGCCGGGGCTGAGCAACCGGCTGCTGCGCGAGTGCGGCACCGAGATCAAATTCTACCCCGGGCTGCCCGGGTTTTTCGCGTCTTCCCGCGCCTGGGTGAAAGCCAAGCCCGAATACGCCAAGCACGAGATCGTGCTGGAGCATTACGTGGTCAGCACCGGGCTGGCCGAGATGATCCGTGGCAGCGCGCTCGCCCCTCAGATCGACGGCATCTGGGCCTGCGAGTTCATCGAGAATCCCCTGCAGCCCGGCTTCCTCAAACAAAAGGAATTTGCCATGGAGGCGGCCGCCGAAATCGCGCAGATCGGCGTGATGATCGACAACACGACCAAGACCCGCGCCATCTTTGAGATCAACAAGGGCACCAACCGGAATCCCGCCATCGACGTCAACGCCAAGGTCAGGCCCGAGGACCGCCGGATTCCGCTGCAAAACATGATCTACATTGCCGATGGCCCGAGCGATGTCCCCAGCTTCTCGGTGGTCAAGAACGGCGGCGGCCGCACCTACGCGGTCTACAATCCCGCCGTGCGCGCGGAATTCGAGCAGAACGACCGGTTGCGCCAGGCGGACCGCATCGACCACTACGGACCGGCCGACTACACGGCGGGCAGCCCGACCACCAACTGGCTGCATTTGCATATTGAGCGGATCTGCGACCGGATCGTCACCGATCGCGAAGCCGCCGTGGCCTCGCGCGTCAGCCGTCCTCCGCGCCACCTGACCGCGACGCCGGAGGAAGAGGCCGCCCAGGCGGCCAAACGGGCCCCGAAACAGACTTCCTTCCTGGAGTAAGCGTTGACCCGGACTAGTCCGCCGCGATCACGAAGCGCGGCACGCCCTCGAGCACCTGAAAGTGAAACAGTTCGCTGTGTTCGTCCCAACGGATCGTCGTCTGCGGTTCGGCGGGCGGAGCAACCACCTCGGCGACCGCCGGTGTGCGCTCCTTGAAGGTGCGCGTAAGATTGGCCACCCGCTCGGCATAAAGGTAGCTCGCCGTGGGCGCGCGGCCGGCCAGGACCGAGTCCACGCCGCAATTCCAGGCCATGGCGATGTTGAAGGCACTGGCCTCCACCCCCCTTTGCTCAAGGGTGCGCTTGATCCATTCGTAGTGCTTGACCGCGACCTCATCGGCCGCCGCCCGGTCGATGGCCAGACGGAAGGGTTTATCCGTGTGCATGCGCCACGTGGCCGCCCGGAATTGGTAGGGTCCCAGCTCGCCGAACCGGCCCACATGGGTCTGGTTGGTCGGGTTCTCGACCCAGTTGATGGCCCGCAGTGTTTCCCAACGGTCGGACGCTTTCGCTGTAATTGTAAAAGCGAAAACGGAGACCAGCAGCAGGAGCTTTATGTATTGTTTTTGCATACCTATGTGGCCGGGACAAAGGCCATATCTAAGACACCGACAAGTAGTATTTTGTCCCCGAAATTCGCCGCGCGCCGGGGTGTCCCTGCTTTTACTAAATCAGTCGCGGCAAATGTAAAAACTGCCGCTTTTACGCGCCTTTCTAGCGCAATAAAATTCGCTCACTTTTCCTGCTTTTCTGAACAAAATTCCTCAATCAGCCGGGCGACCAAGGCCGTCCATCCGGTCTGGTGACTGGCACCCAGTCCCTGCCCCGTTTCCCCATGATAGTATTCATGGAAAAGCACCATGTCCTTGAGCTGGGTATCCGGGCCGGAATCAGTCCCTTTGCCATGGCAGGCCCGCTGTCCATCACCCGCCGGCATGAAGAGTTTGATGAGGCGCTGCGCCAGTTCCTGCGCGGCCACCTGGAGGGTGACTTTGCGCCCGCTGCCGGTCGGGAATTCGATCGTGAAGCTGTCGCCGTAAAAGTGGTGGTAGCGCTCGAGCGCCTCGATCAGCAGGAAGTTGACCGGAAACCAAATCGGGCCGCGCCAGTTCGAGTTGCCGCCAAAGAGCCCCGAGTCCGATTCGCCCGGCACATAGGCCACCCGATATTCCTGCCCGGCGGCCTGCAGCACGAACGGGTTCTCCTGGTAGATGCGCGACAGGGAACGCACCCCGTAGGGCGAAAGGAACTCTCGCTCGTCAAAAACATAGCGCAGCACCCGCTCCAGGCGCTGGCGCGAAGGAATGGCCAGGAGCCTCAGCCCGGCCCCGGTCTTGCCTTCGGTCATGTAGGAAATCTGGGCCGTGAGATCCTTGCGGTTTTCCAGGAACCACCGCGTACGCTTGGCAAAGCCCGGCAGCCGGTCCAGCCGCGCCTCGTCTATGAACTCCACGGCGAACAGCGGGATGATGCCCACTGATCGGCTCCGTCTTTTCGAGCCACCCTTAGAGTCGGTCTGGATGGTTGGTTGATGTTGCTATGACTGACGCTGGTTGTCCATCCCTGGCGTAGGGAAGGCCCGGCTTGGCGGGCCTGACCGGAGCCAGGGATGGAG
>CAIUGM010000016.1 GCA_903898675.1 uncultured Verrucomicrobiota bacterium
CAACGGCAGCAGCCACTGGGTCCACCGAGCATCATCTTCGTCCACCTCGAACGTCTTCGCCCCTTCGATGTAGTAGTTTCCGTAATCGCCAGCCCATGGCGTGTCGTCGTTGTCCATCACAAAGTCCTGGACCTCTTGGCAGTTGTGGAAGGAGTAGGGCCCGATCGAGATGGTTGGGCGAGCGGTGGTCGCCCACGTCTGGATGATCAGCTCGCCGTAGTCGCCGCATTTCTCCGCCGTGAAGTCGTGCTCTGGCTCTTCGGCCGCCGTCGTCATGCTGAGCACCAGCTCGCTTCGATCGTACGCGTACAGGACCGAACCGGCGGTGGCGATGGCCGCCGCGAACGCCTCGGCGGAAGCGGGACTCCATTCGAGCCAGAGGCGGTTGCGCCCAGAATGGCATTGGAATTGGTCTCCGTCGGTCAACCCCGCCGGCAAAATCGAGGCGCCGTTGAAACTCTGAAACGCAAGCAGACGGGCGGCGTGGTTTGGAAGACAGCCGTACGTCTTCCTGAACCGCTCCATCTCGGCAGCGAAGCGCCGGATCTCCGCAAGCCGCTCAGGGACAAGCTCCTCCACCTGGCTCCGCCAGTGGGAGCTGGCCAAGCTCAGCGCGCATATGTCGATGGGATCGCATCGCGCGAGTATGAGCACCAGCGCCGTCTCGGGAAGCGCCGCGATCCGGCCACCGGGCGTCCCCCCCATGGATGTGGTCAGGGCCCCACACGTATATACTGATTTTTCTGAAAATGTCAGGGACCGTCGTCACCAGGGCGGGCGAGGGAGTATATACGACTCGCGTGTCCACCTGCATGGTGGCGGCGGACGTCACCTTCCGCTGCCGCGCATGCGGACCCCTGCCGCTGACCTCCTTCGACCCGTCCGTGCTGAAGCGCGGGCGGTCCGGCGACTGCCGGGCCTGCCGCAAGCGGGCCAATGCGCTGCATTACGCGACCAACCGGTGGAGGCTGCGCGGGGCCGTGGCGCCGGGCGTGTGTGGGCCGGAGACGGACCCCAGGGCGCTGGTCGCGGACGTCTTGTCCCGCGCCGGCCGTCGGTGTGCCATCACTGGCATCAGCAACAAGAGCCTCGTGGTGGTGAAGCTGGCGGATGGCGGCTTGGTGCCGATCCTCAGAAAGCTCTTCATGTGCGGCGTGGCCCCCGGCGGCGTGCTCGCCCCCCAGTCGCCTTCGGCGCCGGCGCCCGTGGCCAGCAACGCCGTCGACGGGTGCGACGGGCCGCCGCCGCCGCCGGAGGCGCAGCCTCCATCCGGGGACGCGCCGCCGCCGCCCGAGGATGCGCCGCTGCCGGCCCCGGAGCCGGCGCCGCCCCTGGAGACTGTGCCGGCCCTGGAGCCCGCCGCGCCGCCGGCCGCTGTCGCCGCCGCCAGGAGCTCGCTCGCCGAGCTGCTTAAGGCCAAGACCGTCGTTGGGCTGGTGACGAAGGCTGGGCGCTGAGCTGAATGTGTGAACGAGTGTGTGGCGGGGGCAACCGCTTACGGGGTCCGCGGACAGTCCGGGCTTCATTGATATAAACGGAAACGCCCCCTCACTCGCATCTTTCCCCTTCCGAGATGACGTTGTCCTTCGTCGGGGCTTCATTGGTATAAATATAAAGAAACGCCTCCTCATCGCATCAGTGAAATTGGTTTCCCCTTTTACACTGACATCCCCGACGCCCCCTAAAGTCTGATCTTGGTGCGGAATCGAGTCTCGCCGTCGGCGTCCTCGATCCATATGGTCGCAAACGCCCCTTGAGCGTCGCGTTGCGGGTGACCCAGCTCGATGCGCTCGGTCTGCCGCAGCTTGTCGAACCTTTTA
>CAIUGM010000017.1 GCA_903898675.1 uncultured Verrucomicrobiota bacterium
ACCGTCGAGTAACGCCATGCAAGTCTCACCCACGCGCGAGGAATTCCTGCGCCTGAGCCGGGAAGGCAATGTAATCCCGGTCCGGACCGACCTGCTGGCCGACCTGGAGACCCCGGTCTCGGCCTACGCCAAGCTGCGCGGCCCCGGCCCGGCCTTTCTCCTCGAGTCGGTCGAGGGCGGGGAAAATGTTTCGCGCTACAGCTTCATCGGCTGCAACCCGCGCAAGATCCTCCGCGCCCAGCCGGGCGGGCCCGATCCGTTGGAAACCCTGCAACAGGAACTGGCCCAGTACCGGCCGGTCAGTGTGCCGGGCCTGCCGCCGTTCACCGGCGGGGCCGTCGGCTACCTCGGGTACGAGTACGTCAGCAGCTTTGAGAAGACCGTACCGCTGGCGGCGCGGGATGAGCTCGGCGTGCCCATGATGTGGTTCATGCTGTGCGACTCGATCCTGGCCTTCGACCGCGCCCATCAGGTCATGCGGCTGATCGTGAATGCCCATGTCGGCACGGACGCCGGCGGGGCCTACGACACAGCCTGCGCCGAATTGCGCCGCATGCAGGCGGCCCTCGCCCAGCCCACCCCGCTGGCGTCATCGGCCCTCAGCGATACCGGACCGGTGGCCGTCCCGGCGGGTAACTTCACGCGCGCCGCCTTCGAGAAAATGGTCGATGACTCGAAGGAGTTCATCCGCGCCGGCGATATTTTCCAGATCGTCCTGTCCCAGCGGTTCTCGCGGGAGTTCAGCCGGACGCCCCTCGACCTCTACCGCGCCCTGCGCACGGTCAATCCGTCGCCCTACATGTTTCTCCTGGAGGCTCCCGACTTTGCCCTGGTCGGCGCGTCACCCGAGGTGCACGTCCGGTTGACCGGCCGCAAGGTGGAGATCCGGCCGATCGCCGGCACCCGGCCGCGCGGGAAGACCACCGCCGAGGACCTCGCCTTGGAAAAGGAACTCCTGGCGGACGAAAAGGAACGCGCCGAGCATCTCATGCTGGTGGACCTGGCCCGCAACGACATCGGGCGTGTCTGCGCCTACGGTTCCGTCAAGGTGCCGGAGTTCATGATCATCGAGCGGTACTCCCATGTGATGCACATTGTGTCACAGGTAGAGGGACAACTTGCGCCAGAACGTTCCGCTTTTGACCTCATGCGTGCCACCTTTCCCGCCGGCACAGTCAGCGGGACGCCAAAAATCCGCGCCATGCAGCTCATTGCGGAAAAAGAAGGCACCCAGCGTGGAAGTTACGCCGGGGCCCTCGGATATTTCAGCTACGACGGCAATCTGGATTCCTGCATAACTCTAAGGACCGCATTGATTAAAGATGGCCAGGTCCATATCCAAGCCGGGGCTGGTGTAGTGGCCGACTCAGTTCCGGAAGCCGAGTACCAAGAGACGATTAACAAGGCTTCAGCCCTGTTTAAGGCCATTAGTCTGGCCGATAAGCTCTCCGGTTAGGCGTCCGGGCGGCACAGAGCCGCGTAATAGTGGTCGTAACACTGTAGCTGGGAATTTCGTCACACTCTTCAGCATCTAATATGCAAAGAGGATGAGTAATCCCAGTCAGTTAACCACCGTTTACTATCATGCCCAATCGCAAAAAGACTCTCCGCTCTACGCCGGTAGCAGTTACGATGCCTGCGGATCGTGCCTTGGCTCCCGTCAGTATCCCGTCCACCGAGGAAGGCCTCGGCCTGCGCCCGGAAATCAAAGTCGCCGCCGCCGCTCCATCCCAGTTTGACCAAGCCTCGCCAGTCGACCGCCGCGACGAGCGTTCCAACCTCCAGCTTTATCTCAACGAGATCCGCCTGACTCCCCTGCTGACCATCGCGGAGGAGATCAAGCTCGCCGCCCGGATCAAGAAGGGCGACAAGGCCGCGCGTGACCACATGATCAAGGCCAACCTGCGCCTCGTGGTCAAAATCGCCTACGACTACAACCAGATGGGCCTCCCGCTCATGGACCTCATCAGCGAGGGCAACCTCGGCCTCATCAAGGCCGTCGAGCGCTTCGACCCCGCCAAGGGCGGCAAGCTCTCCACTTACGCCGCCTGGTGGATCAAGCAGTCGATGAAACGGGCCCTCGCCAACCAGTCGAAGACCATCCGCCTGCCCGTTCACCTCGTGGACAAGATCTCCCGCATGCGGAAGATGATCGCCAAGCTCACCGACGAACTCGGCCGCGAGCCCGAAAACGAGGAGATCGCCGCGGAGCTCCAGATCCCGACCGCCAAGGTCGCGCTGCTCAAGACCGTGAGCGTGCGTCCCGCCTCGCTCGACGCCCCCGTCGGCGAGGACAGCGACTCGGCCACGCTGGGCGACCTCGTGGGTGACGAAAGCGCCCTCAGCCCGTACGAAGGACTCGGGGACAAGAATCTTCGCGAGGATCTCAGCGCCATGGTCAACTCCCTGGACCCCCGCGAAGCCAGCATCATCAAGCTGCGCTTCGGCCTCGAGGGCCAGAAGGAGCTGACGCTCGAGGAAGTCGGCAAGAAATTCAAGGTCACCCGCGAGCGCATTCGCCAGCTGGAGTACCTGGCCCTCGGCAAGATCCGCCGCCAGATGCAGAGCCATAACAAGATCCGCACCGCGGACGAAGTCGAACAGGAGACCCTCGCGGAGCACCGCGCGGAGGTCATCCGCGACTTCATCGCGAAGCAACCGGTCTCGGCCTGAAGCCCTGATCAGTCCCACCAGTCAAAGGCGCCCGTCCAAGGGCGCCCTTTTTTTGGCCCAGACTGCGACACTTCAAACCAGCGCCTTCTCCATCACGGCGTTGGGCAAACCCACCCCGCGAACCTGCACGGTTTGATGCCGCAGCAGACGAAAGCCCTGGCGCAGGAAGAACGGCTGGGCCGTGACACTGGCCTGGGTGTGAACCCGGGCCAGGCCCTTCGCCCTGAGGGCAGACTCTGCGGCCGCGTACAGGCCCGTGGCCACGCCCTGCCGCTGGCGGGCCTGGTGCACATAGAGAAAATCAAGATAGCCCGAGTCCTCCCAAGAACAGAACCCGACAATTTCCCCGGCCAGTTCGGCCACCACGGTTTCCTCTCCCGCCAGCTTGGTGCGCCAGCGCTCAAGATCCGGGGTGTCCGGCGCCCACGCCGCAACCTGGGCCGGGGTGTAGTCGCCGAGATTAACGGTCCGGATGGTGTCACGGAACAGGCGCGCCAGGTGCGGCAGATCGTCCGGTTGGTAAGCGCGAAGATTCATGGCGGCTCCTACCCAAAGAAAAAGGCGCCCCGCTTGCACGGGACGCCTTTGAAGTGGGTTCGCCGGAGGGCGACGGTTTATTCCTTCTTGGAAGCCTCGTCGAAGATATCGCCGAGGTTCGTGAGGTCGGAGCCGCCGGTGTTCTTGGTGAACTGGTCGTAGGTCGCGGTTTCCTGGGCGAGCTGCTCGGCCGAGTAGTTCGCGGCCTTGATGCTCAGACCGATGCGGCGCTGCTCGCGGTCGATCTTGATCACGCGGGCCTGAACTTCCTGGCCGGGCTTGAGCACGTCCTTCACCTTGTCGATGCGGTCTTCCTGGATCTGGCTGATGTGCACGAGGCCATCGATGCCGTCCTTCAGTTCGATGAAGGCGCCGAAGGTGGTAACCTTCGAGATCACACCGGGGACGACGTCGCCGATGCGGAAGAAGCTGTCGATGTCCGTCCACGGATCCGTCGCGAGCTGCTTCATGCCGAGGCTGATGCGCTGCTGGTTCGGATCGACGTCGAGGACGATGGCGTCCACCTCGTCGCCCTTCTTGAGCATCTCGGACGGATGGTTGATCTTGCGGGTCCAGGACATGTCGGAGACATGCACCATGCCGTCGATGCCTTCCTCGAGTTCGACGAAGGCGCCGTAGGTGGTCATGTTGCGCACCTTGCCGCGGACGCGGGCGCCCACCGGGTAGTTGTGGCGGACCATGTCCCACGGGTTCGGCTCCAGCTGGCGGAGGCCGAGGGAGATCTTCTGCTCCTCGCGCTGGATGCCGAGGACGACCGCATCGAGTTCCTGGCCGACCTTCAGCAGTTCGGAAGGTTTGCTGATGCGCTTGGTCCAGGACATCTCGGTGATATGGACGAGACCCTCGACGCCGGGCTCGAGTTCGATGAACGCGCCGTATGGCACGAGATTGACGACCTTGCCGTGGATCTTGGAGCCGACGGGGAACTTGTGGTCGATGTTGTCCCAGGGATTGTTCTTGGTCTGCTTGAGGCCGAGGGAAACGCGCTCTTTCTCGCGGTTGATGTCGATGATCATGACCTCGATTTCCTCGCCCTGCTTCAGCATCTCGGACGGGTGGCCGATGCGGCCCCAGCTCATGTCGGTGATGTGCAGCAGGCCGTCCATGCCGTCGAGGTCGATGAACGCACCGAAGTCGGTGATGTTCTTGACGACACCCTTGCGGATCTGGCCGGGTTGCAGCTTCTCGAGCAGGTCGCGGCGCTTGTTGATGCGCTGTTCCTCGATCAGCTCGCGGCGGGAGAGAACGATGTTCTGGCGCTCGTGGTTGATCTTGAGAACCTTGAAGTCGTAGGTCTGGCCGACGTACTGGTCGAGGTTCTTCGGGGGCTGGATGTCGATGTGCGAGGCGGGCAGGAAGGAATCGACGCCGATCGAGACGATCAGGCCGCCCTTGACCTTGGCCTTGACGCGGCCGGCCACGACGGCGCCTTCCTGGCACTTCTGGAGAATGTTTTCCCAGTTCTTTTTCTGTTGGGCCTGCTCGTAGGAAAGGATGGGGTTGCCCTCCTTGTCCTCAAGCTTCTCGAGGATGACCTCGATGGCGGAGCCAATCTGCAATTCGCCGAGGTCGGCGAATTCGTTGGCGGAGATGACGCCTTCAGCTTTGCCGCCGATATCGACGACTACTTCGTTGGCGCGGATTTCAGTGATGACGCCCGAGACAATTGATCCTTCCTTCAGCTTGTCGAAGGAGCTCTGGGCGAGCAGGTCTTGCATTAACGAACTCATGATGACTGTGGTCGGAATGACGGGCGTTTACTCCACGGCGCACGGCTTCCGGCTTGGATCCTTGCGGATCCGTTGGTTGAGGGTTGGACTGTCGAACAAGCCGGCGGGAGTGTCGCGGCAACACCGGCTTGACTGAAGAACACCGCGAAAGGGGTCGAAAGTCCCTGATCAAGCCCCACCCGGCAAGCGAAATAATCAGGGTTTTGCTTCCGCCTTCAGCGTCCCATTTTCCAACATTACCTGCTGCAAAGCAGAGTAATACATCTCATACAAACTATGCTCCCGCTGGGCCTGTTTGCTGACCCCGCCCGGGAAGCTGCCCTCGGTGTCTTCCGAAACCAGCAGGTCCACCTCGGTTTCCGCCGGACCGGATTCGGTGATGGTGATATCCAGAGCCGTCTGGCGGGTGTAGCTCACCGAGTCTCCGCCGCGAATCGGGGCGTAGGCTTCGATGTGCCCCTTGGACGAAGACGCCCGGCCCACGAGAAGACCGACGTTCTTCACCGCGACCTGGGCCGCCTCGAAAACGGCCCGGCGGTTCGCGGCGAACGTGCGCGTATGCGGCGGCACCGCTTCAAATCGGTTTTCGATCCGCGATGACACCGAGTCACAGCCACCCAGAAGGGCGGCGGCGCAGAGACAGGCAACGGCGAAGGTTTTCATGGTACGAAATGGGACCGGTCAGGCCGGCTGTTGTTGCGAGAGACAGTGCAAGGTGCCGAGCCCCCAGATGAGTTGGTAGCAATCGATCGGTATGATCTCCCGGCCCGGGAAGCAACCGCCAAGGATCGCGCAGACCTCGGCATCGCGCTTCCTTTGACGGAACTGCGGCACCAGCACCGCCCCGTTGATTATCAGGAAATTTGCGTAGCTGGCCGGCACCTGCTGGCCCCGAAACCCAAAGGGCTTGGGCATGGGCAGCGTGACGATGTCGAATTTCTTCCCGGCCGGCGTGCGAAACCCCTTCAACCGCTCGAGATTCTCCGCGAGTAATTTATGATTCGGATCGCGCTTGTTCGGCTCGATCGCGGTCACGAAGCCGTCCGGCTTGAAGAAACGGGTGATGTCGTCGATGTGCCCGTCGGTATCATCGCCCACGATACCCTCCCCCACCCACAATATCGTGGTCACGCCCAGATAGTCCTTCAGGTTCTGCTCGATCTGCGCACGGGTGAGGTCCGGGTTGCGGTTCTTGTTGAGCAGGCATTGCTCGCTCGTGAGGAGCAGCCCGCGTCCGTTGACGTCGATCGATCCACCCTCGAGCACCATGTCTTGCTCGAATCGGCGCAGCTTTAGTTTCCGCGCGATGCTGGGCGGGATCTTGTTGTCGAGATCGTAGGGCGGATACTTGCCGCCCCAGGCGTTGTGGACCCAGTCAGTTACCGCGACTTCACCCGTCGCGGCCTGCTTGACGAAAATCGGCCCATGGTCGCGGCACCAGGCGTCGTTGGTGGGATGATTGTAGAACGTGACGCGCGTCAGGTCGGCCCCGGCTTGGACACAGAGGCGCTTCGCCCGGACCTGCAGCGGGGCGGCGCAATTGATGCGCACCGCCTCAAAGCGGCTGATCTGCGCCACGATGCCGGCGAAAACCCGCGGGATCGGGCGGAACTGTCCGGGCCACGTGGCCAGGTTGTGCGGCCACGAGAGCCAGACCGCGGATTGCGGTTCCCACTCGGCCGGCATGCGGAATCCGAGCGCCGCGGGCGTCTTCGTTGCAGCCATGACTCAGTCGATAAACCGCTTCGTCATGTCGCCGTATGCATCGATCCGCCGGTCGCGCAGGAACGGCCAGTGCGTGCGCGTGACATCCACCTTGTCGAGATCGACCGGCACCAGGAGGATTTCCTCCCGGTCCACGCTGGCCTTCGCCAGGATCTGGCCGCTGGTTCCCGCCACAAAGCTCTGGCCCCAGAATTCGATGCCGTCGCCGCCGACCGGCTGCTCCGTCCCGATCCGGTTGATGGCCGCGACATAGCAGCCGTTCGCCACGGCATGGCCGCGGTGGCTGATTTCCCAAGCCCCGTGCTGGTTCGGGCCGTATTCTTTTTTCTCCTTCGGGTGCCAGCCGATGGCCGTGGGATAGAATAGAATCTCGGCGCCCTGGAGCGCGGTGAGCCGCGCGCCTTCGGGATACCACTGGTCCCAGCAGATCAGCACCCCGATCTTGCCGTACTTGGTCTGCCAGGCGCGGAAGCCCGTGTCGCCGGGCGTGAAATAGAATTTCTCGTAGAACAGCGGATCGTCCGGGATGTGCATCTTCCGGTAGATGCCGAGCAGCTTGCCGTCGGCGTCGATGATCACGGCCGTGTTGTGGTAGAGCCCCGACGAGCGCTTCTCAAAGAGCGAGGCGACGATCACCACCTTGTGCTTCTTGGCTAGTTTCTGGAAGGCGGCGGTGCTGGGACCCGGGATGGGTTCGGCCAGCTTGAAGTTCTCGTGGTCCTCGCTCTGGCAGAAATACTGCGAGCGGAAGAGTTCCTGCGTGCAGATAATCTTGGCGCCCTGCTTCGCGGCTTTTTCGACCAGTGAGAGGGTTTTCTTCAAATTCTCCGCCGGACTGGCGGTGCAGGCATGTTGTAAAAGTCCGAGGGTGACTTTCATGGGTGAAATCGGGTGCGGGTTGGGTGCGGATGACTTACGATACCGTAAGCGAACGGCTCGATTACGCGAATGACAAGAAATCTCTGGCCTCCCGGCGGCGTAGAACTCTTGCGAACAAGGCTTTGACAAACCCCTCCTTAATTGTAAAAGACTGGGACGGTTCAACCAATCCATCTCCTATGTGTGCAGAACCTCGCCCTCTGATTGTTGCCGTCGAAGACGAAGCGGAGCTACTCAACATCATCAAGGAGCAGCTGGAAAACGCCGGCATGAACGTCCAGGGCTACAATCGTTGCGCTCCCGCCCTGCGTTTCCTCCAGCACAATTTTGCGAACCTGCTCCTGCTGGACCTCACCCTGCCCGATTCCAGCGGCTTTGATCTGCTCAAGGAGCTCAAGCAGCAGGACATCAATGTTCCGACGATTTTCCTGACGGGCAACAGCCTGGAACAGGACAAGATCAAGGGACTCAACATGGGCGGTGACGACTACATCACCAAGCCGTTCAGCTACCTTGAACTGGTGGCCCGGATCAACGCCGTGCTGCGGCGCGCCGAGGCCAAGGCCGATTTCAACGTCACGAAGAATGTCCGCACCATCGACGGCCCGTTTGAGTTTCTCGGCGCGCAGGTTCATCCCGAACGCCTCGAGATCGAATTCCCGAATCACACCACCCACAAGATCGGCCGCAAGGAGCTGGGCATCCTGGCCTACCTGAACACCCATGTGGGCGTCGTGATCACCCGCAAGGAGCTCATTCATTCCGTCTGGGGCATTCACGCCGACATCCGCAGCCGCTCACTTGACCAGTACATCGTCAAGGTCCGCGCCGCCTTCGAGAAAAACGGCCTGTCGCTGGACTGCTTCAAGACTGTCCACGGCATCGGGTACATCTTCGAGCCCGGCAAGCCGGTCGCCTGATCCGCACGGGCCGATGGCCCGCGGCCCTCAGGGCGTCAGGTCGCAGACCGCCAGCACACGCTCCAGCGCATCATCCAGCTGATCGCGCCGCTTGTAGCCGCCGATCATCTTCGCCTTACCCTCCTCCAGCCGGTTCAGGAGCGTGGTCAGGAGTTCGGTGTTGTACGCCTGCATCACGAGATCGATCGCCTTTTCCCGGCCGACCTTCTCGGTGATTTTCTTCATCGTCGCTTTCTTATCCATGGGGGGAACGTTTGACCGACACTCTGGGGTTCGCCCGGTCTTGGCAAGCCTGTCCTGACCGGGGGCGGAACGGCGCGGAATCCCGGCGGGCCGGATTCAAAACAACTCCTGCTGTCCCGAATAACGCTCCTTGGCTTCCGTCAGGCTCGATTTCATTTCGAACGATTCGAGCAGGGAGAACAACCGGGCCGCCACCGGTTCGCCCGGCGCCACCATCAGCAGCGGTGATTCCCGGCGCAGCGTGGTCAGCTTGAGGTTGCGCCGCAAATCCTCCGCCTGCCGCGCGACCACGTCGCGGAACCGCTCGGGCTTCAACTCGGCGGCGTGGGCGATGATGCCCTCGAGGGTCCCGAACTCCGCGAACCACTTAGTCGCGGTCTTCGGGCCCACGCCGCTGACGCCGGGAATATTGTCCGAGGTGTCGCCGATCAGGGCGAGGTATTCGGCGATCTGCGCCGGGGCGACGCCGAATTTGTCGACGACGCCCGCGGTATCCAGCACGCGCCAGCCCAGCTTGGGGTTGGCCGTGGGCGGTGGCAGGAGCATCTTGATGCGCGAGTCCACACACTGGGCGAAATCCTTGTCGGCGCTGACAATCAGCACGTCGTGGCCGGCGTTCGCGAGCGCGTGCGCCTGGGAGGCCAGCAGGTCGTCCGACTCCACGCCATCGAGTTCAATGCCCACCAGGCCCATCGCGCGCGTGAGATCCTTGATGACCGGCACCTGCTGCTGGAGCGGCTCGGGCATTTCCTTGCGGTGCGCCTTGTACTCGGGGTGCAGTGCCAGCCGGTCCTGGGACCCGCCGAGGTCGAAGAACACGAGCATCGCATCCGGCTTCTCCTCATCCTGGAGCCGCCAGATGGTTTTCACCCAGCCGTGCAGGGCACCGGTGGGAAAGCCATCGGCGCGGGTCAGCTCCGGCATCCCGTAGAAAGCCCGAAACGCGAGATTGAAGCCGTCGAGTAAAAGCCACTTCGCCATGCCGCTGAGCGAAACGGAAACCCGGCCTGCGTAAACCTATTTTCCGCGCGGCCGTTCGTGTACCGCAGTCCGTTGCCCCCGCGGGAACGCGGCGGCATTGACGGCAAGGGGCTGACCCGCCGCAATTGTCGCCACGAAGCATGTCCTCCCCCTACAAACGCTGGCTCCCGGTCGGGCTCTGGATGGCCCTGATCTTTGTGGTGTCGACGAGTCTGGGTTCGTTCGAGCACACGTCGCTGATTGTCGAGCCGCTGCTGCGGTGGCTGAATCCGGGCATCTCCCCATCGGCGATCGAACTGGTCCATGTCCTGATCCGCAAAGCCGGCCATCTGACCGAGTACGCCATCCTCGCCGCGCTGATCCTGCGCGCGGAGGAAATGCCCCATCCGACCGATCTGACCCGCCGGTACTGGCGCTCCGCGGGCTGGGCGCTGCTGCTCACCGCGTTCTATGCCGCGACCGACGAGTGGCACCAAAGTTTCGTCCCCGGCCGCACCGCCTCGCCCGTCGACGTGCTGATCGACTCCATCGGCGGCCTCCTGGCCATCAGCCTGGCGACCCTCTGGAGAAAATTCAGCCACCGGGGTGCAGTGCATTCCACCCCGCCCGCCTGACTTTTGGCGCAATGCCCTATTCACTTCTTAACAGCCATATCCTTTGGCGGCCAATCCGGGAGCACCGGCTGCAGGTTGGGGTCACCGGGCTTTTCATTGATCGATGAACGGACGATGAGGCGGAACTTGTCCTTCCAAAACGCGACGCATTCCACACTCAAGGAACCGAAAAACTCTCCCTGCTTGATCCAGAACCTGAAGTTCCGCTCATCCCGATAGTCCTCCAGATCATCAGAGCAGGAATAATTCCAAACGGGCTGATAGCCCTCGAGCGATGCCCAATACAGGAAGGGGTCGTCGGTTGGTGCGATTTGCAGGTGGGTTCCGTGAAGATCGATGCCCCACGATCTGCCTTTCTTGTACTCAATTCCCTGCTGCCAGACCGTGACGTCAAAGTCACCGGCACCACTTTCAACCAGCTTCTCCTTGGACAGGGATACTCCATAAGTTTGCTTATCGGCCGCAATGTAGCCCTCGACGAAAGCTGTGCGCACTGCCACCGGGTTGGCCAACCTGTAAACATGAAAGATGAACGGCTTATCCTTCGAGGTGGGTGGAATCTTCACGCTGGGCCCGTTGTTGGATTGAAAGCTGTGAGACCAGCTTCCGAATTTCTCGTAGCGAAGTCCCCGCTGCGGCAATAAGCTGACCGACAAAGTCACGCCATTCTGCCCGGAATAACTATACTCACCGTTGGCATCGCTGACGCGTGTTTCCTTCTTCTTGTGCGGCTCATACGTCGCCAGCACGATATCATTATAATAGATGCTTTGAAATTCAGCGCTTACTCCAGAAACCGGCTTACCGTATTGATCAATTATTTTTCCATAAAAGCTCATCGGTGCGTTAAGACTCAATCCTATATCCCGTGCCCGCTGCATCGTTTTGGTCAGTGATGCCAGTCGCCTGCTCTCTGCAACTGACCGCAGGCCCCCCGCCGCGTCAACTGGGCGCGCCATTTCATTAGTGCCATCCATGATCGCGCGGCGAGGCTGACCTAACCCGCGTGGCTTTTCGCCCTGCAAAGAGAGCGAAAGATAGGTGCCACCGAGCAACCCGAGAACGAGCATGAGGATAAATATCCTGCTGGATCGTAGCTTATTTTTCATGGCCAATTATTTTGAATGTATCGAGAAGTTGCCGATAAAATATCCTTCGGGAAATGGCATCGCTCAGGAATTCCGCACTATGGATATTCTTAAAATCAAATGCTGTATCCATTTCCACCTGCCCCGTAACATTGAATTCGGCCACGATGCCTTTCGTCACCCCCGTGGCCCGCGACCGGGCCTGGACGATGAAGGCGAGGATCCGGTGGCGCTCGGGGATGTTATCCCAATGTAATTCATGGCGCTGGTTGGAGCCCGTAAGACCGGACGGATCCTCAAGGTAGCGGTCGCGAACGCGCGCCGGGTTGGTCGACGGATCGTCCGCCAACTCATAGCCGTAGGCCGTGTCCCGCGGCCAGGCCGTGTGGTCGGGTTTCAGCTTCTGATTAATGTCCCACTTCGAGAGCGCGGAGTCGCCGCCATTGTAGAAATTGACCATGATGCCCAGCCGACTGGCAATTCCCTTATGATAATTGTCTCCGTCCGTGAGCCCGGACCCGGCGTTATCACGCACGATGGGCGCACTGTAGGTATACCGGTCGGGGCCGCCCAACGCCGGACTGGCGGAGGGAGCCCCCTGATTCAGCGTGCCATCCGACTCCCGCACCAGCCCTTCATAGGCTGACGCGACCTCCGCGGATTGACATGCCACATACTGGGCGACGACCGGATCGTTTCCCGGCAACGACCGCAATGCTTCGCTGACGACCACATTGCCCATGCTGTGCGCAAAAACGTGAACATGACTGGCCCCGTATTTCCCGCGCAAGTTCAGCAGCAACCGCGCAAGCGGCCCGTGGCCGGCGGTGCGCGCCACCACTTCGGCGCGGTCGTAATGATCCGGATCCGCCAGGGCGTTGACGATAGCGGCGTACCAGACATCCAGGTTCACCCACTCGGTCGGCCAGCTGAAAAAACCGAACTTCCCGCGATAACCCAGCTGGTACAGTCTTTTCGCCGCGGTCTCGGCGAAGGCCCGTCGCTCCCAGGGTTTCATGCGCCAGCCGTGCACGAAGAGAATGTATTCATTTCCCTCCGGATCAGAAGGGAGTGAGAGCCCCGGGTCGCGGACGGAAAATTCAAATGGGGCGGGATTAGGGCCCAACGGATGGAGTGGTTCGGTTGAGATGGGTACTCCACGGACATCGGTGTCATCAGCGTTGGCCGTCCAGTGTTCATACATGTCCTGCAGGCGCCGGATTTGCACATGCAGCCCGCCCGCGGCACTGAGGCGCTGAGTGTTATGATAAAGGGCCAGCGTAAGCTCTCCCTGTCCCGGGGCAGCACCCTCCAGAAGCAGATTGGCCTCAAGCCTGCCGTCGGCCTGGGCTTGCCAGAGCCCGGCAGGGATTGCACAGGCTCCTTCCGCACTGACCTGGCCGATCACCTTGCCCTGATCGCCCTCAATCTGCTGCGCCGCCACGACCGCATCCCTCAGATACTCTTTGCCGGGACGGGCGGCCGCAACAAAGCGGACCGTCGGGCGCACGGTACCGGTCGCCGGTGATGCACCCGCGTTCCACTCCAACCGTGCAACCAACCCGCTCGCAGGATCGGTCAGCGGCAGCAGCATCCGGGGTGAAACAAGCGCGGCGGGGATCGACAACCTGACGGCCGCCCAATCCTCGAGGTCACGCCTTAGGCTGATCCGGTCGCCCTGATAATCGTGGACCGTCCCAAAACTGCCTGGTTCTTTTGTCTGCTCACCCTCGGCACCCGATTCATCGACCCCTTCATTCAGCCAGAAGCGAAACGGCGTATCACCCGTCGTCACATCAGTGGAGTCGTCGGTTGCCAGCCGGATCCGGCCGTCGCGATTCGCGTCCACGCCCAGCTCGGGGAGCTGTGGCTGGAGCCCCAGGGTCACCTCCGCCACCACGACGCCGTCCTTTTCGACGGACAAGAGCAAAGGGCGCGACATCGCGCTGCGACCTTCCAGCAGGATTACTCCCTGATTTTGATTCCTAATGCGGTCGAGAAACTGGCCGGACAACTCAACGCCTTGGGCGGTGATCTGCTGCGTTGTGGCCATGGCCGACGGCTGGTCAAAGGCCGGCCCAAAGCCGGTATTCTGCACCCCATCGCGAAAGGAAAACGCCGTCGCCCGTGTCAGGCTGGTGTAGACAAAGTTCAGCGCCCCTTCCTCCTGCCTGAGCAGGTATTTCACTGACGGTCCGGCCGGCAAAACCGACATCAGCTCCTTGACGTCCAGAAAGACCGGAAAGAAATCCTGCAGATCTGCAACACCATCGACCCGATCGTTGGCGAAGTCGGCCTCGAAGGCTTCTGCCGGTGTGTCGTCATTCTGATTGATCCAGAAGGGGAAAGGACGGGCACCGGTGACCAGATCAGAGTCATCCTCACTCGAAAGCTTGAGGTTGCCGTCGCCATTGGCATCGACCGCGAGGGTCACGCGGATGCTTTGCAATGGCAGCGAGAGTTCGGCAATCGGCCGGCCATCCTGCTCGATGCTGAGCACGAGCGGCTGGGAAGTGGCCGTGCGACCCTCGACCAAGATGATACCTTGATCCTGCAGTCGCACGCGGTTCAGAAAGGCCTCGGACAACCCGACTCCTGACGGCGTGATCCGCTCAACAGTCGCCGAGCCTGCCGGCTGCGAAAATCCAGGACCGTATCCGGTGGTGGATAATCCATCCCTGAAGGCAAACGCCGTCGCCCGGGTGAGACTGGTGTACACAAAGCCCAGGGCCCCATCTGCCTGCTTCAGTTTGTATTTTATGGATGGACCAGGCGGCAAGACCGCCACCAATGCCTTGAGGTCGAGCAGTACCGGGAAGAAATCCCGCAAGTCGCGCACCCCATCCACGACAGTGTTCCCGGCATCCCCCTCAACCCCTGTGTCCGGCAAGTCATGGTTGTTGTTCAACAGAAAGCCGTATGGTGTCGCGGTGCTGATCTTGTCTTGAAGATTGATCTGCCCATCGCGATCCGCGTCCACCTGCATCCCGGCGGGAACAAACAAGGCGGGCCAAGGTTCACGACCTGGACCGGTCAGCTGCCCCAGAAATACACCGTCGTCTGTCAGAGAAAGGGTCATTTCCTGAAGCGCGGCCCCTGCGGGAATATTCAGAGCCAGGGGCCATTCGGTATACGCCCCATCCCGCCACATCCAAAGAGCGACCGTCCCATCCCCCTTCCGACCCAACACATGACCATAATTATTGAGCGCGATCGTCTGCCCCCCGGCCAGTCCGGGCAGTTGCTGCACCGTTTCAATAATCCCTGCGCCCTGCCCGGACGGTCCGGCCGGCTGGGTATCGATGGCCAGGGGACCGGAGAGGAAGCGACCGCGTTGGTTAATCGGTCCATCGGGCACGTGGGCCAGCGCCACGGAAGGACTGTTTATCTCATACCCGTAGCCGGAACGCTGCGTGAGCAGATAACTTCCGTTGGACGACTGGCCGACAAAGGTAAGGTAGTCCGGTAATTTTAGTGGCAAGGCTCCCGGCTGCGCCCAGCGAATCGCCCCCGAGTGCTGCTGGCCGGAGGTACTGTAGGTGTAGGTGCGGCTGGCGTCGAACAGTTTGGATTCCACACTGTAGTTCCAGGCCGAGGGCGTATGCCACTGGTTGTTGATCACATCCCACACCAAGGCCGGGCTGATACCAGATGCCGGCTCGAAGAACTCATGGGCATCCGTGCGACGGATGCGCGAGACATCGCTTTCAGTGTAGCTGCCGACGATAACGGCGCTGTCCGCAATCGCCAGCGCACGACTGGCTGTGCCCGGCTTGACCTCGAATGCCCGGTTGATGCGACTGGCGGTATAGATCCAATTCAGCAGCGGCGCCCAATGGCTGTAAATATTCCCCTGCGCGTCGACGTCATAGGGCACGGAAGCGTAAATCGGACCCGGTGTATCGACGGCCTGGGCGGGCAATGGGGTGGAGCCGCGCACTGGATTCAAAAAGGGCGGCAGCCTCCTGGGCTCTCCACCGGCGGGACCCCAGAAGATTGGCTCGGTCGGATATTCCACGCCGTCGGAACCATCGGCATAATGTGACACGCTACCGACCGAAAACCCGGCGTCGTTCATATCATTCAAACCGGTCCACGTACTGTACTGCGGTGACGCCGGACTGGCGGCTTGCGCCCAAAGCGGACTGTGGCGCAGCGGATAAAAGGTCCCTTGAAACCAATGGTAACCGCGCGGCTGTCCGCCGTAAGCATCCGTGTAAGCCAGGAGCACATGTCCGTGCTCAGTGACCTTGCGCGGCACGAGAGCGGAGCCGTATCCGTCCGGTGACTCGAGCGCGATGCCCACATACGAAATAGCAGGATGGCCCGCAGCGCCACTCGAAGCTGTCGTCGGCGCAAACACTCCAGCGGGATCAGGGCCCGTCCCACCCATCGCCCCGCCGCCGGGAATACTGGCCGCATTGGCAGGATCGGTACCAGCCATCGATTCCTGCAGGTTGCTGGCACCATCACCATCAAGGTCGCCTTCCGGGCCACTGAGCCAGGCGTCCATGCCCGACTGGACACTCACGACCTGGACCTCACTGTAGGGCGAAGCCCCGGCCAGGCTGCGCGCTTTCAACCGATACCCGTAAGTCCGTCCCGGAACCAAGCCCGAATCGCGGTATGTCGTAAGGTCGGCAACCTGTGCCAGCACCGAAAACGCACCGCCTTGCTCCTGTCGTTCAATGGTCGTAATCGTGTGCAGGCCGACTGGTGCCGCACTCCAGGACAATCCGGCCCCCGTGAACGCGACCGGGGCGACCGACAGGTGTTGCTGCTCCGGGATGGTGATCGTGGGAGGCGCATATTTGCCGGCAAGGTAAACACCCACGGCCTCGCGCTCCTCCGCACTCAGCATGCGGCCGTAGACCACGACTTCGGCGACATCTCCATCCAGATACTTGCCCACGCCTCGCCCCAACCAACCGTTCTCGCCAAACCGGACACTGTTTTCGGCGGAGTGGAACTGAGTCACCCCGTTTAATCTCACCGTCCAGTCGTCAGCCCCCGCCGTGACATTGTAGATGACATACTCGCCCGGGGAATTGACCGGCACACCGATCGAGGTGCGGGAGTCACGACCAAAGTCCTCCGTCATGACCTGACCGATATCCTGACGCTCGCCCGTAGCCCCGTCAGCGCCGCCCAGATTCCACAGCCCTTGATCCCGGGACGCAAAATTTGGTACCCGCAGCACGACCCACAACTCTCCCTCGGTGGCATCGGTCATGAATTTTGGGATTTCCAGCCAGTCATTTTCCCCGTCAAAGCGCAGCACCGGCGAACCGTTGGCCGCGCCCGCTACCAGCAGCGGACGGAAATCGGGCTCGGGCTGGAATGCGTTCCGATGCTGCGCACTTCGATCCGACCACGCCCCGACCTTGTTTTCCGCATCGCGCGTGACCCCTCGATCCGCCCGCAACCACAAGCGCAGTCCGCTCACGGTCGCGGGTGCGGCCGCAGTCTCTCCCGCCTTGGGATCGCTGCCCTGGTGGTACTCCTCAATGTTGGTGAGCCCGTCGCCGTCGGGGTCCTCGGACGCGTCGCCCGGTGAGTTCGGATTAAGTCCATGCGCCAACTCCCATCCATCAGGCATTCCGTCCCCATCGGTATCCGCTCGGGTGGGGTCCGTACCCGTCGCCAGCTCCCGGGCGTCAGCCAGACCGTCGCCGTCTGTGTCCGCGCTGGCGGGATTTGTGCCCGCGACATATTCCTCAATATTCGTCAAGCCGTCGCCGTCTGGATCAGCATCCCGGTCGTTCAACGCAGTGTTTAGTCCGTGCGCTGATTCCCACGCATCCTCCATTCCGTCCTTGTCCGCATCGACAAAGAGCGGGTTTTCGAAGCCGGCGAGCAAATCATCCACCGTGGTCGCCACGGTAGCGTGGCCGCTCAGGCTCAAGCCGGTCAGGCTCGGCGGGGAATTTTTCAGGAAGCCGAGATTGGCCGCGATCATCCGGCCATCGACATACAGGTCCCAGATCCTGGCCGTGTAGTCGGTGCGGGTCGTCACGCGCAGCCAGTCTCTTGTCCTCCCGGCGGTGTCCAGCAGCGGACTCGCGGAAGTCGTGTACCAGGCGCCGCCCTCGGCCCCGTTACCATTGAACGCCTGCAAGCTGCCGACCCCGGCCCCGCCCGTCAGGGCCACCTGCACCGCATCAGTTTCAAAAAACACGCCATCAGCTGCCACCGCCGCGGCGGCCGGCGTGGCAAAGAGATCAACGAAAGTGACCCCGGGATCGCTGCGGCCAAAGCTGTGGACCAGAATCGCCGGTGGCACGGTCGGCATGATCGTCACGGCTTGTCGGCCAAAATACACAGGGGACGACACCACGCTCGCCGGACCGGTCGCCCGCCAGCCATTCTGACCATCCAGTGCTCCCGGGTGGTAACCCTCTTCCGGTTCAAAGTTGGCAGTGAACGGCAAGCCGGCACCGGCCTGCACTTCGATATCGACGGTGGCCGAGGCCGTGCTGGCGCCGCGATTGTCGGTGGCTACCGCCGAGAGCAGATGATGGCCGGTCGCGGCGCCGATCCAATCGAAAGCAAACGGAGCAACGAGATCTTCCGCCAGCTTCGCGGGCCCATCGAAGAATTCAACCCGGGCAACGTTCCCATCAGAGTCCGAGGCACTGGCTTCGAGCTTCAGCGTCACATTCCCGGAAAACACCGCGCCGCCCGCCGGGCCCGTGAGCCTTACCACTGGTGGCTCATTCGGCGGCGCCAGGGTGACGACCAGCAGTGAAGCACTGGGCGGTGAGCGATTTCCGGCCGCATCGCTGGCGACAACCTGCATGAGATAACTGGTCGAAGGCAACAGGCCCGAAACCAGCAGTGAAGTGGTGATCGACGTACCGAAGAGCTTCCCTCCGGCATAAATCTCATAGCCCGTCACCTCCCTATTATCGGTCGAAGGACTCCAACCCAAGGTCAGCGCATCGGGCCTGATGTTCGACACCGTGAGTCCGGTCGGCGCAGTTGGAGGCGTCGTGTCCGTCTGCAGCGTTCGCACCGCGAGCACGGGGCTGGCGGTGGAGAGATTTCCCGCGGCATCAATCGCCCTAACGCTCACTTTATACGCGGTATTCGGGGATAGTCCGGTCACCGGAAAAGTCGTATCCGACGTCGATCCGACCAAGACGCCAGACACATAGACCTTGTAGCCTTCAACCCCGATGTTGTCCCTCGCAGCAGCCCAGGTCAGCATGAAGGAGCTGGCCTCGACCGCCGAGGCCTTGAGTGCAGTGGGCGCCGAGGGACGCGAAGTGTCCGGCAGCGTGGTCACAACGAATGGCTCACTGCGGGGCGAAACGTTCCCGGCACCATCGCGGGCGGTAATTTGCAAATGATAAGTGGTCGATGGCTTCAGGGCCGTCACTCCAAAGTTTCGCCTGGCCGTTGAGCCCAGCAAGGTCCCGTCCAGATAAACATCGTAGCTGCTGATGTGCCCGGTTCCGCCCGTCGAGGCGTTCCATTTCACGACCAAGGAAACTGTCCGGATGCTTCCCGCCGTCAGTCCGACAGGGATTGACGGCGGATCCGCCATCGTTTTCACCTCCAGAACCGGGCTCGGGGCGGAAACATTCCCGGCCCGATCCACGGCTCGAACCGTGATGCGCTGAATCGTGTCCGCGGCCAGTCCGCCCAACCCGAATTCCGTCGTTAGTGACGAGCCCACCGCAATGCCGCCGCGGAATATCGTGTAACTGGTGACCCCGACATTGTCAGTCGCGGCATTCCAAGTCAGGGTCAGTGAGTTGGTCGTCACTTCGGAAGCCGCCAACCCGGATGGCTTGGTCGGACTGGTCGTATCCGCCGTGGTCGTCACGGGGAGCACCGCACTTACAGATGATTTCACCCCGTTCCCGTTCCGAGCCAGCACACTCATCCTGTAGGCTGTGCCCGGCGCAAGCCCACCAACGACAAGTGATCGCGCTGTGGTGGAATCGATGAAAAATCCGTCCCGATAGATGTCGTAGAGCGTGCTGCCGGCAATGCCACCGCTCGAGGCCGCCCACCGCAGGTTGAAGGAAGTAGCCGTCAGATTTATCACATTGAGCCCAGTGGGCGCGCCCAGGGTTGCGGCCAGTGCCGTCACTGCGCTGGCGTAAAATACCGCGCCAAGGAGCAGACCCGCGCGCGCAACAGCATGGACCTGACCGCTGACTGTCCGAACTTTCATCTCACGCCGTCTCGCACTCATTCGGCTGAATCTGCCGGAGACGAGGCGGGGGCGCATACTCGCCAAACCGCCCTAATTCAGGCGGAGCGGACCGGGGTCAGCGACCCCGGCTACACCGAGCGCTGCGGCGGACCGGCTAGCGCTGGAAGCGGCGGGCGAGTTCTCCGCGGCCCAGCTCGAAGTGCGTGGGGCGGCCGGCCGGACTCGTGTGCGGCTGGCGGCAGGCGAAGAGCTGGGAGACGAGGGCAAGGGCGTCGGCTTCGTTGAGCGATGACGGCAACCGCACCGCTTTCTGCGCGGCGAGCCGCGCGAGTTCCTCGTGGGCGAGGTCGGTGCGCTTTTCATCCAGCCGGCCCTCGCGCATCAGGCCGATCACGTCGCGCAAAAACATCTCGGCGTCCGCCGGCTCCAGCCAGACCGGCACCGCCTCGATCCGGAAGAAATTCCGCCCGAACTCACCGACCTCGAGGCCGTGCTGCTGCAAAAACTTCAGCCGGTCGACCAGCAGCGCACTGGCGATCGCATCCAACTCCACCGGCAGCGCGAACAGCAACCGCTGGCTGGCCGCCTCGCCCCGGGAGAACTGCTCCTGCAGCCGCTCGAACCAGATGCGCTCGTGCGCCGCGCGCCGGTCTAGGACCACGATCCCGCCCGGCGCCTCGAACAACGCGTAGTCGCCGTGCGCCGTGCCGAGGAAACGCCAGGCCATTAGGGTGGCGGGGGTTTCAATTCTCGATTTTCGATGCTCGATTGTTGCCGAGGACAACTGCGCTGGCGGCGGAAGTGCAGCAGCCGGCCGCGCCGGCAGGGAGGTAAAGGGTCGGAATGGCTGCGACATCACGCTGGGCACGGCTGGCTGGGGGGCGACGGGACGAACCGGATCGCCGGGCATCGGCTCTGCCGCCGCCGGCGAGGCTGTCGGCTTTGGCTCCCCGCTCCCGCCCTGCCGAGGCAGGCCGAATTCCCGCAGGCGCTGCAAGACGGCGCGAATGACGAAGCCCCGCACCGCACCCTCACTGCGGAAGCGCACCTCGCGCTTGGCCGGATGGACGTTCACGTCCACGGCGGCGGGATCGAGGTCGAGAAACAGCACCGCCACCGGGTAGCGGCCCTTGGCGAGGGAGGTCGCGTACGACTCGATCAACGCATAGTTGAGCGTGCGGCTGTCGACCGGCCGGCGGTTGACGAACATCAGCATCTCGTGCCGGGTGGCCCGGTTGACCCCGGGCGGGCCGATCAGCCCCTGGAGCTTCAGGCCCGTCTCGGCGAGATCGACCTCAAGCAGATCGGCCGCGAGCTGCCGGCCGAAGATTTCCCCCACCCGTTCGGCCAGCGTGGTGCAGACCGGCGACTGGAACAGCACGCGTCCGTCCTCGATCAGCGTGAAAGCCGTCTGCGGACACGCCAGCGCGTAGAGACGGACGGTCTGGATGATGTGCGCCGACTCCGTGGCGTCGGTCTTGAGAAACTTCCGCCGCGCCGGCACCGAGTTGAACAGGTGCGACACCGTGATGCGCGTACCGGGGGCGAGCCCGCAGGCGCGCACGTGCACGAGCTTGCCACCGTTAACCAGCACCTCCGTGCCCGCGGGGGCGTCGGCCGGCCGGGTCTGCAACTCGAAATGCGCCACGCTGGCGATGGACGGTAGCGCCTCGCCGCGAAACCCAAAGGTGCCGAGGTGGTCTAGGTCGGCGGTCTCCACCAGCTTGCTGGTCGCGTGGCGCTCGAGGCAGAGCAGCGCGTCGTCCCTCGACATGCCGCGGCCGTTGTCCTCGACGCGGACGAGCGAGCGGCCGCCGTGCCGGAACTCGACCTCGACGCGCGTGGCGCCGGCATCGAGGGAATTCTCCACGAGCTCCTTGACCACCGCCGCCGGGCGCTCGATCACCTCGCCCGCGGCGATCTGATTGGCAACCCGGTCGGAGAGGATGCGGATGGCGGGCATGAAACGATTTAGGAGGAAATCGCTGAAACGCGAAAGAGCGGAAGCACGAAATTAGTGAGTCAGGACAACCCGCTTGATGTCGAGTGTTGGCCGGGCGAAATTTTACAATGAGCGCAAGCTGCAGCGCCGTGGCTCTCAAAATACGACCGGGCTGTAGCCAGGTGAATGTCTTCAATCCCTGCCGTCGCCTTGAGTTCGACCACGGCCAACTTTTGAATGAGAAGATCCAGTCGATGCTCTCCCGCCGGCCGGCCTTCATATTGAATGGCAACCAATTTTTGCCGTTCATACGCCAAACCAGCCTTGGTCCGTTCCACACAAAGGGCTTCCTCGTAGATCTTCTCAAGAAACCCAGGCCCCAATGCCTTGTGCACACGGATACAGCACCCGATTATCTGCTCCGACAGTTCAGCATGAATCAGAGGCATTTTTCCGCATCTCCGCTCTTCCGCTTTTCCGCGATTTCCTAACCCAGGATTTTCAACCAGCGCTGGTACTGCCGCGCGACCTGTGCCGGGCCGGGCATGCCGGTGCCGGTGCGGCGGGCCATGGCCTTGGGCAGGTTGAAGGAATCCACCCAGTCGGCCTTGAAGGCGGGATGAACTTCCTTCACGTCGGCGAGCGTCAGGCAGTCGAGACCGACGGCCTTTTTCTCCGCCAGCTTCACCACGGCGCCGACGGCATGATGGGCGTCGCGGAACGCCACGCCCTGGCGCACAAGGTAATCGGCGAGATCGGTCGCAAGCAGCGCGGGATCGGCCACGGCCGCGGCGCAATTGCCGCGGTGCAGTTCCAGGCCGGCGAAGGTGCCCGCCAGCACCTCGAGGCAGAGCGCGGTCTGGTCGTGGCTGTCGAACACCGGCGGCTTGTCCTCCTGGAGGTCGCGATTGTAGGTGAGCGGCAGACCCTTCGCGAGCACGAGCAGCGTGTGCAGGTTGCCCTGCAGGCGCGCGGACTTGCCGCGGAGCAGTTCCATCGAGTCGGGATTCTTCTTCTGCGGCATGAGGCTCGAGCCGGTGCAGAACGCATCGGGCAGCTCCACGAACTTGAATTCCTGGCTGGCCCACAGGATCAGGTCCTCGGCCATGCGGGAGAAATGCACGCCGGTCAGGGCGCAGGCGGAGGCGAACTCGATGAAGAGGTCGCGGTCGCTCACGGCGTCCATGCTGTTCCGCGTCACCTGCGGCCGGCCCTTCGCGTCGACAAAGCCCAGCGCCTTGGCCGTGAACTCGCGGTCGATCGGCAGGGTCGTGCCCGCGATGGCCCCCGAGCCGAGCGGACACCAGTTGGCGTGATCCGCCACGCTGGCGAAACGCTCGGCGTCGCGCTGCAGCATCTCGAGGTAGGCGAAAAGATGGTGCGCAAGGAACACCGGCTGGGCGCGCTGCAGGTGCGTGTAGCCGGGGATCAGCACGTCGGCGTTCCGCTCGGCGACGCCGAGGATCGCGCGCTGGGCGCCGTCGATCCGCTGGATCAGGTCGGTGCAGGCGGCCTTGAAATAGAGCCGCATGTCGGTCGCGACCTGGTCGTTCCGGCTCCGGGCGGTGTGCAACTTGGCCGCAGCGGGTACGCGCTTGGTCAGCGCCTGCTCGATGTTCATGTGCACATCCTCGAGGCGGGTCTGCCACTTGAAGCTGCCGGCCTCGATTTCCGCCAGCACCGCGTCGAGGCCGCGGTGGATGGCGTCGCGCTCGGCCTTGGTGATGAGGCCGACGTGCGCGAGCATCGCCGAGTGGGCCTTGCTGCCCTGGATGTCGAACGGGGCTAGGCGGCGGTCGAACGACACGGACTCGCTGAAACGCAGCATCAGCTCGGCGGGACCCGCCGAGAACCGTCCACCCCAGGTCGCTTGTGCCTGCTTAGCCATAGGGCGCCAAGCAACGGGCCGCCGCCAGTCTTGGCAACGCGAAAGATGGGCGGGAAGAGATCGCGGAAACGCGAAAGAGCGGAAACGCGGAAACCTGCTCACCGAAATGAGGTCAGGGCTGGGGTAACTTCATGTTCATGCCGTACCCTCCGCTCTTCCGCGTTTCCGCGATCTTCCGGCGATCTGCCCGGCCTACTTACGGTTTGCACCGACGACCCCCGCGAACATGGTGCAGGGAAATGCGGTCACTCCCTTTGCTCCTGGCTGGTTTGGTCTGCGGCCTCGCTTCCCTCGCCGCGGCGGAACCCGCCGCGCCCGCCCCCACCCTGACCAACTGGGACCACATCAAGGTCGCGCCGATGAAGACCTCGATCTACGTCGGCAGCGTCACCCTCACGACCGGGGTCTTCGAGCGGCAGGGCTCGGCCCTGACGACCCACTATGAAGCCAAGGTCTTTCCCTGGTTCTTCTGGGGTGAGAGCGGATCGATCACGATCGCGCTCACCGACACGGGACTGGCCGCCCTTGCCCGCGGGGAAACCGCCGAATTCGCGGGCGACGCCACCAACCAGAAAAACAAACCCCGCAAGGTCACCGGCCGCGCCCAGCCCATCGACGCCAATTCCGGCAAGATCAAGGTCCGCATCATGGCCGACGGGGTGGAGTTGATCTTCAACTCGACCTATCAGTTCGGCACCGGAAAGTAAGGTCACTGCGCCGGTCGCGCGCCGCGACCGGTCACGCCGGCTTCAGGCCCAGCCACTCGATTTTCTCCGCGCGGCCGGTGGCGTTGAATTCCACCAGGGTGGCGGACAACCGGACATCCCCGGTCGCAACCTCGAAGCGCCGCGGCATCCCGTCGAGAAACCGGCCGATCACCGGCTCGATCTCGCGGCCCAGCACCGACTCGTGCGGGCCGGTCATGCCGACGTCGCATTGAAACGCCGTCTGCCGCCGCAGGAGCGACAGGTCGGCCGTGGCCACATGGGTGTGGGTGCCGAGGACGGCGGTGACGCGGCCGTCAAGGTGCCAGCCCAGCGCCTGCTTCTCGGACGTGGCCTCCGCGTGGATCTCGACCAGCGCCCCGTCGTATTTTCCGGCCAGTTTCAGGAGCAGCGCATCGGCCCCGAGAAACGGACACTCCGCCTTGGCGCCCATGAAGCTGCGGCCGAGCACGGTGAATACCAGGAGGCGAAACCCATTCCTCTCGAGAATGAGGTGATCGCGCCCGGGACAAGCCACCGGCAGGTTCGCCGGCCGGCAGACGCGGTCGAGACCGGTGATCTCGTTCTCGAATCCCTTCTGGTCCCAGACGTGGTCGCCGAGCGTGATGGCGTCGACGCCCGACTCGAGCAGGGTCTTGCAGATGGTCCCGGTAATGCCCGCCCCGGCCGCGGCGTTCTCGCCGTTGGCGATGACGAAATCAATGCCCCGCTCGACACGCAGCTTCGGCACCAGCGACGTGACGATTTCGCGCCCGGGCTTGCCGACAATGTCGCCGATGAAGAGGAGTTTCATGCTAAAAGCGGTAGAGGCGGTTACCCTTAACCGCCCGGAAGGCGCTTGGGGGCAAGCGCCCCTACCCGTTTCACGGTGCCAGGTAGGTCGCGCCCGAAGCCGGACCGAAACCGACGGGGCTCAGGCGCGTGGCCTTGCCGGATTCAGTGTCGACCAGGTAAAGGCTGCGCGTGTTGGCGGCGCGGAAGGTGCAGATGATGTGGCGGCCATCGGCCAGCCAGACCGGCTGGACGGCATCCATCGGGGCCTTGGAGACGATCTTGCTGGCGTGCGTGGCGAGGTCGAAGACGGCGGTCTGGAAACCACGGCCGACGCCGGCGGTGAAGACGATCTTGTTCGGGTCACCGACGCTCCAGTCGGGCTCGGCGCAATACTTGGAGATGTTCGTGCCCAGGCGCGTCATGCTGCCGCCGCTGGCCGACATCACGTAAAGCTGCGGGGCGCCTGCGGCGTCGGACGTAAAGACGAGCCGGGAACCATCGGGCGACCACGCGGGCGAGGCCTCGACGAAAGGCGTGTTGGTCAGGCGGCGGATCTGGCGGCCCTGGGCGTTGCCGACGTAGATCTCGGGATTGCCTTCACCCGACAGCACCATGGCGACCTGCTGGCCGTTGGGGCTGTAGCGGGCGCCGCTGTTGGTGCCCTTGAAGCTGGCGAGGAGCGAAATCCGGCGGTTGTTCATCTCCAGCACGTAGATGTCGGGGAAGCTCGTGCGGTAGCTGGTGAACACGATCTTCGAGCCGTCCGGCGCCCAGCGGGGGCTGAGCAGCTGTTTGCCATCATTCGTCCACTTCAGGATGTTGCCGAAGAAAAGATCGGAGGTGTAGATCTCGGTCTGGCCGGATTTCTCGCCGACAAACGCCAGCTTGCCCGCGAAGAAACCGCGCAGGCCGCTGGTCTTGGCCACGGCGATGTCGGCGGCGCGCAGCAATGCGTTGCGCAGGTCGGTGCCGGTCACGGTTTCCGAGGCCACGGGCGAGAGGGAGATGCCCTTGGCGACCGTCACGCTGACCTGATTGGCCCCGACGGGCGCGAAGTTCAGCGCGAAGGCCGCGCCGCTGGCCACCAGCCGGTACCGGCCGTGGGCCGAGAAGGCCTTGAGCGCGAGGTCCTGCAGCTCGGGCGAGGAGGAGGCGATGGTGATCGGGATCGTGGTCGTGTTGCCCTCGACCTGGACGGTGCCGATGTTGAGATCGGCAAAGAGGGGCGCGGCCAGGGCCAGCCCGAGGAATAGGCGGAAAATATTCTGCATGAGTATGAGTCTGTTATTACTGGCGAAAGTTCGGAACCGATTTTTGTTTTACTACCGTCAGCCTACTCACAAGGTCAAAGCGGCTGCTTTTCCAAGCCATTTTCGCACCAAAACATGACCGCCGATTCCATCAAGGAAGCCCTGAAGCAAGTTAAGTATCCCGGATTCAGCCGGGATATCGTCTCGTTCGGGCTGATCCGCTCGGCGGCGTTCGTAGACGGCACGGCCAAGGTCGCCGTCGCCATCACCACGTCAGACCCGAAGCTGCCGCCGCTGCTCAAGGCGGAAATCGAGAAGTGCCTGCTCGCCCAGCCCGGCGTGAAGGACGTGATCATCGAGCTCGCCGTGTCCGCCGCCAAGGCGCCGCCGCCGGCCGGCCAGGGCAATCTGGGCGGCGGCAAGACGCCCGCCGGGCTCAAGCACTCCATCGCCATCGCCTCCGGCAAGGGCGGCGTGGGCAAGTCGACCTTTGCCGTCAACCTCGCCTGTGCGCTCGCCCGGGTGCTCGAGGAGCGCGGCCAGCCCGGCCGGGTGGGACTCATGGACTGCGACATCTACGGCCCCTCGGTGCCACTCATGATGGGCCTCAGCGGCCGGCCGGAAATCGACGGCGACGCGCTCGTGCCGCTCGAGCGTTTCGGGGTCAAGGTCATGTCGATGGGCTTCCTGGTCGACGACAACACCCCGGTCGTCTGGCGCGGCCCCATGATCATGAAAACCATCCAGCAATTCGTCCAGAATGTGAAATGGGGCGAACTGGATGTCCTGCTGGTGGATTTGCCGCCGGGCACGGGTGACGCCCAGCTCTCGCTGGTGCAGACTTTGCCGCTCGATGGCGCACTGCTGGTGACCACGCCGCAGACCGCCGCCACCAATGTGGCCCGCAAGGGCGGCCTCATGTTCCAGAAGGTCAACGTGCCGCTGCTGGGCGTGGCGGAGAACATGAGCTGGTTCGAGGACGCCAACGGGCAGCGCCAGCAACTCTTTGGCGAGGGTGGCGGCGCGCTGACGGCCGAGTCGCTCGGAACCACCTTGCTCGGCCAGGTCCCCCTCTACCCGGAAATCCGCGCCGGCGGCGATTGCGGGATGCCGGTGGTCGTGAATGCACCGGAAAGCAAGCCGGCGCTGGTTTTTCGGGAGATTGCCCTGACCTTGCTGAAAAAACTAAAGGTCTGAGCACACTGATTGACACGGACGCCGCGAGACATCTAGGGTGATTTCCGCATGACACTGCAGCCGGGCCAAAACCTGCCGATGGGAGCCATCTGGCAAATTAACCTTTGTTGATAACGCGAATTCCGTGACCGTGATGACGCCCTCCCCCACCGACACCAGCGGCAACCGCGAATTCGTCAAGCAGTCCAGCCTCTATCAGGAGTTTCTGGCTGAGCGGGAGGAGATTTTGAAGCACAAGTGGATCGAGTCCGAGCGGCTCGGCTACGACATCGGTTTCGAGCGCGCCCTGCTCGACTGGATCCGGAAGCACCGCGACAGCTGGCGGGCCGCCCGCCGGGCGCAGCTGGCCACCGGCCCGGCCGCGGCGCCGGGCGAGACACCCAAGCAGTAGGGATTCGCGCTGCTGGTGCGCCGGCCCTTTGCTACCTGGGAGGCTTGCGTGATGAAGTTGAAGGTAGGGGCCGTTGCCCTCAACAGCCTCCCTCTCCCGAAAGGCGGTTGAGGGCAACCGCCCCTACCCTCGAGCGGCAAAACCCCGGTCAAAGGCGCGGCGCAATAAAAAAGCCGGTCCGCGAGGGACCGGCTGGAAAATGGCCAGAAGGCGGAAGCCTTACTTGATCTCCTTGTGGAGGGTGTGGCGCTTGAGGAAGGGGTTGTACTTCTTCTTCTCGATCCGCTCGGTCACGGTCTTCTTGTTCCGCTTCGTGAGGTAGCGCGAGGGTGGCTTACCCTCTTTGCGGGCTTCGGTGCATTCCAGTGTGACGGTTTCTTGCATGGCTTTAAATGGGTGTTAAGGGCCGAGAGCAAAGCCGCGCGCCAACCGCGTGCAACCTAAAACTTCTTCCTGCGGCAAAGGTGGAGCGCATTGACCCCAATGCGCTTGGTTCGGCCCGGAAAAGAAACGTGTTGGGGGCACCCCGTTCCACCCTCAAGCCACTATTCTTTAAGCGCTTACCTTCTTCTCGGTCAGTGACATCATCACGCCGCGCCGGAAGAGGGTCACCTGGCCCGAGCTCGAGGAAACCACGAGGGCGATGCAATCCGCGGCCACGGAGACCGCCGCCGCCGCCGCGTGCCGGGAGCCCAGCCCGCTGGGCAGGGTGTGATTGTAGTCCGCGGCCTGGATCAGCGAGCCGGCCGACTCCACCACCCCGTCGCCCCGGATGACAAACGCCCCGTCAATGGAGGAGAATTCCTTGATGGTTTCATCCATGAACGGGTTGAGGATGTTCCGGTCCTCCTCCTTGTAACCGTAAAACGGATTCAGGACGAGCGGCTTGGTCACCTTGAGCACCTTGTCGCTGTCGCCGACGACAAAAAGGCAACCCACCGGGCGGCCTTCGCGGCCCTCGACCGCCAGTTCGGTGGCCACGGCGATGACGCGCTCCAGCACCTCGGGCTTCACGTCCGCAGGCAGCAGGTCGGCGTGGCCGGTGAGCAGCGTCTGGAATTCCTTCTCCACGTCCACCACCACGATGGTATCGAACTGGTTGCTGCCCGCCATGCCGCCGACGCAGCAGATGCGGTCGTTGAACACGATCAGCCCGCGGGTCAGGCCGACCAGCACCGCGCTGCGCAGCTGTGCCATGCGCTGGTTGGAGAACGAACGCACCTGGATGGTCTCGCCAAAGCGCGCCGGATGGTCCTCGGCCTCGGTGAGGCTGCGTGTGACCAGAATCGTCTTGAGCGAGGTCTTCCATTTCGGCGAGTCGAAGCCGCCGGCAAACGTGTCGCCGAAAACCATGAGCCCGGTGCAGCCGCTGCCCCGGGCGATCTGCTCGGCCTCGCGCAGCACCACGCGGTTGACGCGGCTCTGGGCAACCGGCAGCGGCCGGGCCGCGATGCCCCCGAACCCGGCGAAGAGCCGGTCGTAGAGCGTGTCGAGGTCCGGGGCCTGCACCAGGTGGTCGACGAAATCCTTTTCCTTGAGCAACCGCGCGAGGGCCGCGAGGACCTGCAGGTAGTCACGGGCCTTCTCGTCGGCGATGAGCATGATGACCAGCCGCACCGGCTCGTCCTCCATCGCGCCGTCGTACCGGATGCCGTAATGGCTGCGGCCCACGGCGAGAATGTAACGCCGGCCCATCTTGACGCGGACGTGCGGCATCGCCACCCCGAGGCCGAGGTAGGTGGTCATCGTGCTCTCGCGCCGCAGGAGCCCCTTCAGCAGGGCGTCCCGGTTCAGGTCGGGAAAACGCTCGACCGTCAGGTTGAGCAGCTCCGCCAGCGCGCCCTCGATGTCGGCGCTGCCGAGATCGAGCACCCGGCCGCGGGAAATGTACTTGTCGAGACGCACGGGTTAAAGAAAGTCCAAATCACAGGAGCCAAAGGCCAAAGAAAATCAGGCGGCTAAATTCCAAAATGGGTCAGCGGGAAATTTGAATTTTGGCCCTTGGCCTTTGGGATTTTTCCGGCCGTTACTTCTCCCACTCGAGCGCACCCTTCTTTACTTCGTAGAACAGCCCGAGCACGAGCACGCCGAGGAAGAAAAGCATCGGCGACAGGATCGCGATGTGGTTCGCGAGAAAATCGCGGTAGACGAACGTCCACGGGATGAGGAACACCACCTCGATGTCGAACAGGATGAAGAGCATCGCCGTGACGTAGAACTTCACCGAGAAACGGGTATGCGTGCTGCCATCGGACGGCACGCCGCACTCGTAGGGCGTGTCCTTGATCGCATTCTTGCGGAAGCGCTGGCCCAAAAGGTGGCTGAGGGCGATCACGCCGGTCGTGATCACGGCGGCAAGGACCACTTGGACCAGAATGGGCAGATAGGCGGCGTAACTCATCACTGACAACATGCGCGCAGGACCCCGCGCGCTTCAAGTGGAATTTTCAACCCGCCACCCGCCCCGGCCGGCTCACCCGCACGCCCGGGCGCTCAGGGCGTGCCGCTGTCCACGTGGAGCCAGTGGATATGCTTGGTGTCGCTCGAGCCGACGCCGAGCTGCGCGGCAAAATCGAGCAGGCGCGCGTCGTCATCCGTGATGGGCTCGAAGCCCGTTTTCTTGCGGGCCTCGTTGAGCTTTCCGACCATGATGGCGTCAAGGATCACAGGGTCGGCGCTCATGAGCAGGTGCGGCTCCGACACGGTATAGAGCGAGTTGAAGTACGGGCCGCCGATGAACTGGTAGAGCTGCAGGCTGGTGATGTTGAGGGCCCAGCCCTCGCGCAGCTCGGGGATGGCGGACATTTCGGCGACCGCGGCGGGCGCCGTGGCGGGACTCTTGAAGAAACGGAAGGTGTTGCTGGCGTTCCAGAGCGTGGCGTTGACCAGGGCGCCGTTGATGCCGAGCACGGGGTGGTCGGTGTAGACCGGCAGGTTGATCCAGAAATCGGCGTCGAGGAACAGCGGTGTCGCGAGGAAGCTCTTGCGGTCCTCCTCCGTCGTCGTCGTGGACTTGCCGCCGGCCGCCGCCTCGACGGCGCGGTCGTTGGTCACGGGGTCAAAGCGCGACGGCAGCGGGCTGTCGTAGAACCAGGCCGGGTCATAGAATTTGCCGGACTCAAGCACATAGACCGGATGGCCCGGGAACGGCACGACGCCGGTGGCCAGCGAGGGCAGGAAGCCGGTGAGCCGGAGGCGCAGCGGATTCAGGCCGACCAGGAAGATGTTCTGGTGCTCGAAGCCGCGCTTCTCGAGGGCGACGATGATGCCGCGGACCAGGCCGAAAGGCGTGGCCAGGCCGGGACCGGAGTCGGCGTAAATCTTCAGGCCCACCTTCTTCTTCGCACCGGGCACGAGCTTGTGACCGGTGGTGCGCTCGTAGTCCTGAAAAAGCTGCTCGACCGCGAAGCGGTAGTCGGAGTCGCTGAAATCCGTCAGCCGGTGCTCCCACACGTCGGACGACGGGGCGGGCGCCTTGTCCGCCGCGAACGCGGACGAACCCAGGGCGAGGGCGAGAAGGAGGGTGGTTTTCTGCAGCAATAAACGCATGGGAATTGAGCGCACGGACCGCCGGTTTGGGCGGTCGGGCAACGTGTCAGACACCGCCAGCGGTTAAAAGTTTAATCTCGGGGCGGATTTCCCGGCCGAAAATGCCGCGGCCCGCGCCCCCGGCGCCGATTTTGTGCTCGGCGGCGGTTGGGCAGCACCGCTACAGCTATGGGCCCGTGCCCGTCATCAAAGCCAGCAGCCTCCGCGACCTGAAAAGCCGCGTTAACCTCCATGAGGTCGTGGCGCGCGTGGTGGCGCTGAAGCCGGCCGGCAGCGGCCGCTTCAAGGGGCTCTGCCCGTTCCACGCGGAGAAGACGCCCTCGTTCAACGTCTCGACCGACAAGGGCTACTACAAGTGCTTCGGCTGCGGCAAGGCGGGCGATGTCATCAACTTCGTCATGGACACCGAGGGCCTGCAATTCACCGAGGCGGTGGAGGCCATCGCGCAGCGTTTTGGCGTGACCCTGGAATACGAGGCCGGCTCGGGCGGTCCCTCGCCGGAGACGCGCTCGCTCCGGCAGGAAATCTTCGAGATCCACGACCTCGCGGCCGAGCACTACCGGCAGGCCTTCCTGGCGAAGACCCCGCACGGGGATTTCATCCGCGACTACTGGGTGAAGAACCGGCGCTTCACCCCGGAGCTGGCCGAGGAGTTCAAGATCGGCTTCGCCCCGCCCGAGGACAGCGGCCTCGCCGCGGCCCTGTGGAAGCGGCAGTTCTCCGAGGACGCGCTGCGACAATGCGGGCTTTTCTTCATGCGCGACGGCGCCGTGCTGACGATCGGCGCGCTGCGGCCGCGTTTCCGCGGGCGGCTGATGATCCCGATCCGCGACCACCAGGGCCGCATCGTGGCCTTCACGGCGCGCCAGCTTGAGCTGACGCCGCCGGACGACCCCGCGCGCGAAGCCAAGTACGTCAACTCACCGGAAACGCCGATCTTCACCAAGGGCAACCTGCTCTTCAACCTCGACCGCGCCCGGACCGGCGTCGGCGAGGGCCATCCGTTCGTGCTGGTCGAGGGCCAGCTCGATGCGCTGCGGTGCTGGAGTGTCGGCCTCAAGACCGCCATCGCCCCGCAGGGCACCTCGATCACCGAGGGCCAGCTCGCGCTGCTGCGGCGCTACCACCCGCAGGTGGAATGCTTTTTCGACAGTGACAGCGCCGGGCAGAAGGCCGCGCTGCGGTTTCTGCCGATGGCGCTCAAGGCCGGGCTCGAGGTGCGTTTCCTGATGCTGGCCGGCGCGGAGAAGCTCGACCCGGACCTGCTGTTCCTGGAGCGGGGCCTGGCCGCCTACGAGGAGGTGAAAAAGAGTTCGCTCGCCGCCATGGAATTTGCCTGCCGGTCCCTGCTGCCCAACGCGGCCACCGCTTCCGCGGAGCAAAAATCCCGCGCGGCCACCGCCCTCTTCGAGATCATCGCCCAGACCGACTCGGACGTCACCCGCATGTCGTTCCTGAGCGAAATCTCCCTGCACCTGCGCGTGGCCCAGGGCGCGCTCGAGCGCGACCTCCGGGCTTTTCTCGCGCGGCTTAGCATGCGGCGGCCGGCCGCCGGCGCGCCGGCGGAAGCCGCCCCGGCCCCGCCCGCGGATGCACCCGGCAAGGCGACCGAGGCGCATTTGCTTTTCCTCTGCCTGCATCACGAATCGCTCCTGCACGCACTCGCCAGCCAGCTGCCGAACGAGTGGATCGACCAGTCGCATCCCGCGGGACTGGTCCTGGACCGTCTGCTCGCCGAGGTGGCGCACAACGGCTGGGCCGGCAACAGCCAGATCGACCAACTCCTTGAGACGCAGGAGGAAAAGACCCTCGTGGCCTCGCTGCTGTTCGAAACCGCCGGTGACGACGATTTGCTCAAGATGGCCAACGAGGCGCTGCGGGCCTTGCAACGGCGTTACCTCGTGCCCCGCCAGCGGGAAATAGAACTTGAAATAGCCAACAAAGGCACGGACATTGACACTGACCTGCCATCACTCTTGAAACGGCGTAAAGAAATCGAGCTACAGCTCCAAAATCCACCGAAAGTTACGCTGCCTTCCTGACGCTGCCGCATCGTCGCCGACTCATTTTGTAACCCGCCAAGGGAATATCATTTACGTTATGCCGAGTACTTCCAAGCACGCCAAATCCGCCAAAGAAAAAGCGCCCGCCAAGGCGCACGTCGCCGAGACCAAGCCGAAGGCCCCCGAGAAGCATGTTCCGGCCCCCGCCGCGAAGCACCACGAACCGGCCAAGCCGGAGGCGAATGGCAAGCACCCCGAGCCGACCAAGAACAGCGCCCCCCTCGCGGCCACGGCCGATGCCGCCAAGGAATTCAAGGAGAAGGCCCTCGAGAATCTTTCCAGCGACCTGAACGAGAAGATCCGCTACCTCATCCGCCTCTCCAAGGAACAGGGTTACCTGACCTACGCGGACATCAACGAGGCGCTGCCCGAGTCCGTCGACAACCCCGAGGACATCGAGAACGTCATTTCCATCCTGCAAAACCTCGAGATAGACATCCTCGATCCGGGCGAGGTCGACAATTACAAGCAGCGCCAGGAGGAGGCCGAGGAGGAGGAGTCGCGCACGTCGAACAACGACATCCTCGACGACCCGGTCCGCATGTACCTCAAGCAGATGGGCCAGGTCCCGCTGCTGACCCGCGAGCAGGAAGTAGAGATCTCCAAGCGCATCGAGACGGCCGAGATCAACGCGCTCGCCGCGCTGTTCGCGCTCGGGCCGGTCGGCAAGCACCTCTCCGACCTCGGCGAAAAACTGCTCCTCCGCACCGAGCGTTTCGACCGCCTCGTCATCGACAAGAAGATCGAGAGCCGCGAGGTCTATTTCAAGAACCTGCAAAAGCTGGTCGAGACCACCCGCAGCAACGACGCGATCGCCACCGAGGCCTGGGCCGACGCCATCAAGGCCCGCGACGAGAAGGCCCGGAAGAACGCCCTCATCCGCTTCAAGAAGCGCGACAACGTCCTCCGCGCGAGCTACGTCAAATATTTCTTCAAGCTGAAGGTGTTCGAGGACTTCCTCCTCGAGCTGCGCCCGAAGATCCAGGAGGTTGAGAAGTGCTTCCACGACCTGCACCGCGCCAAGCACCCGAAGTCCAAGAAGGACCTCACGATCGACGTCCGCGCGGTCAACCTGAAGCTCAAGCACCTCGAGCTCGACATGCGCATCACGCCGCAGGGCCTGATGGACACGCTGAAGACGGCGCGCGGCTTCATCCGCGAGGCCCACCAGGCCAAGACCGAGATGGTCGAGGCCAACCTGCGCCTCGTCATCTCGATCGCGAAGAAATACACGAACCGCGGCCTCTCCTTCCTCGACCTGATCCAGGAGGGCAACATGGGCCTGATGAAGGCTGTCGAGAAATTCGAATACCGCCGCGGCTACAAGTTTTCCACCTACGCCACGTGGTGGATCCGCCAGGCCATCACCCGCTCGATCGCCGACCAGGCCCGCACCATCCGCATCCCGGTGCACATGATCGAGACCCTTAACAAGGTCATGCAGGTGCAGAAGCAGCTGCTCCAGGAATTCGGCCACGAGCCGACGCCGGAGGAGGTCGCCGAGGAGATGAACCTGCCCGTCGAGCGCGTGCAGCAGATCATGAAGATGGCGCAGCAGCCCATCTCGCTCCAGTCGCCGGTCGGCGACGGTGACGACACCAGCTTTGGCGACTTCATCGAGGACAAGTCCGCCGACAATCCGTACGACATGACCGCCTTCTCGCTCCTGCGCGAAAAGATCATGGACGTGCTCGACTCACTCACCGAGCGCGAGCGCCGCGTGCTGACGCTGCGCTTCGGCCTGGTCGACGGCTACAGCCGCACGCTCGAGGAGGTCGGCAAGCAGTTCAAGGTCACCCGCGAGCGCATCCGGCAGATCGAGGCCAAGGCGCTCCGCAAGATGCGCCACCCGACGCGCATCCGCCAGCTGCACGGCTTCTTCGACGCCGAGCAGATCGACAACCCGCAGAATCTCCTCAAGAAGCCGCCGATGATTCCGCCGCAGTTCATCAAGCAGGGCGGACCACTCGGCAAGGCTCTCTTCCCGCAGGACTGAGGCCGCTTTCCCCCTTTACGTTCAGTCCATTCGGTATTAACTAAAACATCATGTCTCTCGCCCTGCTCCCCTTTGCAGCTTTCGGCCTCGGCGGCTCTGAGCTCCTGATTATCCTCGCGATCATTCTGCTGCTCTTCGGTGGCGCCAAGCTCCCCGCCCTCGCCAAGGGCCTCGGCCAGTCCGTGAAGGAATTCAAGAAGGCCGCCAACGAAAACGAAGAGGACGAGAAGACCGAGAAGAAGCCGGAAGCCAAGTCGGGCAAGAACTGAGTCGAACTGCATTCCATTTTCCCAAGGCGCATCCCAACGGATGCGCCTTTTTTGTGCCGCTTACGCGTGTAGCAGCGGTCGTAAGACCGCTGGCTCTGTTCCCAGCGGTGTTACCACCGCTGCTACACCCTAGCGCCGGCCCTACACCCCCTACTCCCGCCTTATCCCCGCCTTGAACGCCGCGATCTGGTCCGGGCTGCCGAGGACCAGGATATCGTCGCCGGCAAAAAGCTTTTCCTCGCTGCCGGGATTGAGCACGCGCCGGCCGCCGCGCTTGATGCCGGCCACCTGCAGGCCGTAGCTCCGGCTGAGGGCCAGCTCCGCCAGGCTCCGGCTGTCCAGTTCGCTCTGCGCCGGCACCGTCACCGCCTCCATCCGCACCTCGTCAAAATTGGACGTCGCCGCCGAGCCGGAGACCAACTGCAGGAAATCCTTCCCGGACGCCACCTGCCTGGGATCGCCCAGCAGCAGCACCTTGTCCCGCGGATAGAGGACCATGGCGGAGGTCGGGTTGCCGGCCATGACCCCCTGCCGCTCGACGCCGGCCACGGTGCACCCGAATTTCGAGCGAAGGGCGAGCTCGCCGAGGGTCCGGCCGCGGCAGTCCGCGAGATCCGGCAGCACGCAGTCGGTGAGGGTCAGGTTCCAGTCGCTGTGGGCCGCCATCCAGGGAGCGGTCGTGCCGGTGAACTTCTGGTCGCCTTGCGCCAGCATCTCGTGGAGCTCCACTTCCAGGCGGCTGTGCCAGTAAACCAGCCGGCGGCGCAGCACGAGGCCGGCCACGGCCACGACGATGAGGGCGACCAGCGGCAACCAGCGCGCCATGCCGCCCGTGGGCAAAATCGCACCGAGCCACAGGATGAGCAACAGGCCGCCGCCCGCCTTCAGACAGGTCTCGACAACCGGGGCCAGCTTCGGGCCCTGCGGATGCCCGGCGGTGGTGACCTGCGCGTAAAGCAGCGCCAGGGCGGACAGGTTGCGCCAGATGGCGACCACCGGGGCGAGCGCGATCAACGCCAGCCCGCTCCAGAAGATCAGCTCGGCCCCGTGCGGGAAGCTGCGCTCCGCGGGCAGGTAATCGCGCACCAGCCCGAACATCTGCCCGGAGAAAATCAGCAGCCCGGTCACGAGCAGGATCTCAATCGCGATCTGGATGAAGCGCTTCTTGCTCATCTGCCAGAGGACATTCTTGCGCTCACGGCGTTGCAGCCGCTCCAGCCAGCCGTGGTAATATTCCTCCCAGTCCGCCAGCCAGCGGGGCTGCCGGTCGGCAATCCAGCCGCTGATGCCCTCCGACCGCCGGATCAGCACCGGCCCGGCGAGCGTGGTCAGGAGCGAGACGCCCACGGCCAGGGCCTGGAATTTCTGCGGCACCGCCCCGGCGGTGACCCCGAGCTGCGCAATGATGAAGGAGAACTCACCCAGCGGTGTCACCGACAGGCCGACCCGCAACGACTCACGCGTCGAGCCGCCGATCAGGATCATGCCGGCCGACACCGCCAGCGGCCGCGCCACCAGGACGAACGCGGCGATGCCCAAAATCAGCGCCCACGAATCGACGACCGCGCGCAGGTCGATCAGCATGCCGATGGACACAAAAAACACCGCGCTGAAAACATCCCGCATGCCCTCGAACGCCCGGCCGACCTGGGTCTTGTGCGGCGTCTCCGCCACGATGGCCCCGAGCATGAAGGCCCCGAGCGCCAGCGAAAAGCCCGCCTTGTCCGCCAGGAACGCCAGCACGAACAGCAGCCCGGCCACCACGATGGTCGGCAGTTCCTCCCCGGCGCTCAGGCTCATCTTCCGGAGCAGCCAGGGCACGAGCAGCATGCCGCCGATGCCCGCGAGGGCGATGAACGCACCCAGCAGGCCCAGCGTTACGCCGACCGAGGCCTTGGCCCCGCCGATCTGCACGAGGGAGTTGAGGATGGTCAGCATCACCACCGCGACCACGTCCTCCAGGACCGAGACACCCATGGCGAGCTGGCCGGTCTTCTCGTGGGTGGCGCCCGTCTCCTGCAGGACCTTGCTGATGATGGCCGAGCTGGAAACCATCAGCATCGCCGCCAGAAAAGCCGTCGGGATCGGCTCCCAGCCCAGCGCGCCGCCGAGGGCGCGCGTCATATTGTACATCAGGATCGCCCCGGTAAACGTCGCCAGCACCAGCGACAGGCCCAGCCGCCGGAGCTTGCGCAGGCTCAGCCCCATGCCGATCGAGAACATCAGGAACACCAGGCCCACCTGGGCAAGGGTCTCGATCCGGCCGATATCGGAAACCAGCGAGAAAGGCGGGGTATAGGGACCGATGACCATGCCCGCCACGAGGAACCCCACGACCACCGACAGGCCCGCCCGGTGGCAGGCCCAGCCGACCAGACCCGCGACCAGCATCACCACCGCCAGATCCTTGATGAAATCGATTCCGTGCATGGTGGGTGTCCGCCTTAACACGGCATAACCGTTTGCATCGTCAAGCCCGCAGGCTGGCCCCGCCCCCACCCCGGCCGGCCGGCCAAACCGTGCCTTAACCCGTTTTGCCCAACGAGTTTGCTTTTGACAATTTCGCCGGCGGGTCGCTTGTATTCCGCAACCCCCCGCCACCGCACCAATGTTCAACCAACTGCTGGGACTTTTCTCCAACGACATCGGCATCGACTTGGGCACCGCCAACACCCTGGTCTATGTGAAGGACCGGGGCATCGTGCTCCGCGAGCCCAGTGTGGTCGCCGTCTATACGAATTCGCGCAAGGTCCGCGCCGTCGGCGACGAGGCCAAGGTCATGTTGGGCCGCACGCCCGGCAGCATTACCGCCATCCGCCCGATGAAGGACGGCGTCATCGCCGACTTCGACATCACCGAGGAGATGCTGCGCTACTTCATCCGCAAGGCCAACGGCGGCAAAACCTTTCCCCAGCCCAGTGTCTGCATCGCGATCCCGAGCGGCATCACCGAGGTCGAGAAGCGCGCCGTGCGCGAGTCGGCGCTGCACGCGGGCGCCCGCGAGGTGCACACCATTCCCGAGCCCTTTGCCGCGGCCCTCGGCGTCGGCCTCCCGGTCGACGAGCCGGCGGGCAACATGATCGTCGACATCGGCGGCGGCACCACGGAGATCGCGATCATCTCCCTGAACGGCATCGTGTTTTCCAAGTCCATCCGCGTGGCCGGCGACGAGTTCGACCTCGCCATCATCAACTACATGAAGCGCGCCTACAACCTGCTGATCGGCGAGCGCACGGCGGAGGAAATCAAACTCACCATCGGCTCCGCCTACCCGCTCGAGACCGAGCTGGGCATGGAGGTCAAGGGCCGCGACTCGGTGGCCGGTCTCCCGAAGACCATCCACATCACCTCGCAGGAAATCCGCGAGGCGATGGGCGACACCGTCAACGCGATCGTCGAGGCCGTGCGCATCGCCCTCGAGCGCTGCCCGCCGGAACTTTCGGCCGACCTCGTGGACCGCGGCTTCGTGATGGCCGGCGGCGGCTCGCTCATCCGTGGCATCGACAAGCTCCTGTCCGAAAAAACCGGCCTGCCTGTCACCGTGGCCGACGACCCGCTCTCCGCCGTGGCCAACGGCACCGGTGTTTTCATCAACAACATCGAAGAGTACCGCCGGATCGCCGCCGACCTTTGAGCGGACGCCGGGCCGCGCCTTCCATGCCCGGTTGAACCGCCGCCCACGCCGTGTTCCCGAAACGCTTCGACCAGGCCCGACCTTTCCTCACGCTGGGCATCGTGCTGCTCGCGTGGCTGTTCGTGCCGCTGGCGGTCAAGTCGTTCACGCGCGCGACCTTTTTTGAGATCCAGGCACCGCTCGTCGTCGCCGACTCCTACGTGCAGTTTCTCCAGACCTTTTGGTCGAACCGGATGCACTCCAAGGACGAGCTGCTGCAGGCCGGCCAGCAGGTCGCCGGCCTCATCGCCCAGTACGACTACAGCACGCAGCAGAACCAGCAGCTGCAGGCGGAAATCCTCCGGCTGGAAAACCTGCTCAACCTCCCGCCGATGCCGGCGTTCCGCTTCGAGCCGGCCCGCGTCGCGCGGCGGGACTTTTCCGGCTGGTGGCAGCGCATGGTCATCCGCAAAGGCGAGAATTACGGCATCCCGGTCGGCGCGCCCGTCGTGTTTTCCGGCGGCGTCGTCGGCCGCGTCACCGAGGTCCACCGCTACACCGCCGTCGTCGACCTGATCACGAGCCCGACCTTCCGCCTCGCCGCCACCGCCTCGGGCGACAACCGGCCGGTCAGCTACCAGGGCGGTTTGAACGACTCCTTCAAGTCGCCGCGCGGCATTGTGGAATTTGTCCCGCTGGACATCTACGCCACCCGCACCGCAACCCGACGGCTGGTGACTTCCGGACTGGGCGGCGTGTTCCCTCCCGGCCTGACCATCGGCGACATCACCAACCTGGAGTCCAGCGCCGACGGCCTGTTCAAGCTGGGTGAGGTGCAGCTCGACGAACGCCTCGGCTCGCTGACCGAGGTCACGGTGCTCGTACCGCTCAATCCGGAGGAGTTGTGAAGCGCATGGGTTTATTTCAACTGGTGGTGGAGCGGGTTGAACCCAACACGCTGGCAGCAACACACCCCGCCCTTTGGGCATCAGCCTTCGCCAAGACTATGGCCGACCAGCCCTTCTCTAGAGGGGATCCAAACCAAGACTTCCGGAAATCCCCTCTCGAGAGGGGTGGCGCGCAGCGACGGGGTGTGTAACGCCATGCGTAGATCCGATCCCCGCTGGCTCATCGTCTTCCTCGCCAACCTGCTGCTGTGGTGGCTGACCGGCATGGCGAACGACTACCTCGCGACGTTCTCCGTACACCTTTACCTGGGCGGCCTGCTGGTCGCCTATGCCTCGCTCCAGGTGGACCGCCAGCAGGGATTTGTCGCCCTCATGCTGACCGGCCTGATGGTCGACTCGGTCGAGCCCGTGCCGTTTGGCACCAGCATGCTCCTGTTCGGCGTGGTCCACGCCACGCTCGTCTACGGGCGCCAGCGCCTGCCGCGCGACGGTGCGATTTTCGGCACGATCGCCGCGCTGTTTTCCAATCTCTTCCTTTTCATCGCCCTCTCCTTCCTGCTCGTCGGCGCCAACCCGCGCCCGGGCGAGGCGTGGCTCCGGCTTTTCGTCGACCTCCTCGCCTCCCAGGTGGTCATCATCGTCATCACGCCCTGGTTCCTCGCGCTGCAATCGCGCGCGATGGAGTTCGCCCAGATCCACCCCGAGACCGGCCGGCGCCTGACGCTTTGATTATCGCCGGGATCTGACTCCTTTGCCTCGTGAGCCGCCTCATCGAAACCCACAGTTCCCGCAACCCGCGCCTGCTGCTCTTTTACGGGATCATCAGCGGCCTGCTGACGCTGCTGGTCTGCGGTCTGGCCTACCGCCAGTTGTTCAAGACCGGCCTCTACAGCGAGCGCGAGCGCCTGCAGAACCAGCGCCGCGTCATCTTCCCCCGCCCGCGCGGCAACATCTATGATCGCGACGGCCGCGTGCTGGTCGGCAACCGCGCCCGCTTCTCGGTCGTGCTCGATCTCGCGCAGCTCCGCGGCGAATTCCGCGCGGAATACCGGAAGGTCGAGCGCAACTACAGCTCGATGGACCGGGCGGAGCGCCCGAATTTCGACCAGCTGGAGCGCATCTCCCGGGCCAGCGTGGTCCAGGGTTACCTCGACAAGCTGAACTTCATCCTCGGGCGGAACGAACTCGTCCGCGCCACCGAGCTCAACCGGCACGTCAGCCAGACGCTCCTGCTGCCCTATGTCCTGCTCGATGACCTCGCGCCCGAGGAATACGCGCGGCTCATCGAGCGGCTGCCGGTTACCTCGCCGCTGCAGGTGTACACCTCGAGCACCCGTTACTATCCCTTCGGCTCGGCGGCGGCGCACACCCTCGGCTTCATCGGGATCAACAACGACCCGGAGGCGGAGGATTTCGGCGACGAGGACCTGCTGACGTTCAAGATGAAGGGCAGCAGCGGGCGCACCGGCCTCGAAAAGGTTTTTGATGAGCAGCTGCAGGGCGAATCCGGGGGCGCGGTCTACCGCGTCGATCCCGCCGGCTACAAGGTCGACCGGCCCATCGAGCAGCGCCGGCCCGTCCAGGGCCATGACATCTCCACCAGCCTCGATATCGAGCTGCAGCAGGCGGCCGAGCTGGCGATGGTCGGCCGGACCGGCGCGGCGGTTGCCCTCGACATCAAAACCGGCGAGGTGCTCGTCCTCGCTTCCAAGCCCGATTACGACCTCAATACCTTTGTGCCGCGGCTGACCCAGGACGAGGCCAAGGCCATTGAGACCTCGGGTGGCTGGCTCAACCGCACGATCCAGGGTCAATATCCGCCCGGATCCACGTTCAAGGTCATCACGTCGACCGCCGGCCTCCGCAGCGGCGCCATCGAGCCGGGCGCCTCCAAGGTCATCTGCCCCGGCTACCTGATGGTCGGCAACCGCCGCTTCCCGTGCGACGGCATCCATGGGGAGGTGGACCTCGTCAAGGCGATCCGCGTCTCGTGCAATACGTTTTTCTACAGGTACGGCATCGAAACCGGCCCCGATCTGCTGGCCGCCGAAGCGCATCGCTTCGGCTTCGACCATCCCACCGGAATTGAGCTGCCGTATGAGTTTTCCTCGCCCCACGTCGCCAGCCCGGCGTGGAAGAAGGCAAACATGCACCTGCCCTGGACGGCCGGAGACACCGCCAACACGTCCATTGGCCAGGGTGACACCCTCGTAACCCCGCTGCAGGTCGCGTGCATGGTGGCGTCCTTTGCCCGGGGCGAAACCGAGACGAAGCCCACCCTGCTCCACGATCCCAAGCGCGCGCCGCAGCACACGACCGCCATCGGACTCGCCCCGGCGGACTACAACGCGATCCTGGAGGGCCTGGCCCAGTGCTACCAGTTTGGCACCGCCCGCCTGGCCAACGTCGAGGGTCTGCACGCGGCCGCCAAGACCGGCACCGCCCAGAAAGGTCGCATTGATCTCGCCTGGATGATCGCCTTCGCCCCGATCGAGAATCCCCAGATCGCCATTGCGGTCGTGATGGAGGGCACGGAGCCCGACGTCAGTTATCACGGCGCCTTTTTCGCCGCGCCCATCGTGAAGAGCATCCTCACCGCCTGGAAGGAAAAGAGCGAGCGCGAGCCGCTCAAGCCGGTGAGCTTCAAGGTGGATTGAGGGCGGGGATTTTCCCTTCAGCTTGGGCGAGGCCCTTCCGGCAAGAGAAATATCCGCCTGATACCTCTGAAAAAGTCCCCTCTAGAGAGGGGTGGCGCGCAGCGACGGGGTGTGTTCTGGATGTACGCGAACTATTATGGAATATCGCCGCATAATACTCCCATACAATCCACAGCTCAAAAAACTGGCCCGCGCCCTGCGCAATCAAAGTACGCTCAGTGAGGTGTTGCTCTGGCGCCAGCTGAAAGCTCGTCAGCGCATGGGCTATGACTTCCACCGTCAGCGACCGATTGATGAATATATCGTGGATTTTTTTGCGGCCGATTTGATGCTGGCCATTGAAATCGATGGGAAATCCCACCGCCTGAAAGGCCCCGAGGATGACGCCCGGCAAAGGAAACTGGAATCGCTTGGAGTGAGATTTCTGCGCTTTAAGGATTCCGTGGTAAAATCGAACTTGGATCCTGTTGTGCGGGCGATTGATGACTGGATCGTGACCAATATGACCAAGCGGTGATTCTTCACACACCCCGCCCTTTGGGCACCCCTCTCTAGAGGGGATTTTTTTTGCCGATCGATGTTTGAGTCCCCTCTCGAGAGGGTGGCGTTCTGCCGGCCAGCAGAACGAAGGGGGGTATCGCCCGCGCCCTACCTCTGCGTGGTCCGCCGCACTTTTCTCGCCCGCTTGAACACGCCGCGCGGTTCCGGCCAGGTATCCCGGCGGCCGTAGCGCAGCCGCCGCAGGTCGGCGAGTACCTCGCCGGCTTCCGGCACCGGGCGTACCCGCGCGAGCCACCGGCCCGCTTCGCGGCGCACCGGATCGTATTCCTCCGGCCGGCGCCAGGCCTGCCAGCGGCGCCAGCCGGAGCGGCCCAGCCACCACGCCGCCCAGCCGGCCGCCACGCCACCGACCAGCAGCCCGCCCAGCCGCACCGCGCGGGCCGGATCCCACGGCCGCGCGAACCAGGCGCGCAGGCGCTTGGTGAACTCGTCCAGCCGGGTGCGTAGGATCTGCCCGGAATCCGTGGTGAAGGACTTCACCTGGTCGATCATCTGCACCTGCGTGCGCGAGTCGAAATTGACGATGCGCCGGTACCAGAGCACGCGCAGGCTGTCCATCCGCGCCGACCAGCTGCTGTCCTGCACCTGCCGCTCCGTGGCGGCATTCCGCTCGGCGGCCGTGGTGACCGCCCCGGGCGTCGGGTCGACGCGCAGCCAGGCACTCGCCCCGTCGTAGATTTCCGTCCAGGCGTGGGCGTCGGAGTTGCGCACCATGAAATAATTCTCGAAGCCGTTCAGCACCCCGCCGTGGAACCCCGCGATCACCCGCGTCGGATAGCCCGCCGCGCGGGCCAGCACGGTGAATCCCGCGGCAAAATATTCGCAGAAACCGGGCTCGCTTGAATCGAGCCAGCGCACGATGTCGTCCTTCCCCTCGCCGCGCGGCAGCTTCACCGCGAGCGTGTAGGCATGGTGGGCCTGCAGCCACGCCGTCGCCCGGCGGCCGAATTCCGCCGCGGACAGCGGCCGGCCGCCGGTGATCTCGGTGACGATCCGCGCCAGCACCTCCTGGTTCAACGGCCCCGCCGGCCCGCGCAGGCTGGTGAGCGGATCGTAACGGTACTGGTCGTTGCCGCCCGCCGGCGGACCGGCGCGGGCGGCCTTCAGGAGCGAGGTGAAGCGGGCGTCCGCCAGCACGGGCGCGAGGTCCACCTCGTCGAGCTGGAACGCCGTCATCGTCATCGGCTCGGTGCGGAACGCGACGAGCCGGTGGCCGGCGTTGGTCTGCACCGGCACGGGCTCGCGCAGGCGCAGCATGCCGTAACTGCCCGGCAGGGGCAGGAAGCGGCTGACCCCGGGCTCCACATAAAAGGTCCACACGCCGCCGACCGGGTTGTTGTCCCGGCCAAGCGAGCGCCCGCGCACCTGCTGGACCACGCGCTGGCCGCGCAGCAGCTCGCCCTTGAGGCCCGACGAGATCTTGAAACCCTCGGGGGTGTATTCATCCAGCACGACCAGCCGCCAGTAGGGCGACTCGTGCAAGCCGCTCGAATCGGTAAGATCCACCCGCATCGCGACGCTCTCGTCGCGGATCAGCTCGCTGACATCGCCGAACTTGACCGAGTCGGTGAAACCGGTGTGGCTCTTCCGGGTGATGTATTTGTCGAGGAAGAAGCCCGTCGCCAGCTCGAAGCGCGGGATGACGATGAACAGCAGCGCGGACATCGCCACCACCGCCGTGAACAGCGCCGTCGCGAACGCCAGCAGCCGCCAGTCGGCAACGCTGCGCAGCCGGCCGAAGAACTTGCGCGCATCGATCCGCGTCCAGGCCGTCTCCGCCTCCCTCGTCCGGGCCGGCCCGGTCTCGGAGGCGTCGATCAGGTTGATGACAAAAAGAAAACCCAGCGCGCAGGCGGTGAACAGCAGCAGCAGAAAGGCGAAGCCGATCGACACCGTGAGCACGCCCGCCACCACGATCAGGAAAAGCCCCAGGACGATCAACTGCAGGTCCTCGCGTTTTCGCCGGTACGCCACCGCGCGGTAGAGGACCAGCAGGATGGCGAGGCGGATGAGCACCGGCAGCGTGTCCGTGCTGAAATAAAAATCCGCCACGAGGGTGATGATGATCGCCGGCACCGCGAGTTTCCACACCAGCGCCGGGACCCGCCCGGGCAGTTCCGGCCAGATCAGCGCCGCGAGGATCACCGCGCCGGCCACGCCCACGAGGCCCAGGGCCTCGATATCGAGAAAGAAGACCGTCCACAGCGAGACCAGCGCCATGGCTCCGCCCAGCAGCCATTTCAGCCGCCGCAGCTCGTCCAGGTTAAGCTGACGCGGTTTTGTGACCGTCGACATAGGCCGCGACTCCCCGCGCTCCTTCGGGCGCGAATGTGATGACGTTCTTGTTTCCGCCCTGCTCCCTGCTCCCCGTTTCCCGCTCAGCGCCCGGCTGCAGCAAGGCCAGCTCATCCAAAAACGCCTCCACGTCGCGCAGGCCCCGCGTGTCGAACAACGGACCGCCGTTGACGCTGACCCCGCGCAGCCGGCCCGCGGTGAACAGGTCCTCCGCCATGGTGCCCGCGAGACTGCAGAGCAGCTCGAACTGTTCCGGGCGCGTCCAGACGGCGGCGGGGGTGTCGACCCGCATCACGAACCCGTCGTGGCTCTCGGCGGCGAACTGCCGGATCATCAGCTGGCCAAGGCGCGCGCTCGCCTTCCAGTGGATCAGGCGGTGGGAGTCGCCCTGGGTATACTTGCGCAGCGCCAGCAAATCATCGCCCGTGCCGGCGCGGGCCGTCCGCTGTCCCGACGAGCCCGAATGGGCGGCAACCGCCCCGGTCCATTCGTAGTCCACCTGCGCGGGCCGGACGAGCACGGTCTGCTTGACGGCGACGCCGATGGTTTTGCGCAGGAAGCCGAAAGGGAAAAGAGAGCCCACGGCCACCAGTTCGACGATCGCCTCGCCTCGCCGCTCCGGCTTGACGACCCAGTCGAGCTTGGCCTCGCCGACCGGATCCAGGCGCTCGCGCATCAGCACACGGCCGCGGGTCACGATCTTCTCGGCCGCCCGGAGCATCTCCCGCACGTTCATGTCCTCTTCCGGCTTGTCCGGGGGCGGCGCGAGCCGCGGTTGCGTCGCGAGTTCAAACCACAGGCTGTAGGTCGGCAGCCATTGCTTGCGGTTCATGATCTCCACGGCCACGGGCGCCTCGTGCCCCGCGCGCCAGGGCCCGGGCGGGCGCAGCCGCCAGCACACGCCCGCGAGGTTGAACCACGACAGGAGCCCGCTGAGCAGCAGGCAGGCGAGCAGCAGCGAGAGCGTGATGAAAAGAATGTTGCTCGCCGTGTTGTAGGCCGCGGTGCCGATGCCCATCGCGAGTATCATGAGGAACAACCCCGGGACGGTCGGGGCAATCCGGTGCCGGCGCGGGGGAAACACCAGCGACCACACCAGGGTTTGCCAGGAGAAGCCACGCCGCGCGCGGTCGGGCGCGCCGGGACCGTGCCAGTCGAGGCTCGCTGAAATGACATTCGCGGCCGGGTTCATGGCTCGCCTCGACAAATTTCAAAGGCCAAGCGCCAAAGGCCAAAATAACCGAAGTCCCGGTTTTGAAAATTCGGCATTTTAGAAATCAGGTTTCCTTGGACTTTGGCCGCTTGGAATTTTTGGATTGGCCACGTCACTCCGGCACCGCAATCGCCCCAATGATCCTTCTCAGCGCCGCCAGCACGGTGCGGCGCTCCTCCAGGGCATCCGAGGTTTGCCGGACCAGCGAAAGCCGGTGCGCCAGCACCGGGCCGGCCATCGCCTGGATGTCCTCCGGGATGACGAAGTCGCGCCCCTGCACCAGCGCCCGCGCCTGCGCGCCGAGCCGGAGCGCCAGGCCGCCGCGCACACTGACGCCGGATTTGAATTCCGCCTCGGTGCGGGTCGCGGTGACGATCTTGAGGATGTAGTCGAGAACGCTGTCCTCCACGAACACGCGGCCGGCCAGCGCCTGCATCTTCAGGATGTCGGAGCGTGTGACCACCGGGTTCAGCGCAATGGCGTCGTAACCAAGGCGCGGCGCCCGCAGGATATCCAGTTCGTCGCCCGGCTGCGGATAACCCATCTGCAGCCGCATCAGGAAACGGTCCATCTGGCTCTGGGGCAGCGGAAACGTGCCCTCGTAGTCGACGGGGTTCTGCGTGGCCACCACCATGAAGGGCGCACCGACCGCGTGCGCCTCGCCGTCGACCGTGACCTTGCTGCGGTCCATGACCTCCAGCAGCGCCGACTGGGTCTTGGGCGTGGCGCGGTTGATCTCGTCGGCCAGCACGATGTTGGCGAAGACCGGGCCGGACTTGAAGATGAACTCCTTCACCGTCTCGTCGTAGATGGAGACGCCCGTGACATCGGTGGGCAGGAGATCGCTCGTGAACTGGATGCGCGAGAACGCGCAGTCCAGCGAGCGGGCGAGCGAGTAGGCCAGCGTGGTCTTGCCGACCCCGGGCAGATCCTCGATCAGCAGGTGGCCGCCGGCGAGCAGGCAGACCAGGGTCTGCTCGATCACCTCGTCCTTGCCCTTGATCGTGAGGCGCATGTTTACCTTCAGTCGTTCGATGGCGTCGCGCGTGGACGCCACTTCCGCGGCGGGTGCAAAGTCACTCATGCGCCCAAGCTACCCAGCGCCGGGGCCGGCGCAAACGTGATTTTGACGACGGTACCGATCCAACAAACGCGCCCAAGCCCAAATGGAGGGACGGCCTCCCGGCCGTCCGCGGCCCGTCGGAGACGGGCCTTCCACCAAGCCCTCAGCTCCCCGCGACCACCTTGATCAGCGCCGAGAAATCCTCGTCGCCCAGGCCGCGCGTCTCGGCGGTCTGCAGGGTCTCGCGCACGGCATCGAGCAGCGAAAAGTTGTCGCTCGCGGCGGTCCGCGCGGCCAGGCGCATGTCCTTGGCCATGTGCTTCACCGAAAACTGCGGGGCAAAATCCGCCGCGCGCAGCTTCGGCTCCTTCAGCTTGGCGACGCCGGAGTAGCTCACGTTCTGGCTGAGCGCGGAGAAAAACACCTCGTCCCTGACCCCCGCCCGGCGGGCCAGCGTCAGCGCCTCGGCCAGCCCCTGCATGTGCGCGGCAATGTTCAGGTTCATGGCGAGCTTGAGCGTGCAGGCCTGGCCGTTGGTCCCGATCACAAAGCGGTGGCTCGAGATCGCGGCGAAAAACGGCTCGAGCTCCGCGATGAGGCCCGGATCACCGCCCAAATAGAAAACCGTCTGTTTCTGCTCCGCGGCCGGCTTGCTGCCGGTGAACGGGGCCGCGAGGTAGCGGGCGCCGCGCGCCACGACCAGCGCCTCGAACTTCTCGCTGCTGACGGCGTCGATGGTGCTCGATTGCACCACCACCTTGCCCGGGCCGAGCTCCGGCAGGATCCGCGTGAGCACGCTCTCGACCGCCGCGGGGTCAGCGACGACAATCTGGATCACGTCGGCCACCCGCGCCACCGCCTCGGGCGAATCCTGCCAGGCCGGCGCGCCCGGCTGGGGCGTGCGGTTCCAGGTGCCCGCGAGTTTGCCGGCGGCCGCGTAATTCCGCGCCCACGTGCCGCCGATGATGCCGAGACCGATGATGCCGATGGATTTCATGAGTGAGCCACGAGAAAACACGTTATCAACGAACGCAAACCAAACGAAGAAGTTCACCACGGATTACACGGATGCACACGGATAAAGACGTTTAAACCCGGAAGGAGAGAACTACTAATGAACCTCAACTCCTCACTAAAAACAGAAATAGCGTCAGCTTAGTGGCTCTAAGTGTTTTCAAGTTCGTATCCGTGCTGATTCGTGTAATCCGTGGTCAAGAACCTCTGGATTCCCGAGTTCGAATCCTACTCACCGTCACACCCAGCTGATCGCCTCGATCTTCCCGGCGAGGGCGACGTCCAGGGCCGTCACCTTGCCCCCGGCCGAGTGGGTGTTCAGCCGGATCGCGACCCGGTTGTAGACATTGGTCCATTCCGGGTGATGGTCCAGCGCCTCGGCCTCGAAGCCCACGCGAACCATGAACGACAGGGCTTCGCGAAAACTCCCGAATTTGAATTCCTTGACGAGCGCGTCGCGCTTGAAACCCCAGCCGGGCAGCGCCCTGAGGGCCGCGGTGATCTTGGCTGCAGTCAGAGGTCGACTAGTCATGGGTTCAATCTGCCTCGGCTTGAAACTGAAGCAAGTCGTACCTGGTTGGGTTTTTGTAGGAGCCTGCTTGCAGGCGATCTCAAGACAATCGCCTGCAAGCAGGCTCCTACACCCAGACGAACCCACGCCAAGATAGCTGTTGGCTTGTCAAACGCACCCGCCCCACGCTCAATCACGCTCCCTGTATGACGCCTCCCGGCCCCGATAAAATTCCGCAGCACGTCGCCATCATCATGGACGGCAACGGCCGCTGGGCCAAACAGCGCGGCCTGCCCCGCCTCGAGGGCCACCGGCGCGGCGTGGAAACCGTGCGCACGGTGGTCGACGCCGCCCGGGAGCTCGGCATCCGCTACATCACGCTCTACGCCTTCTCCGTGGAAAACTGGAAGCGGCCGACCGACGAGGTCTCCGGTCTCATGGCCTTGCTCGACTATTTCCTGAAGCGGGAACTGGACACCCTGATCAAGAACCGCGTGCGCCTCCTCACCATCGGCCGCACCGAGGCCCTGCCGGCGGGCGTCCAGCGGGAATTGCAGCGCGTCATCGCGGCCACGAAGGATTTCACCGACTGGACCCTCGTCCTCGCCCTCAACTACGGCTCCCGCAACGAGGTGGCCGACGCGGCCAAGGCCTACGCGACCGCCGTGCAGGAGGGACGCGAAAAACTCTCCGACGCCTCGTGGGAACGGTTCAGCCGCTACCTTTACTCCGCCGACATTCCCGATCCCGACCTGCTCATCCGCACCTCCGGCGAGCAGCGAGTCAGCAATTTCATGCTCATGCAGTGCGCCTACGCCGAGATGGTTTTCACCCCCGTCTTCTGGCCCGACTTCGGCAAGGCTGACCTGGAGTCGGCGTTGCAGGAATATGGCCGACGCGAACGTCGCTACGGCCTGACCACCGAACAAATTAAGACTGGCGGCAGCTAAGCCGGTTCAACCTACTCGCCCCTTGCTCTCCCGCATCCTCAGTACCCTCACCCTCTGGGCCGTCATCCTCGGCAGCCTGTGGTTCTTCGGCGTCCATGCGGCCGTGACCCTGGTCACGCTGCTGTCCGCCCTGACGCTCTATGAATTTTACGGCCTGACCCGCAAGATGGGCCTGCTGCCGTTCCGCTGGATGGGCATCGCCATCAGCGTGCTGATGACCGCGGCACCCTTCTATATCTCCTACTTTACCGAGCAGGACGACCTCGGGCAAAGCCTCGCGACCGGGCTGCTGGTGCTGACCCTGCTGCTCTCGTGCTTCCGCGTGCTGGGGGCGCGCGACGCCAGCAACCGCATCGAGACCGTCGCGGTCACGGTGGTGGGCGTGCTCTACATTCCGTTCATGCTGCAGTTTCTCGTGGGCATCCTGATGCGCGACGGGGACAGCGGCAACAACCTCGCCCTCTGCCTGTGGGTGGTCGCGGTCTCGAAGTTTTGCGATGTCGGGGCGCTGCTGACCGGCCTGGCGATCGGCCGGCACAAGATGTCCCCGACCATCAGCCCGAAGAAGACCTGGGAAGGCGCCGTGGGCGGCGTCCTGATTTCCAGCGGCGTCGGGGCGGCCATTGTCTACCTCGCCTCCACCCGCTTCCCGGTCGCGATGACCCCGCTGGTCGCCGCCATCATCGCGGCCCCGCTCGCGATCACGACCATCATCTCCGACCTGATCGAGTCGGCCGTGAAACGACGCGCCGACATCAAGGACACCGGCACGCTCATTCCCGGCATCGGCGGCGCCTTCGACCTGACCGACAGCCTGATCCTCACCGCGCCAGTCGCGTATTTTATTTTCCTGTTTCTGGACTGAGGGCGGCGTGCGATTTTCCAGTATGTCGGCAAGGCAACACACCCC
>CAIUGM010000018.1:0-60000 GCA_903898675.1 uncultured Verrucomicrobiota bacterium
CTCCATCCCTGGCTCCGGTCAGGCCCGCCAAGCCGGGCCTTCCCTACGCCAGGGATGGACAACCAGCGTCAGTCATAGCAACATCAACCAACCATCCAGACCGACTCTAAGGGTGGCTCGAAAAGACGGAGCCGATCACCGGTGCCGCCGTAGCGGCGGGTCGTGGAGGCGTCGACCTGGGAGAACGACTGGAACAGCCGCCCCCGGGCCGCCGGCGGGATGCCGATGCCGGTGTCGCGCACCGAGAAGTGCAGCTCGAAGCGCCCGTCGGCGCGGGGCTGCGCATGAACCGAGAGCAGGACTTCGCCCGTCTCGGTGAACTTCACGGCGTTGCTCAGCAGGTTGACGAGGATCTGGCGCAGGCGGGACGAGTCGCCCCGCGCGAAGCCCGGCGTGCCCTCGGCGATCTCGCAGAGCAGGTCGAGGTTTTTCTCGGTGGCGCGCGGGGCGAGCAGGTCGAGGGCGCCCTCGACGCAGTCGCGCACGATGAATTCCTCGTGCTCGAGGTCGAGCCGGCCGGACTCGATCTTGGAGAAATCCAGGATGTCGTTGATGATGCCCAGCAGTGCGTCGCCGCTCTGGCGGATGGTCTCGGTGTACTCGTGCTGCTCCGGGGTGAGCGGGGAATCAAGCAGGAGGGAGGTCATGCCGATCACGCCGTTCATGGGCGTGCGGATTTCGTGGCTCATCATGGCGAGGAACTGGCTCTTGGCCACGCTCGCCGCCTCGGCGGCCTCCTTGGCCTCGCGCAGTTCGGCCTCCACGGTCTTGCGCCCGGTGATGTCCTGGATGAAGCCCTCATAGTAGAGCACCGCGCCGGTTTCCGACCGCACCGCGCGGGCGTGTTCGGAAATCCAGATGATCGAGCCGTCCTTGCGCCGCACCTGGTACTCCAGGCCGCGGACCTCGGCGTCGCGTTCCATCAGGCGCTTGAATTCGAGCCGGACCCCGGGATCGACGTAGATGCTGCGCGAGATGTCGCGGACACTGTGCAGCAGTTCCTCGGGCGAGCCGTAGCCGTACATCCGCGCAAGGGCCGGATTGACGAGCAGGTAGTGTCCCTCCGGGGTGGATTGGAAAATGCCCTCGACGGCGTTCTGCACGATGCTGCGGTAACCCTCGAGACTGCCGGCCGACTGGGGCGGGCTGGAGTTGAGGGTGGGAGGGTTTGAACTGTCCGGGCTGGCCGCGCGCATCCGCCGGTTGATGCAGGGGATGTGCCAGCCCGATCCGGTAAGGATCCCGGGGCGGCAAAAATTAGCGCGCCAGCGAAGCCCACGCCGCTCGATGATAGCTCAGCTGCAAAGTAGGCGCGGCGGCTAAAGTTCAGGACAAACCGGCCGAGTATGACTGTTTGGATCATGGCACTTGATCCCGGTGCGATTCCAGCGAGTGCCGTATCCGGCTTGTGACAAAGGATCCGGCTGTCAGTGTCCGCCGCGTGCCCATCCCGACCGATCTCTCTTCCCGCCACGAACTGCTGGCCGGGATGTTGATCCAGGCGCCGCCGCGGCAGGTGCCGCCCGGGATCCAGCGGGCCGCGAATCGGGAGAATTCATTCTGGTTCATCGGCCTCGGTGCCGTGATGTTCGGCGGCTTGGGCCTGATCCTGGCCTGGTTCTTTTTCCCGTGGAAATTTTATCAGGACTGGCAGCTGCGCGATGCACCGCTCGTGCCTGGCCACGTCCTGTCCGCGCACCAGACCAATGTGCGCATCAACAAGCAGCGGGTGTACCGCTATGAATTCGAGTTCGTCCTGCCGGCGGCGGACCGGATTCAGGGCACCAGCTTCACCACCGGCCGGCAGTGGGACCAGGGCTCGGCCGTGGAGGTGCGCTACCGTCCGGAGAATCCCGCCGTCTGCTGCATTGCCGGCGCACGTTCCAGCGAGAGCCCGGGCGGTTCCGCCCTCGTGCTGCTGGTGCCCGTGGGCGCGATCGTGCTGGCCGGCCTCGGGATTCGGACGCGCCGGCGGCTGCAATTCTTGCTCGAGTACGGCCAGGTGACCAAGGCGCGGGTTCTTTCGGTCGAGGAATTGGCCATCCGGGTCAATCAGCAGCGCGTTTGCCGGATCCTGCTGCAGCGCCTGGACCCGGGCGCGGGCGGCCCGATCACCGTGCGCAAACACCAGCCCACGCAAGTGGCGCTCCTCCGCGAACGGCTCGCGTCGGGCCAGCCAGTCATCGTGCTTTACGATCCGGCTCATCCGGAGCGGATGCTGCTGCCGGAAGCGCTGGTGTAGCAGACGAACCCGATCCTGCCGGTTGGTCCGGCTATGCCTGGCTCAGGATGGATCGTAGTCCAGATACGGCGCCAGCCAGCGTTCCACCTCGGCGAGCGGCAGGCCTTTGCGGGCGGCGTAGTCGTCGATCTGGTCCTTGGCGAGTTTGCCGGTGGCGAAGTATTTTGACTCGGGGTGATTCAGGTAAAAGCCCGAGACGGAGCTGGCGGGGAACATGGCGTTGCTTTCCGTGAGCGTGATGCCGACGGCGGCCGGCGCATTCAAGAGCTCGAACAGCGCGGGCTTCTTCGTGTGATCCGGGCAGGCGGGATAGCCGGGCGCGGGCCGGATGCCGCGGTATTTTTCGCGGATGATGTCCTTCATCTCCAGGTTTTCGGTCTGGCCGTATCCGCAATAGTCGCGGGCCTTCTTGTGCATCAGCTCGGCGAGCGCCTCGGCGAGGCGGTCGCCCAGGGCCTGGGCCATGATCGCGTTGTAGTCGTCGTGTTTCGCGCGGAACTCCGCGGCGAACTCCTCGACCCCGTGCCCGGCCGTGACGGCAAAGCCACCGAGGTAGTCGATGCGACCGCTGCTCTTCGGTGCAATGTAGTCCGCCAGGCAGTGGTTGAACTGGCCGACCGGCTTGTCGTTTTGCTGGCGGAGGAAATGGAAGGTCTTGATCACCTTGGCGCGGGACTCGTCCGCGTAGAGCTCGACGCTGTCGCCGACGGCGTTGGCCGGCCAGAAGCCGATGACGGCCTTGGCGGTGTAGCGCCTCTCGGTGACGATGCGCTGGAGCATCGCCTGCGCCTCGCCGTAGAGCTTCGTGGCTTCCTCGCCGACGACGGCGTCGGTCAGGATTTCGGGGAAGCGGCCGTGGAGTTCCCACGCGGAGAAGAAGGGGCCCCAGTCGATGTAGCGGACGATCTCATCAAGACTGACGATCTCGTCCGGGTTGAAAGTTGAAGGTTGAGAGTTGAGAGACTGTTCGGGCTGACCGCTGACCGCTGATCGCTGATCGCTGCTAAAGACGCGGGTACCGAGGAAATCCGGCTTCGGGATGTCGACGGTCGCCCAGTCGGTCGGCTGGTGGCGGACGCGGGCGTCGGTGAGGGAGAGGAGTTTTCGGGCACCCTTGCGGTCGGCGAACTCGAGGCGCTGGCGTTCCTGCCGGGCGCGGATGTCGGTGACGTAGGCCGGCTTGTTGTCCGGGTTGAGCAGCTGGGAGACGACGCCAATGACGCGCGAGGCGTCGAGCACGTGGATGACGGGCTCGCTGTAGTTCTGGGCGATCTTGATGGCGGTGTGGGCGGCCGAGGTGGTGGCGCCGCCGATGAGCAACGGGAGCTTGAAGTCCTGCCGCTGCATCTCCTTGGCGACGTATACCATCTCGTCGAGCGAGGGCGTGATGAGGCCGGAGAGACCGATGACGTCGGCCTGCTTCTCCCGGGCGGCGGTGAGGATCTTCTCGCACGACACCATGACGCCAAGGTCGATGACGTCGTAATTATTGCACGCGAGGACGACGCCGACGATGTTCTTGCCGATGTCGTGCACGTCGCCCTTGACGGTGGCCATGACGATGCGGCCCTGGGCGCGGGCGATGCCGCCGCCGGCGATGAGCTGCTTTTTCTCCTCCTCCATGAACGGCTGGAGGTAGGCGACGGCCTTCTTCATGACGCGGGCGCTCTTGACGACCTGCGGGAGAAACATTTTGCCCGCGCCGAAAAGGTCACCCACGACGCGCATGCCGTCCATCAGCGGGCCCTCGATGATCGTGAGCGGCTTGCCGTATTTCTGGCGGGCCTCCTCGGTGTCGGCGTCGATGAAGGTGTCGATGCCCTTGACGAGCGCGTGGGACAGACGCTCCTCGATCGTGCCGGAACGCCACGCGTCCGCGACCGCGGCGGCGGGCGCATCGGAGGAAGCCCCGCCGGAGTTTTTCGCCGCCTGTTCCTTCGCCTTGAGTGCTTCGCCGAGGGTGACGAGACGCTCGGTGGCGTCAGGGCGGCGGTTGAGGAGGACGTCCTCGACGTGCTCGAGGAGCACCGGGTCGATCTCCTCATAGACCTCGAGCATCGAAGGGTTGACGATGCCCATGTCCATGCCGGCCTTGATGGCATGGTAGAGGAACGCCGAGTGCATGGCCTCGCGCACGGTGTTGTTGCCGCGGAAGCTGAAGGAGATGTTGGAGACGCCGCCACTGACCTTGGCGTGGGGGAGGTTGGCCTTGATCCAGCGGGTGGCCTCGATGAAATCGACCGCGTAGTTGTTGTGCTCCTCGATGCCCGTGCCGACGGTGAGGATGTTGGGATCGAAGATGATGTCCTCGGGCGGGAAGCCCACGACGTCCACGAGCAGGCGGTAGGCGCGCGTGCAGATGCGGATCTTCTCGGCGTAGGACGAGGCCTGGCCGTTCTCGTCAAAGGCCATGACGACCACGGCGGCGCCGTAGCGCAGGATGGTGCGCGCCTGCTCGAGAAACTTCGCCTCGCCCTCCTTGAGTGAGATGGAGTTCACGATGCCCTTGCCCTGGAGAATTTTCAGGCCGGTCTCGATGACCTCCCACTTGGAGGAATCGACCATGAAGGGCACCTTGGCGACCTCGGGCTCGCTGGCGAGGAGGTGCAGGAAGCGGTCCATGGCGGCGACGCCGTCGATCAGGCCCTCGTCCATGCAGACGTCGATGACGTTGGCGCCGTTCTCGACCTGCTGGCGGGCGACGGCGACGGCCGCCTCGAACTGGCCGGCCTTGATGAGCTTGGCGAACTTGGGTGAGCCGGCGACGTTGGTGCGTTCGCCGATCATCAGGAAATTCTTCGGGTCGTGCGTGAAGGGCAGGGAGCCGGACAGCGCGAGCCGGGGCACGAGGACGTTAACCTTGCGCGCCGGCTTGGGCTCGAGCGACCGGGCGATCGCGGCGATGTGGTCGGGCGTGTTGCCGCAGCAGCCGCCCGCGATGTTGAGCAGCCCGCTGGTGGCGAACTCGCCGAGGTAGCGGCCCATGTCCTCGGGGCGGAGGTCGAAGCCGGTCGGCGAAAGCGGATTCGGCAACCCGGCGTTCGGGTAGCAGGAGATGAACGTGTCGGACTTGGCGCTCAGCTCGGCAAGGAACGGCCGCATGAGGTCGGGCCCGAGGGCGCAGTTGAGGCCGACGGAGATGGGTTTGACGTGGCGGACGGCGTTCCAGAATGCCTCGACCGTCTGGGCGGAGATCATCGTCTCGCCGCCGCGGCCGACCGCGGCAGAGATCATGATGGGCAGCTTGAGTTTGTCCTCGGCGAAGACCTCCTCAATGGCAACGAGCGCGGCCTTGGCGTTGAGTGAGTCGAAGATGGTCTCGACCAGCAGCAGGTCGGCGCCGCCGGCGATGAGGGCGCGGATCTGGCGGCGGTAGTCGGTCTTCACCTGGTCGAAGGTGATGACCCGGAAGCCGGCGTCATCGGCATCAGGCGAGATGGAAAGCGAAACCGTCAGCGGCCCGATGGCGCCGGCGACGTAGCGGCGGCGGCCCGTGGCGTTGGCGATCCGGTCGGCCCACTCGCGGCACTGGCGGGCGGACGTGTAGTTGATATCGTGCGCGAGCTCAGTGAGGAACGGGTTTTCGATGACGCTCTGGTAGAACGCGGGGTCCTTGCGGCCGCCGGTCTCGCGCGGGTCCTCGATGAAGAACTCGCTCTGCCCGATGCTCGTGGCGGAAAAGGTGTTGGTCTCGATGATGTCCGCGCCGGCCTCGAGGAAGCGGCGGTGGATGTCGCCGATCTCGGTGGGGCGCGTCAGCGAGTAGATGTCGCCGTTGTTCTTCAGGTCCTTCGGGGCGTCCTTGAAACGGTCGCCGCGCGCCTGTTCCTCCGTGATGTCATAGGTCCGGATGGTCGTGCCCATCGCGCCATCGATGATCGCTATGCGCTCCGCCAGCAGGCGGCGCAGGGCGGTCTCGGCAGCAGTCATGGGAAAGGAGGATGGCATGGATTTAGACGTATCTATACATCAAGATGCGATGATATGAAAAAGCAAGCTGTGCTTTACGCCGCTGGCTACTGAGTCCAGTATGACGTTCGTGCTTCCGGGAATGGTCTTGCGTAACCAATGAAGGGGAGCGTTTTAGGAGGTTGCCTGACGTTCTTTTAATCAACTTTGAAGTTACAGGGAAGGCCGTGAAAACCGGCCACAGTTGCGCTGCGGTAACGCATTACGAACCCAAACCGGCGAACAGGAGCCGGGCAAAGCCAATCTCCGATTTAATCGGGGGTGAAGGCGAAGGGCGAGGACAAGGCGCGGCGTGCAAATGGCAAAAGGCCAAACGATCAAATTCCAAAAAAGAGAGGGCGACCAGATGGCGCCGGCTGTTTTGAAACTTGTTTATTGGCCTTTGAAATTTGCGCGCCGCGCCAAGATGCGGAGTCCGAACATCTGCCTTCAAAGACTCACCGCGCGGGTGCCATAGTGCGGGCACCGGCGACAAACCTTCAACGCACATTTGAAGGGTGGGAGTGGATGCGCAGATGTGGGAGCGGGCCTGCCCGTAATCATGTATCCGGGGTCACTGACCCAGGCTGCAGTGTTTCCCCGCATGTGGCGGTCTGCTCTTGCCGCAGCATTAGCAGATCATGAAGAAGTCCATCCTGGCGTCGATTCGACGCCTTTTATTCCTCGCCGGCTTCGTGCCGGCCCTGACCGCGTTCGCGCAAAGCGACGAACCGGAACTCCTGCCCGCCTATGTCCTCTCCGCGACACGGACCCCGGCGGCGCTCACCACCACGGGCTCGTATGTGGATACGATCGGTCCGGCCGAGATTGCCCGGATGCAGCTGACCAGCCTGCAATCGGCGCTCGGCGGCATCCCGGGCGCGCCGATGTTCCAGTCCGGCGCAACGGGTGGCGTCACCTCGCTCTTCCTGCGCGGGGCGAACTCGAACCAGACCCTGTTCCTGGTCGACGGCATCCGCCTGAACGATCCCAACACCGACTACGCCGTCTACCTGGGGGGCGCCTGTGCCGGGGCCTGCGACAGCCTCGAAGTCGCCCACGGACCGCAAAGCACGCTCTATGGCGGCGAGGCGGTCGGCGGCGTGCTTTCGTTGCGCGCCCAGCGCGGCGCCGGACCGGCGGCGGAAACGGTTTCGTTTGAGGCCGGCTCCTTCGGCACGGTCCAGGGGGCGGTGCATGTGCAGGGTGGCGACGGGACGACGGCCTACAATTTTTCCGCGGCCGGCGGCCAGACCCAGAACGAACGGCAGAATAATGATTTCACCAGCACCACGTATGCGCTGCGGCTTGACCGGCAGTTGAACAAGGCCACGGCGATCGGGGCGACGTGGCACGGGTTCCTGGGGAAATACGGCTCGCCCGGCGACCGGTACACCAACGATCCCGACAATGAGGATCGTGAAAGCAACCAGCTGGCGACGGTGTTTGTTGATTTCTCGCCGACGGTGAATTTCACGAGCCACGCCGTGCTCGGCGGCCAGGACCGCCGGTTTGTCTCGGACGAACCGGGCCCGTTCGGCCACCAAGTCACCGTCGTTAAGAACGACCGGGTCGTGCTCGACTGGCAGAACACGCTGCAGGCCGGCGAGCGGCACCGCGTGACGGCGGGACTCACGGCGGAGGCCAACCACACCATCAACAATGGGTTTGGCGACATCAACAAGCGGCAGCAACTGCTCGCCTTTTTCGCCCAGGACGAATGGACGCCGGTGGATCATGTTTACCTCACGGCGGGCCTGCGGAACGACGACTTTGATACCTTCGGCCGCGCCACCACGGGGCGCGCGACGGCGGCGTGGCTGTCAAAGGACTCGCAGTGGAAGCTCCGGGGGAGTTACGGCACCGCCTTCCGGTCGCCGGGCTTCCTCGATCTGTACGGCCAGAGCGCGTTCTACGTGGGCAATCCCAACCTGCGGCCGGAGAAGGCCCGCGGCTGGGACACGGGGGTGGATTATTTTCTCTCCGGCAACCGCGGCATCCTCAGCGCGACCTGGTTCGATACGCGCTTCCGCGACCTGATCGTCTATGATTTCGGGGTCTTCCCCGGCACCACGGCCAACGTGCAGGAAGCCCTGACCAAGGGTCTGGAGCTGTCAGGAAAGTTTACGTTGCCCGGCGCCGTGCAGGTCCGCCTGGCTTACACTTACCTCGAGGCCGACAATCTCAGCGACGGCACCCGGCTGCTCCGCCGGCCGCGGCACAGCGGGTCGCTCGACGTGTGGCATGACTTCGGCCGCGGCTTCAGCGCGGGCGTCGGGCTGGCCTTTGCGGCGCAGCGCGAGGACGTGGATGCGGCGACCTTCGCGACGATCAACGCCGAGGACTACACGGTCGTGCGGATCTACGGCGCGTGGCAGGCGAGTCCCCGCGTGACGCTCAAGGCCCGGATCGAGAATCTGCTGAACGAAAAATATGAGCAGGTGAACGGTTATCCCCAGCTCGGCTTCGGCTTCTTTGCTGGGGTCGAGGTGAAGCTTTGAGTGGTGGCGGGGGCGCTGGCCCCAGGCCCAGAGCAAAAGCCGTCAGCACACCGTGCTGGCGGCTTTTTGTTTTGCGCGGACGCGGCGGAAGCGAAAATCTCGGACCATGACCCCGCAGGTACCCCGTGTTCTAGTTCGGTTCATTGCGCTGTTGATTGCGCTTCCGGTCCTCAGTCAGGCCGCGGACTATCCCATCCAGCCGGTGCCCTTCACGGCCGTCCGGGTCTCCGGCGGATTCTGGCAGGCCCGCCAGGAGATCAACCGCACGGTGACGGTGCCGTTCGCACTGAAGCAATGCGAGGAGTCGAACCGGCTGCGCAATTTCGACCTCGCGGCGGAGACGCTGCGCCGGCGCGCGGCGGGCGAGAAAAATTTCCAGAACAAGCCGCTGACGATCTTCCCCTTTGATGACAGTGACGCCTACAAGGCCATCGAGGCCGCCGCCTATGTCCTGAGCATGGCACCGGACCCGGGGTTGGAACAACAGCTCGACAGCTGGATCGCGCGGATTGCCGCAGCCCAGGAGCCGGACGGTTACCTTTACACGTTCCGGACGATGCACCCGGATTCGCCTGCGCACGAATGGGTCGGGCAGAACCGTTGGGAGAAGGATCCGGTGTTAAGCCACGAGCTTTATGATGCAGGGCACCTGTACGAGGCGGGCGTCGCCTATTTTCAGGCCACCGGCAAGCGGTCCCTGCTCGATGTCTGCCTGCGGAACGCCGAGCTGCTCTGGCACGACTTCGGTGACGGCCGGCGGCGCCTGGCCCCGGGGCACGAGATTGTCGAGGTGGGCCTGGTGAAGCTGCACCGGGTGACGGGCGACCAGCGCTGGCTGCAGTTGGCCAAAATTTTCCTGGATGCCCGCGGTCCCGGTGGCCCGGTCTACAACCAGCAGCACAAGCTCGTGGTCGACCAGGACGAGGCGGTCGGACATGCGGTCCGCGCCAACTACCTGTACTCGGGCATGGCGGATGTGGCCGCGCTGACCGGTGACGAGCGGTACCTGGCCGCGATCAACAAAATCTGGTCGAACATGGCGGGGAGGAAACTCTACCTGACCGGTGGGGTGGGGGCGCTGACGGAGGGTGAAGCTTACGGGTCGGATTACGACCTGCCCGAGAACGGCTATAACGAAACCTGCGCGGCCGTGGCCCTGATGATGTGGAATCACCGGATGTTCCTGCTGACGGGTGACGCCAAGTACATCGACGTGCTTGAGCGTTCCGCCTTCAACGGGTTGATCAGCGGGGTCTCGGCGTCGGGCGACCGGTTCTTTTACACCAACCCGCTGACCTATGATGGCCGGGCCAAGATCAATTCCGGCTTTGCCGGCCGGGCGCCCTGGTTTGGGTGTGCGTGCTGCCCGCCCAATTTGATGCGCACGCTGGCGGCGCTGACCGGCTATTTCTACGCGGTGCGCCGGGACGAGCTTTACGTGAATTTCTATGCCCAGAGTGAAGGCAAGACGCCACTGGCCGGGACCACGGTGAAGCTGAGCCAGACGACGGACTACCCCTGGCAGGGCAAGGTCAGGCTGGGCGTCAGCCCCGCGCGGCCGGCGACGTTCACGCTGCGGTTGCGGATTCCGGAATGGGCGCAGGGCCGGCCGGTGCCGGGCGATCTCTACGGTTACGATGAACCCGGTACCCCGACGTGGAAAGTGCGCGTCGCGGGCGCCGAGGTGGTGGCCCCAACGGAGCATGGCTATGTGTCGATCACGCGGGAATGGCGGAGTGGCGACGTGGTCGAACTGGACCTGCCGATGCCGGTCCGGGCGGTCCATGGCAATTTGAAGATCGCCGCGGCGCGCGGCCGGGTCGCATTTGAACGTGGGCCGGTGGTTTACTGCGTCGAGGAGATCGACGCCAAAACCCCGCTGGCTGGCCTGGCGGTGCCGGCCACGGCAAAGATTTCCGCGGGGTTCCGTCCGGAACTGCTCGGCGGCGTTACGGTGCTGACGCTTGACGGCGTGGAATCGACCGGCGCCGGCCGCCTTACGCTGGAAGCGATTCCTTATTTCGCGTGGAATAATCGCGGGCTGGCCCCGATGACGGTCTGGTTCCCGCGGGCGTTGCCGGGTGACGTTCCGGCGCTGGCGCAGAAGCCCTGACCACTCGGCGCTTGCGGCGCGGTCCACGCATCGGAGAATGCCGGGAAAACACCGCCATGAACCTACGTGCCCTTCGGTTTTTTCCTCTCGTTGGCCTCATGCTCCCGGTGGCCGCGTTCGCTGGTGGCCAGGTCCAGGCGCCGCCCGGCGGGGACCTGCGTCATGGCCAGCCGCCGCAGGCGCAGCGTGACGCCGCACTGTACGTGCCCGAGCTCGCGGCCCTCGCCAAACCCAGTTCAAGCGAGCTGCGCGAACTGGTCGAGCGGTTCAGGTCGGACCAGACCGGCCTGCTGACCTTCTACTCGGTGCCCGGCTCGGCGCTGCGGCGGCACCGCCTGCGGGAATTCTACGAGGCCTGGCTGGTCAAGCTTGAGCAGATGCCCTATGAACCGCTCGGCGTGGAGGGCCGGATCGACTGGCATCTGCTGCGGCTGCGGTTGCGTTACGAACTCGGCCTGCTGGCCCGCGAGGAGAAGCGCAACGCGGAGATGGCGCCGTTGATGGGCTTCGCCGAAGATTTGGCGCAGCTCCAGGAGGCGCGCCGCCAGTTCGATCCCGTCGATCCGAAGAAAGCTGCCGCGGTCCTGGCGAAGACCACCGGGGAGATTGCGACGGTGCGCAAGACCCTGGAAGGCGATGCGACCAAGCCGAGCCGGATCATGGCGCTGCGGGCCGCGAACCGGCTGGGCGGTTTGGCGAAGCAGGTGCAGGACTGGTTTGAGTATTACGACCACTACGATCCGCAGTTCAGCTGGTGGGCCCGCGAGCCTTACAAGGCGCTGACGGTCGCGCTGGAGGATTACGAGAAGTTCCTGCGCGAGAAGATCGTCGGGGCCAAGCCGGGGGAGGACGAACCCATCGTCGGCGACCCGATCGGCGCCGAGGGCCTGAAGCTGGACCTGGAGCACGAGATGATGCCCTACGGACCGGATGAGCTGATCGCCGTGGCGGAAGGGGAATTTGCGTGGTGCGAGGCGGAATGGAAGAAGGTCGCGCGCGACATGGGCCTGGGAGATGACTGGAAGGCGGCGCTGGAGCGGACCAAACAGGATTCTGTGCAGCCCGGCGAGCAGCCGGCGCTGATCGCCAGCCTCGCCTACGAGGCGGTGGACTTTGTCACCAAGCGCGAGCTCATCACAGTGCCGCCCCTCGCTCGGGATGACTGGCTGATGGCCATGATGTCGCCCGAGCGGCAGAAAGTGAACCCGTTCTTTCTCGGCGGAGACAAGATCGAGGTTTCGTTTCCCACCGACACCATGGACGCCAAGGCCAAGCTCGACAGCCTGCGGGCGAACAACCGCCACTTCTGCCATGCGACGGTGTTTCACGAGCTGATCCCCGGCCACCACCTGCAGGGCTGGTACGCCGAGCGGTTCAACAAGCACCGCGACCTGTTCGATACGCCCTTCTATGTCGAGGGGTGGGCCCTGTGGTGGGAATTCCACCTCTGGGACCTGGGCTTCCATCAAACCCCGGAGGATCGGGCCGGCGCGCTGTTCTGGCGCACGCACCGGTGCGCACGCATCATTTTTTCGCTGAATTTCCACCTCGGTAAATGGACCCCGCAGCAGTGCATCGATTTCCTGGTCGAGCGGGTCGGCCATGACCGCCACACCGCGACTGGTGAGGTGCGCCGCTCGTTCAACGGCGACTACTCGCCACTCTATCAGGTCGGCTACATGATGGGTGCCATCCAACTCCGCACGCTCTACGCCGACCTCGTGAAGACCGGCCGGATGCCGGAGAGGGAATTTCACGACAGCATCCTTCTCGGCGGCAACATGCCGATTGAAATGGTCCGCGCCCACCTGCTCGGGACGAAACTGCCCAAGGATTACACGGCGGCCTGGAAGTTTGCCGGCGAGAAGCCGTGAAGAAAACTGCCGGGCGGGATCGGTGATGCCGCCCGGCAATTCAACCCGCACGCCGGCGGTTTAATTCCCCGAGTTGAGCCAGGGTTTCGTTGGCAGTCAGGCCGCCCGTCCAGCCGTAGGCGGCAGCGACGGCCGAATCGATCCTCTCCTGGTCGGTGCCACGCGCGGCGCGGGTGATCGCCATGCGGTGCTCTTCCTGTTCCCGCGTCAACGCACTGAAGAGCGTGGCCGGGGGCCAGGGGAAGGGAAAGGTTTCAACAATTTCTTCGGGCGAAAGATGGGGTGCATATCGCGTCCACCATGATTGAAACGCCTGTGAGCCGAGCAGACCGTGGGCGAGGTCGTCGTCGCGGGCCACGGCCAGCAGGGTGTCATCGGGCAGCACATCGCTGTCGATCCAGCTCCAGGCCGGCGTTTTCAGGGCCAGGGGTGTGGCCAGATAGCGTTCCAGCCGCGCGAGACCGGTGCGAAGCCCGGGCCGGGCCCCGGGATTAAGCCACCAGTGAGCACTAGGCTCCGGCAATTTGGCGCGCAAGTGGCGGCACGGCTCCACATAGAGTGCCGCTTCCTGCTCGGTGGAATACGGGGAGAAGTCCACCTGCCAGTGCTCGCGGGTGCGGCCGGCGGCAAAGCCGGTATAACGCCGGAGTACATCGCGGTTCGGGCGACCGGTGGGATTGCGGGCCAACTCCATGGCTTGTACCTGACGGGAAGTCACCACCGCAGGAAGCCACGGCTTTTCCCCGGTAAAGGAAAGTCCGGCATTCTCGGGCAAAGCGCTGGGCAGAGAGGGCGGCAACGGGCTCAGTCGTTGAAGGTCAGGCGGGGATTGGTCTGCAGGAATCCGGCAATGGCTTCGGCAAAGGTTGCGCCGAATTCCGCGCGCTTCTTCTCCCCGAGGCCGGTGATGCCGTCCATCGACTCGGCCCGGGTCGGGTACTCCCGGGCCATCTGGCGGAGGGTGGCGTCGCCAAAAATGATATAGGCCGGCACCTTGCGCTCGTCGGCCAGCTGCTTGCGCAAGGCACGCAGGCGCTCGAAGAGGATTTCATCGCAGGCGATGTCACCCTCGCGGCGGACGACCCGCCGGGTCTTGGGCAGGTCCATCGGCTTGGTGAGGGTGACCGGGGCGCGCGAGCGCAGGACTTCCCGGCCCTCGGGCGTGAGCTCCAGCGTGGCGAATTCCCCTTCCGCGACGGCGAGATAGCCGAGCCGCATCAACTCGCGACCGGTGGCGGCCCACTGCGACCGGGAAAGATCCTGGCCAATGCCGTAGGTCGTGAGCCGGTCGTGGCCCCAGCGCCGGATCTTGTCGGTATCGGCGCCGGTGAGCACCTCGGTCAAATGATTCATGCCGACACTGAAGGTGCCGTTCTGCGCGATGCGATAGACGCACGAGAGGAATTTCTGGGCCACGATGGTGCCGTCGTACGTTTCCCGGGGCTCGAGGCAGTTGTCGCAGGCGCCGCAGTTGTCCGCCCCGAATTTTTCCCCGAAGTAAGCGAGCAGTTCGGCCCGGCGGCAGCCGGCGCTCTCCGCGTAGTGCACGATCTGGCGCAGCTGCGCGCGGGCGACGGACTGCTCGTGTTCGTTGGTGATCTCGTCGAGGAAGTGCGTTTGCTTGGCGATGTCACCCGCGCTGAAGAGGAGCAGGCAGTCGCCGGGCAGGCCGTCGCGTCCCGCCCGCCCCGTTTCCTGATAGTAGCCCTCGATGTTCTTGGGCAGGTCATGGTGGATGACCCAGCGGACGTTGGGCTTGTTGATGCCCATGCCGAACGCGATGGTCGCGCAGATGATGCGGGTCTCATCGCGGAGAAAAAGCTCCTGGTTGCGGCTGCGCTCCGCGGCCTCGAGGCCGGCGTGATAAGGGCGGGCGGAAAAGCCCCGGCCGGCGAGCGATTCGGCGACCCGTTCGGCCGTGGCGCGGCTGGCGCAATAGATGATGCCGCTTTCGGTTTCGCGCTGCCGGACGAAGTTGATGATCTGCTTCGCCGGCTGGTCCTTGGGGATTACACGGTAGGACAGGTTGGGGCGGTTGAAGCTGGCGACGAAGGTGGCGGGGTCGCGCAGCTTGAGGTGACGGACAATGTCCTCGCGGACCCGCCCGGTCGCCGTGGCCGTGAGCGCCATGATGGGCACGCCGGGGAGCAGATCGCGGAGCTTGGCGATCTGGCGGTATTCGGGGCGGAAATCATGGCCCCATTCGGAGATGCAATGCGCCTCGTCGATCGCGAGGGCGGTGACGTTCCACGCCTTCAGGTTCTCCTGCCAGTTGTCGAGCATGAGGCGCTCCGGCGCGACGTACAGCAGCCGCCATTCGCCGCGGTGCAGCCCGCGCAGCCGGGAGCGGGCCTCGTCGGCGTCCAGGGTTGAATTCAGGAACGTGGCGGCGACACCGGCGGCCTGGAGCTGGTCCACCTGGTCCTTCATCAGTGCGATGAGCGGGGAGACCACGACCGTCAGGCCCGGCTGGAGCAGGGCGGGGAGCTGGAAGCAGAGTGATTTTCCCCCGCCGGTCGGCAGGAGGGCGAAGACATCGCGTCCCGCCAGCGAGGTCTCGATGATTTCGCGCTGCAGCGGGCGGAAACTATCGTAGCCGAAGGTGGTTTTGAGGGTCAGGAGAAGGTCGTCCACGGGAAGAGGGCGCAGCTTGCTGGAACTCCCACCCCGAGTGGAATCAGAAAATGATCCTAAGTTCAGGTGGTGGCCCGAACGGCTGGTGCACCGGCGAAGGGATGGCGGAGACTAAGGTTTCAGGCCCAGCCAGCGGGCCAGGGACCCGACTGCGTCTGCGACCTTGTGGCCGCGCCGCACCCGGCGGGAAACGATCTGCAGGCGGCGGTTGAGCCGGTCGGCCTTGGGATCCACGTGCCCCACAAGTTCAGTGCCGGCGAGAACCGGGAGGGCGTAGTAGCCGCGCTGGCGTTTTGCTGGCGGAGTATAGACCTCCCACGTGTAATCGAATCCCCAGAGGGCGGAGGTTATCCGGCGGTCATAGATCAGCGGGTCGAGGGGCGCGAGCAGGTGCAGCTGGGGCGGGCCGGCGGCGGCCGAAGACGCGACTGCGCCCGTCGCCAGTGGATCGGAAACCGCGGCCTCCAGGAGGGGGACGTCGGTCCGAAGGCAGTGGAGCAGGGGGCAGCCCGCAATTTGGACGGGCTGGACCAGGTCTTCCACGAGCTGAAGATCCTTTTTCTTGAGCAGGGCCAGCCGGCGTTGGCGCAGGAGGGTGTGAGCCACCCAGCGGTCGGTATCGGCCTTGGTGGGGGTGGGCGCGGCGAGCGTGGCGGCGGGGAGAACACGCTCCGGCAGGTCGTAGAGGCGGCGGTTGTTGTCCGCGCGTTGGGCGATCAGGAGCCGGCCGTGAAAAAAGAGCTTTTGCAGCGCGGACTTGGTCAGTCGCATTGCGCCCCAGACGCGGCGGGCGCGGCGTTCGTCCTCAAAATCCTCCGAGCCCAGCGGGCCGCGGGCGGCGATTTCAGCCAGGAGGTGGACGGACAGCTCCCTTTCCCGTTTCGTCAGGCGGCCGGACCAGGCGCTGGCGACCCGGGTGCGGGCCGAGTTGGCGGTGAGCAGGTGCGGCCAGGCGTCGAGGGGGAAGGCGACGAGAACATGGCTTGAGGGCAGGTGGTGCTCGAAGGCGGTGCGCCGGGCCGCAGGCAGTGGACGGTCTTCGCCGTGCAGGTGGCGCATAAGTCCGCCCTCGCGATAGTCTTGGACGCGGTTGCGCAGGATCAGGTCGTGCATCCGACCGGTCACATTGATCGGATCGATCTGAATGTAGCCGTGATGCGTGAGCGCGGTGGCGATGTCCGGGGCCGGGGCGTCCAACAGCAGGGCGCGCCGCATGAAGCGCCGCGCGGCGGTGGGCGTGACTTGGATGGTGGCGGGCATCAGAGGAAAGTGGACCGGAAACTGTCGCGCCCCGCCGGCGGGGACAAAGCAAAATCCGGTGCGGCTGAAACACGTTGACGGTAAAGCAATCCAATCGGTTCACGATGCTTGCGCCCGCGAGGCCGGTTGGCATGCTGCCGGGCGTGAGGATTGTTATCGTCGAAGATCACCAGATGTTCCGCGAAGTCCTGCGCAAGGTCTGTACGCGGGAGCTGCGGCATAAGGTGGTGGGCGAGGCGGCGGACGGACGCAGTGCCGTGCAATTGGTGATGGAGACCACGCCCGACCTGGTGCTACTCGATCTGCACCTGCCGAATCTCGACGGCTTCGGGGTTGTGGCGGCGTTGCAGCAGGCGGTGCCCGGAATCCGGATATTGGTGCTGTCGTCCCATTGTGACGACTACACGGTGTTCCGGGCGGAGAAGGCCCATGTGCACGGTTTTGTGGACAAGAACACCAACACCGTGGCCATCCTCAAGCAGGCGATCGCGGCGGTGAGCGAGGGGCGGACGTATTTTTCTGCGGAGTTCCTGCGCCTCAAAGAGACGCGGCACGGCAATCCCCACTCCTTTGACAAGCTGCTGACCGACCGGGAGCGCGCTGTGCTCGCGTTGATCGGCGAGCCGTTTCACGACCGGGAAATTGCGGAACGCCTGGGGCTGGCGGAAGAGACCGTGGAGAAACACCGGTTCAACATTCTCCGCAAGCTGGACCTTACCGGCACAGCCGAGCTGATCCGCTACGCGCAGGACCACGGCTTCACGCTGTCCGCTCCGCGCCGGGGTAGCGGCGGACTACTGCCTTGAGCGCCTGAATCTCGCGGCTGACGCGCAGCAGGGGCTCGCCGAAGGAGTCCCGTTTGCCGGCCTGGGCCGCGTGTTGGAGTCCGGCGGCGGCCGTGGCGAGCGACGAGCACCCTACCAGCCGGGCGTGGGACAACACGCCGTGGGCGGCGTCACCCAGCAGCTTGAAATCGCTGCTGAGCGTGGCGAGTGATAGCTGTTTTTCCGCCTCCTCGAGCGCGGACAGGAAAAGCTCGATCTGATGACTCAGGCCCTGGTCGGTGCCGTCCGAAATATATTCAAGGAGGGAAACATCCACCCCGGTCGATGAAACGTCCGGCGAGATGTGCATCGACGCGGCGGCGAGGTGACGCCGGCCCGCGGCGGTCAACACGCGGCGGAGTTTCTCGGGGGTGAGCGGCTTGCCGACAAAGGCATCCATGCCCGCACTCAGGCACAGGGCGCGATCCTCGCTGGTGCAATAGGCGGTGACGGCCAGCATGATCGTCCGCGGCCCATCCGCTTCCATCGCGCGGATGCGCCGGGCCACCTCGGTCCCGTCCATGTCGGGCAGGTTGCGGTCGAGCAGCACGAGGTTGTAGCGTTTCTTGGCGAACAGTTCCAGGGCCTCGGCGCCGCTGGTGGCGCGTTCGCAGGTGAGGCCGAATTTTCCCAGCACGGCGGCGGCGGCCCAGGCGTTGTAATTGGTGTCCTCGACCAGGAGCACGGTGCAGTTGGGCAGGAGGGCGGTGGCCATTGGGGCCCCGACCGGATCCGGGGCGCGGACCGGAACGACCTCAAGCGGCAGGCGCAGGTAAAAGCGGGCGCCGTGCCCCGGGCGGCTGCGGACCCCGACCGAGCCGCTCATCAGCCCGGCGAGCAGGCGGCAGGAAGCCAGGCCGAGGCCGGTGCCGGTGATTTCCTTGGATTGCGCATTGGTCAGGCGGCTGAACTTGGTGAACAGGAGGCGCTGACCCTCGGCACTGATGCCGGGGCCCTCGTCGGTCACCGCGAACTCGATCTCCTCCGGGGCGTCGGGTGGAATGCTCGCGGTGAGCCGGATCCGGCCGCCGGAGTATTTCAGGGCGTTCGTGAGGAAGTTGACCAGGACCTGCTGGATGCGCCCGGCATCGCCGACGTAGGCTGCCGGCAGGCGTTGATCAGTCTCGACGAGCAGGGTGGCGCCGCTGGCGATCGCCTCCATCTTGAACATCGCGGCGATGGAACGCAGGAGCTCGTTCGGCGAGAAGGGGCCGGGCCGCAGCTCGACTGCCCCGGCCTCGATGCTGGCGAAATCCAGCACGTCGTCCACGAGCGTGGAAAGGTACGTCGTGCATTCGCGGAGGGTGGAGACGAGTTCGTTCTGCTTGGGGTTGAGCGGGGTATCCTCCAGCGCCATGGCCAAGCCGACGATGCCATTGAGCGGATTGCGGATATCATGGCTCATGTTCGCGATGAACTGGGTCTTGGCCGCGCTGGCCTGTGCAAGCTGGGTGGTGCGTTCGCGGACCTTATCTTCCAGCTCGGCGTTGCGTTGGCGCAGGGTGCGCACGCGCCAGCGGTAAACGCCGTAGCCGGCCGGCAGCAGGGCCAGCAAGGCGCCAGCCAGGGCGGTGCCGGTCCGCCACCACGGCGGAGTGATTTCAAAATGACTGATGGCGGCCGGGCTGGTGATGCCGGTTTCGGCGACCACGCGGACCCGGAAAGTGTAGCGACCCTCGCGCAGGGCGGTGAATTCACGCCGGGAGGTCGCCTCGGCCGGAACCCAGTGCTGATCGACGCCATCGAGCATCGTTTCCAGGCGAAGGGCGGGGCGCCGGGAGAATTCCGGGGCCGCAAATTCAAAGTCGATCGCACGGGTCGAGTAGGGGAGGGCTTGGGTGATAGGCGCGAGGGTATCATGGTCCGCACTGCGGGCCAGGGCGCGGAGCAAGGGTTCGTGCGGCACGGGGGCGACCGGGCCACCGGTGACAACATTGCGAATCAAACCAGTCGTGCCCCCTATCCAAAGCACCGCGTCACCATTGGCGCCGGCCTCGGCGAGAATGCACTGGGGCGTACCGATGTTCCAGAGCCCCTCAACAGAGTGAGGCTCCCAGACTGCGTGATCCCCCTTGATCGTGATTCGCGCCGCCGTCGCCGCGCGACTCTCAGTGGCTGGGTGGACAACCCACAAGGTGTTGTCCGCCGCGACTTCGGAGACGGCGTTTACGGCCCAAGAGGGATAATTTTCAATTGGCACAAATTTAACCAAGTTAGCGTCGAGTATCCATCCACCGGTAGGCAAAAAAGCCAGAGTAGTACCGTCCTTAGCGGCTACTACACGACCCTTGCCGGAAGTCTCCGGTAGACCGGACTCGGGGCCCGCTAACACTGCTTCAACATAAACATCATCACGGGGCTTTGCTGTTAATATGGCACTGTTAGGCGTGCCAATCCAAAGTCGGCCATCCTTGTCCTCTGCAATACTGGTGGCGAAACCGGGTAGATTTTGTACCAGAACGCGCGAATTTCCATCCGGATGTACTAGGATAATTTTATATCCTTCTGAAACCAATATGGCTCCTCCGTAGTGCCGTGATGCGATCATTTTAGTCACATCTTGTCGAGTACTGCGAACAACGGTGCTCACTCCATTGGCATACCTCAAAACACTGCTGCTCGCCACCCGCGTGGCCCACGACCTGAACAATATGCTGGCGCCGATGAAGCTGGCTATTCCCATGCTTCGTCCGTCGGTTTCCGATCCCACGGCGAGTAGCTTGTTGGATTCGATGGAAACCACGATGAGCCGGGCTACCGCACTGGTGCGGCAGATTCTGGAATACGCGCATGGCGCTGGTGGCCGCCTCGAACTGGTCCTGATTCAGCAACTGCTGGAAGAGATTGCGGTCTTCGCGAAGGAGACTTTCCCCCGGACCATCCACGTTGACGCGCATATTCCCTCCGGGCTTTGGCTGATCAACGCGAACCTGAGCCAGATCCACCAGGTGCTGCTGAACCTGTGCGTCAATGCGCGCGAGGCCATGGCGCGCGGGGGCATGCTGACCCTACGAGCGGAGAATTGCCTGTTGGATGCAGCAACCGCGGCTGAGATCGATGGTGGGCGCGCGGGAGCGTTCCTTGTGCTGCAGGTCGACGATACCGGCACCGGGTTTTCACCCGCGGTGATGGCGAAAATGTGGGAGCCTTTTGTTACCACCAAGGAAGCCAGCCGGGGTTCCGGCCTGGGACTTTCGACGATCCGTGAAATCATTGTCCACCACGGCGGCTTCATTCATCTGAACACGGTTTCAGGCAAGGGGTCCTCGTTCAGGATCTACTTGCCGGCGGCCGCAACGGCGCTGGGCAAACCCGAGCTATTTTCCCACCAGCAGGCCCGGCCTTTGATGAATTCGGCGCGGTAATTGATGACTGGAGGTTAGGGCACAAAAAAACCGACCCGGAATCGGGTCGGTTTGAGAACAAAATCCTTCGAAGACACTACTTCTTCGGGGTGGTGGCCTGTACGTCCTGCAGGCGCTTATCGAGCTCGTTCATCTCGGTCACGAGGCGCTCTTCCATCTTCTTGCGATCAGAGCTGGTCACAATGCTCAGGCTGGCGGCGTCACGGACCACGTTGGCGGGCAGTGACAGCAAGCGGGTGATGAGGCCCTGATCCTTGAAGGTGCTGAGATACAGGGCGGTGATCTCGTGGGAGAGCTTCATCGAATCCTGGGCGACGGCCTGGGACGTCAGCAGCTGGGTGTTGAGCGTCTGGTTGCGCGACATTTCTGCGGTAAGGGCTCCGCTGACTTGATCGGAAATACGCTGACTGTACGCATTGATGGACTCGCGGGTTAGATTCTGGTCCTTGGACATTTCCGCCAGGATCGGGGAGATTTTCTCCGCCATCCGGCTCGAAACCTTGTCGACCTGCTCATTCTGGATTTTCTCGGCTTCCTCCGGAGTCTTCGGGAGGGGATTGTAAGGCTGAATCTTGTGGGCGATGGCTTCCGCGAGCTTGTCGACCTTCTCCGCGTTAACCTTGGCAAATTCCTCATCGGTCATGAGCGCGTCAGCCTGGCGCTTGGAAATGGCGTCCTTCAGGAGCTGGTTGACCGACTCGATGTGGCGCCTGGTCTCCTCGGCCGAGGCTTTCATCTCGGCATTCGTCTGTTCGCGCAGTGCGCTGATTTCCGCCTGCTGCTTGGCGGCCATATCTTTCACCGTGGTTTGATAAAACCACGCCGCTGCGCCGATAATCAGGAGAGCGGTCAGGATAACCGCGGGTAGTTGTTCTTTAAACTTTTGCCACATGGGGTGAATCTGGTTGAGTGTGTAACTGGCAGACACGCATAACAGATGGATGTTCGAATGCAATGCCGCCCTTGGGCGTAAAAACCAGTTGGCATGAGCCTAAACCGCTATGAACAAACAGTGTTCGACTACTGGGAAAAGCAGCCGGAGGAGCGCCGTCACTGGCAGACAAAAGTAATGATGGCAGCCCAGGCGACCGCAGATCCTGGTGAAGTGGCCCGGGGTCTGGAGCGCGAGCTCTGGGATTATTTTGTCGAGCGCCGTGAGCATGTGTCGGCTTTCCGTGACCTCGGCACTCACGCGCTCAGACGAATCAGCCTGCTGAATCTGGCCGACTACTTGCTACGCTTGTGGGGACCGCCACCCAAGCCCAAGAAGGCCGCGGGTGGCCCGGCGCCCTGAGGCACCCAGTCTCGTTACCGGAAATTTTCACAAATTTGCAATTACTGTATTTACAAAGCCGATAAGCGGATACATTCGTTATTCACAAGTTATCCACGCGATGGAAAACACTATAAGTGCGGTATACCACTCACCGCAGCATCAGGTTGAGGTAAGGACTAAAACCTACGTTCTGGACACGAACGTATTGCTGCACGACCCGCAATCGATCTTCAAATTTGAGGACAACAATCTGGCCATCCCGGTTGAGGTCCTCGAGGAGCTCGATGCGATAAAAAGCGAACAGTCCACCGAGCGCGGCCGCAATGCCCGCCGGGTGCACCGTATCCTGCAGGAGCTCCTGCCGGATTCTCGCTCGATGCACGAGGGCGTCAAGCTGCCGACTGGCGGCACGCTTTCCGTGATCATCAACCGCTACTTGGTGGAGAACAACTGGTCGTCGCCGGCCATGCAGCGGCTGCGCGCCGTGTTGTCGGACTTCACCAAGAAGGACAATCGCATCATCGCGAGCGCGCTGTTCGTCCAGGAGACCTATCAGCCGCCGACCATTCTCGTCACCAAGGACGTCAACGTGCAGCTCAAGGCCCGCGCCGTCGGTCTTGAGGCCGAGGACTATCTCAATGACAAGGTGCCCGAGGCGACCAGTGACGATGACGGCTACCAGACCATCGCCCTCGATGTCTACGAGATGCAGCGCTTCTGCTCCGAGGGCGAACTCGTGCTCGGGGCCGAGGTCGTCGCCAAGCTATACCTTAATGAGTACATCCTCCTGATGACGCCGGAGGGCAAGACGATGCCGGGCCGTTATTACGGGGAAGGTGTCGTGCGCCGTCTGCATCTGCCTGATTTCGTTAAGGCGCCCGGAGGCATTCCCATCCGCCCCCGCAACCTTGAACAGCAGTTTTTTGTCGATGCCCTGATGGACGACAATATCTCCCTCGTGACCTGCTTCGGCAAAGCCGGCACCGGGAAAACCCTGCTTTCCATCGCCTGCGCGCTCTTCCAGACGAGCGATGAGAAATCACGCTACGACGGCATTTCCATTTCCCGGCCGGTCATCGCCCTGGGCAAGGACATCGGCTTCCTCCCCGGCACCCTCGAGGAAAAGATGAAGCCATGGCTGCAGCCCTATCATGACGCACTTGAGGTTTTGCTGCCGGCCAAGCCGCAGAAGGAACCGCAGTTCGCCAGCAAGAAGACCGGTAAGAAAAAAAAGAAACATGACGACGTCATGGCGATGATGTCATCCCCGCAGCCGTCGCACGGCGGTGGCGGTGGCGGCGTTCCGCCGATGAAGCCCTACGAACGGCTCATCAAGAGCGGGCTGGTCGAGATCGAGGCACTGTGCTTTATCCGCGGTCGCTCCATTGCCCGCCGCTTTTTCATCCTCGACGAGGCACAGCAACTGACGCCGCACGAGGTGAAGACGGTCATCACGCGCATCTCCGAGAGTTCCAAGCTCGTGCTGATCGGGGATCCGGCGCAGATCGACAACCCTTACGTCGATTCCCGGAGCAACGGACTGGTCTATTGTCACAACCGCATGAAGGGCCTCGGCCTCGCGGCGCACGTGAAGCTGTCCAAGGGCGAACGCTCCAAGCTCGCGGAACTCGCCGCGGATCTGCTCTAGGCCTCCCGCGAGGATTTTGCGAACGGCGAATTGCGGCCGCCCGGTCCCTTCGCTCAATCCTTGGCTTCCACTTCGACCGGCTTTTCCTCGGCCCCGGCGGGCGTTTCCTCGTCGAGGAGGCTCGGGCTGCCCTGGCGGCGGGCGATCAATTCCATGATGCCGGCGAAGAAACCGGTGAACATCAGGTCGCCGAACAGGGTGTTGCGGAAAAAGAAAATGGTCGGCGGATATTCCGGATGGCCGACCGTCAGGGCCTGCCACCAGCCGGCGGGGGTCTTGGCGTAGAATGCATCCGACGCCCACGACTGGGTGTTGGTCACCAGGTAAAACACGAGCGCGCCCAGCAGGGCCCCGTTGAGCAGGTTGAGCCATGATTTACGCTTCGCGACCCAGGCACCGATCAGCAGGGCCACACCGAAGCAGGCCGTGCGCGCGATCAATCCACTCACCGGCCAGGTAAACCCGTATTCCCGGGCGTAGAAATTGTTCAGATACACGTCGGACAGGGCCAGTGCGAGGAAGGGAACCAGCCACATCCAGCGTTTGCGGAAATACACCGCGCCGCAGAACGCAATGGCCATGACCGGGGAGAAGTTCGACAGCGACAGATCCACGGTCGGCAGCAGCCGGTAGAGCGCGGCGAGCACGATTAGAATGATGGCGACGTACATGGCCGCGGATATAAACCCCGGAAGAGGGGTGAGACAAAACAAAAACCGCGTCAGCCCTCGGCTTCCCGTGCAAGCAGCCAGAGCAGATCGGAGACGCGATTGACGTACTGCAACAGCACCGGGCGCACGGTTTTACCCTGCGGCCCGAGGCCGACCAGGCGGCGCTCCGCCCGCCGGGCGGCGGTGCGCGCGAGATCCAGGGCGGCGGCGTGCAGGTTGGCGCCCGGTGTCGCCCAGCCGTCGAATTTGGGCTGCCGTGCCTCGACCGCGTGCAAGGCCGTGTCCAGCCGGGCCAGCTCGGTTTCGCCCAGTTTTTGAAACTTGGAATCAGCGTAGCGGGTGGCGTCGCCCTCGGCGCAGGTGATCTCGCCCATCAATGCCACGAGGTCCTTTTGGATTCTTACGAGCTCAGCGTGGCCGGGATCGGCGGATGGCAGGGTGGCCTTGGCCAAACCGATGGCCGAGTTCAATTCATCGAGGCTCCCCACCGCCTCGATTTGCGGGTGGTTCTTCGGGACGCGCTGGCCATACAACAGGCTGGTCGTTCCCAAATCGCCGGTGCGGGTGGCGATCGAGCGGGGGTTGCGCTGGTTGGCCGCGTCCATGTCAGGATTTCCCGGCGGACTCGCGGGTCAGTTTCTTCAGGGCCTTCAGCTCGGGATCGATGGCAAGCAGGGTCGCCTTGTCCATGTGGTCGATGTAAAGCACCCCGTTCAAATGATCGACTTCATGCTGGACGCAACGCGCCAGCAGGCCGTTGCAACGCAGGATGTGCGCGTGACCGCCGGCATCCTTGAATTTGACCGTGATTTCGTCCGGCCGCACGACATCGCCGCGGATCTGCGGGAAAGAGAGGCAGCCCTCCTCGTAAACCGTCTCCGGCTCGGGCACGGGGGTGACCTCGGGATTGACCAGGACCAGCGGCATGAACAGCTCCAGCGGCGGGCGCGCGCCATCGTACTCCCAGTCGAACTCCGCTTCGACCGGCCGGAGATCCACCACGCACAACTGGATGGCCTGGCCGATCTGCTGGGCCGCGAGGCCGATGCCTTCGGCCGCGTGCATCGTCGCGATCATCTCGTCGGCCAGCTTCTTCAGGGCGGCGTTAAACGCAGTGATCTTGGCGCCTTTTTTGCGCAAAATTGGCTGATTGAAGCGAACAATATTCAGGGGCATCGGTCTCGTATATAACCTGCACAGGGTATTTGCCTGCGCAAGGGTCCGGCAAATAAATTTGTTTCCCGGCCCCAAAACACTATGAATCCAGGCATGCCCTCGTCTGTCTCCGTTTCCGGAGCCCGTTCTGCCGTTTGGCAGCTCTGGCTGGCCTTGGGGATTGGCCTCTTGCTGATGGCCTGGCTGCTCCCGGTAAACGTGAAGTCGCTGAACACCTCGCTGCTGCGCGAGGCCGGGCGCGATACGCCCACCGTCGCCAGCTTCGGCCGCGATCTCCTTGAACTCGACAAGCCGGGACCGGCCTCGCTGGTGCTCGAGGCGGCGCGCAAGATCGGCGATACCGGGGCGCCGGCGCTCGGGGCGGCCGTTGATGCCTTTGCCGAAAAGCACCGCGACATGATGCCGTGGGGCGGATGGGATGTCGCATTGGAACCGCTGCTCGTGGGCCGCAACGCCGCGACCTCTTCCGATTCGCAACCGGTTTTGCGCTTCATGGTCACCCAGCTGGCTCGTGACAATCTCCGGCGCTACCTCGCGGTTTCGCGCCTGCCCGCGGTCCAAACGCTCCTCAATACCGCCACGCTGACCACCACCCAGCGTTTCGTCCCGGCGAGCCGGCCCGGTGGCCAGCCGCTTGACGCGGTCATCTTGCTGACCGCCTACCTCTGGCAAACGGAACATCTGTCTCCCTCCCTCCAGCGCGAAGTGCGTACCCTGGCCGAGAACGCGATGGCGAACGGCCAGATGGGTGAGCTCGAGGATTTCTACCTCGATATTCTGACGCTCGGCCAGCGGCTCAACTGGATCCAGCTCTCGGAGTTGCTGCGGACCACGGGCAGCCTTGGCACGGTCGGCCAGTTTGCCCATCTCGCCCGCGTGGCGCCCGAACATCTGCCGGTTATCTACACCGCGGCCCTGATGACCAAATCGGCCGACCAGGTCGCACATTACCTGATCACCTTTGGACGGCCCGGGGCCGAGCAGCTTCAGCTTGCCCTGTCCTATGGCGCCGGAGCCGTGGAGCAGCTCGTGCAGCGCCAGGCACCGGTGACCCGGGGCGCCGGGCCGGAATTCGAGTTCGGTGCGTCTTTCACCCTGCGCCACCCCGAACTGGCCCTGATCACGAAGTATGCCGCGTTTCTTGGCGGTATATTCCTTCTGCTCCGTTCGGTGGACCTGCGGTTGTTCAAGTCGATCGAATCGACCCTGCGCGGAGCCTTCCCGCGCATGGGCAGCGGCGTCATCGCCGTGCTGCTCACCTTTATTTTCTTCGTCTTCTCCGAGCCCTTCCTGCTCAAGGGCGCCCCCGTCTCCGATTACAAGATCAAGTTAACCATCCCGGTCATCGGCGCCCTCGCGGCGCCGGCCAAAGTCGCTTCAACCACACCCACCAACATGGACCTATCCACCATCCTCTCCATCACGACCTTCGCGTGCCTGCAGGTCGGCATGTATGTCATCTGCCTGCTGAAGATTTCCGACGTCGACCGCCAGCCGCTTGGCGCCCCGGGCAAGCTGAAGCTGATCGAGAACGAGGAGAACCTCTTCGACGGCGGCCTGTACCTCGGCATCGCCGGCACGGCCACCGCGCTGGTCCTGCAGGTGCTCGGCCTCATCGACGCCAATCTCCTCGCCGCCTATTCCTCCAACCTCTTCGGCATCGTGTGCGTGGCCCTCGTCAAAATCCGCCACGTGCGGCCCTACAAGCGCCGGCTTATTCTCGAGACCCTGCAGGGTGTGACGGCTTAAGCCCCAGCCATGAACAAGACGCTGCTATTAATCATGTGCGACTTCATGTTGCTCAATCTCCTGGCCCTGACGCGCTGGGAGAAGGCTGAGCCACAGCACACCCAGCTGGAGACCGCGGCGCCGCGATCGGCGGCCAACGCCCCGGCGGTCAACGCCGACATGGTCGAGCTCATGAAGATCTCCCTGGAGGATGAAAAGGCCGCGCGCGAGAAACTCGCCGGCCAGCTTTCCTCCGCCCAGGGCTCGCTCACGGATCGTGAGAAAAATCTCGCCGCCCTGCAGCAACAGAAGGGCCAGCTGGAGAACACCCTCGCCGCCACCCAGTCGAGCGCCCACGAACTGGAGCAGCGCTACACCGCCAGCGCCCAGGAGGCCTCCATGTCCAAGGAACAGCTCGCCAAGCTGCAGCGCGAGCTCGAGGAGCGCCGCGCCGAGGCCGACCGCCAGAAGGCCGAGCTGGCCCGCATGGAACGGCAGAACAGCGAGGCCCGCCAGCGCATTGAAAACCTCAATGTCGCCGTGCAGGTCGCCCAGCAGGAGAAGCAGCTCATCGCCCAGAATCTCACGGAGGCCAAGCAGCAGGTGGAGGTCGAGCGCCTGGAACGCATGAAGGTCCAGGAGCAGACCACGCAGCTGACCCAGGCCGTCGGCCAGCAGACCGAGAAAACCGGCGAACTCAGCAAGGAGATCCGCGACAACCGGCCGATCAACCCCAATGTCATTTTCAGCGAGTTCCTGGCCAACCGGGTGCAGACGTTCATCTCCGCCCGCCGGCCCGGCCTCTTCAGCCCGACGGTCAAGGACAAGGACACGCAGACCATCCTCGTGAGCGACGGCAACAAGGTATACGCCTTGATGCACCTGAACGACACCCCATTCACCCTCAGCGATGTGCCCACCGATTATGATCAGGTCTCAGGCCGGCTGACGCGCGGGACCTTCAATGCGCCCATGGGCGAGCTGCAGTTTCTCCAATTGGACCCGCGCATCGTGGTCGCCCCGGTCGACGGCTCGCTGGCGGCGCTCATGGGCGCCAAGATCTACCAGCTGGCCAAGGAGCCGTTCAAGTTTCCCGATGCCGTGCTCGTGCGCGCGGATGACGGTCGCTATGGCGAGACCCCGTTTCGCATCGACCAGTCCAATGCCAGTTATGTGAAGCTCGACAACCGGATCGTCACGCGGCTGTTCGGAGAGATCGCCCCGAAGCGGGGGGACCTCGTCTTCAGCAAGACCGGCGAGATCATCGGCATCATGGTCAACAACGACTATTGCGCGGTGCTGGGCAACTTCGCCCCGGCCTACAGCCTCAAGACCGGGGACAATCCCGAGCCCAAGACGAGTGTGATTCTCTCCGACGTCTACACCCGCTGGCAGCGGCTGCCCTTCAAGCTCCAGTAAGCCGGTTGGCGTCGCGCCGGCGGAAAACCACGCTGCGCAGTAAACCGCCGGAAAAGTCGCGGTGGGCCGCCGGGGCGAACCCGGCCACGGTGATCAATGCTTCCGCCGGCGGCAGTTCGCGGGCCGGCAGCCCGGTCTGCCAGCGGAAAAAAGCATAGAGGATCTTCAGCCAGACTTGCGCGCGCCAGCGGACCGGTCCGCCCGCCGGCAGTTGGAAATCCGCCCACAACCAGAGCGCGTCGGGCCGGAGGCTGGCGCTGATCCTTCCGACCAGTTCCGCCGCTTGCGCGGGCGTGAAACAATCGAGGAAGAAAAGGGTGACTGCGGCATCGTAACTTCCAGCCGGCAACGGCGCCACCAGGACATCAGCCCGGTGGAAACTGATCCTGGCCCGGTCGGCGGGTGCGATCCCGGCTGCAGCGCGGGCCAGCATGGCGGCACTGAAATCGACGCACGTGATCTGTGCCTCGGGCGCGAGCCGGACCAGCCGGGCGAGACAGCGCCCGTCGCCTTCGCCGAGTACAAGGATGGCGCGGCGGTCCTTGATTTCCTCCAGCAGGCAGAAGCGGGCCTGCTCCAGCGTGGAGCCGAAGGCGAGAAACTCTAGGAACCGGTACACGCGGGCCAGGCGATCAAAACTGCGCGGAGCCCGGCTCATGGGGTGAGCAGTTGAAGCAACAGGGGAATCAGAGGAGTCATCAGGGCCACGTCCGCCAGGGTCCGCGCCAGCTGCCGGCCGCAGCGCGCATGCAGCCGGTCAATCAGGCCCAGCAAAAGACCGCTGGCGGCGGCACCCAGCGAAGCAGTGCGCAGCATGCCGGACTCGCGGGCGGCGAACCCCAGCGCAATGGCGGCGACCAGCCAGGGCAGCAGGTGAAGCAGCCGGGCGCCGGTGGGATATTGCAAGGCGAGGGAGGTCTGTCCTTGCGAGCGGTCAACTTCATGCTCCCACATGGAGATCAGGGAACAGTTGGCGAGGCAGAGCAGGCAGAAAAGCGCGAGTGGCACCCCGATCCTTGATTGCGCCGCCGGGTGCGAGGCCAGCAGAAAACAGGAGACCCCGCCGGTGAGCAGCACGGCGACGCAGAGTTCCTTCGGGGCCCGCCACCGGCTGGTGCGATGAATGAGCTGGTGGGACAGCAGGTAGGCGAGCACCGGCCCGAGCAGCAGGAAGCCTGCGACCAGCTCGCGGGTCGTCAGGGCCGCGAAAGAGAAAGCCATCGTGCCGGTCAGCACGGTGAGCCATACGGCGGCGACCGGCCAGCGGTGGTGTTGATGGAACCAGTGGCGCTGGGTCTGCACCTGTCCGGGGGTCAGCCGCCAGCCCTCCAGCCAGCGGTCAATGACGTAAGCCAGCCAGACGGAGGCGCCGACGATCAGGGCCTGAGGCCATGAATCTGTCACATGGGCGACCCGGGCCAGCTGCCATTGCCAGAGCAAGGCGACGGCCGGTGCGTCGAGCGAGAGGATCGTCGGCCATTGCCACCAGTGCGGCCGGCCCGGAACAAAGTCTTTCATGCCGGTCAGCAAGCGTATCAGCCAGTCAGCCGGGCGGGAAGCCTTAGCTTGGGGCCAGGGAGCCGGAGCAGGGTTTACACGTATGCCAATTCCCGCCAATCAGGGGCGTGCTTCCCGCCCTGCTAGACACGCTCGCGCTGAATGATCCGTTAACGTACCTGATCATTTTCCTCGCCGTCTCATTCCTCATGATGTGGCGGCTGGAGGCCATGCTGGACCACGGACTGGAGGGCACGGCGCTCGGGACGATCATCATGCCGTACTGTTCCGGGCTCGGGAACCTGATCTTCGTGTTTATCATGATCCAGCACAAGGGCGCCCCCCGGGAGGTGCTGACCAATTGCATCGTGAACAACGTCACCAACCTGACGCTGGTCCTGGGCTTGCCGGCGATTTTTTGGGGCCTGCAGGTGATGCCGGAAAAACCCGGGGCCGGGGCGAAGGGGAAAAAACCGGCGAAGGGTGGCCGGGATGGCGGCGTGGAAAGCCAGCTCAACCGCCTGTCGCTGTTGCTCACCATGGCGGCGGTGATTTTCTTCACCGGGGCCGTTTGGGCGATGGGGCGCGACGGCAAGCTCGACCGCTCCGATGGCATTGTGCTGATCGGGCTGTTCCTCTTCTGGCAGTGCTTCCAGGTGTTCGACGTCCTGAAATACAACATCCGCCAGCGCGCGTCTTTCGGCGTCATGTTCTATGTCGACGTCGCGATCGTGCTCGCATGCTCGTACGTGATGTATGAAGCCATCGACTGGCTCGTGGCGTGGATCTCCGCCCAGAAGGGCGGGTTCGTGAGCGGAGCCAACCTGGGCTGGCTTACCGGCTGGCTGATGGTGCTGCCGAATGCGCTGCTGGCCGTTTACTGGGGCTGGAAACGCCGGGCCGACATCGTCTACACCTCGCAGGTCGGTGACGGGCATATCTGCATTCCGCTTTGTCTGGGCCTCTTCGCCGTGGTGACGCCACTGCCCCTGACGCCTTTTTTCCAAAACGGCCTGATCCTCCTGCTTGGTTCGGTCGCGGTGCATATCATCATGCTGTTGACGAACGGCGGATTGCCTCGCTGGGTCGGCGGTCTGCTCATCACGGCCTACGGCTGGTTTCTCTGGCAGGGCCTGCTGGGTTGAGCCCGCGGCCCGGCGCCTCCCGCCCTGCTTCACTCCAGCGGATCGGTCCGGAACTTCGTGCTGAGATCGACGAAGGGTTTCTGCGCCTCGAGCCAGAGCGGGTCCTGCCGGATTTCCCCCATCGACTTGGCGACATTGTTGCAAAACAGGTAGCTGCCCTGGCCGAGCCGGAGGCAGGCATCGAAGCGCGTGCCCTTGGCATCATGGACAAAGGCGAAGTCGCCCACGCTCATGTGGCGCTGGTCCAATTCCGCCCGGAGCGGACCGATGTCCTCCTTGAACTTCCGCTGGTACGACTCCGACCGTGGTCCCTGGTAGGCGAGGATGGCGCCCTGTTCACTGGCCATCTTCACCAGCACCCATTCATCGAAAACCGGCTTCTGGTAGAGCGCGGTCATGCGCCCGAGGGCGAGGATGATGGCGGAGCGGGCGTCGGCGAGATTCATGGCAGGTAGGATGAGGGTGTTTTGCGCAAACGCCACCGGCGAGGCCAGAATATTGTCGTCGCCGGCGCGGGAATTACGCGCCGCACGGTGCCGGCTCAGCGCACGGCGGGCGGATCGAAATGCGGGTTGAGGATCAGGCCGAGGATATTGCCGAAAGGATCGATGACGCTTGCGACCTTGATGCCGCCGCCAACCTGCTTCGGCTCCTCGTGGGGTTGGGCGCCGAGGGCCACCAGCTGCCGGTAAACCGCCTCGACATCATCGACGGCCCAGAAGGCGTGGACTCCGCCCGGGGCATTGGCGGCGGGTGCATCAGGATCGAGGCCGAGTTCGAATCCGCCCACCTTGAAGCCGACATAAAACGGTTCGTCAAAGTAGGGCGCGAGGCCGAGGGCGAGGGTATACCACGCCTTGGCCCGGGCGAGATCCGGTACCTTATAGACGATTGTGCGCAGGCCCTTGAGCATCGTGGGAATTACCACAGTCCGTGGTAGTGGATTTTGTCATGTCGCGAACGGAGATTGTGCAAACCGCCCGGCCGTGCAAGTTGGTTCCGGCATGAAGACCCCCGGACTACCCCTCGGGCGACTGTGGTTCGCCCTGCTTGCGGCCGGCGGCCTGACCGCGGCCGAGCCCGCCTGGCAACCGCTGTTCAATGGCCATGATCTGGCCGGCTGGGAAACCTTCATGTCTAAACCCGACCAGACCTGGGAAGTCCCCGGACTGGCCCGGGATGCCAGTGGCAAATACCTCGAGCCGATCGGCATGAACCGCGACCCGCTGAGGGTGTTTGTCATTGAGAACGTCGACGGCCGCCCCGCGATCCACATTTCCGGCCAGGGTTTTGGCGTGCTGAGCACGATCACATCTTACGGAAACTTTCACCTGCGCCTGCAGGTCAAATGGGGCGAGAGGCGCTGGGGCGACCGGGTCAACGCCCCGCGCGACAGCGGCCTGATGTATTTTGTCCACAGCGCGCCCGGGGTCACCTACGAGACGTGGCCCCGCTCCATCGAATTCCAGATCCAGGAGCATGATTTTGGCGATCTCTTCGCCGTGGCGTCGGCGATCACCGTGCCCGCGCGGGCCGAGACGGTTGGCGGCAAGACGCTTTATCATTACGACTCCGCCGGCCAGCTGGTGCGTTTTCTCGAGCAGCCGCCGGTTGGCAACCGCTGCGTGCGGCTGGAGGATGTGGAGAAACCGCGGGGCGAATGGAACACCCTCGACCTGATCTGCCTGAACGGCGACAGCATCCATGTGGTCAACGGCAAGGTGGTGATGCGGCTGCTCCACGCCGAGCGGCTGGATGGAGCGGCGCCGGCGCCGCTCACCGCGGGGCAGATCAGCCTGCAGACGGAGGGCGCGGAGGTTTTCTACCGCGACGTTGAGCTGCAACCGATCACCACGATTCCCGCGGAATACGCCGGCAAGTGACGGCCGGCGGACGGGATTTCAATTGGACAGCCGGTCCAAACCGAACCAAGATGTTACCTCAACCCCTTATGAAAACCCCCTGCTTGTTCGTGCTCGGACTCATCGCTGTCATGCCTGCCGCCCTCCGGGCCGCACCTGATCCCAATTGGCTCGGCCACGACCGGGAGCGACCGATGGCCACCGTGGTGACGCCCGGCACCTTCAGCTCGCAGGAGCAGCCGGGCCAGCCGCCGTCGGATGCGACGGTGCTTTTCGACGGCAAGGATGTTTCGCAATGGGTGGCGTTGGACGGAAGCCCGACCAAGTGGGTCGTGCATGACGGCGCCCTGGAATGCGTTCCGGGCAGCGGTTACGTCCGGACGCTGCAGGCCTTTGGCGACTGCCAGTTCCATGTGGAGTGGGCGGCCCCGAATCCGCCGCACGGCGAGAGCCAGGGTCGCGGCAACAGCGGGTTGTTCTTTGGTTTCGACCGCTATGAGGTCCAGATCCTCGATTCCTACCAGAGCAAGACCTACGCCGATGGTGCAGCCGCCTCGGTTTACGGCCAGTATCCCCCGCTGGTAAATGTCTGCCTGCCTCCCGGCAAGTGGCAGACCTATGACGTCATTTGGACCGCTCCGCGCTTCGACGCCGACGGCAAGCTGGTCTCTAAGGCGCGCGAGACTGTCATTCACAACGGAGTGCTGGTGCAGAATAACGTGGAGCTCACGGGCCCGACCGGCTGGGTCGGCCGCGCGCCCTACAAGGCGCACCCGGAGCGGACGCCGATCGCTTTTCAGGATCACGGCAATCCCGTTCGTTACCGCAACGTCTGGGTGCGCGAGCTCGGCAATCCCCGGCACAAGGAGTTCATGCTACCCGAGGCGCTGCTGGAATCCTATGCCGGCGATTACCCGCGCGGGTCGGATGTCGTGAAGATCCGCCGCCTGCCTGACGGCCTGCTGCTGCTTAATCTGGCGGGCGTGGACGTCATCATGCACGCGGAATCCCCCACGCATTTCTACGCCCTTACGACGGATGTGCAGTGCGATTTCGATTTCAAGGGCGCGACGAAGAAACTGGCCGTCACGGTCGGCGAGGATTCGGCGCATCCCATGACGATGGAACGGCTGGCCCCTTGATCCGGGCGGCCTCAGCCGCGGCGGATTTCCGAGCCCTTGAACCGGATGATCGTCCGGTAGACCTTCTTCACCCGGCAGGTGATCTTGCCGGTGGTGAGGTCGACCTGCTCGGGAATCTCGATGCGATGGACATCCACGACCGCATGGTAGCCGCGCTCGGAGAAAATATCGATCAGCATGGCGAGGGCCTCGGGCTCATGCAGCACGGGATCCTCGCTGTTGATGTTGGAGTGGCCGGATAACGCGTGCCGGGTGATGATCGGCATCATCTTCTTCTCGATGAGGGTGACCACCCGCTGGAACAGGGCGGTATTGGTCAGCTCGTAGCCGTCGAGCCGCTTCACCAGCTCCTGCCGGGCATGGACGATGATCTCGCTGGCGAGCGGGAGAGTGCGCAGGCGGTCGAACGTGCGCGGGTCGAGCTCCAGCGAGCTCTGGTATTCCAGTTCCTCGACGATGTTCTGCTCAACCTGGGCGATCGGGCCCTCGGCGTTGATCAGGTGGTAATAGAAAATATCCTTGAGGGAGAGCAGCGCGTCCCAGGTCTGCTCCTTGAACACGCGGTAGCGGCGCCGGGCCAGTTTCTCGTCGAAGTCGGTCGCCCGTTCCTCCAGCAGCTGGCCCTGGCCGGTGCGGCGCACCTCGTCGTTGTTCGCCTTGACCTGCAGGCCGCGCTTGAGCTGGCGCGCGATGCTTTCCTTCTCGTCGACGAAGAGGACGATGATCTGCACCACCGGCTGGCGGAAATGGATGGCCAGCGGCGTGCCGTAGAACTCGCGCCAGAGCTGGGTCATCTTTTCGTAAAGCATCTTCAGGCACTCGACCTGCATCTGGGTCCGCGGGAAGCCGTCCAGGATGACGCCATCGCGGTATTCCGGCTTGAGCAGCCGGCGCAGCAGCACGGCCAGCACCTCGCGATCCCCGATCATGTTGCCGGCATTCTTCACCTTTTTCATCTCCGGCGTGTCGAGCAGCGAGCTCATCACGATGGGGGTGCAGGTCAGGCCGCGCGTCTTGGCGATGAAGGACGTGTTGGTCCCCTTGCCGGCGCCCGGGGCGCCGCCGAGCAGGATGATCTCCTTGGGGAAGCGCAGGTGCTGCCGGCCGAAATGGGATTCGAGGTCATCCCAGATCGGCTCAAAAATGATGCGGGCATCCTTGATCTCCAGATCGGCGGAAGCCGCGGCGGGAGTGGCCGGCGGGGGGACGGAGGCTTTCTGATTCTCGCTCATGCTAGGGTGGCGGAGCCTAGGGGCCGGCCGGTTGCCGAGGCGACAAAATATGGCAAGGTCGGGGAATTAGGCTCCCTTGCGGGGCAGAACGCGGGCCGGGGATTCCATCTGGCCGCGGGTCACGCCCAGCTGGTTGATCAGCTTCAACTCGCGCCAAAGTTCCGGCCCCGTGATCTGGCCGGCGAGCAGCTCCCGGTAGCGCTCGACCGTGCGGCTCACCTCGGCGCCGTCCTCGGTGAGAAACTCGATCCGGAAGCTGCGCGCACCCAGGCTGATCAGGCGGGCGGCATATTCCGCCCCGGTTTGGGCCCGGCTGTTGTAGACGGTGTTGCGGCAGCCGGCATCGGCCTTGAGCGGGTGCTCCGCACCCACGCGGTCGCGCAGGGCCACGCGATGCTCGTCGCAGGGCCGGCCGCAGTCGCGATAGTCCTTGCCGGTGGAGAGAAACGCGCAGAAGACGCAGTGCTCCATGTGAAACATGGGCATGTGCTGGTGCAGCGTGATGTCGAACCACGCGCCGGGCGCGGCCTGCAGCAAGGCCTCCAGCTGCCCGATGTTCAGGTCGTAGGAGGCGGTCACGCGCTCCAGGCCGTGCGCGTTGACAAAGTAATCGGCGGTGAGTGGATTGGCGACGTTGAGGGAGAAATCCCCGCGCCGGCGGTGGCCGGCGAACCAGTGGAGGTGATCGTAATTGCGCACCAGGTAGCCGTCAGCCTCGGCCGACAGCACCTGCTTGATGATCCATTCTTCGCCGGGCTTGAAAACCCGCGGCGCCGCCACCCAGATGGAGGCACCGGGCGAGGGGAGCACCGCGCCGATTGTGGCGGCGGCGGTGTCCTCCTCCGCCTGGAGCCGGCGGAACTGCTGGACCGCCTCGCGGTAGAGTTTGGGATTCTCGAACTCGCAGTAGATCGTGCGGGCGCCGGCGGACCAGGCGGCGGCAAGTTGAGGCAGCTCACGGATGACCACGATGATTTCCGGGTTCGTCGCGGGCTGACTGGCGCCGGAGTTGAAAACGGGAACGGACGCCGGCCCGGTCAGCTGCCAGCGCTTGGGCGCGGCGCGCTGCGTCTCGAGCGCCGTGGCAACCTGCCGGCGCAGTTCGTTGAGTTCCCGGACCGGCAGGATGACTTCGCCCTCGAGCTTGTTTTCCAGCGGGCCGAGTTTAAATGGCGTGCCGCCGAGCCGGCCAAGCTGATCGGCGAGGCGGTCGGTCGTCAGCGGCTGGTTCTCGGCGCGGGCTAGCGGGACGGAGGAATCGGCCCGGGCGATGTGGCCCTCCTGGTCCCGGGCGATCAGGGTCAGCGGCGTGCCGGCGTGGCCGTGGACTTCGAATGAAAGTTCACGGCGGAAACGGATCTGGTCGCCCTCGAAGGTCTGGCGCACGCGACGATCCAGTGCCGGATCGTTGGTCTTCCAGATCCGGTCGCCGACGTGGAGCCGGGAAAAATCGATGTCGCCGTCGCCGAAGCGCAGCACGCTCTCACCGTTGCGCTCGTCCAGATGATAAATGCGGCCGCCCTGTTCCTTTTCGTCGGGCCGGCCGGCGTCAAAGACAATCCCGTCACCCGGTTTCGCCGGGCCCGCGAGCTTCAGGGCCACGCTGTCGGCCCCGAGCCGGGTCACACGGCCGAGATAAACCCCGCGTTTCGTCCCGAAGCGCGCGTGCGCCAGCTCCTGGTTCTGCACGCCGCGAAACCAGCCGGTATACAGCCCGCGGGAGAAGCCCATTTCCAGGTCGTACAGCGATTCCCGCCGCACGGTCTCCATCACGTCAGTCTCGGCCGCCGGGGCCGGCCCGAAAATCCCGACCATGACCTGGTCAAGGGCCTGACGGTAAACCCGCGTGATATTCGCGACGTATTCGGCACTCTTGAGCCGGCCCTCGATTTTCAGCGAGGCCACGCCGGCCCGCACCAGGTCGGGCAGCACTTCCAGCCCGGACAGATCCTGGGGACTGAGCAAATAACGGCGATCGCCCAGGTCGACGGTCCGGCCATCGGAGACCAGCTCATATGGCATGCGGCAGGCCTGGGCGCATTCGCCGCGGTTGGCGGAGCGGCCGCCGAGCGACTCGCTGGTCAGGCACTGGCCGGAGTAGGCGACGCAAAGCGCGCCATGCACGAAGACCTCGAGCGGCAGGGCGACCGGCGCGGATTTCTGCGCCTCGCGAATGGCGCTGATTTCCTTGAGCGAATTCTCCCGGGCGAGCACCACGAGGTTGGCGCCGAGCTGGCGGGCGAAATCGACGCCGGCGGCGCTGGTTACCGTCATCTGCGTCGACGTGTGGATCGGGAAATCCGGCGAAAGCCGGCGAATGAGGCGGCAGATCCCGATGTCCTGCACGATGGCCGCGTCGACGCCCGCCGCGATGATCGACCGCAGGTATTCCTCCGCGGCGCTGATCTCATCCGCAAAGACGAGGGTATTGAAGGTCACATAGCCGCGGACGCCGCGCCGATGAAGGAACTCCATGAGCCGCGGCAGATCGGCGACCGTGAAGTTCCTGGCCCGCATGCGGGCGTTGAAGCGCTCCAGGCCGAAGTAGATCGCGTCGGCCCCATTCTCGACCGCAGCCCGGGCGCACTCCCAGTCCCCGGCCGGCGCCAGCAACTCCGGCCGCACCGGTGGCAGGGGCGGGGGGGCGGTTGTTTCCGTGGTCGGGGCGGTGGACATGGTAACTCAGGCGGCGGCGATCTCGGAGGGCGGGGCCGGGACATCCTTTTTCGCATGGCTCGCGACATGCGGCGCGATGGCGCGCAGCTCGATGGCGAAAAGCACGGTCAGGATAAAAAATCCGGTCGCGATATAGCTGACCAGGGGCAGTCCCAGCAAATGGCCGGCTGCGTCCTGGGTGACAAAAAACCCGGCGATGATCGTCCCGGCGGCGTTGCAGGCCAGTTGCAGGGCGGAGATTACACTCATGAATCCGCCGCGGTAGCGGGCGTCGACGGCGTTGGTGATCATGGTCATGGCGGGTGCGTAGCGGCCCGAGGTGGCGACCATGAACAGCGCCATCATGAGGCTGGCAAAGACGACCGTCGAATGACCGAGCCGCATGATGACCAGGGTTACCACGATGGCGCTGGTGGACATGTAGGCCAGCAGCCGCAGCCGGTCCATGTGGTCGCTGAGCCAGCCGATGATCGGCGTGCTGATCGCGGTTGCCATCCCGCCGACGGCGTAAGCGATGGGCAACTCGACGCGCTCGTTCAGGCCCAGGTTGGCGACGAAGGATGGCGCAAGGAACGGGATCAGGATTCCGCCGGCCATGCCCAGCATCGTGCCGACGGCAAAGGCGCGCAGGTGCACGCGGTGTGACATGATTTCCTTCATCTGCTTCCACGGCTGGTGGCCGTGCACGGCCGTGCGCAAATGGGGGAGGGCCAGCGAGGCGATGAGGAGGGTTAGCGCACTGCAGCCCGCGAGCAGGAAAAAAGCGGCGTGCCAGCCGAAGTGGCCGGCGAGCATCAGGCCGGCGGGCACGCCGAGGACCGAAGCCACGGGAAACGCCGCGGTCACAAGGCCCATGGCCCGGCCGCGCCGGGAGGGTGGAATGAAATCGCCCACCATGGCCGTGACCATCGAGCTGGCTAGGCCGCCGAACGCCCCGGCCGCCAACCGCGCGAGGACCAGCATCTGGTAATTCGCCGCAAGTCCGCAGGAGAGGGTCGCCAGGCCAAAGCCGCTGTAGAGCACCAGCAGGGCGCGCTTGCGGTCAAACCGATCGAGCACGAATCCGCCGGCGAATCCGCTGACGGCGGCCGCGATGCCATAGCAGGCGACCACATGCGTGAACTGGGCCGGCGTGATGCTGAAGGCGCGCATCAGCTGCTCGCCCAGCGGCATCATGATCATGAAATCCAAAATATGCGTGAATTGCACCGCCGCGAGCACCAGCAACGTGGCGCGTTCGCGGCCCCTGGGCAGCTCGTGGTGCTGGACGGAGGCAGGCATAAGCGGCGACGATTTCACAGAAAATCTCCGGGTGCAAACTCAGCTTGTCGCGGGCGGCGTGGGTAACTGGAAGGGTGCGGTGGAGCTGACGACCGGGCCGGGGCCGACCACCGCCCGGGCGGCCTCGGCGAAAAGGTCTGCGCCCGGGCCGAGGTGATGCCGGCGGTGACGCACCAGCATGATGTCGCGGGAGGGCGACAGCCCGGTGAATTTCCGGAAAACGAGCCCTTCGGGATCCGTCGCACTCCGCGCGCTTTGGGGCAGGACGCTGACGCCAAGACCCATCGCGGCCAGGGATTTTACGGTGGCGAGCTGGCCGCAGCGATGGGTGATGCGGGGCTCGAAATCGTGCTCGCCGCAATAGCGCTGGATTTGAGACGTCAGGGTCGAGGCATCGCCGAGGAGAATGAAATCTTCATCACGGAGGTCGAGGAAGGTGATCTTTTCGGCATTGGCCAGCCGGTGGTCCGCCCCCATCGCCAGCCACAGCGGCTCCGTGTACAGCCTGACTGCATGAAGTCGTGGTTCGTTAAGGGGTAGCGAGATTAGGGCCCAATCAAGTTTTCCATCGTGCAGGGCCTCGATAAGCGGGCCGCGAAAGTCCTCCCGGGTGTGCAGACTGATATGGATTGAGTTGGCCCGACAGTAGGCAAGCACGGCCGGCAGAAAGAATGGAGCGACCGTGGGTATGGCGCCCACATCCACCCTCGGGCCATGGATTGGAACACTCTTCAGCTCACCCAGGGTCTGGTCAGCTTCGCTGATGATCCGTTGCGCTCCCTGTAGTAGGATTTTGCCTCCTTCTGTCAGAACTACCTTGCGACCCAGGCGATGGAAGAGTTTCTGCCCGAATTCCTCCTCGAGGTTCAGGATTTGCTGACTCAAGGATGGCTGGGAGATAAAAGCCCGCTGAGCTGCCTTTGTAAAATTCCCTGTCTCAGCCACTGCCAAGAAGTAACGCAACTGGTAGATTTCCATAGGTAAATCAGATGATTACTATAGAATCTAAGTATTTAGACTATTGCAAGAGGTGTCGTATAGTCTGCTCAGCACCAAGACAGGTGCCCTAACCAGAACCATCAACCCACGAAATTTATGAATACTACTCTCAAGGTCATCCTCACCACCGCTGCTGTCAGCGCCATCGCCCTCATCGCCGCGATCAAGCTCGCCGCTGGCAATCCCACCATCATCCCGGTGGCTGTCAGCTATGTGGCGGTCGCCCTGTTGTTCGTCCTCGCGGCATTTGATTATCGCGTGGGGCCCAAGAGCTACGTGGTGCGCTGAGCGACCAGAAAGACTTTTCCGTCAGTTAGAATGTAACAGGGGCCGGGTTTGAACACCCGGCCCCTTTTAATTTACGGGTTTCGACTGCCTCCGCCTGATCGGCCCCGGCGTGCCTCACCAAATAGAAAGGCGCGGCTCATGGCCGCGCCCGATCACTAGACAAGAAAGGCTACCGGTTGTCCCGCTAAGTGCTCCTATTGAGCATTAGGCGGCAACCTGGCCCTCTTCGGGCGGGTTGCGTTTCAAGAAGGCCCCGGTGATCAGGGAAATGATCAGGCCGAAGACCAGGCTCATGAGAAATCCGACGACCGCCTGGATGGCCGGCTTGGTGAACATCCGCATGCCTTTTTCCGCTCCGTCCATCTGGCTGTCGCTCATGCCAGCAGCGACCCACTTGGCCCGGGACGCCTCGATGAGATAATCCGCGAAATTGGGATTAACAAAAGTGAAGTGGACATACGCGTAGACCGAGCCGATCAGGCCGGAATAAAGCGCGATCATGAAGCCGGTGCCGACCGCCTTGCCGTAAGTCAGATACTTGCCCGCGTCATCCTCCCGCACGGCCCGCAGGCCAAGCCAGTATACTGCGATGGCATAAACCAACGGCACGAGTCCAAACCAAGTGCCTTGATTGATCTTGTCAGTCTGGTAGCCGAGAAAAAAACCGACCAGGGTCAGGACGATCTGGCCGATGGCCATGATCAGCGCGTACAGTAGGGTAGTGCTCATGCCCGGGATGTTGGCGGAGACGGGCGGGAGTTCAATCGCGCAATGACGGGCGGCAGTTGGGCGGGATGAGCGGCCTCAACTGCGGGCGTTCCCCCCCGAGAGAAACACCCAGGTGGCGCCCCAACCGCCGGAATTTTCATCGCCGAGGGCAAAATTCCCGACGCCGGCCGACCGGCGTAGGTGGGCGTGGACGGTCTCGCGCAACGCACCCGTGCCCTTGCCGTGCACGACCCGCACCCGTATGATGCCGCGCCGCCGGCACTCGGCAAAATAGTCGTCCAGGAGCTGGGTGACCTCGCTCGGCTGGAAGGTATGCAGGTCCAATTCACCCGTGATCGGCAGTTCGACCGGTCCGGGGGGATCGTCAGCAGGCATGCCGGGATTATTCGCGTGACGCAAAATCAGGCGACAAAAAACCCGCCCCTTTCAGGGCGGGCTTTTGACACACACACTAGCAAAGAACGAACTGTACTACCAAAGGTTACAATTGAGCCACGCGGGTTGCCTTGCCGCTGCGGGCGCTGCGCACCGTTTCGGGGCTGGGCAGCGCGATGGCCTTGGCCGCGCACAATTCCGCGGCGTTAACCACCGGATCATTCGCCTGCCGGCGGAGATCCTCGAGGCTGGCGTTGATGCGTTGCTCAACCGGCGAGTAGCGCGGGGCGGTGACGACATAGGTGGGAAGCACGAAGACTTCGGACTCGGTCTGGCTTTCAGCGGCACTGGCCACAGTGGTGAGCACCGCGAGACTGGCGATAAAGAGGAGGGCTTTTGTTTTCATGGATAAAGTTTTGCTGTCATCAATACACGCAAGCGTTGTGCCAAGTTGCAGTGCACTGCGTAAGTCAGCCGAGGCAAAGGAGAAGAATTTTTCTTGGCTTTTTCCCGCTCCGGCGGCGCACCGGAACAGGCGCGAAGATGAAATGCGTGGTTCCCGAAATTGGGACAAAGCCGGGTCATGCATGACCATGACCTCCGGCTGATGGTTAATGGTCGCGGGCGGTGGCTTGGTCTTCAACGCTTCGGCTTCAACTTAGCCGGAGAATATCATGCTGCTTATCCAAGATGTCATTAAACGCTACGGCGCCCTCACGGCCCTGAACAAAGTTTCGTTGCAGGTGGAGGCGGGCGAATTTTTCGGCCTGCTGGGGCCGAACGGCGCCGGCAAGTCCACGCTGATGTCGCTCGTGTCCGGCCTCCGCGCCCCCGATGCCGGCACGATCACGCTCGACGGCCAGGCGCTCAACACCGCCGACGCCGCCGGCCGGCTGGCGCTCGGCCTCGTCCCCCAGCACATCGCGCTTTATCAGGAACTGAGCCCCGACCAGAATCTCCGCATCTTCGGGCAGCTTTACGGGCTGCGCGGATCCCTGCTGCACGAGCGGGTCGAGGAGGCGCTCGTCGCCGTCCAGCTCACGGATCGTCGCAAGGACCAGGTGAAGCATTTCTCCGGCGGCATGCAGCGACGGCTGAACCTCGCCGCGGCGCTCCTGCACCGGCCCAAGCTGCTGCTGTGTGACGAACCAACCGTCGGCGTCGACCCTCAGTCGCGCAACGCCATCTTCGAATACCTCGAGCGCCTCAACCGCGCCGGGCTGACGATCATCTACTCGACGCATTACATGGAGGAGGCCACGCGGCTCTGCTCCCGCATCGGGGTCATCGACCACGGCGAAATTCTGGCGCACGGCACGCTCGACGAGCTGCTGACGCGGCTGCCGTTCGAGGATGAGATCCGCTTTCCCGCCAACCCGGAGACGGCGGGCCTGGCCGCGCAGCTCCCGGCGCACGGCGAACTCGCCACGCTCGACGGCACGCACCGCTTCCGGCCCCGGGCCGACTATCGGCTTTCGACCTTTTTCCTGCTGGCCGAGTCTCTCGGCCTGCCGGCCCGCCTTTTCACCAGCCAGCGACCGACCCTGGAGGCGCTCTTCCTGCACCTGACCGGCCGCAACATTCGCGAGTAACCACACCATGCGCATCCTCCTCATTCTCCTCGGCAAGGATTTTGCCAATCTCCGCCGCAACCGCGCCGCGCTGGTTCTCACCTTCGTGGTGCCGATGATCATCATCTATATCGTGGGACTGGTCTTCGGACTGGGTCGCACAGACAGCGGCCCCACCGGGATTCCCTTCGCCGTGGTGAATGAAAGCGACAACCCGGCGGCACTAAAGCTCGTCGCCGCCCTGCAGGCGGAGAAGTCCTTCTTCGTGATCACCCAGTTCGTCAACCCGGACAAGACCACGCGGCCGCTCACCGAGGCGGACTTGCGGCCGATGATCCGCGACCGGCGATTCAGCTACGCCCTCGTCATCCCGCCCGACGTCCTAAGCGATACCCGGTTGGGCTTGCGCCTGAAGATCCTGGCCGACCCGCGCAACGACATTGAGGATCAGATCGTCAACGGGATCCTGCAGAAGACGATTTTCTCGAATGTGCCCCAGCTGCTCGGCCAGTCGCTCCAGGCCCGGGCGAAAAAATTCCTCGGCGCAGCCGGCGTCGATACTTTCAACCGGGCCATTGTCCGGGATGTGGTCGCCACGTTTGGGGGCAACCCGGATCAAATCCTCGCCGACATGCAGAAGGGGAATTTCGGCTTCGACCGCCTGACCCAGCGGCTCGCTCCCGCGCCCGGCGGTCAGGCCGGGTCCGCCGGCCCCGATATTTTTTCCCGGATCATGCAGATCGACCGCGAGCAGGTCGTGGGCAAGGACGTGAAGAGTCCCGCCGCCACCCGCATCGTGGGCGGCTACGCCGTCATGTTTCTGCTGTTCGCGCTCAGCAACTCCGCGGCGGCGTTCTTTGATGAGAAAAACTCCGGGGTGTTCCAGCGTCTCCTCTCGTCGCCGGTCAGCCGCGCCCAGTTGCTGTGGAGCCGCTTCCTCTATGGTGTCCTGTTTGGTCTCGGCCAGCTGATGGCGCTGTTCTATGCCGGTCATCTGCTCTACGGGGTGGATATCTTCGGGCATCTCGGCAACCTGCTCATCGTCTGTGCCAGTGTGGCCGCCGCCTGCACCGGTTTTGGCATGCTGCTGGCCGCAATTACGCGCTCGGCCCAGGCGGCCAGCAGCCTGGCGACTTTGCTCGTGATCACGATGAGCGCGTGCGGCGGTGCGTGGTTTCCCGTGAGCCTGATGCCGCAATTCATGCAGCACATCGCCCGGTACACGCTGGTCTACTGGTCCATCGAGGGCTTCAGCGCCGTGCTCTGGGCCGGCGAAAGCTTCGTGCAGCTGCTTCCGATCCTGGGCATCCTGCTTGGCACCACCGCGGTCGTCATGAGCATCGCTGTCTGGCGGTTCAACCGCAGTGCGATCTTCGAGTAAACCGGCCGTGGCGCCCGGCGGGTGGCCGGGCCGTCTGAACTAAACGGCGCCGTCGCCGGACTCGGCCGGGGCGATCGGTTTTTCCGGCGCCGCCTGCTGGATCGTGTTGGCCGGCTTCTTGGCCGGCGGGGCCGGTTCCTCTTCCATGGCGCGGCGCACCTCCTGCTCGACGCTGCTGGCGGCCTTCTTGAATTCCCGGATGGATTTCCCCATGCCCTTGGCGAGCTGCGGCAGCTTGTCGGAGCCGAACAGTAGCAGGATGATGAACATGATCACCAGCAGCTCGGGGCCGCCGACACCATCAATGAAGGCCAGGGGGAGATTCATCATGAAATTAGACAACGACACTGCGGAGGTGTAACGAAAAATGTCTTCGCTTGGCAATCCTTTGCCGCAGAACCCGGGCGAACGTTGCGGGCGGGGCGGCCGGCCCGTCGGTCACGGCTCGATCTGATAGCGGCCGGCCATCCCGGCCCTGACGTGCTCGTTGACGTGGCAGTGGTACAGCCAGATGCCGGGATTGTCGGCGCGCATATCGGCCACCTTCATGCTGGCGGGCAGCAACTCGACCACGTCGGTGCGGTGTCCTTCGTGGAGCACGGTGTTGCCGTGCCAGTGCGGTGTGTGCAGGTCGGATTCGCCGCCCAGCGCGACCAGGTACCAGCGCACGCGTTCGCCCTGTTTCATGCGCAGCATGGGCAGGTTGCCGAACACGAAGCCGTTGATGCTGTGGAACAGGTTCGACTCCTTGTTTCCGGCGGAGGCGAGGAGGCCGTTGTTGCGCAGGGCAAAACGGCTTTCTTCTTCGTCGAAGTTCATGAAGAGCGTGACAAACTCCCGGTCGACATCCTGCGGTGAGCCGTCGGCGCGGGCCGCGCCGTGCCGGGTGACGATCAGCGCCCCGACGAGGCCGGTGTTGATGTCCTTCGGACTGTTGACGTGCGAGTGGTACAGCCACACCACCGAGCTCGGGTCGTTCGGCCCCGGGCCGGAGCGGGTCGGCACCTGCCAGCGATAGGTGTACGAGTCACTGGGCGCGATCGCTTCATCGTCCTTGTCGGATCCGCTCGTGCCGTCGGGATAGCCCGCGCCTTCGTAGGGCTTCAGATAATGGACCCCATGGGCGTGGAGGCTGACGGGAAACGACGTGTTGTTTTTCAGCGTGACCTCAATCCGGTCACCGACCTCGGCGCGTATGATGGGGCCGAGAATCCCGGCATGCTCCCAGTCCGGAGCGCGCGGCTTCAGGTGGGTGAATGTCTCGTCGGTGTATTCGCGGTAAACCGCCTTTTTAAAAACCGGTGGGCGGCCGGTCGGGCCGCGCTTCAGCCACGGTGAATCGTCGCCGCAACACTCCAGGCCGGCGAGCACGTTGCCGGCCGGGGCGTAATTCCAGTCGATCTCGTCGGCCGCGATAAAATAAACCCGCGTCTCGCCTGTCAGCGGCTCGATGGTTTCCCCGGCGTGCCCAATCGCGCTCCGGCCCAGCAGGAGGGCCAGGACCGCGAGAGTGCAGCGGCCCGGGCTCATCCCAGCGTGATCTCGACGTAGAATTTCTGTGTCTGGCCCGGCGCGACCAGGTGCAGGCCGACCTTGGTTTCGGGCGCGTTGGGCGGCCCCATCCAGGGCTCGATGCAATAAAACGGGGATTTTTCATCCTCGGTCCAGGTGACCACGGCGAGGTCGCGGGGCGAGCTGTGGGCCATGCCGCTGCGGAAGAGCAGCCGGCTGCCCGTCGGTGTCTCCGTCACGGCAAACAGATCGCGTCGCTGGCCGGTTTGGATGAGATCGATGAGATCCTTGTTTGCCAGCGTCTCGCTCGTCCCGACATTCGGGCCGGCGATGAGCCGGCCCTGCTCGTCGCGCTGCAGCTGTTTCGTGGCAGTGGTCTCGAGCCGGTAGTCGCGGCGGGTCCGGCCGGCGCTCCAGGGCAGGGTGAAATAGAAATGATGGCCGGCGGACCACGGGACCGGCGTCGTCCCGAGGTTGGTCAGCTGCAGTTCGACGAAGATGCTGACGGAACTGAAGCGGTAGCTGACGACGAACTCGTAGTCGAAGGGGTAGGCGGCCTGGGCGGCCGCGTCGGGCACGAATTGGGCGGAGAAGCCGCCCTCGTCGAGCCGCGTGGTCCGGAATTTCCCCTGCCGGGCGAAACCGTGCGTCGGCATCGGGCGGCGCACGCCGTCGTCGGCGCGCCAGTGGTTGATCTCGCCGCGGTCATAGGTGCGCGCGCAGAAGGGGAAAAGGATCGGGTTACCGCCGCGGATCCGGGCGATGTTGTCGAGGCTGTCGACCTCCGGCCAGTAGATGATGTCGCGGACGCTGCTGTCACCGAGCGCAACGCTCCAGTTCATCAGCCGGGCGCCCAGCTCCGGCAGAGCCAGAAAGGACGAGGCGCCCACCTGCCACTTGAAGATCGTGTGCCCGAGGTACGGGATGCGTTCCATGGAATACTTGGTAAACCAGAATGCCCGGGACGTTCCAATACAAAGTCGGTTAATTTCTTGCGGCCGTCGTGCCTCCCGGGCGGCGGCGGCACCCGGTCACTCGAGATGGAACTGGCCGTAGCCGTCGAGCGGCACCGGATAACTCCGGCCGTTGACCTCCATGCGGACGTTCTTCCCGGCCTCGACTGTGATGAGCAGCTTGCCGAGTTTTTTCATGGACTTCGATTCCCCGCGGGCCAGCGAGCCGTTGAAAACCACCGCGCCATCGGGATCCTGCACCACCTTGACGCGGGTCGCCTCGATGGCGGTGAACGTGAGGGTTTGCGCACCGTCGGTCTGCGTCGCGGCCGGTGGCTGAGCCAGGGACGAGGCCGGCTTGGCGGGCGCATTGAAAAACAGCACCTTGCACAGCACGATGATGACAACGACGAGGACGATGGCGCCGCCCCCGAGCAGGCCGAACTTCAGGAGCAGGGCCTGGTCCTGGGCCGAGCGGCTGGGTGGAACCGCCGGGCCGCCCTCCGCGGCCCGCGCGCCGTCGGCAAAGTCCACGCGGCCGTAAACCTCGCGCGTCTCGCGCCGGGCCGGCTTGCCCTCGGTCACGATGGAATTGAAGTCGCTCAGCAGGCGCTCGGGATCGAGCTCAAGGAAGCGGGCGTAGGCCTTCAGGAAGCCCTTGAGGTAGAGCGGGGGCAGGTCGACGTCGAAGGAGTTCGCTTCGAATTTTTGCAGGTAGTCGCTGCGAATCTTGGTGGTTTCCGCGGCTTCCCGGATGGAGATGCCCTTGCGCTTGCGCGCCTCCTCTAGCCTTTCGCCGATGGTCTGCATGGTCGTTTGTTATGTGGGTTTGGCGGTTTTTTGAAGTCTAATCGCGGATCAGAGCTGGTAGGTGTCGAGATCGACGAGAATTTCACGCGGGGATGAGCCGTTCTCGGGGCCCACGATCCCCTTTTCCTCCATGATCTCCACGATGCGGGCCGCACGATTGTAGCCGATCCGCAGTTTGCGCTGCAGCATGGAGGTCGAGGCCCGGCGCGTGGAGCGGAGCACATCCAGGGCCTGCGCGAAGAGTTCGCCATCGTCCCCCATGTCGTCGTCACTGTCCTCGTCGCCGTCCTCATCCTCGTCCTTGGAATCACGGTCGATCTGCTGCTGCACCGTGTGGGCGTACTGCGGCGGTCCGTTGCGCTTGAGGAACTCGACGATTTCCAGCATCTCCTCGTCCGCGACAAACGCGCCCTGCGCGCGGACCAGCCGGGACGTACCGGGCGGCGAGAACAGCATGTCACCGCGGCCGATCAGTGTGTCGGCTCCCTTGGTGTCGAGGATGGTGCGCGAGTCGACCTGCGAGGCGACCTGGAAGGCGATGCGCGAGGGCAGGTTGGCCTTGATGACGCCGGTGATGACATTGACCGACGGGCGCTGCGTGGCGATGATCAGGTGGATGCCGGCGGCGCGGGCGAGCTGCGCGAGGCGGGCGATGCTGGTCTCGATCTCGGCGGGCGCGACCATCATGAGGTCCGCGAGCTCGTCGATGATGGCGACGATGTACGGCAGGCGCTCGGGGACGACGATTTCCTCCGCGACACCGTCCAATTCGCCCTGCTGCTCGGTGGGCGGGAACTCGTGCTTCGGCTCCTTCTTCCGGTTGTTGAAGCCGATGATATTGCGGACATTCGCCTTGGCGAAAATCTGGTAGCGTTGCTCCATTTCCCCGAGCAGCCACTTGAGCGCGGCCGGCACCTTCTTCGGCTCGGTGACGACCGGAATCAGCATGTGCGGCAGCGTGTTGAAAATCTTCAACTCGACGACCTTCGGGTCGACCATGATGAGGCGCACATCCTTCGGGCTCTTCGAGTAGAGGATGGAGGCGACAATGGAGTTGATGCAGACGGATTTGCCCGAGCCGGTCGCGCCGGCGATGAGCAAGTGGGGCATCTTGGCGAGGTCGGAAATGAGGGCCTTGCCGCTGACGTCCTTGCCGAGGGCGATGGGCAGCTCGGCTTTGGCATTCACCCAGTCCTCGCTCTCCAGGATCTCGCGCATGCCCACCGGTGTGGACTTTTGATTCGGCACCTCGACGCCGACGGCCGCCTTGCCGGGAATCGGGGCAAGAATGCGCACGGACTGGGCGCGCATGCCCAGGGCGATGTTCTTGTCGAGGCCGGAGATTTTTTCGACGCGCACGCCGGCGGCGGGGACAACCTCGTAACAGGTGATGACGGGTCCGACATGGATTTCGCCGAGGGTGACCTCGACGCCGAATTCCCCGAGTATGCGGAGGAGGTTCTCGGCGTTCTGCCGGTGTTCCTCCTCGCTGTTGGCGCCCTCGGGCCGCACCTGCTCGCGCAACAATTTGAGCGGAGGAAACTCGTAGTCCTTATCGTCGCTCTGCGGCAGGGTGACCTTGGCCTTCTTGGTCTCCTGCGGCTTGACGATGTTGAGTTCGATCTTCCCGGTGGCTACGGCGAGGGTACGGGTGTCGGTGGCGGTCTCGGTCACCTTGATGGCGGGTTTCGGCGTGGCCTTCGGGGCCGGAGGTTCGGCCGCTGGCGGCACGATCGTGGCCGGGGTGGTGGTGGCCTTGGGCTGATCGGCGAACGGGTCATCACCCTTTGGGACGACGATCTTTTTCGAAGTGCCCGGGGGTTGTAGCGGGGCGCTGGGCGGTGAGGCCTTGGCGGCGACAAGGGCCGCGGCCGCCTTCTGCTTTGCCGCCTCCTCGCGCTGCTGGCGGATTTCATCGGCCCGGGCCGTCTTGAGCGCCGCCCGTTTCTGCCGCCACTCGGCGAAATTGTGCATCAGCCGGCCGAACTCGGCGGCAATATCCCGCGTGAAGATGAAGAGCATGCCCAGCAGATAAATCGTGCTCAGAATCAGGGCGGCGCCGAACACGCCCAGGCTGTCCTTGAGGATGGTGAGGTAGAGAAATCCCCCGAGCAGTCCGCCCGGCCCGCCGGTGAAGATGCCCTTGTTCGTGAACAGCATCTCCTGCATCGCCAGCAGCGCGGAGAAAGAAACCAGACAGCACAGCATCGCAACCAGCCGCGTGGTGGCGAGGCTTCGGGCGCTGCGCAGATAAATGTAGGTCATCCAGAACAGGAAGACCGGGAGCAGCCAGGTCGAGAAACCGATCAGGTGATACAACCACCAGCTCAATTCAGCCCCGATCACGCCCACCAGGTTAACGCTCGTGGGGTTGGTGGTGTTCTGGATGCTTTGCTCGGGCTTGAAATCGATCAGCGCCACCGCCAGCAGAATGCCAAGCACGAGGCAGCTGAACGCCGCCAGCCAATGCGGCCGATGGCGTGGGCCTTCGAACGACGGGTCGCTGTCCTTTGAGTTTGATCTCTCCGCTTTGGGCATTTCAGTGTGTGACGGAATAATTGCAGGTCTATCAGAGCAGTGGGTCAATGTAAAATCCCGCTGGAGAATCGTTCCAAACTATTTATCCACAACGAATGACACCATTTCTTCAATTTGAGCCGATCTATCAGGAGCGCGTGTGGGGCGGGCGTGAATTGGAGGGCTATTTGGGGAGAAAGTTGGCCGCCGCCGGGCCGATTGGCGAGAGCTGGGAGTTGGTCGACCGGGCCGAAGCCCAATCCGTCGTCCGGGGTGGACCTTGGGCACGGAAAACCCTGCGCGAGCTAATCGCCGGCCACGCGGCGGAAATCATGGGACCAAACTGGCCGGTCGAACGCCCATTTCCGATTTTGGTGAAGTGGCTCGACTGCCGCGACCGGCTCAGCGTCCAGGTGCATCCTCCGGCGGCCATCGCCGCGCAGCTGGGCGGTGAACCCAAGACGGAAAATTGGTATTTCGGGAAAAGCGATGCCGGAGCCGCGGTTTATGCCGGCCTGCGGGCGGGAGTGACGCGGGCCGGCTTTGAGCAGGCGATTGCCGCGGGCTCGGTTGACCAGTGCCTCGACCGGCTGGCGGTGCACGCTGGCGATTCGCTGTTGATCCACAGCGGCACGATGCATGCGATCGATGCGGGCAACGTGATCCTCGAGATCCAGCAAAACTCGGACACAACCTACCGCGTGTATGATTGGGGGCGGCAGGGATTGGACGGCAAGCCGCGGGCTTTGCATGTCAGCCAGTCACTGGCATCCTTGGATGCCAACACAGCCGGGCCGCCACACCTCATTCGCGGCGAAAGTGGCGCCAGGGTGCTGGCGGAGTGCCGCGAATTCAGGATCCGGCGCGAGGTGCTTCCCGCCGGCGCAACCCTGGCCTTCCGCGCGAGGGAACAGGCGCGGATTTTGTCCGTGGTCGCAGGGCGGTTGGAGTTCGCCGGGGTTCCCGGAACCACCCTGGCCCTCGGCGACAACGTGCTGCTGCCTTACGCGGGTGAATATTCCTTCACGGCCAAGGCGGGAGCGACCGTCTTGATCACGGAAAACTTCAGCGCCTGATGAAAATACTCATTGGTGGCGATCATGCCGCCCGCGGCGGCCTGCTGGTCAAGTTGCTCTTCCTCCTCGGGGTTTTGCTCGGTGTTGCCGCGATCCTTTGGGTGGTCCTGCTGCCTGGCATCGTCGTCTCGACGATTCGTGCGCGCACCGGGTTTGCCGCCAGGGTGGAAAAACTGTCGATTAATCCTTTCACGGCCAACCTGGCGCTCACCGGGCTGGTGTTGCAAAACCCGGGCGACTGGCCCCGGCAGGACTTCGCGGAGGTGCGTGAATTCCGCGCCGACGTTAATTTGTTTTCGCTGCTAAGTGACCGTTATGTCGCCGATGAGGTCCGGATTGACCTGGCACAGGTGACCCTCGTCCGGAATCAGCAGGGCACGCTCAACGCCGTGGCCTTCCAGGACGGATTTTCGGGCGCCGCCGGGCCGTCCGGCCCGGCGAAGACGAGCCGAGTGAAGAAGGGCTTCCTGATCAAACATCTGGTGCTGAAGTTCGACAAACTGGTCTATGCCGACTATTCCGGGCGGAAACCGGTGGTGAAGGAATATGACCTGATGGTGTCGCGTGACCTCGAAAATGTCGACAGTGTGACCAAGATCATCAGCCCGCTAACCGGCTCGGCCCTGGGTCTGGTCAGCAATGCGGTCGGTGGTATGTTCCGAAACCGGCCCGACTTGCTGCAGGACACCACCGGGCTCATCCAGGACGCCGGCAAGAAAACCGGGGAAAAACTCAAAGGCCTGCTGGACGCGCTTGATAAGCGGAAACCTTGACGTATGGTAACCGGTTCCGAATGAGTGATCCCATCCAAACCGCAGTCGATGACACCAACCAGTCCAAGCCGGCTCCCGCCGAGACCGGACTGAAGCTGGAAGAGCAGCTCGCCACCGCCCGGCAGGAGGCCGCGGCGAATTATGACCGTTATGCGCGGTCGGTGGCGGACCTGGAGAACTTCCGCAAGCGCGTGTTGCGTGAGAAAGAGGAACTGCGGCAGTTTGCCGTCTCCGGCCTGATGGAGGACGTGATCCCGATTCTGGACAATCTTGGCCTGGGTCTCGCTGCCGCCAAGCAAGAGACGGATGCGAAGGCGATTGTCGGGGGCATCACCATGACGCTCGAGCAATTCAAGGGCGCGCTGGGCCGTCATGGCTTGAAGGAAGTCAACCCGATCGGGCTGCGATTCGACCCCAATTTCCACGAGTGCATTGCCCATCAGCCGAGCGCCGAGGTGTCCGAGGAGCATGTCATGCAGGTCGTCCGGCAGGGTTACATCCTCAATGGCCGCCTGCTGCGGCCGGCGTCGGTCATCGTCTCAAGCGGTCCGGTCACGGAACCCAAAGCCTGATCACCTCCTATGGCGACCGGACAAAAAGAAGACTACTACGAGCTGCTGGGCGTGGCAAAAACCGCCACCGAGGAAGAACTGAAAAAAGCCTACCGCAAGAAGGCGGTGCAGTATCATCCGGATAAAAACCCGGGCAACAAGGAGTCGGAGGAGATGTTCAAGAAGGTCTCGGAGGCCTACGAGGCGCTCAAGGATCCGGACAAGCGGGCCGCCTACGACCGCTATGGTCATGCCGCGTTCCAGCAGGGTGGCGGGCCGCGCGCCGGTGGTGGCGGGGCCGGCGGATTTCACGATCCGTTCGACATCTTCCGCGAGGTCTTCAGCCAGGGCGGCGGCGGAGGGGGCGGGGGGATATTCGAGGAATTTTTCGGCGGCGGCAACGGCGGTGGCGGCTCGGGGCGCGGCGCGGATTTGCGCTACGATATCGAGATCTCACTCGAGGAGGCCGCCCACGGCGCCGAGAAGGAAATCTCCTTCAAGAAACTGGGCGAATGCGGCCACTGCCACGGCAGCGGCGCCGAGCCGGGTTCAAAACGCGTGACTTGCCTGACCTGCCGTGGTGCGGGTCAGGTCACAACCTCGCGGGGTTTCTTCCATGTCCGGCAGGTCTGCCCGACCTGTCATGGCACGGGGCAGCGCATCGAGAAGCCTTGCGCCAAGTGTCACGGCGAGGGCCGCGTGAACGAAACGGCCAAGATCAATGTGAAGATCCCGGCCGGCGTGGACACGGGCAACAAACTGCGCTCTACAGGCAACGGCGAGGCCGGTGTGAGCGGCGGGCAGGCTGGTGATCTCTACATCGTGGTGCACGTCAAGGAGCACGAGGTGTTCGAGCGCCAGGGCGACGACCTGTTCTGCGAGATTCCGATCAAATTCACACTGGCCGCCTTGGGTGGAACCATCCAGGTGCCCACGTTGCAGGGTAAGGCGACGCTGAAGATCCCGGTCGGCACGCAGTCGGGCACGACGTTCCGGCTCAAGGGACGCGGGATGCCACACCTGCGTGGCAGTGCGCATGGCGACCAGCTTATCCGGGTGAACGTCGAGGTGCCGACCAGCCTGACGGCGGAGCAGCGGAAAACACTCGAGGAGTTCGGTCGCCTGAGTGGCGATACGGAAGAGCCGATGGCCAGGAGCTTTTTCGACAAGGCGAAGAAATTCTTCTGAATCCGTTCATGCGCGTTGTCATTCTAGGCTCGGGACGCGGGAGCAACGCCGCAGCCATTCTGCAGGCACAGTTGGACGGACGGCTCGGTCTGGCGCAGGTTGTGGGAATCTTCGCGGACCAACCGGAGGCCGGCATACTGGCGCTCGGCCCGCGTTTCGGCGTGCCGGCCGGTTTTGTCGACCCGGCGCCGTTCAAGACCAAGCTCGAAGGGCCGGGCGAGGACCGCTTCATCGAGGCGATCCAGGCGGCCCAAGCCGATCTGGTCGTGCTGGCGGGATTCATGCGGGTGCTGAAACCAAGATTTCTCGCCACCTTTGCCGGCCGGATCATTAACCTGCACCCGAGCCTGCTGCCGAGTTTTCCCGGATTGGACGCCATCGGGCAGGCTTTTCGCCGGGGCGTCAGCATTAGCGGCTGCACGGTCCATTACGTGACCGGCGAGGTTGATGGCGGCCCCATTCTGGATCAGCAGGCCGTGCGGCTTGAACCGGGCGAAACACTGGAACAGGTCGCCGCCAAGGTACACGCCGCTGAACACGAATTACTGCCGGCAGTTATCGCCCGGTTGAGTCGTCAGGCCCTTACTTGACATGGCCGTCTTTGAACTCAGGGCCGAGGTAGCTCCCGAAACGATTGACGCACTCGAGGAGATTCTCGGAGAGCTGGAAGAGCAGCGCCTGATGGTGCTGGAAGACAAGCCGTCGGCCAAGGCCTGGTTGGTTGGTTACTTTCCAGCGCGGCCGGAAGCAGCCGCGGCGTGGCTGGCTTTTGTCGGGGTAGCGAAGTCCCTGGCGCTGCCCGTCGAGCCGGAAGTGCGGGAATTGCCCGATGAAGACTGGAAGAACAGCTACAAGATTCATTTCAAGGCTTCGAAATTCGGCCGGCTGAACTGGGTGCCGGTATGGGAGCGGGCTGCGTTCACGCTTCCGGCCGGGGAAGAAGTGCTCTGGTTGGATCCAGGCATGGCCTTCGGCACCGGCAATCATGAGACGACCCGGCTTTGCTGTGAACGACTGGCGGATTTTTCCACGCGGCGCGGCAACGCCGGCCGGGTCATCGATGCCGGTTGTGGCTCCGGCATCCTCGCGCTTTCGGCGGCCAAGCTGGGCTTTAAAAAAATTGCGGGTTTTGACAACGACCCGGAAGCCATCCGGGTCAGCGGGGAAAACGCCGAGTTAAACGACATGGCTGAAGGCGTTGATTTTTTTGTGGGCGATCTCGTATCCGGACTGAGGGATCGTCAGGCAGACTTGGTCATGGCTAACATCCAATCTGATGTGCTGATGCGGTTTGCGACCGAACTGTGTGCCGCGGTTGCCCCCGGCGGTGAACTCGTCCTGAGCGGCATCCTAGGCCGCGAATTGGATGACGTGCGAGCTAAGTTCGCCGATACGGCCAAAGGCTGGGCCGTTGCGTCGCGGGTATTGGGCGAATGGGCCGACCTAAGTCTGACCAGCTAGAGGAAACGCCAGACGGCATGGAGGAGGGTCGCGTTCCCGATGGCCCACAGTGGCCAGAAGGCGCGATCCTTGGGCAGCAGCAGGTTGAAGGTTACGGTCATGGGCAGGACGGCGCGGCAGGCGGCCCAGTAGCCGGACCAGACCCAGAGTCCAAGGAATGGCAGCAACAGCGAGTAGGCTGCGCCGACGCGCCACCATGGGGACTGAACTTGAGGGCTGCGCCAAAGCACCAGGGCCTGGGTTGCCAAGCCAAGCAAGGAAAGCAGGCCGAATGAATAGCGGGCATCCCAATTCCCGTTTAAAATTTCATCTGCGCACTGTGTGGCGTGAGCGTAAGCGCCCTGCAAAGGCCAGGTGAAGTTGGCAAAGCCCTCTCCGGCGGCAGTGCCGGCGAAACGTTGATGGACGTAGATAGACCAGGCTCCCAGGGGGATGGCGGCGACGATGAGCGTCACCAGGCCTAACCGGCGCCGGGAGCCGTTGAATAAATCTGAGAACATTAGGGCAAGGGTGCCCAGCAGGTCGGTTTCCTTGGCTAAGTTGCCCAGTGTCAGCCAGAGGGTGGTCCGGGATTTCTGCGATTGACCCCAGGAACGTATGGCAAGCGCCAGAAGCAAAAGGGCCGGAAGATCCACGAGTGACTGTCGTACGCTGTCCAGGACGCCCATACTGAACATGCATCCGATCCATCGGGCGATCGACGTCCAATCTGTGCCACCCAGGTGGTCGCGCAGCACCCAGCCCAGGGCAAACCAGCAGACAATATTTAGCAAAGCATACACCTGCAGTGTCCACCAAGGGTTGCCCAAGCCAAGCAGAGCGGCGCAGCCGGGAACTAGGATTCGCCGGGCCCGATAGCTTGGGGCGTCAATTATCCTCGGTAATTCGGAACTACGCAGGAGGGGATCAAGGGCTAGCTGGGCATAAAACTGGCCGTCGTAGCCATTGGAGCCAGGTACAATTGCGATTTGGAGGCCCTCCAGGCTTGTATGTCGCCGATCCTGCCAGGTTTCACCAAAGCGAATGAGGCTCGTCATTCCGGTCCGAGGGCTGAACTTCGCCAGCACGAGGCCGGCAAAGAGCAGCGATAGGATCAAGTAGGCTTGGCGGCGCATCCGGCGGACCTAAAAAAATAACCGCGAGTACGGGATTCGCGGCTAAAGAGTGGGATTCAGAATTTGCTTATGCTTGCTCAGAAGAGATCCGTCGGCGTACGGGACATGAAGTCTTCCATGTATGCCGTGGTGGCTTTGCCTTCGATAAACACCGGGTCGCTCATGATCGCCTTATGCAAGGGGATCGTCGTTTTAATGCCGCGGACGAGGTATTCGCTCAAAGCCCGGTAGGAGCGCTGGAGGGCGATTTTGCGGGTGTCGCCATAACAGATGAGCTTGCCAATCATGCTATCGTAGTAGGGCGGGATCGTGTAGCCGCTGTAGGCGTGCGAGTCGACCCGCACGCCGTGGCCGCCAGGTGCGTAGTAGAGGCTGATTGTGCCAGGCGAGGGAGTAAAGTTACGGGCGGGATCCTCGGCGTTTATCCGGCATTCAATGGCGTGCTTCGAGAATTTGATGTCGCCTTGGTCAAAGGTCAGTTTTTCGCCGTTGGCTACATTGATTTGCTGCCTGATCAGGTCTATGCCCGTGACCTCCTCCGTCACCGGGTGCTCCACTTGGATGCGCGTGTTCATCTCGATGAAGTAGTAATTGCCCTTTGCATCGACTAGAAACTCGATCGTGCCGGCGTTCTGATATTCGGCAGCCTCGGCCGCCTTGATGGCGGCCTTCCCCATCTTCTTTCGCAGCTCGGCGGTAAGAAAAGGTGACGGGGATTCCTCGATCAATTTCTGATGGCGGCGTTGCACGGAGCAATCGCGTTCGCCGAGATGAAGAACCTTGCCGTGACTGTCCGCCAAAATCTGGAATTCGATGTGCCGTGGTTTCTCGATATACTTTTCGATGTATACCGAGCCATTGCCGAACGCTTTCTCGGCCTCGTTTCGGGCTACATGGAATTCTTTGGCAAATGAGACGTCGTTGTGGGCGATGCGCATGCCTCGGCCGCCTCCGCCAGCGACAGCCTTGATGATGACTGGATAACCGATTTTTCGGGCCACTTTGACGGCTTCTGCCTCGCTCTCAATCGGACCGTCCGATCCAGGAACCGTCACCACACCGGCCTTGCGGACGGTGTCTTTGGCGATCGCCTTGTCGCCCATCATACGGATACTTTTCGATTTCGGGCCGATGAACTTGATATTGCATGACTCGCACTGCTCTGCGAATTTCGCGTTCTCCGATAGGAATCCATAGCCAGGGTGGATGGCGTCTACATCGGCGATTTCGGCCGCACTGATGATTCGGTCTGCACGCAAGTAGCTGTCAGAGCTCTTGGGCCCACCGATGCAAATAGCCTCATCAGCTAGCTGAACATGCAGCGATTGGACGTCAGCCTCAGAATAGACGGCTAACGTCTTAATCCCCATTTCGCGGCATGCACGTATAATGCGTAACGCGATTTCACCGCGATTTGCGATGAGAATCTTTTGTATCATACTGGTATAAAATAGGTAATCCAGGCATGTGTTGCCTGGTTTGCGGGAGCGCAGGTTAGCCGACCTTGATCTTGAATAGACGTTGGCCGTACTCAACCGGCTGCCCGTTTTCGACGAGGATCTCCGTAACAGTTCCCTTAACCTCTGCCTGAATCTCGTTTATTATCTTCATCGCTTCGATGATGCAGACAACGGTCTTCTCGTCGACCTTGGCCCCGATTTCAACAAAGGATGGGTTTTCAGGAGACGGGGAGCGATAAAACGTTCCGACCATGGGCGATTTCACGAAGGTGAAGCCTATTTCATCTGCCCCAGCGGGTAATGCAGACGCGGGTTTAGCGATAGCACTGCTGGAGGCAGCATCGCCTTGAGCGATTACTTGGGGGAAGGGGGGGGCTGAAAGCGGAGTCGCTGAAACGATCGGTTGGCCACCTGATCCACGCTTAATCTTGATCTTAAAGCCTTCTTCTTCGAATTCGAACTCAGTTAAGTCCGAGCGCTTCATCAGATCTATGACCTGTTTGATTTGTTTTAAGTCCAAGAAATGCCCTGGTTGAGTTTGTGGCGGTAGTTCATGTTAGAACCGTCAGTGAAGCTGGCGTTCAAAAGAACTTTGATCCCGCAACGCAATCACTGAATGTACTCAGCGGCCAAATATTGTAAAAAATGCCAATTAATGGGCAATAAACCACGGAAATTGGTAGAAAAAGTGAATTAAGTAGCGTTTTACTGTTCAGCAGTTTTCCCGATTTCTGGGCCATTCTTGCCGGTATAGCTTCGCATTGAAGCCTCTTACTTTAGGCATATATTAGGTATACGTTCTTAATTCAGCATGCCGTCTCAGCTGGCTTTGCCCTGATGCGAGCATCCAACCCATCTCGCCATTGCTAGTACGCGTGATCACCAAGAAATTCATGCAATGAACATCAGGTGGATTGCACTGAGTCTGCTGGGCACTGGCTTGGCGCAATCAGGCCAATCTGAATATCTGCATGATGAATAAGGATGGTTCTGGGCGACAATCTAGGGTGATTTTAAAGGGCTGCTTTACTATCTTGTATCAGTATAATGGATACATTGCAAAACCCATGGGAGCCAGTAGAATTAGAAGAAATGCCCGCAAATATCATTGGTGATTTTCGCGCAGAAATAATTTTGTAAGATATTATCTATCTACATTTTAAAATGGCATTAGTTTTTTTCCTCAAAAAGGTCTTGATAAAGAAAAAGCGGATTGCATGTTCCCGACTCCCTTCGAGCAGCACGTCGAAATAAAAAGCGAGTGTGCTGCCCTAAGGAGGCAAGAAAGCATCCGTTCCTTCACAAAACTTTCTTCGAAAACCTCGGGAAAAGTATTGACGAAGCAAATGGCAAATGTTCTCTTAAACATCTTTCCCTAAACAGGGACCGGTTCTTTGAAATTTACTTTGTGCGATTGATTGGGACCCCCAATCAACATTATTCCAAGATTCAAACCTTCGGGTTTGAGTCATTTTTAAGTAGTTCATGAATCACTAGGATTTGTGACTCTCTTTTTTCGGAGAGTTTGATCCTGGCTCAGAATGAACGCTGGCGGCGTGGTTAAGACATGCAAGTCGAACGGTGTTTCAAGTGTAGCAATACACTTGAAACGCAGTGGCGAACGGGTGCGTAACACGTGAACAATCTACCTTTTAGTGTGGAATAGCTCGGCGAAAGCCGGATTAATACCACATGTGGTTGTCTCTCTCCTGAGAGGCATACTAAAG
>CAIUGM010000019.1 GCA_903898675.1 uncultured Verrucomicrobiota bacterium
CACCGCAGCGTGCGCGCCGCCTGGCGCCAGGCCGCGGAAACCTGGCTTCGCTGCCAGGGCCTGATCACCGTCTCCCTCAACCAAAAAGTGTTACCCAATTTACCGCGAAAATATGTCCGTGATTAGGAAGTACGCACAAGATTACATCTTTAATCACGCCATCATTAATACAGTTAGCGTACAAAAAAAAGAGCGCCCGTTGGGCGCTCTAAGTTAAACCATCATTTTATCTATTAGGGAATTACACGCAAACTATCTCTAAATAGTTTACATTCCGCAAACACGTAATTCTAGAACGGCACGTCTTCGTCGAGATTTTCCTGGGCCGCGGGAGCCGCGGGCTTGGGGGCACCGGGCCGGGGCGCGGGGGCCGCGTAGCGCGGGGCGGAGTCGCCACCGGCTTCCGCGCCACCGGGAGCGGCCCCGTCGGAACGGCCGCTGCCGAGGAACTGGAAGTTGTCGCAGACCACCTTCATGCGGCTGCGTTTTTCCTTGGTCGTCTTGTCCTCCCACTGGTCGAGGCGCAGGCGGCCCTCGACGAAGAGCGGACGGCCCTTGGTGCAGTACTTGGCGATGTTCTCGCCCGACTTGCCCCAGGCCTCGATGTCGACGTAGGTCACCTCTTCGCGGTCGGCGCCGGACTCGTCGCGAAACTTGCGGTTCACGGCCAGGCTGAACTGGCAGATCGCGGTGCCTTTCGGCGTGACCCGGAGCTCGGGGTCGCGCGTCAGGTTGCCGATCAGCATCACTTTGTTGAGGTTGGCCATGGTGGTGGGGCGGGCGAAAACGCTCAGGCGTTCTGCACCAGCGCGCGGTAGACGCTTTCGTTGAGCCGCAGGCGCTCGTGGAGCGCCGCCGGGGCGGTCGCGGGGGCGGAGAAGTTCACCTGGACGTACACGCCCGCGGGGAACTTGTCGTCCGTCTTGCGGATGAACTCGCGGCGGCCGATGTTCTCGACGGCGGTGACCTCGCCCTGGAGCGCGGCGATCTCTTTCTTCACGCCCTCGATGATGGTCTCGACGGTGTCTTCCTTGCCGCGGTTATCGAGGATGAAGGTGGCTTTGTAATTACGCTTGGTCTGGCTCATGGTGATCTCTGCGGTTGAGGGTGTTCATGGCTTCGGCGGGCCCGCGGTTGAGCAGCAGGCGGAGGCCGTCCACGAAAGTGGTTAGTTGTTGGGCAATGAGGGTGGTTTGTTCGTTGGAAAATTTCCCGAGCACGTAGTCCTTGATATCCATCTCCGCGGGTCGCGGGCCGCCGATGCCGAGCCGGTAGCGGATGAATCCGTTCCCGAGGTGCTCGAGCAGGCTGGCGACGCCGTTGTGGCCGCCAGCGCTGCCGCTGACGGAGACTTTCACGCGGCCGGTGTCGATCGTGAGATCGTCGTAGGCCACGACCAGCGCGTCGACCGGGGCCTTGTGGAAATCGAGCAGGGCGCGCAGGGCGCGTCCGCTGTCATTCATGAAGGTCTGCGGCTTGACGAGCAGGCGGGTGACCCCGGGTCGGACATCCCAGCGGGCGGTTTCGGCCTCGAAGCGGGAGTCTGATTTCCACTTGAGGCCTTCGGCGGCGGCCAGCGCCTCAACCAGGGTGAAACCGAGGTTGTGGCGGGTGCCGGCGTATTCGCGCCCGGGGTTGCCCAGTCCAGCGATCAGCGTGACGGACATGACTCAAAGAACGGTGTGCAAAACGGCCCGCCCGCGGACGGACGGACCGGGGACTGAAATTACTTCTTGGCCGGAGCGGCGGGCTTGGCGCCCGCAGCCGGAGCGGCGGCCTTCGCGTCGCCCTTGGCGGGCGCCGCGGCGGCGGCTTTCGGATCGCCAGGCTTGGCGGCGGCGGCATCGCCGGCGGCCGGAGCCGCGGCGGTACCATCGGCCGGCACCGCACCCTCGACGGGCGCGACGACCGCGGCGACTTCCTCGGCCGGCGGCTCGACGCAGAGAACCACGGTCTGGTTTTTGTCATCCAGGAACTCGACGCCCGCGATGGGCTTCAGTTCGCTGACGTGGATCGTCTCGCCGACCTTGAGCTCGGCGACGTTGACCTCGATGAGGTCGGGGAGATCCTTCGGCAAGCAGCGGATGCGCAGGCGGTGGGAGGCGGTCTCGAGGATGCCGCCCTCGGTCTTGACGCCGTAGGCCTCGCCCACGACGCGGATGGCGACGTTGATGATCATCTTCTCGTTTTCCTTCACTTCCTGAAGGTCGAGGTGGAGATACTTGTCCGTGATCGGGTCGCGCTGGACTTCCTGGAGGAAGGAGAGCGCGGTGGCGCCGGCATCGCGCTTGAGCTCGATGAGGGCGGAACGGCCGGAAATGTCCTTGAGGAGCTTGACGAATTCCGGGGCATTGACGGCCAGGTTCTCCGGCTTCGTGTGCTTGCCATAGAGAATGGCGGGAATCTGCTGGGCTTTGCGCAGGCGACGGGAGGCGCTGCGGCCTGTGCCCTCGCGGGACGTGACGGTGAGTTGATATTTCTTCATGATTTCGTTCCCCCTGTGACTCCGGAATTGAAGGCAGGCGTAATGGAAAAGGGAGCCGAGTTGATGGAGCGCGTCGCGCTGATGCAACCAAAACTTTGGTCCCCCCGGCAAAAAGGCGCTTTTTTACAGGAGAGAGGGATTGACAAGGCCTCAAGCGAGTCTCTTTTTGGCCGTTCTTTGTGCCACACTGCCTGGTAGCTCAGTGGTAGAGCAGGTGACTGTTAATCACTTGGTCGCTGGTTCGATCCCAGCCCGGGCAGCCATTTTAACCCAACGACTTACGCTCGTTGGGTTTTTGTTTGAAAATGCTGTGTACCCGAACCTACCCCTTTTCGCTCAGCTATTCGGTGTCGTTTATAACAACGCATTCTACTCGCCAAGGTCTGTTTTCATCAATGTGAAGTACCGAGTACGGTAGCTGGAAGCCAAGAAGTATATCTTACGGCGCGACCTCCACAAACTCCGGCTCGAAGGGGTCGAGGGTGAAGCCGGCGACGTAATCCCGGTCGCGCAGGATGCTGCGGGCGCGGCCTGGCAGGTCGATGCGCTTGGCGGTGCCGTCCAGGTTGAGATAGAGGACGTGGGTGCGGTCGATGAACCGGGCCATCACCCCCGCGGGCACGACGGGGCCGGTCTTGAGCGCCAGCCGGTCGATCAATTCACCGAGCACCACGTTCAACACGGCCTCGCGGGCGGGCAGGCCGACGTAGATCGCGGTGCCGGCGCCAAACTGGTTCGAGGTCACCACCGGGTAATCCTGGTCCAGGCTCACGATCCGGCCGAGCACCGTGGCGCCCTTCGGCTGGATCACATCGAACCGCGGCGACTCGCAATTGATCTCCCGCCCCTGATAGGCCACCCGCAGCTGGTTGCCCCGGAGCCCCACCCTCGACAATTCGTTCAGGTTCTCGGGTTCCTCAAATCCGCCGACGCGGATGCCAAAGACATCGCTGAGCCGGCCGGGCAGCGTCGTGGCGAAGACCTGGCCGCGTTCGTCGAGCATCGCCGAGTAGCCGGTCATCACGACCGTGCCGCCGTTGTGGACGAACGCCCGGATCTTGGCGCCGGTGGCTTCATCCATCACTGCGACCCCGGGCACGATGAGGAGTTTGTAGCGCAGATCGCTCCGGCTGATCTCGACGACCTTGGTCTCCACATTGCGGTGGTTCAGCACGTCGAAAGCGGTCTGCATCTGCCCGTCATGCGGCTCGGGAAACGCCGCGCTCGCGATCTGGCTGGGAAAGGAAAACGCCAGCGCCACCTCCGGCTGCGGCCGGTAAGGAAAACCATACGGCTCGATCTTCCTAAACTCGGCCGCGATCTGCCGGTATTCGTCGTACTTGCGGTTCGGCGTGCCGTCCCAATCCACCATGCCCTCGAGGAACTGCTCCTCGCCTGCGTGCATGTTCTGCCAGGTCCAGCCGCAGATCATCTGGTTGCCGGCCATCAGGGAGGCGTAGGCCGACTTGCGGATCGAGCCGGGCACGGCCGTCATGGTCGTGAACTCCGTGCACCAGAACGGCGTGGTGTTCTCAAACTGGATGCGGGCGATGCCGAACAGGGCGCGGCCGATGCCCTCGTTCTTCACCAGCGAATTGCCGGGATAAAACCCGCAGCCGCCGCGCGCGATCTTCCCGGCGTAGGCGATCCCGGAGTAGTCAAAATACTTCAGGCTGCTGTAATACCACATGTTGGTGGTCGTCAGCGCGCCCGGGGCGTTGGCGTTCACCCGCGCGATCACCTTCAGGAGGAACCCGCTCACCTCGTCCGAGATGAAGCGCCGGAAATCGAGCACGCGTTCCGGCGCACCCGTGACGCCCGCCACGACCGGCAGCCCCACCTCGTCAATGTCGCCGATCCGGCGCGACCAGCGCTGGCCCGCCCAGGCGGTGTTCAGTTTTTCGGGCGTGGAATATTTTTGCTTCAACCATTCGATGAACCGCACGCGCACGGTTTCCGAGTACGAGATCGGCCCGTCGCCCGGCTCGTTGTCGATGCCGAAGGCCAGCAGCGCGGGATGCCGGCCGTAGCGCTGGGTGAGCGCATCCGTGAAACGCAGCGCATACTCCTGGTAATGCGGGTCGCCCACATCCTCCATGTACCGGTGGTTCGGGTACTGGCTGGCGCCATGCGCGTCCGTGACGTTGATCGAGGGAAACTTGTGGTGCAGCCAGAGCGGCGCGGGCCGCACGGCGAGGTCGAGGACCACCTTGATGCCCGCCGCGTGCAGCTGGTCCATGACGTCGTCAAACCACGCGAAATTGAACTGGCCGTCCCTGGGCTCGCAGCTGTCCCAGGCCAGGTGGCCGAGGCGCACGACGCGGAAGCCCGCGGCCTGCATCAGCTTGATGTCCCGCTTCCAGGTCTCCGGATTCGAGTCATGCGGGTGGTAGTTGGCGCCGACATACAGCGCTTGGGCCGACGCGCGGGCCGCGAGCGCGCAAAGGGCGGCCGCGAGCAGGGAACGAAGTATCCGGGGCAGGTTATGGGTCATGGGAAAGCGGGTCGGTTATCGACTTTGGGCCGGTGCAAGTCGAGCCCACGTGAAAGGAGGCGGTAGGGACCGGCCCAGCGCGGCGGATTATCCGCTCAACTCACTCACGCGCACCGGGCACCTAATTGTCAGTTTACGCGCACGACCGGCCAACTAATGCACACCGGGCCGGGCTGCCATGGGCTAAGCTGGATCGCCTTCTACCCTCTCTCTGCGCGATCAGTGCGGGCGGGCGTGGCTGACACTCCTATGCATACCCGTTTGTTTGTCTCCCAGGCGCTTCTCGCCCTTGGCCTGTTCGCCAGTGGGTCGACGACCCTGCCGGCGGCGGAGTCCGCGGTGCCGCCCTGGGTGCCGACCGACGCGCCGAACCAGCCCATCGGGGTCGGACGCGGACTGTTTCCCGGACGCGTGACCTGGATTCGCGACCTGGCCGCGACCCCCTGGGACGGCAAAACCGGCAACTGGTGGGACGAGGGCACGGGCATCAGCCAACCCGCCGTCGACCGCATGCTTTCCCGTTCCCTCCGGGCCCTGACCGGCCAGGGCACCGACGCCGCCGCTTGGTCCGCCCTTTTCCATTCCTTCAACCGGCAGCAACGGCAGGTCAGCGGCGGATACGGGGCCGGTGAAAAGTTCGCGATCAAGATCAACTGCAACAACGCCTATGCGGGTTACGGCGACGTCGATGGCCAGATCGACCAATCGCCGCAGATGCTCCTCGGCTTGGTGCGTCAGCTCGTGACTGTCGCCGGCGTCCCGGAGAACCAAATTACAGTCTACGAGGCGACCCGGGTGGTGCCGGACCGCGTTTATCGGCCGACGCACGCCGCGTTCCCGCACGTCAGGTTTGTCGACTCCCAGGGCAACGGGGCAAATGGCAGGGATCCCGTGGACTATCAGAAGCAAAAGCTCGGCTATTCCGTGCCCGACCCCAAGGTCGGCCGCGCTCTGCCCCGGTGCGTGGTCGAGGCGACTTACCTCGTGAACCTCACGCTGGTGAAGGGTCACCCGACCACGGGCGTATCGCTCACCGCCAAGAACCACTACGGCACGGTCGACGTGCGCGATCACGAGGTCTACGCAAACTCACATGCCCATCCGATGGCGACTTACCATCCGTTCGTGGACATGATCGGATCGAAGGAACTCGGTGGCAAAACCCTGCTGTTCATTCTCGACGGCCTCTACGGCATCCGCGACGTCAACGACCAGGTCGCCGAGTTCGCCCACTGGAACACGCTCTTCCATGGCGAGTGGTTCGCGAGTGTGTTCCTGTCCCAGGATCCGGTCGCCATCGATTCGGTCGGCCTGGATTTTCTCCGCACCGAATTTCCGTCCGGGCGCTTCAAGGATTTTCAACCGTTCAGGAACGCGGACAATTTCCTGCACGAAGCCGCGCTCGCCAATCACGCCCCCTCCGGCATCCGCTACGCCCCGGACGGGGTCCCGCTCCCGAGCCTCGGCGTCCATGAGCATTGGAACAATGCGGTGGACCGCCAGTATTCGCGGAACCTGGGCCGCGCTGCCGGCATCGAGTTGCTGACGGTCGCACCGCACTAGGGCCGGCCCGGCGAGGATTCGAAAGCGCCCGCTCAAATCCCGTCGGCAAAGACGCCCGTCATTGCGCCCGTCTCGAAGGCGAGCGCACTCCGCAGGTACCGCACCACGTCGGCGGCCGTGAACTCTTCCTCGCCGGGCCGGACCAGCCGGGCGAGTTCGCTGAGCTCGTTGCCCGCGGTGACCAGCGCCGGTTCGGCCGCGCCGTCGCGCGTCTGGCCCAGGCCGACCGTGGCCGCGAGCCCATTGCAAAGACATTTGCGGCCCGCGGTGTCCGCCGCGTTGCCACCCTTGCGCACGTAATCCTCGACGGGTTCCCCGGGGCAGCGGTAGCCGACCTGGCCGTCGCTCTTCCGGTAAAGTTCCCGCAGGTAGCCCAAATCGCAGATTCGTTCGCGCGCCGCATAGACGGCGGCCTTGGCCACGGTACCGGCCAGCTCGACGACCTTGAAGGGAAACCCGGTGGGCGAAGCGAGCGGGTCGGTGAACACCCGCGCGTCGCCCGCGCGACTGGCGTTGAGCGCCTGCTTTTTCAAATGCGGCAGGACCCCGGATTCCGCACAAAAGGCAAAGGCCGTGCCGACCTGGATGCCCGCGGCGCCGAGCCGCAGCGCTTCCGCCAGCTTCTCGGGCCGCGCATAGGATCCGGCCAGCCAGAACGGCAGGCCGAGGGCACGGATCTTCTCGAGGTCGGGCGCATCGCGCAGGCCGTAGACCGGCTGGCCGAGCTCGTCGAGCTGCAGTGCCCCGCGCGGCGGCGCATTATGCCCGCCCGCCAGGTCGCCCTCGACGACGAAACCGTCCACCACTCCGTTGGATTTTTTCGCCAGCGTGATCGCGAGGGTCGTCGACGATACAATCGCCAGGAACTTCGGCCGGCGCAGTTTCAATTTCGGCCCGTTGGTGTAGGCCAGCGGATCGAGCGTGGTGCTGAAGTCGTCACCCGGCACCGCCCCGGCCACATCCATTTTCAACTCCACCCGCTCACCGATCGCCAGCCGGTCGAGGATGCCGGGAATCGAGCGCGGGATGCCCGCGCCCATCAGCACGTAGTCGACGTCCGCCAGCATCGCGCCGTAAAGCGATGGCAGCGTGGGCACCTGGATTTTCTCCAGCAGGTTGATGCCCACGAGGCCGGCGTGGCCCTCCTTCGCGAGGAAGACTTCCACAAAATTCGCCACGATCGTCAGCTCGGTCAGCGCCGGGCCGGGCTGGATCGTCGGCATCGCCGCCAGCGCAAACGGGGCGCCGGGTGCCTTGCCGCCGGGGACAAAGTGCCGGTCGAGGACGCGCTCGGCCAGACCCGGCAGGGGAAAGTTTCCGAGCGCCCGGCGCAGGTCACCCGTCGGGTCGCCCGCCTGGAGCCGGCGGGCGAGGACCATCGCCAGGGCCGTGCCGGACACGACGCCGAGTTCGCCCATGAGCGAAACGGCCCGCGCCAGCTGCCAGTTGGAGACCGCCACGCCCATGCCGCCTTGGATGATCACTGGTTTTCGCATAAAGATAAGTGCCCGACGATGGGTACGGGACACCCATACCGGAAGTCCGATGCACCGCGCGCCGCGGGTATTAGCTGCGAGGTCAGTCCCGCCCACCGCTGGTGGAGCTTATGGCCTGGGCAAGAAATGCGGGACGCGCTGTCCAAAACCCGCCGCCCGAAACGACGCCGCGTATTTTCCAACCCACCTGCCGGCCGCGCGTATCATTCAGCAATAATGACGAACGAAAACACAAGCGATGCGGAGCTGTCCGCGCGGTTTTTTCCGAAACTGGAGGCAGCTCATTCATCTGCCCATGCATCGAATCTTTCCCCCGCCATTGTCCCGTCTCGCCTCGCCGGCGGGGGTTCGCCTCGGGCTGATCCTACTCAGCCTCGCGACGGCAACCGCGTCCGGCACTGCAGTCGCGCCTCTCTGGCGCTTCGATTCAGGCCTGCAGTTCCGGGCCGGGGTTGACACCAATCCCGACGGAACGAGCGGCACGTCCGCCGCCGTGCTCGGGGCGGCCTCGACCGCCACCTATGCGGCGGGCCTCAACCTCGGGCTGACGCTGGCCGCCGCCACCCCGGACCGGTCGGCGCTGAAGTTCGTGTATGCCGGCGAGGCCGTGCGCTTCGACCGCTGGTCGGGCGAGGACTTTGCCACGCACCGGCTCAGTTTCACCGGACGGTTTGCGACCGGTCGGTGGAAATTCAGCGGCGAGGGTTCGACGCTGTTTGTCGCCGGGCCGGACGAAACCCTGCGCTCGGTACCCTCGGTCAACGCCAACGCGATCGCCCTCTGGCGCGAGCGCCGCCGCCAATGGCAGCACCGGCTCAAGCTGCAGGCGCAGGCCGATCTCGGTCTCTGGGTGGTCCGCGGCACCGGCACGCTCCTCGCCTACGACTACCTCACCGCGGTCAAGGCGGGGCAGGTCGCGTTGGCCAACCGCTCCGATCTCCAGGGTGCGCTGGACCTCGGCTGGAAACAGAATCCCGGTTCGCTGTGGCTCGCCGGCGTGCGGGCCGGACACCAGCAGCAGGCGGCCATCGCCCTGCCCAACTGCGGCTACGACTACTCCAACGACTACACCCGCCTGGCCGCCGGCTGGGAGGGAAAACCCTGCGCCAACACAACCGTCACGTTCGCGGCCGGCCCTGACTTCCGTCACTACACCGGCACGATCGATCGCACTGTTTTTCTCGGCGGCCGCGACCGCACCTCGCTGTGGGTGGAAGGGGCATTCCTGGCGAAGCTGAGTCCGGTCCTCACCCTGACCGGCAAGGTGGTCCGGATGGACTGGCTCTCGAGCACGGGGAAATCGGCGTACCTGGACACCTGCGGCGACACCGCGCTCGCCTGGACGCCGGACCCGGCCTGGACCGTACGCCTCACGGCCAGGCTGCACCGCTGCGATTATTTTCCGCTGGTGCGGGATGACTGGGAATCGCTTGCCGGGGCCGGCGCCGGCTGGAAGCTTTCGCCGCGGACCGAGGTGACGCTCGACGTCCTGCGGCACCGCGGGTGGAACAACCTTGCCGCCTACTCCGAGCGCGAATTCCACCGGGTGGTCGTGAGCCTCGGGGCCGTGACCAGGTTTTGACGCCAGGCCCTGCGCAAAATCTGCGCAGGACTTTGCAACCGATGGTCAGTTTCGGGGCTTCGCTCTGCGGCCGGCCTCGGTACAGTCAAGGTCACCCTCATGACTACCAAGGCCCTTGACTGGAAATCCCGTGCCATCTCCGCCGCCGAGGCGCTCGCGCTGGTCCGCTCCGATACCAACATCTTCATTCACGGCGCCTGCGCGACCCCGGCCCCGTTGATCGACGCGCTCTGCGCCCGGCACGACCTCGAGGCGGTGCGCCTGTACCACCTGCACACCGCCGGCCCCGCCCCGTTCGCCGACAGTGGCCGCGAGAAGGAATTCCGCTCGGTGTCGCTTTTCACCGGCGCGCCGCTGCGCAAGGCCATCGCCGAGTCCCGCGCCGATTTCGTCCCGATCTTCCTCTCCGACATCCCGGGCCTGTTCCTCAGCGGCAGCGTGAAGCTCGACGTGGCCCTGCTCCAGGTCTCGCCCCCCGACCGCCACGGCATGTGCTCGCTGGGCACCTCGTGCGACGCCGCGAAGGCCGCCGCGGCCACCGCCCGCCTCGTGATCGCCGAGATCAACGAGCAGATGCCGCGCACGCACGGCAACAACGTCCTGCCCTTCGCGCAGATCAACGCCTTCATCGCCACGAACCGCCCGCTGCATACGCACGGGTCCGAGCCGGAGACGCCCGTCGAGGCGCGCATCGGCGAAATCGTCGCCGACCTCATCGAGGACGGCTCCACGCTGCAGATGGGCATCGGCGGCATCCCCGACGCGGTGCTGTCGCGGCTGCACAATAAAAAGGATCTCGGCATCCACACGGAGATGTTCTCCGACCGCGTGGTCGACCTGGTCGAGTCGGGCGCCGTCACCAACCGCCTCAAGAACGTCGGCGTCGGCCGCATCATCACGAGCTTCACCAACGGCACGAAGCGGCTCTTCGACTTTGTCGACGACAACCCGCTGGTCGCCTTCTATCCCTGCGACTGGACGAACGACACCGCGGTCATCCGGAAAAACCCGAAGGTCGTCGCGATCAATTCCGCCATCCAGATCGACCTCACCGGCCAGGTCTGCGCCGACTCGATCGGCCACCGGATCTATTCCGGGATCGGAGGCCAGATGGATTTCATCCGCGGCGCCGCGCTGTCCCCGGGCGGCAAGCCGATCATCGCCCTGCCCTCCACCGCGTCGAGCGGGCGCATCTCGCGGATCTGCCTCCAGCTGGCGGCCGGCGCGGGCGTCGTCACGACCCGCGGCCATGTGCACTGGGTGGTGACGGAGTACGGCGCGGTCAACCTGCACGGCCAGACGCTGCGCGAGCGCGCCGCCGCCCTCATCTCGATCGCGCACCCCGATTTCCGCGCGGAACTCGAGCGCGACCTGCGGACGATCCGCCCGGCCATGGCCTGAGCGCCGGAACGCAAGCCATGCGCACCAAACGACAGTCAACTATTGGCAAAAGGTGCTGAGCGGCAGGCGGCCTTTCGTGGAATACTGTCCCCGTGCAAACTGAACTCTTGCTGGCACTCGAAGCCCTGCGCCCGGGCATTCGCGCCAACTGGGAAAACCTGCTGCGCATCGAGCGGATCAACTCACCCCTGGCCAATCCGGACACGTTGGTCCACCTGCTGGACACGACCCTCGACGAAATTTTCCGCGACCTCCATGTCTGGTCGCCGCGCCGCCATCCGCCCCGGGCCCATGAGCCCCTGTGCCCGTGCGGCCGCAATCCCCTGCTGGCCTATTTCTCTTCCGGCCGGCAGGCCCTGCGCGAGGCCCTCATCGTGGTCGAGTCCGCCAGCCACGAGCACCTGGTCCACCAGCGGGATGTGGCCATGGAATGTCTCGACCAGGTTTTCGATCACATCGCGCGCCGCGAGATCGAGTCGTTCTGCGCGATCTGCCAGTTTCGCTCCGCCGTGGTCAACGCCGCCGTCGTCGCCCGCCAGCCCGCGCACGCGTAGGCGCGGGTCTATTCGTAGGGGCGCAGACTTGCTGCGCCTCGTGCACGGCATCATGGGCGAGGGCGCAGCGAGACTGCGCCCCTACTACGCGTCAGATAGTTTTCACCACCGAGGCCCGGAGACACCGAGTCGGGCCAGACAGCACTGATTGCTCAATGTCCATCGGCCAATGTTCCCGGATCATTTTCCGACCCGATGAACATCGAACAATGAACGCTGACCGATGAGCGATTCCGGCCGCGCTAGGCCGGCGCGGCCTGCTGGAGTTTCTCGCGGTAGGCGGAGGGCGGCTCGCCGGCCACGCGGCGGAAGACACGGTTGAACTGCGACAGCGACTGGAAGCCGGCCTCGTACGCGGCCTCGCTCACGCGCTTGTTCGGGTTCAGCAGCAGGTTCTTGACCTTCTCCACGCGCACCCGCGCCACGTAGTCGGTAAAGGTCAGGCCCGTCGCCTTGCGGAAGCTCTTGCAGAAATAGAACGCGCTCATGTTGACCGCGCGCGCCACGCTGGTCAGCGACAGCTCGTCGGCATGGTGCTCGGTGATGAAGGCGCGGGCGCGGCTGATGGCCGGCGCCTCCTGCGCCTCCTCGCGCACGACCAGCTGGTTGCTGAGGGAGGAAAGATGCTGCGCGAAAATCGTCAGCAGGCGGAGGATCGACTTGTACTGCTTCTGCGAGACGACGCGGCTCTGGTAGAAGGCCTCCTCGTATTTCTTGAGGTCGGTCTCCACGCCGAACTTGAGCAGGGCGCGGGTGACCTTTGCGAGCTGGGTGGCGTTGGGCTGGTGCAGCAGGATCTGGCCCGTCTGGAGGAAGGCGACGAGGTTTTCCCCGACGCGCACCGGGACCGCCGAGTCGCACAGCCCGGCAAAGCACTTGAGGGTCTTCGCCTCGAGCCCGCAGGCTTCCTCCACCTTCTTCTGCATCTGCAGGCACGCGGAGCAGGAGTGGTTGGTGCCGGCCATGAGCGCGCAAAAGGGATTTTCGTTCGGGTCCCCGCGGTGCGGCAGGTCGAAGGTCTCCATCGCCCGCAGGTTCAGCGGCAGCCCGGTCGTTTCGCGGAACGCCTTCTCGTAGTCGCGGTAGATCTGCGAACGACGGAGCTGATCGACCAGCGTGCGCTTGTGGCGGGTGGCATCGGGGACGGGCATGTCCACCGGGTTACGCCCCGCGCCGGGACCGCGCAAGCGAACACGGCCGGTGCGCCAATTTATGCGCAGCAGTGGCCAAGCGATGCGCAAAAAGTGCGCGACAAATTCTGCGGCAACTACGCCAAGATTCGCCCGGCCCGGCGCGGCCCCCGGGCGTAAGGTAGCCGCGGCCGCCCCGGCCCGGATGCGGCGGCCGCACTTTCCCGTTCCTTGCGCTCCTCACTTTCTGCTGCCGCGCCAGTCGCGTCAGCCCACCCAGGACACTCCCCGACTGCGGGCATCGCGTCCGGCTTCACCCACCCGCCCCGCGGCTGGGCTCACCCTTGCGCGATTATTACCCAGCCCCGGCCTGCCTTACCCGGTGGGCGCGCCCACTGGCGCGGTTCAGCAGATTATTTTGCCGAACGGGAAACCCTGCAGGGTTTCGTCGCCGCGCTTGGGGCGAAAGCGGAAGCGTGGCAGCCAGTAGACGAACCCGGCCCGTCCGGAGACGGGCCCTCCACCTTGAGCCGTGCGACTCAGGCCGCGGCGGCGAGGCGGGTGGCCAGGGCGTAGACCGTCTGCACGACCTCGGGCACGGCGGCCGCCACGGCCGGGGACAGCTCCATGCTCATGGGCTGCATAGCTTCCACGGCGACCGCATACTGGTGGAACCGCGGCGGCGGGTTCATGCGGGCCAGCGTTGAAAAAAGATCCTTCAACCCGAAGTCATCGACGCCCAACCCACGCGGAAGTTCGCCGAATACCCCAAGCTGAAGGAAAGTAATGGTCCCGGCGGGCTCGCCGTTCCGGGCCGCCCGAATCAGGACAATGTCGCTCGCGCTCTCGATCTCCGACGGCAGGCAGGCCCCGCCCGTCCCGATCCCGAGCAACCGCACCCCTTGCACCGGCATCTCGTCCTCGAGTTGGCGCAGGATGTGGATCCCCACGCCGGCATCGCCCATCACGAGGTAGCCGAAGCCGAGCACCAGGACCCGGTCGCGCGCCAGATCCAGCGGACTGGTCATGGGGCTGCCGGCATCGGTCAGGGTTTCTTGGAGGCTGATCATCGGAGGTGGGGAGTGGCAAACGCTCGAAGCAGTGAGCGGGAGTTTTGGATGAGCGCACAATACCTGAAATCCGGACGGGCCGATGCGCGTCTGTTGGCAAAATGTGTTCGTATCTTGCAGTTCCTTTTTTCGCGTCAGCCGGGCGCCGGCTGACGCGAAGGGACCGGGCCAAACCGCGCGCTTCCGGGCGTTTTTTCCCGGCCGGAAGGCCGCGATCGATCAGCCGCGCCCCGGCCACCGCAAGATATGCACAGCCTGCAGCAACGCCGGCGTTGCCGCCGGCCGGGCCGCCTGCTAACCTGACGGCAACCTCCACCACCCTTGATCACTGTCGATTTAGACCTCGTCCGGAAATACGATATCTCCGCCCCCCGCTACACCTCCTACCCCACGGCGGTGGAGTTCAAGGACTTCCCCTCGGCCGCGCCGCTGCTGGCGCACCTCGACCGGTCGAACCGCGATGCCTCGGTGCCGCTTTCGCTCTACTACCACCTGCCGTTCTGCGAGACCCTCTGCTGGTTCTGCGGCTGCACGACCGTCATCACCCTCAACCACCGCACGCCCGACGCCTACCTCGACTACCTCGAGAAGGAAGTCGCCCTGCTCGCGCCCCGCGTCCACCCGGACCGCCAGGTGGTGCAGCTCCACTACGGCGGCGGCACCCCGACTTTCTTCCAGGCCCCGCAGCTCGCCCGCCTGAACGCGATCACGCGGAAATATTTCAAGCTCGCCCCGGACGCCGAGCTGAGCGTCGAGATCGATCCCCGCCGGCTGTCGCGCGAACAGGTCGTCGCCCTGCGCCAGAGCGGCTTCACCCGCGCCTCGCTGGGCGTGCAGGACTTCAATCCCGCCGTGCAGCTGGCCGTGCACCGCATCCAGCCGCGCGCCATGACCGAGCAGGCCATCGCCTGGCTGCGTGAGGAGGGTTTCACGTCCATCAACATCGACCTCATCTACGGCCTGCCCTACCAGACGGTCGAGAGCTTCACCGACACCTTGAAGCAGGTGCTCGAGATCAACCCCGACCGGCTGGCGGTGTTCAGCTACGCGCATGTGCCGTGGATGAAGCCCGCGCAGAAGCTACTCGAGCGGGAGGCCGCCCTGCCCACGCCGGAGACCAAGCTCGCGATGCTCAAGCTCATCACCGAGACCCTCACGAGCCGCGGTTACGTCTACATCGGCATGGACCACTTCGCCCGCGAGACCGACGAACTCGCCGTCGCCCAGGCGGCACGCACGCTCCAGCGGAACTTCCAGGGCTACAGCACGAAGGCCGGCGCGGAGATCCTCGCCCTCGGCATCTCGGCGATTTCCCAGACACCGAACAGCTACCGGCAGAACCACAAGACACTCGAGCCGTACTACGCCGCCCTCGACCGCGGTGAACTGCCCGCCAGCCGCGGCGTGGAGCTCTCGACCGAGGACACGCACCGCCGCGAGATCATCATGCGCGTGATGTGCCACCTGCGGCTCGACTACGCCCAGCTGTCGCGGGAATTCGCCTGCGATTTCACGGCAAAGTACGCGACCGAACTCGCCCGCCTGCAGCCCCTGGCGGACGACGGCCTGGTGCGGCTCACTCCGGATGGGTTGCAGGTGACAGACCTCGGCCGGCTTTTCCTGCGCAACATCGCCGTGTGCTTCGACGCCTACTACGCGCCCGAAACGAAGCGGCACTCGCGGACAGTGTGAGGCCGCCGAATTTTTACCACAGAGGCACGGAGACGCAGAGACGAACCGGATTTTTGAACCGCTAATTTCCGCTAATTGGACGCCAATTCCGATCTTTGCCGGAATAATTCATTCTGCGTTGACCACGAATAACACGAATTCTTCGCGAATTGTGGCGGTCGGAATAAAACCCAGACAGATCAAGAAGTAGTAACACCTGTATCTGGAATACTGCCTCTACCTGTCCCCGTTTCTGAACCATTCGTGTCAATTCGTGTAATTCGTGGTTAAACCGCATGAGTCCGGCTTAGTGAGCCGTTAGTGTGGATTGGTGGTTAACCTCTATCCGCCATCCGCGGCCGCGAGATAATCTTCCCGCACCGGCGAAAACACCTCAATCGCCACCGTGTCCTCGAGTACCACCGCGCCATGCTCCACTCCGCCCGGGACACACCAGCAGTCCCCGGGCTTGGCGTCGAAGGTCTCGGTGCCGATCGTGAAGCGGAGACCGCCGCTGATCAGGTAGCCCGTTTGCTCGTGTGGATGGGCGTGTTGCGGCAGCACCCGGCCCTTCTCGAGATGGAACTCGGTGAAGTGGGTCTTGGCGCCGTGGGCCAGGGTTTTCAGGCGGACACCCGGCAGAACCTCGCGGTAACCGGAATCGTTGGCGGGAGTGAACATGGAATGAGGGATCGGGGTTGATTCACTGCCGCGGCGGCACGTACGCGATGCACTCGAGTTCGACCCGCGCCCCGAGCGCGAGTCCGCTCGCAGCCAGCGCGCTGCGCGCCGGCAGATTGCCTTGGAAGAATTCGCGGTAGATCTCGTTGAAGGCCGGCCAGTCCTTGATGTCCGCGAGGAAGATCGTGCACTTGACGACGTGGCGGAGGGAGCTGCCGTGACGCTCCACGACCGCCTGCAGGTTCGCGATGGCCTGCCGCGATTCGGGGATGATGCCGCCCGGCGGCAGCGTCAGGGTGCCGGGGAGATTCCCGATCTGCCCGGAAACATAGAGGGTCCCGCCGACCTGCACCGCCTCGGAGAACGGCAGCGGCGCGCCGCCGGTCGACGGCATGGGAAAGAAAACCGGCCCGGTCGATTCAGTCGTCATGCCCCGAGCAATGCGAGACCGGGCAGGTGCGGCAAGGCAAAGATGAGAGCGGACTGTTTGACCACGGATCACACGGATGAACACGGATTGATTCTACTTCCTAACCGACCAGACTCGGATGCTTAACCACTAATTTTCACTAAGGGGTCACTAACTCTGATCTTAGTGAGCCGTTAGGGTGGATTAGTGGTTTCATCTTCCGACTTCGTGTTGTCGTCTGTACCGCCGGTAACACCCGCATATAACGCCGAGGCCCGGTCGAAATCCTCATCCTCGACGTCCACCTTAACGCCGCCGATCGCCATCGAGTAGGAGGCGGCCATGTTCTCGTCGCGCACGTAGGCCGTGACTTCGTTGTTTTCCAGAAACGCGCGGAGATTGTAGGCCTCTTCGACCGTGGAGAAAGTGACGATGGTTTTCATAAGATAAATAGGCGAGACCAGACCCCGGAGGTTTGACCACGGATTGCACGGATGATTACCGATATTTCAGAGGCACCAGCCAGGCATTTGCTGCCGCGAAATTATTCTAACACCGTATCCGGCACGAGGTTTTCCAGTCTCCGTTCTGGCGTCAGTATCCGTGTTCATCCGTGGTAAAATCAGAACGTTTGGGAGCTGCGTGCGATTCTTGCACCACCTTCTCCCTGCTTGCCCCTTTTAGCAACACCCTGATCGGCGCGACCCCGGCCCCGGCCGGATCAGGCGGCGGGCTTGAAGCTGCGCCACTGGGCCAGCGGGAGGCTCGTGACGACGATGAAGGCGAGCTGGCTGGCGACGAAGATCAGGAGCCACCAGAAGGCGGCGTCAATGAAACCGTAGCTGTGCAGGCCGACGCCAAGCATGTTGACGCCAAACCAGCTCCACGCCGTGACGATGTTGCCGAAGATCGCCAGGGCCATCAGACCCCGGGCCTTCACCATGCCACCCCAGCGCGCGTGCAAAATGAGGGCGTTCCACAAAACGATGATCAGCGCACCGTTCTCCTTCGGGTCCCAGCCCCAGAAGCGGCCCCAGGACTGGTCGGCCCAGATGCCGCCGAGCACGGTCCCGACAAAGCTGAGGACCGTCGCGAAGCAGACCACCCCGTACACCATCCGGTTGAGCGAGTCGGCGGTCGCGGCATCCAACGATTTCGTGAACACGCCCCGCACCACGTAGATCAGCGCGAGAAAGCCCGCGAGGAACGTGGCCGAGTAGCCGAGTGTCACGGTGACGACGTGGGTCGCCAGCCAGAAGTTTGAGTCGAGCACGGCCCGCATCATCTCGAGCGTGTCGCCGCCGAGCGCCAGGTGGTGCGCAATGAGCAGCGTGGCGAAACCGATCAGGCCCGCCGCCACGCTCCCGATGGCATTCTTGTACGTCACCTCCAGCACGAGGCAGAGCGCCACCGCGGCCCAGCCGATGAAGAGCGCGGAGGAGTAGAGGTTCGTGACCGGCGGCCGGCCTTCGAGCCACATGCGCGTCGCGATGCCGGCTGTCGCCAACACCCACGCGAGGGCGATGAGCCAGAGCGCGGAGCGCCCGAGTACCTCGGGCCACTTGAGCCAGGAAAAGACCGCGAGCAGGAACGCCACCACGTAGATCATCATGCTCGTGTAGAACGGCTGCGCGGCATTGAAGCGCGCCTCAAGGTCGACTTTCGACAGGAAGGCGGGGATCTCGCGCTCGAGCCCGGCGCGGTAGTCATGGATGAGCGCATTGAAGGCCGCCGGCTGGTTGTCCCGCCACGCGAGGCCGAGGCCGACGAAAGTTGCCGTACCCGCATCGAGACGTCCGCGATCCATGCTGGCCCGCAAGGCGGCTCCGGCATTCATCCAGCCTCTGGCGTCCGTCTTGCCCGTCTCCGGGGGGATCGGCCGGAGATAACCCAAGGTCTCGAGGCTGGAAAAAGTGTTGCTCAAATCGAGCAGGGCCTTGGCGGCGACCGCGTCGAATGGCTGGCCGGCCTGCCGGGCCTTCACAGCCGCCAGTCCGGCCGGCACCGTCTCGTTGAAGTGGGACAGCAGGCCCAGATAATCGTCCACGCCGGGGGCGATGAGGCTGTCCCCCAAGCTCTCGTAGAGCACGACATTGTCGCGCAACTGGATCACGGCCCGCTGAAAGGAATTGCGCAGCGCCGATTCAACCTCGTCGGCGAGCTTGGACTGCCGGTCCAGTTCGGGGATGCCCTTGACGAGCTGGGCAAAGCTGAACCGCTTCTTCCCCGCCCCGTCCTCCGGCGTGAGGTTGAAGAGCGTCAGCACATCCGGGTGCACAATCTCGAACACCTGGTAGGAATTCGCGAGCTCGGGATGATAGAGTACGTCCAGCAGCCACTCGGCCGGGCTGATCGTTCGCCCGTCGGGCGCAGTGATGCGCTGGCGGCCCTGCAGCACCAGCAGCGTGGTGCGGGCGACTGTGTCGAGCGGCTTGATCCGGCCGTTGACGAGCGTCGGCAACCGGCCGAATCCGGCCAGGTCGAAATCACTCTTGGGCTGAGGGGGAAACAAGGAGACGGCCACGGCCACGGCCGTGCAGACAAAAATCGCCCAAGGCACTATTCCCGCGGCCGTCCAGCGGGCGCCCGCCGCCGACTTTGTTGGCGTACTCCCTGACGGCCCCTGTCGTTGGGTAGACTGCGGGCTGGGAGCCGCAAGATGACGGCGTTTGCCGATGAAGCCGACCAGATGCATCCCGAATTGCAGGACCAGGCCGAGGGTCATCACGCCGCAGGCGATGTACGGGATGAGCCAGCTCGGGTTGCGGACGACCTGCAGCACCGTGGTCATGTCGTTGTTCTGAAAGCCCGCCTGGTAGAACGTGAGCCCGGCATAGCGCAGCGGGTTGTTCATGTAGATCAGCACGTCGCGGTCGTCCTTGCCATCGGGGGTCGTCAGGCGGAGGCGGCTGGAAAAATTCTTCGGAATGTCGGTGCCGGCGTAGCGGTCGTGGCTGAATTTGAGCAGCGTAAGCGAGTACGGCTGGTAGTGGCGCGCGAAGCGCAGGGCAATTTTCCAGGTGTGGCCGCCGAAGGTGAAGCGCTGCGGGTCGTCGAGGAAGGGCGACACGAGCCACGTGCCGATCACGCCGTCCGGGCCGGTCAGCTCGACGTAGGCGGCGGGAATATTGCGCTCATCCTGCTTGTAGGTGAGCGGCTGGGCCGTGGCCAGGATCTGCGGGCCGACGCCCTGGGTGGCGGCGGTCGGCACCGCGGCGGCCGCGGCCGGCGCCATCTGCAGGGAGGCGTTGGGCAGGTAATTTTTCACCGCGACCCGGAACGGCAGCTTGGGGTGCTGGACCGTCTCCTTCCGCACGAGCGAACCCTCGGGAATGGCGACGACGTCGTCGAACTGCGGGTCGGTCGTGTCGGTGATCGCCAGCTCCACGTTGCGGTAGCTCTCGGAGAAATTCTTCGTCTGCCCCTGGTCGAGGCGCAGCTGGTACTCGTCCTGCATGAGGCCGGTCATGAGCTGGCCGACCAGCAGGAGGATGAGGCCGGCGTGAACGAACCAGATGCCGAGCTTCCGCCAGGTGAGCTTGAAGCGGTAGAAATGCGCCGCGAGGAGGTTGACCAGGAGGAGCCCGCCGATCGTGTAGCCGCCCGGGAAGATCGCGAGGGACATGTTGCCCGTCTTCCAGTACACCACGAAGGTGTTGAAGTACTTTTGCTGCACCACCCAGATGCCGAGGTTCACCTGGTCGAGCGTCGCGACCAGAATCAGGATGATGGAAAACAGGATCAGTGCGACCGTCAGCTTGAGCGAGACGATCAGGTCGCGGGCGTCGCGGAGTAAGTTGGCCATGGTGATCAGGGCGCTTGGAGGGTTTGCACGAGGGCGAGGAAGGAAGCCTGTTCCTTCGCCACCAGGGCCGCCGGGCCGGTGAACTTGAAAAACCAATTGGCGCCGTTGCTCGGCACGATGGCCCCGAGCAGCCGCACGGGCTGGCCGGCGGGGCCGCCGGTGATGTCCACCAGCGTGACCGCCAGGCCGTTGACCGTCTGGCGCGTGATCGCGCCGGCGAGCTCCGCCTCGGCAATCGGCGGCAGTTGCAGCTGGCCGCGCCAGCGGTTGACGTTGGCGAGTTCGCCCCCGACCGAACCAGGGAACGCGGTCACGGCGAGCTCGGCGGACGTGCCGTCGTCGCCGGTGACGGCATAGGTCGCCTTGCGCATGCCGGAGGCGGGCTTGCTCTGCCATTGCGGCGGCGCCACCCACTTGAGCTCGGGGCCGTCGGCCTTGGTCACGGGAATGTCACTCATGGCGGGAACCGGCGGGGTGAACGTCACCGGAGCCGCGGGCCCGGCGGACGCGCCGGCGGACGGCTTCACCGTCTGCAGGAACTCGAGGTAGGAGGACTTTCCCTTCGCCACGAGGGCGTCCGGGCCGGTGAGCTTGAAGAACCAGGTGGCGCCATCAAACGGGACGATGGCACCGAGCATGCGCTGCGGTTTCTGCGGCGTGCCGCCGGCGAGGTCGACGACCTGCATTTTCAGTCCGTTGGCTTCCAAGGGAGTCAAGGCCGCCGCGAGTTCGCTCTCGGCGATGGGCGGGAGGTCCAGCTGGCTGCGCCAGCGGTTGACGTTGGCCAGGTCGCCGCCGACGTTGCCCGGGAAGGCGGTGATCGCCATGTCGGCGCCCTTCTCGTCTTCGCCGATGGTGTAGCTGCCCTTGCGCATCGAGGACTTGGCCTTGGGTTTCCATTCGGCGGGCGCGGTCCATTCAAGCGCGGCCCCGGCCTTGGCAAAGACCATGGCCGGCTTGGCGGCATCAGCGCCGGCGGGGGGCGTCGCGGCGGTCGTGGGCGCTTCGGTTTCCTTGGGGATCCGGTAGGTCGCGACCTTGGCGTCACGGCAGGCCGCGAGCAGCAGAGGGAGCGAGAGCAGCAGCGCGCGGAGCAGGCGGGGCGTCATAAGGGGGAAGGTGATGGGAAAAGTCGGGTCGTGGCAACCCAGTGAGCGTCGGAGGAGCGAATAAGGTCTTGCAGTGGAACAGTGCCATCATGGCTGAAGCCGGCGAAAGCTGCTGCGCATATCTTGCGCAGGATTACCCAAACCTTGCGGGAACGGCAATAAATGCGCGTCTCGCTGGTGGGGGCGCAGACTTGCTGCGCCCTTGATCGTGTTGCCGCGCGCGAAGGGCGCAGCAAGTCTGCGCCCCTACCAATCATGAAAACAGCCAAGCACCGTGCCGCCGGTCTAGATAGCAAAAGACCGTCTCCCGTTGTCCCGGTGCGTTCCCCACCTACCGCAAGGGTTGCGCGAACCTGCGCAAGCAATGCGCAGCCTGCCCGGCTGATGTTATGGTAGACTGCGCGTGACTTAAAAGCATGCGGCGGTTACGCTACCGCTGCCCTCCCCCCTCAATCCACTCCACCATGAAACTCAGCACTAAAATCACCACAGCCAGTCTCGTTCTGTTTTTTGGCGCCGCCCTCGGTTTCGCGGCTCCCGTCTCGGAAAATTGGGAAAACCTCTGCACCAAGTGCCACGGCGCCGACGGCAAGGGCCTGACCAAGGTCGGCAAGAAACTTCAGCTCAAGGACTACACCGACGCCAAGGTGCAGGCCGAGATGAAGGACGAAGACATTTTCAAAACCATCAGCGACGGTGTCACCGACAAGGCCGGCAAAGAGAAGATGAAGGCCTACAAGGCCGAACTATCCGCGGACGAGATCAAGGATCTGGCCGCCTACGTCCGTAAGTTCAAAGCCTGACGCCCGCCTCCGCCCAACCCACGCCAACCGGCACGACCCGCAGGGGCGTGGGCCGTTGACGTGCCGGGGCCTTCCTCCTCCCGCCCACCCGCTCGAACATGCCTGAGAACACCCCGGTCCCTCCCGCGACGGCGGCCACGCCGAAGTCGCATTTCAACAATTGGATCAGCGCCATCGGCGGCGTGGTTGCGATGGGGGCGCTGTTCTCGTTCGCCCTGCTGGTCTGGATGGATTTCACGCAGGGGGACAAGAATCCCTACCTCGGCATCTTCACCTATATCGTCGCCCCGGGCTTCCTGATCGTGGGCCTGGTGATGGTGTTTTTCGGCGCCTGGGCCCAGCGCCGCTGGGCGATCAAGCATGCCACGACCGCCCCCGACAAATGGCGGCTGGATTTTTCCAATGCCACGCAGCGCCGCTACCTGGTGTTGTTTGGTCTCGGCGCCCTCGGCTTCATCATGCTCAGCGCCTTCGGCAGCTATGAGACCTACCACTACTCGGAATCGGTGCAGTTCTGCGGCGAGGTCTGCCACCGGGCGATGAATCCCGAGTTTGTCGCCTACCAGCGCGGCGCGCACGCGCGCGTCGACTGCGTAGAGTGCCACATCGGCTCCGGCGCGGAGTGGTTCATCAAGGCCAAGATCAACGGCACCCACCAGCTGATCGCCTACACCCTCGACAACTACAGCCGGCCCATCGGCACGCCGCTCAAGCAGCTGCGCCCGGCCCAGGACATCTGCGAGAAGTGCCACTGGCCCGAGAAATTCCACGGCAACATCGACATCAGCTACGACCACACCCTGACCGACAAGGCCAACACCCCGTTCAGCGTGCGCCTGCTCATGCACGTGAACACCGCGGGCCCCGGCGGCCAGACCGGCGGCATCCACTGGCACGTCAACCGCAACGAGAAGGTCGAGTACTACGCCACCGATGAGAAGCGCCAGGACATCCCCTGGATGCGCGTCACCAGCCTGCCGGCCGGCACCTCCCGCGTCTACCGCACGGAAAAATTCATTGGCGAGCCGCCGGCGGACAAGATCCGCACGATGGACTGCATGGACTGCCACAACCGCCCGGCCCACGTCTTCCCGACCGCCAACGATGCCGTCGAGAAATCCCTCAACTCCGGCGCCCTGAGCCGCAACCTGCCGAACCTCAAGCGCGAGGCCGTCAAGGCCCTGCTGCAGCCAGGGATTGAGACAGCAGAAGCCGCCCCCGCCAAGATCGCGGAGTACCTCAGCGCCAAGTACGCCGGCGCCCCTGAACTTTCGTCCGCGATCACCGAGGTCCAGCACATCTTCGCCACCACCATCTTCCCCGAGCGCAAGGCCGACTGGCGCGTCTACCCGAGCAATATCGGCCACAAGGACTGGCCCGGCTGCTTCCGCTGCCACGACGACAAGCACAAGACGGACAAGGGCCAGGCCGTGAGCGCGAGCGATTGCAACTCGTGCCATACCATTCTCGCCCAGGGCAAGGGCGCCGAGTTCGAGCTCCTCAACGCGAAGGGCATGGAATTCAAGCACCCCGGCGGCGACCTCGACCCCGACCTGACCTGCTCGGATTGCCACAACGGCGGGATCCAGAAGTAAGCGGAGCCGGAGCCGGACTTTTAACCACGAAGGGCGCGAAGGTTCACGAAGCCGGAGAGGTCGGCTACCGGAATCGTCCACCGGTCAGCGTGCATTGGTTCGAACAATGAACGCTGATCATTGAACGATGAGAATTGAACAATCTCCGCCCAAGGACGGCCTGCTCTCCGTGCCTCTGTGTCTCTGTGGTGAAACAGAATTTATTCACTGTCTCCCGCCGGCTGCCGGCTGCTTGCCCGGCGATCCCGCCCCCGGGTCGAACCACCGGCAGTCGGTCGCGCCGGGCCCCGTGAGTCGCACGGCGCCCAGCCGCCGGCACCAGATATAGTCCGACCCCGGATCCGGCAGGCGGCGGGCGTAACGGCACTCCGGGCCGCAGGGCGCCAGGGCCCCGATGCCATCGCCAGCGTTGGGGGCGGATGATCCAGTCTCAGGGTCCATGGTTTGGCTGGGTTCGGTCGCCCGGGCTTGAGGGCGGCGCGGCCGGATCGACCTTCAATCCGGTTGCCCGCGCAGCCTCCGCCGCCTTCTGGCGCGCCAGCTCGAGCGGATGCTCCTCCAGCATTTCCTCCTCGGACATGCGGCCGGTCAGCCACGCCAGGTTCATGGGGTAGATGTCCGGGTTGAAGATCACGAAGTAGAAATGCCAGACGATGATCGCGAGCGTCGCGAGGATGGCCTCGTAGAAGTGGATCGTCCGCGAGATGTCGAAGCCGAGCTTGGTAAACAACCCGAGCGAGGTGTTGTCGAACCACAGGATCGCCCCGGTCAGGCCCATCAGGATCGAGCCCCACATCATGGCCCAGTACTCGGCCTTCTCGATGTAGCTGAAGCGGGGGAACGCCGGCTTGGTCGGCGCGAAGCCCAGGTTGTATTTCATCACCGCCAGCGGATCGGTGACGTCGCGCCAGCGCGGCAGCAGGTCGCGAAACAGGGCCCGGCCCGGTTGGGTGAAGGCGAGGTAGGAAAAATGCCACAGCCCCGACGCCACCAGCACGACCCCCGCGAGGCGGTGGCTCAGGCTCCGCCACTCGAAGGCCCGGACGCTGAGATTGCGGATCGCCACCACCCACCACGCCTCGGGAAAGCGCAGCATAAAGCCGGTCACGACCAGGAGCGTGAAGCTGAGCACGAGCACCCCGTGCTGCAGCCGCTCATGGAGCGTCATCCGGAGATACAGCCGGTGCGCCACGTGCGCGGGCTCGATCAGTCCCTGCTGGATCGCGAGCTTCCGGCGGATCTTCTTCAGCAGGTCCAGGGCGTTGTGCACGACCATGCCGCCGGCCACGACGATGATCACCAGCACATAGATGCTCGAGATCAGGTACAGGATCGGGCTGCTGCCGTCCCCGCCGCCGGCGGTTTCGGGGCTGACGTGCACCTTGCCGACCGCAAACCGCTGGTTGGCCCCGGGGTGGCACTGGCCGCAGGTCTGGACGAGGTTGGCCTGGTTGACCGTGGAGGTCGGGTCGGTCTGCGACTTGATCGCGTGCGCGCTGTGGCAGCTGGCGCAATTCACGACCGCGACCGCGCCGCCGCGGTCCGCGAGCCCGTGGTAACTGTCCTCAAAGGTCTGGAACGTGTGCGAGGCCAGCCCGTATTTCCGGGTCAGCTTCAGCGAGGCATGGCACGTGGCGCAGACCTGCCGGGAGACATTGCTGGCGTACACGGGCGAAGTGGCGTCCTTGTGGCCGCGGATGTCGTGCTCGCCGTGGCAGTCGGTGCACGTGGCCGAGTCGGCGTTGCCCTTGCGCAGGGCGCCGGCGTGGACGCTGGTGTCGAACGCGGCGGCAACCTTGGCGTGACACTTCGCGCAGGTTTCCGCGACGTGCAGCTTGTTGGTCCGCGCGCTCCCGATCATCGCCCGGTTCATCTCGTGCGCCCCGTGGCAGTCGACACAGTTGGCCGCCGCCACCTTGCCGGCGAGCAGCGCGGCCCCGTGCACGCTTTGGTCAAACGAACCGACGAACTTCAACCCGCGCACCGCATGGCCGGCGACACTGTCCTGGCCCACGTGGCACGACTCGCACTGCTTGGTCTGCGCGAGTTTCTGCGCGAGGGTCAGCTGGGCCGGGGCGGTCGCCACCACGGGCTGCCGGTGACAGGTCAGGCACTCGGGTGCGTTCGCCTCCTTGGCGGCAAAGGCCCGGCCGTGGGCCGAGGCCGCAAAATGATCCCGCGCCGCCTCGTGGCACTGGCCGCAGGCCGCGGCCTGCGGGCCGTCGTTGAAGGGAAAGGCCGCGCTCTTCACCGCCGCGACGTCGTGTTTGCCGTGGCAGGTGACGCAGGCCGTGTCCTCACCGGCCGGCACGGGTTGCCGGGCCAGACGGGGATGAAAGGCGTGTTTTTTGGCCGTCTTCTCGTGGCATGAGGCGCAGTCGACGGCCTTCATCGGCTTCAAGTGCGGCGAGCTGTCGCCATCGAAGCCCTCATGGCAATCGGTGCAATCGAGCGAGCCATGCGCGGATTTCGCCGTGATTTTCTCATCGACGAAGAGCGACAGCTTGCGGCCGGCCCGCTTGAGTGACAGGGCCGGGTCGCTGTGGCACTCGAGGCAGCTGGCGGTGGAATTGGGCGCCGGTTTGTCCGGGGCGGCGGCAGCCCCCTCGGCCCCGCGCAGGAGGCCGGCACCCAGGCCGATGAGCGCGGCGCCGACCAGCCAGCCCCACCGCGGCCCGGTGGGACGGGGCGGAAACGGGATGATGGACGGAAACGGTCGGGTGGACATGGGCAAAGGAGATTCCTCACCCCAAACATAAGTCCGGGACGCCGAAACGTCTTCGCATCCCTTGACGAAACCGGGGCAATTCTTGGCGAGCCTGCGCCGCCCAGGGGGCCGGCTCAGGCCCCGGGTGGCGATGTCGTGGCCCAGGCTCACGCCACGAAATGCCGCTGAACCGTGAGTTCCGCGCGCCCGAATACTCCCAAGGCCCCGCCGCGCTCTCCGGCTTTCGCGCCTGTCGGCGCCTGGCCAGATTAAGCAAGAGTTGCACAGGGCTAGGCAAGCCATGCGGAGTCTCTGCGCGGAGAATCCGATAGGATGTTAATGCCGACACAGAGACTTTTATAAAAACCACCCCAAGCCCAACCCGCTATTTCACCGCCATGACCACCAAGACCCGCTGGACCAAAAATACCCTGATATTCGGAGGCGTCGCCATCTGGGGCCTGCTCCTGATCTCCTGCGTCACCGTCAATCGTGCGGTGCTCGCCCCTCCCTCCGTGCCCGGCGCGAAGTTCGTCGGCTCCAAGGAGTGCGCCCAATGCCACGACGACCAGACCTCGCATTTTGGCTCGGCGTCCCACGCCAAGCTGGGACTAAAGGATGACAAGGGCAATGACAGCAGCTGCGAGGCCTGTCACGGTCCCGGCTCCATCCACGTCAAGGCAGGCGGCGGCAAGGGTAATATCGTCAACCCCCGCAAATCACCCGAGACCTGCTTCCAATGCCATCTCGACAAGCGCGGCCAGTTCAGCCTGCCGCACAGCCACCCGGTGCTGGAGGGGCGGATCTCCTGCGTCGACTGCCATGAAGTCCACTCCGGCAATGCCATCCGCGGCACTGGCGCCGACCTGGAGGCCCAGAACGAAACCTGCACCAAGTGCCACACCCAGCAGAAGGGTCCGTTTGTCTTCGAGCACGCCGCCCTGAAGGAAGGCTGCATTTCCTGCCATTCGCCGCACGGCTCGGTCAACCAGAAGATGCTGGTCGCCCGTGACGCCAACCTCTGCCTGCGCTGCCATTTGGAATCCCCCTCGATCCCCAACGCCGGCCAGATCAATGCGAACGCGATTCTCTCCACGCCCGAGAACCACAATACCCGCCTCATGCAGGGTACCTGCTGGAGCGCCGGTTGCCACGAGGCGCCGCACGGCTCGAACGTCAACAACCACTTCCGTCGCTGATCACCCCTAACTAACCCTATCATGCAAGCGATCTATCTTAATTTCCGCCGCAGTGCCAGCGTGCTGGCCGGGCTCGCCCTTGTCCTGGGTGCCGTCGGGGTCAAAGCCGACCCCACCGCCACCCCCACCAACCAGAGCGACGCGTTCCCGATCTTCGAGAACTACCTCACCCTCGCCGGCCAGGCTTCTTCGCTATCGGGCGACAAGGCCGCCTTCCAGAGCGTGACCCAACAACCCAAGAGCGGCTCCCTCGGCATCGAGGACTTCCACTACGGCAAGGATCTCGCGAACAACAAATCGTTGTCGTTCGACGGCCGGGCGATGTCCGGCACCGACGACTATCTGGGCAAACTGAGCTTCGCCAAGACCGACGTCGGGTCCTTCGAAATGGGTTACAAGACCTTCCGGACCTACTACGACGGCGTCGGCGGTTTTTTCCCGTTGAGCAATACCTGGCTGCCGATGTCGCCCGAGGGCCTCCACGTCGACCGCGGTTCATTCTGGGTCGAGGGTAAATTGACCCTGCCGAATGCGCCGGCCATCACGCTCAAGTACACCAATGACACGCGCCGGGGGAAGAAGGATTCCACCATCTGGGGTGACTCCGATTTCACGGGCCTGCCGAACAACAACTCGCCCATCTCACAGGTCCGCAAATTCATCCCGAGCTACCTCAAGCTCGACGAACGGCACCAGGCCCTGGAGGCCAGCATGCATCACACGGTCGGCAAGACCAGCGTGCAGGTCACGCTGCTCGAGGACAAGGTCGACAATCTGGACACCCGGTACGTCACGCGCTTCCCCGGCGAAGTTAAACTCTTCCCGACGCCGGCGGCCACCGTGCGGGTACCTTCCGCGAACATGAACAATCAGATCGTCCAGGACCAGGTCGATGGCACCAAGGCCAAGACGTTCATGGGCCGGATCAATACCGAGACGGTCCTGACGGACAAGGTCAAGCTGCTCGCGGGTTTCAGCTTCCAAGACATCAGCAACGATTTCAGTGGCGACCGTCCGCTCTTTACGAGCACCCCGACCAAGGTGGGGGTGATCGTCGTGCCGACGAACAACAACCTGAACCTGCTCGGCAACGCCAAGTCCACGATCTACACCGGCAACATCGCGCTGGATACGAAGCCCACCCCAAATTCAAGCCTCAAGGTGTCGCTGCGGGGCGAGGACAATTACACGAAGGCCCACGGCTCGCTCACCAGCGTGACGGCGGCCGTCAACACGACCACCGGGGTCGTGACGGTTACCCAGACGCCCCAAGTGGAGTATTCCCGCGTCAAGGAAACCTCCTGGACGCCGGTGCTCGATCTGGGCTACACGGGCTTCTCGAATGTCTCTCTGTATGCCTCCGGCTCGAAGAGCATGGCCACCGGCGACGAATACTATGCGACGCCCTATGGCACCCCGTCCCCGGCCGCCAGCGCCCTCGCCTACAACAATCCCTCGCAGGATCACGCCTACTATAACGTCGGCGCCAACTGGCGCCAATCGAGTTACCTCACCGTCCGGGCGGATCTTTTCTACAAGGATAATTCCACCAGGTCCACCGGCTACAGCATCGATGTCGGCAACAACTACCAACTCGACACCCAATTCACCGGCGTGAAGTTCTCCGTCATCGTCAAGCCCCTGGCCACCGTGACCTCCACCAGCCGGCTCGTCTACCAGAAGGGCAAGGCGCAGGTGACCGGTTATCTGGCGACCACGCCGGAGTACGACTCGATGGACGCGAAGAACTACACGTTCAGCGAGACCGTGGACTGGACCCCGACGGCACAGCTCTATGTCCAGGCCAATGCCAACCTGGTATTCAATGTGATCAGCACCATCTATCCCCGGGCCGGCACGACCCCGGCAACCGCGACGGCGGTCGCGTTCAGCACCAATGGCGTCCTGCAGAACTCGAACAACAACAACTTCACCGGCAGCCTCCTGACCGGCGCCGTCCTCACCAAACTGGACGACCTGCAGCTGCAATTGACCTACTACCGGGCCGACAACGGCAACTCCCAGCTGGCGGTGCTGACGATGCCCTATGGCGTCGTGGCCAAGGAATTTTCCGTCACGGCCGGCTTGAAACACAAGTTTTCCAACCGACTGATCGGTAACCTGAAGGTCGGCTATTACGACAGCCAGAACGACACGACCGGCGGGCGGACAAACTTCCACGGCCCCCAGGCCTACATGTCGCTCGCCTACGCTTTCTGAGCAGGAGACCGCTTCATCTTCGAGCCGCGAACCAAAGGGTTCGCGGCTTTTTTGTGCCAGATACAAATGAGATAAACCAAGCCGGATAGACGGAATGTAGCCGGGGTCGCTGACCCTGGATCTGGTCGATAGAAAAGGCACCGGGGTCAGCGACCCCGGCAACCGTTAAACGCCGGGCGCCACGTGGCGGTTCTCCGCACCGCACCAATATACGCGGAGTCTTGGCCAAGGGAGCGTTGGCTGGGCGGGATGAATTGGGCGATACTCGGGACGGATTCAGCATGCGCGCCGCCGGATCCCACCCCAAGCCCCAGAGCCCGCCGCGACCATCTCACTCCTCATTTGCGCCGGCTGTCACCCGCCGGCCCGTCCTCCAGATGAACCAGAACCCCGAGACCGCACCGATCGATGCCGTCCGTCGCCTGGCGCAACTGGAGCAGCGCGTCACTCAGCTCGAGTCCCGACTCGGTTTGGCCGCCGACGCGCCGCCGGCCGAGGCCGTGGCCCGGTGGATACCGGCGGCGACCCCGGCCCGGCCGGCCGAGGATGAAATGGAATTTGAAGTCGGGCAGAACTGGTTCGCCCGGGTCGGCATCGTGGTGCTTGCGCTGGGCGCCGGGTTCACGGTTTCGCTCCCCTTTGCCAGCCTGCCGGCCGTCGTGCCGTCCCTGATCGGCTACGCGCTGGCCGGCGGACTCCTCGTCCTGGCCGCGCTGTGGCGCAATTCGTTTGAAATGGTCGCGGGGCATTTGCGCGGAGTGGCGATGGCCATGTTCTACTTTGCCACCCTGCGGTTGTATTTCTTCGGTACGCAGCACGTGCTGGGAACCGACAGCATTACGGGCGGAGCCTTGCTGGGGGTGGTGGTGGCGATCAACCTGACCCTGGCCTACCGGCGTCATTCGGTCTGGCTGCTGGGGCTGGCGCTGGTGACCGGCTATGTGAGTGCAATCGCCGTCGGCTCCGCCGGTTTTGCCTTGGGGTCGATCCTGTTGCTCGCCGCCCTGGCAGTCTCCGGCAGCCTGCAGGGCCGTTGGCCCGGCCTTGGCCTGGCCGGCGTGCTTCTCAGCCACACCACCTATCTGCTCTGGGCGGCAAATGACCCGCTCCTCGGCCGGCCGCTTCAGTTTGTCACCACGCCGGCTCTGGCCCCGGTCATCCTTTTTCTCAGCATCGTGATTTTCGCCACCGGCGCATTGCTGCGGCCGAACCGCCCGGAGGAGGATGGGGTCACCAACGCCGGCTCCTTGCTGAACTGTGCGCTCGGCTACGGTGTTTTTCTGGTACACACCCTGCTCGCATTCAAGACCGGCTTCACGACCTACCACCTGGCCGCCTCCGGGGTGCTCCTCGCCCTTGCCGTGCTGTTCTGGGTCCGGGACCGCAGCCGGGTCTCGACCTTTGTCTATGCGATGACTGGTTATATGGCCCTCAGCCTGGCCATCATCAAGGCCGCCAACGCCCCCGCCGTCTTTGTCTGGCTCTCGGTGCAAAGCGTGGTGGTCGTCGCCACGGCCATCTGGTTCCGCTCGCGGTTCATCATCGTGGCGAACTTCCTGATCTACGCGTCCATCGTCCTGGCCTACATCTTTGTGGCCGAGCGGGAGACCGGCATCAGCATCGGCTTCGGGATCGTGGCCCTCGTCAGCGCCCGCATTCTCAACTGGCAGCGCAACCGGCTGGAGTTGAAGACCGAGCTGATGCGGAACGCCTACCTGCTGGGAGCGTTCGTCGTGTTTCCCTACGCCCTTTACCACCTGGTGCCGGGCCGGTACGTCGGCCTCGCCTGGGTCGGCCTCGCGCTGTTTTACTACGCGATGAACCTCATCGTGCGAAACCAGAAGTTCCGCTGGATGGGCCATGCCACCCTGCTGGTCACGTCGCTCTACATCGTGATCGTGGGCACCAGCCGCTTCGGGCCGGTCTATCGGGTGCTCTCCTTCCTCGCCCTCGGCACGGTGATGCTGGTCGTCTCCCTGGTCTTCACCCGGCTGCGCAAGCGGCAGCGGGCGGCCGGGGCGGGAGCCACCGGATCACCCTGACACCCGCGGGGCGGTTCAACCGCCGCAGCTGCAGCCGCCGCCGCCACATTCGCCCGGCGACGGCAGTGACTCAAGTTCCTCCCCGCCTCCCAGCTGGTCCGACAAGGCACAGACCCGGTCGTAGTACTCGTCGCGGCCGAGCCCGAGGGCGGCCGCACCAAAAGTCTCCGCCTCCTCGTTCGACGCAAACTCACCGTAGTTGAGCGCGACCAGCTGGTAGAGCACCAGGGCCGGAACCTGATCGAGCTGCACCATGAAAAGCGGGTGCACAAACATCGTGAAGCCATCAGCCGGAGTTTCCCCGGTTGGCACCGGATGGGCAAATTCCCCGGGGTGGAGCGGGCCGGCGTCAAAGCTGACCGTGCAGGGATAACGGACGAAGGCCCGGTCGGCCAGCAGGAGCTGCAGTTCGCCCCAGCCCAACCCTGGACCATATTTCGCGCAAATCTCGGCTCCCTTCGCCGCCACGTGGGCGGTGAGGGATTCCCGGGCGTCTTCCGCGGTGAGTTGTCGGGCCATGGCGGTCAGTGGGGCGTGTGGGCGGACAACGGGGCGAGCGGCTCGTCGCCCTGGATTTCGGGCCGTCCCTCGTTGGCCTTCGAGAGCCGGCCCTGCAGGATGGGCACGGACATCCGCAGAAAGATGGTGTAGCACAGCAGCCCGAAAGCCCAGATGCCGAGGCAAACCAGGGTCTCGTTGAGCGAGGGGACATAATCCACGATGGCGCCGAGCGGCGTGGGGATGAAGCCGGGGATGACGAGGCCCATGCCCTTTTCAATCCAGATGCCCACGATGCTGAGCCCGCAGGCGACATTGAGGTACTTGAGGCCGCGGCTGACCGGCAGCAGGAGAATGACCATCGCGATGAGATTGAAGGTGATGGCAGTCCAGATCCAGGGGACCAGCGCATGATGGCCGTGCAGCCCGAAGAAGAGGTATTTCGCCGAGGCACCGTGGGTGGTCCCGGAGTAGAATTCCTTGAACACCTCGCAGACGAGCAGGAAGACATTGATGATCATCGAAACCTGCACGATGCTGCGCAGCGTGAGCAGGGCCTTGTCGGTGATCCGATAGTTGGTGAAATGGCGGATGATCTGCAGCGCGAGGATGATGATGGCGGGCCCGGCGGTGAAGGCGGATGCCAGGAAGCGCGGGCCGACGATCGAGGCATTCCAGAACGGGCGGCCGCCCAGCCCGACGTAGAGGAAGGCCGTGACCGTGTGGATGGAGACCGCCCAGAGGATCGCGGTAAAGACGAACGGAATGTAGAACCACTTCGCCGGCTTTTTACTTTGGTAGCGACAGTACAACAAGTAGCCGCAGATATGGACGTTGAGCAGCAGGTAGCCATTGAGCACGAGCACGTCCCAGCTGAGCATCGAGCGGGGAAAGTTCATCTGGCCGAGGCCCGGAATGAGATGCCAGAAACGATCGGGCCGCCCGAGGTCAACCGTCACAAACGCGAGGCACATGATGATGGCCGCGACCGCCAGCAGCTCGCCAAAAATAACCAGGTCATGCAGCTCCTCGTTGTCGTAGATGTAGACGGGAATGACCATCATCACGGCGGCCGCCGCGACGCCGACCAGGAAGGTGAAATTGGCGATGTAGACGCCCCAGGAGACCTCGTCGCTCATGCCGGTGACCGCCAGGCCGTGGACCAGCTGCTTCGCGTAGGCATTGAGCCCGAACAGGGCGACGACGGTCAGCGCGCCCATCCACGCGTAGTAGCGCCAGTCGCCGACAAAGGCGATGCGCGCGCACCGCCGGAGAAACACAAGGTAGTTGCGGGCGGCGGTAATCATTTGTCGAAGTAGTAGAAGAACCGTGGCGAGGTGCCCATTTCCTCCTTGAGCTGGATGAACACCCGTTTCTCGCGGAGGATATAGGAAACCTCGCTGTCCGGATCCAGGATGTTGCCGAATTTGCGGGCGCCGACCGGGCAGACCTCGAGGCAGGCCGGGTAGCGGCCCGCGCGGGTGCGCTGGATGCAGAAGTGACACTTTTCCATCACGCCCTGCTTGCGCGGCCGGTTGCCGAGATAGGCCATGTTGGGGTTGATCCGCTCCCGGGGAATCTCGGGCTTGGTGAAATTAAAGCGCCGCGCCCAATACGGGCAGGCCGCCTCGCAGTAGCGGCAACCGATGCACCAGTCGTAGTCGATAACGGTGATGCCGTCTTTTTCCTGCCAGGTGGCGTTGACCGGGCAGACCTTGACGCACGGCGGGTTCTTGCACTGCTGGCACTGCACCGGCATGTAGAAAAATCCCTTCTCCGGCACCTGCTTGGCGTCGTAGGTGTGGTCGCCCTTCTCCACGTCCATCGAGCCATGCGGCATCTTGAGCACGCGGATGTACTGGATCTCCGGGTTGCGCGACTGGTTGTTCTCCGCCACGCAGGCGTGCACGCATTTGCGGCAGCCGATGCAGCGCGTCAGGTTCAGGCAGTAGACAAACTCGACGCCGTCCATCGGCTTGAGATCCCGTACGTGCGGGCGGAGGCCGTACTGGCGCTGCACCTCGCCCTCGATCCGCGCAATCACCTTGGTCATGTCCTCGGGCGTGAGCTCCTTGTAATATTTCTGGAGGAACTGCTCCTTCGAGGTGTAGTCGCCCATCTCCCCCATCTCCCGCAACGGCGCCAGGCTCGCCGCAAGGGCCGTCAGGCCGCCGAACGCGGCGCAACCGCGGAGAAAATTGCGGCGCGACATCGCGGCGTCGGAGCTCTTGTCAGGCGGGGGAAATGACGGGGACATTTCAGGGGGCGGCCTCAGCCGGTTCGTGGGTTTCGGGGTTCGGATGCAGCTGATGGGGACCCGGTGCCGGCTCGCGGGTCGGGATGCGCGGGGCGTGCGGATTGTGGCAGTTCGCACAGCTGAGGCGCTGGAAGTCACCCAGGCTGCGGTTCCAATAACCGCTGGTGCGGCCGTGCGCGCCATTCTCCCAGTCCCGGTACGTCGGACCGTGGCAGCTGCCGCACAGCGGCGGGATGTTGTCGAAGCTCACCTCCCGCCCGTCCCGCACCTGCAGCGTGAGCAGGTTCTGCTCGTTGTGGCAGTTGAAGCAGAGATTATTCCGGTCATGCGACCCGTGGCCCATCACGATGTCCGAATGCTCCTGCGGCACGATGATCTTGTGGTTCGCATCGTAGCGGATGGGCGGCGGCTTGTTTTTGTCATGACACCCGTAGCAATCGTAGTCGGAAAGATCCTCCTTGGCCTTGACCAGGTCGGCGTAGGTTTGCCGCCATGGCGTCGTGGCCAGAAACTTGGGATCGACGAGGGGTATGACCGCACGTGCGACCGGGTGGCCGCCGGCCTTCACCACGAACAGGGCGGCCAGGGCGAGAAACCCGGCCGTGAGCCCGCCCAGCCAATAGTTGGTGAGCGCGCCATTCCTCCCTGAGGGTGCCGGGGGGCGGTTTTCCATGACAGCAAGGTGTGGGGTTGCGTCGCGCGGGGGCCGCGCGATTACTTTTTGAGGGTGCGGACGTAGGCGACCAGCGCCTTCATATCCTCGTCCGACAGGCCCTCGATGGCCTTCATCGTGGTCTTGCCGTTGGCGTCGGTGCGGCCCGACTTGATGGCCTTGAAGGCCTCTTCGTCCGTGAACTTGGCCTGCATCTTCGCGTCAGTCAGATCGCCGATGCTCAGCTTGCGGCCCATCTTGGTTTCACCCTTGCCGTCCTCCCCGTGACATTTGGCGCAGGATTCCTTCCAGTTGCCGGCCGCGTCGGCGCCGTAGGTTGAGAGTGCGATGCTCGCGAGGGCCAGGACAATGAAGCGGTGGATGGTTGTCATGTTGATGCAATGGTGACAGGCAGAGTTTGTCGGATTGGGGTAAGGTTGGGACTGGCCACAGTATCGGCGATTCCGGGCTTCCGTACTCACTGTATTTTGGCGGCCTAGGTGCATATATTAACCAAAGACGCCGCGAACCATGCGGGACGCCGGCCCCGGCCGCCGCAAGAACTGCGCAGCGACCAGCAACAAGCGCGAGGCCGCGCCGTCCGGAGATTGCTAAGCTGTCCCCATGACAACGCTTGGGCCACGCCCCCTCATGCAAACCTCGTACGACGCCTTCACCCGGCCGGTGCCGCGGGCGGCCCTCGCGCCGGTGGCCGTCATCGGCGGCGGTATCACGGGCCTGACGGCGGCCTGGCAACTCCGGCAGCACGGGGTGCCGGTGGTGGTGTTTGAGGCCGGCCCCGCCCCGGGCGGCGTCATCGGCTCGGTCCGCGATGGCGGGTGGCTGCATGAGACCGGCCCCAATACCCTGTTCGAAAATTCGCCGGAAACCACCGCCCTGCTCGACGGCCTGAACCTGCGCGACCGCCGGCTCGTCGCCTCGCCCACCGCCAGCAAGCGTTACGTGGTGCGCGGGGGCCTGCCCGTCGCCCTGCCCGACACGCCCCTGAAATTTTTCGCCAGCCCGCTGCTGTCCTGGTCGGCCAAGCTCGGCCTGCTCAGGGAACCGTTCATCCGCCGCGCCGCGCCGGAGCTCGATGAGTCGGTCGCGGCCTTCGTCACGCGCCGCCTCGGCCCCGAGTTCCTCGACTACATTGTCAACCCGTTCGTCGCGGGCGTGTACGCCGGCGACCCGGGCTCGCTCTCAGTGCGGCATGCGTTTCCCAAGCTGCACGCCCTCGAGCAGCAGCACGGCTCGATGATCCGTGGCTCCATCCGGCGCCGGAACGCGAGCGCCGGCCCGCGCGGCAGCATGCTCTCCTTCCCCGACGGCCTCGCGGAGATTCCGCGGGCCCTGGCCGGCGCCCTCGGCCCGGCTCTCCGGCTGGAGCACCGGGTCACCTTTGTCCGTCGCTCCGGCGGGACGTGGCGGATTGGTTTTGCCGAGGGCGGCCGCACCGGAGAGGAGGATTTCTCGGCGGTCATCTGCGCGCTGTCCCCCGACGCGCTCGCGCACCTGAACCTGGAGGGCGTCCCGTGCGCCGGCCGGTTGTCGGCCCTGCGTTCCATTCCGCAACCGCCCGTGGCCTCGGTTTTCCTGGGCTTTCGCCGCGCGGACGTGGCGCACCCGCTGGACGGGTTCGGCCTGCTCACGCCCGCCGTGGAAAAGCGCCGGATCCTCGGCACGCTGTTTTCCAGCACCCTGTTTCCCGGCCGCGCCCCGGAGGGGCATGTCGCGCTCACCACCTTCGTCGGCGGCGTGCGCCAGCCCGACCTCGCGCGCGCGGACGACGCGGAACTGCTCGCCTCGGTGCAGGGCGAACTGGCGGCGCTGCTCGGCGTGCGCGGCGCCCCGGTGTACGCGCGGATCCAGCGCTGGCCGCGGGCGATCGCCCAGTACGTCGTCGGCTTCCAGCAATTCAAGGACGCGTGCAGCGCGGTGGAGCAGTCGTCCCCGGGCCTGTTCCTCGGCGGCACGTGCCGGGACGGCGTCTCACTCTCGCACTGCATCCTGGCAGGCCAGCGCCTCGCCAGCGTGGCGTGGCAAAGCACGGCCGCGCGGTTGTAGCCGGTTCGCGTGACGGCCGGCGACCAGGCCGGCCTGGTACACGAGCCCGCACAGGCACGGAGCCCGGTGGCCACGACGGCGACGGTCCTGCACAGAAATCTTCCGGTAGGGTTAGACCTCATCGACGGATCCCGGCGCGCCGGGCATCATCCGCGCCGAAGCTAAACGTCATCAACCCAAACAGAGAGGATACATCTTATGGCAAAGAAAAGCAGAGGCGGCAGAATGACCGCCGCCAAGAATCGTGCCGCCAAGAAAACCGGCGGCAAAGGTCTGATCAAGAATCGCCCGGCCGGCCGGAACATCATGAAGACCTGACAACCGCCGCGGTTGTCCCTCCTTGCAAAGGCCGTCGCATGAGGGCCTTTTTTTATGCCCGTGGCCGGCACGGCACCGGTTAGTCGTCGGTTGCACAACAAATTCGTTTCACCACAGAGACACGGAGTCGGACCAGACGCAGGCCACAGGGACTATTCAATGGTCGTCGTCCCATGTTCACCGTTCATTTTCCGATCCAATGAACATCGAACAATGTACATTGACCGATGAACAATTCCCGCCGAATCACCGGCCTGCGCCCCTACCAAGGCAAAGGGCAACCGCGCCAGCCGCCGGTTCCGATTGCGCCGGCCTCCCCGGCCTTCCCGGTAGCATTTCACCCCATTTTCGCACGGCAGTTAAGCGGCTAGTCTTGGCGGATCGTCATGGTTGCACAAAATACATCCTCTGTTTCCGCCGCGCGCCCTGCTTCCGATCGCGCCGCCCGTTCCGCCCTTTCCCGCGCCGAAGCCCTTTACGACGCGGGGCTCGTCAGCCGTTTCATTGCCGGCGATGAATCCGCCTTCGTCGAGATCGTCACCCGGTACCGCGAGAAAATGTTTCACGTCGCCCTGGGCCTCCTGCGCAACCACGCCGACGCCGAGGAAATCGCGCAGGACACCTTCATCCGCGCCCACCGCAGCCTCGCCCGCTTCCGCGGCGACTCCTCCCTAGCCGCCTGGCTTTACTGCATCACGCTCAACCTCGCGCGCAACCGCTACTGGTATTTCTTCCGCCGCCGCCGCCATGCGATGCTCCCGCTCGATGCGGTCCTGAGCGACGAGAGCAGCGCAACCTTTGCCGAGCTGGTCGCCAGCGAGGCGCCGAGCCCGGTCCGCGTGGTGGCCAACAACGAGTTCGCCGCGATCATCACGGGCTGCATGGAAAAACTGCCCGTCAGCCAGCGGGACATCCTCACGCTGCGCAACGTACAGCACCATTCCTACCACCACATCAGCCGGACCCTCGGCGTCGGCATCGGCACGGTGAAGAGCCGCATCGCCCGGGCCCGGAGCAACCTCCGCGTCCTGCTGACCAAGTCCTACCCGGAATTCCTGCCGGGCGTCTCCCCGCTCGAATGCTTCGAGCCTGTCCGGTCCACCGGCCGCCTCGCCGTCGCCTGAGCCGCACCCGGAGTCATGCAGGCCGACCGCGCTACCTGGGCCCAGCCCGCCTCTCCGCCCGGCGGGGCCGCCCGGATTGCCGCGCGAGCTTTCGGCTGGTCAACCCCGGGCGTTCCGGCACCCTGATCCCCGTGCTCCCTCACCCCACTTTGGCGGCCCACTACGCCACGCCCGAGGCGAAACCGGAATTCGTCAACCGGCTGTTCGACCGGGGCGCCAAGCATTACGACTCCGTCGTCGACTGGGGCTTTCTGCGCAGCGGGGCCTCCTACCGGCGCTGGACCCTGCAGCAACACGGCCTCCGCCCGGGGGCGCACCTGCTCGACGTGGCCTGCGGCACCGGCCTCGTGGCGGTGGAGGCGGCCAAAATTCTCGGCACTGCGGAGAACATCACCTGCCTCGACCCGAGCGCGGGCATGCTCGCCGTCGCCCGGACAAAGCTCGCCGCGCACTTTGTCCTCGGCCGCGCCGAGGAGATTCCCGCCCCGGACAATACGTTTGATTTCCTGACAATGGGCTATGCCCTGCGGCATGTGACCAGTCTGGAGGAGACCTTCGCCGAATATCACCGCGTCCTGAAACCCGGCGGCAAGCTGCTCATCCTTGAAGTCACCAAGCCCGCGGGCCGGGTGTCCGCGTGGTTCTTCCGCCTCTACTTCGGCCGGATCTATCCCTTTCTCACCCGGCTCTTCACCCGCAGCCGCGATGCCCGCGACATGATGCGCTACTATTGGGAGACCATGGACGCCTGCGTGCCGCCGGCTGCGGTGCTCGCCGCGCTGGAAGGCGCGGGCCTGACCGCGGTGAAACGCCACATCGTGCTCGGCCTCTTTAGCGAGTACACGGCCGTGAAGCCGGTCCCGCCCGCCGGATGAGGTTGATCCGGCTCTCATCTTCGCTCTCCCTCCAGACCCATGCCGCAACAACTGACCGCCGCCACCAAGGCTTCTCCCGCTTCCGAGCAGGATGCCCGGATCAAGCACCTGCCCGCCGCCGCCCGCGAGGCCTTCGCGCGGCTCCAGGCGGGCGGCAACGCGGCCGGCCTCGATCCGGTGATTTTTGCCATCCTGGAGGATTTTATTCCGCAGGTCCCTTCCCTGCCCCTGGCCGAGCTGCCGGGCAGCACCCGGCTGATCGATGACCTGGCCTTTGACTCGCTGGCGATCACCGAGGTTGTCTTTTTCACCGAGGACCTGTTCGGCATCAGCATCACGAACGAGGAGATTGACCGGACTCAAGTTTTCGAGCCACCCCGTGTGTTAGTCCGGGATGTTGTTATGGGTTGATCTATCGGTTGTCGTTAGCGCTGTCCCGACGGAGGGAGGCCGTAGGCCGACCGGAGTCGGGACAGCAGGAAGTAGTGCGG
>CAIUGM010000020.1 GCA_903898675.1 uncultured Verrucomicrobiota bacterium
CGATGCTCTTGCCTCCGTCCACGTCCCGCAGGATACGGACTTTCTCCTCTGTACTGTAGCGTTTACCTTTCATGATCTGGGTCCTTTTTATTGGCCCAGACCGACATTTCAAGCGGCTCGAATTACCGGAATCACGTCAAGGGCGGCGAACAGGAGGTAGAACGCCAGCGCCCAGGGCAGCAGGGCGTCGGTCAGGTGGGACGCGGTCCAGATCGAGAGCAGCGCAAACACCGCCAGCCCGGCGACCAGGTGGAGGCGCGGCAGGCGTTCGTCGAGCCAGGCCAGCGCGAGCAGCAGGGCGTCGGCCGCGAAGATGAACAGGAACAGCAGGCCGGGGCGCGCGCCCACGAACGTATTGCCCATGAGGAACAGCGCGACCGCCAGGGACACGGCGGGCAGGCCCACCGCGGTCAGCAGCACGGCAGCCGTGGCCAGCTGGAGCCGGCGGGCGAGCAGGTAGACGGCAAAATAGATGCCGGAAAAAACCAGGCAGACCGTCACGACCACCGGCGCCTGCTCCGGGGTGAGCGTGTTGGCGACCCAGCGGGCGATGAGCCCGGCGGTAACGACCCCAGCGCCTGTGACGAGCCAGTCCAGTTTCTCGCGCCACGCGAGGAAGAGGCAGCCCAGGCTCACAAGCAGGACGTAGCCGAAAAACAGCGCGGTTTGGTCGGCGACCGTGGGGTAATCCAGGAAGAACCACGCAAAGCAAAACGCGACGGCCGGCAGCGCAATGGCCGTCCGGCTCAACAGCGGGGAGCGGCGCTGCATACGTCGGGCGACTTCCGCGGCCCCGATGAACAGCGCGCTGAAGCCGAGGCAGACAGTCATCGCCGTCACGGTTTTCTCGGGGGCGTAGAATTTGCCGGCCCAGCCGACCAGCATGATCACGGTGCCGGTGGCGCCGAGCGGCACGAGGTAGAACCAGCGGCGATGCAGGGCCACGGCAATCAGCCCGAGATTGAGCACCGCGAGGTAGCCGAAGAGTCCGGGCGGGTTGTCGTGTCCGGTGTTGATCAGGACCGGCGTGAGGAATCCGCCCAAAATCCCGAGGATGGCGATCACCTGCGCCTCGAGGCGGACGGCGAGGATGAAGGCCGCCGCGGTGATCAGCGACATCAGCAGGAAGGTCGGGACCGGCCCGAAGAAGGCGAAGTGATAGATCGAGTTGCACGCGAACGTCACGATGTAGAGCGACACGACGCCCGCGCCGACCAGGGTCTGGGCGGGGGTGGTGTAGCCCTTGCCGGTGAGCTTGACGCCGCCGACGATCAGGCTGGCGCCGAAGACAAAACCTAGGGCGGTGCGCAGCTCCGGTGGCACCCAGCCGTGGTCGAAGGAGTATTTGACGAAGAAGGCGACGCCGAGGAGCAGCGCGAGGCCGCCGAGCCACGCGAAGAGTTTCGCGCCCATGAACTGCTCCCAGTTGATGGAATCCAGCCAAGAGGGCTCCGGGGGCGGCGGCGTGTAGACGGGGCGAGGGTCGGGCCGGCGGGGCTGGGCCGGCGGTTCCGGCGCGATCAACGGCGGCGGTTCAAAGGCGGCCTCGGCAAACACCGGTTGTCCGCCCAACCGCGCGGGCGGCTCCCCCGGCGCGAGCGGTGGCTCGGCGACTTCGGGCGGCACCGGGGGCGAAACGACCACCGGCGGGGTCGCCGCGCGGAAGCTCGCGGCCGGCGGCGGATCGGTGATGGCGGGTTTGGGCGCGGGCTCCGGTGACCAGTTCTTCAGGGCCGCGCGCAGGGTTTTCACCTCGTCCTCCAGGTAACCCAGCTCGCGCCGCAGCGCCTCGATCCGGTCGTTGTTCCTGCCGATGTTAACGAAAGTCCAGATCGGCCAGACGACCAGGACCACAAAAAGATAGAGTGCCAGCAGAACGAGGAGTGCTTCCATAGGGGTGTGCGGCCCGGGTCAGGCGTGACGCACCCGGCCCGGGATGGCAAGGCCGGTCAAGGGCCGCTGACCCGCGTTGCCCGCGGCGCACCGCCGCAAGATGGCTTGCGCTGTCGGGGTCCGTGCGCGTGATATTTCGCGCATGAGCCTCACGGTTTGGTCCAATCACCTGCTCCGGCCTGACGCGGCTGCGCTGTTCCACCGCCAGCTGACGGCGCTCGGCTGCCGGCTCATCCAGTCGGATAATTCCTCGGCCTCCGTGCTGGCGGCGGGGGCGGCCGATCCCGCGCTGGCGGAGGCGGACATCGCCTACGGGCAGCCGGACCCGGCCGATGTGATGAACCGTCCGCGGATAAGATGGGTCGCGCTCTCCACCGCCGGGTACACGCGCTACGACCGCGAGGATTTCCGCGCGGCAATGAAAGCCCGCGGCACGCTGGTGACGAACGCGTCGTCGGTTTTTGCGGATCCCTGTGCGCAACAGATGCTGGCCGGCATGCTCGGGCTCGTGCGCAACCTGCCGGTGCAGCTGCGCAACCAGGACGGTCCACGCGGCTGGCCTTACCTTGAAGATCGTTATACCGCCGCGGTGCTCACAGGGGCGACCGTGCTGCTGCTGGGTTTCGGAGCCATCGGGCAGCGGCTGGCGCAGCTGCTCGCGCCGTTTGGCGGCCGGGTGATCGCCTACCGGCGCACGCCGCGCGGCGACGAAGGCGTCGAGACGGTGACGGCGGCGGGACTGGACGCGGCGCTGGCGGCGGCGGACCATGTGGTCAGCATTCTGCCCGACTCGCCGGTGACGCGCGACTTCATGAACGCCGCGCGCTTCGCCCGGATGAAGCGGGGCGCCCGCTTCTACAACGTCGGCCGCGGCACGACGGTCGACCAGCCCGCCCTCATCGCCGCGCTGGAGTCCGGCCACCTGGCCGGCGCCTACCTCGACGTGATGGAGCCCGAGCCGCTGCCCCCCGCACACCCGCTCTGGCGCACGAAGAATTGCTTTCTGACCTGCCACATCGGCGGCGGCACCGGTGACCAGGACGAGAAACTGATCGGGCATTTCCTGGAAAACTTCGGGCGGTTCGCCCAAGGTGTAGAGCTGACGGATCGGATCATTTGATGCAGCCAACGCCACGCTCACCCTTTGGATCCGAGATAACCTAGGAGCCTCACCTGGAGGCAGAACCAATTCGTCCTTATGTCCCCCACCGACACCCCTGAAAGCATCCGTACCGCGCACCTCAGCCATGAGGCGTCGGTCAAATCGATCGGCACGCTCTATTATATCGGAGCCGTCATGCTGATCATTGGGGCCATTGCCCTGCCCTTTGATCCGAAACGAGGTATCGCGCATCCGTGGCTGATCGCGACGCTGCTCATTCTGCTGGGGGTGGTGTATTTTAAATTGGGCCAGTGGTTTCGCGCCCTGCAGCCGAAGGCGAGGACGCCTGGAACAATCCTGGCGGCGTTCGGCCTGCTGGGTTTTCCACTGGGGACGCTGATCAATGCCTACGTCCTTTACCTGATCCATTCCGCCAAGGGTAAGGTGGTCTTTTCCGAGGAGTATCAGGCCGTGGTCGCCGCGACCCCCGGCATCAAGTACAAGACCTCGCTCCTCGTCTGGATCTTCATCGGCCTGCTGATCTTCTTTGTGCTCGCAGCCATTTTGGCGGCCCTGTTCGCCAAGAAGTGAACTCCTCGGACCACCCCGATCCTAACCATGGCGCGGAGTAACATGAAAGGCGGTCTCCTTGCTTGGGTGCTGTTCGCTGGCGCGGCCTATGGTGCGGATGCGGTCCCGTCCATCCGGATCGGGGCCTTGAAGCTCGCCCTGGTTTCTGCTCCGGCGGACTCGCCCGGACAGTTGCGCGAATACCTGCCGCGGAGCGAGGACGCGGACCACTGGACCCGGCGCGCGACGGTGCAGGTGTTCAAGGACCAGTCGGATCCGATCGCGTATTTGAAACAGGCGGCGGCGGATGTCGGGAAGACGGGCCGGTTCGCGCACTACCAGGTGCTGACGGATCCATCGACCAAGGAGGTCATGCTGGATTTCATGACGTTCCCGCCGAACACCGACAAGGTGCAGTATGCCGAGTGGAGCCTCCTGCGGGCCCGGTATGTGGCGGGCCGGGGCCTGGTCGTGTGCCGCTATTCGATGCGGTGCTACGAGGTGGGCGCGCCGACGGCGGTGAAGGTCAAGGCCGAGCGGATCAGGATGCTCGCGCCGTTCAAGGCGGCATCGTTTGAGGAGGAAGCGGGGCCGTAGGCCGGTCCCGGCCGGCATTCCTCTCGTGTATTTCGGGTTTCGTGGTCAAATCCGGCCGCATGATCCGCCTGTTTTTGCTCGGTTGGTTTTGTCCCGTGCTGGCCCTGGCCCAGTCCACGGCGGGCATCGAGGATTTGCTGGCGGCCGGGGCGCAGAAGGAGAAGAAGGGCGACTACGCCGGCGCGATCACCGACTACGACCAGGCGCTGAGGCGCAAACCCAATGCCGCGGCCGCGCTGTACCACCGTGGCGTGGCGGAGATCGGGGCCAGCCGGTTTGCGGCGGCTCGGGCGGATCTCACGAAGGCGATCGACGCCGAGCCGGTGAACAGCACGGCCTACTTCATGCGCGGCCTGGCCGAGGGCAGCGGGAAGGACTACACGGCGGCGAGCCGTGATTTCACCGAGGCGCTGCGGTTGAACCCGAAATTTTTCCAGGCGCTGACCGCCCGGGGTGACGCCTTTCAGGATCAGGACGACCTCGACGATGCGATCCAGGACTACAACGCCGCCCTCGTGATCGAGCCGAAGTCACCCGGGGCGCTGACGGGCCGCGCGCGGGCCTGGGCGCGCAAGGGGGAGTTTGCCCGGGCGATTCAGGATAACACCGAGGTCCTGAAAGCCAATCCGCGCCACACGGTTGCCCTGAAATACCGGGCCTACGATTACCTGCTCTCCGACCGATACGCCGAGGCCCGGGTCGATCTCGGCCAGCTGGTGGTACTGGAGCCGGCGAACGCCGACTACCATGAGCTGATGGCCGATATCAGCAATCTGCTGGGTGACTACGCGGCCGCCGTGCCGGAGTACCAGCGGGCGGCGTGGCTCGGGTCGGCCAACGACTACGCAAAACTCAACCTCTATGTCCTGCAGTGGCGCCTGGGCAACCGGCCCAAGCCGGCTGGGGCCGCGCCCGCCGCCGGGCCGGATACGTGGGTGAGCCGGCTCTGGGACCTGCTCGGCGCGCGGGTGGGTGCCGATGATCTGTCGGCGCTGCTGGAGCAGCAGGCGGCGGGCGACACCCGGTACGAGCAGAGAAAGTGCTCGCTGAATTATTACGCCGGCATGATCGAGCTGATCCACGGCAACAAGGACACGGCCCGGGCCTATTTCGAAAAGAGCCTGGCCGCGAATGCCGCCCTCACCGAGGAATACCATTTCGCCAAGGCCGAGCTGGCGCGGCTGGGGCGGTGAGGGTGGCTTGGCAGTTCGGGCGCAACCACGTTGTCGCAATGCTCCAACGCGGCTACCCGTTTAAGTGAAACCGCTCCAACCCAAGCGCCAGAGGCTCGGCGACTAGCGCCGGCCCTGCATCCGATCGCTGGCGCTTACTGCTTGTAGATCACGCCGGCCTTCATGACGAAGCTGACCTGCGTCATGAGCTTGATGTCGGCGAGCGGGTCGCCGGGGACAGCGACAAGGTCGGCGAACTTGCCGGCCTCGACGGTGCCGAGGTCCTTGTTCACGCCGAGGAGCTTCGACGCCTCAAGGGTGGCGGCCTGGATGGCCTTCATCGGGGGCATGCCGTCCTCGACCATGTAGATGAATTCCTTGGCGTTCTCGCCGTGCGGGGCCACGCCCTGGTCAGTGCCGAACGCAATCTTCACCCCGGCGCGATAGGCGCGCTGGAAGGTGGCTGTCATCGCCGGCCCGACCAGCATGGCCTTGGCCGCCACGCTGGGGGGGAGAAACCCGGGGACCTTGGCCTTCTCCAGAATGTATCGGCCGGCGCTGAGCGTGGGCACGAAATAGGTGCCATGCTCCACCATGAGGGCGACGATTTCGTCGTTCATGAAGGTGCCGTGCTCGATCGAATCGACGCCGGCCAGGATCGCGCGCTTCATGCCTTCGCTGCCGTGGGCGTGGACCGCCACCTTCAGGCCGTATTCGTGCGCCGTCTCGACGACGGCCTTGACCTCCTCGCTGGTCATCTGGGCGCCTTGGGCGCTGTCACCCAGGCTGAGCACGCCGCCGGTCGTCATGATCTTGATCACGTCGGCGCCGTGTTTCACATGGTCGCGCACCGCTGCACGGGCGCCATCGGCCCCGTTGAAAATGTCCGGCTCGGCAAACAGGCCCATGACCTCGTCGCTGTAACCGTTGGTGCCGTCGGCATGGCTGCCCGTCGTCCCGATGGCGGGGCCGGCCGTGTAAATGCGCGGGCCGTCGACCCAGCCCGCGGCGATCGCCTTGCGCAGCGCGCGGGTGGAGTAGTTGGTGTCGCCGAGATTACGCACGGTGGTGAAGCCGGCGAGCAGGGTCTTCCGGCCGTAGAAGGCGGCGCGCAGGGCGTAGTCGCCGGGGTTGAGGTAAAATCCCTCGGTGTAGGTGTTCGGCGACTGCTGGCCGTCGAGGTGGACGTGCATGTCCATCAGGCCGGGCATGAGGGTGGCGTTTTTCAGATCCACGACCGTGTCGCCCGCGGCCGGCGTGGCGTAACCGTCGGCGATACCGGTGATGCGGTCGACCTCGACCGTGACGGTGACGGTGTGGCGAACGGTGTCGGATTGGCCGTCGATCAACGAACCGGCGAGGACGAGGGTCTTGGCCTGGGCCAGCGTGACGAGGAGCAGGGCGGCAGCCGTAAGGGCAGGGCGGAGGGTGGGTTGCATCGGTTTGATGTGGCAAAGCCGCCGGTCGCGCGCAACCGCCAAGTCACCTGAATGCAACATCGGCCCGCCGCTTTTGTCTGGTTGTAGGGCGGCATTTCCCGCAACCTACGCATCCCCAACCCCACCCCGCGCGTATTTAGGGAATAAGCCCGTTGCCCCGGCGCTCCTACCCGACACCAGCCGATTGGCTGCATCCCTTTCTCCGCTTTCAATCCTCGCCTGCGGCATGGTGTCGTGCGGTGCAGGATCGGAAAACGAACCCACAAAAATCCAGATCATATGAATAAATCCACCCGTCTCCTCATCACTGCCGCCGCCCTCTCCGGTCTCTATGCCGGTGCCTTCGCCACCAAGTCCGCCGCCGCCACCTTCGCCGGCACGACCATCTCCGATGACTCGAAGGCCGCCGACAAGCATGACTGCAAGGGCAAGAACTCCTGCAAGGGCCAGGGCGGCTGCGGCACCAGCGACAACGGCTGCAAGGGCAAGAACTCCTGCAAGGGCCACGGCGGCTGCTCCACGGCCGACGCCCCCAAGAAGTAACCGACTGTATTTTCCGTCCGGGCCCCCCGCGGGCCCGGCTGGATTTTTCCTGGAGGCCGGCGCCACAACCGGCCTCCTTTTTTTAAGTTTCCACTGAAGATTGCTTGTCATTCTGAGCAGAGCGAAGAATCCAGTATGACGTCCGCGGGCGGATATGCTGCTGGATTCTTCACTTCGTTCAGAATGACAGAGAAGTCCGGTCCGCAAGCTGACGCTTGAGCGCAGTCAGGTTTCCCATCCCGTCCGCCACCCATGCCCGCCAATTCCTTCAACGGCCAGACCGACTACGGCATCGGCATCGGCCTGCGCGTGCCGCACTACGCCCACATCCTCGAGAAGAAGCCGGTCGTCGACTGGTTTGAGATCATCTCGGAAAATTTCATGGTCGACGGCGGCCGCCCGCTCCAGGTGCTCGACCAGATCATGGAGCAGTACCGCGTCGTCCAGCACGGCGTCTCGATGTACTTCGGCTCCGCCGACAAGCCCGACCGCGCCCACCTCAAGAAGCTCAAGGCGCTGGTGAAGCGCACCAAGACCCCGTGGCTCTCCGACCACCTGTGCTGGGGCAGCGTCGACGGCACCTACACGCACGACCTGCTGCCGATGCCCTACACCTTTGCGTCGGCCCGGCGCACGGCCGAAAAAATCCGCCAGATCCGCGACTACCTCGAGGTGCCCATCTGCGTCGAGAACGTCAGCAGCTACGCCGAGTACCACGTCTCCGAGATGACCGAGTGGGAATTCCTCACCGAGGTCGTCGAGCGCGCCGACTGCGGAATCCTCCTCGACGTGAACAATATCTACGTCTCGGCGAAGAACCACGATTTCAACCCCTACGATTACCTGAACGGCGTGCCGCACCACCGCGTCGGCCAGATGCACGTCGCCGGCCACACCAAGTTTGAGAAGTACATCCTCGATACGCACGACCACCCGGTGCTCGATCCGGTGTGGCAGCTCTACGCACACGCCACGAAGCTGTGCGGCGTGACTGCCACGCTGCTGGAGTGGGATGACAAGATTCCGTCATTCCAGGAAGTCCACGACGAGGCGCTCAAGGCGAACGAGTACATCGACGGCGCGAAGGCGGCGAAGGCGCCGCCCAAGAAATAGCCCGTCTTGCCCGCCATGAAATCAGCCCTCCGCGCCACCGGCCTCAAGCCCCCGCCGAAGCACGCGCCTAAACGCCTCGCGACGACGGGCGACGTGGTGAAACTCCAGCGGCTGATGACGCACATCCTGGTCCGTCCGCTGACCAAGGACGACGGCCTGCAGCCCACGTGGATCGACGGGCGGCCGATGACGGAGGTGGCCGACGAATTCATCAAGCCCAACGACCGGCTCACGGCCTTCGACCGGCTGCAGCTCTACAACCGGATGTACTGGTTCCGGCTGATCGACATCATGCACGACGACAACCCCGGGTTGCGCGCCGTGCTCGGCGACCGGAAATTCACCCGGCTCGTCGAGGCCTACATCGCGAAATATCCCTCGCGTTCCTTCACGCTGCGCAACCTGTGCGAGCGGCTGCCGCAGTTCATCCGCGAGGAACCGGAGTGGACCGCGCCGCACACGGCGCTGGCGCTGGCGGTCACGCGGTTCGAGTGGGCGCAGACCGTGGCGTTTGACGGCGAGCAGCGCCCGGTGCTCTCGCCGGCGGCCATCGCCCGCACTCCGCCCGGGCGCCTGCGGCTCAGCCTGCAGCCGTACGTGTCGTTGCTCGCGCTGGATTTCCCCGTGGACGACTACGTGACGGCGGTGAAACAGCGCGACGCCCTCCGCACCGCGGCGAGCAACACCGTGGACCGGGCGCGCAAGCTGACCCGGATCAAGCGTGTCACCAAGCCACGCCGCCGGCGCATTTATGTGGCGGTGCACCGGCTGGAGAACCGGCTTTATTACAAGCGCCTCGAGCGCCCGGCGTTTCTCATGCTGCAGGCCATCGCCGCGGGCCAGGCCCTGGGCGCAGCGGTCACCGCCGGCGGCCGGCGCGTCAAGCCGGAGCAGGTCAGCGGCTGGTTCACCAGCTGGATGGGGCTGGGCTGGCTGTGCCCGCGCAAATAATCTGGAATAACCCCCAACCCCACAGCTCCCATCCCCATGAAACTCCGCCCCCTGCTCGATAAGTTCGATTGCCTGGTCTCGTATCTCCAGTCGCCGCTGCTGCTGGTCCTCCGCCTCTACTGGGGCTTTTCCTTCGCCCAGACCGGCTGGGGCAAGCTGACCCATCTCGAAAAGACGACCGGGTTCTTTGAGTCCCTCCACATTCCAATGCCGCGCCTCAACGCGATGGCCGCCGGCTCGGTCGAGTGCTTCGGCGGCGTGCTGCTCCTGCTCGGACTGTTTGCCCGGCCGGTTGCAGTCCCTCTGATCTTCACCATGATTGTCGCCTACGTCACCGCGGACAACGAGGCCCTGCACGCGATCTTCAGCGATACCGACAAGTTTGTCTCGGCCGCACCCTTTCTCTACCTGCTGGCGGCCCTGATCGTCCTCGCGTTCGGCCCCGGGAAATTCTCGCTCGACGCGCTCCTCTTCAAGAAGACGGCGTCCGCGAAGTGATCCGCGGCGTAGCAAAGGGCATGACCCTGCTGCGCTTTCTGCTTGGTGCCACCGGCCTGCTGCTCGCCGGCGGCCCGGTGCTCGCCGAGACCAGGCCGGCGGATCCGATCGCCTGGCAGCCCTGGTCGGACGACGTCTTTGCCCGCGCCAAGCGGGAAAACAAATTCGTCCTGCTCGATCTCGAGGCCGGGTGGTGCCACTGGTGCCACGTCATGGCCGAGACCACCTACCGCGATCCCGCGGTCGTGGCCCTCATGCATGGGCGCTACCTCGCCGTCCGCGTGGATCAGGATGCGCGGCCCGATCTGGCGAACCGCTACGAGGACTACGGGTGGCCGGCGACGGTGATCTATGCGGCCGATGGCACGGAGATCGTGAAGAAGCAGGGCTACATCGAGCCGGCGGGCATGCAGCGGTTGCTGCAGGCGGTCATCGACGATCCTTCGCCCGTCACGGCCCAGAACGTCAACAGTGACCGGGCCGTCAGTGCGGAGACGGCCCTGGCGGCCGGCCCGCGCCAGGCGCTGCAGGATCGCTGGCGCGCCGGCTACGACGACAAGGAGGGTGGCTGGGGCTCCGGGCACAAGTACCTCGATGCGGACTCCATCGAGTACGCCCTCCGGCTCGGGGCGCACGGCGACACCCGCGCCGCGCAGATGGCCCGCGACACCCTCCGGCTGCAGCGCAAGCTGCTCGATCCGGTGTGGGGCGGCATGTACCAGTATTCCGCGGGCGGCACGTGGGACGAGCCACACTTTGAGAAAATCATTTCGATCCAGGCCGAGAATCTGCGCGCCTGCGCGCTGGCCGCGGCGCAGTGGGGTGATCCGGCGGATCTGGCCACGGCCCGCGCCATTCACGGCTACCTGCGGACGTTTCTCACGAGTGACGCGGGGGTCGTCTACACGAGCCAGGACGCCGACCTGGTGCCCGGTGAGCACAGCGCGGATTTCTTCGCGCTCGATGACGCCGGCCGCCGCGCGCGCGGGTTGCCGCGGGTTGACCGGCACGTTTACGCGCGGGAGAACGGCTGGATCATCAGCGCGCTCTTGCAACTGGCGGAGGTCACCGGGGACAACACGTACCGGGCGGAAGCCGAACGTGCCGCGCAGTGGGTGATCGGGCACCGGAGTCTGGCCGGCGGCGGATTCAGCCACGACGAGCACGATGCAGCCGGGCCCTACCTCGGCGACACCCTCGCGATGGGCCGTGCGTTTCTGGCACTGCATGAGCTCACGCAGGATCTCGCATGGCTGGCCCGCGCGGAAGCGGCGGCGGGATTCATCACGGTGCACTTTAACCGGACCGGGGCGGCGGGCTATGCCGCCAGCGATACCACTAAGGAAGTATTTCCCGCGCCCCGGCCGCAATTTGACGAGAACCTGAACCTTGTACGCTGGGCCACGGCGCTCGCGCACGTGACCGGCCGGGCCGAATACCGCACGATGGCGCAGGTCGGCCTCCGCTGGTTGCTGGCACCGGGGGTCACCGACAACCGCGGCTTCTCGGTCGCCGGCCTGCTGCTCGCCGAGGAGGAGGCCCGGACGGATCCGATCCATGTCATGATCCTCGGCGCAAAGGACGATCCGGTCGCGCAGTCCATGTTTGCCGCCGCGCGGCGCCTGCCCGAGCAGCACAAGCTCGTCGAGTGGTGGGACCGGCGCGCCGGCCCGGCGCCGCGCGGCGAGGATATTTTCCCCGAGTTGCCTCAGGCGGCGGCGTTCCTCTGTGCGAACGGGGCGTGCTCCTCGCCGCTGGGGAGTGTGGCGGCCCTGGAGAAACGATTGGCCAGGCTGGGCGGGAAGCAGTGACGCAGTCCGTTGTCCCTTGGCACCCGTTTTGCTTGAGGCGGGGAATGGAATTCCCCCTGCGCATCGCCGCCGCCTTGGCCGTGATCTTGGTCATGCTCGCCACCGGCTGCGCGAAGAGCGCGGCGCCGGCCTCGGCCACCGGCGCGCTCACCCCCGTCGTCCTGCAGGCCAACTGGTACGCGGAGGCGGAGTACGGCGGTTATTACCAGGCGCTGGCGAAGGGTTATTACCGGGAGGCGGGCCTCGATGTACGGATCATGCAGGGCGGGCCGGGGGCATACCCGGTGCAGAAGGTCGCCACGAGCCAGGTGCAGTTCGGGCTCGCGCGCAGCGATGACCTGATCCTTGCCGCCCAGGAGAAGCTGCCGGTGGTCATGCTCTCGGCGCAGCTGGAACACGATCCCCAGGTCATCATGCTGCACGCGGAGAGCCCGGTGCGGGGCTTCGCGGACCTCGATGGCAAGAGCATCATGGCCGAGCCCGGCTCGGCCTGGATCAGCTTTCTCCAGCGGAAATTCAAGATCCGGATCAACACGATCCCGGAGAACTACGAGATCGCCCAGTTCATGGCCGACCGGAATTACCTCCAGCAGGGGTTTCTCACCAACGAGCCGTTCGTCTTCCGGCAGCACCACGTGGCGACCCGGTCGCTGCTCATCGCGGACTCCGGTTACGATCCCTATCGCGTCCTGTTTTCCAACCGGACCTACGTGCGGGAGCACCCGGAGGTCGTGCGGGCGTTCATCCAGGCCTCGATCCGCGGCTGGCAGGATTATCTCGCGGGCGATCCGGCACCGGGCGAGGCGCTGATCACGCGCGACTATGCGGAGAGCACGCCCGCGGTGCTCGCGTTTGCCCGGGCGCAGCTGCAGGAGTCACACATCGCGGCCGGCGATCCCGCCAAGGGCGAGCAGATCGGCCTCATCACGCGCCGGCGCCTGGCGGAGCAGATCGCGATCTTGACGGACCTCGGCCTGGTGACCGCGCCGTTGACGGTCGAGCAGGTGGCGGCGTTTGAGTTTCTGCCGCCGGAGTTGCAGGCGCTGGCGAAGTGAGGCGCGGGGGCGTCGGGTAGGGGCCGTTGCCTTCAACGGCCTCATCGCGCGCCGAGGGCGGTTGGGGGCAACCGCCCCTACCGGATTCGAATCAATGCGCGGCCGTCGGGCGAAACCCGTCGGCGCTCACCTGATGATCCACGGCCGGACCAGGATTCAGCTGCGCGTTGCTGTAGGTCATCTCGAGGCACATGGCCTCGGTCGCAAACGGATGGCTGGCGCCGAACTCGGTGGCGGCGGGCGCGGAGCTGCGGCTCAGGCTGCCGTGGACCTCCTCTTCGCCCTGCTCGGCGAACTTCGCCATCAACTGCCGGCGCATCAGGAGCCCGGGCGCATCCGAGGCCATGTGCATCTCCTCTTTCCGGCGCAGGTCGATGGGGGTGTCGTACGTGGTGGACTCCAGCACCTCGCGGTCCTCGGTGACGACCGCGCGGTCGAAGGCGATGATGTCGGCGGCCTTGGCCTCGGCCTCCGTGTCGCTGCGGTAGGCGATCTGGATGATCTGCGAGGAGTAGTCGTTGATCGGCGTGGCGGCGGTGATGAGCGTGTGCACCAGGCCGGTGGGGTAACGCATGCGCAGCTTGCGGCAGAAGGGCATCCACCAGGTCCCGGTGTTGTGGCGCACGGTCTCGGTGGAGCCCGGCATGTTGAGCGATTTCTGGGAGAGCGGCACGTTCTTCACGGGCACGACGGTGTCCATGGTGAAGCCATAGCCGTCCGCGAACGGCTGCAGGTTCATCTTGCTCGGCGCGGGCTGGTCCAGTTTGCCAAACGTATTGCGGTGCACGAAGCTGAAGTGCGCGTTGTCGAAGGAGTTTTCCATCAGCCGGAGCCCGCTGCATTTCCACGGCTCGTAGAACTCGTAGATCCGCCGGTAGCCGGGCGCGGTGTCCTCCTCGATCTCCGGGATGGGCGTCAGCGGTTCCTCGAGCGCCACCCACACGTAGCCGTAGCGCGCGGCGGTGTGGTAGCGCGGCACGCAGATGTTCGACGGATCGTCATCGTCCTTCTGCGGAATGCGCGAGCAGCGGCCGGCGCTGTTGAAGGTCCAGCCGTGGTAGCCGCACAGCAGCTGGCCCTGGTCGATCCAGCCCTTGGAGAGTTTGGCGTGACGGTGCGGACAGCGGTCGTCCATGGCGACGGGCTGGCCCGCGCCGTCGAGCCACAGGACGAGATCCTGCCCGAGCAGGGTGAAAGGCTTGGGGCCGTCCTTGAGCAGCACGAGCGGGATGACGGGATACCAGAATTTCCGGAGGATAGGTTGGCGGGTGACGAGCATGGGGGGAGGTTAGTTGAGAGTGGCGGTGAGAATGCCGGCCGCGCGGGCGGCCTGCAGGCGGGCCATGCGGGTGTCGACCTCGCGGCGGACGGTGGACTCATCGTGGCGGGTGAGCGTGCTGCCCTCCGCGACGAGTTCGCCGGCGACATACACCTGCTGCAGGTTGCGCAGGCCGCAGGCCAGGACATAGGTGGCGAGCGGGTCGTGCACCGGTCCGGTGTCGGGATGGCGGGGGTCGACGACGAGGAAGTCGGCGAACTTGCCGGCCTCGAGGCTGCCGACTTTATCCGCGATGCCGAGAATTGTGGCGGCCCCGAGCGTGTGGAAGTGCAGCACTTCCGCGGCGGAAAGGATCGATGCATCCTGATATTTGGCGCGGATCGAGTAGAGCGCCATGCGCAGGTTTTGAAACGGATCGGACAGGTCGGAGCACGACTGGTCGTCGAGGCCGATCCCGATCCTGATGCCCGCCTGGCGCAGGGTGGGGATGTCGGCCGTGCCGGAGCCGAGCCGGCCGTTCGAGGTGGGCTGCCAGCACATGCAGGCGCCGCTCGCGGCGGTTTCGCGGATGATCTGCGGCGTGGTGTGGATGAAGTGGCCGAAGATGAAATCCGGGCCGAGGGCGCCGGCGTCGCGGTACCAGGCAAACTTCGCCTGCTGCTCGGGCACGCGCTCGGGGCTTTCCAGGAAGTGCGCCTGGTTCATCAGGCCGTACTTGCGCATGAAGCGCACCTCGCGGTGGGCGCTCTCGATGCCGGACGCGCGCTGCACCCAGCCGCTGATCGCCATTTTCAGGAACAGCGGATGGGTGGAAAACTGGCTGGCGTAGGCCAGCACGCGCTGGATGCGCCGCTCGATTTCCTCCTCGGTGCCGAGCGGCACGAGGCTGAAGCTGTCGATGAAGCGCAGGCCCGCGTCCAGCTTGGCCCGGATCTGGGCCTCCTCATACGGCTCCTGATTGACGGTGGATCCGGCGGTCGTCTCGCCGATGCCGATCGAGCGCTGCCCACCGCCCAGGTCACCCGAGTAGGTGAAGTCGTAGGCGGTGGTGATGCCGCTGCGCAGGAAGTCGAGCGAGCCGTGCAGGCAGAACCAGTAGATGTCCTCCGGCGTGGTGTGGGCGCAGAGCCGGTTGATGGCGTCGAGCCAGCCGAACAGCGTGCAGTCCGCGCCGAGGCCGCGCAGCGGGCTTTGAAAGAGGTGGCTGTGGGCCGAGACAAATCCCGGTGCGACCAGCTTGCCCGCCACATCCAGCACGCGGTCCGCGGTCGCTCCGGCCGGCGGCTCGCCGGGACCGATCGCCGCGATTTTGCCGTCGGCGCCGACGATCAGGTGGCCTTGATACGGGGCCTCGCCCGGCTTGAGCGTGAGCAGCAGGGCGTGCCTCACGATCAGGCGCGATTGTCCATCCGGGCCCGACAGGGCGGCCGTGGTCGCAGGCGGTTGATTCATATCCCGAAAACTCCTCCGTGCTCTGGCGGGTCAGCGGTGATGCGGTCTCATTTTCCGGGCAGCCGCCCTGAGCGGGCGGCGGGACAGGAAATAATACAGGGGCCGGATTCAGCTGCCGTCGGGTTGGTTAGTGAATAAATCCTGGTGGCGCCGGGACTCCGGCGACGGGTGGTGGAGCACTGGATTGGAGGAACTCACTGGGCCCAAAACAGCAGGTTACCTGCCAAACGCGAGTCGAAGCGGGTGGGTGACTGGGGCTGCAGACTTGCCCGTGCGAGGGCGCAGGCAAGTCTGCGCCCCGACAAATTAAGGAGACCGACGGGCTTTGCCCGTCCCTCACGCCTTCACCACCACCGTCCCGGCGATCAGGTCGTGGACGCAGCGGCGGTCGGCGCGGAAGACAAAGCAGGTGTCCACGACCCAGAAAATCAGGCCGAACAGCGGGACTTGCTCGAGCAGGAACGGCGCGCAACTCCGCAGGACAAACGCATGGACAAAGCCCGGGGCCGAGCCGTCGAGGCGGACGATGCGCAGGCCGATGAGCAGCTTGCCCACGGACTGGCCGCGCAGGGTCAGCAGGGTGAGCTGGATGAGCAGCAGCACGGCGAGCAGCGGCAGGGATTTATCGAGGCTGGCGTTCAGGACTTCCCGCGTGCTCGCGGCGACTTCGGCAAAGGAGCGCTGCTGTCCGGTCATCGCCTGCTGCAGCAGCACGCGGGTGACCGGGATGGTGGTGGGCAGGAAGCAGAGGATTTTCAGGAGACCGTCGACCAGGGCTGCCGGCAGGCGCAGCCAGAGACTGACCGGGGCGCTGACCATGGCCTCCGGCTGGGGGGCCGCCACCGCGGCCACGGGGAGGACCGGCGGCACGGTGGTGGCCGGGCCGACGCGGAATTCCTCAAAGTGACCGAGCGCCTTCCAGACGGTGTCGTCATGACGGCGGGCCTTCGTGAGCAGGTTCGCGCGGCCGTCCCTGATCCACTCGGCGATATGGCCGGTGGTGACCGGGCCGTATTCTTTTCCGTCTGCGCCCTGAATGGTAAACATGCCGGGACGGTTGCCTACTATCCCGGCAAGGTCAACGTCCGCGCCCCGGTTCCGGCGGGTGCAACCCCGGGGCGTTCACCTACCCCGATCGGTCGCTCCGGGCCGGAGCGGCGCGGCGGAATTCACGCTTTCACGACCACGGTGCCCGCAATCAGGTCGTGGAGGCAGCGGCGGTCGTCGCGGAAGATGAAGCAGAGATCGACCAGCGAGTAGACCGGGCCGAGGCCCGGCACAGCGCCGATGAGGCCGTTGACAAAGGCGCGGAGCACAAAGGCCTTCACGAAGCCCGGATTGGACCCGTCGTCAAAGCGGACGATCCGGAGGCCGAGGAGTTTCTTACCCATGGTCTGGCCGCGGGTGGTGAGCAGGTAGATCTGGATCCCCAGGACGATCAGGAACCCGACGCCCAAGGCACAAAAACCGGCGATCAGGAGCGGGGTATTGGGTTGCTGGTGCGGCCGGTTGAGGAAGCCGGCCGCGAACAGGATGCCGAAGCCCGGGAGCATGATGAAACTGCTGATGATGCCGTCGAGGATGGCGGACCCGAGCCGCAGCCAGCGGCTGGGGAGCTCAGCTCCCGCCACTGCGCCGGCGGCCGGAGCGGCGGCCATGGCCGGAGCGGCCGCGGCCGGGGCGAACATCGGTGCCGGGGCAACCGCGGCCGGAAGGGGCGGGATTGCAGCCGCAATCCCGGGGTTGAACTCGACCAGGGCGGCGATGGTCGTCCAATCCGCCTCACCGACCCGCTTGATGCTGGTGTGGGCGTTGGCCCGGCCCGCAGTGATCCATTCGCGAATCTTGTCGGCCGTTACCGGCCCGTATTCCTTTCCGTCCGCGCCGAGGATGGTGAACATCGCGGCAGCTTTGCGGAAATGGGGAGGGCGTCAACGCTGGGGTGGGGCCTGGGGGTCGGGCCGGCGCTCGTCGCCGCGCCGTTTGGTGTGCGTAAGAAAGGCACGGCGACGAGCGCCGGCCCTGCATCCGTCGGGTCCCCTTACTCCTCGCCCGTCTTCTCATGCACGCGCTGGCGCAGGGCGCGGGTGGCCTTCTTGATCTGCGCCTTATGCTGTTGCTGGGCGGGGCGGTCCACCCGGCGGACCTCGTGGGCGGTCGCCCGTTGCAGGCGCAGGTAACTCTGCCAGCGGGCCGATTCCAGGGAACCGTCCGCTAGGGCCGCGCGGACGGCGCAGCCGGGTTCGACCGTGTGCGTGCAGTCGCGGAACTTGCAGCGGCCGGCGATCGCGGCCACGTCGTCGAAGGCCGCGCGCAGGCTGGCGCCCGCGTCCCACGGCTGGATTTCGCGCATGCCGGGGGTGTCGATGATGATGACCCCGCCGGGCGACACCAGCAGCTCGCGCTGCGTCGTGGTGTGGCGGCCCTTGTTGTCCGCCTCGCGCACTTCCTGCGTGATCTGCACCTGGTCGCCCATGAGGCGGTTGATCAGGGTGGACTTGCCCACGCCCGAGGAGCCGAGCAGCGCGATGGTTTTTCCCGGCAGCAGCCAGGGAGCGAGCGCCTTGAGGCCGCGGCGCGTCTGGGCGCTGACGACAAAGACCGGCACCGCGGGGGCGACGCCGGCGATCTCGCCCGTGAAATCCTCCGCGTCCTCCGCGAGGTCGGCCTTGTTGAGGAGCACGACCGGCTCCGCGCCGCTGGCCCACGCCGCGGCCAGGTAACGCTCGAGGCGGTGGAGGTGATGGTTGCCGTCGAGCGAGCTGACGAGAAACACGGTGTCGACATTGGCGGCGACCACCTGCTCAAGCACGTCCTCGCCGGCGGCGCGGCGGGAGAATTTTGTCCGGCGCGGCAGCACCGCCTGGATGGCCACGCGGGTGGCCTCGCCGGGTTGCGGGATGACGGCGACCCAGTCGCCGATGGCGGGGAAGTCCGCGGGGCTCTTGGCATTTTGCCGGAACTTGCCGCTGCATTCGCCGAGCAGCGCGCCCGCCTCGCCGGTGACCTCGCAATAACCCTTCAGCTCGAGGGTCACCCGCGCGGGTACGCAGCCTTCCGCCGCGAAGGGCGCGAAGGCCGCCGCGAAAAAATCATCCCAACCGAGTTCTGCGAGGGTCACGGCCGGATGGTGGCCGAGCGCGGCCCCCCGGCGCAACGCCGCACTTTGCCCCGCCTACGCAGGTCTGCGTATAGGCGTTTTCCCCCGGAAGCGCTAGGATGCGGCCCATGATCGCTCACCTCGCCGCCCGTTTCCCCCGCCTGATTTTAATCCTGCTGCTGGCCGCCGGAACGGCGCCGGCCGCCCAGCAGCTCTGGACGCTGCCGCTGAAGGAGGAGGCCCGCTGGCACACGCTGACCGAGCTCGGCGTGCTCCTGGTCGGCACGGAGTCGGCGATTCACTGCGTCAATCCGGCGACGGGCCAGGAGATGTGGCGGCGGGACGAGTTCAAGAAGAGCACCGTCTTCAATGCGCGCGAAATTTCCGGCACGCCCTTTTTGGTCTGCAACACCTTTGGCGGCATCATGAGCACGCGGACCACGCTGCATTTCATCAATTACCTCGAGGGCAAGACGCTGTGGACGACCCCCGAGATCATGGGCCAGTACATGGCCACCATCCCGGTGCCGCAAAAGGGCCTGGTCGTGCTCGTGATGAACATGATTCCCCAGGGCGGCGACGACCTGAGCGGCATCGCGCTGCTCGGCTACGACCTGGCCACGGGTAAGGAACGCTGGCGCGCGAAGTTCGCGAAGGCCGGCGCCATTCCGCTGCACATGGCGGATGGCTCCGGTAAATTCCTGCCGACGTTTGATCTCTCGGGCTACCACGACCCGGTGGTGGAAGGGGACAACATGTATGTGCCCTACCTCGGCATCCACTGCGTGGACCTCAACACGGGCGCGACGAAGTGGGGCGTGGAATTCCCCCCCGGCGCCAAGGGTTACAAGAAGACGAACTCCCCCCTGCGCATCGAGGGCGACATCATCTACGGCTCGGGCGGCGGCAGCGTGTATGCGGTCAACAAGCTGACCGGGGCCCAGCTCTGGAACAGCGACCGCATCTCCAATTTCGGCGGCCTGCTGAAGGCGCGGCACAATGCGATCATTTCCCAGATCGAGCCCGTCGGCGGGAAGATCTTCATGCGCTTCGGCGGCAATTTCTCCAACGGCCAGACCGTCACCCTCCTCGAGCCGCTCGGGGTGGTGGTGCTCGACCAGGCCTCCGGCAAGGTCGTCAGCGAGCACGAGGCGAAGGAAGGCGTCACCAACCTGATGGTGCTGCCCGAGCTCAAGGCGGTCATGTACGCCGACGCCTACAATCTCTACGGCCTTGATACCGCCGGTGCGAACGCGGCCGAGACCTTCCGCGTCCCGATCGAGTTCAAGCGCAAGATGGGCGGCGGCGAGGTGGCGCAGCTCGGCCTCGGCGCGCTCGGCGGGGTCAGCGGCCTGCTCAAGGCGGGGTTTGCCCAGAGCAAGGCGCGGCTCGACGTGCCGATGCTGATCTCGCGCCGCGACGGCCGGATCGTGGTGCAGGGCCGGCAGCATTTGATGGCGTTCGATCCTTCGCTCAAAAACATCAAGTGGTCCACGTATTGCCCGGCCCCGGGCGGAGGCATCGGCACGTACGTGATGTTCGCCCTGACCGCCGCGCAGGGCCTTGCGGGCAATGCGCAGGTGGCGGCGAGCGGCGGGGTCGGCACCAGCGGCTGGGGCAGCGGGGTCGACACGATCCATGGCGGCCTCGACAACTACAACAAGTACCGCGCGCAGCAGGGCGCCGCGCACACCGCCAACGGCACGTCGCGCAGCTACCTCCTGACCAGCGTCGAGGACGGCAAGCAGAAGGGCGTCGGCCTGGTCGGCATCGATCTCGGCTCCGGCGATCCCGCCCGGAAGCTCGTCCTCGGCACCAAGGAACCGGAGTACCAGGTGGACGAGGCCGCCGACCGCATCTTCTTCTTCAAGGACAAGGACACCATCGTCGCCTACCAGCTTTGATTTCCGGCGCGACCGGCCGGCGGGCGTTTCAAGCCAGCAGTTTCGAGCCCTCGGCTCCGGCGCGCCAGAAAAGCGCGGTGTGGCCGACCGAGCCGACGCATTCGCCCGCGGTCGCCGTGGCGAGGGTCGCGTGCAGCGCGGCGCGGGCGTGGCGGTCCTGGCCGCCGGTGAAGCGCACCTTCACCAGTTCGCGCTTCGTCAGCTCGCGGTCGAGCTGTGCCACCACCGCGGGCGTGGCGCCCTCGCGACCGATGAGCTGGGTGTCGGGCATGGTCTGGGCGAGGCCGCGGAGGCGGGTTTTTTGGGCACCGGTGAGCGAGGGAGAAGACATGGCGTAAAGGCATGACAGGCCAAAGGGGCAGGGGGAAAGCCCGAAAATCGTCGGGCAGACGGGACAACCGATGCATGACTAAAGCCAAGGAATGCCTTGAGAGGCAGGCCGTTTGTGACTATCTTAAGCGTATGCTTTCCAATACCCGCCAAGCGCTGGTGCTGGGAGTTGAGCTTAACCCCAACCCCACCCCGGATTACCCCAATACCGGGAAGCGCCAGCTGCGCCCAGCCACGCTTCCCACTCGTTCGATTCGCTATGACGGAATCAAGCCGCCCGGTCGGATACCGTGGATCGCCATGGTCTTCTCGGCCGGTCTGCATGCGTTGCTGATCCTGGGCTTCAACCGCCATGTCCCCAAACAAAAGGCCGTCCACCATGAGGAGGTCGTCGAGCAGATGCAGATGATGCCGGAGTTCAAGGATCCGGAGGACGAGAAGCCCAAGGAGCTCGATGACAACGATACGCCGGACACGCCCAGTGTCAGCGTCCCGATGCTGGCGGACATACCCACGATGGTGCCGCTCCAGTCGAGTTTCGTGCAATTGGTCGACCAGACGGTCCCGGTTAAGCCGGATTCCAACGCGGGCCAGCTCTTGTCCGTCCCCACCAATATCCGGCACGGCCGGCCGGATGCCGGGCAAATGAAGGACTTGTTCAACATCTCGGAACTGGACCGCCGGCCCGAGGCGATCGTGCAGACGCAACCGGAGTATCCCTTTGAAATGAAGCGCGCCGGCGTCGAGTCGATGGTGCGCGTGGGCTTCATTGTGAACAGCAAGGGCGACGTGATCCAACCCTACATCGTGTCGGCCAGTCATACGGGTTTTGACCGGTCCGCCATCGAGGCGATCCTCAAATGGAAGTTCCGTCCCGGCATGAAAAACGGCCGCAAGGTGAACACCCGTGTGGAGCAGCCGATGAACTTCACGGTGGCAGCGGAGAAGGAGTAGGCCCGCGGAAAATCAGCCCGCAATGTAGGGGCGCAGACCCGCCGCGCCCTCAAACGGAATGCCACGCCCAAAGGGCGCAGCCTATCTGCGCCTACGGGCCGGCCGGAATCACTCCAAACGTATCGAGTGGCAGTTCGCGCCATTGCCCGGCGGGCAAATCCTCCAGCGTGAGGTGGCCCAATTGCGGGCGGTGCAGGGCCAGCACGGTGCAACCCTGGTGGCCGAGCATCCGGCGCACCTGGTGGTAGCGGCCCTCGGTCAGGGTGAGCTCGGCTTCGCGCGCGGAGAGGATCTTCAGGTCGGCCGGGGCGCAGGGTTCCTTTTCGTCCGGCAGCAAAAGGGTGCCGCTGGCGAAGAGCGGGATCAGCGCCGGCGGCAGGTCCGCGGCCACCGTGGCGCGGTAGATTTTCGGGACCTTGTGCCTGGGCGACGTGAGCCGGTGCACGAGTTCGCTCTGGTCGGTGAGCAGCAGCAGGCCGCTGGTTTCCTTGTCCAGCCGGCCGATGCTCGTGACCGGCGGGTTGCGCGCCCGCCAGCGCTCCGGCAGCAGGCCGTACACGCTGGGGCCCTCCCGTTCGTCGTGGGAGCAGACGAGTCCGGTGGGCTTGTGCAGCAGCAGCAGCAACCCGTCGGGGTGGTCGAGGGGCTCGCCGTCCACCCGGACATCCGCGGCGGCGGCCTTGGCCCCGAAATCCTTTTCGACCGCACCGCGCACGGTGACGCGGCCCGCCTGCACCCAGCCCCGGGCTTCGCGCCGGGAGCAGTAGCCGAGATTCGCGAGGAGTTGGTCAAGCCGCCGCATGGCCCCAAGGTGAAACCGCGAAACCGGCGAAAGACACGAAAAAACCCGGATTATTTTGTGTCGCCCGCGCCCATTCCCGGCCATTGACCGTATGCTCTCTTATGAAGTGGCTTATTCTCCTGCTGGCGTCCGGTTGTGCCGCCGCGTCGCTGCTCACCTACCTGCGCGCGCCGGATTACATGTGGACGTGGAAGCTCGCGATCGCGGTCGGGGAATTCGGCCACTGGTTCGTGATGCTGCCATTGGGGCTCGCCCTGCTCGCCGGCTGGACGACCACAGGCGGTTGCCGGGCCGTGACGCTGGCCCTGTGCGCGGTGGCGGTGGCGGGGCTGCTGCGTCCGGCGTTCGGCGCCTGGCGCCTCGCCGGCGACCTGCCGGAAAAAATGCACGCGGCGTTCGGCGGTCCGGATTCCGGGGCCGGCGCCTTCAGCCTGCGCCGCCTGTATGTCGGCGCCGGTACCCCGCGCGTCGCGGTCACCACGGAGGTTTTTGCCCGGCCCGACGGCGAGGAGTTGAAGCTCGATTTCTATGCGCCGCCGTTCGCCAAGGATACGGCCGAGCGCCCGCCCTGCCTGATCGTGATTCACGGCGGCGGTTGGGACAGCGGCGACCGGATGCAGCTGGCGGCGTGGAATTACCGCTGGGCCGCGGCGGGCTATGCGGTCGCGGCGGTCAGCTACCGGCTCGCCCCCCGCTCCATCTGGCCGGCGCAACGGGACGACGTCCTCGCCGCGATCGCCTGGCTCAAGGCCAATGCGAACCGGCTCGGTCTCGACCCGGCGCGGCTGGTGCTGCTCGGCCGCTCCGCCGGCGGGCAGCTGGCCACGGCCGTGGGCTATGGCGCCCACGATCCCGCGATCCGCGGCGTGATCGCCTTGTATGCGCCGCATGACCTGCCGTTCGCGTGGTCGGTGTCACGCGAGGACGATGCGCTCAATTCCATCAAGCTCTTCCGGCAGTATTTCGGCGGCGCCCCCGACACGCCGGGGCGCCGGGCGCTTTACGCGGAGGCCAGCGGCCAGCTGCAGGCCCGGGCGGGTTCGCCGCCGACGCTGCTGGTGCACGGGGTGCCCGACACGCTCGCGTGGGACCGGCACAGCGAGCGGCTCACGGCGCGGCTGCAGGAACTCGGGGTGCCCCACTATTACCTGCGGCTGCCCTGGGCGACGCACGGCTTTGACTTCAATCCCGACGGTCCCGGCGGCCAGCTGGCCGGGTACGCCATCGGGGAGTTTCTCGCCGCCGTGCTGGCGCGGAATCCGCCCGGGCCGAGAATTTAGGCTGGCGTCGGGCGGAGTGATGGGGGATGCGTTTCCCTCACATGTCATCCTGGGAATACAAACTGATCTCCAGCGGTCCGCTGGGTTTTGCGTCGATGCAACTGCTCGAGCAACACCTGGGCCAGCTGGGCAAGGACGAGTGGGAGATTATCAATTTCACGACCAAGCCCGACAACCCGCTCGTGTTCCACGGCCTCGCGCGCCGGCCCGTCGCGCGCGACTGGTTTCCGCCCGCGGACGCCAAGCCGGCCTACACGCCGCCCCCGATCCCGAAGGAAGCGGCGGAGGATGACCGTGACGAGCGTTCCTTTGCCGACGAGCTGCCGCCCGCCCGCCCGGCGAACGCGCCCGCACCGGCCGATCTCGGGCTCGGGGACTTTGACGATCTCGAGGGCAGCGAGGAGGATCTGCCGACGCTGTTCGAGGCCATCAAACCCTTCCTGCGGAAAAACCCACGCGGCGACCTGTCCGTCGAGCTGGATTTCCTCGCCAAGAAATTCGAGCAGGACGCGCGCGACTTGCTGACCGCGTTTGAGGAATGCGGCCTGAAGGTGCCGCCGCCGGCGGACGAGAAGGGCGACGTCGTCGACCACGACGGTTCGCTCTACTGGCTCGAGCGCGACAAGCGCGGCCGCTTCTGGGTCAACACCCGCGACAAGAAATTCCGCACCGCCAAGACCACCCCGGTGGCGGCCGAGCCCCGCCCGGAGCGGGCCGCGCCCGCCGCCGAGGCGGCCCGCGAACCGGCCCCGGCCCGCCCTGTCCGCGCCGTGGAGCAGGTCTTTGCCGACACCGGTTCATTCCTGGGCCAGATCCGCTCGATGATGCGCCGCAACCGGCGCGGCCACGGCTGGTCGGGCAGCTTCCAGTACCTCACGAAGGCGCTGAAGCTCGACGACCGCCAGCTGCTGGAAAAACTGGGCGGGTTCGGCCTGCGGCTCGAGGGCGGGGACAAGCCCGTCCTGGCGACCGATGGCAATTTTGTCTACTGGCTGAACCAGAACCAGCGCGGCGAGGTCTGGATCAACGCGGACGAAAAGAAGGCCGGCGCCGAGGGCCGGGACCAGGCCGCCAGGCCCACGGAGCCGGCGGCGCAAAAACCGGAAGACCGGGGTCAGCCCACCGAGGCGGCCGCGGTCCCGGGGAACCGGCCGCAGCGCGAGTACATTGATCCGCGGGCCGACGTCCCCGAGCAAGCCCGGGCCCCGCTGCCGCCCGAGAACACCCTGACCGCCGTGCGGTTGCTGATGCAGCCGAAGAAACGCGGCGAGGGCGTGACCGCGCCGCTGGCGGAACTGGCGGCCAAGCTTGAGAAATCCGACGAGCAGATGCTGGCGGTGCTGGCGTCCGCCGGGCTGCACCTGCCCGAGTCGCCCAAGGCCAAGCCCACCTTCGCCGAGCACGGCGGGGAAATCTTCTGGCTGAACGCGAACGCGAAGGGCCAGGTCTGGCTCAACGCCAAGCAGACGGCCGCGAAGAAAAGCCGCGCGAAGAAATAACCCGGGTCGCGGATCCCGGGTTCACGTCTCCGTCGCCGGATGAAACCGGGCGAGGGTGGCGAGCTGGTCGGCGATGTTCCGGTCGGACCGGCAGCGCTGCATTTTGCTCGTGCTGGACGCCTTGCCCTGGCCCAGCGCCCATTCCTCAAACATGCCTGGCACGACCAGGCGGACCGAGGGCGAATCGACCGTGCGCGCCGCGCGCCGCGCCGCGTAGTCGCTGTTGCGCCGCGCCAGCTCGGCATCGAGCTCGGGGGCCAGCACGTTCGCGGTGGGCGTCTTGATGGTGTGGGTGCCCAGCTCGAGCCACCACTCGTGGCAGGAAATGATCTGCCCGGCGGCCACGCGGCGCTGGTAGGGGGCGACGTGGAAATTCACGGCCGACCAGCCGTTGCGCGAGCAGACCGCGAGCAGCGTCTCGGCCAGCTCGCGCTCGGTGACGTGTTCGCCGAACGAATTCAGCTGGCAGCCCGTGCGGCCGATGAACTGCAGGCGCTGCGGATCCACGGAGACAAAGCGCACGATGTCGCCCAGCACGTAGCGGCAGAGCCCGGCGGGCGTGGTGAGCAGGACGACGTAGTCGACGCCGGGCTGCACCTGCTCGAGCGGCCGGCAGAAATCGCGGTCGTCGGCCAGGGTCTTTTCGTTGAAATCCCGCAGCGGCAGGAATTCGAAGAAAATCCCCGAGTCGGTGAGCAGGCGGAGGGCGGCCGGCTGCAGGTCGTCCTGCACGGCGATGACGCCCTCGGCGGCGGCATAGACCTCGTGGAGGTTCACCGTGGGCCCGAGCCAGAGGCGGAGGGCGTCCGTGTAGAGCCCCGCCGCCGCGCCGGAAAACAGGAGGCACTCGAGGTTGGGCCACAAGGCCTGCAGGTGGGGCGGGGCTTCCTCCGCCCCGGCCGCGGCGGCCTCGCGGCAGGCGAGGGCGAGGGCGCAGGCGGCCGCGGGGGCGCCGGCGACCAAGGTGACATCACTGGTGCGCATGGCCTGCACGGTTTCCGTGAGCTTAACCGGGCCCTCCGGCAGGTAGTCGACGTCGAGTGGCGGCGAGCGCAGGTTGGCCTCGACCCAGGGCGACAGGGAAAAAGTGAGGATCCCGTCCAGCGAGGTGAAGTAGGCGCCGGCCTCCTCCTTGATGATCGTGCTGGGCCCGGTGTGCAGGTGCCGGCCGAGGAAGACCCCGGGGTTCCCGACCCGGGTGACATAGAGGAAGAGCGCCGCATACAGGCCGTCGCGGTACTACCGGAGCATCACGTCCGGCACGGGGATGATCTTGGGTTTCCGGCCCATGGTGCCGGCCGTCTCGACGTAGAAATGGCAGGTGCCCGGCAGCAGCACCCCGGTTTCGCCGGCCGCCATCCGCTGCACCAGCGGCTGGAAGTAGTCGTAGCTCCGCGGCGGCACGCTGTCGCGGAACTGCTCGTAGGTCGTGCTGGCCCGGAGGCTGTGCTGCTGGCCGAACTCCGTGCCGTCGAACTGGGCCATGAGCTGCCTGAAGGAGCTCTTTTGCGCGGCCAGGCCCAGGCCCTGGGCTTTCAGGCGGCGGGCGAACCGGCGGGCCCGGTACCCGGCCAGGAACTCCACGAGAAATCTCGGCGCCAGCGTCATGCTTGCTGAGTCAGACAGCTGACCCCGGTGAAGGCTACAGGGATTTTCGTTTCCGCGCGGGAAAAATGCGTCACCGCCGCCCCGTTCGGGATTGCCGGCCGGAACCGGCCGCGCAGTCTCCGCCTTACCACATGCCGCTGCCGCCAGTTCTCTTTGAAGACGATGCCTTGGTCGCGTTCGACAAGCCGGCCGGCCTGCTCCTGGCGCCCGACCGCCGCGACAAGGCGCGGGAAAACCTCGCGGACCTCGTGCGCGCGAAAATGGGCGCCGGGGTCGCCACCGTGCACCGGATCGACGCCGAGGGCAGCGGGGTGGTGCTGTGCGCCAAGACCAAGCCCGCCCTGGATTTTCTCAGCGGCCAGTTCCAGTCCAAGACGGTCGGCAAGACCGGCCATGCGCTCACGGTGGGCGTGCCGGTCATGGACACGTACACCGTGGACTTTGTGCTGAAGGAGGACGAGGCGCAGCCCGGCCGCATGTGCGTCGTCAAGAAGCACGGCCACGCCAGCGTGACGGGTTTCACCGTGCTGGAAAAATACCCGCAGCCCGCGGGCCGCGCCAGTTTTGCGCTCGTGGAGTGCCGGCCCGTCACCGGCCGCACCCACCAGGTCCGCGTGCACCTCGCGGCCTCGGGCACGCCCATCCTCGGCGACCCGCTTTACGGCGACGAGACGCAGCTGATGCTCTCGGACCTGAAGCGCGGTTACAAGGGCCGCGCCGACGAGCACCCGCTCATCACCCGGCTGGCCCTCCACGCGGGCGGGCTGACGTTCACCCATCCGTTCACGCGCGAGAAGATGACGGTCACGGCCCCGCTGCCCAACGATTTTGCCGTCGCGTTGAAATACCTGAGGAAATTCGGCCCGGGGCCCGCGCGGCGCCCGGCCTGACCGGTGGTGAACGTTCCGTTAAAGCGGCGTTCTCCCGGCACTAATAGTTGGACGGCGCCCGGTCGTTTGCGTTTACATCCGCGGACCGGCTGCTTGGCTCGCCGGTAACGAATCAGTACCCCATGAGCGGTCCTTCCACCCCTGTCAGCCATTCAATTGATGCCGAGGGCATCGGCTGGATCACCTTCGACGATCCGGCGGGTCGCGCCAACATTTTCAATCCCGCCACCCAGGCCGCGCTGCGGTCCGCGGTCCTGGCCCTGGCCGCGGAGCCGGTGCGCGCCGTCGTGGTACTCAGCGCGAAGGAAAAAATCTTCATCGCCGGCGCCGACCTCGGGTGGCTCGCGGGACTCGCGGACGACCAGGCCGCCACGCAGGCGGCGCGCGCCGGCCAGGAATTGTTCGGGCTGCTGGCGGGCTTCAAGGTGCCGGTGGTGTGCGCGATCCACGGCGCCTGTGCCGGCGGCGGGTATGAGCTGGCGCTCGCCTGCACCTGGCGGATCGCGAGCGAGGCCCGCGAAACCGTGATCGGTCTCCCCGAGGTGGGTCTCGGCCTGATTCCCGGCTGGGGCGGTTGCACGCGGCTGCCCCGCCTGATCGGGGCCCGGGCCGCGGTGGAACACATTTTGAAGGCGGCCCTCGTGCCGGCCGCGGCGGCGCGGGCGGCGGGTTTGGTTGACGAACTTGTGCCCGCGGCGGAACTCCTGGCCCGGGCCCGCGCCGCGGCGCGGCGCCTGGCGGATGAAGGGGCCCCCGTGCGCCCGGTCCCGGACCCGGTCGGGCCGGATTTTTTCAGCGATCAGCGCCAGCTCGCCCTGACGCGGCGGCGCGGCCAGCCCGCCCCCCTCGCCGTGCTTGAGGCGGTGGAAAAAAGCGCCGGCCTGCCGCTGGCCGCGGCCCTCGACCTGGAAGCCACGCTGTTCGGCGGCGTCGCGGCGGGGGAAATCGCGAAGAACTTCATCCACGTTTTTTTCCTGAAGGAGGCCGCCCGGAAACTCACCGTCGACGGCTGGTTCCCGCCGGTGGCGGACGCACCGCCGCCCAAGCCTTTCCGGACGATCGGCGTGATCGGCGCGGGCGTCATGGGCTCGGGCATCGCGCAGTGGTGCGCCATGCACGGCTTCGGCGTCATCCTCTGCGATTCCAGCAAGGAGGCGATCGAGCGCGGCGTGGCCGTGATCCGCGAGCTGTTCGCCGAGGCGGTGAAGCGCGGCAAGGTGACGGGCGACCAGGCGCACCGGATGACGGGCGGCATCGGCATCACCACGAGCCTGGAGGATTTTGAGATCTGCGACCTGGTGATCGAGGCGGTCGTCGAGGATGTCGCGGCGAAGCAGAAGGTTTTTGCGGAGCTGAGCCGTCTGGTCACACCCGACTGCCTGCTGGCGTCCAACACCTCCGCGCTGCCGATCGAGGAACTGGCCGCCACGGCCGTGAATCCCGGCCGGGTGGTCGGCCTGCATTTTTTCAACCCGGTCAGCCGGATGCCGCTCGTGGAGCTGGTGCTCAGCCCGCACACCACCCGCGCCACCGCAGAGCGGGCGCTGGCCTTCGTCAAGGCCCTGGGCAAGTCCGCGGTGATCTGCAAATCGGCGCCCGGCTTCCTCGTGACGCGCGTGTTGTTTTTCTACCTCAACGAGGCCTGCCGGCTCTGGGAGCAGGGCGTCCCGGCGGAAGTCATCGACCGCGCGATGCGCGACTGGGGCTGGCCGATGGGGCCGCTGCGGCTGATCGACGAGGTCGGCGTCGATGTCACCGATTTCATCTACGGGGAAATGCAGCATTATTTCCCGGACCGTTTTGTCCGCTCCGCGATCTGCGGCCGGCTGCTGGCGGCCGGGTTGAAGGGCCGGAAGAACGGCGCTGGCGCGGGGTTCTACGATTACACGGACGGCCGGGAAACGCTGAACCCGGCGCTGGCGGATTTCTCGCCCGCTGCGGCGGTGGCGATGGCGGCGGCGGTCATCCAGGAGCTGCTCAACGGCGTGCTGATCGCGGAAACCCGGCGGGTGCTCGCCGAGGGCGTGCTGCGGACGGCGGATGAGGCGGATTTCGCCCTGCTGATGGGCGCCGGTTTCCCGGCGATCCGCGGCGGCCTGCTGCATTCGGCCAAGGGTTAGGAAGGGTTTTCAAACCCGGAGGGGGACCACTAAAAAGATTCCGCCAACGGCGGAATCCACATTCACTGCTCCGGCCAATCGCCTCCACCGACCGGTTCAGGGGCGGCTGATCGCCGCCTTTCTGCCCGCGACGAGCGGGCCCCCGAAGCCCACTGCGCAGGCGATCAGCCGGAGCCGCACCGCCAAAATTTCGCCGTTGGCGAAATTCCATTGGTGGTAGCCTGGCCTTGGTTTGGTCAGCTCGAAGCAATCCCGGGTCTCGGTATCCACGTTTGAAGACACTCGCCAGCCCTTACGAAGGATTGCGCGACCGTTGCGGCCGGTCAAAAAGCCGTTGCGGCCGGCGGCAATTTAGGAAAACTCCCGGGTTGTACCGCCCATGGCCAAAGCCGCGACTCTCAATAAGGAACAACGACGCCATCTGCTGCTGACGATGCTGGAGAGCCGGCAGGGCGACTTGCGCGAGGAAAGCCTGAACCGGCAGGGCAAGGGCCACTTCCATGTTTCCGGCCGCGGCCACGAGGCGATGGCGGCGATCGGCGCGCAATTGCGCGACGGGGATTTCCTGGCCCCCTACTACCGCGACCGCGGCATGTGCATGGGCCGCGGGCTGACCACGCGCCACCTCGCGCTCGAGTACTTTGCCAAGCGCGACTCGGCTTCCCGCGGCCGGATGATGCCGTCGCACTACTGTTCCCGGGAGCTGAACATCGTCAGCGTGCCCACGCCCACGGGGGCCCAGCTGATGCCGGCCGCCGGCATGGCGTGGGGCATCCAGCTCGACAAGAAGGACGGCGTCGTGGTCACCACCGTCGGGGACGCCGCCTCGCGCCAGGGTGATTTCTACGAGACGCTCAGCTTCGCGCTGGAAAAGAAGCTGCCGCTGCTCCTCATCGTCGAGGACAACGCCTACGGCATCTCCACCCCGACGCGCGAGACCAACCCGCTGGCCATCGAGGTCCTGAACCGGGCGCAATGGCAGGTGCTCGACGGCTCGGATCCCGAGGCCGTGCACGCCGCGGGCCGCGAGGCCATCGCCGAGCTGCGGGCGGGCCGGGGGCCGGTGTTCTTCTGGGTGAGGATGGAGCGGCTTTCCAGCCACACGAGCTCGGACGACCACACCCTGTACCGCTCGAAGGAGGATCTCGCCGCCCTCGAGCAGGCCGACCCGATCCGCCGGCTCAAGGACCGCATGATCAAGGATGGCGAGCTCGCGGAGGCGGACTTCGCCGGCTACGAGGCCGAGCTGAAGGAAAAGGTCCGCCGCGATTACGCCGCGGCGGAGAAAGCGGAGAACCCGCGGATCGACGACCTGATGGTCGAGACGCTCGCACCTTCGCCCGACCTGAACGAGGAGCTGTTTCCGCCGGGCAAGTACCGGATGGGCGACCTGATCAACCGCACGCTGCGCGCCGGCCTCGATGCCGACCCCGGCCGGATCATTTTTGGCGAGGACGTCGAGGACCCGAAGGGCGGGGTGTTCCGGCTGACGCAGAAGCTCACCACGGATTTTCCCGGGCAGGTCTTCAACTCGCCGCTGGCGGAGTCGACGATCATCGGGCTTGCGGGCGGTCTCGCGCTTTACGGCCGCCGGCCGGTGTTCGAGATCCAGTTCATCGATTTCATCTATCCCGGCTTCAACCAGCTGGTCTCCAACCTGGCGAACCTGCGCTGGCGCACGAACGGGGAATGGAAGGTGCCGGCGGTCATCTACGCGCCGTACGGGGCTTACCTGCCCGGCGGCGGGCTCTGGCATTCGCAGGCGAACGAGGCGGTGTTCGCGCATTTTCCGGGCATCAACGTGGTGATTCCCAGCACGCCCGAGGATGCGGCCGGGCTGCTCTGGACCGCGATGCACGCGGAGGACCTCGTGCTGTTTTTGCTGCCGAAGCACATGCTCTGGGCGGAGCGGGAAGTGGCGACGCCGGTGGTTTCCATTCCGTTCGGCTCGGCCCGCCGCTGCCTGGAAGGCGACGATCTCACGCTGGTCGCCTGGGGCAACACCATGGAAAAGGCCTATGAGGCGATCGCCGGGCTCAAGGGCGAGGCCACGGTTGACCTGATCGACCTGCGCTCCATCGCGCCATGGGACAAGGCGACCATCGAGGCGTCCGTCCGCCGGACCGGCCGGCTGGTCGTGGTGCAGGAGGACTCGGAGAACTGTTCCGTCGGCCAGATGATCATCACCCACATCATGGGCCAGCCCGACCTGTGGGCCGCCTTGAAGGCGCCGCCGGTGCTGGTGGCCAAGGGCAACGTGATGACCGGCTACAACCCCATTTACGAATATGCCGCGCTGCCCGACGTGCCGCGGATCGTCGACGCCATCTGGCGCACGGTGTCGATCAACGTGGCGCGCGGCGAGAATGTGGGTGCGAGCTTGCTCGCGACTCCGGCGGCCGAAGCAATCGCGAGCCAGCCCGCTCCCGCCTCGGATAGTGGACACGCCCCGCAGAACACGGTCATCGCCGGCACGAGCGACATCAGCGTGAAGGTGCCGATCATGGGCGAGGGTCTCCGGTCCGCCCGGGTGGTTGCGCTCAACAAGCAGGCCGGGGACGCCGTGAAGCACGACGACGTGCTGTGCGAGGTGGAGACGGACAAGGCCGTCTACCCGATCGAGGCTTCCTTCGCGGGCAAGTTCAAGGAGTGGAAGATCAAGCTCGATGACACGGTGCTCATCGGCCAGGAGATCGCGCTCGTCACCGGCGACACCGACAGCGTGGCTGCACTGCGGGTGCACGCCGCGGCGAACCCTGCGCCGGTTTCCGGGGCGGCGGCGGCCCGCTCCGCCCCGGCTATTTCTTCACCTGCTCCAACTATGAAAGGCAACCCCCGTCAGCCCGCGTTGCATCCCGCGATCACCAAGCGTCTCGATGCCGTTGTCCCCGCCACCATGCTGATGGATGTCCGTTGGGAGGGACTCCGGCTGGCCCGCGAGGACGGCAAGAAACGGCTCGGCAAGGCGGCGGCCTCGCCCTCTGTCATGATGGCGTGGTGCGTGGTGCGCGCGCAGGAAAAACACGCGCCCTTCCGCTGCCTCGTCAACAAGGACGGTGCCATCCTGGAAAGTCCCGACTTCGAGGCCGGGATCGCGGTTGCGCTGGAAGGCGACCGGCTGGCGACGGCGTCGATTCCCCGCGCCAACCAGCTGGCGTGGGCCGATTTTGTGACCGCCTACAACCGGGCCGTCGAGGAGACCCGCGCCGGCAAGCTGATCGACGTGCAGGCGCCGATGAATGTGACGAGCCTCGGGGCCTTCGGGATCGAGAGCGCCACGCCGATCGTGGTGCCGCCCTCGATGGGCACGATTTTCATCGGCTCAGCCCACGAACGCATGATCAACCACGCCGGGGTGATTCATCCGGTTGAGGTAATCACCCTATCGCTCACCTTCGACCACAAGGTCGTCAACGGAGCCGGCGCGGCGGCCTTTCTGCAGGAAGTAAAAACCCAGATGGAAACCTTCAAGCTGCCTGCTTGATGCGGGTTATGGAATAAACCAAGCACTTGCTTGCACCGGCGCGGCTGAGGCCGGCGAGAAGCGGACACACTTTTACCAAAGTGTTCATTGACGGACCGGGAAACGGATGTACTTAGCTGACCCTTTTCGCGTGAAGCAAACGTCCATAAAATTTCTCCTCTGGTGCACCGGGCTCCTGCTCGGGCTCACTCTCCGCGCCGGGACCGAGCAGGGTCCGGTGCGTGAGGCACCGGCGGATCAGATCGACCTGACCAGCGAGGAGCGCGCGTGGATCGCCGAGCATCCGGTGATCCGGGTGGGGGAAGATACCACCTACGAGCCCTACGCCATTTTGGATCAAGCGGGCCGGATCGTCGGCATTGACGCGGATTATCTCGACCTGATCAGCCGGCGAACCGGCCTGAAGTTCCATTTCCAGGCGCGCAGCAACTGGACCATCATGCTTGAAGCCTTCAAGGCTGGCGAGGTGGATCTCCTGCCCAGCCTCGGTTACGATCCCGATCGCGAGCTGTTCCTGAACTACACCAGGTCGTACGCCTTCGCCCCCAATGTGATCGTCACGCAGAAGGACTCGCAGAATTTGTTCTCCATCGCTGACCTCAAGGGCCGCAAGGTTGGCATTCCCAAGGGCTACAGCGGACTGCGGCACGACCTGGCCGAAAATGCGCCTGGCAATGAGATCGTGGAATACAACACGCCACTGGAGTGCTATCAGGCGGTGGCCCGGGGCGAGGTGTTCGCCACCATCGCGGACCTCGCGAATGCCTCATACCTGATCAAGACCCATGGCCTGACCACGCTACGCCTGGGCAGCGTAATCTCCACGTCGTCGGATATCTTCATCGGGGTGCGCAAGGACTGGCCGATGCTGGTCCAGATCTTGAACAAGGCCTTGTTCAGCATCACCCCGGAAGACCGGCTGCGGGTCAACAACCGCTGGGGCTCGGTCGAATTCACGACGGACGGCCGCTGGGCCGCCGCCTTCCGCATCGCCGCGGGGATCGCGGTGGCGGCCGTGCTGGTGTTCCTCTTTGTCTTTTATCACAACCGGCGCCTGGCCCGCGAGCTGACGGTCCGGCGCCGGATCCAGGGCGAGTTGGAACAGACGCGTGACCAACTGGTCCGCGCCAGCCAGGAAAAGAGCGAGCTGTTGCACATGGTGGCGCACGACCTGCGCAGTCCGTTGACGGGGATACAGCTCGGCGTGGAACTGCTCCAGGGTGATTTCACGTCGTCGGCCGCCGAGTTGGCCGCGGCGGCGGGCCGGATCAAATCGTCGGCCGGGCAAATGGCCCGCCTGATCAACGACCTGCTTTCCGCGCAGAACATGGAGGAGGGACATTTCTCGCTGCACTTTGTCGCCGGCGATGCCGTGGAGCTCGCGCGGGCCGCCGTGGCGGCGTTGCGCCCCGCGTCCGAGCACAAGCGGATCACGGTCGACTTGATCGTCCCCGCCGGCCCGGTGGTCCTCACCACCGATTTCGTCGCGTTGCAGCAGGTCGTGGACAACCTGCTGTCCAACGCCCTGAAGTATTCGCCCCCCGGCTCCCGCGTGGAGATCGTGCTGGCGACGACGCCCACCCACTGCCGCTTTGAGATCCGCGACCAGGGCCCGGGCGTGAAGCCGCAGGAGCGGGAGAAGATTTTCGAGAAATTCGGCCGCGGCAGCGCCCAGCCGACGCAGGGCGAGGGTTCGCTCGGGCTGGGCCTCTGGATCGTGCGCCGGTTCGCGGTCGCGCTGCACGGCCGCGTGTGGTGCGAGTCGGGTCCGCGCGAGAACGGTTCGGTGTTCTTCGTGGAAGTGCCGCGCACGCCGCCCGTGGCGGTTGCTTGAGCCGAAGGCAGAAGATCGCGGAAGCGCGGAGGAGCGGAAGGGTCGCCCACGGAACCCACGGAATACACAGAAAAATTGGGGCAATCCCGAGACAGATGATTGCCCGCGAATCACGCAGATCAGCTGTCGTCAGGCTGATGGCTGAGAGGTAAACGCGAATAGAATGCCGGGAAAATACCCGGCACAGGATTGTGTATGACCGAGGTAATCCAGGTATTGCCGGTTCCTCTCCTGGAAGCCACGGGTAGTCTTCTGCCTGGATCGGCTTCCGGTTTCGCGGGATCACGAGCTGCCGCGCTTAATCCATTTCCGTGTATTCCGTGTGTTCCGTGGGCCACCTGCCTTGGAGGTATCGGCGCTACTGAGGCAGGCCGGCCTCGCGGGCGAGGCCGAGCAGCGGCTCGTCGCGCGGGAACACCTTCAGGAAGGCTTGGAGCAGCAGGTCGGCGTTCGGGCTGAAGTTGGCGTGGCCCAGCTCCTGGCCGCGGTGGGTCACGACGAGGACGTGGCACATGAAACAGAAATCGAGCGCGACCACGTCATCGCCCCGGTGGAAGCGCAGCCGGAGATAAAACTGCGGCCGCCGCCCGCCGTTGCCGGCCTGCCAGTCGTACGATTTTTCGCTGAGCAAAAGATCGCGCAGCATCGCCGCGGGCTCGGCGGCCACCGGCACGAAGGCGGTTTCCTCGTACCGCTCGGTGCTCCGGTCGATGCTCCCGTCGGCCCGCGTCGCGGCCGGGATGTGCCGGAGGAGGCAGGCGTCGACTTTGTCGGCACTGAGGACGATTTGGAGGTTCTCGAGAGTGACGAATAGCCCAACTAGCATCGCCGGATTTGTTGCTTCTAGTGCGCGAAGCTCCTCCGTGGTGGGAAACTCGGCCAAGGGCAGTCCATTTCGTGTGAATACAGAATCGAAGACGGATTCGCTTTTAGCGCTGATCGAGAAATTGATTACTTGCGTGCCGGTTTTCATCTGACCGTTCCCACAATGAAAGCAGACAACCAGTTCGCCTTTACCTTCTGAGGTCTCGAACAAGAGTGCGTGTCTAGGCAGAAAACAGCCAGCTGTGAGCATTCCAACAGAAATACCTTCCTGAAGAGCATAGGCTAGTTTTCGGATTTCAGCCCGTTCAGTGATTTTCTTTCGACCAATGATATCGAATCCTTCAATCTTCCCTGTTGCCGGGTGTCGCGCAGTAAGACTTGGGTGGCTCGTCGGAGGGCTTAGTTTTGCCAACTCTGGAAGGGGATCGAGCGATACTAATTCCACCTCCCGGGCGTGGAGAATATAGTCCTTGATGCGCGAAGCTTTTTTCTCGGCTGCGATTCGCATTTCAGCCGTGGGAAGCACGATATCTTCATTATTCGCGCAGCCTGTCAGCCAGAGGATGCTTACTGCGAGGAGTAGAGGTTTCTGCACAGATGCCTTCATGGTGCGTAGTCACACCATCGGCCGGAACTTCCCGACCACGCCCGACAGGCAGGCGGTGATCTGGCCGAGGGAACAGACCTCGACGGTGTTGACCAGCTCGGCGAAGACGTTGCCGCCGTGGCGGGCGACATTTTCCAGTCGTTGCAGGGCCGCGGGGGCCTTTTTGGCGTGCTTCTGCTTGAAGGCGCGGAGGCGCTCGACTTGGAGCCGCTGCTTCCGGGGCGAAGTGCGGGCGAGCGGCACGCTGGGCATCGGCTCGTCGTTCACGTACTTGTTCAGGCCGATGATGGGCCGCGTACCGGCGTAGATCTGCTTCTCGTAGTTGTGGCCGGCCTCCTGGATTTTGCTGCGCTGGTAGCGCTGCTCCTGGGCGGCGAGGACGCCGCCCAGCGTGTTCATCTCGCGGAACACGGCCAGGATCGCCTGCTCGACCTGCCTTTCCAGGATCAGGAGGCCGGGCGCGCCGCCGAACATGTTCATCATGTGTTTGAAGACCCCCGACTCCTCCATGATGATCGACTGGCCATGCGAGGCGAGGGTTGCGTACTGCTCCGTCGGCGTGGTGAACGGTTCGTCGGCGGAGTTGGAGTGACACGAGTTCGTGTAGTTCATGTACGACAGCATCAGCTCGACGGCCGTGCGCGTGAGATTGTTCTGGAACTCGGCGGCGATCAGCGAACGGCCCGAGGTCTGCGTGTGCAGCTTGAGAATCTGCGCCTTCGGGTTGGCGGCAAAGACCTCCCTCATGCCGATCGCCCAGATGCGGCGGCAGACGCGGCCGAGGACGAGGTATTCCACATCAAGGCCGCAATCGAGGAAGAAGGACAGGCGCGGGCCGAACTCGTTGACGTCGGCGCCGCGCGCCCGGAGTAATCCGGCGTACGTGAAACCGTTGGCCAGGGTGAAGGCCGCCTGCTGCACCGGCGTGGCGCCGGCCTCGGCGATGTGATACCCGGAAATGCTGACCGGATACCACCGGGGCATGTTCGGCACGCACCACTCGATCATGTCGCAGAGGAAGCGCAGTGACGCGTCGATCGGGAAGATCACCTCGTTCTGCGCCTGGACTTCCTTGAGCATGTCGGCCTGGATCGTGCCGCGCAGGTTGGGCACGCACCCGGGGCCGAAGCGGCGTTTCGCGGCGGCGATGAACATCGCGAGGATCATGGGCGCCGGCGCGTTCATGGTCATCGACACCGACGCGTCCTTGCGGGTGAGGTCGAAGCCGGCGAACAACCGGGTCATGTCCTCGACCGTGTCGATCGCGACTCCGCCCTCGCCGACCTTGCCGAGCACGCCCTCATGGTCGGAGTCGAGGCCGTACAGCGTCGGACCGTCGAACGCGGTGGAAAGCCGGAGGCTCTTCTGGTGCTGGCCGAGGTAGTGGAAGCGCGCGTTGGTGTCCTCGGCCAGGCCCAGCCCGGCGAACAGCCGCATGGGTTCCTCGCCGGTGCCGCTGACCTTATCGAGATACATCTCGCGGTAGGCGGCGTTGGCGTATGGAAATTCGCCGGGCAAGCCCTGGCCCAGCAGGTACTCGGCGATGGCGCCCGGTTCGTCGGTCTGGGGCAGGGCCAGGCGCGGGAGCGCGGTGCCGGTGGGCGAGTGGGTGGTTTCGATGGAGGCGCGGATCTTGGCCCAGCGCTCGCGCAACGCGGTGGCGAAGGCGGGATCGGTGCGGGCGCGGGCGACCTCGGCGGCGACGTGCCGGTTGTAGGCGTCGACGGAGTCGGCAATTTTTCCGAGTGAATTCATGGGCGGGACGGAGGAGTCACCACGAAACGCGCCAAGGACACGGGAAAAGGATTCATGGCGTTCATTTCGATTTTGCGCTCAGGCCGAGAATTGCCGCGTACAGCGCGTCGACCCCCGGGTCGAAGTGCTTCGCGGCGGTGGTTGGGTGCAGGGTCTGGCCGCGGCCGTTCTGGTCGAGCCGGGCCTGGATCTCGGCGCGGGCCGTGTGCGCCATCGGGTGGTCGCACTTGTTGAGGGCGACCAGGTCGGCGCCGTTGAGCAGCGCGATCTTCTGCAGCTGGATGAGGCCGCCGTAATAGGGCGCGAGGACAAAGAGGGTCGCGTCGACGAGCTTCGGGCCGCGGCCGAAAATACGGAAAGGATCGCTCTCCTGGCCGACGCCGACGGACTCGACGAGGATCAGGTCAAACTCGCCGGAGGCCTTCAGGATGTCGATTGCGGCCGGCGCGGCGGCCGAAAGGCCGGTCAGGCTGCCGCGCGTGGCGAGCGAGCGGAAGAACACGCGGTCGTCCTGCGAGTAGATGGCGGAGACGCGGTCGCCGAGGATCGCGCCGCCCGTGTCCGGATGGGACGGATCGTTGGCCAGGATCGCAATCCGGCCGGCGGGATTTCCCTGTAGAAAACGCGACGTGAGTTCGTCGATCAGCGTGGACTTGCCCGCGCCACCCGGGCCGGCGACGCCGACCACGTAGGAACGATGCGGTGCACCGTTCCTGGAACGGGGAGCAGGGAGCAGGGGGAAGGAAAGGCCGGACTCGGCGAGCGTGATGGCGCGGGCCAAGGCCCGGTCGCCCTTGAACCTGGCGTTGGGTTTCGCGGCGCGGCCGTAGTGGCGCTTGATCTCGGCCATCATGGAATCGAGCGACGTACCGGCGAAATAGATGCGGTCCGTGCCCTGGCGCTGCATGAGGCGCGCATCGGCCTGGGTGATCGTGCCGCCGCCGCCGCCGAACACGGGGATGTCGCCGCCGCCCCCTTTCTTCAGCTGGTCGACGACCTCCTTGAAGAAGACGATATGCCCGCCGTTGTAGGAGCTGAGGCCGACCACGTTAACGTCCTCCTGGATGGCGGCGCGGACAATGGCCGAGGCCGGCTGGTGGTAGCCGAGGTAGATGACCTCGATGCCGTGGCGGGCGAGCTCGATGTTGATCGTGGTGACCGCGCTGTCGTGCCCGTCGCAGATCGGCACCGCGGTGAGAATACGGAGCGGTCCGGCGGGACGGGCGGTGGAGCGCGTGGTTTTTGCTCGGGCCATGGGTGCCACACAAACCAAGCCGGCCGCCGGGTGCAATGGCCGAGCGCAGGTGGCCGGGCCGGTGTGGTTATTTCCTCCTTTCGGCGTAACAGGTGTGCTACTTTCCCCCTCGGTCCAGTTGCAACGTCCGTCCGCTACCCCGCCATGAAAACCTCCCCCGTCTCCCGTCGCCGGTTCCTTGGACAAATCACCACCGCCGCGGCGCTCGCCTTCGCTCCGCACTGGGGCCGGGCCGTCGACCGTCCGGCCCCGGCCCGCAAGCTGGGCGTCGCCCTGGTCGGCCTCGGCAGTTACAGCCACTACCACCTCGCGCCGGCCCTGCATCGCACGCAGTACTGCCGGCTCGCCGGCGTCGTCACCGGCGATGCGGCGAAGGGCGCCGCGTGGGCGCGCGACCATGGGTTTCCCGCGACGAGTGTCTATGGTTACGACACGATGGCGCGGCTGGCCGCAAATCCGGCGATCGACATCGTTTACGTCGTGACGCCCAACGGGCTCCACGCGGAGCACTGCATCGCCGCGGCCCGGGCGGGCAAGCATGTCATTTGTGAGAAACCGATGGCCAACACCGCCGCCGAGTGCGACGCCATCATCGCGGCCTGCCGCGCCGCGGGCGTGCGGCTGACGGTCGGTTACCGGCTGCACTATGAGCCGCATCACGCCGAGCTGGCCCGGCTGGCGCGCGAACAGGTCTTTGGCCCGTTCAAGCGGATGCAGGGGGCAAACGGCTTTCGCATGGGCTCGCCCGGTGGCTGGCGGGTGGACAAGAAACTGGCGGGCGGCGGTCCGCTGATGGACATGGGCGTCTATCTCATCCAGGCCGTCTGCATGGCCAAGGTGGAGGTCGCGCCCGTGGCGGTGACGGCGAAATTCGACGCCACGACCCGGCCCGCGCTCTTTTCCGAAGTGGAGGAGTCGGTGCGGTGGACGATGGAATACGCCGACGGAGCGAAGGCGGATTGCCATGCGACCTACGCCGAGGGCGTCAGCCGTTTCCGGGCCGAGTCGGACCGGGGCTGGGCCTCGCTTGACGAACCTGCCTTCTACTATGAAGACCCGGTGCTGACGACTTCGCGCGGCAAGGTAGATCTGCCCAATGTCAACCATCAGGTCGCTCAGCTGGACGGCATGGCGGCGGAACTGCTGGCCGGCCGGCCGTCGATCGCGCCCGGTGAGATGGGCCGGCGCGACCTGGCGATCGTGGATGCGATCTATGCCTCCGCGCGGGCGGGCGGCAAGCGGGTCGAGGTGCTGGGGTAGTCGGCGAAAAAACTACGCAGGGTGGAGCGGCCTCAGAAGTCCGCCGTGCCCGGGGTGCGGGCGAACGGGATGACATCGCGGATGTTGGCGACGCCGGTCACGAACATGAGCATGCGTTCGAACCCGAGACCGAAGCCCGCGTGCGGCACGCTGCCGTAGCGGCGCAGGTCGAGGTACCACCAGTAGGCTTTCTCGTCGAGGTGATGCAAGGCCATGCCGGCCCTGAGCAGCTCCAGGCGTTCCTCACGCTGGCTGCCGCCGATGATCTCGCCGATGCCGGGCACGAGCAGGTCCATCGCGGCGACGGTCTGGCGGTCCGGCCGGTCGCCGTCGTTCACCCGCATGTAGAACGCCTTGATCGCGCGCGGGTAGTTGTAGACGGTGACAGGACACTTGAAATGCTCCTCGGTGAGGTAGCGCTCGTGTTCCGACTGGAGGTTGTCGCCCCACGCGACCGGGTGCTCCCAGCTCTTGCCGCTCTGGTTCAGGATTTCCACGGCCTCGGTGTAGCTGCAGCGCTGGAATGGTCGCTCCAGCACAAAGTCGAGGCGGGCGAGGAGTTCCTTGTCGACGAACTTGGAGAAGAACTCGAGATCCGCGGCGCAGTGCTGCTTCGCGTCCCGGATGAGGTACTTCACGAACTCCTCGGCGAGGGCCATGTTGCCGGCGAGGTCGCAGAAGGCGACCTCGGGCTCGATCATCCAGAACTCGGCGGCGTGGCGTGACGTGTGGGAGTTCTCGGCCCGGAAGGTCGGCCCGAAGGTGTAGATATTGGAGAGGGCGGTGGCGAAGATCTCGCCCTCGAGCTGGCCGGAGACGGTCAGGAAGGTCTTCTTGCCGAAGAAGTCCTTGGCGTTGTCGACGTCACCGTGCTCGGTCTGGGGCGGGTGGCCCACGTCGAGGGTCGTGACGCGGAACATGTCGCCCGCGCCCTCGGCGTCGCTCGCCGTGATGATGGGCGTGTGCACGTAGCAGAAGGCCTTTTCCTGGAAGAACTGGTGGACGGCGTAGGCCAGGCGGCTGCGCACGCGGAAGACGGCGCCAAAAAGATTGGAACGCGGCCGCAGGTGGGCGATCTCGCGCAGGAACTCGAGGGTGTGGCCCTTTTTCTGGAGCGGGTAGGTGGCGTCGGCCTCGCCGAGCACAGTGAACTTCTCCGCGACGACCTCCCATTTCTGGCCGCCGCCCTTGGACTCAACCAGCTTGCCGTGGACCTCGACCGATGCGCCGGTGCTGGCCTTGGCGACGTTGACGTAGTCGGGGAGGGAGGCGTCGACGATGATCTGCAGGCCCTTGAGGCAGGAGCCGTCATTGAGCTCGATGAACGAGAAGGCCTTGGCGTCGCGCCGGGTGCGGACCCAGCCTTGGAGCAAAATGGCGTCAGCGGGGGCAGTGGCATTGAGGGCGTCTTTGACGAGAGTGCGTGACATGGGGATGATTTTTTGTGTTCACGAATTACACGGATTGCGCAGGGGCAGAAGCCTGAAATGACCGGGCCGCGGTTGCGACGACAGGGATTGCCCGGCCCGGTGCCGGGAAAATGCGGACTTTTTTCCGTCCGTCGCTCGATTTTTGCGCAACCGACTCCGCGCGATGGCAGTCCTAATGGGGATGAACTCCCTAAATACTAAAGTCAGTCACACGGCACTCCGCGTTGCCCTGTGGTCGATTGTTTCCGGCGGACTGGCTTTTGTGGCTGGCTGCGCCTCTGAACCGCAATCCCATGTTGTCTCCGCCCCACCGCCGCCGGCGCCCGTCGCCACGCAGGTCGTGGTCGCGCAGCAACAGCCCACGCAGGTGGTTGTCACCGGCACGACGCAGACGCCCAACGGCACCATCATCGTCATGCAGTCGCCGCCGGCACTGCAGCAGGAGGTAATCCTCGCCCAGCCCACCTCCGATCACAAATGGATCCCGGGCTACTGGACGTGGCGCAACAACCGTTATGAATGGATGTCCGGCCACTGGGAACTGCCCCCGACCTCCGGTTCGGTCTGGGTCGCACCCCGCTGGGAGCACACCAGCGATGGCGGCTACCGGTTCTACGAAGGGTATTGGAACTGAGTTCCTGCCCGATCTCTTGCAGCCAACGGCGCGGAACATTCCGCGCCGTTATTTTTGGAAACCAAACCGCGCGCTGCGCGTCTATGTCGCATGACCACTCCATTCAGACAGATTTTGCGCCGCCCGGGTGCGGCCCGCGCCGTCCTCCTGCTGCCGTGCCTGGCCTTCGTGGCCGGCTGTGTCGTTGAGGAACCCCGCGTCCGCCGCACCGTTTACGTCCAGGCCCCACCGCCGCCGAACGAGGTCGTGGTGATCGAGGCCGCCCCGCCCCCGCCGCGGGAGGAAATCATCGTGGTGCAGCCGTCGCCGGCGCACATCTGGATCCGGGGCTACTGGGGCTGGCAGGGCGGCCGGCACGTGTGGCAGGGAGGCCATTGGGAACTGCCCCCGCAGCCGGGAGCCGCCTGGGTTGAACCCCGCTGGGAGCACCGCGAGCGCGGCTACGTATTCATCGCCGGCAGCTGGCGCAACGGCCCGGTGGTGGTGAATGAACGCGTCACGGTGCAGCCGTCGGTCAGCGTGCACCTTAACTTTGTCGCCGTCCCGCCCCCGCCGCCGCGGCACGAGATCGTTATCGAGGCCCAGCGGCCCTCGCGCGACCACGTCTGGATCAAGGGCTATTGGATCTGGCACGACGGCCGGCATGTCTGGCGTGACGGCCACTGGGAGCGCCCGCCGCATCCCCATGCCGTGTGGATCGAGCCGCGCTGGGAGCACCACGCCGAGGGCCATGTGTTCATCGAGGGCTACTGGCGCTGAGCGTCCCGGTTTGGAAATACGAAAGGCGCGGATGAATCCGCGCCTTTTTTTGCGTCGCAGCCCGCCGACGCTCGCCCGGCGAAGCCCGGCGGAAATCACGAACCGGCCGAATCCACCGCGTCACTCGGATGCAAGCGACGCGGCGTGGCCGGTCTGGTGTGCCGATTAATTCGTGGCCCCGTCGCTGTCAGTAGCGACGAGCAGGCACAGCGCAGATAAAACAAAGACCATGGCGAGCATGAGAGGTTCCTCGGTGGTTCAGGTGAGACGGACGCCGCCGTCGATCAGGAATTCGGCGCCGATGATGTAGTTGGAGTCCGCGGAAAGGAGGAAGCGCGCGAGCTTGGCGACCTCGGCGGCCGTGCCGAAGCGCTTGAGCAGCGACTGGGCGGCCATGCTGTCCTCGAAACCCTTCTGGGCCTCGGCGGGGAAGCCGAGCTTGTTGTAGATCGGCGTCGCGATCGGGCCCGGGCTCAGCGTGTTGACCCGGATGCCGCGCGGTGCCAGCTCGACGGCCAGTGACTTGCCGAGCGAGACGACGGCGGCCTTGGTCGCCGAGTAAACGGACGCGGCGGGCATGCCGAGTTGGGCGACGACCGAGGCGTTGAGCACAACGGAGCTCGGGTTGGCGAGGAGTTCCAGCAGCGACTGCAGCTGGAAGTAGACGCCGCGGACATTGACGTTGAACATGTCGTCAAAGTGTTTCGGCGTCATTGCCTCGATCGGGCCGAACTGGCCGATGCCGGCGTTGAGGAAAACGCCGTCCAGCTTGACGGTGTGCTGGCGGATGATGCCGCCGAGGCCCTGGGCGTCGGCCAGCGAGCCGGAGTCCGAGGCTAGCACGATGGCACCGGCCCCGAGGGTGGCGCGCGCCGCGGCGAGGGTCTCGGGGTTGCGGCCCGTGACGATGACCCGCGCGCCTTCGGCTTGCAGGAGTTGGGCGGTCGCGAGGCCGATGCCAGTGGTGCCGCCGGTGATGAGGATGGTTTGGTTTTTCATGGTGTGGGTTGGTTAAAATAGAACAAACGTTCCAAAAAGGTTACAAAAAAATCAGTCGAGGACCTGCAAGGCGATCCGGGTGCTGTCGCGCACGGAATCACGGTCGCCGAAGGCCCGGATGGAGACGGCCATGCCCAGGATGGTGCTGTAAAGGAAACGGGCGAGGGCGATGGGATCCTTGGTCCGGGCGATCTCGCCCTGGCGTTGCGCGGCGCTGAGGCGCGAGGCGAAGAGGGCCTCGACGGCCCGCGCATGGGCGATGGCCAGGGCGCGGGTGTCCGGATCGTGGGGCGCGAGCTCGACCATCGAGTTGACCATGAAGCAGCCGGGTGACTTCCCCTCGCAGTTACCGGCGATCATCCGCTCGAAGAGTTCCGCAATCACCTGCCGGACAGGAGAGGGATCCTCCAGCTTGCGGGTCAGGCCCTCGACCGCACGGTCGAGGTAGCGCTTCAGGGCGGAGTGGAAAAGGGTCTGCTTGTCCCCGTACGTATCGTAAAGGCTCTGGCGGCTGACCCCGAGCTCGGTGGTCAGGTCGGCGAACGAGGTCTGGTTGAAGCCCCGCGCACGGAAAAGCTCGAGGGCCTGGTCGAGGACTTCTGCTTCGTCGAATTCTTTTACGCGGGACATGACGCAGACAAGAACGGTCATTCCAGAATAGGCAAGAACTTTCTGCAAAATAGCCGAGGGCCGGTGCACAGGGCTATTTGGCCGCCGGCTTTGGATGCCCCGTTGCCCGGAGTACCTGATTTGGGTCGACCGGTGGCGTACTCCGCCGCAGCTTCACGGCCGCCATGAGGATGCTGTTCGTTGCCGACCTGCACTACGCCTTGAAGCAGTTCGACTGGCTCGTGGCGAACGCGGCCCGGTTTGACGCGGTGATCATCGGCGGCGACCTGCTCGACCTGTCGTCCCCGCTCGATTTGGACGTGCAGATCGTGATCGTGGAAAAATACCTGGCCCGGCTGAGCGCACAGACCAAAGTGCTGGTCAGCTCCGGCAATCACGACGGTGACGCCCGCTCGGTGGTGGATAAGTCGATCTGCGAATGGCTCGGCGGGGCCCGGCAGGGTCAGTTGTATGTCGACGGCGACAGCGTCGATTTCAACGGCACGCTGGTGACCATCTGCCCGTGGTGGGACGGGCCGGTCTCGCGCGCCGAGCTCGCGCAATTGCTCGAAACCCAGTCGCACCGGGTCAAGGAGAAGTGGATCTGGATCCATCACGCGCCGCCGGACCAGTCGCTGGTCAGCTGGTCGGGCAAGAAATTTTCCGGCGACGAGTTTCTGACCGGCTGGATCCAGCGCTACCAGCCCGACCTGGTGCTGTGCGGCCACATTCACAACGCGCCGTATTACCCCGGCGGTTCGTGGATCGACCGGCTGGGCCGGACGTGGGTCTTCAATCCCGGGCGGCAGATCGGCCCGCGCCCGGCGTACCTGGTCTTCGACCTGGAAAAAATGACCGTCGAGTGGATCTCACTCGAGGGGCAGGTGCTCAGGGAGCTGGCGGTGCCTCCGGCCGCACCGCCGGACGCGGTGGGCGCAGCGGCCGGTTCATGAGGGTCTCGAGGACTTCATCGACCATGCCGAGGTGATCGTGGCCCTCGTACTGGTGCTTCACGTCGATCAGGTATTTGTTGAGCGCATCGAGCCGGCCTGCGAGCAGCTCGGCCATGTGCAGGCTGGCGGCGGTCGACGAGGCCAGGAATTCGCGCGGCTGCGCAATCAGGGCAAAGGTGCTGGGCCGCAGCGCGCGGACGGTCGCGGTCAGCGGGCAGTTGAGCAGGATCGACATCTCCCCGAACAGGGCGCCCGGGGTCGCGACCTTGATGAGCCGGATCTCGTCGCGCAGCACCTCAACTTCGCCCTCGATCAGCACCAGCAGGTGATCGCTCGCGCCGCCCTGCTGCAGGACCACGGCGCCGGGATCGAACTTCTGCCGTGGCTGGCCGGCGATGAGGGCGAGGAAGGCGGACACGACAGAGGGCTAACTTCACCGGGCCGGGTGGCAAATGGAAACAACCGCCGACTGATGCTGCGGCGGGTTACTCGGCCGGCGGGCTGGCGTCGGTCGACACCAGCAGGCAGAGGGCGGACAGCACGAGAACGACGGTGATCATGGAGACGACAGGGGCAGGCGTTTCACTTTTCGTCGCGGGTGAATTCCATGACCCAATTCTTTTCCCAGGATTCCCCGCGGTCGGCGGAGAATTCCTGCGCCCAGCGGGCGGCATCCGGCCCGAGGCGCTGCCAGGTGAAGCGGACGATGATCGGCCGGCCGGCGAAAAGGTCGGGCCCCGTGAAAATGCCGGTGTCACCGTGCCAGGCGCCGATGACCGCGGGTTCGAGGGTCACGCTCCGGTTGTCCATCCAGGAGATGCTCCAGCGCCGGGTGGCGGGATTGAAGAGCCGGAGGGTCATGCCGATGTATCCCGGGTTCCAGTCCCCGGGGCGAAATTCATCCATGTTCCCGCGTCCGTCGAGGATCGGCCAGGCGGTCTGGCGCGCCTCGAACGTCTCCCACTCGGTGCACCCGGCGAGCCGTTGGACCAGCCGGTGGTTCACGACGCGCCACGAGCCGAAAAGAAAATCAAAGTCGTGGGCGCCGTCGTGATCGGCAGGCGTGGTGGCGGCGGCGGGCGAGGAGATCGTGGATTCCATGCCCCACCCTAGCACGGACCGCTGACAGCCCTATGTCAGGAGGAATCCGGCGTGGTGCGGCGACCTCGGATCACTTCGCGAAGCAGGAAACAAAGGTGTGCACGGGCATGGCTTCGAGGGCGCCGCGGTCGGCGAAGAGTTCCATGAGCACCGCCGCCTTCTCCTGGCCGTAGTGGGACGCGAAGGCGGCGCGGGCCTTTTGCTGGAGGACGGGAATGCCTTCCTGGCGCCGGCGGCGGTGGCCGATGGGGTATTCGACCACGACCTTGTCCGTCTGGGTTCCGTCCTGAAAGAAAACCTGCACGGCGTTGGCGATGGAGCGCTTGTCCGGGTCGAGGTAGTCGCGGGAGTATTGCTTGTCCTCCGCGACCACCATTTTGGCGCGCAGGGCGTCGATGCGCGGATCGGCGGCGGCCTGGTCCTCGTAGTGGTCGGCCGTCAGCCCGCCGAAGATGAGCCCGATGGCGGTCATGTACTGCAGGCAATGATCCCGGTCGGCCGGGTTGTGGAGCGGGCCGGTCTTGTCGATGATGCGGATGGCGGATTCGTGCGTGGTCAGCTCGATGCGCGCGATCCCGTCGAGGCGGTCCCGCACCTGCGGATGGAGCTGCACCGCGCACTCGACGGCCGTCTGGGCATGGAACTCGGCGGGGAAGGAGATCTTGAAGAGGATCTGCTCCATAACGTAGCTGCCGAGCGGCCGGGCCAGCTTGAGGGCGTGGCCCTGGAAGGCGACGTCCTGAAATCCCCAGGTCTTGGCCGTGAGCACGGACGGGTAGCCCATTTCGCCGGTCAGCGCGATGAGCGCGAGGCGGACGGCGCGGGCGGTGGCGTCGCCGGCGGCCCAGGATTTGCGTGAGCCGGTGTTGGGCGAGTGGCGGTAGGTGCGCAGCGCCGAGCCGTCGAGCCACGCGTGCGAGATGGCGTTGATGACCTGCTCGCGGGTCCCGCCGAGCAGCGAGGTCGTGACCGCGGTCGAGGCGACGCGGACCAGCAGGACGTGGTCGAGCCCGACGCGGTTGAAGGAATTTTCGAGGGCGAGCACACCCTGGATTTCGTGCGCCTTCACCATGGCGGTGAGGACGTCCTTCATCGTGAGCGGTGAACGGTGGGCCGGGAGCAGCGTATGATAGGCGGCCGGGGCGATGTGCGCGGCCTGGTGGCGCGAGAGCCAGTCGGCGGTGCCGAGGATTGCGCCAAGATTGTCGGACGGGTGGCCCCACTCGGCGGCCAGCCAGGTGTCGTTGAAGTCGAGCCAGCGGACAATCGTGCCGATATTGAAGGCGGCGGCCACCGGATCGAGTTCGTATCCCGTGCCCGGGACGCGGGCCCCGTGCTGGATCGAGGCGCCGGGCACCACCGGCCCGAGCAGTTTCGTGCAGGCCGGGTAGGCGAGCGCCATGATGCCGCACGCGAGGGTGTCGGCGAGGCACCAGCGGGCGGTGTCGTAGGCTTCGTCGCTGGTGATCGTCGCGCTGAGGGCGTAGTCGGCGAGATCGACGAGCAGTTGGTCGGGGGCCGGGCGGACGTTGGAGATCGGGGAACTCATGGAGGGATTAATTCACGCAAAGGCGCAGAGACGCAAAAGGTCGGACTTAGCGCCTTGGCGGCTTTGCGTGGGAAATCATCTATTATCGATTGGGACGTAGGGACGGTCGGCCGGGCCGGTGTAGTTGGCGCTGGGCCGGATGATCTTGCCGTCGGCGCGCTGCTCAATGATGTGGGCGCCCCACCCGGCGGTTCGGGCGATGACAAACAACGGCGTGAACATCGCGGTGGGTACGCCCATCGCATGATAGGCGGGGGCGCTGAACCAGTCGAGGTTGGGGAACATCTTCTTCTGGTCCCACATCACGCGCTCGATGCGCTCGCAGATCGCGAAGAAATTGCCGTGGCCCGTGTCGGCGCAGAGCTCCCGGGCGATCTCCTTGATGATGGCGCTGCGCGGATCGCTGATCGTGTAGACCGGGTGGCCGAAGCCGATGACGATTTCCTTGCGGGCGACCCGGGCGCGGATGTCGGCCTCGGCCTCGTCGGCGGTGCGATACCGCAGCTGGATCTCGTGGGCGACCTCGTTGGCGCCGCCGTGCTTGGGGCCGCGCAGGGCGCCGATGGCGCCGGTGATGCAGGAGTAGACGCCCGAGCCGGTGCCGGCGATGACGCGGGCGGTGAAGGTGGAGGCGTTGAACTCGTGCTCGGCGTAGAGAATCAGGGAGCGGTCCAGCGCGCGCACGTGCAGCGGGGTGGGGGCGCGTTGGTGCAGGAGGCGGAGGAAATGGGCGGCGACGGAAGGTTCGTCGGTCTGGACGTCGATGCGCTTGCCGGTGGTGGCGAAGTGGTGCCAGTAGAGCAGCATCGACGGGAAACACGCGATGAGCCGGTCGGCGATTTCCCGGGCGACGACCGGATCGTTCGGCCCGGCGCTGCCGGGGGCGGAAGGTTCGGTGTCGATGGCCCCGAGCGCCGAGCAGCCGGTGCGGAGGACGCCCATCGGGTGGGAGGTGGCCGGGAGCTGTTCCAGAATGGCGCGCACCGGGGCGGAGAGCCCACGGAGGGCGGCGAGGCGCGTGTGATAGGCGGCGAGTTCGGCCCGGTTGGGCAGGCGTTCGTGCACGAGCAGGTGCGCGACCTCCTCGTAGGTGGCGTCGCGCGCGAGGTCGGCGATGTCGTAGCCGCGGTAATGCAGGTCGTTGCCGGAGTTGCCGACGGTGCAGATGGCGGTGTTGCCGGCGACGACGCCGGAGAGGGCGACGGATTTCTTCACCTTGGAAACAGGGACGGGCGTGGGGTCGGACATGGGGAAGATAAAAGGGATTCAGCCCATCACCGGTGCGTTCGGGAGGGTGGATGGGAAATTCACCATCATGTTTTCTCCGGCGGGATATAACCGAGAATGTCGTAGAGCTCGGTGCGGGTTTGCATTTTGCCGAGGACCGGCTGTTGCGTGCCGCTCCCGCGGATCGTCCGGTAGATATCAAGGGAGGCGGCGGCCGCGGCGCGCGAGGCCGAGAGCGGATAAAGCGCCAGCGCAACGCCGGCGGCGCGCAGTTCCTCGACGGTGAAATACGGCGTGCGCCCGAACTCGGTGAGGTTGGCGAGGACGGGGACTGGGACCGCGGCGGTGAACGCGCGGTAATCTTCGAGGGTGGGCAGCGCCTCGGCGAAGATCATGTCGGCGCCGGCGGCGACGTAGCCCTGGGCGCGGGCAATGGCGGCGGGGACGCCTTCGTTGGCGGCGGCATCGGTGCGCGCCATGACGACGAAGTCGCGATCCGGTTTGCCGCGGACGGCGGCCTGCACCCGCGCGACCATGTCGGCGGGACTGACCAGGTGCTTGCCCGGCAGATGGCCGCAGACCTTGGCCGGAACCTGGTCCTCAAGGTGCACCGCGGCGGCGCCGGCGGACGCCATGGCGCGGACCGCGGCGGCGGGATCATCCCAGCCGGTATCGATATCAACCAGCAGCGGAAGGGTGACGCGGCCGGTGATGCGGCGGACATCGATCAGGACGTCGGCCAATTCTGTGCGGCCGGTGTCGGGGATGCCGTAGGAATGATTGGCGACGCCGGCACCCGAGAGATACAATGCGCGGAAGCCGGCGCGTTCGGCCAGCAGGGCGGCGTAGGCATTGATGGTGCCGGCGATCTGCAGCGGTTTTTCGGCGAGCAGGGCGGCGCGGAAGCGTGAGCCGGGGGTCATGGAGGAAAGGGCCGTGGACTGGGCGGGAAGCCGGTCTAGGCGTGGAAGAGTACGGAAAAGCTAACCGCTCCGTTGCGGCTGTCGAGGATTGGGGCGCGGCGCCGGCGGCAAAATCAGTCCGGCTGGTCGGCCGGTTGTGGAAAGTTGCGGGCCGGCCGGCGAGGTTAGGCTCGCCTTGAGACGGCCGGGGCGCATTAAGGAAATACTCCCAGGCCCGGGTGGCGGAATGGTATACGCAACAGACTTAAAATCTGTGACCTGAAAGGGTGTGTGGGTTCGAGTCCCACCCCGGGCACCAGCCTTCGCCAGGCCTACGGCTGGCAGGCCAGCTTGGGGAGTGGCGGCAGGCTTTTGGGTGGTTTGATTTTGCGCCAGCCAACGGAAATACAAACGCGGGCGCGATGGCCCCCTCAGCTGCCCGCCGGGTTGCGGCGGAGGCGGTCGACGAAGACGGCGACGATGATCACGAGACCGATGATGATTTCCTGGAAGTAGGTCGGCCAGCCCATCTGCTGCGAGCCGTTGCGGAGGACGGCCATGATCAGCGCGCCGATCATCGAGCCGAGGACGGTGCCGACGCCGCCGTTGAGGCTGGCGCCGCCGATGATGACGGAGGCGATGATGTCCAGCTCGAGGCCGACCGCCACGGTGGGATCACCCTGCCGCAGGCGGGACAGTTGGAACAAACCCGCGAGGCCGAAGAAGCAGCCCGCGAGCGCGTAGATGAGCACCTTCAGCCGGACCGTGGGAATGCCGCACAGCCGGGCGGTCGCCTCGTTGGAACCGAGCGCGAAGACATGACGGCCGAAGACGGTGTTCCGCAACAGCAGGGAGGTGAGGGCGGCGAGCCCGATCGCAACCCAGACGCCATCGGGCAACGCGCGGCTGAACGGATCGGCGGTGGTCATCCAGCCATTGATCGGGGAGCCATCATAGTTGACCGTCTGGTTGTCCGCGAGCCACTTGGCGGTGCCGCGGGCGACCCCCAGCGTGCCGAGTGTGATGATGAAGGGCGTCATCCGCAGCCCGGCGATCGCCAGGCCGTTGAGCAGGCCGATCACGCCGCCTGACAGGATGACCACGGCCAGAACCGGGGCGGGCCCCCAGCCCCGCTGGATGAGCATCGCCCCGACGACACTGGTCAGTGCGACCGCCGACCCGACCGAGAGATCAATGCCGCCGCTGACGATGATGAGGGTCATGCCCAGCGCGCCGATCGCGACGATCACGGTCTGGGTGAGGATGATCTTGAAATTATTGTACGTGAGAAAAAATTCGCGCGTCTCGGCCGGGAGCGCGAAGAACGCGATGACCAGCACGAGCCCGAGAAAAGGTCCGCCTTTGGCGAGGATGGTTTTCAAGGTGGCTTTCATGGGGGAGGGCAGGGGTTCAGGTGCTGCCGGTGGCGACGCGCATGATCTCGACCTCGCTCCACCGGGCGCGCGGGCGCACGACGGTGAGTTCGCCGCGACACATCACGCCGATGGTGTCGCACAGGCCGAGGAGTTCCGGCAGGTAGGAGCTGACCACGACGACCGCTTTGCCGGCGGCGGCGAGTTCGCTCACCAACTGGTAAATCTGGGCCTTGCTGCCGACGTCGATGCCGCGGGTGGGCTCGTCGAGGAGGAAGATGCGGGCGGGGTGTTCCAGCAGGCGGGCGAGGGCGACCTTCTGCTGGTTGCCGCCCGAAAGCTGGCCGATGGGCTGGTCGGCGTCGCGGCACTTCACGCGCAGCTCGCCGAGCCAGCGCTGCGCGATCCGGCGCTGCTCCCCGCCGCGCACCAGGCCGAGGTGGCCGAGGTCCCCCATCTTCGGCAGCGTCAGGTTGTCGGCGATGGACTGGTTGAGCATGAGGCCCTCCTCCTTGCGGTTCTCGCTGAGGAAGCCGACGCCCTGCCGCCAGCGCTCGCGCGGGCTGGCGCGGCCGGCCGGGGCGCCGACAATGCAGACGTCGCCGGCGGAAAGCCGGTCGAGCGCGAAGATCGCGCGCAGCAGATCCGTGCGCCCGGCGCCGATGAGGCCGGCGAGGCCGAAGATTTCCCCGGCGCGCACCTCCAGGCTGGCGCGCCGGAGGCGCGGGGGACTCACGGCAGTCTGCACGGTCAGCACGACCGGCCCGGCGGCACGCGCGGTGCGCGGGTAGAGGTCCTTGACCTCGCGGCCCGTCATCAGGGTGACGATGTGATCCAGGCTGGCGCCCGCCATCGCCCCGGTGCCGACGGTCTCGCCGTCCTTGAGCACGGTGTAGCGGTCGGCGATGAGGCGGCACTCTTCCAGGAAGTGGCTGATGTAGATGACGCTCACGCCCTGGCCGCGCAGCCGGCCGATGACCGCGAAAAGTTTTTCCGTGTCGGCCTGCGTCAGGCTGCTGGTCGGCTCGTCCATGATCAGCACCTGCGGCTGGATCAGCAGGGCGCGCGCGATCTCGATGATCTGCTGCTCGGCGATGGAGAATTCCCCGGCCAGCCGGCTGAGGTCCAGGTTTTCGTGGCCGAGTTGCGCGAGGGCGGCGCGGGCGCGTTCCCGCGAGTGGCGGCGGTCGATCCAGCCGCCGCGGGCCGATTCGGCGCCGAGCAAAATGTTCTCCTGCGCACTGAGGTGGAGCGCGAGATTCAACTCCTGGTAGATCATGGCGACGCCCTTCCGGCGCGCGTCGTGGGGATTTTCCGGCAGGTAGGGCCGGCCGCCCAGCGTCATGGTCCCGGCGTCGGCGGCATGCGCCCCGCTCAACACCTTCATGAGCGTGCTCTTGCCGGCGCCATTTTCGCCGATCAGCGCATGGACTTCGCCCGGGGCGATTTCCAGCGAGACGCTCTGCAGGGCGCGGGTGGCGCCAAAACTCTTCCGGATGCCGGCGAGGCAGAGACGGACCGCAGGCGTCATTTCAGATACTGGTCGAGCGGCGGGTGGACGATATCGGCCATGGCCGGGTCATCGAAATTATCGTTGGTCACGAAGCCGACCCCGGTGTCGATGCGCGCGGGCACTTTCTCGCCGCGCAGGACGGCGACGACGGACTTGACCCCGAGGTAGCCCATGTTGAGCGGATTCTGGACCACGAGTCCCTGGACGTCGCCGGCCTTGAGGCCGGCGTTGAGGGTCTCGCCGGAGTCGAAGGCCACGAACTTGACCTTGCCCCCGGCCAGGCCGGCGTCGCGGAGGGCGAGGAGCATGCCCGCAGCCGAGGACTCGTTGCAGGCGAAGACGCCGTTGACCTGCGCACCGTAGCGGCTGAGGAGGTTTTCGGCGGTGCGCTTGGCGCTGTCGCGCGTGGCGCCGGCGTGCTGGTCGGTGGAGAGCAGTTTGATGCCGGGGAAATCATGCTGCATGACCTCGAGGAATCCCTCCTCGCGCTCCTCGGTGCTCGCGGAGCCGATGGCGTAGCGCAGCATGATCGCCGAGCCCTTGCCGCCGAGGAGGCGGCCGAGGTTGCGGGCCGCGATGCGGCCGCCCTCGCGGTTGTCCGTGGCGACGTAGCTGATGGGGGCGGAGGAAACCAGGCCCGAGTCGATGATGACGACGGGAATCTTGCCGCGCACTGCGGTCTCGACCGGGGCGACGAGGGCCCGGTTGTCCAGCGGGGCGAGGACGATGCCATCGACCCGGCGGCCGATGAAGTTTTCCACGACCTGCACCTGCTGTTCGCGGTCATCCTCCTTGAGCGGGCCCTTCCAGATGAGATCGACGGCGATGCCGGCCGCGGCCAGCTCGCGCTGGGCCTTCACGGCGCCGGCGTGAATGGACTTCCAGTATTCGTGGGTCGTGCCTTTCGGAATGACCGCAATGGTGTATTTTTGCGGCTGGGCCAGGACGGGCAGGGCACCAACCAGCAGGATCGCGAACAGACGGAGCAGAGACATGGGGCGTTGGGGGTGGAGAATCTTTTGCCGCCGAAACCAGCCTGGCAATTACGATAATTGTTTCCAGTAAAGTCCGTTAACGATTTGGGATTGCGGTAATGGACGGGGGCAGTGAAGTGGGGCGCGTGACCAAAGCAATCCTGTCGCGTGCAATAAAACTCAGATCCCAGCGCGGGATGCGCCGTTCCCCCGCATGAAGATTGGTTTTTTGGGCGGCAGTTTTGACCCCGTTCATTTCGGCCACCTCATCGCGGCCCAGGATGTTTATGAGCAGTACAAGCTCGACCGGCTGCTGCTCGTGCCCGCCGCCCAGGCACCCCTCAAGCCGAACGACGTGCAGTCCTCGACCGAGGATCGCTGGCAGATGCTGCAGGCGGCTTGTGAGTGGGACCGGCGCCTGGAACTGTCCGACTACGAGCTGCGCAAGGGCGGGATGAGCTACACCATCGACTCGGTGAGGCATTTCCGGGTCCAGTTCCCGGGCGATGAGCTTTTCTGGATCATCGGGGGCGACCAGCTGCCGCTCCTGCACAAGTGGAAGGACATCACCGAGCTGGCGAAGCTGGTGGATTTTATCTTCCTCGAACGGCCGCGGCATCCCAGCAAGCCTCATCCCGAGATTCCCGGTCTGCGGTTGCACCGTTGCGACGGACACCTGATTGAGATCAGCTCGAGCGAGCTGCGCCAGCGGGTGCGGGCCGGCCTGTCGCTGCACTATTTCTGTCCGCAGAAAGTTATCGCGTATATTGAGGATAAAAAACTTTATCGCTGAATCACCCGATGAAAGCCCAACGCGTTAAGAAAATCACCAAGCCAGCCGCCAAGGCCAAGGCGCCGAGCAAGACGAAGCCGGCCAGCCGGATGCTCAAATTGATCGTGGCCGCCCTCCGGGAGAAGAAGGCCGAGGATTTGCGGATCCTGGACGTCAGCCGGCTATCGAGCATCACCGATCACCTGGTGCTGGCGACCGGTAACTCGGATCCACACCTGCGCGCGCTGCGGATTGAGGTTGAGCGGGTGCTGGACGACGAAAAAGCCAAGATCCTCGGTGTCGATACCTCGCAGGGCAGCGGGTGGACGGTGGTGGATGCCTTTGAGATTATGGTGCATCTCTTTACCCCCGAGAACCGGGACAAGTACCGGATGGAGTTGCTCTGGAAGGACGCGGTCGAAGTGACCTTGCCAGACAAGTAATCCTGTTTGGCCGGGGCTCGTATCCATTAGCCGGGAGGGAGTCGGAGCCGAGGTAGGATTGTACGGTGAATTAGGTATGGCCGAGCCGTGGATTGGCTTTGACTCGAGAGGATGCAGACAGTCATATGCATTAGTAATAATCTGTAATATATAATCCTACATAAAATTCATAACATACGCTTCCAAAAGGGATTCACCCTTGTTGAAATCATGATTGTCGTAGTCATCATCGGTCTGCTTGCCGCCATGGCTATTCCCGCGTTTCAGAAGGTCCGCCAGTCGTCTCAGGACAAAGCGGTCACAAATAACGTTCGCCAGCTGTCGGCGGCTTCAGATCAGTAATTCCTTGAAAATGGTGTTTCCACCGTGCTTCGGACAAACATGGTCGGGGCCACGGCTTACGTGAAAACCTTGAATACTGTCGCGCAAGAGTCTTACCCAACGAATTTTACGCAGGGAGTTACCATCACTGTTTCGAGCATCGCGGGGGTCAGGACGGTTACTTACGCTCCATAAGAGAAACGCCGGTGATTCTTCGGATATCTCTCGGTTCATCATAAATGTATCATTATTGCATTAGACAGCGCTTGATTTCACCGATACGCGATGATTGCCTCTGCCCGCTCGCATTCATGCGGGCGCTTAATAATAACCATAATATCCACATAAAATGAATACACGTTCCACCAAGGGCTTCACCCTCGTCGAAATCATGATCGTCGTGGTCATCATCGGCCTCCTGGCCGCCATGGCCATTCCTGCGTTCCAGAAAGTCCGTCAGTCCTCCCAGGACAAGGCTGTCACGAACAACGTCCGCCAGCTGTCGGCCGCTTCTGAACAGTACTTCCTGGAGAACGGTGTCACCACCGTCGTTAGCACCAACCTGATTGGCGCGACGGCTTACGTGAAGACGCTGAACACGGTTGCTCAAGAGAGCTACCCGACCAACTACACGCAGGGTGTCACGATCACGGTCTCCAGCATCGCTGGCGTCCGCACGGTCACCTACGCTCCGTAAAGCGTTCCGTTATCTTTCAAGAGCCGTCCACTCAGGTGGGCGGCTTTTTTTTGCCCCGGTTTTCGCGCCCGGCACCAGCCACGTAGCCCGCGGCTCAAGCGGAGCGCATCCGGCTTTCACTTAATCGAATTACGGGCCGACTGCCCGCCGCCAACCCATCCGTTGACTTTGCCCACCGGGGCACGCTGCAGCAATAATTTAGCTGCATTCGGACCCGGGACTAGCAGTCTTGCGCCCAATTTCCCGCTGTATGAATCGTCTATTGGTTTTAACCATCCTGAGCAGCCTGCTGGCCGTGGTAATCGGGTTTGTGGCCGTGCCTCCGGAGCAGGCCCTCTGGCTGGTGATGCATGGGGGATATTGGCTGATTCTGGCCACGACCGTGCTGGCGGCCTGGATGATCGGGGGCGTTGTTAGGTCCAGTCTGCAAGGCTGGCGGCTTGACCGGACGGAGATCCCGGCGCTCCTCGCCGTGCCCGCCGGCTGGATTCTGCTCATGATCCATGAATCCTTTGGCTTCAAGATCCTGATGGATGAGATCATGCTGCTCGGTACTTCCATGAGCATGCATCTGGACAAGCTGGTCCAGACGCCGTTTCGCGGCCACGACATCCAGGGCGCCTACGTCATCGTGGAAGGAGTGGTCGACAAGCGGCCGTATTTTTTCCCGTTCTTGCTGTCCGTGCTCCATGACTTGACCGGTTACCGGCCGGAAAACGCCTTCGTGCTCAACGCCGCGCTTGGACTCGTGTTTCTCGTCCTGGTCTATGTCGTCGGCCGCCGGCTGGCGGGACGCACCGCAGCGGCCGTCGGGGTGTTGCTTTTTGCCGGCCTGCCACTCCTCGGTCAGAACGAGACGGGTGGCGGCTTTGAACTGCTGAACCTGGTGATGATCACCCTGACCCTCTGGCTGGGCATTCGACTGGTTGAGACGCGTGAGCCGCGTGAGCTTTCGGCCTTCTGCTTGTCCGGCATCCTGCTGGCCCAGACGCGCTACGAGTCGGCGCTGTTCGTGTTGCCTGTGGCGCTGACAGTGTTGCTGGTGTGGTGGCGGGAGCGCCGGCTGGTGCTTTCCTGGATGCTGGCTTTCACGCCACTCCTGTTGCTGCCGGTGCCGCTTTTGCAAAAGGTCTTTCAGCTGCGGCAGGGTTCGTGGGAAATGTTCAGCCAGCCCGGGGCCGAGCAGCCGTTTTCCCCGTCGTACCTGATTGTCAACCTGGCGCATTCCTGGGCGTATTTTTTCGATACCACCGGCGGGCAGCCCAACTCGCTGCTGCTGTCGATCCTCGGCCTGCTGGGCCTCGCGTTCCTCCTGCTACACCTGATCCGCACCCTGCCCAAGCTGCGCGACGCCAATCCGGCCGTGGCCGCCACGACCATCTTTTGCCTCGGCCTGCTGGCCTTGTTCGGCCTGCTCATGTGTTATTTCTGGGGCAAGTTTGACGATCCGGTCATTACCCGGCTCAGCCTGCCGGTGCACCTCCTGTTTGTCCTGGCGCTCTGGCTGGTGGTGCCCGCATTTCCGGCGCCCAACAAGGCCTGGCGCGGCCTGCTGGTGCTGTGCGGAATTCAACTCTGGGCCTTTTCGATCCCCTCCATGGCCAGTCATGCCTACACGATGAACTACGTCCACGGCCGCGAGGTTGCCTGGCGGCGCGAGTTCATCAGCCAGCATCCGGTGCGCGACTACCTGGTGGTGGATCCCAGCTCGATCTTCTGGATTACCAACCGTATTTCGGCCACGGCCCCGTTCCAGGCGATCTACCGGAAGCAGGCCCTGATTTTTCACCGCCGCAACCACAGCTTCTCCGACATTTTTGTCTACCAGCGCTTCGACGTGGATGAAGCGACGGGCCAGTTGAAGCTGGTGAAGGACTTCGATGTCGGGCCGGACTATGTGCTGGAAACCGTGGTCGAAACCCGGCTCCACCCCTTTACGTTGAGTCGCATCAGCCGCGTGGTGGACATCAAGGACGGACCCGCGCCCGCCGCCGCCGCGCCCCGGCCGGACCCGGCGGTGACGCCGCTCACCACCGAGCAGAAGCAAAAGCTCAAGCAGGCTTACTGGGACAGTTGGCTGAGCAACATGCCTTGAGCTCCCGCCCCGTGATCGATCCGACGCCCAACCAGGAAAGCGCGTGGCGGACTCTTGCGCGCTCGGCCCCGCGCCGGCGCGTGTTGCTGACGCTGGCGAGCGCCTGTGCCGCGATCTATGTCGGTTTCGTCGCGGTCAAGCCGGCGCAGGCCCAGACCCTGGTCAATGACTACGGGTACTACCTGATCACCTTCACCCTCGGCTGGTTTGTGGTTCACCTCGTCCGGCTTGCGCGGGAGTCAGCGGCCACCGCCGGGCCGCCGGGATGGTCTGTGTGGCTTCAGCCTTCCCGGCGCTGGGCCGTGCTCGCCATCGTCGGCTCCGGGATCCTGTGCGTCATCGCCGAGGCCCCGCGCGAGAAAATCATCTACGACGAGTATGTGCTGCAGGCGACCGCCATGCAGATTCACTTTACCCGCAAGGTCTCGACGCTGGTGCAGGGCTACGACCTGAACGGCGTTTTCCTGCCGACCCAATACTACCTCGACAAGCGGCCCTACTTTTTTGCACTCCTCCTGTCGCTGGTCCATGATCTCACGGGCTACCGGACCGCGAATGTCTACTGGCTGAACGCCGCGCTCACCTTTTTCACCCTGACCATGCTGTTTGTGGTGGTGCGCCGCCTCGCCAACTTTTCCGGCGCCATCCTGGCGGTGCTGCTCATGGGCACGCTGCCGCTGCTGGCGCAGAACACGAGCGGCTCGGGCATGGAGGTGCTCAACCTGGCGATGATTTTGCTGAGCCTCTGGCTCGGCCTGCTCGCGGTCGACCAGCCCAGTGAAACCAGCCTGGGCGCGTTCGTGCTCGCGGTGGTGCTGCTCGCGCAGTCGCGGTACGAGTCGGCGCTATATGTTTTCCCCGTGATCGTCGTGCTGGCGGGGATCTGGTGGCGGGGCCGGCGGGTCATTCTACCCTGGGCCGCCGTCGCGGCCCCGTTGCTGCTGGTGCCGATCCCGTTGCTGCAGCGGGTGCTCTACGCCCGGCCCGTCACGTGGGAATTGCCGCAGAATGTGGACAGCCGTTTCGGGCTGGTCCACCTGGAAAACAACCTGCGGCATGCCGCCGCCTTCCTCACCACCTTCTCGAGTGAAAAGCCCAACTCGCCCCTGCTGGTCTTGCTCGGGGTCGCGGGCCTCGCCGGTCTGGTCTACCTGCTGGTCCGGCGGCCGGCGCGCCGGTCGGCCACGCCGGCCCAATGGGTCGCGGGCCTCTTCGCGGTGGTGGTGGTGGCGAACCTTGGCCTGCTCATGTTTTATTTCTGGGGCGAGCTGGACGACCCGATGGTCTCCCGGCTGGCGCTGCCGTTTTATACCCTGCTCGCGGTGTGTGCCGCGGCCTGGCTCGCCGTGCTGGACGCCCGCCGGCCCGCGACGCGCTGGGGGATTGCCGCGGTGCTGGTCGCGCTGCCGCTCACCTACGGCCGGGCCACCCCGCTGCATCTCTACACGAGCCAGAACGTGATCGAGGCGGAATTGCTCTGGGAAAACGCCTGGGTCGCCGCGCGGCCCCCGGGGGCCCGCTTCATCATCACGAACAAGTCGTGCCTGCCCTGGCTGCTGCAGCATGAAGCCTCCCTTTTCTTGCCGGCCGCACGCGACCGGGCGGCCCAACTGGCCTTCCATCTGCGGGAGGGAACCTTCGCGGAGGTTCTCGTGATGCAGCGGCTGCGCGCGAGCACGGCGCGCGGCGACTTTACCGTCGATGCCGACGACCTGCTGCCCGAGGGCTTCCAGCTTCAACTGCTGGCGGAGAAGCGTTTCGGCGCCACGCTGGACCGCATCAGCCGCCTGACCGCGATCAATCCGCGCCCGTCCGTCCCGGTTTCCCCATGAGCGAACCACTGCTAACCTACGACCTCTCGCTGCTGGACCAGAGCCTCGCCAAGTGGCGGAGCTCACCGGCGCTGCGGGCGGTGTATGCGGATATTTATCACGAGATGGGCCTGGCGCTGGCCCCGGGCAGCATCCTCGAGATCGGCTCGGGCATCGGGGTGGCCCGGGATTATTTCCCGGGCCTGGTCACGAGCGACGTGGTGGCCACGCCCTTCGTGGATCGCGCCGTTTCCGCGTACGAGATTCCGGCGCAGGGCTGGGGCAATATCATCGCCATGGATGTGCTGCACCACCTCCCCGAGCCGCTGCGCTTTTTCGAAAGCGCGGCCCGTGCCCTCGCGCCCGGCGGGCGCATCATTTTGGCGGAGCCGGCGGGCACGGCCTGGGGCCGCATTTTCTACCGTTGGTTCCACCATGAGCCTTGCCGGCCGGAAGAAATAAGGCCGCCCTACCAATTCGTGGCCGCTGCCGATGGCGAGTTTGCCAACATGGGCATGGGGCAGGCCCTGTTTGGGCGGGGCGTGCCGGACCTGGTCGCGGCGTCCCTGGAGAAATCCGGATTGAAGATCGTGGGCGTTCGCTACCGGGATCTGCTCGCCTACCCCGCGACCGGCGGATTCTCCCACTCGGCGCTCCTGCCGGCGGCCGGCCTGCGGGCCCTGCTGGCCCTGGAGCGGCTGCTGCCGCAGGCGCTGCTGCGTTTTCTGGCCTTGCGGATGATCGTGGTGCTCGAAAAAAGGAACCCTGCATGAACCTGCGCGAACATTTTGACTGGGTGGCGGACCATGATGCCCGCGCCCGCCGGGAGCAGCAGGGGTTTCACGACCAGCTGCTGCGCCAGCACCGGTACCATATCCCCGAGGGGGAAAGCGTGCTGGAATGGGGCTGCGGCGCCGGCGACCTGCTGGCCGGCCTGAAGCCGTCGCGCGGCCTCGGCCTCGACCTGAGCCCCCGCATGCTCGCCCACGCGCAGGAACGGCACGGGTCCGTCCCGGCCCTGCAATTCCGCGAGGGTGACATCCAGCAGGAGGTGATCACCGAGAAATTCGACCACCTCGTGTTGAATTACCTGATCGGGTACCTGCCGGACGTGCAGCAGGCATTGGCCAACATCCAGTCGGCGGCGCACGAGCGCACCCGGCTCCATCTCACCACGCTCAACACGCCCTGGCACTTCGTGCTCCGGCTCTGCACGAAGTTCGGCCTGGTAATGCCGCAGCCGCCGAGCAACTGGCTTTCGCTGGACGACCTCGTGAACCTGCTCGAGCTCGCGGGCTGGGAAGTGGTGCGCAAAGAGACCCTGCAACTGCTGCCGGCGGAGCTGCCGCTGGTGTCGGGATTTTTCAACCGCTTCCTCGTGCGGCTGCCGCTCTTCCGGCTCTTCGGCGTCACGGTCTGGCTCACGGCCCGGCCGCGCCGGGCCTGTCCCGTCCCGGGCGAGATCACCTGCTCGGTGATCGTGCCGGCGCGCAACGAATCCGGCAACATCCGTGCCGCGCTCGACCGCATTCCCGTCCTGGGCACGCGCACCGAGGTGGTCTTTGTCGAGGGCCACAGCCGCGACGACACCTGGGCGGTCATCCAGCGGGAAACCGCGGACTATCGCGGTCCGCACGTGGTCCGCTGCCTCCAGCAACCGGGCAAGGGCAAGTGGGACGCCGTGCATGCGGGCTTTGCCGTGGCGCGGGGCGCTGTCCTGGTCATCCAGGACGCCGATCTTACCGCGCCGCCCGAGGATCTCGCGAAATTCTACGACGCGCTGGCCAGTGGCAGCGCGGAATTCGTCAACGGCAGCCGGCTGGTCTACCCGATGGAAAAACGGGCGATGCGCTTCCTGAACCTGCTCGGCAATAAATTTTTCGCCCTCGCGCTCAGCTACGTGCTCGGCCAGTCGGTCAAGGACAGCCTTTGCGGCACCAAGATGCTGCTGCGTTCCGACTACGAGCGGCTGCTGCGCCGCATCACCGTGCTGGGCGACTTCGATCCCTTCGGCGACTTCAACCTGCTCTTCGGCGCCGCCCTGCTCAATCTCCGCATCCGCGACCTGCCCGTCCGCTACAAGGACCGCACCTACGGCGAGACCAACATCTCGCGTTTCAGCCACGGCTGGCTGCTGCTGAAGATGACGTGGTTCGGCCTGTGGAACGTGAAGTTTCCCCGCCTGCGCCCGTGAATCCGCCTGCGCGCCCTTCGCCGTCTCCGGCCGTCCGGCGTCGCACGGAGTTTTTCTGGCTGATCGCGCTGACCGGGCTCTGGACCTTCGGCTGGCTGGCGCGCGAGCCGGGTATGCTCCAGGGGCTCGACTACCGGCGCTACTATTTCTTCAACGCGGACTGGCTGCGCCGTTCCCTGCTGGCCGGGGAAATTCCCTGGTGGAATCCGCACGTCGGTCTTGGCCGGCCGTTTGCCGGCGACCTGCAGACGACCGCGTTCTATCCGCCGGCGTGGCTGCATGCCGTGCTGGGCGTGCCGGCCGCGACCATGGTGCTCGTGTGGCTGCACCAGGCCTGGGCGGCCTGGGGCATGGGCCACCTCGGGCTTCGGCTGGGCTTGTCGCGGGCCGCCGCCTGGCTGGGCGCCGGGCTGCTGGTGGCCTCGCCCGTCTTTGCGGCGCGATTCATCAATGGCGGAGTCCACTACGGCATGGCGCTCTGCTATCTGCCCGGCTTGTTCTGGCTGTTGCTGCGCCTCCTCGACGAACCCGGCGGAGGCCGCGTCGCGGTCCTTGCGACCGTCTCGGCCCTTCAGTTGCTGTGCGGCCACCCGCAGGTCTACTGGCTGACGCACCTGGGACTGGCGGTGTTCGCGCTGCTGTGGACCGCCGGTGACGGCTGGTGGGTGCTCGTGAAGGGCGTTTTTTTATTCGGGGCCGCGCTGCTGCTCGGCCTCGCGCTGACGGCGCCGGTCCTGCTGCCCTTCATTGAGCTGATCGGGGAAAGCAACCGCGCGGGGATGTCCCCGTTGCTGTCGACCCAGGGCACGATGCAGGCGCGCGACTGGCTGGGCCTGGTGGTGCCGCCGTCCGACAGTTTTATTCCCGATATCGAATCACTCGTCCTCGTCGGCGCGCCGGTCCTGCTGATGGCGGTCGCGGCGCTCGGCCGCTGGCGCACCGACCGGGCGGTGCGGGCGCTGGCCGGACTGGCGTTGGTGGCGGCAGTGCTGGCGAGTTCGCTGCCGGAAATTATCCGCCAGGGTTTGATGATGGTCCTGCCGGGATTCGCCGCCTTCCGGCTGCCCGCCCGGCTGGATGTCCTCGTGGTATTTGCCCTGCTGCTGCTGGCGGGTTCCTGGCTGTCCGCCGTGCGGCGACCACGCTGGCTGGTGGTCGCCGCCGTGAGCCTGACGGTGCTGTCGTTCGCGGCGGGTCTGCCGACCATGAAGCGGTGGTACGTCCTGCCGGCCGATTATCCGGCCGAGCCTGTGGTGGCCGGGCTGGTGCGCGAATTGCAGGCGGGGGATCCCGCGCGCGTGCCGCCGCGCTTGAATTTCTCCGCCCGGCACATCCGCGAGAACAGCGGCATGGTGACCGGCCACAGCACCTTCAACGGCTACGTCTCGCTTTATCTCGGCCGCGTCTGGGAATACGTGCACCTGGCGGCGGGGCTGCCGCCCCCGCCGACCATCAACACGTTTCCCGATGTCCGGATCTTTGAGCGGGATCCGTTCCTCTACCAGTCGATGAACCTGGCCGGCGGTTTCGACACGCGCGCGAAGGAGATGCGCCTGAATGCCGCGCCGGATCCGCGCGCCTACCTGTGCTATGCCTCGGCGGTGACCACCGACTGGCACGACTCGATCCGGCGCATGGTGACGGGTCATGATTTCCACCGGACCGCGCTCCTTGAGTCACCGGTGGCCGGTCTGGCCGGGAAAGGGCGGGGCACGGTGACGATCACCGGGTTTGCCCATGAAAGCGTGTGGCTCCATACGGAGTCGGACGCCCCGGCTGTCTTGGTGCTGGCGGAGGCGTGGTATCCGGGCTGGACGGTGACCGTTAACGGGCAGGACGCGCCGGCTTTTCCCGTTAACGCGTGGATGCGCGGAGTCCGAGTGCCCTCCGGCCAGGCCGAGGTGCAGTGGCATTATCGCTCCCGCTGGTTTGCGGCGGGCTGTGCGGTCGGAGCCGCCGCGCTCGTTTTGCTGCTGGCGCTGGCCCTGCGATCCAAACCGCCGGAGGTGCTGGCGTGAACGCGGTGCTATTGCTGGGCGAAACCATCGCCGTCGCGATCTCGGCCTGGCTTGTCGTCCGGCTGCGGGCGGCGGACGCGCGCGATGGCATCGAGCAAGCGACTGCGTGGGGTGTGTTATTCGTTATGATCATCGCCGGGAGCGGCGTTCTGCTCGGCGCAACCGGTGGCCTCGGTCGCGGCGGTTTCGCGGCGGTGCAGTTTACCACGTTGATCGCGCTCCTGTTCGTTCGCCGCCGACACCTGCCCGCCGATGCGCAGGCCGCGGGCTCGCTGGCGCGCGCACTCGGTACGCCCCTGGGAAAAGAGCGGGCAGTATTTTACCTCGCAGTCGGCTTGGGGTTGTTTCTCGCCGCGACCGGCCTCCTGGCGGCGCTCGCCGAGCCGGTCGTGTACGATGCGCTGACCTACCGGCTGTCGCGCATCGGCCACTGGCTGCAGGAGGGCGGGGTGGCGCACTTTGCGACCAATGATCCGCGGCAGAATTACATGCCGGTCGTCCCGGACTTGGTGATGGCCTGGCTGGTCAGTGCCTTCCCCGCGGGATTTCCCGCGGCGGCCCTCGCGCAATGGGGCGGCGGGGTGCTGCTGCTGCTTGCCACCATCGGGCTCGCGCGGCTGGCGGGTCTCAGTCGGGCCGCGGCGCTAGGCGCGGCCTGGCTGGCCGCCGGTACGGCGAATGTCGCGCCGCAGTTTACGACCGTGCACACTGATCTGCTGCCGGCCGGCTTGCTCGCGGCCGGCTGCTATCTCTGGCAAGCGGCCGCGCGGCGCGGTCAGGGTTCGTGGGTTGCCGGAATCGGCGGCGCCCTGGCGCTCGGGGCGAAGGGCACCGTGCTCTACCTCGGGCCGACGCTGCTGCTTTGGGCGCTGTGGACGGGCTGGCAACTGCGTGTGCCGCTAGTCGCGTGGCGGCGCACGGTGCTCGCGACCGTGGGGGCGGCCGCGGTGTTCGCCTTGCCGGGATTGGTACAAAACTGGCGGACCTATGGCGGTCCGTTCGGCCCGCCGGAATTTGTGGCGATGCATCATCAGGGCGCCGGCGGCCAGCTGCTCCACAAGACCCTGCTCAACCTCGGCTCCTCCTTCGTGCAAGTGCTCGAACCGAATTCCCAGCCCCCGGGCTTGCAGGCCGCGGCCCGGGCGGTGGGCGCTCCGCTGACGGCGCAATTGCCCACCCGGGATTCCCTCAGTTATGAAAACCTGAACCGGCGCGAAACCCTCGCGGCGATCTTCGCCCGGCAGGAGCCCGATGCCGACGCCACCTCCTTCGGGCTGCTGACTCTGGTCCTGTTTTTTGGCGGGACCATGCTGGCGGTATTTTCAAACCGGGCCGGGTCGGCTGAGATCCGGCGTTGGAGCGCCGGGGTCGCGGTGTTTTTCATTTTCTTTCATGCCATGCAGCAGTGGCATCCGTACGCGTTCCGGTACTTCGTGCTCGTCGCGCCCTGGCTGGCGGTGATCGCCGCCTGGGGTCTTGAGGCCTGGCCGGGCAAGGTCGGGCGCGGGGCCTGGGTGCTGGCGCTGGTCGCCACGGCCGCCACTGCGTGGCAGGTGCTCGCGCACACGCACCAGGCCGGCTGGCGGGCGGCGACGCAGCCGGAGCGCTCGCGAAATTACCTGGTCTACCACGGCTGGCGCGAATGGGCCGGCCGGCTCGATGAACCGGCCGCACCGTTGCAGGTGGCGCTGCCCTTCAATCGTCCGCTCGCCGCCTTCTACCGGCTGTCACCGGTGCGAACGGTTCACCCGCAGGTCGAGGCGTCGCTGGCCGGCCTCTCGGCCGAGCAGGCGCTCGCGAAATTCGGCGGCGGCTGGCTCATCGTGCCGGCGCTGCAATTCATGGGACACGAAGGCCGTGTCCGGGCCAGCGTGTGGCTTTACGACGGAGATCCGGTCAGTCCCTTTAGTGTGGTGGCCTACCATCAGTTGGCGATTGGCGGGCAGCTGGAGCCGATCACCTATCGCCACCGGATCGTGGCCACGGCCCACACGCAGCGGCATGAACTGCTCGTGCGGCCCGGCGACGCCGGCCGCATTACATTCCATTGTGACGCGGTGACTGCCGCCGGCTGGAGTTATGCGATAGTCACACCCGCGGGCACCCTGCAGGGAAACTGGCCGGGTGGGGTGCAGGATATTTCACTGACGCTTGCGCCCGACCAGGTGTCGGAAGTCGTGGTGGTTTTCGCGCCGTACGGCGACTACACGTCCGACCATTTTCCACCCGCGCTGGACATCCGACCCTAGGGTCTTGCGGGCAGGGCACTCTTCCGGACCAGCAGCAGGGCGTCGGCGTCCTCGTAGGCGACGAGGAAATCCCGCTGAAAAATCGCCTGCCAGCGCTGCCGGTCCGCTGGCGGTGGATTGCGGAAGGTCGGCATCGACCACGCATAGTTCAGGTTGCCGTTCTTGTAGAACGCGAGGAACGGCACCGCGGGATCCTGGAAGATGGCCTCGAGTTCGGCAAACGTGACCAGGTTCAGTCGCGCTGCCTGCGGCGCCGGATAATCGAAAGTCGCGGTGAACGGCCCCATGCGCAGGGCGCGCGGGACCGGCCGGTCGGCCTCAACGGCGAGGATGATCTGCGGCCCGATGAAGGGCCGACCGGGGGGCAGGTACTGCCGCACCACCTGGGTTTGCCGGGCGATCCGGGCGGGCAGCGAGGGATCGTAGGCCGACGCGTTGAGCGGCAGAAAAACCGACAGGGTGCCCCGGCGGTCCGGCGGCATCGAGGGCCATAGCAGGGTGACGGCGACCGAGAGGTTGAGCAGCAACAGCCCAAGGGGAACCGCCGCGGACCGCAGCCAGGGCAGGGATGCCCCGGCCCGCCACAATCCCGCCGCCACCACGAGCAACAGCGGAGGCAGGAAGGGTACGCCGTACTCCTCAAAAACGCCCGAAGGCAGAAGGTTCGCGGCCAGTGCGAGCAGCGTCGCGAAGAGAACCACGAGCTCCCGCCGCTCGGGAAGTTTTCGCTGCACCGCGGCGTGACCGGCGTTAAATACCAGTCCCAGCCACAGCGCCGGGGCGAGGGCCGCAATCATCGGCCACGTGATGTGCCAGTGTTTTTGGGGAACGGACAACCGGTGAAAGCCCAGGGTCCAGAAATACGCCGCCTCAGGGGCCGCGAGATAAAACGGCAGCAGCAACAGCACGGGTGCGAGCAGTGATCCGGCGGCGCTCAACACCCAGGGCCGGGCCGGGCGCAGCGGCAGCTCGAGCGCGGCCGCCAACCAGAGCACGGCGAAAAACGGCGCCGCCGTCAGGCGGCAGCCGATGCCGAGCGTGGCGAGCCACGCGAGGAGGCAGACCTTGCGCGGCCCCGGGGCCCACTCGGTGTAGACCCAGAGCGCGGCCATGATGATGAGGCCCACCATGGCGTAGGTCTTACCGAGATGGACGAACGACATCCACGGCGCGGACAGCGACAGTAGTGCGCCGCAACCGAGGGCCCAGGCCGGGCTCGTCCGGCGGGCGAGCCAGCGCACCGCGAGCACCAGGGTGAGCGCGCCCCAGAGTCCGTTGACGGCGCGTTGTTCCAACAGGCCGAAGCCGGTCAGGTGCATCATCAGCCCGTTGATGTAAGGCAGTAGCGGCATCTGGGTGTAGCCGAAGTCCCGGTAGGGCAGGTCGCCCTGCCAGACGCTGCGGGCGGCGACGGCATAGAAGCCCTCGTCGTAATTCTGGCCGCTGTAGAGGATGTTCCAGCTGGCAAAAAGGAGATGCGCCCCGGCGAGCAGGAGGATCAGGACCAGCGGCCAGCGCGGACGGAAGGCGGCGGTTTGCTTCATGGCTGCGCGGAGTTGGGCGCCTAGTCGCGGTCCGTCGAGGGCGGGGTCACGTAACTCGCCTGCTCAATCGCGGCCGCCAGGGCGCTGGCCCGGCCGTTGAGTGCGGCATCGATCTCCACCGCGGACAGCCGGTAGATCAAAATGGAATACCCGGCCATGCCATCCGGCCGGCGCGCGCGCAGATAATGGCAGAGCCGCGCGAACCGCAGCTGCTCGTAGAGCGTCCAGGCCTTGCTCCACTCCGCCGGGGTGATTTCCCGCATCAGTTCCGGGTGCCCGTTGGGCTGTGCCTTGAGTGCGCGGAAGTTGCCGTCGTTGAGCCGCAGTTCCTGGTACTGGCGTTCGTTCTCCGAGGTCCACGGTCCCCGCAGCGGCATGTAGACATGCTGCAGCATGGAGGCGCTGATGGCGTAGAGGCCGGGCTCGCACCAGAACCACGGATGCGGCCGGTCAAAATCCGGCAGCATCGCCATGCGCACCGCGTCGATGTGGTAGTAGTCGGGCTCGCCGGTGCCGAAGTAGGAAAGATAAACCGGTTCACCCGGCCGCCGGTTGGCCGTGAGCCACTTTTTCAGGCCGGGCAGATCCTGGCCCCAGTCCAGCGAACTGTCGACGAGGTGCCGGTAGCCCTCGGCCGGGCCGCCGACGAGCGGGCTGAAATAGGCCAGGTAGTCCGGGTAGATCCCCGCGGCCACCGTGGCGTGCCAGCCCAGCAGGGCGGTGGTCGCGAGCACCGCCAGCCGGCCCGCGGCGTGGGACGCGGTCCACGCGCGCGCCGCCGCCCAGCCGAGGGCGCCGCAGAAAATATACAGCACCGGGTACGTGGGCAAAATGTGGCGGTGGCCGATGTTCAGGTGGCTGGTGAGGGAGAAAATCCAGTAGACGACAAAGAGGACGAGCAGCGGTGCGACCCGCTCGAGCCGCGGCCGGAGCTGGGCGAAGGACGCCGGGCGCAGCCGGATCGCCAGCAGCGCGGCACTCGCGAACAGGGCGGTCAGCAGCGAGAGCGGCGTTTTGTAGAAGAAGGCCTTGGGAAAAAAACTCACCCAACCGTAGATGCTGTAGTCGCCGTCGAGAAACGCGCCCCGGGCCTCGGCGTGCTTGAGCACAAAGGCGAGGCCGTAGAGGTAGCCCTCGGGCAGCAGGTGCCAAGCCCGGCAAAGTTCGATGAACTGCGCCTTCACGCCGCCGTAGGAAAGCATCATGGCCCACGGGTAGTTGAATCCGCCGGCGGGCAGCGCGGGATTGAAGGCGCTGAAATGAAAACCGAAGAAGGCCCAGATGAACGCCACCACCCCGAGCCCGTGCACGAGCAGCGAGAGGATGATCAGGCCCAGCTTGCCGGGCAGTCGCGGCGCCGTCCAGGCCCCGAGCGACATCGCCCCCGGCTGCGTGAGTCGGACGAGCGCCAGCAGCAACGCCATCGGCAGCAGCAGCACCGAGGTGTATTTCGCCACGCCCGCCAGGCCGAAGACCACCGTACTGCCCAGCAGCGCGCGCCAGCTGTTCGTGTGCAGATGGTGCCAGTAGGCCCCCAGCGCGAGCAGCAGGAAAAAAGTCATGCACATGTCCGAGGTGGCGAGCCCGCTGTGCGCCAGCATGGTCGGGCACAGGATGCAGAAGCCCAGCGAGACCAGCGAACCGAGCGTGCCCCAGAGGCGATAGGACCAGAAGAAGACCAGGAGCGCGGTGGCGGCCCCGAACAGCGAGTTCATGGCCCGGGCACTGCGCAGCATGGCGGTGTGGTCGTTGCCGCTTTGGTAGAAAAACTTGTACCCGGTGAGCCAAACGTCCGCCTTGCGCCATGAGTCATCGGTCAGCGGCGGAAATTTTTCCCCGGCGAGCGTGGCCGGCAGAGCCTCCCAGCGCTGCGGCAGGTTGCCGTTTTCCGGCTGCAAGCGGTAGTCGCCCCAGTGGTTGAAGGTGTAGCCGCCCGTGACATGCGCGATCTCGTCCGAGGTCGTCGATTTTTCCCGCATCGCCGTGGTGGCGAGCCAGGCGTGGCCCAGGGCCAGCAGCAGCGCCAGGCCGGTCAGCCAGCGGGGCGGGAGGTTGGAACGGAGGGAACGCATGCGGGGAGCGGCGGAAGTGATAAGCAGTATGGACAGGTTCCGCGGCGCCGCACAACCTCCGGCTACATGCCCGCATGAACGCCGACGAATACGCCAACATGGAGCAGATGGAGGGGAGCCACTGGTATTACGCCGGCAAGCGGGACTTCGCCCGCGGCTGGCTGCTGCGGGCCGGCCCGCCCCGGCCGGACAGTCTGCTGCTCGACTGCGGCGCCGGCACCGGGCGGTTCGCCCAGGAGATGCAGGCGCACTGCCGCGTCATGGTTCTCGACGACCATGAGGAGTCGCTGCGGATCCTGCGCACGCGTTTCCGCGCCGACCAGATTCTCAGCCTGGCCGGCGACCGGGTGCCGCTGCCCGACGGCTCGCTTGATTTTGTCACGGCCCTCGACGTGCTGGAGCACACGCCCGACGACCGGGCGGTGGTCGCCGGGTTTCACCGGTTGCTGCGGCCGGGTGGGGTGGCGCTGGTGACCGTGCCGGCGGGCATGGCCCTGTGGAGCGACTGGGACGTCGCGCTGCACCACTTCCGGCGTTACTCGCGTCCGCAGCTCAAGGCGCTGTTCCCCCCGGGGGAATGGGAGCTGCTGCATGTGAACTACACGAATGTCGCCGTCTATCCCGCCGTCTGGCTGGTCCGCAAGTGGCGGAAGTGGTTTCCGCGGGCCACCGAGGGCGCGCGGACCGAGGACAAATTGCCGTCGCCCGGGCTGAACGCGCTGTTGCGCTGGCTGTTTGTGCGGCCGGCCTTCTGGCGGGTACCGTTCCCGTTTGGCGTCAGCCTGCTGCTGGTCGCGCGCCGGCGCTGAGCTAGAAGATCGATTCGCTCAGCACCGTGCCGTCGGGCGCGAGGACGGTGAGGGCCGCGCCCTGGGGCAGGCCGAGCTTCGGCGCCTCGGCCGCAAAAATCGTCAGGCGAAACAGGCCGTGCATCGCCTGGTGGACCGGCAGCTGGACCGCCGGCCCGGTTGCGTCGCCCTGCGAGGTGATCGGCTCAAGGTAGATGCGCGCGCCGGCCTGCGTGTAGTCCGCCAGCGTTTGCCACGGGGCGTAGGCGCTGATCAGGCGGATGACCGCGGGCTCGCCGTTCAGGACGATGTTGGACCGCAACAGCGCGGGATTTTTCCCGCCGGCGGGCGCATCCTCCAGGCCGCGCAGGTCGATTCGGTCAAACGGGACGGCGCGTGAATTCAGCGGCACGAGGAAATGGAAGCTGTTCAGGTCGAAGAGCGGCTTGTAATTTTCCTCGATGAACGTGTGGAGCGGGCTCGCCGTGGGCACCTTGATGCGGTCGAGGAAATCATCGAGGGCCTTGTTGGTGATGATGGCGCTGCGCGGCGACTGGCGCAGTTTCTCCATGATGCGGTCCTGCGCGGGGCGATCGAGCAGCCAGAACCAGTGCGTGGCATTCTGGGTCGTCGGCGTCGGCACCCCGCTCCACTGGTTGTAGCTGAACATGCCCGGCCGGGAGAAAAGCATGTCGGCATGCACCGCTGCGTTGGTGGTCAGCACGCGGAGCGCCAGCCGGGCGGGCCCGTCGAGCCGCACGTCCTCGGCCCCGGGCAGGTTGAGGGGTTTCGAGGTGGTGTAGCGCTGCCAGCCGTTGGCGGCGAGCAGCTGGAACTGCCAGCCGGCCACCAGCAGGAGCGTCAGCCAGCCGAGGCGCGGCACCCAGCGGCCGGTCGCCGGCCAGGCCCGCGCCAGCGCGAGCCAGGCCTCGCTCAGGCCGATGACCATGACCGGCAGCAGGAGAAAGGTGCCCCAACCCATCTGGCTGCCCGCGACGGGAAACGCGTGCAGCACCTGAGGCAGCGCGATGAGCGCCACCCAGAGCGCCGCGCTGGATTTCGACTTTTCCCCGTCCGGCCCGGCCGGGCCGAGGGGCACGAGAAACACCGGCAGCAGCGGCAGGCAGAAGACAATGAAGCGGCCCACGCCGTAGATGGTCAGCCAGGCGCCGGCGTTCTGGATGTACACCACCAGCGCGATCACGCGGAACGCGATCAGGGCATAGCGCGCACCCGGGCTCACGGCGCCCAGCCGGCGGAGATCCCAGCCGGCCCAGGCCGTGACAAGCCAGCACGCGATGGCGACCGGCCAGGTTTCGGCGAGCCAGGTGAAGCCGAACATGAAGCTCGCCGGCTGGCGCAGGGGATTGACGAGGACGGTGAGCAGCAGGGAATGCAGCGACGTGCCCTGCGCGCAGACGGCGGCGGAGACGGCGATGGTCGTCAGGACAAAAACCCCGAGTGCCACGACCCACGTGCGCGGCGGCACGGGCCGGCCGACGTGGGCGGGGGGCGTGACCCAGAGCAGGCCGGCGGCCCCCGCGGTGAACTGGATTGCGAAGTTCAGGACCCAGGGATCGTCGAGCTTCTTGCCCATGAGGCCCCAGGGCACCGCGAGCAGGCCCGCGGCGGCGAGAATATCCGCCGGCCGGCGCCAGCGTTCCGGCCACGAGGTCAGGCGCAGCGCCCCGGCACCCACGCCGGCGACAAAGAGCAGGCCGACATTGATCTTGGTCAGCACCAGCAGCGCGGCCATCGCGCCAAGGGCGGCGCCCAGCCAGTTCCAGCGGGCGGCGCCGTGCAGGATCAGCGCGGCCAGGGCGATGGCGGCCAGCATCGCCGAGATCAGGCTGCCCGGATGCGACGGCTCCGAGTTCATCTGCCAGAGAAACCCAAAGGTGATCAGGGTGGCGCAGGTCGCCGCGGCGGCCCGCCCGGTCACGCGGATGGTGATGAGTCCGCACAGCAGGGCGCACAGGACCCAGTGCAAGGCGGTGAGGTCGCGCCCCAGCGCATGGGTGAGCGGCTGGTGCAGCACGGTCGTGACCAGCTGGTGGTAGAGATACGGCCACGGGCCGTATTGGGAAAAGATGTCGTCGTAGAGCCGGGCGCCGGACAGGAAATTCTTGTAGGTGAGCAGCAGGTAGCCCTCATCATCATAGAACATGAACGTCGTGTTGATGAGCAGGTAGGCCGTGACGAGCAGCGCCACGCCCAGGCTCAACCACAGGCTCAGGGACCAGAAACGCCGCGTCATGGCTGGCGCGGCTCGCGTCGCACGACATACAGCGGCCGCTGTTTCACCTCGTCATAGATGCGCCCGAGGTATTCGCCGAGCACGCCGATGCCGATCAACTGCACTCCGCCGATGAACAGCACGAGTGTCACCAGCGTCGTGAAACCGGTCTGCGCCACCTCGACGCCGAGCAGGCGGCGGATGATGAAGAAGAGGCCGACCGCAAAGCCGAGGCCGCTGATGAAAATGCCGACATACGTCAGCAGGCGCAGCGGCAGGTAGGAGAAGCTGAACACGCCGTCGAGGGCGTAGCGGACCAGCTTGCCCATCGTCTGCTGCGGCTGCCCGGCCGCCCGCTGGTGCCGGTCGTAGAGCACCTCGCCGGACGTGAACCCCACCCAGGTGCGCAGGCCCGGGAAAAAACGGTGCCGCTCGGGGAGGCGGTTGAGGGCGTCCACCGCCGCGCGGTCCATCAGCCCGAAGGTGCCGGTGTTGGCCTCGATGGGAAAATCGGCGACGCGCCCGAACAGACCGTGGAAGAGATCCATGCCGAACCGGCGCGGGCCGGTTTCCTGGCGGGAACGGCGCACGGCGCGCACGACATCCGCGCCCTCGCGCCAGCTGGCGACCAGTGCTGGGATGATCTCGGGCGGGTCCTGCAGGTCGGCGTCCATCGTGACCAGGGCGTCCCCGCCCGCCTCGGCCAGGCCGGCCGCGAGCGCGGCTTGAAAGCCGAAATTCCGGGTCAGTTCCAGCAGCTTGAAGCGCGGGTCGGCCGCCGCCTGCCGGCGGACAAGCGCGGCCGTTTGGTCGCGGCTGCCGTCATTGACGAGCAGGGCCGCCCACTTCACGTCCGGGTGTGCGTCGAACACGGCGGCCAGCCGCTGAAAAAGCTCCGGCAGCACGGCTTCCTCGTTGAACACGGGAATGACGATGCCCACAGCGGGTGGAACGGTGAAGCGGCGCATGGGTTCAATTAAGGAGCGGGGGAGACGCGGGGCGAAACAATTTTATCACGGGTGGTGGGGGGTGGCCGGCTTGGGCGCCGCCACGCCGGCCGGTTGCGGCCGGAGCACGATCCAGCGGCCGAGCGGCTCGGCCACCGAGGGGGTTTCCTGCATGGAGCGGGCCATGCCCCAGTTGTTCCCGCTGGCCTGCAGGAGGCTGGTGTCCCAGCCTGGCGGCAGGCCGGCAAAGGCATGCGCCCGGCGCGGAAACAGCGCGACAAACTGGCGGACCGAGAGGCCGTCCTCGTCATGATCGTGTCGCCCCTGGGCGAAGCGCGTGGCCAGCGGGCGCCAGGGAATCCAGAGCCGCGGGCCCAGCTGCGTGGCAAGTGCCACCGCCTCGAGGGCGAGCGAGGTGTCCGGTTTCCTCGGCAGCTTGAGCACCGTCGCGAAATCGGCCGCCTGCAACACCGCGAGGCCGGCCAGCAAAAGCGCGATCAAACCGGCCGGCGTGAGCCGGGGTCGGGCCAGGGCCCGCGCCCCGAGGTCGGCCAGCGCGAGCGGGATCAGGTAAAATCCGCCGTGTAGCGAGTTGTACATGCCGCCCGTGGTCAGCGTGCCCGCAATGCCCAGCGGCACCGACGCCAGCCAGACCACGACCGGCAGGCCGAGACCCGAGGCCTGCAACCGGTGACGCCAGCCGGCCAGGAGTGCGAGGGCGGCCGGGAGCAAAAGCATCAGGACGTAGAAGGAGGACAATTCAGCCAGCCGGTTTCGCCAGTCGGTGACGAAGGGTAGGCGAGACGGGATTTGAATCATCATCTGCCAGGCCGCGAGCGGCGTGGCGGACACGGCCAGCGTGATGAGGAGCAGGACCGAACCCGCCAGCGCTACCTTCAGGGCAAAACGCAGCGCCTTAGGCCGCGAGCCCGCGAACCAAACCCAGCCGATTTCCGCCCCGAGCAGCGTGACGCCGTGCAGCTTCGCGAACGCGGTTGCGCCCGCGAAACCCGCCGCCAGCCACCACCAGCCGGGTTGGTCGAAGGCCAGGGCCCGGGCCAGGCAGGTCAGGGCAATCAATCCGCACGCGAGCGACAGGTTGTCGGCCTGGAGGAAAATGAAGAACGTCAGGGGTAGCAGCAGCAGCGACACCGCTGCGGCGCCCAGCCGGGCGGTCAGCGGCCAGGAGCGGTCACGCGGGGCCGGCCACAGCAGGCAGGCAAACAGGACCGAGCCCGCGACCAGGACCGCGTTGAGGGTTGCCGCCAGCAGCAAGGCCAAGTCGATCGTCGAGGCGAGGGTCGCGGGCAGCATCACCAGCGCGGTCACCGGCCCATAGATCCAGGTGGTGATCGGGCCGGCGTCGAGGCCGGGATACAGGGGCAGTCCGTCCGCGATGAGGAAAGCCGCCCGCAGGCGCACATCGTTCCATTCCTGCATCGGGAAGCAGCACCACGCACACCAGATCCGGCCGGCCGCGAGGGCGAAGCCGGCGACGAGCGCGAGCGAGAGGAGGAGCGGCCGGCGGGAAGTGGGGCGCGTTGGCTTCAAGGCCGCGGGCAGGGAGCCGGCTCCGTTACGATGGTCCCGGGTCAAGGCGTGGTCCGCCGGACTCAATCGAACAGGTTGTACTTTACAATGGCGTAGATGGCCCGGAAGCCGTCGCGCCAGCCGATCTTTTTCCCCTCGGCGTAAGTGCGCCCGTAGTAGGAAATGCCCACCTCGTAGATCCGGCAGCCCTCGAGCCGGGACACCTTGGCGGTGATCTCGGGCTCGAAGCCGAAGCGATTCTCCTCGATCGTGATCTTCTGCAGCACCTCGCGGCGGAACACCTTGTAGCAGGTCTCCATGTCCGTGAGGTTGAGGTTGGTGAACATGTTCGAGAGCAGCGTGAGGAACCGGTTGCCCACCATGTGCCAGAAATAGACCACGCGATGCGCCTCGGCGCCCATGAAGCGCGAACCGAAGACGACGTCCGCCTTGCCGTCGATGATCGGCTTCATCAGCCGCGGGTATTCGGTGGGGTCGTACTCGAGGTCGGCGTCCTGCACGATCACCGCGTCGCCCGTGGCGGCGGCAAAACCCGTGCGCAGGGCGGCGCCCTTGCCCTGGTTGACGTCGTGGTAGATGACGCGGGTCACGAGCGGCTCGATCTCCGTCCGGAGCAGGTCGCGGGTGCCGTCGCTGGAGCAGTCGTCCACGACGATGATTTCCTTGTCGGCCACGGGCGCGGCGCGCACGGCGGCCACGATCGCGTGGATGGTTTTTCTCTCGTTGTAGCAGGGAATGACGATGGAGAGCTTCATTGGATGCAGAAGGAAAGGTTGGCCGGATTGATTCACGAGGGAAAGCCTTTTGCCGGTTCTTTTTCCGGGGCTGGCGCCGGCTGCCCGGCCTAGCCGCGTTTCTCGAAGCAGAAGGTCGACACGTCCTGCCGCGCCGGCGAAATCGCGTCGGCCAGACTGAACAGGGCGCCCAGCGGCGCGACCACGGGCAGCAGGAGGAAATTGGCGGCGTCCCGCGGCCAGGCTTTCACCGGCGTCCGGCGCTTGAGCCGGTAATACAGGTAATTGTGGTCGCGCATGATCAGGTTGAGCAGCGCCTGCGCGTAGCCGAACGCATTGTATGGCCAGGATATGATCGGGCCGGCGCAACGGAAACCGTGGGTATCTAGCAGCCGCCGGAGTGAATCCGGGGTGAATTGCTGCAGGTGATTGGGCACGTCAAGGAAGGCGTAGTGCGTGCGAAAGAGCCGGGCCTGCCACGAAGCCGCGTTGGGCACCGAGATGATGAACCGGGCGCCGGCCGGCATGTTTGTTCCCAGACGGCTGAGCAGGGCCTCGAGCGCCGGCGCGGGAAAATGCTCCAGGCTGTGCCACGCGGTGGCGAACGTGACCTCGCCGGCGACCTGCCCGATGTCCGTCACAATGTTCAGCCCGAGCACCTCCCGCGAGAAGGCCACGGCGGCCGGGGTGATCTCCACCCCGCAGCACCGCGCGAACTTGCCGCGATTGCGGAAGAGCAGCTTGCCCGACCCCGACCCGAGGTCGACCCACTGGCCCTTCGTCGCGTCGCCGCGGAACCGGTCGAGCACTGCGTCCTGAAAGCGATCGAGGGCGGTGGTCCGCTTCACGTCGTCCGCGTTCAGCGGATCGTTGAGCATGAACGTCTGAGGCGCCGCGGTCGCGAGCGTTTCGTGGCCGCAGCGCCGGCACTGCCGGTACGCCGCGGTGACCGGCGCGAATTCCCCACCCTGACAGATGAAGCAACACGGGGCCATGGTCGTCAGCGCAGCATTTCCATGAGCTTCTTCCAGAGTGCGACCGAGACCGCGCGGGGCAGCAGGCGCGCGACCAGCGACATGCCGATCGCCCGGATGGAAATGATGATCGTGACGCGCTTCCGCGCGAGGGCCCGCATGATGCGGCCGGCCGCCTCCTCGGGGGTCATGAGCGTCTCGGCCGCGATCACCCGCACGCCGGCCGTGCGGTGGAAGTTGGTCTGCATGCCGCCGGGACAGACCTGCAGCGTCTGCACCCCGGTGCCGGCGAGCTCCGCCGCCCAGGCCTCGCCGAGCAGCAGCACGGCGGCGCAGGACGCCGAGTAGCTGGCCAGGTAGGGGAGCGGCTGGAAAGCGGAGGAGGAACTGATGAAGATGATCCGGCCGAACCGCGCGCGGATCATGCCGGGCAGGGCCGCATGGGCGAGGACGAGTCGCGCCAGGACATTCACCTTGAACAGCGTGACATGTTTCGCGGCGGGTGAATCCAGCATCGGGCCGCGCAGCCCGATGCCGGCGCAGGCGTAGATTTCGCTGACGGGCGGATTGCACCAGGCGTCGCTCCGGATGAGTTGGGCGAGCGCGTCATCATCCGCGAGATCGACTACCGCCAGCCGGGCCCGCGGGTATTTTTTCCCGGCTTCCTCCAGGGCGGCCCGGTCCCGGTCGACCAGCAGCAGATGTTGGCGCGACGGACCCAGCCGCTCAAGCAACGCCCGGCCCAGCCCGGAGGCGGCCCCGGTGATCACGGTCTGTCCGCCGGGATCCTGCGCGGGATCGAGCCGGGCCCGCTCGCGTTGGATCACGTCGCGCAAGGCGTCGGCCGGGGCCTGCCGGGGCGACCAGCCCAGCTGCCGGAGTGCTGAGTCGTTTGCCACCAGCGCCGGCAACAAAAGCGCCTTCAGCTTGAAGGGGGTCAGTCGCGGAAGAACCCGGGCCAGCGCGGCGGCCCAGCCCAGCGGCAGCCGGGTCGCGGGCCGGGCCAGATCGAAAGCCGCGCGGATGGAAAGAGGCGCGCCCGCGCAGAAAAATGTCCGGCCCGCCGCGTCTGGATGTCCGGCACAAATTTCAAGGGCCGCCGCCAGGTCGTCCACATCCACCACGCTGAACTCCCCGGGCCACGCGAGGCGGGCGAAGAGGGCGCGGCGCAGCGCCAGCCGGATGAACGCGGAAAAATGACTGTCGAGGCGCATGTCACGGCCCACGACCATGGCCGGGCGCACGATGCAGCAGGGCAGGCCGGATTGGCGCACGAGTTGTTCCGCGTCCCGCTTGGAGCGACCATAGGCGGATGCGGGCGCGAGCGGGGAGTTTTCATCCAGGGGCCGGGTGCAGTCATCACCGGGCGGCCGGTCGACGGCACCGATAGTGGAGACCAAAACAAAGCGCTGCAATGAAGCGCCGGCGCGCTGCGCGGCCTCGAGCAGATGACGCGTGCCCTCGACATTGATCGCCGCCTCGGTGGATCCACTGGCGAAGGAGGCATTGGCGGCGCAATGCACTACATAGTCCGCGCCGGCCACGGCGTCCTGCCACGCGCCGGTGTTGCCCAGGTCGCCCACGATGACTTCCACCCCCATTTCGTCCAAGCTGGCATCGGGCCGGCGGACCAGGCCCAGCACCCGGTGTCCGGCCGTGCGCAGTCTCTGGCAAAGATGACGGCCCACAAAACCCGCGGCGCCGGTGACGAAGTAGCAGTTCGTTTTCATGGGTGACGTGATTCCGGTAATTCGAGCCGCTTGAAATGTCGGTCTGGGCCAATAAAAAGGACCCAGATCATGAAAGGTAAACGCTACAGTACAGAGGAGAAAGTCCGTATCCTGCGGGACGTGGACGGAGGCAAGAGCATCG
>CAIUGM010000021.1 GCA_903898675.1 uncultured Verrucomicrobiota bacterium
ACGGTGAAGTTGTCCGCATAAGTGCCCGGTAGATCAACCAGCAGCGTGCCGCCGGCAAACACGGGGTTAACGGAGGCGCCAAGGTTGCTGGCCAGATACTGGGGATTGGCGAGATCGATATCCGTGCTGGCCGGCGGCAGGACGGGGCCAAACACCGCGTTGGAGGAACCCAGGGTGATGTTATCAAATCCGACGAAGTTGGCCGCACCGCCAAAGACTACGGACAGGGCACGACCCGAAAAAGTTACACCCACTTGATTCCGACTGGTATCGTAACCTCCATCGGAATTATAGGTGTTAGCCAAGGATCCGTTCGCGAGCAATGTGCCGGATCCGTCCAGTTCGGAATACACGGAGTAGAAGGCGTTGCTCGTGTTGGAGGCATAATAGAAGGAGAAGCCGGTGTCGAAGCCCCCGACCACGTCCATGATGGACGCACTGCCACCCAGGAAGAACATGAACGTGGGCATGGAGGCTGAGTTGGCGAAATTGCCGCTGCCGCCATAATACGTACTTACGAGGGCGAGGGTATTGTCGCTAAAATAAATGCCGTAGTCCTCCGCCGAGCCGCCGTTGTAATAGTTGCCCACCGAGTTTTCGTTACCCACACCCTCGAAAGACAGGACGGTCACGGTGTTGGCCGGTAGCGCGAAGCTGGTTCCCGTTGCAAACAGGTACATCCAAAGGGACAGCTTCCAGAAGGTGGCGCGGTGATTCTTTTTATTCATGAGTTGTCCGAGCAGATAATAAAGGATCGGCAAACGCCATCTCCGTTTTGGATAATGTTCTTCATCAAAGTTATGTAAAAACGACTCTACTTAGGGTTAAATGCTCATATGCCACTGGGCCGTTGTGGCCGGTGACGCGTGGTCGGACAATCGGCCAGCACTCCGCGGGCGCGGGCTCAATCCAGAGCGGCCGGGATGCGCCGAAAAATACCAATATTAGTTGTGGAGCGTAAAACTCCACAACCACTAAGAAAAAACCGACCACAAACCATAACGTGGCAGAGAGATTGGTTGTCATTCAGAGAAGATATTTTAGCAGCAGTTAATCGGTTTCTAAGCAGAATCTCTCTCCTAAGAATTGTAAACAACTTTTTTATGCGTTGGTTAAGCAACGCATAAGATTGCACTTTCGGTTATCTAGCGATCTTTGCGACGGGTAAATTGTCACGTATGCCAAGAATTACGAAACCTAATAAGTGACAAATCCAACAACCGCACTAGTACCTGAAGCCTCGCATCTCTTAATCAGACCCACATCCACATGCTCACTGTAATTATAGTACGTGAGGAATGCCACAGTTCCAGCAGAGAGAATACTGAATAACAGCTATAATTTGTCTCATGCCAGCATCTACGCTTCGGTTGTTCGAATGCGTGGTGCGCTAAGGCTTTCAAGTTTGTCCCTTAAGGTAGCCGTACCAGCTCGAAGCGAGCGTTGCAAACTATCCATATTCTCGTGGTTATAAAAGATACACTCGGCCGAACCCTTAGCCAGAACACCAACCGAGTAATGCACTGTCCTATTGTGCTCTGCTAAACCAGAGGCGATTACCATAGTTCTCAATTCTTTATGCTTCGCTAGGAGTTCCGCTTCCTTCGCTGTCAACTCAAGCATGGCAGATAGCTTCCAAGCAGATTTCTTAAAGATTAACCCTACTTTACACACTGTTACGTTAACATGTAGGTTCATCTTATACTGTAAGTCTTATTTGGTTATTGTTTACGGATAATCTAGACCTTTGTTGCGCGGTCGGCACCGAGCAATCCTACGCAGGCCTTTCAACATGCCTTGTGCCGCGCCATATTTTCTTACTGCTAAAATCATGTACTCGGAGCATGAGGGTTCAAAACAACATGATGCTCTTAGTCGAGCTGGCGCATTACGTTGATACACTCTGACCAAGTATTCGATCGCAGAAGTTAAACCTGCATCGTTCTTGAGCTTTTGTTTCAATAGCTGTTTATTTGAACCTGATTAGAGTCTTTCGTCCGTCATGTTTGTGCTTAGATTTGCTTAGCTTCCCAGTTAGGCAGTCGTCTTTTTAGCGGAAGCCAAATGAACGCGCACGGTACTGTCTGATATCCCTAGGACCTCTGCGATTTCTTTCGATTTGAACCGGCCGCTCCTGGCCAAATTCATCAAGTCTCTGGTGCCTCCGATCCGTGAGGTCCGCGAAAAGATGGAGGCCGAGGAAGTGGCCAAGGCCGAAAAGCATCATCTCGATTTCGAGCCATCCGGCGCGCTCAAGCTCCTCGCAACCGCAGAGCAACAGATCGAGCTGTACGCCGAACGCATCCCGACTTTTTCGCCGGGGAATCCGACGGCTTCAGTGCTCCGCGATCTTCTGCCCAACCACAATTTCAACTGACCTGACCATGAACTCCGCTCAAATCACCGTTACTGCCTGCCCGATTGACGAAGCCCTCCGGGGCTACCGCGATGCCGACCCGGCTATCATACGCGCCGCGATTCGCGTGAGAATGCTGCCATGACGACAACAAAAGATCCACTCACCGCACTTGCTGAAGGAAATGCTGGTCTGGGTGGGCGCAAATTTAGCAAGGCTAAGTCGATTGCCGGTCGGCTCGGAATATGTCCCCGAACGCTCTTTCGCTGGGCGGATGCCGGCAAGGTCGCGCGGCACAAAATCAATGCACGCGTGGTGTTATTTGACGAAGCGGAAGTGGTCGCATTTATCGACTCGGTTCGAGTGAGCTGACCGGGGCGAAGGAAAGGTTAGCTTTTATCGCCGGCTATGAGGATCGCGTTTGAAGCAGGGATTTTCCGCTCAGTACGCGCGCGCGGGGAATGGGTTTCTGTCCAAAAATCCCGATCACCCGGGCCGGAGGGGGTGCTGCACCCCTCAGAATTCAGAAAGCCGGACAGAAACCGGACAGACAAAATACTCATCTACACGCCCTAACCGCGTAACTATTTGATTGAAAATGGTGGCGAGTCTCGGAATCGAACCGAGGACACAAGGATTTTCAGTCCTCTGCTCTACCAACTGAGCTAACTCGCCATTGCCGAAAGGGGCCGAGTTAAAAGGGCGCCGCAATGACGCGTCAACGGGGAATTTGAGTATTTGGCCGCGCGGGCCAAAAAAACCATTCCCACCTCAGACCCGGCGGAATATGAGGGCTGCATTCTGACCGCCGAACCCCAGGTTGTCGCTCATGACCGTGTTGACCTTGGCGCTGCGCTTGACGTTCGGAACGTAATCCAAGTCACACTCAGGATCCGGCGTCTCGAGATTGATGGTCGGAGGCACCTCGCCGGTCTCGATGGTCTTGACGCTGATGATCGCCTCGATGCCGCCGGCGGCCCCGAGCAGGTGACCCGTCATCGACTTGGTGGAGCTGATCAGGACCTTGCGGGCGTGGTCGCCAAAGACCTTCTTGATCGCGAGAGTCTCAAACTTGTCGTTGTAGGGGGTCGAAGTGCCGTGGGCATTGATGTAGTCGATGTCCGACGGGGCGACCCGCGCATCACTCAGGGCCCGGGTCATGGCCAGCGACAGGCCCTTGCCCTCGGGGTCCGGTGAAGTGATGTGATAGGCATCGCAGGTGGCGGCATAGCCGGCGATTTCACAGTAAATGTGGGCGCCACGGGCCAGGGCGTGCTCCAGGCTCTCGATGACGAGAATGCCGGCGCCCTCCCCCATGATGAATCCGTCGCGGTTGAGATCGAACGGCCGGCTGGATTTCTGCGGGTTCTCGTTGTTGGTGCTCATCGCCTTCATCGAGCAGAAACCGGCGTAGGCCAGCGGAGTGATGGCGGCTTCCGAGCCGCCGCAGACCATGACATCGGCCTCGCCGCCGCGGATCATCCGGAGCGATTCGCCGATCGCGTGCGTGGCCGTGGCGCAGGCGCTGACCACGCTGAAATTCGGGCCGCGCGCGCCCAGCTCGATGGCCACGAGTCCGCTGCACATGTTGCTGATCAGCGCCGGAATCATAAAGGGCGAGACCTTGCGCGGGCCGCGCTCCATCAAAACCTTGTGCTGGGTCTCAATGGTCCACATGCCGCCGATGCCGGACCCGATGATCACCCCGACGCGATCGGGATCCTCGCGGGTCATGTCCAGTTTCGCGTCCATGACCGCCTGGCGGGAGGCGCAAAACCCGTAATGCGTATAGCGGTCGTTCCGGCGGACCTCCTTGGCATCCATCAGGGTCGTGGGGTCCCAGCCGCGCACTTCCGCGCCGATCTGGCAGCTGTAATCCTTCGCATCGAAGAGCGAGACCCGGTCGATTCCGCACTTGCCGGCAAGTATGCTGGCCCAAAAATCAGCGACATTGTGCCCGAGGGAGGCTACGACGCCCATGCCGGTGACAACGACTCGTTTGTGCGGGGAAACAGATTCCATCTGAAAATCGGGTGGGGAAAAAGAAAAAGCGCCCTACCAGACCAGCGCTAGGCCAGACGGTAGGACGCTTTAAGCAAAAGCCAAAATTATTTCTTGCCGGCCTTCTGCTCGATGTAGGCGATGACGTCGCCCACGGTCTGCAGCTTCTCGGCATCGGACTCGGGAATCTCTCCCTTGATCTCGTCCTTGAATTCTTCCTCAAAGGCCATGATGAGCTCGACCGTGTCGAGGGAATCAGCGCCCAGGTCGTCGAGGAACGACGCCTGTGGTGTAATTTGTTCCTCGTTAGCATTCAGCTGGTTAACGATGATTTCTTTGACGCGCTGGTCGATGGTTTTCTGGTCAGCCATTTGGTTTAAAATTGGTCTTAAATTGTTTGTGAAGAGGCATCACATCACCATGCCGCCGTCAACGGTAAAAACTTGTCCGGTGATGTAACCGGCCTCCTCGGAACAGAGAAAAGCAGTCATGTGGGCGATATCAGCCGCTTCACCGAGGCGTTTGAGGGGGATGATCGACGTGATTTTCTCCGCGGCCTCCGCCGGCAGTGCGGCGGTCATGTCGGTCTTGATGAATCCCGGGGCCACTGCGTTGGAGGTGACGTTCCGGGCGGCGAATTCCTTGGCGATGGCCTTGGTAAAGCCGATCAACCCGGCCTTGGCCGCGCAATAGTTGGCCTGGCCGGCGTTGCCCATGATGCCGACGACCGAGGTGATGTTCACGATGCGACCCCAGCGCTTCTGCGTCATCGAGCGGCCAATGTGCTTGGTCCAATGGTAGCAGCTGGTGAGATTGGTGGTCAGCACGGCATTCCAATCGTCCTCCGACATGCGGAAGAGGAGGCCGTCCTTCGTGATCCCGGCATTGTTCACCAGGATATCGATCTGGCCGAACTCGGCAAGCAGGTCGGCACTGGCCTTGGCCACCGCGGCACCGTCCGCCACGTCCACGGCGAGGGCCTTGGCCTTGCCACCGGCGGCAACGATGGCGGCCGCCGTGGCGCCGCAGCTGTCCGCTGATTTGCTCACGCAGATCACGTTTACGCCGTTCTTGGCCAGCAGTTCGGCGATGGACTTGCCGATGCCGCGGCCGGCGCCGGTAACCAGTGCAGTTCGATTATTAAACGTCAGGCTCATGGAAGACTGCAATGGGACCAGAAGCCGTGCCTCCCGCAAGCGCGAAAAATATTCCGCAGATTGCGGCGCGACGGCCGGGTGAGCCGGGACCAAACTCAATAGACGTCGCGCTGGTAGCGCTTGTCCTTCTTCATCTGCTTCACGTAGTCAGCCGCCTGGGCGACATCCAGTCCACCCTGCTGGCCGATGACGTCGTGCAACGCCACATCGACATCCTTCGCCATCCGCTTGGCGTCGCCGCACACGTAGAAATGGGCGCCACCCTTGATCCAGCTCCACAGCTCGGCCGCATTTTCTCGCATGCGGTCCTGCACATAAACCTTGAGGATCTGGTCGCGGGAAAACGCCAGGTCGGCGCGCGCGAGCTGGCCCTGGGCGAGCCAGGCGTTCCACTCCTCCTCGTACAGGTAGTCGGTGGCGCGGTGCTGGTCGCCAAAAAAGAGCCAGTTGCGACCCGTGGCCTTGGTCGCCACGCGTTCCTGCATGAAGGCGCGGAACGGGGCCACGCCCGTACCCGGCCCGACCATGATGATGTCCTTGGCGCCATCCTCGGGCACGCCGAAATGGGAATCCGAGACAAACACCGGCACCGGGGTGGCGTTCAACACCGCCCGATCCCCGAGGAAGGTGCTGGCCACGCCCACCCGCGAGCGGTGGTTCGTCTCATAGCGCACGATGGCCACCGTCAGGTGGACCTCAGTCGGAAACGGCTTGGACGACGAGGCGATGGAATAGAGCCGCGGCATCAGCCGGCGCATGTGGTCGACCAGCTCCGCCGGGGTCAGCTTCGCACTCGGGTACTCGGTCAGCAGGTCGATGAACTCGCGATCCTCCAGGTAACCCGCCAGCTTGTCCTTGCCCTCGGGCGCCAGCAGCGCCGTCAGCCGGTCCCGGTCGGCCTCGCCGGTGGCCTTGGCCGCGAGGGCCTCGATGAATTTTCGCGTCGGCTTGGCCAGGGCCAGCCGGCTGTTGAGCGCCTCGCGCAGCGGGATGGGGGCGGCCAGCTTCAGCATCACCGGCGAAACCATCTCCGCGCCCGTCGCCCCGAGAGCCTGGAGGATTGCGTCGACCTCCGCCGGCCGGTTGGTGGCGAAAACCCCCAGCGAGTCGCCCACCTTGTAGTGCAGGCCGCTCCCGGCGAGACTGATCACGAGGTGCCGCGTTTCCTTGTGCGAACCGGCCTTGTTCAACAGCCGGTTCTCCGTCAACCGGGCGGGAAACGGATTGTCCTTGGTGTAGATGCTGGGGGAGGCGGTTTCGCTCATGAGTGCGCAGGTTTTGGTCGGCGCGGCGTTCCCTTGGCAAGCACTGTTTGTGCCATATTGAATCTCGTTGCGCCCCCTCGCCGCGCATGCCATTCAGCCGGACTACATGGAACCCGTCCGCATCCAGAAATTCATCGCCGAGGCCGGCATTTGCTCCCGTCGCGCCGCCGAGGCCCTGATCGTGGCCGGGGAAGTCTATGTGAACGGCACGAAGGCCACGCTCGGCCAGAAGATCGAGCCGGGCGCCGACAAGGTCAGCGTCCGCGGCAAGGCCCTGCGGCCGCAGGCCCAGCCCAAGATGACGTTCGTGATGCACAAGCCCCGGGGCGTCGTCTGCAGCAACAGCGATCCGCACGAGGACAAGACCATCTTCGACCTGCTGCCCCGCGAATGGGCCCGGCTGCGCCTGTTTTGCGCCGGCCGGCTCGACAAGGACAGCGAGGGCCTCGTCATTCTCACCTCTGACGGCGACCTGGCGCACAAGCTCATGCACCCGTCCAACCTGGTCGTGAAGCGCTATTACGTCTCGCTGGAGGAACCCTTCCCCGCCGGGCGCACGCGCCAGCTGCTCCGCGGCGTCATCATCGAGGGCGAGCACCTGAAGGTCGAGAGTGCCGCGCTCGTCAACCCCAAGCCGGACCGCAGCTCGACCGAGCTCGATGTGCACATGCATCACGGCAAGAAACGCGAGATCCGCCAGCTGTTCACCGCGCTCGGCTTCGAGGTGCGGCGCCTCCGCCGCTACCAGATCGGCTCCCTCCGCCTCAAAGGAATTCCTTTGCGCGGCGTGAAACAACTTTCTACGAAAGAAATCCAATCCCTCTTCGCCGTGCCGGTTTCGCACTACCGCGAACCGGCCGGCACCGTCCTAGATGAAAACTAAATTCGTTCTGCTGGTTTGCGCCCTCACCGCCGGGCGCCTCGTCGCCGACACGCTGGCGACCGATACGGCCGTGTTCACCCAGACGGACCCGAAGTCGGTCGTCCTCGCCCGCCTGAAAGGCGGCACCGTCGTGACCGCGGTGGGCGAAGCCCCCGCCGGCTGGCGCCGCATCGAGGTCAGCGGGCCGTTCGAGGCCTACGTCCACAACCGCGACCTGACCAAGGGCCTCGAGGTCCGCGAGGGGGCGAACATTTACGCCGAGCCCCGGAAGGACGCCCCGGTGCTCACGGTCGCCGCGCACGGCGACAAGGTCGAGATCACCGGACTTCGCGGCGACTACTGCCAGGTGAAGCTCGAAAAGAAACTGCAGGGCTTCATCGCCGTGGGCGAAAACGCCAATGCCGCCCCGGCGGACAGCAAGCCGATGTTCAGCGTGACCCCCGCCGCCCCCGCCGCGCCCGTCACCACCCTCGGCCATCCCGTCCAGCTCAGCGGCAACACGGCCGACATGCCCCGCATGTTTGCCGGTACCCTCGTGCTCGCCCGCCGCGCCATCCTGAATCCCAACCCGCCCTACGACTACCAGTTGGTCGACGTCAACGGCCGCCGGTTTGCCTACGTCGACACCAAGCGGCTGCAACTGACCGACAAGATCGAGTCCTATCTCGACCGCAACATCTCGATCACCGGCACGGTCCGCAATACGGTCGATGGCAAGGATCTCGTGATCGCCGCCGAGTCCATGCAGCTGAAGTAACCGTCGCCCCGCCCCCGCCGGCCGCGCAGGCCGGCTTTTTCTTTTCCCCAGCCATGGAACTTATCGACGGAAACAAAATCGCCGCGGAGATCATCGCGGAACTCAAGGCCGAGGTCGCCGCCCTGCCGGGCCGCAAGCCGTGCCTCGCCCTGGTGCGCGTCGGTGAGGATCCCGCGTCCGTGTCCTACGTGACCAAGAAGCAAAAATCCTCCGCCGAAATCGGCATCGAGAGCCGGCTGATCTTTCCGCCCGTCACGATCTCCCAGGAGGAATTGTTCGCCCTCGTGGACCAGCTCAACGCCGATCCCGGCGTCGACGGCATCCTGGTGCAGTCCCCGCTGCCGAAGCACCTCAACGAGGTCGCCGTCTTCCGCCGGATTTCCGCCGAGAAGGACGTGGACGGCTTCCACACCATGAACCTCGGCAAACTCGCGCAGGAGGACGATACCGGTTTCGTCGCCTGCACGCCCGCCGGAATCATGGAGCTGCTGCGCCGCAGCGGCGTCCCACTGTCCGGCAAGCATGTGGTCGTGCTCGGCCGCAGCCTCATCGTCGGCAAACCCGCCGCCCTGCTCGCCCTGCAGCGCCACCCCTGGGCCAACGCCACCGTCACGGTCTGTCATTCGCAGACGGTCAACCTCCCCGCGCTCACCCGGCAGGCCGACGTCCTCATCGCCGCGATCGGGCGGGCCGAGTTTGTCACCGCCGACATGGTCAAGCCCGGCGCCGTGGTCATCGACGTCGGCGTGAACCGGGTGCCGGACGCGACGAAAAAGAGCGGCTACCGGCTCACCGGCGACGTGCATTTCCCCACCGTCGCCCCGCTCTGCAGCAGGATCACCCCGGTCCCTGGCGGCGTCGGGCCGATGACCGTGGCCATGCTCATGAAGAATACCGTCAAGGCCCGCCGTCAAAACCCCGTCAAAGGGTGAGCCCAATTAACCCATCCGGCCGTAACTGATACTTGCCAGTCACTGGCAAACCTCCTTCGCTGTCCACCCATGGCCGTACCCAAGATTCTCGTCGTCGACGACCAGCCCATCAACGTCCAGCTGCTCAAGCGCAAGCTGGAGCGGGAGGGCATGGCGGTGGCCACCGCCTACTCCGGCCGGGAGGCGCTTGATCTGGTCGCCGCGGACAAGCCCGACCTGATTTTGCTGGATGTCATGATGCCCGAGATGGACGGCATCGAAGTCTGCCAGCGCCTGCAGTCGGATTCGGAGACCAAGACCATCCCGATTATTTTCATCACAGCCCGGACTTCCAAGGAGGGCAAGATTGAGGGCCTCGGTGTCGGCGCCGTGGACTACATCACGAAGCCCATCGATCTCGACGAGACCCTCGCGCGCGTCCAGACGCAGCTGCGCTTCGTCGCCATCAACCGCGAACTCGTCGACCTGCAGCGCCGCCTCGGTGAATCCCGCCGCTCCGCCACCATCGGTGCGGTCACGCAGGGCATCGCCCACAATCTCAACAATCTTCTCGGCGTGGTCATCGGCTACGTCGACCTGATCAAGGCCTACCACGAAAAGCCCGAGCTCGTCCGCAAGAACGCGCAGCACCTGGAGGACGCGGTCAACCGCATCGTCTCGATCATCAAGCAGCTTACCGGCCTGGTGGTGAAAAACCGCCCGCCGCTCATCCGCGCCAGCCTCGCCCGCATGATCGACAGCGGCATCCGCCGCTACCAGATCGAGTACAAGATCGACCAGCCCATCACGGTTGAGAACGCCGCCGGCGACGTGCTGATCGACACCAACGTGGAAGTCTTCGAGGAAGCCCTGGCCAAGATCCTGATCAACGCGTGGGAGAGCTACCATGATGAGCCGGACGACAAGCGCCCCATCAACATCCGCACCGAGATCGTCGACAAGGGTGAGGAAGGCCGCTTCGCCTACATCCACGTGGAAGACCGCGGGCGCGGCATCGATCCCGAGATCCGCGACCACGCCTTCGAGCCCTTCACCAGCACCAAGCACACGGTCGGCGTCGGCATGGGCCTGACGATCGCCCGCCACACCCTGCGCAACCTCGGTGGCGAGGTCAGCCTGGCCGACCGGCCGGGTGGCGGCGCCATCTCCACCCTCCGCCATCCGCTGGAGCGGAAGGGCAAGTAAGTCGCCGGCGCCCCCGGGCGGACGGCCTGGTGGAAATCTTCCCATGGCCAAACTCGTTTTTCTCGGCGCGGGCAACCTGGCTTCCGCCATCGTGCGCGGCCTGCTGGCCCAGCAGGTCTATGCCCCGGGCGAAATCGCCTGCACCAGCAAGACCGGCGTCTCCGCCCAAAAACTCGCCGCCAGCACCGGCATCACGCACGAGCCCGACCTGACGCGCCTGCTCGCGGGCGCCGACGTGGTCGTCCTCGGCTTCAAGCCGCAGTCACTGGCCGGTGCGGACCCGCGGCTCGCCACCCTGACCGCCGGCCGGCTCGTGCTCTCGGTGCTCGCCGGCAAGAAACTGGCCCGCCTCGCGCAGTCATTTCCCTCGGCCCGCAACGTGGTGCGCTCCCTGCCCAACACCCCTGCCGCCATCGGCGCGGGCCTCACCCCGTGGTGCGCCCTCTCGGCCCTCACGCCCGCCGACCGCGCCATCGTGGAAAAACTGCTGGGCGCCCTCGGCATGCAGTTCGAGATCGGCGAGGAGCACATGGACACCATGACCGCGCTCAGCGGCAGCGGTCCGGCCTTTCTGTTTGAGTACGTCGCCAGCATGCGGGACGCCGGCGTGTCCGGCGGGCTGCCGGCCGACATCGCCGCCCTGGCTGCACTGGAAACCGCGCTGGGCGCTGCGCGCCTGCTCGCCCGGAGCGGCGAGCTGCCCGAAACCCTGCGCGACAAGGTCACCTCACCCAACGGTACGACGTTCGCCGGGTTGCAGGTACTTGCCGAGCGCCGCTTCCGCGAAACGATCAAGGACACCGTCCTCGCGGCCGCCCGCCGGGCCGGTGAATTGTCTCGGGACTAGGCCACCGGCGCCGACCGGTTGACACTGGAGCCGTAATCCGGACGGAACGCGTCGATCCGCTAACCACCCGCGGGTCGCGCAAAGGTTGCCGGCGTAACCGACGGCGGATTGGCCTCCATCCGGTCGATCAGCATCACATAAATCGTCCGGCCGTTGGCCACGGTTTCAATCCGGTGCGGCTGCAGCACACCTCCGACCGGCCGGAAGTCCTTGAAAAAGGTGTCGACCGCGACGCGCTGCGCCCCGAACACGCGGTAAACCGTCCGCTTCACCACCTCATGCGTCCCAGCGTCGACCCACAGGAAGAAAATATCATCGCGCTGGTTCATCACGAGCAGCTTGAAGGCGGTGCGGCCTTCGATCGGCTCCTCCCCGGCGTAATCCACCGAGTAATTCTTCGCCGCAAAGTCTACGAGCGGGCCGTCAAAGTCGGCATTGGCGATGAAGTCCTTCGCCTCCGCTTCACCCATCGCCTGCGGCGCGCCGTGGCTGGCCTCGGTTTGGCTGGTCCAGGGCGGGTTGACTCCATCATAGCATTGCGTCGTCCGGCGCTCAGCCGTGAGGGTCTCGACCCTCAGCCGGTTTGGCCGCTGTGCCACCAGCGTGAAGGGCACCACCTCGTTGTTGACGAAGGTCCGGCCCTCGGCCCGCAGGGCGGTCAGGGCCGCCAGCCGGTCACCCGCCCGGGTGGCGTGCTGGCGGGCGATCTCCAGCCCGAGCTGCGCCTGGGCCGTCACCGCTGCAACCGCCAGGAGGACGGGGAAGAATCGCGTGAGCCGCAGCATATCGTCCGGCCATCGTGGCCAAGTTCACGCCGCCGTCTAGAAAACATTCGCCGCCGCGCGGCCCGCCGTCGAGCGCCAGGGATTTGCTTCAAGCAGCTTGCGGTCGGACCCCGCCGCCCCATGCTGCCCCCATGGAATTCGGCTGGTGGCAAAAAGACGAGGAAGGCAGGAAGCACCAGGTGTGCGTCGATATCTTCGGCAAGAACATCACGTGGTCCAAGAAGTACGGTCACAACTCATCGTGGGAACCGTATGCACCGGTCAGCGATGCCGACTGGGACAAGCTGATCAGCGAGGCGGAGCGGCGCGTGCCGCGCCGGCTGTTTTCCCAGAAGCAGTTTGAGTTTATCCTGAGCCAGCGTCCGCACTGAGTTTCCCGCGGCCGGGCCGGCTGTCAGCGGACGCGGAGCAGAGCACGCGCCTTGGGCCAGAGAAAGATGAACGCCGGCGCCAGCTCGTGCGGCCGGTCGATCAGCCACTGGTCAATCTCCGCCACGGTGAACCAGTCGCCACGTTCAATCTCGTCCGCCTGCAGCTTGAACGGTCCGTCCGCGTCCACCCGGTAGACCCACACAAATTCCTGTCCCGTCTCCGCCCGCGCCTCGATCTTGAAGAGCCGCTGCGGGGCAGACTCGGGCCGGCAGCCGAGCTCTTCTGCGAGTTCACGCCGCGCCGTGTCATCGTACCCCTCACCCGCGCCCACATGCCCGGCCGCGGAGGAATCCCAGGCGCCGGGAAACAAATCCTTGGCCAGGGATCGCATCTGCAGGAAGACCCGGCCGGACCGGTCAACGACCAGCAGGTGCACCGCGCGGTGCCGCAGCCCCTGCGCGTGGACCGTGCGACGCGGCGCCTGGCCGGTCACCCGGTCCTGCTCGTCCACCACATCGAAAAGTTCGTCCAGATTCTGTGCCATGGGTGACACCGATGGATGAGGCATGCTCAATGTCGAGACGGCACTTCGTCACCGAAGTGCCGCCCGCCGTCGCCGGTGACGCCGGACACATCAGCTCACGAAGGAATAATCGTAGGGCTTGCGCATCTCGCGCTTGACGTAGCCGTTCGCCTCCGCGGCGTGCTCGCCCACGAATTTCTCCTCGGTAGAGTCCCAGCTGAGGCTGTGGCCGGTGCGCAGCGAGATGGCCCCGAGGTGGCACATGGTGGCGGAGCGGTGGCCGGTCTCGACGTCGCAGATGGGCAGCTGGCGGGAGCGCACGCAGTCGAAGAAATTCCCCATGTGGTTCTTGCTCTCGTAAAGATGGACCGCGTTCTCCGGCAGCGGGGCCCGCAGGAGCTCCGGGTTGCTGGCCTTGATCTCGTCGCGGTTGACCCAGATCCAGCCGTCGGAGCCCTCGAAGCGGATGCCGTTGGGCTGCCCGGCCGGATTGAGGTGCTCGCCGTAGATTGAATCATCCTTGGTCGTGTTGATCTGGAGGCCGACGCCGTTGGCGTAGGTGTAATTCACCTGGTAGTCCGCGTAGGCATTGAAGCCGCCGGGCACGGGCTCGGAAAAATGCTGGGACTTGACCTCGGTCGGCGCGAGCAACCCGATCGCCCAGTAGGCGATGTCGTTGTGGTGGGCGCCCCAGTCGGTCATGGTGCCGCCGGAATATTCGTACCAGAAGCGGAATTTCGCGTGGCAACGCTCGGTCACAAAGTCATGCGCGGGAGCCTGGCCCTGCCAGAAATCCCAGTTCAAACCCGCCGGTACCGGGGAGGTGGCGAACGGGCCGCCGCGCAGGCCGGCGGGCAAATAGACCTGGGCCTTCTGGAGCTTCCCGAGCCGGCCGTTGCGCACCAGCTCGCACGCCAGGCGGAACCGCTGCGAACTGCGCTGTTGCGTGCCCGTCTGGAGCACCACGCCGTTGTCGCGCACCGCCTTCACGATGTGGCGGCCCTCGTCGATGGTCAGGGTCAGCGGCTTCTCGCCGTAAACATCCTTGCGGGCCCGGGCCGCGGCCATGTTCACCAGCGTATGCCAGTGGTCCGGCGTGGCGTTGACGATGATGTGAATGTCGTCGCGCTCCATCACCTTGCGGAAATCGTGATAAATCGCCGGCACCCGGCCTTCGACGGTAAAGGCGGTCGCAAAGGCCGCGGCATGGCTTTCGTCCACGTCGCACACGGCCAGGATATTCCCGAACGTGCTGGCATTGGTCGCATCACCCCGGCCCATGCCGCCGCAACCCACGATGGCGATGCCCGGGCGGTCATTGGGCGTGAGCGGCTTCGCCGTCTCGGCGGCAGCCAGTTGCTGGCGCTCAACAAACCAGAGGGGCAGACCGGTCATGGCGGCCACCAGGCCGCAGCGCTGCAGGAAGGCGCGCCGGGAAATATTGAAGGTCGCGGGAGGGGTATTCGCCACGGGACCGCGGCGCGTATTATGGGATTTCATGGGTAGAAGAACGAGGGGGTTCGACCACAAACTGACAGAGCCGGTCCCCGAAAGGAATATATTAAAATCAGCCCGGCCGAAAGTTAGCCGTGACAATATGGCGGATAAGCCGGGCCTGCCGGGCGATTCCATCGCACAATCCGCCCGCGCCCGCCGGGTTGTCCGCCACCTGGTCCGGCCCGCGGTCATCCACCATTTGTTCGCGCTTTTTTCGTGTCCTTTCGCGCGATTCGTGGTTCATCCTGCCCCTTCCCATGGCAAAAATCGAAGTCAACCAGGTCGCCGAGATCCTCAAGAAGCACAAGATCGACCCCTCGCTCCTCCGCGAGATCGTCGAAGAACTCAATTTTGCGACGCAGGCCGCGGGCGACGACGACATCAAGCCACCCGCGCCCAAGAAGCAGTTCGTGGTGCTGCTCTCCGACCCGGCCGGCAAACTGACCAAGCAGGACCTCGTGGGCTGGGTCGTGCAGATCCCCGAGGACGCCAGCCCGCACTCGACGACCGACCGCATTTTTAAGGGCGCTTATGATTTCAACGCCTCGAAGCGCGGACGCCTGCTGCCGGTCAAGTCGGTCGGCGAAGCGCTGGAAAGCGGCAGCGCCAAGTATTTCAAGGAGGCCGAACTCTGGGTTAAGACCAAGCTGCCCGTCGCCGTGATGGTGACCGACAACGTCCTCCCCAAGGACGAGTTCAAGGTCGAGAAGGTCGACCGCCGGCGCAAAGACGAGAGCGAGTAATCCGCGCCGCCCGCGGGCCGGCGGCGAAGCGCGGCCTCATTGCTTCGGTTTCAGCCGCACCTCGAAAAGCTTGGGCCACCTTTTCCCGGTGACAAACAGGCGGTCCGCCGCGGCATCATACGCGATGCCGTTCAACACATCGGTGCCGGCGTTGCGATCCTGCGGGGCCAGCAGGCCCGTGAAATCCACGATTCCGGTAACCCGGCCGGTCACCGGATCGATGCGCACCACATAGTTGGCGCCCCAGACGTTCGCAAAGATCTCCCCCTTGATGTACTCCAGCTCGTTCAAGCGGACCACCGGATGGTCGACCAAATAGACGCGGATGGTCCGCTTCACTTCAAACGTCTCGGGATCAAGAAACCGGATCTGGTCGGTGCCATCGCTCAGGATCAGCCAGTGGCCGTCCGTGGCCAGCCCCCAGCCCTCACCCTCGTAGGCGAACTCCTTTTCCAGGTGGAAATCCGCCAGGTCATAGACAAATCCCTTGTGGTTCTGCCAGGTAAGCTGGAAGACCCGGTCACCCAGGACCGCCAGGCCTTCCGCAAAGTAAACCGCCGGCACCGCCACGCGCCGCAAGACGCTGCCGGTCTTCAAGTCGACTTTCCGCAGGGAGGATTCCCCGTTCAGACCGGTGCTCTCCAGCAAGCCGCCGTCGAGGAAAACCAATCCCTGGGTAAACGCGCCGGGATCATGCGGCATGACGTTGACCACCTCGTAAGTATATTCGGCGGGCGCCGTGGTGATGGCAGGCGGTGGCTTGGCGCCTGCGGTCTGCGGCGGGCCGGCCGGTGCCTTGGTCGCCGCAGCGTCAGGCGCAGACCCAAGTGAGCTCGGACCACAGCCGGCCAGGGGAAGCAAGGCGGCCAGGAGCAACCCCGGTCGCAAACTGCGAAGCAAAGCCTTCATTTTCAGAGCCGGGAAAACATTTTTGCGTTTTAGTGTGATTCCTAGCTAATGCCGGGCAGAAACAACTCAACCCTACTCTCCGTGTCCAAAATCGTCCCCGCCCCCCTGCTTTACGCCGACACCCATTCCAGCGCCGACATGCTCTACTTCGGGCGCGTCGAGGTCCACGATCCCTTCATCGCCCTCGGCGTCCGCGGCAGGAAAATCACCGTGCAAAGCGCCCTCGAGTTCGGCCGCGTCAAGAAAACCGGCGACTTCGACGTCGTTCTGTCCCGCGAGACCTGGCTGGCCCGGGCGCAGGAACTGTACGGCCCCGCGGCGGGTGTAGCCGAGATCATCGCCACCCTCGCCGGCGAGTACCGGCTGCGGCATTTCCGCGTGGCGGATGATTTTCCGGCCGCACTGTACGTGAAACTCACCCAGCTCGGCCTGAAGCTGGTCTTCGCCGGCGGTCTCCTGTTCCCGGAGCGGGAGATCAAGACTGCGCGCGAGGCCGGGTGCATTCGCGAGGGCAACCGGCTTTGCACCGTAGGTTATCTCGCCGCGGAAAAAATCCTCCGCGCCGCCCGGATCAAGGGCCGCACCCTGAGCTATCAGGGCAAGCCGCTCACCTCGGAGCGGCTCCGGTTCGCACTCGAGACCGCCATCAGCGAACAGGGCGGCAACCCCCAGGACACCATCGTGTCCGGCGGCGACCAGGCCTGCGACCCGCACGAACGCGGATCGGGCCCGCTGCGGCCCCACGAGCTGATCATCATCGATATTTTTCCGCGCGTGGTGAAGACCGGCTACTTCGGCGACATGACCCGTACCTACCTCAAGGGCCGTCCGTCCGACGCCCAGCGCCGGCTGGTGGCCACCGTGCGCGAGGCCCAGCAACGCGCGACCAAGGCGATCCACGCCGGCGTCGACGGCCGGCTGGTGCATCGCACGGTCACGGATTATTTCTCGGCCGCGGGTTATGAGACCAGGCGCGGGAAAAACGGCTCGGTCGGTTTCATTCATGGCACCGGCCACGGCCTCGGCCTCGCGGTGCACGATCCAGGCCGCATGTCGGCGGTGGTGCCGTACCCGCTGAAGCTGGGCTCCGTCATGACCGTCGAACCCGGCCTGTATTATCCCGGCCTCGGCGGCTGTCGCTGGGAGGACGTCGTGCAGGTGACGGCCACCGGCACCAAGCCTCTCTCCCGGCATCCGTACAACTGGGAAATCAAATAAGCGGCAATGCCCGAGCTCGCCGAGGTTGAGTTCTTCCGCAAGCGCTGGAGCGCCGGACACGGCGCGAAGGTGCTCGCCGTGCGGCTGCACGCGGAAAAGAAAATCTTCCACCGCTGCGACCCGGCCCTGCTGAAGAAAAAACTGACGGGGGCCCGCCTGCTCGATTCGGTGACGGCGGCCAAGCAGATGCTCTTCCGCTTTAGCGGCCAATCGTGGCTGGGCATTCATCTGGGCATGAGTGGCGAACTCCGCGTCGAGACACGCGAATACCCGCCGGCCAAGCACGATCACCTCATCCTGGTGCAGCAGGACCGCCAGCTGGTCTTCAACGATCCGCGCATGTTCGGCGCCGTCCTGTTTGCGACCGGACCAAAGCCGCCCGCTTGGTGGACCCGCATTGCACCGGCCATCCTGTCCAAGGAGTTCACGGTCGAGGCCGTGGCCGCATTCCTGCACCGCCGGGCGCGCGCCCCCATCAAGGCCGTCCTGCTCATGCAGGAACGCTTTCCGGGCATCGGCAACTGGATGGCCGACGAGGTGCTCTGGCGGGCGGCGATCCACCCCAAGCGGCTGGCGGGTTCGCTGTCGCCGGCCGAAGTGCGCACCCTGCACCGGGAATGCCGGAAAGTCTGCCGGATCGCGCTCGACACCATTGCCGGCAAGGGAAGCTACCTGCCGCCCAACCTGAACCATCACATCCCGAAATCCTGGCTTTTCTGGCACCGCTGGGAGGATGGCGGACGCTGCCCACGCACCGGAAAGCCGTTGCAACGCGAAGAGGTCGGCGGCCGCACAACCTGCTGGTCACCCGCCCGGCAGAAGCTACGCTGACGCCATGGCCAGCCGAACCCGACTCGACGAATTGCTGGTCGCCCGCGGTCTCAGCGAAACCCGCTCCCAGGCCAAGGCGCTGATCATGTCCGGCCGCGTCCGCCACGGCACCGAGCGACTCGACAAGCCGGGCAAGGAATACACCGCCGACTACGAGCTCACCATCGACCAGCCACCCCGGTTCGTCAGCCGCGGCGGCGAAAAGCTGGCCGCCTTCCTGGAGAAATTCCCGTTCAACCTGACCGGGGCGCACCTGCTTGATATCGGCGCCTCGACCGGCGGCTTCACCGACTGCGGCCTGCAGGCCGGGGCCGCCTCGGCCACTTGTGTCGACGTCGGCCACGGCCAGCTGCACGAAAAAATCCGCCGCGATCCGCGGGTCACCAACCTGGAGAAAACCAACGCCCGCCACCTGCAGCCCGGCGCCCTGCCCCGCGCAAGCTATGACGTGGTCGTCATGGACGTGTCCTTCATCTCCCTGAAAAGCGTCCTGCCGGCGGTCTGGCCGTTTCTCGCGAACGGCGGCTCGCTCGTCGCCCTCGTGAAGCCGCAGTTCGAGGCCGGCAAGACCGAGGTGGACAAGGGCCAGGGCATCATCCGCGACGACGCCGTCCGCCTGCGGGTGATGGCGGAGGTCCGCGGATTCGCACTGCAGGAACTGCCCGGCGCAACCGTCTTCGGCGAGATGGAATGCCCTGTCGCGGGGGCCGACGGCAACCGCGAGTTCCTGCTGGGGCTGAACAAGGCCGCGCCGTAGCCGGTTGGAGCCAGGCGACAAGGCGGTCTGTTCGTCCCGGCACCACCCTTTCGCGGCGCGCAAGCGCGGGTACACCGCAAGGCCGGCAGCCAGATTGCTATTCCAATATCCGCGTTTATCCGCGTAATCAGAGGGGAACCAATGATGCACCCGTTTCGCAAACTGGCCTTTGTCGTGAACTCCGAGAAACCCGGCGCCCCGGAGCTGGCGCAGGAGTTGATGGAAATCGCGCGGCAGGCCGGAGCCAGGAAACTGAAGGTTTCCAGCGATCGCGACCTGCCGCGGAGTTTCTTCAAGGGCTGCGATGCCTGCTGCGTGATCGGCGGCGACGGCACTTTGCTCGGCGCCGTGCGCGGCGCCACGCGCGAGAACATCCCGATCATCGGCGTCAACCAGGGCAGCCTCGGCTTCCTCACCACCTTCTCGGCCGACGAGGCGCGGGCGCAGTTTGCCGCGCTGCTCAACGGCGACTACCGGCTCGCCCATCGCACCCTGCTGGAATGCAAGACCGGCCCGCATGCGCGCGACGTCGCCCTGAACGACGTGCTTATCAAGAACGAGACCAATTCCCGCCTCGTCCGCCTGGAGGTCTTCGCGAACGGCAAGCTGGTGACCGACTATTACTGCGACGGCGTGATCTTCTCCACCCCCACCGGCTCGACCGCGTACAACCTCGCCGCCGGCGGCCCGATCATCCACCCGACGGCCGGGGTGATCGCGATGACCCCGATCTGCCCGCACACGCTGAGCAACCGGACCATCATTTTTCGCGACAACGTGAAGCTCACGGTCTTCAACCGCAGCGATGACTCGCGCCTGCTGGTGGCGATGGACGGGCAGCGAAACTCGATCATGAGCGAGGGTTCGCCCATCGAGATCACGGTCTCGCCCCGCACCCTCGCCCTGGCCCAGCGCCGCGACTACTCGCACTTCGAGGTCATGCGCGCCAAGCTCAAGTGGAGCGGCGGTTTTCTGGACAAGAAATAGCCCCGGCGTTGCGCCGGGGCTTGGGTTGAGCAAACGGCCGGGCGGAGACCGCCCTACTTTTTCTCTGCGTCCTTGTCTGCCTTCTCCGCTTCCTTCTCCGCCTTGCGGGCTTCGCGGGCGGCCTCATGGTCGGCCTTGCGCTTCGCCTTCTCCTCCTTGCTGAGCTTGCCGTTCTTGTCGGCGTCATAATTGGCCAGATCCTCGGCCCGCTGCGCGTCGCGCCGGGCCTTGTCGTCCGCCTTCAGCCTGGCCTTCTCCATTTCGTCCAGCTGACCGTCGCCATTGGCGTCGTATTTCTTCAGGTCCGCCTTGCTCGGACCCTTCGCCTTCGGCGGGGGCGCCTCCTCGGTCTGGGCGGCAGCTACATTGATCAACAGGGCAAGCGCCAGTGGTCCCAGCGCGAATTTGAGCACAGCAGGTAGTTTCTTCATAGCCCGGCCAGACTAGGCGGGACCCCGCGCCCGGCCAAGGGACGGCGTCCGCCTAAAATCAGGGCCGGCCACCCCCGAATCAGGGTTTGACCACGAGTTGCACGCGCTGCGGCCGCTGGAAGTATTTCCGGGCGAAAGCCTGGAGATCGGCGAGCGTGACGGCATCAATGCGCGCATCGTAGGTCCGCCAGTCGTTGACCGGCAGACCGTAAACGGCGTTCAGCGTCGCCTGCATCGCACGCGCCGAATTGGTCTGCATCCCCATCCGTTTGCCGGCCTTCAACCGGGTCTGGCAGCGCCGGAGTTCCGCGGCGGCCACGCCGCCCTGCTGCACCCGGGTGATCTCCAGGTTGAGTTCGGCGATGACCTCCTCGTAACGCTGCGGGCTGGTCCCGGCGTAGAAATAGAACATCGCCGTCTCCAGCCCGATGATCCGGCTGGAGCGCACGAAATACGCGAGGCTCTTCTCCTCGCGCACGCGCTCGAAGAGATTCGACGACATGCCGCTGAACAGCTCGTCCGCCACCTCGCTGACCGTATAGTCCGGCGCCAGCAGGCCCGGTCCGGGAAAGGCCTGGAAGACGATGGCTTGCTGGCGCGGCTGCGTCTCGACGTAGTCCCCGGCGGAAATCGCGACGGTCGCACTGGCTTTCGGCGCCTTGCCCTTGGGCAGCCGGGCGAGAAACGCCTTCAGCCTGGGGACAAGTTTCTTCGCGTCGAAGTCGCCCGCGACCGCCAAAACGGCATTGCCCGCGACGGTCTGCTGGCGGTGGCAGGCCCGGAGATCGCCGGGTTGAATCGCCTTCAAGCCGGATTCGTCACCGCCGCTTTCGATGGCAAAGGGATGCGGCCCGAAGAATTTCTCCCGCATCTTTTTGCGTCCGACCGTCACGACGTCGTCGAGGCTTTCCTTCAACGCCGCCAGGGCCGACTCGCGCTCGACCTCAAGCCGCGCCGGCTTGAAGGCCGGCCGCAGCACCGCGTCGGCGATCAGCTCCAGCGCCAGGTCGGTGTCGCCCGGCAGCACTTCCGCCGCGAGGCCGAAGCTGTTGTTGCCGGCAAAGTCGCTGAAACTCCCGCCCACTTCCTCGATGGCGCGGGCCACTTCCTCGGCCGTGCGCCGCGCCGTGTCCTTGGCGAGCAGCGTGGACATCATCGCGGTCAGGCCGCGCCGGTCGGCCGGCTCAAACATCGGGCCGCCCGCGAACGCCAGCCGCAGATGCACATTGGGCAACTGGCGGTTGGGCTGCAGGAGGAGCCGGGCCCCGTTGGGCAGCACAATTTCGCCGAAATCGAGGGATGATTCCCCGGCGCCGAGACTCGAATGGGCGACCGGCTCCGCGGCGGCGGTTGGGTTCGAGGACACCACCGTCAGGTGCTCCGGCACCAGGTACGTCTGCATGACCCGGCGCAGGCGGGCGGGGGTCAGGGCGAAAAGACGCTCGAAGTAAGTGCGGTTGTAATTGATGTCACCCACCACGACTTCCCCGGCGCCGAGGCGCGAGGCCTGCCCGGACATGGTCTTGCGGCCATTGATCTCCGAGACCACCGCCTGACGCACCGCCTTGGCCAGTGCCTTCGCGCTGAGGCCCTTTTGGGCGAGATGGGACAACTCGCGGAGAATCGCCCGTTCGGCGGCCACCCGCTTGTCGGGATCGGACAGGTAGGAGATGTAGAACAGACCGCCCGTGCCGGGGCTCCAGGACATGGCGTCGATGGTGTGAACCAGCCGGGCTTTTTCGCGGATGCTCTGCCAGAGAATCGAGCTGTCGCCATGCCCCAGCACCATCGCAAGGAGGTCGAGGGCCGGCGCGTCGGGATGCGTCAGGCCCGGGATCTGCCAGCCCAGGCCGGCGCGGGAAACCTGCACGTCCTCGAAAAGATGCTGATCGCGCCGGGCAAGCTGGCCCGGCTCATCGGTGATGAGCACGGGAGCCAGCCGCACCCGGGGCACTTTGCCGAAATTCTCGGCGATCGCTGCGCGCGTCGTGACCGGATCAAAATCCCCCGCGATGACCAGCACGAGGTTGTTGGGCACGTAGCGCGCCTTGTAGTACGCCAGCAGGTCCGCGTGCGTGTTGGCGGCAAAGACGTCGCGATGCCCGATGATCGGCTGGCGGTAGGGATGCGTGCGGAAGGCGGTCTCGAAGAGCGCCTGGGACAGCCGCTGGTCGGGGTCGTCGAGGCACATGTCGATCTCGCGCAGGATGACTTCCTTTTCCTTGGTCACCTCGTCCTCGGGCAGGGTCGAGCGGAGCACGGCGTCAGCCAGGATGTCGATGGCCACCGCCGTGTGTTCGGACGGCAGATCGATGTAGTACACCGTGCGGTCAAAGGTGGTGTAGGCGTTGATGTACCCGCCGTGCGCCTGCACCGTGGCGGAAATCTCGCGGCCCGCGCGGCGCTCGGTGCCCTTGAACAGCATGTGTTCGAGGTAATGCGAGAGGCCGGCGCCGAGATACGCCCCCTCATGGATGCTGCCGGTCTTCACCCAGACCTGGACCGAGGCGACCGGGGCGGACGCATCGCGCTTAAGGAGGACCGTCAGACCGTTGGGGAGGGTGTAACGTTCGACGGGATCGCTCCAGAGCTGCTCAAGCAGGGCGAAGTCACGCGAACGAACGGGCATTTTTTTGGACATGAAGGGGCGGACTGAATCGCAAACCGGCCGGCCGATCAAGCCGCACCGACCGACCCGCTTGAGCGCGTGCGCCGGGCGCGGGTCGGAGCGAATGGTTTAACAAACGCCTCGTCAAAATCGTAGATGTCGGCGAAATCCTCGCGGCGGTCATTCTCGGTTTTGCTGAAGACGTTATATTCGATCAGATTGAAGACGATGTCGCCAAAATCGGTGCAACGGCGGATCCCCCAGGTGTTGAGCACGGTTTTCGCCAGCGGGCCAAACTGGTCGAGGGCATAGGCCCGGATCCCATGGAGCAGCTCGGCGCCGCTGACATGTTGGGACTTGCCCGTGCGTTCGGGATTCTTGCGCTTTACCTCCTTGACCGTGTGGTCAAGTGCCTGCCGGACAAAGGTGTAGGCTTTGCGGTCAAAGCGGGAGTCCTCTTTACAAATCAGCCCGACGATTTCGGAAAATTCCAAGTCTTGCATTAATTTCAGGTTCAATAGCTAGCACAGCATGGGCCCCGCCGCAACTCATGAACGCACCCTGCCGCCACACCCAACCAATTATCCTTATGGCACTTTGCCCGATTTTTTGTGTCATTTCGGTAAACTTCAACTCGCATTTCGTCCACCATCCCGCCTTATTCTTGAGCCCATGATCGCAGCGACCCAGTCCAACCACCCCTTGGCCTCCGTTAGCCAGCAGCCCGTTGCGGATTCGCCGCTCAACGAGGCCCGCTCGCGCATCCGCAACGCCCAGATGCGCATCACCAAGCCGCGCATCGCGATCATCGAGTCGCTCCTGCAGCACGAGGGACCGGTCAGCATCGAGCGCATCCATCAGGACATCGGCGCCAAGGTTTGCGACTTGGTGACGGTCTACCGCTGCCTTTCCGCCTTCGAAAGCCTGGGCCTGGTGCGCCGCAGCTACCTGCACAACGGCACCTGCCTTTACGAAGTGACCTTGGGCAACCCGCGGCACTACCACATCGTCTGCAAGAGCTGCGGCCAGACGGAGCGCGTGGATTATTTCTCCGTCGAGGGCATGGAACGCATGCTGCAGGACCGGGGCTACACCCAGCTCAGCCATGTGGTGGAATTTTTCGGTATCTGCCCCAGCTGCCAGAAGACCGCCCCGGCGCGCAACCTGGCCCCCGCCATGCCGGCCGAAAGCCTCTGAGCATTCGAAGCCATGCAGAGTCCCAAGCGCGTCACCCCGACGCGCTTTTTTTGCGCCCACTCCAGCCAGCCACCGCTGGTTGCGGGCCGGACACAACCGCTCTCGCCAACCCGCCGCGGTTCGTCGTAGCTTTTTCGAACACCCCATCGGATGACACCCCTGTTCAAAAAACTGAATCTGAAGGACCAAACGGAAATTTGCGTCGTCAATTCACCACTATCCTTTGGCGGCGAGCTGGCCGCCTTGCAGGGAATCAAGGTCATTCGTGACCTGAAGAAAGCGAAAGCGATCCGTTTCGCCATCGCCTTCGCTTCCAAGCAAGCGGAAGTCGACAGCCTGTCAAAAACCCTGGCCGCCAAGGCCGAGGGAGATGCGGTCCTTTGGTTTGGTTATCCCAAGGCGACGTCCAAGAAATTCCGGTGCGAGTTTAACCGGGATTCGGGCTGGAAAGTAATCCGGAGCCTTGGGTTCGACTCGGTGCGGCAAATCGCAATTGACGAAGACTGGTCTGCGCTGCGGTTCCGACGGGTAGAATTTATCAGCAAATAGACCGGAGCGACGGAAATACGGGCCACCCAACGCCGCCGTCAGTCTGCCCGCAACGGATTCACCGCCCTCACCCACTCCGCCACGGGAACGCCGCCCTGCAGGTGCTCGCGCCGGATACGGTCAAACCGCTCAGGCGTGACCTGTGAATACCAGACACCGTCGGGATAGACGACCAGCCACGGGCCGTCCTGACACAAGCGCAGGCAAGCCGCCTTGGTGCGCAGCGCCGGAACAGCGTGCTCCTTCAGGGAGGACTTGAGGTGTTCCCACGTCACCAGGCCATCCGTGGTCGCGCAGCAATCCGGCCCGACACAGAGGAAGAGATGATGCCGGGCACCCGGCAGACCGATCTCGTCAAAGGATTTGGCGCCCATGGATTGATACGACCAAGCAAAGGACTGTTAAACGCGGAGAGGGCGGAGGTCGCGGAGAAATGCACATATCCTTCAACCTCTGCCGGGGCCGACGCGATCCCCGCGTTAATAATCAGGTCTTCAAGGCCGCGGCGTAGTTCGCCTCGGCCTGCGTCCAGTTCACCACGTTCCAGAACGCTGCCACGTACTCCGCCCGGCGGTTCTGATAGTGCAGGTAGTAGGCATGCTCCCATACGTCCAGCCCGAGCACCGGCCCATCGCCATTGCTGAGCGGCGAATCCTGGTTGGCCGTCGAGTGGATCTGCAGCTTGCCGCCGCTCACCATCAGCCACGCCCAGCCGCTGCCGAAGCGCTTCATCGCCACCTCGGTAAACTGCTTCTTGAAATCGTCCACGGAACCGAAGGTCGCGGCGATCGCCGCACCCAGTGTTCCGATTGGGGCTCCGCCGGCGTTGGGCCCGATGATCTGCCAGAAAAAAGTGTGGTTCACATGACCGCCCGCGTTGTTGTGAATGCCGGTGCGGATAGCCTCCGGCACCAGGTTCGGGTCCTTCACCAGCGCCACCGGCCCCAGTGCGAGCAACTCGGGATGGCCGTCCAGCAGTTTCTTGGCGTTGGTGATGTAGGCCTGGTGATGCTTCGCGTGATGAATTTCCATCGTCCGGGCATCGATGTGCGGCTCGAGGGCATCATACGCGTAGGCCAGCTTCGGCAATTCCCAGCCGAGCGCCGGGACCGCAGCGGCGGGTGCGTCCGCCGCCACCGCCTTGCCCAGACCGAGTCCTGCCACCGCCACACTGGCGCCGATAATCTTGAGCGCATCGCGCCGGGACATTGAGGAATTATTGTCGGGATTCATGCCGCTAGGGTGCCCGGAAACCCGGGCGGTGCAAGCGCGGGCGGCTGGGGTGCTCTCCTGATGCCGTGCGTGGTCAATCCCCGCCCCCGGCTGAAGGGCAGCCCGCAATTAGGACATCACGGGGGCTTGTTTTATATTTCGAATCACACTAACAAAACCCGGTGCTTCTCTTCCGTCGCATCTTCAATTTCGAAAAAGCCAAGGTCGTTCAGTCCGAGCAGCGGCTGAACCAGCGGTACACGCCCGGCCCCTCCTTTCCCCTGCAGGCCGTACTCATCCTCGCGGGCCGCGAGTGGCCGGCCAAGGTGTTGAATATTTCCGGCAATGGCGTGGGCCTGCTGGTTGATCCCGTGGCGGCGCCGGCCGATGGCCAGGTGGTCCAATTGCGCCTGTCGCTGGACCGGCACCGGCTCGAACTCGCTGCCCGCATCGCCCATTTGAAGCCCGCCGAGAAGGGCCTGTACTGCGGAATCGGGCTCACCTTCACCGATTTCAACCTGCAGAAAGCCTACCTGCAGCTGCTGCAACCCATCACCATCGGCCAGTCGCTGATGGCCGTGCCTGGCGACCGGGTCGTCCAGAACGAACCGCAGTTCATCAAGCAGGTTTACCGCGGCGAGGAAGGCTCCGTGCTGACCGTGTGGCTGGAAACAACCCCCGGCACGCCCCTGCACAGCTTCGAGTTCCAGATGCATGACTACTTTTGCCGGGCCAAGATGAAGACCGGCGCACTCGAGGCCTACCAGCTGGAGGCGGCCGATTCCCACACCGCCAAGCTCGCCAACCCTGTCTTCGATACCACCGGCGGGCTGCACGACGAAATCCGCCAGCTCTTCCGCTGGATCGTGCCCAACCTGTCCCGTTCGATCCCCGATGATGTGCGCGCGGTGCTGCTGGGGTTTGCGGCCTGAGTAGGCGGTCCCGCCCCGCCCAAATCAGTTTTAAGCCATCTGCTGTCGCACCAGCTCGTCGACGAGCTTCGGGTTGGCCTTACCCTTGGACGCTTTCATGACGGCGCCCTTCACGGCGTTGATCGCCTGTTCCTTGCCCGCCTTGAATTCGGCCACGGCCTTCGGGTTCGCCGCGATGGCGTCGGCCACCCATCTTTCCAGCTCACCGGTGTCGGTGGATTGCTGCAGGCCCTTGCGGGCGACAATGGCCGCGGGCATCTCCCCGCTCCCAAACATGTCGACGAAGACCTCCTTGGCGCTGTTGTTGGAAATGACGCCCGACTCCACCAGCTGCACCAAGGCGGCCAGATGCTCCGGCCTGGCCTTGCTGTCGGCCAGCGCGACCGAACCGGCGGCCAGTTCACGCAGAAGGTCGTTGGCAATCCAGTTGCCCGCGGCCTGCGGCTTGCCGCAGAGCTTGGCCGTGGCCTCGAAATAGTCGCTGAGTTCGCGCTCGGGCACGAGCACCGCCGTGATGGTGTAAGGCAGCTGGTACTGGGAAAAAAACCGCCGCTGCCGGTCAAAGGGCAGCTCGGGCAGCGTGGCGCCGATCCGGTTTTTCCAGTCCTCGTCCACCTTGACCGGCATCAGGTCGGGATCGGGAAAATAGCGGTAGTCGTGCGCCATTTCCTTGGAACGCAGCGACTGCGAGGTGCCGGTCTGGCCGTCGTAATCCCGCGTCTCCTGCACGATCACCCCGCCGCTCGCGGTCACCGCGAGCTGGCGCCGGATCTCATGCGCGATGCCGTCGCGGACGTACGAGATCGAATTCAGGTTCTTCAGCTCGACCTTGGTGCCAAGACCGGTTTCGCCGGCGGGACGAATCGAAATATTGGCGTCACAGCGCAGCTGTCCCTTCTCCATGTCGCAGTCGGAGATGCCGCCCTGGATGATGATGGTCTTCAGTGCGGTGAGAAAAGCGAACGCCTCGTCCGCGCTGTGCAGCGCGGGATCGGTCACGATCTCCATCAGCGGCGTGCCGGCCCGGTTGTAATCCACCAGGGACTCGCCGGCGCCGTGGTTCAGCTTGCCCACGTCCTCCTCGAGGTGGATGCGCGTGAGCGGGACCCGCCGGTGTTCGCCCATCAGGTTGCGCGCCGCGCCCGGCAGCTCGATTTCGACCGACCCGCCGAGGCAAATAGGCTGGTCGTACTGGGAAATCTGATAGTTCTTGGGGGAGTCGGGATAAAAGTAATTCTTCCGGTCCCACTTGCACACCGGCGCGATCGTGCAGCCGAGCAGCAGGCCGGTCTTGATGATCTGGTCGAGCGCCGCCTTGTTCATGACCGGCAGCGCGCCCGGGAGCGCGAGCACGACGGGGTCGGTCAGCGTGTTCGCCGGCTCACCATAGCCCGCCGGTACGCGCGTGAACATCTTCGACGCGGTTTTCAGCTGCACGTGAACCTCCAGGCCGATGACTGCTTCGTAGTTCATTTCAGAGAGTGCCCACGGAACACGCGGAATCCACTGAAACGGAATAGCGCGTTCCGTGTCTTCCGTGGGTTCCGTGGGCAGAAATGGTTTTCAAAGGACCGGATGTTTAGTGTGCCAGTCATGGCCCTGTTCGTAGGCGCGGGCGATCGCAAGCAGCGCAGATTCCTGGAACGGCTGGCCGATGACCTGGAGGCCGATCGGCAGGCCGCCGCCCGTGAAGCCGCAGGGCACGGAGATGCCGGGCAGCCCCGCGAGGTTCACGCCGATGGTGTAGATATCGTTCAGGTACATGGCCAGCGGGTCGGAGACCTTCTCGCCGATCTTGAACGCGGCGGTCGGCGACGTGGGCGACAGCAGCGCGTCACACTCCTGGAACACCCGCATGAACTCATCGCGGATCAGCGTGCGCACCTTCTGTGCGCGGAGATAATACGCGTCGTAGTAACCGCTGCTCAGCACGTAGGTGCCGAGGATGATCCGCCGCTTCACCTCCTCGCCGAAACCCTCGGCCCGCGACTTGAAGTACAGGTCGACGGCGTTGGTCGCCGCCGCGGAACGATGGCCGTAGCGCATGCCATCGTAGCGCGCCAGGTTGGAGGAGCACTCCGCGGTCGCGATGATGTAGTAGGCCGCCACGGCATACTCCGCGGTGAAAGGCATGGAGACCTCCCTGATCTCGCACCCGCTCCGCCGGTAAAATTCAATGGCCTGCCTGACGGCCGCGCCCACCTCGGGATCCAGCCCGGCCCCGAAGAATTCCCTCGGGACACCCAGCCGCCACGGGCCGGTGCGCTGCTTGAGCTCGGCCCGATAATCCGGCACCGGCGTCGCGAACGAGGTGGAGTCGCGCTGATCGTGGCCGGCCACCGCGCCCAGCAGCAGGGCCGCATCCTCGACCGTGTGCGCAAAGGTTCCGATCTGGTCGAGGGAGGACGCAAAGGCGGCGAGACCGTAGCGTGAAACCAGCCCGTAGGTCGGCTTCAACCCGACGATGCCGCACAGCGCCGCCGGCTGCCGGATTGATCCGCCCGTGTCGGAGCCAAGCGAGGCCGGGGCCTCGCCCGCCGCGACCGCGGCGGCGGCCCCGCCCGAACTGCCGCCCGGCACGCGGGACAAATCCCAGGGATTCGAGGTCGGCCCGAACGCCGAGTTTTCCGTCGACGAGCCCATGGCAAATTCGTCCATGTTCAGCCGGCCCCACGGGATCATCCCCGCCGCCTTCAGGTTGGTGGTGGCCGTCGCGTCGTAGGGCGAGACGTAGTTGGCCAGCATTTTGCTCGAGCACGTCAGCGGCTGGCCCTCGACGGCGATCACGTCCTTGAAACCGACGGGGATGCCATCGAGCGGCCCCCGCGCCCGCCCCTGGGCCCGGCGCTCGTCGGCGGCCAGGGCCAGGGCCAGGGCCCCGGGTTCGTCGAAGGAATTGAAGGCCTTGACGCGGCCGTCCACCGCCTTGGTCCGGGCGACAAACGCCTGCAGCAGCTCGACGGACGAGATCTTCGCCGTCTCGAGGAGCGCCGACAGTTGGGCGACCGGTTGGAAAATGAGTTCGGCAGCCATCGCCCTATTCAACCACCTTGGGCAGCACGATGCACTGGTCGCGCTGCATGGGTGCGTTCTGCAGCGCCTGAGCCGCCGTCAGCCCCGCCCGGGGCGTGTCCGCCGCCCAGACATTGAAGACCGGTGAGGCATGCGCCATCGGCTCCACCCCCGAGACGTCCACCTGTTTCAGCTTCTCGACGTAGTGCAGGATCTCGCCGAGTTGCTGGGTGAAGCGCGTCTTCTCCGCCTCGGTGAGCGCGAGGCGGGCGAGATTCGCCACGTATTCAATGTTCATGTCGGCAGCCGGCTTCATGGGTGGGTCAAAAGACAGGCACCAAGCAGGCGGCCGAACGGCGGGTTGGCAACCGGCAAAAACCGGGCGGCGGCGCACCTTTGCCCGCCCATGCGCCGGCACTCTTGCAAAAATGCCGGCGAGCTGTTGTGTGCGAGCTTGAGCCCTCCCACCAATTAACCTAGGCTAAGAACTGTGTTACTTTTCAAACGCATCCTGAATTTCAGCAAAGAGGCGGAAGCGCCGAGCGATAAGCGCAAGAACCAGCGCCATGCGGTCGGCCCGACTTTTCCGTTCAAGGCCGTGCTGACGCTGATCGGGCACGATGGCGAGGGCAACCCGATCAAGGACGAAAAAGGCCAGGACTGGTCCGGCCGGCTCGCCAATCTTTCCGGCAGCGGCGCCAGCATCCAGCTCCACTCGGCGGCCGTGGGCATCCGGGGCGAACCCTGCCGCTTCAAGCTGAGCCTCGACAGCTACGTCCTCGAGTTTCCCGGTACAATCGCGCATTTTCGTTCCTACCCGCAGTACACCCTGTGCGGCTTCTCCTTCAATTTCCCCGACTTTGAAACCGAGAAGGCTTACATGCAAATGCTGGAGCCGGTCTCGATCGGCGCCTCGCTGACCCCCGTGGATGCGAAAAAGGTCAAGCAGGACACCGACGGGCTGACCAAGGAACAGTTCACCGGCGTCGGCACCGCCCTGCTGAACGTCTGGCGGCAGGAGTCGGACAACGCGATTTACAGCTTTGATTTCCGCATGAACGACTACGGCGTGCGGTGGAGCGACGGCATGACGGAGGTCGAGCCCTACGGCGTGGCCAAGCAGAATCCCGCCGCGAAGAACACCGCCTCCCCTTTCATCCATCTCACGGAGACGCAACTCGAGGAGGTCCGCTGGCTGTTCTGCCTCGCGGTGCCCAATCTCGCCAAGGCCGTCCCGCTGGATGTGCGCAAGTTCATGACGAAGCTGGTGGCGTGAGCCGGGGTGAAGCGCGCCCCAGTACTCCCGCAGGGCGGCCGCCTCACCCCCGGACCGTCATCGTCCCATCCGCCGCGATGGTCTGCTGCAGCTTGGTGAACGCCACATTGACCTCGTCGTCGGTGAGCGTGCGCACCGCCGAACGGAACGAGAGCGAGAAGGCCACGCTCTTTTTCCCCTCGGGCAGCCCCTGCCCCTGATAGACGTCAAAAACCTCGACCGCCTCGACGGCGAAACCGTCACCCGTGGAGGCTTGCGCCGCCTTGAGCAGCTCCGCGCGCACCTCGGCGGCGTGACGGCCGGCCTCGACCACGAGCGCGATATCGCGCAGCGCCGCCGGGAAGAGGCTGAACGGCTGGTAGCGGCGATGGCCGGTGACGGCCGCCAGTTTGGCCGGGAGCACCGCCAACATGCCCGCCCACACGCGGCCCTCGACCCCGAGGTTGCGGACCATGGGCAGGTTCAGGAGACCGAAGCGGGCGGTCCAGCCGTCGTTCATCTCGCCGGCGGCGGCCGAATGACCTTCCTGCCAACCCCAGAACGCCCCGCGGACCGGCACGAGTTGCTGCTGGTCCAGTTCGATCCCCGCCTGGCGGGCCAGGATCTGCATGTGCTGTTTCACCGCGAAGAAATCCGGCTCGGGCCGCGCCAGCCAGGCCCGGTCCTTGGGATTGTGGCAAAGGACAAAACCAACGGCCACGCATTCCTGCACCGTGCCGTTGTTCTCCATGAACACCCGGCCGGTTTCGAAAAGCCGCGCGACCGGCACGCCCCGCGACTGGTTCAACTTCAGTGACTCCAAAATACCCATGATCAAGGTGGGCCGCAGGTGCGACTGGTCGTCGACGAACGGATTGGCGAGCCCGAGCTCGGCGGCGGAGACGTCGGAGACCCACGTGGACAGTTCCTTTTGCGCGCGCAGGGTGTAGTTGACGACCTCGTGGAAAGACTGGCCGACGAGATAATCCCCGGCCTTGCGGTTGAACACCACGATCGGGTCGTCGTCACCGTCGATCAAAGCGGGCCCCGTGCAGGCCGCCGCCGGGACCCGGTCGGTACCGTAAACCCGCAGGACCTCCTCCACGAGGTCGATGGGGCGGTCGAGATCGGAGCGGTAGCTGGGCACCGTCACAATCCACTCAAAGCCCTCGTCCTTCTTCTTCTCACCGGTGATAGCCAGGTTGAGCGACTCGAGGGACTGGCGGATTTCCTCGTCCCCGATCGAAAAGCCGAGCCGCGCGCGGATGTAGTCCGGCGTGACCGTGATCTCGCGCTGCCAGGGCCGGTCGCCGCCGACCTTGATGACCGGGCCGGCCACGGTGCCGCCCGCGGTCTCGAGAATCAAATCAATGGCGCGGTAAGCCGCCTCCAGCGTGCTATGCGGGTCAACCCCGCGCTCGAAGCGATAGGAGGAATCCGAGGCCAGGCCGAGCCGCCGGCCCGTCCAGCGGATGGATTGCGGCCGGAAATAAGCGGCCTCCAGCACGATGTCGGTCGTGGTGGCATCGACCTCGGCGCTCGCGCCGCCCATGATGCCGGCGACGACCAGGGGCTGGGATTCATCGGCGATGACCAGCATGCGGCTGTTGAGCGCGCGCTCCTTGCCGTCGAGCGTGGTGAGCTTCTCGCCGTCGGCCGCCCGGCGGACCACGATCTGGCGCCCGCCGATCTTCTTCGCATCGAAAATGTGCAGCGGCTGCCCCAGCTCGAGCATGACGTAGTTGCCCACGTCGACGAGGTTGTTGATCGGGCGCAGGCCGACGGCCTTGAGCCGTTCCTGCATCCAGGCCGGACTCGGGCCGACCTTGACCCCGGCGACCGCAATGCCGACGTACAGCGGGCAATCCTCCGCGTGGTCGACCCGGATGCCGGCGAGGATGTCGGGGCGGGGCGCCGGGTCGGACTTGCCGCGAAACTTGATCTCTGGAAACTGCACCTCGAGCTTGATCCAGGCCGCGAGCTCGCGGGCGATGCCGATGTGACTGAGGGCGTCGGGCCGGTTGGGCGTGATCTCGATGTCGAAAACGGTGTCGCCCTCGGGCATGACGGAATTGAGCAAGGCCCCGATGGGCGCGGCCGGGTCGAGCAGCAGCAGGCCCGCATGGTCGTCCCCCAGGCCGAGCTCATCCGCCGCACACATCATGCCGTCGGACTGCTGGCCGCGGATCTTGGACTGCTTGATCTTGAAGTCACCGGGCAGCACCGCGCCCGGGAGCGCCACCGGGACCCGGTTGCCGGCATCACAGTTCGGTGCCCCGCACACGATGGTCCGCACCCCGCCGTGGGCCGGGCCCACGTCGACCGTGCAGACCGAGAGCTTGTCCGCGTTCGGGTGCTTGTCGCGCGTCTTGATCTCGCCGACGACCACGAGGTCGAGCGGCGGCAGGCCGGTGTTGACCACCCCCTCGACCTCGAAGCCAAGGAGCGTGATGGCGCGCATCAGCTCATCGGCTGAGGCGTAAATCCGGACATATTGTCTGAGCCAGTTGCGGCTGATTTTCATTGAAGGAGAGTGGCCCGCGAAGGACGCGAGTTAACGCGAAGAAGCGGGAAATGATTGGCGTGAATTCGGGTGATTCGCGGGCAAAACCTCAGGCGAATTGCTTCAGGAAACGGAGGTCGTTCTGGTAGAAATAGCGGATGTCATCGATGCCGTACATCAGCATGGCGAGGCGCTCGAGGCCCATGCCGAAGGCGTAGCCGGTCCAGACGTTGGGGTCGTAGCCGACGCCCTCGAAGACGGCGGGGTCGACCAGGCCGCAGCCGCCGATCTCGATCCATTCCTTGTTCACCTTGGGCAGGTGCTGGGCGGAAAGGTCCACCTCGAAGCTCGGCTCGGTGTAACCGAAGTAGTGCGGGCGGAAACGGGTCTTCGTGTCCTTGCCGAGGAGCGAGGCGAAGATGTAGTCGAGCAGCGCCTTGAGGTCGCGCACCGTGACGTTCTTGTCCACGTAGAGGCACTCGATCTGGTGGAAGTTCGCGCTGTGGGTCGCGTCGGAAGTGTCGCGGCGGTAAACGCGGCCCGGCGAGACGATCCGGATCGGCGGCTCGCCCTTGAGCATCGTACGGATCTGCACGGAGGACGTGTGGGTCCGCAGGAGGTATTTCTCCTCGGGGACCCGCTTGGTGACGTTGGCGAAGCGCGCCTTCTCGGGAAAGTAGAACGTGTCCTGGGCGTCGCGCGCCGGGTGGTCGGCCGGGGTGTTGAGCGCATCGAAGCAATAGTACTCGGTCTCGACCTCCGGGCCCTCGACCACGGTGAAGCCGGCCTTGCGCAGGATGCGGCACATCTCCTCGCGCACGAGGGTGAGCGGGTGAAACGTGCCCGGGCCGGCGTCGGGTGAAGGCAGCGTCGGGTCGATGGCCGGCCCCAGCTGGGCGGAAATCTCCGCGTCGCCGATGCGGGCCAGCGTGGCGTCGAGCTGCACCTGCAGCTGGCCCTTGGTCTCGTTGATGAGCTTGCCCATCGCGGGGCGCTGCTCCTTGGGCACGGTGCCCATCTGCTTCATCAAGGCGGTGAACTCGCCATTGGGTCCGACATAGCGGGCCTTGGCGGCCTCGAAGTCGGCGCGGGATTTCAGCGTGGCGAGCTCGGCCGTGGCTTTGGCGAGCAGGGCGGTGAGGGTGGCTTGCATGGTGGGAATTGAATCAACCGCGAAGCGCACAGATGAGCACGAAGGGCGGTCGGCTGGAAATAAAAAGGACGGGACTCACGAGGAGACCCGTCCTTCAAAGAAATGGCGTTGCGGCCATGAAGGCGAGCCTGCAGCGGCTCGCGTTTTTGAGCAGGTCGCTTACGCCTTGGCGGCGCTGGCCTTGATCTTCAACGCGTCCTGGGCCCGCTTGATCAGGCCGCTGAACGCCACGGCGTCGGCGATCGCGATCTCGGAGAGCTGGCGGCGGTCGAGCTGGATGTTGGCGGCCTTGAGGCCTTCAATGAAGCGGCTGTAGCTCATGCCGGCCTCGCGGCAGGCGGCGTTCAGACGCACGATCCAAAGGCCGCGCATGTTGGCCTTCTTCTTCTTGCGATCGATGTAGGCGTACTGCCAGGCATGCTGCACCGCTTCCTTGGCGTAGCGGAACAGCTTGGATTTGTTGCCGAAATAGCCCTTGGCGTATTTCAGCACTTTCTTGCGGCGCTTGCGCGACGCGGGGGAGTTTGTGACACGAGGCATGTTGTATTTTTGGTTTAGGGCCGGCGGGTCGTCTCGTTAGGATTCACCCGCCTGGCTGGGTTGGTATGGTGCGCAACAGCTTACCGGAGACCGGTAGGCAGACAGCGGAGGAGCGGCGCAGCATGGCCGGGAGCCACCAGCTTGTCGCGGGAGGCACGTCGTTTGGACTTCGTGCTCTTCGCGGCCAGCAAGTGACGGAAACCGGGCGTGCGGCGGATCAGCTTACCCGTTCCGGATATCTTGAAGCGCTTGGCAACGGACTTTTTGGTCTTTTGCATGAGGAGAGTGGAGGAAAACAGAGGACGCCCGGGCGGTTGGCAAGTGTATTGTCCGACAAAGTGAACCGTCCGGCCGTAAACCCCCTAAACCGGCCTTCAGCAGGCTCCTGCAGTTGGGACCACGCGGCTCTATCTGCCGCCCGGCCCGGCCCATCCCGGGCGGGGCCGGAAATCGCGGCGTGACCAAACAGTTCGCAGCGCTGGATTCCAGCGCTGCGTTTGGCTCCGCAGTGGATGTGATTCCCCATCCCCCGGACTCATCCCGCACCGCTGAATCATGATAGCCTGAATGAATTCCAGTTCGTCGCGGGCCAGGTCCTGCCGAAGGCCGCCAAGCACCCACCGGCGTTCGACATGAGCAGGGAAAGTTCCTCGCGGCGGCTCATCACACTCCGTCTAAATCCTGCGGCTGAATGAAATGTCGCGCACCAATTTCGATGGGCGAAACCATGCCAGGGCGCGCCGGCACGCCCTTATTTTTCAGAGAGAAACTCGATTCTCTGCAAATACCGCAAATGGGGTTGACAAGCCCCAGCCGATAATAACGTTTGCCCCTTCTATTTTTGACGGCTTCCTAGCTCAATGGTAGAGCAGTTGACTCTTAATCAATTGGTTCGGGGTTCGAGTCCCCGGGGAGCCACCAAATTGCGTTTTTTCCCAGTCATTTTTGATTTTTGCGCCCAGCGCGCCACGCCGGTGTAGCTCAACGGTAGAGCACCTGTTTTGTAAACAGGCGGTTGCGGGTTCGAATCCCATCGCCGGCTCCACCTTTCATCCACCCCAGCGGCGGATGATGCTGTCAGTTCTCCAGCCCTTCAATTTTTCCTGAACGAAAGCGAGAGGAACCCGGGAGCTCCCGGCAAAGAAACCCGCGGCGCAAAAATTTCAATTGTTCACTGCCCGATTGTGTAATGGTAGCACAAACGACTCTGACTCGTTTTGTCTAGGTTCGACTCCTAGTCGGGCAGCCAATGAATTACCCCGCGGAATCCCTTCAATTAATTTTGCACGTTTTTTTGCGTCGTCAAAGAAAGTGCATTGACACCCCAAAGTGATTCTCAGCACCATTCGCCTCTCCCCTCAAATTTTTGGTCACTTGCTTAGTCGAAACACTCCCCCTTTTGCCCCGACCAGCCGTCATGCTGGTGTGCGCAAAATATTGATCAAAGATGGCTCATGTCTTGCTACTGCCATCGTAACTTTCCGATAGCCCGATAGACTCACGATAAACCAAATCCTCATAATAAGTACTATGATCACTGCATCCCTGCCCTTGGCGATTCTCCTGACCAACTCTGACGGCAGTCCCATGACCGCCATGGAGCTGTTCCACGCCGGCCACTTCATTATGTGGCCCATCCTGATTGTGTCCTTCCTGATGATAACCGTCGTCGCCGAGCGGGTTATCTTTATTGTCCGCGAAAACAGCCGCCGCCAGCCCGACGTGGTGGACAAGATGCTGGAGAAGGTCGAAGCCAACGATATCGATGGCGCCTTGGAACTGGGCAAGAAGAGCCAGGACTATGTTGCCCGCATCCTGGTCTATGCGATCAGCCACAAGGAGCACTCGCTCGCCAACGCCTTCAGCCGCGCCGCGAATCAGGAAATGCAGCGCTTCAGCCAGGGTCTGCCCACGCTCGACACCTGCATTACCGCCGCCCCTTTGCTCGGCCTGCTCGGCACCGTGACCGGCATGATGGGAACCTTCGCCGCCTTGAACGGCGGCAGCGGTGACATCGGTGCCTCCACCGGCGCCATCACCGGTGGTGTCGCCGAGGCGCTTATCGCCACGATGTGCGGTCTGTTCATCGCCATCACCGGCCTCCTGCCCTTCAACTATATGAACGCCCGGGTGGAAGAAGCCCGCCACGAGGTTGAAGACGCGTCCAACTCGCTTGAGATCATTCTCAACAAGTCCGAGAAATCGCCCTCCCGCTAATCGCGGCCGCGACTCTCACGACTTTAACCTTTAAGTACTAACTGTCATGCACGGTGGTGGTGGATCAGGCCCTGGTGGCGCAAAAAGAGCCCGCATTGAGATCATCCCTCTCATTGACGTCATCTTTTTCCTCCTCGCGACCTTTGTGCTTTTTACCCTTTCGCTCAACAAATCGAACGGCATAAAAGTAAACTTACCCGTTTCGGCGACCGGCGAGGCCCGTGACCCGAACGGCACCGTGACGGTCAGCGTCACCGACGAGGGCACGCTGGCTTGGAACAAGGATCTCGTCACTCTCGACGAGTTTCTGGTCCGCCTGCAGCAGTATCACTCGCAGGAACCCGACGGTCGCATCCTCATCAACGGCGACGAACACGCCTTCTTCGCCCAGGCGGTCTACGTTTTTGACGAGGCCCGCAAAGCAGGATTCACCAAGGTGTTCGTCGAAATCCGCAGCCACTAACGCCCGGTCCGCCTAATAAAACGGCGCCCGACGCGTATCACTTTAAGACCATCCCTCAAACATGGAAGGCAGCATCAAAGTCAAAGTCCCGGTCCGGAAGAAGGCACGCATTGAGATCATTCCCCTCATCGACGTCATTTTCTTCCTGCTCGCGACCTTTGTCCTCTTCACCCTCTCGCTCAACGCCATCAAGTCGCTGCCCGTTGATCTGCCGGTCGCCACCCCGACTACGAAGCCGCCGGACAAGGATGATAGCGTTACCATCCAAGTCTCAGGCGAAGGCGCCATCTTCTGGAACAAGGAACTGATCGACATGGGTGAAGTCCCGTCGCGCATTGCCTATTACAAGACCCAGACCGAAGACCCGCGCATCCTGATTGCCGGTGACGAAAAAGCCCGCTTTGGCACCACCGTCGCCGTACTGGATGAAGTCCGCAAGGCTGGCATCCTGAAATTCTCGGTGGAAACCCGTACCCGTCCTACGGGCAAATAATTGAACCGTCCATGAATCGAGACTTAATCATCGGCTTGGTTGTGTCGCTGGCCCTGCATTCCAGCATCTATCTTTTCAGCCACGGCAAGGCTCCGCCACCCAAACGGGACGCGAAGGCCAAGGAAGAACTGATTCAGTTTGAGATGCCCCCGCTCGATGAGGAGAAGGAGGATGTCGTCAAGGATCTCGACGACGCCCCGGTCGAGAACCAGCTTGCCCCCCCCAGCCTGGTCGACATGCCCAGCGTGGTTCCGGTCAATGCCTTTACCCAGCCGCTGACGCCCCCGCCGCCGCCAAACATGGTCGCCTCCAAGGGTGCCATCACAATCCCGGTCAACAAGCCCGGCGCCAACTTCGGCAAGGGCATCGACAATCTCTTCAATGTCGGCGACCTCGACCAGAAGCCCGTCCTGCGCGTGTCGGTCAATCCGACTTACCCGTACGAGATGAGCCGCGCCGGTATCACCGGTGAGGTCATGGTTGAATTCATCATCAACACGAACGGCGACGTCACGCAGGCGCAGGTCGTGCGTTCCTCCCACCGTGAGTTTGAAGCCCCGGCCGTTCAGGCGGTCTTGAAGTGGAAATTCAAACCCGGCCGGAAAGGCGGTCGCACCGTCAATGTCCGGGCCGCCCAGCCAATCGAGTTCAACCTCGATGACAGCAAATGATCCCCTCTGGCTCGCCATGCTAAACCACCTTCTCAAGCCCACCCGCTCCCTGCCGGCCCTGATCGGCGCGCTCCTGCTGGCTGTCAGCGCCTCGGCGCAGCAGACACCGGCCGTGGTGCGTGATTACTCACCGTCGGACGCCACCGGCGAAGTCCTGGCGAAATACCGTCCTTTGGCAGACGCCAAGAACTACGATGCCGCCATCGCCATCCTCGATGCGCAGATCGCCATCACCCCGGTGGGGACCTATGACATGGCCCTGCTCTATCAGATCAAGGCGCAGACCCTGTTGCAGAAGGGCGACTTCTCCAGTTCCATCGCGCCGCTCGAGAAGGGCCTGATGCTTTCCGACGAGAAAAACCCGACCTTCTTCGACGAGAAGGTCACCCGGGAACTGGTTTATTTCCTCGCCCAGCTCTATTTTCAGGACGGCGGCCAGTCGAAGAACCTCAGCGTGACCGCGGCTGACTACAACAAGGCCGAGAAATATTTGGAGCGTTGGACCACCCTCACCAAGAAGCCTACCCTCGATAACGAGCTGTTTCACGCCCAGGTCCTCTACAGCATCGCGGTGCTCAACCCCGACCACCCCGATCTCGCCGGCGTGCAGCGCGCCCTGGCCGAGGTTGAACTCGGACTCCGCACCTCAGCCCGCCCCGCCACGCAGCTCTATCTCTTCAAGCTGCTGTGCCTGCAGCAGCTCAACCGCAACGCCGAGGCGGCGGAAGTCCTGGAACTCCTCGTGAAGCAGAAGCCCAACTCCAGCAACTACTGGCAGCAGCTGGCCGCGCTTTACCTCAGTACTGAACAGTTCACCCGGGCCATCCTCGCCATTGAGCGCGCCCAATCGAACGGGTACATGACCACCCCGAAGGATAACTACAATCTGATCGGCATCTATTTCAACCTGGGGCAGTATGAGAAGGCCGCCGAATTGCTTGAGGCCGGCCTCAAGACCGGAGCCATCGAGGCTGATTCTAAAAACTGGGAACTGCTCGCTTTTTCCTATCAGCAGCTCGAGCGCCCCCTCAAGGGCATCGAGGCACTCAAGGAGGCCACCAAGGCCTACCCCAAGTCCGGCCAGCTTGAATTTATGATTGCGCAGGCTTACCTCGGCATTGAGCAGCCCGAGGCCGCCCTGCCCCATGCGCAGGCCGCCCTGGCCAAGGGAAACCTGACCAAGCCGAATCAGGTCTACCTCTTCACCGCCTATGTGGCCTACCAGCTTAAGAAGTACGATATCGCGCTCGATACCGCCAAGAAGGCCGCTGAATTTCCCCAGTCCGTCAAGGAAGGCAATAACATGGTCAAGGCGATCGAAGACATCCTCAAGGAGCGCGAGGCCAAGAAAAACAAAACTTAATTCCCCCTTTAACGCACGCATCACCCGAACATGAACAAAGTCTATATCATATTCCCGCTAGTCGGCCTTCTGATCTTTGGCGGCTTTTATTACAGCTTCAACAAGTCCTACGCGGAGAAGCTCACCCAGATCAAGGTGAAGGCTGAGGAAGACAAGAAAGCCAAAGCCCGACAGCAGATGCTTGACCGCGATGCGGCCATCAAGTCGGCCATCGAGTCCCAGGCCACCCGCAAGAAGGAGAAGGAAGAGCGGGATCGCATTGAAGAGGCCAAGAAGACCGCCCGGCAGGAGGCGGAGGACCTGCGTCAGCGCAGCTACGATGACCGCAACAAATTCCGTGACCAAGTCGGACGGCTCAAGAAGGAGCTGGAGGACGTCAAGGCCACCTTCGCGAAGATCACGGACGAAAAGAAACGCTACACCGAGGAGGACGCCTTCCTGAAGACCTACGTCAAGCAGGCCGAGTCCAACGCGAAATACTACTACGATTTACTGGATAAGATTGCCGCCGCGGAGAAAGCGGCTGCCGAGGCCGCCGCTGCTGCGGCCGCTGCCGCCAAGAAATCCTAAACCGCTCTTCTTCCGACCCAAATGAACAAGTCATATCTAATCGTTCCAATCGTCCTTCTGGCCGTATTCGGCTTCATCTACCAAGGTGCCCTGAAGGAGATGCAGGCCAAGGATCTGGCCAAACAGGAGATCGCCCTCCGCGTCCGGGCCGAGGAAAAGAAGCGCAAGGACGATATCGAGGCCAAGGCCACGGCCGATGCCAAGAAACGTCAGGACGAGCGCGAGGCCGCCGACCGGGCCAAAGAGGTCAAGAAGCAGAAGGAATACGATGACGCCATGAAGGCCCTCAAGGACGAAGCCGCGAAGTATTCCACCGAGGCCGACAAGCTGTCCAAGGAGGCGGCCGACCTCGAAATCCAGATTGCCCAGGCCCGCACAGACAAGGAAAAGCTCAATCGTGAGACCTTCGACCTGGCCAAGCAGGTGGAGCTGGGTAAAATCAACCGTCGCACGGCGGAAATCGAGATCCAGCGCGTGATTGAAATGGTGGCCAAGAAGTTGAATGACAGCTCGATCGCTGTTCCGCCGCCCCCTCCCCCACTCGTGGTCAAGTAAGCGGGCCCTTACGACCTGCCACTCTCGCCGCACCTTGATTGGTGCGGCTTTTTTTGCGCTATTTGGCGCAAAGTTGGGCCTGACGGCACGATTCGCCCGCCCCCGTGTCATGTACGTTGGGTTGGCATGAGCCGTGCTAAATTGGTGTACGATATCAGCACCTCGCCGGACAGACGGTGCAGGCACACCCATCAACACCTCAACTATCAGCATGAAACTAATCATCGCCATCATCAAGCCGTTCAAGCTCGACGAAGTGAAGGAAGCCCTTTCCCAGGTCGGGATCGAGGGCATGACCGTGACGGAAGTCAAAGGCTTCGGCCGCCAGAAAGGTCATACCGAGATCTACCGCGGTAGCGAATATACCGTGGATTTCCTGCCCAAGGTTAAGATTGAACTCGCCGTATCTGACGAACAGGTCGGCAAGGTGGTGGAGTCAATCGCCAAGGGCGCCAAGACCGGCAAGATCGGTGACGGCAAGATTTTCGTGCTCCCGCTGGAAGACGTCCTCCGCATCCGCACCGACGAGCGCGGCGACGCCGCAATCTGAGCTGCAGATAAAAATCCTTTACGCCCCGCTCAGCCTGGCTGTCGCGGGGCTTTTTATTGCGTGGCAAAGATGGAGCGCCTCGATCGCAAACCAGCAGGTTGCGGTCAACGCGCTCCACCGACGAATCCTGTCATCAAACCCCTACCGCCGGCCGCAGTGTGTTAAGCAAGCGCTCAATCCGGTCGCATGCGGCCGTAAGCTTCTCCTCGTTGGCGGTAAAACAGGCCCGGACGTGGCCCTTGCCGGCGTCACCGAAGGCCGTGCCGGGCACAACCGCCACCTTGTGCTCGGTCAGCAACCGGCGGGCAAACTCGCCTTCGTCCAGCCCGGTGGAGACCACCGAGGGGAAGGCATAGAAGGAACCCCGCGGGGCATGGCAGGACAGCCCGGCGGCGTTGATCCGGCGCACAAAGAGATCGCGGCGCTCGCGGTAACGGTCGCGCATGAACTTGGTGGCGTCATCACCCAGGCGCAGGGCGGCAAGGGCACCTTCCTGGCTGATGCTGGGCGCACAGAGCATCGAGTATTGGTGCACCTTCATCATCGCCTCGATCAGGGGCGCCGGACCGCAGGCATAGCCCAGGCGGAACCCGGTCATCGCAAACGCCTTGGAAAATCCATGCAGGAGAATCGTCCGCTCCTGCATCCCGGGCAGGCTGGCAATGCTGGTGTGGGTCCCTTCAAAGACCAATTCGGAATAGATTTCATCGCTGACCACGATCAGGTCCTTCTCGATGGCAAACTTGGCGATGCGCTCAAGCTGCTCCCGCGAGCAAACTCCACCGGTCGGGTTGCAAGGCAGGTTCAGCAGCAGGAGCTTGCAGCCGGGCTGCCACGCGGCGGCCAGCGCCGGGGCATCGAGGGAGAACAGGTCGCCGGCATTCGTCGCCACCGGCACGCCCACGGCATGCACCAGGTCCACGGACGGGGCATAGGACACGTAGCAGGGCTGATGGTACATCACCTTGTCGCCGGGATTGAGCAACGAGCGCAAGGTCAGGTCCAGACCCTCGGAAACGCCGACGGTGACCAGCACTTCGTCATCGGGCCGGTAACTGACCCGGAAATGGCCCTCCGCGTACCGGCAGATCTCCTTGCGGAGCTCCAGCAGGCCCAGATTCGAGGTGTAGTGGGTCTTGCCGGTGTTCATGGCCGTCGTGACGGCGTCGCGGATCGGCTGGGGGGTGTCAAAATCCGGTTCACCAATCCCGAGGGAAATGACGCCGTCGGTCTTGGCCACCAGCTCGAAGAAATCACGGATGCCCGAGCGGCGCAGTCCCGCCACATGCCGCGCAATGTATCGCGTGGTATCGAGGGGCGGTTGGGAGGAGGTGCTCATGGAATTGAAATGGGTCGAAATTATGTTGGCGATGGATTGATGCTCAAAGGCGCTCGCGGACAGCCTGACCCATCTGGGTGGTGCTGAGCGGCTCCTTGGCTCCTAAATCGGCGGTATGCTGCCCTTCCTGAAGGGCCAGATTAACCGCCGCCTCCACTTCGGCCGCCTCCTTCTCCAGGCCCAGCGAGTGGCGTAGCAGCATGGCGGCGGACAGGATCGTGCCGACCGGGTTGGCGATCCCCTTGCCTGCGATATCGGGCGCCGAACCGTGGATGGGCTCATAGAGGCCGAGGCGGCCGGCGCCCAGTGAGGCGCTGGGCAGCAGACCGAGCGACCCGGCGAGCACCGCGGCTTCGTCCGTTAGGATGTCACCAAACATGTTTTCCGTCACGATGACATCGAACTGCGGGGCATGGGTGATCAGCCGCATGGCGCAGGAATCAACCAGCTGGTGCTCGAGCTTCACGTCGGGGAACTCCCTGCCGACCTCGATCGCAACCTTCCGCCACAGGCGGGATGACTCCAGCACATTGGCCTTGTCGACCGAGGTGACGAGTTTGCGGCGCTTCTGCGCCATCTCAAAGGCCAGTTTCACGATCCGGCGGATCTCCCAGTCGGTATAAACCAAGGTGTCCACGGCGCGCTCTCCCTCCGGGGTCATCGTCCGGCCCTTGGGCGTGCCAAAATAGAGACCGCCGGTCAGTTCGCGGATAACCACGAAATCCACGCCGGCCACCCGCTCGGGCTTGAGGGGTGAAAGCCGGGCCAGGGACGGATAGGGACGCACGGGACGCACGTTGGCGTAAAGGGCCAGTGCCTTGCGAATCGCCAGCAGCCCCTGCTCCGGGCGGACCTTGGCCTGCGGGTCGTCCCATTTCGGGCCGCCCACGGCACCCAGCAGCACCGCATCGGCCGCCGCACAGGCGGCGAGGGTCTCGTCCGGCATGGCCGTGCCCTGGGCGTCGATGGCGCAGCCGCCGAGCAGGTGTTCGGAAAATTTGAGTTGGTGGCCATGGCGCTGGGCCACGGCCTCGAGCACGAGCCGGGCTTCATTGACCACTTCGGGGCCAATGCCGTCACCGGGTGTGAGTGCGATGTTTGCTTTCATGAAATTGTCACGGCCCGCGGCGCCACCTGCGGGGTCAGGATGTATTCGTAACCGTCCGCCAGCGCCAGCCAGGTGGCGTCCAGGATGTTGGTCCCGGCCCCCACCGTGCTCCAGCGGCGCGCCGCGCCGTCGTGCCAGTCGATGAGCACGCGGGTGACCGCAGCGGTGCCATTGTTGGAATTCAGGATCCGGACCTTGTAGTCGGCCAGCTGGATCTCCTTCACCTGTGGAAACAGGGGCTGCAGGGCCTTGCGCAGGGCCTGGTCGAAGGCGTTGACCGGGCCGTTGCCCTCGGCCGCCGTGTGGACCTCGTGGCCGCCAATGCTGAGCTTGATGGTCGCCTCGGCCATGCTGCGATCGCCATGACGGCTCACCATGCCCCGGTAGTCCAGGAGGCTGAACAACGGCTGGTAATCGGGTGCCAGCCGGCGCACCAGCAGAGCGACACTCGCCTCGGCGGCCTCGAACGAGAACCCAGCGTGCTCCCGCTCCTTGATGAGCTCGACAATCCGCGCGCCGGTGGCGGCATCAAGGTTCTGCAGGCCGAGCTCGCCCGCCTTGGAAACCACATTGGCCCGGCCGGAAAGCTCGCTGACCACCACCCGCATCTGGTTGCCGACCACGGTCGGGTCGATGTGCTGGTAGGCGTCGGGATGGCGCTGCATCGCGGACACGTGCACGCCCGCCTTGTGGGCGAAGGCGCTGTCGCCCACGTAAGCCATGTGCTCGTTGGGGGCGAGATTCGCCACCTCGGCGACGAAACGTGCCACCTCGTGCAGGCGCGGCAGGGCGCCCGCGGGCAATGCGCGCAGGTTGAGCTTCAATTCGAGATTCGGGATGACCACGCAGAGGTTGGCGTTGCCGCAGCGTTCGCCGTAGCCGTTGATCGTGCCCTGCACGTGCCGGGCGCCGGCGCGCACCGCGGCCATGCTGTTCGCGACGCCGCAGCCCGTGTCGTCGTGGGCGTGGATGCCGACCGGGACCGGGCCGAGGTGGGCGATGACTTCCTGCACCGCCGACTCCACCTGCCACGGCAGCGAGCCGCCGTTGGTGTCGCACAGCACGATCGTCTCCGCCCCGCCGCGTACGGCCGCCTGGAGGGTTTGCAGCGCGTAGGCGGAGTCCAGCCGGTAGCCGTCGAAAAAATGTTCCGCGTCGTAGATGACGCGTTTGCCCTGCGCCCGCAGGTAGGACACGGTGTCCTCGATCATTTTCAGGTTTTCCTCGAGCGTCGTGCGCAGGACTTCCTGCACCTGCAGCACCGAGGATTTGCCGAAAATGGCGCAGACCGTGGTACCCGCCTCGACCAGCGCGCGAACACTGGGGTCGTCGGCCGGCGTCAGGCTCGCCCGGCGCGTGGCGCCGAACGCCACGATCCGGGCGTGGGTCCACGGCTCCGTGCGGGCGCGCTCGAAGAAGACCGCGTCCTTGGGATTGGAGCCCGGCCAGCCGCCCTCGATGAAGGTCACGCCCAGCTCGTCCAGCTTGCGCGCGATGCGCAGCTTGTCGTCGACGGAATACGAGATGCCCTCCGTCTGCGCGCCGTCGCGCAGGGTGGTATCGAAGATTTCGACGAAAGGACGGTGGGGCTTGTCAGGCATGGGTAAGCCGGCGGTTCACTGGGCGACCGCCGTGGGCGTGCCGGTCTTCTGCGGGTGCTGCGCCCGGCCGCTGGACTGGCGGGACAGCACGTGGTTGAGGGAAGCGATGTACGCCTTGGCGCTGGCGACCACGATGTCGGTGTCGGCCCCGTGGCCGTGGCTGGAGCGCTGTTCCTCGTGGCGGACGCGCACGGTCGCCTCCGCGAGGGCGTCGATGCCCTCGGTGACACCGTTGATGCCGAATTCGAGCAGCGTGACCGGCACCTTGACGATGGCGTCGATGGCCTTGTAGGTCGCGTCGACCGGCCCGGTGCCGATGGCGGCATGGACGTGGGTCTTCCCGTCCGGGTCGCGGAGGCGGACGGTGGCGGTGGGCAACCCGGTGGTCCCGCAGACCACCTGCAGGTTGTCCAGCGCCCAGAGTTCCGGCACCGTGGTCCGCTCATCCGAGGCGAGCGCGATCAAGTCGGCGTCGTGGACCGCCTTCTTGCGGTCGGCAAGTTTCTTGAACCCGTTGAAGGCCTTGAGCAGGGCGTCGCCGTCGAGCGGGTAGCCGAGCTCGGTCAGGCGCTTCGAGAACGCCGCGCGGCCGGAATGTTTGCCGAGCACAAGCATCGTCTGCGTCGCCCCGACATCCTCGGGCCGCATGATCTCGTAGGTCTGCGCGTTCTTGATCATGCCGTCCTGGTGGATGCCGGACTCGTGCGCGAAGGCGTTGGCCCCCACGATGGACTTGTTGGGCGGCACCGGGTAGCTGGTGCTGCGCGAGACCAGTTTGCTGGTCCGGCAGAGCTGGGTGGCGTCGATGCCGGTGGTGAGACCGAGCTTCTCGCCCCGCGTGCGGATGGCCATGACGACCTCCTCGAGCGACGCGTTGCCCGCGCGCTCGCCAATGCCGTTGATGGTGACTTCCGCCTGGCGCGCGCCGGCGCGGAGGCCGGCGAGCGAATTCGCCACCGCCATGCCGAGGTCGTCGTGGCAATGCACCGAGATGACCACGTCCTTCGCGCCGGGCGTTTTCCCAATGATGCCCGCGATCAACGCCCCGAATTCGTCCGGCATGGTGTAGCCGACCGTGTCCGGGATGTTGAGCGTGGTCGCGCCGGCCTTGATCACGGCCTCAAGCACCGTGTAGAGAAATTCGGGGTCGCTGCGGCCCGCATCCTCGGGCGAGAACTCGATGTCGGCGCAGAACGTTTTCGCGTACGCCACCATCTCCACCGCGCGCGCGGTCATCTCGGCCCGCGACATGCGGAGCTTGTGCTGGAGGTGAATGTCGCTCGTCGCGAGGAAGGTGTGGATGCGCGGCCGCTTGGCGCCCTTGACGCCGTTCCACGCGGCCTCGATGTCGCTGCGCGTGCAGCGGGCGAGACCGCAGATGACCGGCGGTTCGGCCTGCGGGCGGCCCTCGACGGGGACCTGCCCCACCTCGGCGGCGATGGCTTGCACCGCCGCCAGGTCGTCGGGTGACGCGGCCGGGAACCCCGCCTCGATCACGTCAACGCCGAGGCGGGCGAGTGCGCGGGCAACCTCGAGCTTTTCAGCGGAGGTCATGGAAGCACCGGGAGCCTGCTCGCCATCGCGGAGGCTGGTGTCGAAGATTCGGACGTAGGAAGGGGAAGAAGAATTCATGGGAATGAGAGTGTTTTGGACTGTTCGTTTAAATAATAACGGAGGACTGAAGCAGGAGCCGGCCGGTGGTTTTGAGGCGGAGCGCAAGATGCGCCGCCGCCGAACCACGCGGAAGCTCCTGAGTAAGTCGCAGTCGCAGACCCATCGCGCCCAAGCCGAGCCGTGGCGCCCCGGGAGGGGCGCGGAACGAATGGCGTTGGTCGTGATCAGGCATAAAACACTCTCGGTTCCCGGTTACTTCGAGATCGTGATCGGGTTCAGGAACGGCATCATCGCGCGCAGCTTGGCGCCGACGACCTCGATCTTCTGGCCGCGCTCCTTGTTCCGGAACTTGTCCATGGTCTTGCGACCATACTTGTTGTTCTCGTCGATGAAGCGCTTGGCGAACTTGCCGGTCTGGATGTCCTTGAGGATGGCCTTCATCTCCTTCTGCGTATTCTTCGTGACCACGCGCGGGCCGGAGACGTAGTCACCCCACTCCGCGGTGTCGGAGACGGAGTAACGCATGTAGTTGAGGCCGCCGCGGTACATCAGGTCCACGATGAGCTTCAGCTCGTGCATGCACTCGAAGTAGGCGATCTCGGGCTGGTAACCGGCGTCGACCAGGGTCTTGAAGCCGGCCTTGACCAGTTCGGCGCAACCGCCGCAGAGCACGGCCTGCTCGCCGAACAAGTCGGTCTCGGTCTCCTCCTTGAAGGTCGTCTCCAGCACGCCGGCGCGAGTGCAGCCGATGCCGCGGCCGTAGGACAGCGCGAGCTTCTTGGCCTTGCCGGTGGCATTTTGGTAGACCGCAATGAGGCCGGGGACGCCGCCGCCTTCCTGGAAGACCTCGCGCACACGGTGGCCCGGGGACTTCGGCGCGATCATGGTGACGTCGACATTCTTCGGCGGCACGATGCCCTTGAAGCGGATGTTAAAACCGTGGGCGAACATGAGCATCTTGCCGGCCGTCAGGTGCGGGGCGATCTCCTCGCGGTAGAGGCGCGCCTGGACGTGGTCCGGCACGAGCATCATGATGACATCGGCCCACGCGGAGACCGCGTCGACCGCGCCGACCGTCAAGCCGGCCTTCTTGGCCTTGGCGACGGACTTGCTCTTGGGGGAAAGACCGACGCGCACCTCGACGCCGCTCTCCTTCAGGTTGAGCGCATGGGCGTGGCCTTGCGAGCCGTAGCCGATGATCGCGACTTTCTTGGCGCGAATGAGCGAGAGGTTAGCGTCCTTGTCGTAGTAGATTTTAGCCATGGTAGTAAGTTGATTTGGGATTTGAAATTTAAGATCTGAGATTACGAAGCGTTAAACGGACATGGAAACACCCGTGTCGTGCGCGTGGTCCTCGGCCTTGTGGCCGGCCACCTCGGCGCGGACCAGCGGAGGATTCGAGGACAGCGGCTCGTGGCCGCGGGCCATCGCCACGACCCCGGTCCGGACCATCTCAACGATGCCGTAGGGGCGCAGCACGAGCTCGAACTTGCCGATCTTTTCCGGCGTGCCGGTGACCTCGATCACGAGGGCCTGGTCATCGACGTCCACCACGCGGGCGCGGAAGACATCGACCAGCTGCAGCACCTGGGTGCGCGTGTCGGGCGTGACGGTGACTTTCACCAGGCCGAGCTCGCGCATGAGCGCGGGCTTGCGGGTGAGGTCGTCGACGCGGAGGACGTTGACCAGCTTGTAGAGGTTCGCCTCGACGAGGCGGGCCCCGGCCTCGGTCGCCTCGACGACGACCGTGAGCCGGGAGACGCCCGGCTGCTCGGCGCGGCCGACCGTGAGGGAATCGATGTTGAAGTTGCGGCGACGGAACAGCGAGGCGATGCGGTTCAGGACACCGGGCACGTCCTCGACGTAGGCAATGAGCGTATGTTTGGCCATGACGGTAAGTATTAACGGCGGGCAGTTGAACGTTTCTTGGTGGGAGCGACGCGCAAAGGCTTCGCGGCGACCTTCACTGGCTTCGCGGATTTCTTCGCCGGCTTGGACAATTTCGCGGCCTTGCCGTGGCCGTTGAGCGACGCCTCGACGGCGGCCTCGACGAACACGCCGGGGAGCGTGGAGGAAGGCATCTCCCAGTCCTTGTCGGCACCGGATTCCGACATGACGTCCTGCTTCGGACGACGGATCATCTTGTCGAGCGCGGCGCCGGCCGGAACCATCGGGAACACCGTGTCTTCCTTCTCAACGACGAAATCGATGACGACCGTGCCCTTGGTGGCCAGGGTCTTCTCGACCGTCGCCTTGACGTCGGAGCGTTTGTTACAGCGCAGACCGGTGAGGCGATAGGCCTCGGCGAGCTTCGCGAAGTCCGGCCCAGTCATTGGCGTGGCCGCGTAGCGCTTGTCGTAGAAAAACTCCTGCCATTGGCGCACCATGCCGAGGAAGGCGTTGTTGATGATGGCCACGTTGACCTTGATACCCTCCTGCTCGGCGGTAGCCAGTTCGCAGCTGGTCATCTGGAAACCGCCGTCGCCGACAACCACCCAGACATCCTTCTCGGGGCAGGCGAACTTCGCGCCGATGGCGGCGGGAAGGGCGAAACCCATCGTGCCCAGTCCGCCAGAGGTGATGAGCGAGCGGGGCTTCTCGTGGTGGAAATACTGCGCCTCCCACATCTGGTGCTGGCCGACGTCGGTCACGACGATGGTGTTGCGCTTCTGCGTGAGGCGCCAGATGTCGTTGATGACATGCGCGGCATAGAGGTGGCCGCTGTCGGGCAAGGCCTGGATGTCGCGGACGGCGGAGTCGCCCTTCGCCGCGGCAATGGTGGCCCACCAGTCGGAGCGGTCGGCGGCGCGGACGCCGGGCAGGAGTTCTTCCAACACCTCGGCAAGGTCGCCGATCAGCGCGACATCGACGTGCACGTTCTTGTTCACCTCGGAGGGATCGATCTCGACGTGGATCTTCTTCGCGTGCGGTGCGTAGGTCTTGAGGTTGCCGGTGACGCGATCGTCGAAGCGCATGCCGAGCGCGATGATGAGATCGGCCTGCTGGATGGCCTCGTTCACCCACGCCTCGCCGTGCATGCCCATCATGCCGAGGTTGAGCGGGCTCGAGGCCGGAATGGCGCCGATGCCGAGCAACGTGACCGCGATTGGGGTCCGCGTGGTGTCGGCCAGCTCGAGCACCTGCGCGGTGGCGTTGGCCTTGATGACGCCCTGGCCGGCAAAGATGATCGGGCGCTTCGCGGTGTTGATGAGCTCGAGGGCCTTCGCGTATTCGCTCGGGAGCGCGCGGAGGTCGGGCCGGTAACCGGGCAGCTTCGGCGCGGCGGCCTCCCAGTCGAATTCACAGGTGAGCTGCTGCGCGTCCTTGGTGATGTCGACCAGCACCGGACCCGGGCGGCCGCTCTTGGCGATGTAGAAGGCCTCGCGGATGGCGCGGGCGATGTCATCGGGCCGCGTGACGAGATAATTGTGCTTGGTGATCGGCAGCGTGACGCCGGTCACGTCCGTCTCCTGGAAAGCATCCGTGCCGATGGCCTTCGATCCGACCTGGCCGGTGATGCAGACGATGGGCGACGAGTCCATCATCGCGGTGGCGATGCCGGTGACCATGTTGGTCGCGCCGGGACCGGACGTGGCGATGGCGACGCCGACCTTGCCGCTCGCGCGGGCATAGCCGTCCGCCATGTGCGTGGCACCCTGTTCGTGGCGCACGAGCACGTGGTGGATCTTCGGGTACTTCGTCATCGCGTCATAGGTCGGCAGGATCGCGCCGCCCGGATAGCCGAACACGACGTCGACGCCTTCCTTCTGCAAACACTCCCAAATGATTTCTGCTCCGGTGAGTTTCATAATGTCCCTTGAGGTTACGTGGGTTGAAAAACGGTTAAGTGGTGACCGCACCTTGAGCGGCGGAGGAAACGGTATTCGCGTACTTGGCCATGACCCCGCGCTGGTACCGCGGGGCCGGCGGCGCCCAGCCCTGCCGGCGGGCAGCCAGCTCGGCCGCGGGGATGTCGACCTGCAACCGGCGGGTCGCGACGTCGATCTCGATGGGGTCGCCCTCGTGGACGAAGGCGATCAACCCGCCCACGAACGCCTCGGGCGCAACGTGGCCGATTGAAAATCCGCGCGTGGCGCCGGAGAAACGCCCGTCCGTCAGCAGCGCGACGGTCTCCGCCATGCCGGCGCCGGCGAGTGCGCCGGTGACACCGAGCATCTCGCGCATGCCGGGACCGCCCTTGGGTCCCTCGTAGCGGATGACGACCACGTCGCCCGGCTTGATCTGCTGCGCGTTGACGGCGGCCATGGCCGCCTCCTCGTTGTCGAAAACGCGCGCCGGGCCGCGGAAATGCTTGATCGCGCTACCAGCTACCTTGAGCACCCCGCCCTCCTCGGCGAGATTGCCGTGGAGAATGACGAGACCGCCGGTGGCCTTGAAGGGTTTGTCGGTGGGACGGATGACCTGCTGGCCGGGCGTCTCGGGTGCGCCGGCCACTTCCTCGCCGATCGTCTTGCCGGTGACGGTGAGGCAATCCTTGTGAAGGAAACCGCCCTCAAGCAGACGGCGGAGCAGGAGCGAAATACCGCCGGCGTGGTGCATCTCGACCGCCGTGTAGAGCCCGCCCGGCTTGACCGTGGCGATGGTCGGGGTCTTGGCGCTGATGGTGTCGAATTCGTCGATGTGCAGAGCCACGCCGGACTCGCGCGCGAGGGCGAGCAGGTGCAACACCGCGTTGGTCGACCCACCCGATGCGGCGACGGACGCGATGGCGTTCTCGAAGGCCGCGCGGGTCATGATCTGTGAAGGCTTCAAATCCTTCCGGACGAGATCCATCACGATCTCACCGCAGCGGAACGCGGCCTGGTTCTTTTCCTCGGCGGTGGCAGGGATGCCGTTGAGCCCGACCGGGGAGATCCCGATGGCCTCCATGATCGTCGCCATGGTATTGGCCGTGAACTGGCCGCCGCAGGCGCCAGCCGTGGGGCAGGCCGCGTTTTCAACCTGAAGGAATTCCTTCGCGTCAATCTTGCCGGCGTTGAATGCGCCGACGGCCTCAAAGACGTCCTGCACCGTCAGCGCCTTGCCGTTGTGGTGTCCGTGGTTGATGGAACCGCCGTAGAGGGCGAGGCCGGGGAGATCCATCCTGGCCAAGGCCATCAAGACGCCGGGGTTGGTCTTGTCGCAGGCGGAAAGACAGACGAGGCCGTCAAGGCTGTTGCCGCGGGCGACGAGCTCGATGGAGTCGGCGATGACCTCACGGCTGATGAGCGAGGTTTTCATGCCCTCGGTGCCCATCGTGATGCCGTCGGAGATCGAGACGGTGTTGAACTCGAGGGGGGTGCCGCCGGCGGCGCGAATGCCGGCTTTGACGTGTTCGGCGAGGGCCCGGAGATGGAAATTGCAGGGCCCGATCTCGGTCCAGGTGTTGGCGACGCCGATGAGGGGCTTCTTGAGATCCTCGTCGGTAAACCCGATGGCTTTCATCATGGCGCGGGCGGGCGCGCGGCTTGGACCGTCGGTGACAACTTGGCTGTGGCGTTTGCCGGATTCCATGGGGGTAAAGTTCAACCGACGCTGCCGAAATTATGGCGGCGCGGCGAGGATTGGTTGTAAAAATTTATACTGGATTGCGTCATACGCGGAAAATAAAAAAACCGCCCCTTTTCGGTGGGCGGCTTCCTGGTTTTGAGAGTTTTTACTCTTAGGAGCTAGTGGCTTCAGTGAGCCGCCCATGTGTGTTCGGGTCCGCAGCCAGAATGGCCAGGACTACGGTAATAAGCACAATAAGGGCTACGTTGAGGATCATGACTGAGCGCGGTGAAGCTGTTAATCGGCACATTCTCTGTCAACACTCGTTTCTAATTTATGACATTAGGTGCGCAGCTCTGTCACAGCCCGCGGTTTCATTGTAGCAGCCGTCGTTAGACGGCTGGCGCCAGCGCTCTTACGAGCGCTGCTATGGACTAACGCCGCTCACCTCCGACCGCGGATATTCTGCGCAAGTCGCAGAATGTCAGCGAGCACGCCGGCGGCGGTCACTTCCCCACCGGCACCGGCGCCGCGGACCACCATGGGGTATTCGCGATAACGCTCCGTGTGAAATGCGACGAATGCCTCGGCTCCCCGCAACGCGGCGGCGGGATGTGAGGCCTCCACCTCCACCGGTCCCACGGAAACTTTCGGGCCCTCGGCGCCCGGCGTGATGCGGGCCAGGTAGCGCGGCAGCCGGCCCTGCGCGATGCAGGTGGCCACGCGGGCGGCCACGGCGGCATCAAGGCTCGTGAGCGCCTGAAGAAACTTCTCGGGATCGTCCTCCCGCAGGTTTTCCGCGGGCACGAATGGCTCGAGCACCACGTCGGTGAGGTCCACGAGCAGGCCGAGTTCACGTGCGAGGATGATCGCCTTGCGGGCCACGTCGAGGCCGGACAAGTCGTCGCGCGGGTGCGGCTCCGTATAACCAAGATCCTTCGCCTTGCGCACCGCGACCGAGAGCGGATCGCCCTGCACCAGCCGGTCGCACAGGAAGCCGAGCGTGCCGGAGAACGCGCCCTCGATCGTGATCACATGGTCGCCCGTGCGCACCAGGTTCTTCAGCGTCTCGATGACGGGCAGCGCCGCGCCCACGGTGGTCTCGTAATGATACGCACGGAAATGCCGGCGCGCCTCGTCGCGCAGCGCATCGCGTTCCGCCTGCGGCAGCGCCAGGGGCTGCTTGTTGGCCGACACGACATTCACGCCCTGCGCAAAGGCGGCACGGTAAATCTTCTCCATCCCGGGGGCCGCCGAGCAGTCCACCAGCACGGGATTCGGGAGCCGCGAAAGTTTTTCCAGGAGCGAGGTGACGTCCTTGACGACCTTCCCCTCCCCGAGCGCCTTCTGCAGCCGCGTGATCGCCTCGGCCGAAGGCAGGCCGTCGGGATCGAACAGGGCGCCGCCACTCGAGCCGATGCCCACGAGCCGCACCTGCACGTCGTGCTCGCGGCCGAGCGCCTTGTTCTGCCGCTCGATCTGCTTGAGGAGACTGCTGCCGACCACGCCCTTGCCGAGCAGCAGCACGCTGATCTCGGTATGCGCGAGGTTAAAGGCGCCATGCACCGTGCGGACGGCCGTGGCCGTCTGGTCGGCGTCCACGACGCACGAAATGCTGCGGGCCGATGCGCCCTGCGCCACGGCGCGGACGGCGATGCCCGCCGCCCCGATCGCATTGAGGAATTTCCCGGCGACGTTCGGCCGGCCGGCCATGTTCTCGCCGACGAGGGTGACCAGCGTGACCGGCGAAAGCACCGGCTCAATCCGCAGGTCCCCCGTCTGCAACTCGGCAGCCAGCGCGTCGGCCACGCTCCGGCGCGCGTTGGCCTCGTCGATCGCAGGAATTACCACGGAAAATGATTGGCCGAGCGTCGACTCCGTGGTCATCCAGACTCGCACGCCCGCTTCGCTGAGGGCGGCCAGGATGCGACCGCCCAGTGGGCGGCCCAGGCCGGTCCGCCGCGACTGCACGCCCAGCAAAGTCAGGCGCTCCAGGCTGGTCACACAGGTCGGGCGGTTGGGATCGGGATTGCCGGTCGCGTCGATGCGCGTGCCGGGGGCATCGGGCTGGGTGGTGCTGCGGATGACCAGGGCCGCACCGCATTCCCGCAGCGGGATGATTGTGCGCGGGTGAAACATCCGGGTGCCGAAATAAGCGAGCTCGAGCGCCTCATCGTAGGACAGCCGGTCCACGGGCGACGCCTCGCGCACCAGGGCGGGGTCGGCGGTCATCACGCCGAGCACGTCCGTCCAGACGGTGACCGAACTCGCCTTGAGCAGGCCGGCGACGAGCGTCGCGGTGTAATCGGAGCCGTTGCGCCCGAGGGTCGTGGTGTGGCCGTCGCGCGTCCGGCCGATGAAGCCGGTGACGATCGGGACCTTGCCCGCCCAGTTGGCGTGGACCGCCGCGAAGCGTTCCGCCGTCGCCGCCTTGTCCACGGTGGCGGAACCATGCGTGCCGTCGGTGACCACAAAGTCGCGCGCATCCACCGGAATCGCCGGGACCTCGCGCTCGTTCAGGGCGCGGGCCAGCAGGGCCACGGAGATGCGTTCGCCCACACTGATGATCGCGTCGAGCGTCCGGGGCGAACATTCGCGGGTCAGTTCGATGCCCGAGAGCAGGCGCTCCACCGGGGTCAAAATCTCGTCGAGGTCGTGCTTCACGCCTTTCTGGCCCTGGCTGTTGAGCACGGCGCGGGCGGTGGCATTGGCCAGTTCGCGCACCTGGGTCAGTTCCCGCCGGGCCTGGCTGATGTTGCCCACTTCCGCCGAGCGCGCGGCCAGGATGAGCCAGTCGGTGCTGTCGCCGAGGGCCGAGACGACCAGCGCCAGCGGACGCGGCGCCGCGACCACCAGCTCCAGCACCTTGGGCAGACGCCCGGAAGTGCCGAGGGAGGAGCCGCCAAACTTATAAACCTGCCAGCGTTCGCTCATTATGCAGGAGCCTGCAGATGCAAGGCCCGTGTCAAGATAGGTCCGAGGGTCGGCCACTCGATCAAAAAGGCGTCATGGCCATGAATGCTGCGCAGGGTGGCGCGCTCCACGTGCGCCCCGGCCTTGCCGAGGTGCGACGCGAGCAACTCCGCCTGGGCCGGTGTGAAAAGCTGGTCGGTATCCACGTCGACCACCAGCGCGGAGGCGCGGACGGCGTCAATCGCCGGCGTCGTGCCGCCGGGCAGCGGTTGGAGTAAATCGTGATGGTCCATCGCCGCGAGCTGCAGCTCATAGGCCTGGGCGGCGAAACGGTTGCGCAATTTCTTGCCCTGGTGCTCGAGGTAGCTCTGGACGGGATAGCCGGACCGGGCGGAGTTCGCCGGCCGCGGCTGGCGGGCGTCCAGCCCGGGTTCGGCGCGGTAGGTCAGCATGGCCAGCTGCCGCGCGATCTCGAGGCCGCGGGTGACATTGTGCGGGTAGCCGGGATCGAGCCGCAGGATCTGGCGCGCCACATGGTTCCAGCCCACGACCCAGGCACTGGCCGAGACACTCGTGACCAGCGGCAGCACCCGCTCAAAGCGATCCGGCGCGAGCGCCGCGAGCGTGAGGGTCAGCATTCCGCCGAGCGATCCGCCGGTGGTAAGGTGCACGCGCGCGATGCCGAGGTGGTCGAGTCCGAGGAGTATGGCCTGTGCGATATCCAGGGTGGTCAGCTCAAGGTTCTGATCCGTCGGAAAGCCGTCCACGCCGGGTCCGCTGCTGCCGTAGCAGGAACCGAGGTTGTTGAAACAGAGGATCCGGTACTGCGCGGGGTCGAGCGCGCGGCCGGGTCCGATCATGGGTTCCCACCAGCCGCCCTTCTCGCCGGCCTGCGCGCTGCCCGTCAGGGCATGCACGAGCAGCACAGTGGGAACGTCCTTGAGCGGGGCCTCGGGCGCGTCGCCCGCGCGACTCCACCACCAGCCGCGCGCGCGGTGCTGGCGGACTACACCGCCCCGCGTGAGCGCGAGGTCCGGCAAAGCCAGTTCAAAGGTACGCGGCGAAGCGACAACGGTCGGCATGAGAATGGCGGGCATGATGCTTCCATCTCAAGCGGTCCGCGTCAACGCGCGGACGGACAATTGCTTCATGCCACCCATGCCTTCCGTCACATAGTCGCCACCATTGGCGAAGTTCGAGGTGTGTAACGGGAGTTGGGCGCAAATCGTGTTCATGGCGGGGATCCTTTATTTTGTGTTGTGATAACAAGTCGGCAACATGAGTGAAAGACACAAGTTAGTGACGTGTCATAGCTTTCCCGCCCGGGTGACAAATGTGTCATAGGTTTTGGCCCTTTTTATGTGCAGGGCCGGCGCTTGTCGCCGCGCCTCAGGAAGACGGCACGGCGACAAGCGCCCGCCCTGCAGTGGATTCCCCCAAGATTCCGGCTTGTTGCGGCAGCGTCCCCGACTACTGTGCAAATTTCATGGCTAAACGTTCCCTCCGCATCGTCCTCAAGTTCGGCTCCGGTATCCTCTCCACGGAGAAGGGTATCGGCTTGAGCCGCCGCCAGATCGCGCGCCTGGCCCGCGAGGTCGGCGCCCTCGTCCGCGCCGGTCACGAGTGCGTTATCGTCTCCAGCGGGGCCGTCGCCGCCGGACTCGCCAGCCTGGGCCTGACCGCCCGCCCCAAGGACCTCGCGGGCAAACAGGCCTGTGCCGCCGTCGGCCAGTCGCAGCTGATGCACGCCTACGCGAGCGCGTTCGCCCGCCAGGGCCTGTCCGTGGCCCAGCTGCTGCTCACCCACAACGACCTCGACAGCCGCGCCCGCCACCGCAACGCCCGCAACACGCTCATTCACCTGCTCGACCGGCACACCATTGTCCCGATCATCAATGAGAACGACTCGGTGGCCGTCGAGGAGCTCAACTTTGGCGACAACGACCGGCTCTCCGCCGAGGTGGCGATTTTGGTCGACGCCGACCTGCTCGTGATCCTCACCAGCGTCGACGGCCTGCAGGATTCCGCCGGCAGGATCGTGCCGCTCGTGCGCGACTTCGACGATGTCGCTGGCCTCGTCCGGTCCGACAAGGGCCGGGTCTCCACCGGTGGCATGGTCACGAAGCTTCAGGCCGCCCAGCTCGCCGTGAAGGCCGGCATCCCGGTGAATATTGCCAGCGGGAGAAAAGCCGGGCTGGTTTACGCGATCGTGGCCGGCAAACGCGTGGGCACCTATTTCCCGACCCGCTAAGCGTGCTGAAATTTCAAATGCCAATGTGCAAAGGCCAAACAATTTTCAATTTTCCATTCCTGAACTTGGCTTCGGCTTTGTTTGGCTTTTGCACCTTGGCGTTTGAGATTTCCTAAAGCCGCATGGCCGACCTGTCCCATCTCATCACCCAGCTCGGGCAACAGGCCCGCGCCGCCGCGCGCACCCTCGCCGGCACGCCGCCCGCGCGCATTGATGCGGCGCTGCACGCCATGGCGGACGAGCTCCTCGCGGCGCAGCCCGCGATCCTCAACGCCAACGCGGCCGATGTCGGCGCCGCCCGCGCGGCCGGTCAGACGCATGCGCTGGTGGACCGGCTCACGCTCGACCCGGCCCGGCTCGCGGCCTGCGCGGCGGGCCTCCGCAAGGTTGCCGCGCTCCCCCACCCGGTCGGCGAGGTTCTGCGCGAGTGGACGCAGCCCAACGGCCTGCGCTTTGCCAAGGTGCGGGTGCCGCTCGGTGTGATCGGTTTCATCTACGAGTCGCGTCCCAACGTCACCTGCGACGCCGCCGGCCTCTGCCTCAAGAGCGGCAACGCCGTTATCTTGCGCGGCGGTTCCGAGGCCCTGCGCTCCAACCTGGCGATCGCCGGCGCCCTCGCGCGCGGGCTCACGCGGGCCGGCCTGCCGGCCGCGGCCGTGCAACTCGTGCCGGTGACCGACCGTGACACCGTCCGGTTGCTCGGCGAGGCGGTCAATGTGATCGACCTGCTGATCCCCCGCGGCGGCCGCGGCCTGATCGAGACCGTCGTGAAGTATGCCCGCGTGCCGGTCATCAAGCATTACGACGGCATCTGCGCCCTTTACGTCGACCAGGCGGCCGACCTGGCGATGGCCGAAAAGATCGCCATCAACGCCAAGGTCTCGCGGCCCGGCGTGTGCAACGCCATCGAGACGCTGCTCGTGCACCGCGCTGTCGCCGATGAATTTCTCGCCCGGGCCGGCCGGGCCCTCACGGCGCTCGGCGTGCAGCTGAAGGCCGAGCCGCAAGCCCTGGCCGCCCTCACCGCGGCGGGCGTCCCCGCCGTCCCGGCCACCGAGGATGATTTCCGCACCGAGTTCCTCGCCCTCACGCTCGCGGTGAAAATCGTGGACGACTGCTCGGCGGCCATCGAGCATATCGAGACACACAGCTCGCATCACACCGACACGATCGTGACGGCGGACGCCGTCACGGCGGAGAAATTCGTCGCCGGCATCGACAGCGCCGTCGTGCTCTGGAACGCCTCAACGCGCTTCAACGACGGCCATGAATTCGGCTTCGGCGCCGAGATCGGCATCAGCACCGACAAGCTTCACGCCCGCGGCCCGATGGGCCTCGAGGAGCTGACTTCCTACAAGTACATCGTCCGTGGCACGGGCCAGGTGCGCGGGTAGTCCAAAATGGAGGGACGGTCTCCGCCCGTCCGCGGCCCGTCCGGCGACGGGCCTTCCACTCAAGCCACCAGATACGGCAGCTTGGCCGCGGTGACCTTCACCGCGTCACGGCCGTCGAGCAGTTCGCCGATGGCGTCCCAGCGGCCGTTGATCAGGGCGTCACGCGCGCTCTCGCGGAACGTCGCCTTGACCTTCTGTCCGCCAAAACGGACTTCCTGGTTCGTGACATCGATGACGACCTCCAGCTGCGGATTGGCCTCCACCGCGGCGGCGATCCTCGCGATGTCCTCGCGGGCCGCACTGGCACAGGGCAGGCCGAGCGTCGTGCTGTTGCCGAAGAAAATCTCGGCGTAACTCTCGGCGATGACCGCCTTGAAGCCGTATTTGGCGATGGCCTGCGGGGCATGCTCGCGGGAGGAGCCGCAGCCAAAGTTGGCGCCCGAGAGGAGGATCGTCGCGCCCTTGAAGCGCGCCTCGTTCAACGGGTGCGGCTTCTCGGTGCCGTCGAGCTGGCGGCGGACGTCGTTGAAGAGGTATTCGCCGAGGCCGTCGAAGGTGACGCACTTCATGAAGCGTGCGGGGATGATGCGGTCGGTGTCGATGTCATTGCCCGGGACGTTGACGGCGCGGCCGGTGACGGAGGTGATTTTAGCGAGGGACATTTTAAAGAAGGGTTAGGCCCACGGAACACACGGAATACCCGGACGAATGGATTCAGTTTTCTGTGTATTCCGTGTGTTCCGTGGGCAAAAAAGGAGTTTGATGGGATTGGATCAGTTCACTGAGAACACTTCGCGGGCGTCGGCCACGGTGCCGGTGACGGCGGCGGCGGCGACCATCAGCGGGCTCATGAGGATCGTGCGGCCGGTGGTCGAGCCCTGGCGGCCCTTGAAGTTGCGGTTGGAGGACGAGGCGCAGAGCTGGTCGCCGACGAGCTTGTCGGGATTCATCGCGAGACACATCGAACAACCCGCGGCGCGCCACTCGAAGCCGGCCTCCGCGAGGATCTTGTCGAGGCCGAGCTTCTCGCACTGGAGCGCGACGATCTGCGAGCCGGGCACGGCGATGGCCTTCACGCCGGCGGCGACCTTGCGGCCCTTGACGTATTTGGCGACCTCCTGGAAGTCGGAGAGCCGGCCGTTGGTGCAGGAGCCGAGGAAGGCGACGCTGATCTTCGTGCCCTTGATGGGCTCGCCCGCCGGCAGCTTCATGTACGCGAGCGCCTCGATGATGCCCGCCTTGTCATCCACCGACGTCGCCGTGTCGGGATGCGGGACGTTCTCGTTGATCGCAATGGCCTGGCCGGGATTGATGCCCCAGGTGACGGTCGGCGCGATGTCCACCGCGTCAATTTTCACGACATCGTCATACTTCGCGTCGGGATCCGAGGCGAAGGACTTCCAGCGCGCGACCGCGGCGTCCCACTCGGCGCCCTTGGGTGCGTAAGGTCGGCCCTGCAGGTAGGCGAAGGTCGTCTCGTCGGGATTGACGTAGCCCGCGCGGGCGCCGCCCTCGATCGACATGTTACAGACCGTCATGCGCTGCTCCATCGTGAAGCCGTCGAACACGCTGCCCGCATACTCGTAGGCGTAGCCCGTGCCGCCGTTCACGCCGAGCGTGCGGATGATGTGGAGAATGACGTCCTTGGCGTACACACCGGGACGGAGCTGGCCGTTGACCTCGATGCGGCGGACCTTGAGCGCGCTGAGTGCCATGGTCTGCGTCGCGAGCACATCGCGCACCTGGCTGGTGCCGATGCCGAACGCGATCGCCCCGAATGCCCCGTGGGTCGAAGTGTGCGAGTCACCGCAGGCGATTGTCGTGCCGGGCTGCGTGATGCCCTGCTCCGGTCCGACGATGTGCACGATGCCCTGCTTGCCCGAGGCGCGGTCGAAGAAGGTGATGCCGAACTGGGCGCAGTTCTTGCGCAGCTCATCCATCATGGCCTGCGCGAGCGGATCCGCGTAGGGCTCGACGAGCTGGTCGGTCGGCACGATGTGGTCGACCGTTGCGAACGTGCGGTGCGGCATGCTGACCTTGAGTCCGAGGTCGCGCAGCATCCCGAAGGCCTGCGGGCTGGTCACCTCATGGATGAGGTGCGTCCCGATGAGCAGCTGGGTCTGGCCGTTGGCCAGCGTGCGGACGGTGTGGGCGTCCCAGACTTTCTGAAAGAGTGATTTGGCGGATGGCATGGGGGAAAGAGGTTTAACCACGGAACACACAGAATACACGGAAGGAAGATGAGAGAAAACGAACTGCGGTGGGGTCGGGTTGTTTCTGTGTATTCCGTGTGTTCTGTGGTGATACTTCAGCGAAATTGTCCCGGCAGCCTACCAGAAACTTGCCATACCGGGAAATACTTCTTTAGCTCCCGGTGATGCCTCGCGAGTATCAGTATGATTTCGAACTGCGCCACCTGGTTTACTTCCGGGAGGTCGCCCGCCACCTGCATTTCCGCCGGGCGGCCGAGGGACTGGCGGTGGCGCAACCCGCCCTGAGCCGGCAGATCGCCCAGCTGGAAGCCGCGCTCGGCGCGCCGCTGTTCACCCGTTCGCGGCGGCGCGTCGAGCTGACCGCGGCCGGCCAGGCGCTGCTGGAGCGGATCGAGCCCGTCCTGCGCACCCTCAACAAGATCCCCGCGGAGCTGCAGGCGCTGGCCGGGGGCGAGACCGGCCAGGTGCGGGTGAGTTTCAGCGGCCTGGCCATGGCCACGGTCCTGCCCGGGATCCTGCGCGAGTTTCACCGGCGTTTTCCCGGCATCCGGCTCGAGCTGAATGAATCCCCCACGGCGGTGCAATTGAAGGCCCTTGCGGCCGACGAGCTCGGCTGCGGTTTCTTCCACCCCGATGCGGCGACGCCCGGCCTCAGCACGCGGCAGCTGCTGCGGGAAAAAAACGGCGTGCTGCTGCCGGCCGACCATCCCCTCGCCCGCCAGCCGGCCCTGCGGTTGCGGGAACTCGCGGACACGCCCTTCGTGCTTTTTCCGCGGTCCCACAATCCGGGATTCTACGACCGCATCCTCGCCGCGTTTGCGCGCGCCCGCGTGACGCCACGGATCGCCGAGGAGGTCTGGCCGCGCGCCAACGCCATCGGTCTCGTGCGCGCCGGTCTCGGCGCCACCTTCATGTGTCCGTCCGAGGCCCGGCAGCTTCCGCCGGAGGTCGCCTTCCGCCCGCTGGACGGCTCCGCCCCTGAAAGCCGCCTGGTTGTCGGCTGGAAAAATAGTGCCACGCTAGCGCCCGCACTCGCGGCATTCCTCTCGGTGGCAGGTAATGGCAAAGCATAGGAAAATCAGGATTCACCACAGAGACACTGAGGAAAACCAGTCCGATTCTTGCCCGATCAAAATTACCCAATCCTCCGAACTCTGTGTCTCTGTGGTTCAAACTTCTGAACTCAGAATCTAGTGCTTATCCCACCAGGCCTGCACGGAATCCACGAATTGATGGATGACCGGCGGCAGGTTTTGCAGCATCTCATGAAAGCGGGGCACGTAGTGGTCGGCCAGCCACACAGCCATGACGAGGAAGGCAAGCCAGACCACCGCGTCGAAAAATCCGCCTGGGTGTGACCGGTAGCCATAGCCGGCCCGCCAGAGGCAGGCATGCCGCCAGCCCCGCAGGGGCAGCGTGAGGAAATGGTACACCACCAGCAGGAAGATCACGCCGACCCAGACCGGGATGCCGGCCGGAAGCATCACACCGAACGCGCTGCCGTGCCCAACCAGCGAGAGGACCGCGAAGATCGCGACCGCGAAGAGTGCCAGCTGGATCACCATCGAGAGCGGCCAGACGATCAGGGCGGCGGCCGGCCACGGCGGGTGCCCCGGCCAGTTCTGCTGCCACTGGCGCGCGTTTTCCTGCATGTCCCGCTGAAACCCGTACTTCCAGCCGCGCATCTCCTGCTTGAACTTCCGCTTCCATTCGCGGTGGGCGCGCCGGTCATGAAAAGTCTTCATCCCCTCGTAGTAACCCGCCTTCGCGCGGCGGATGAATTCCTCCGCCGTGGACGGCCCGCCGAATGCGGCCGCCTTGTCTGCCGGGGTACTGGCCTCGGGGAGGATCAAGGCCATGAGGAAATAAAGCAAAATGCCCGCGCCCCACATGAACGTCAGGAAGGCAAAGGCGACGCGGACGATGGTGACATCGAGATCAAAGTAGGCGGCCAGCCCGTTGCAGACACCGCAAATTTTTGCGCCATCCGAAATCTTGAAGAGCCGGCGCCGGCCGGTGCGGCCGGGGTCGGCGGGGCCGGGTGACGGCTGGGCGGCCGTTCCACCCGGACTCTGGGCCGAATCGGCCTGAGGGGCACCAGTCGCCGGGCCGTCGGTGGCCTCGGTTCCGGCCTGGACCGGACCCATCGCGGCGATGACCGCCTCGACTTCCTTCGTCACCACCACTGTCTTGTTCGTCCCGAGCATGGCCCGGAATTTTTCCGCGATCGCCTGCTCGATGTCGGCGATGATCTCTTCCTGGTCGGGATTGCCCCCGAGCTGCCGGGCGGCGTGGTCGAGGTAGGTGCGCAAGGCCTCATAGCCGTTCTCCTCCAGCTGATAGGCCAGGCCGTTGAGGTTGATCGTGATTACTTTGTTCATGGTCGTTGTGGGTTCACTGCATGATTGGTGGCATTACTTCTGGCCGAGGCTCTTCACCGTGCTGCTGATCTTCTGCCAGTACTCGTCGGTCTCCCGCAGTTGCGCGCGGCCCTTGGCGGTCAGCTCGTAGTATTTTCGCGGCGGGCCGGCCTCGGATTCCTTCCACTCGTAGTCGACAAGTTCCTCCCGGCGCAGCTTGCTCAGGAGCGGATAGAGCGTCCCCTCCTGCGTCGCGAATTCCGTCGCGTTGAGCTCCTTCAGGATATCCGCCGCATAGACCTGCCCGCCGGAGATCACCTTGAGCACCAGGAATTCCAGGAGCCCCTTCCGGATCGAGGTGAATTTTTCGTTGATGCTCATCGGGCTTCGTTCGGTACCTTTATTAATAAAGGTAGTGTTCCCAAGAAAGGCCAGCGTCAAGCGGCAAAGAAAAAATCCATCCTATCAGGCCGGTGGAGGCGGAGAGCGGGAGTTAACCGCGGCAAGGTGGGAGCGCCGGCCGCAGCCCCCTCCCGGGTGTTCGCTCGCAGCTTGCCCCTCGCCGGGACTCGCAGTGTGCTCTCGACTGCACCCCTGCCCCCGATCATGAAAAAAATCCTGTCCCTCGCCGCCCTCCTCCTGCTGACCTGCGGTCTTCACGCGGAGTCAATTGTCGTCTACGCCAAAGGTGATGTCGCCGTCCTGAATGCAGAGACGCCGAAACCCACGGATCCGGCCAGGGCGGCCTTCCTCGCTGCGGTTCAGTCGGACCTCGCCCATCCGGCCGCGTTCGCCTCGCCATTCGCGCTGATTGCGCCGCCGGAATGGGGCAAGACGGTTCCGGGCGCCAAGGGCGCGATCACGTTTCACGACTCGTTCCACGGCGGCTTCCTCGTCCAGGTGGACCTGGCGGGGCTCGCCCCGGATCACCGCTACATCCTGACGTTGAACGGCAACCCCAAGCTCGAGGGCAACGAGCGCCTGGTCGACCTCGTGCCCGGAATGTCAACGGAACGCTATTTCGACTTTCTCACCGTCACAACCGACGCCCACGGTCGCTACGCAGCCACGTTCGGCATCGCCCTGCCCGCCGGGCCGTACGGGGTGCGCTTCTACGTCAAGGACACCACGGATTTCAAAATCGTGCTGTACCACGACTACTTCAAGTTCGCGGTCGAGTGAGGCCGAGGCTGTGCCCACGGAACACACAGAAAACACGGAAAGGGATTAACCGTGAAGTGCTCGAAGTTACGCGAAACCCTGACCAGCCCGCTTTCAGGCTGAAGAGATCCGGGCGTTTTCCGCCTAAATCTTAGAGCCTATCCCTTACAGCTTACTTCCCCTTGGCCACGTTCGTCCGGCCCGGGTTGATCTGACGGATCACCTCAGTGTGTCGCCCGCTCTGGCGCATGCCCTTGGGCGTGATGTCATGGGTGTGGTTTTTGCCCACAGCCTCCTTGGCCCCGGCCCGCTGCGCAAAAATGGCGTCCCTGTCTTTTTTAGAACTCATCCTCCTTGGACCCCAGCCGGGGCGCAAAGTTGCGGGCGCATGAGCAAATGGGTGCGGTGCACGTCAGCTCGACCTGCGGCTAACGATGACGGAACCCCGAGAAGCAGGATTGCCGCGGGCCAGCCGGGAGTCTTTATTCGACCGAGCCCGCACTGGGCCCGCGGCTTCGAAATTTTTCCCCCTAAGAATGAAACTTCGCCTCTCCTGTATTTGCTTCCTGCTCACCCTGGCCGGATGCGTCGTGCCGGCGCCGCCTGGCTTCACCGTCGTGGAATCCGATGGCACCCGGGTTGAAGCTTACGGCTATTCGGTGCAAGCACCCGGCAAAGGCTGGTTTCAAGGGAAGAATGATTATGGCGTGATCTTCGGCAAAAGGAACCCGCCCGTGGAAAGCTATCACGCCGGGATCACCGTCACCCGGATGCCCAGCCTCACGGACCGAAAGGCCTTCAATGACTTTGCGCGCAAGAAACTCGGGGAAGGCTCTGACAGTTTTCGTTACAAGGTCGTCCGGACCGAGGTCAAGGAAGAGGAAAAGAACGGGCTCTGGCTGGTGGCTGGCCGCCTGGACTTCGAGGATGCCGGGGCCGTGAACGCGGGGACGAACCCCTATTTGCTGACCTGCAACGCGACCCTTTTCGTCCTCGATCCACAGGATCATGAACGCCTCGTCGCCCTGTGGTATTCCTGGCGGGGGACCAAGCTGGATGAGGCCGCATTCAACGCCGCGGCCGCCCGGTTTTTTGACTCCCTGCAGAAATCCAAAACCACCACCCCGCTTCCCCGTTAGCCAGCGCAAGGCATTCTTCGCGTCAGCGGACCGTTGCCGCTTCCCGCCGAGGAAGACAGTATCGGAACGGATTTACCCGCTGGACTGGCGACACCATTTATCACCCATCATCATGAAGCATCTATTTCTCACCTGGTTTTGTTTGCTTGGTCTCAGTGGTGCCTGCGCGGAGGCAACCCCTCCCCCGGTCCGGCTTGGGATCGTCGGGCTGGTGCATGACCATGTCGGCGGTTTCCTACCGGGATTGCTGGCGCGGAAGGACGTGCAGTTGGTGGGGATTGTGGAGACGGACCCGGCGCTGATCACCCAGGTCGCGGAGCGCTACCGGCTCGATCGGACGCTGTTCTTTCCGAGCATCGCGGCGCTGAAGGCCAGGACGAATGTCCAGGCCGTCGCCACCTTTACCTCGACGTTCGACCATCGAACGGTGGTCGAGCAGTGCGCCGCACTGGGCCTTGATGTCATGATGGAAAAGCCCCTGGCCGTAAGCCTGGCCGATGCCCGCGCGATGGCGGCGGCGGCCCGTCAGGGCGGCATCCAGGTGGTCGTGAACTACGAGACGACCTGGTACGCGAGCGTGCACCGCGGTTACGAACTCGTGCACGGGGCGGCCATCGGCGACCTGCGCAAGATTGTCGTTCATGACGGCCACTCGGGCCCGGCGGCCATCTGCTCGCCGTTCTTCCTGGCATGGCTGACCGATCCCGTGCTGAACGGCGGCGGGGCGCTGATGGACTTCGGCTGCTACGGCGCCGACCTCGTCACGTGGCTCATGGACGGGAAACGCCCGACGTCCGTCTTCGCAGTGACGCAACACCTGCAGCCGGCCGTCTACCCCAAGGTGGACGACGAGGCGACGATCGTCCTCACCTACCCGACAGCCCAGGCGATCATCCAAGCCTCCTGGAACTGGCCCTATGGCCGGAAGGATATGGAGCTCTACGGCCAGAGCGGCGCGCTGCGCCTGCCGGACGGGACATCGCTGTTCCTCCGGAAGGGCGATGCGCGCGAAACCAGGGAGCCGGCCCCGGCGCTTGCTGCGCCGTACCAGGATTCGATTTCCTATTTTGCCGCAATCGTCCGCCGGGAGATCAAGCCGTCCGGCCTTGGGTCGATCGAGGTGAACGTGATCGTGAACGAGATCCTCGACGCCGCCAAGGAATCGGCGCGGACGGGACGCCGGGTGGACCTGAAGCCGTAAGAATGTAGCGGCAGGCGTCCCTGCCTGCCGTCTGGGCTTGGCGCCCCCAATCTCACAGGCACGGAGGCCTGTGACTACGCCTCAACCTTGGCCGGCTGGAATTCCGCTGAGTCGAAGCGGTAGTACGGCTTCGGCGTCTCGGGGGTCGGCGGATAAGGCACGACCTTCCAGAACTTCGGCACCTCAGCCGCCCAGTTGGCGAGGAGGTTCTTCGCGTGCGGGCTAGTGGTCTGCTCAAGGTGCAGGGCGACCAGCTTGCGCAGGGACTCGATCTCGTCCGCATCGGTCAGCCGCTCAGGCTTGATGAGGGCGGGATTGTAGCACTTCGCAAACGTGTCGGTGTCGTCGTAGACGAACGCCAGGCCGCCGCTCATGCCGGCGCCAAAGTTGAGGCCGGTCGGGCCGAGCACGACGACCGTGCCGCGCGTCATGTACTCGCAGCCGTGGTCGCCCACGCCCTCGACGACGGCGGTGGCGCCGGAGTTGCGGACGGCGAAGCGCTCACCGGCGCGGCCGCCCGCGAAAAGCGAGCCGCCCGTTGCGCCGTAGAGACAGGTGTTGCCGATGCTGACGTTCTTGTGCCAGGCGAAGGTTTCCTCGGGCTTCGGGCGGACGATGATCTCGCCGCCGGCCATGCCCTTGCCGACGTAGTCGTTGGCCTCGCCCACGAGCTTGAGGCGGATGCCGCCGACGAGGAAGGCGCCGAAGCTCTGGCCGGAACTGCCGGTGAAGGTCAGGTCGATCGTGCCGGGCGGCAGCGACTGGTTGCCCCGCAGGTAGGCGATCTGGCCGGAAAGATAAGTGCCGACGTCGCGGTTGGCGTTGACGACCTTGTAGCGGCCGGTGAGCCGGGCCGACTGGCCGGTCATGACGTCGCGGGCCTCGAGGACAATGGCCTCGTCGAGCGTGCCCTCGTTGCCGAAGCGCTCATTGCGCTCGCGGGTGTGGTAGCGCTCGGTGTTGCCGGACGGGTCCGGGTCGTGGAGGACGCCGGAGAGATTGATCAGGCGCGTCTTCGGATTCGCCGGGTCGTCGACCTGCTCGAGCAGGTCGACGCGGCCGACGATCTCGTTGAGCGTGCGGAAGCCAAGCTTGGCGAGGTAGCGGCGGACCTCCTCGGCGACGGCGTTGAAGTAGTTGATGACGTTCTCGGGCTTGCCGCGGAACTTCGCGCGCAGGTCCTCGCGCTGAGTGGCGACGCCGACCGGGCAGGTGTTCTGGTGGCAGACGCGGAACATGGCGCAGCCGGCGGCGATGAGCGCTGCGGTGCCGAAGTTGTATTCCTCCGCACCGAGAAGCGCGGCGATGACGATGTCGCGGCCGGTCTTCATGCCGCCGTCGGTGCGGAGCGTCACGCGGTTGCGGAGCCCGTTCATCATGAGCACCTGGTGCGCCTCGGCGACGCCGAGCACCCAGTCGGAGCCGGCGTTCTTGATGGAGCCGAGCGGCGAGGCGCCCGTGCCACCCTCGTGGCCGGAGACCAAAATGACGTCGGCGTAGGCCTTGGCCACGCCGGCGGCCACGGTGCCGACGCCGGAGGAGGCGACGAGCTTGACGCAGACCTTGGCGCGCGGGTTGACCTCCTTGAGGTCGAAGATGAGCTGCGCCAGATCCTCGATCGAATAGATGTCGTGGTGCGGCGGCGGCGAAATGAGCATGACGCCCGGCACACTGTAGCGGAGGCGCGCGATGAGCGGGGTGACCTTGGCGCCAGGCAGCTGGCCGCCCTCGCCGGGCTTGGCGCCCTGGGCCATCTTGATCTCGATCTCGCGGGCGCTGGCCAGGTACTCGGCGGTGACGCCGAAGCGGCCGGAGGCGACCTGCTTGATCGCGGAGTTGGCATTGTCGCCGTTCTCGCGGACGACAAAGCGAGCCGGATCCTCGCCACCCTCGCCGGAATTGGATTTGCCGCCGATGCGGTTCATGGCGATGGCGAGCGTCTCGTGCGCCTCGGGCGAAAGCGCCCCGAGCGACATGCCGGCCGTGGTGAAACGCTTGCGGATATCCTCGGCGGGCTCGACCAGGTCGAGGGCGAGTTCCTTCTCCGGGAAGCGGATCTTGAGCAAATCCTTCAACGTGACCGGCTGGTGCTCGTCGGCCGTCTGCGCGAAGACCTTGAAGGCCTCGGCGTCCGGGTTGCGGACGAACTTGTGCATGCCGGCGACGATCTTCGGATTCCAGCCGTGAAATTCGCCCTCGCCGCGCTTGTTGACGCGGTAGTAGCCCTCGTTGCCCAACACGGGTGCGGTGGCCTGCCCGACCTGGTCGGGGTCGGCGGGATCCAGCTTCGGGAACGCGCGCTCGTGGCGGGCGATCGCCTCGTCGGCGATCTGCTTGTAGCCGATGCCGCCGATGGGCGACGGCGTGCCGCGGAAGCAGTCCTCGATGACCTTGTTGCCGATGCCGATGGCCTCGAACACCTGGGCGCCGCGGTAGCTGAGCAGCGTGCTGATGCCCATCTTGGCCATGATCTTCAGGAGGCCGGCCTCGATGGCCGCCTTGTAATTCTTCTCGGCCTCGGCCGGGGTGAGCGGCACGGAGGTCTTGCCCGACGCGGCGAGGGCGCGGACGGTCGCGAGGGCGAGGTACGGGTTGACCGCCGCCGCACCGTTACCGATGAGGCAGGCGATGTGGTGGACGTCACGGGCCTCGCCCGTCTCGGCGATCAGGTCGCACTTCAGGCGCAGGCCGGCCTTCACGAGCTTCGTCTGCACGCTGCCCATCGCGAGCAACATGGGGATGGCGACCTGGTTGCGCGTCACACCGCGGTCGGAAAGGATGATGATGCGGGCGCCGTGGGACTCCACGACGCTGAGGGCGCGGTTCGCGAGATCCTTGAGGGCCATCTCGAGCGCGTCGGGACCGCCGGCGGGATCAAAGAAGACCGGGAAGCGTGCGACGCAGCCGCGGAGGAACTTGACCTCGGAGAGCGCGGCGACCTCGTGTTCGAGCAGCACCGGCGAATCCAGGTCGACGAGGCCGTCGAAGTCCGGGTTCTTCTCGAAGATATTCAGGCGGCCGCCGATGCCGGCGGCGACGGACATGACGGACTTTTCGCGGATCGAGTCGATCGGCGGATTCGTGACCTGCGCGAACAGCTGCTTGAAATACTGGTAGAGGAGGCGCGGCCGGCGGGAGAGCACGGCAAACGGCGTGTCGTCGCCCATCGAGCCGACGGGCTCCTGGCCCTCGGCCAGCGGGGTGAGGATCATCTCGAGCTCGTCGAGATCGTAGCCGAAGGCGAGCTGCTCCTCGAGGGGGGCGGCGGGCGGGACGAACGGCGCGGCGCTCTCGCTGCTCAGCTTGGCGTGGACCTCGGCGAACTTGTGCAGGTTGACGAGGTGCTTCTCGCACCACTCGCCGTAGCTCTGGTCGGCGGTGAGGGCCGCGCGGATTTCCTCATCCATGAGGAGGCGGTTTTCCTTGAGGTCGACCGCTATCATGCGGCCCGGCCCGAGCCGGCCGGAGGTGACGACCTTGCCCGGCAGGTCGGCGACCACGCCGGCCTCGGAGGCGAGGACGATATAGCCGTCGTCATAGATCTTGTAGCGCGCGGGCCGCAGGCCGTTGCGGTCGAGCGAGGCGCCGACGTAGCGGCCGTCGGAGAACACGAGGGCCGCGGGGCCGTCCCAGGGCTCGAGCAGGTGGGAGTGAAAGCGGTAGAAGTTGCGCGCCGCGGGCGTGAGCTCGGCGCTCTTTTCCCAGGCCATCGGCACCATCATCATCATCGCGTGCAGCGGCGAGCGGCCGCCGAGCGTGAGGACCTGCAGGACGTTGTCGAAGCTGGCGGAATCGGACATGCCCGGCTGGACAATCGGGTGCAGGTCGGTGAAGCGCGCGCCCCAGACGCCGCCGGCCATCGAGCGCTCGCGGGCGTGCATGCGCACGCGGTTGCCGCGGATGGTGTTGATCTCGCCGTTGTGCGCCATGGCGCGGAACGGCTGGGCAAGGTGCCACGTCGGGAAGGTGTTCGTCGAATAACGCTGGTGGAAGATCGCAAAGGCCGTGCGGTAGGCCGGCGAACGCAGGTCCGGGAAGAACCGGCGCACCTGCGGCGCATTGAGGAGGCCCTTGTAGACGATGGTGCGCGCGGAAAAACTGCAGACGTAGAACCCGTCGAGGCGCGCCTCGTTGCAGCGGCGCTCGGCGACCTTCTGCGCGAGGTAGAGCTTCCGCTCGAATTCCTCGTCCGGGATGTCGTCGAGCCGGGCGACGAGCGCCTGCACGATCAGCGGGACGGTCTCGGCGGCCTTGCGGCCGAGGATCGAGACGTCGACCGGGACGTCGCGCCAGGCGACGAAGGCCAGGCCCTCTTCCTTCACGGCCTCGATGACGATCTTGCGCGCATGGGCCTGCGCGAGGTCGTTGCCGCGCGGGAGAAAGATCATGCCGACGCCGAGGTCCTTGTCGGCCGGGGCGGTCTTTTTTTGCTGCTCGAAGTACTCGCGGAAAATCTCGTACGGCAGCTGCGTCAGCACGCCGGCGCCGTCGCCCGTGATGGCATCCGCATCGATCGCGCCGCGGTGGGCCAGGCACTTGAGCGCGGTCAGGGCGCGCGCCAGGACGTCATGGGTGCGTTCCCCGGTGATCTTGGCAATAAAGCCCACGCCGCAAGCGTCGTGCTCAAACTCGGGATTATAGAGCGGGGAAGGGATGATTTTGCTCACGGTCGTTGGTCGGGATGATGCTGCAGCTATTAGTATGCCACACCCGGGACGGATCTGGCAGCCGGAACCGATCGGATGGGAGAACAATCAACGCGCTGCTCCACGGGTTCTGGCAACCCTGTTTTTGGTGTTCGGCCAAAGAAGCGCATGACTGCGCGACCGTAGTGGAGCGCACCCGGGGACGGAGCGTTAATTATGTCATAAGGCCCCGGCTCATCATGCAGATCAGCCGGGCCGCGGTTCCGATCGGGTGGCCGCGTTTGAGGGCTTGGCCCGAAAAGGTGGTCATGGTCGGCGCGACTGAACCACGTTGTCGCCTGCGGCTCCCACGCTGCCACCGGACGATCGACCAAAAGCGTCGGGCTTGGGCGCAAAAAAAGCCCGGCCAAACGCCCCGAATATTTTGTTTGCTACACCGGAAATTTCTGGGTCTCTTAAACCTTCTTTTCCGGACAGCCGGAGCCAGAAACGGGACGTAGCTTAGCCTGGTAGAGCGCTTGCTTCGGGAGCAAGAGGTCGCGAGTTCGAATCTCGCCGTCCCGACCATCTTTCCAAAGCCACCTGTCTCCCAGGTGGCTTTTTTGCGTTTGAGGCCAATCCGCACCTCAAGCGGCTCCCGGCGTCGAGCCGGTCGAACGGCGAATCCGCCCTCCTTTCTGCCAGCCATCAGCCTGTGACCCGCCCAATGCACACGTTTGCTTGCTGAGTCTGGGAATTGTTGCAGCATGCCTCGCCATGCCCCGCCCCCGCCCCGCCCGTCTGGACAAGACGGGCATCGTGCAGATCGCCGCCAGCCTGGGCGTGTCGCCGTCCACGGTGTCCCGGGCGCTGCGCCCGGAGACCGCGCACCTCGTGCGGGCCGACCGGCGCAAGCAGATCATGGACCTGGCGGAGCGGCAGCATTTCTCGCCCAATCCCGGCGCCCGCATCCTGCGCATGGGCTTCAACGCGACGCTGACGGTCGTGGTCCCGCTGGATGAGAATATTTTCTTCTCCGAGTACTACGGGCGGTTCCTCGCCGGCGCCCTGCACGCGGCGGCCGCGCGGGGCTGGGGCCTGCAGATCTCGACGCTGCGGCTGGGCGAAAGCCGGAGTTTTCGCGAGGTCATGCAGCACCTCAGCCTGAATTCCTCCGGCATCATCTACCTGGCCGAGCCGCTCGGAAAACAGGAGATCGAGGAATTGAAGGGCTTCCGCCGGCCGATCGTCCTGACCAAGTCGGCCCTGCCCGAGGAGACGGATGTGCGCGAACTCGGCGTGCCGGTCGTCGGCGTGGACAATCTCGCCGGCGCCCGGTCCGTGGCCAGTCTCCTGCTGCAACTGGGCCATCGCCGGATCGGGCTTTTCCTCGGGCCGGAAGGCTCCCGGGACGCCCACGAACGGAAGAAAGGCTACCTCGAGATGCTGCAAAAAGCCGGGGCCATGCCGCGGCCGGAGTGGGTCTACAGCGGACCGTTCAGTCCCGAGACCGGACGCATGGGTGTGGCGCAAATCGTGCAATGTGCCGAGCGGCCCACCGCCATCTGCTGCGCCAACGACGAAATCGCCTTCGGCGCCATGCACGCCGCCCACCTCGCGGGCCTGCGCTGCCCGGATGATATTTCGATTGTCGGGTTTGACGACGGGCTCTGGGCCACGGCCTGCCAGCCGGCGCTGACCACGGTGCGCCAGCCCCTGGCCGACCTGGCCGAGCGCGCCGTCGGCCTGATCGTCGAGGCCGCAAATACGCCCGGGCGCATGCGGCGCGCGGCGCTGGATGACATGCCCGCCCCGATGATGATCCGGGACTCGACCCGGCCGCTCCGGACGCCGGACCGGAAGTAAGGGCAATGGTTGTAGGCGGGCCCGCGCGCTAATTGCAAATGTTTGCATAAGGCCGGTCAAACCGGGTTAAACCCGGCAAACCAGTCCTTGCTCCCGGGAGAAAAACCGGGGCCGGCTCATTCACTAAAGAGGGGAAGCAACCCGCACGCGCGGCCCGTCCGCCGCCGGCAAAAAATTTCCATGTTTAGGCTTGTACTGCAACCGTTGTCATTTCACGTTCGCAGCACCCCTGACCGCTGCATACCCCGTGCAACGGCGCTCCCAATCCCGACCTACCCCGTCATGCCCAAGGGCTGTGTATTACCGGCTTTCGTTCCGCCTTCGCTCGGCGCAATTTGCTGGCTGGTGCTCGGGTTTTTCACGCCGGCCCTCAAGGCGGTTTCCTTCGACGAACCCAGCCGGCCGGCCAGCCTGAGTCCGTCGGACGAAAAGCTGCTCGAGGAAATCGAGCACACGGGGTTTCAGTTTTTTCTCGAGCAGACCCACCCCAAGACCGGGCTGGTCCGCGACCGCGCCCGCGCCGATGGCTCCGCCAGCCAGGGCAAGGCCAGCATCGCCGCGTCGGGCTTCGCGCTCAACGCGTGGGTGATCGCCAGCGAGCGCGGCTGGGTGGCGCGTGCCGGCGCCGTGACGCACGTCCGCGGCATGCTTCATTTTCTCGCCGCCAAGGTCGCGCGGCCGCACGGGTTCTTCTATCACTTCATGGAGATGGAGACCGGGGAACGGGCCTGGCACAGTGAACTGTCCTCCATCGACTCCAGCCTCCTCTACGCCGGGGCCATCGTGGCACGCGAGTATTTCGCCGACCCGGAGATCACCCGGCTGGTGAACCAGCTGCTGGGTGACATCGACTGGAACTGGTTCCGCAACGGCGGGCAGCTCATTTCGCTGAGCTGGCATGACGAGACCGGTTTCTCCCGCTACCGCTGGAACGCCTATTCCGAGCATCTGCTCATGAGCTTTCTCACGCTGGGCGTCTCCCCGCACCCGCTCGAGGCCGGCTATTGGCAGAGCTGGCAGCGCCGCACGATCGGGCGCTACCGCGACTACATCTACCTGCAGGAACCGCCCCTGTTCGTGAATCAGTTTCCCCACGCGTTCGTCGATTTGCGGGGCCGCCGTGACGCCTTCGCCGACTATTTCCAAAACACGCGGCTGGCCACGCTGGCGCAGCGCCAGTTCAGCATCGACCTGCGCTCCGAGTTTCCCGCCTGGGGCGAGAACATGTGGGGCCTGACGGCCTCGGATTCCGAGACCGGCTACAAGGCCTGGGGCGGCCCGCCCCGGACCACGCGCTACAACTCGCTCGACGGCACGCTCGTGCCCTGCGCCGCGGCCGGCTCGCTGCCGTTTGCGACGGATGAAACCCTCGCGGTGCTCCGCCAGATGCGGGTCACCTACGGCGACCGCATCTGGCAGCGCTATGGCTTTGTCGATGCCTTCAATCCCAACACGGGCTGGGTGAACCCGGACGTGGTCGGCATCGATGTCGGCATCTCCATGGTGCAGGCGGAGAATCTCCGCACCGGGCTGATCAACCGGCTGTTCATGCAGTCGCGGGAAGCCCAGCTCTCCCTCAGCAAGGCGGGATTCCTTACCTATGCGCGCGACCTCGATCTCGGGCAACAGGCCGGGTTGTTGACCCGGGCCCGGACCGCGTGGCAATCCCTTCAGGCCCAGCCGGCCACGACCGGCCTGCAATTGACCGCGCTCATCGCCGCGCAACAGCTCGGTCTGGTCAACGGCCACGATCTGGTCGCCGCCGCCCGTATCATGCTGGGCACCGCCGGAGTCATGCCCGACGCCCAGTATGCGGCGGCCCTGATTGTCCTCCGCCAGTCTGTGCCGGCCCTCGAAACCGAGGCGACCCGCCTGCTTGGCAGCATGCCGTGGAACGGGCTGCCCGCCGCCACCCCTGATCTTGGCGCCGTCTCCCGCCTCGGTGTTTTCCTGCAGATCGCGAGCGGCACCAGCCTCGCGGCCGACTGGGCCAGGCTCAGCCGCGCGACCCAGCCGCTGGGCCCGATCCATGTGCTGGCCCCGGCCGACATCGCCGGCGCGTTGCTGCCCGGGCTCTGGCTCGATGAACGCGCGATCCTCTCCGGCGCTTCCGCCAGCCAGCTCGCCTACGCCAGCCTGACGGACAAGGCCACCGTGCCCGCCAGCGCGCTGCTCCCCATCCTGCAGCTCGACCAGTTTCCGCGCGAGGCCCTGGCCGTCACGCCGGTTCCGCCCGCCAACCCCGAAGCCGCCGCGGCCCTGGTGATCACCGTGGCGAATCTCCTGGTGCACGACTGCGTGCGCCAGTCCTTCCAGTCGGACCCGCTCGTGCAGGCCGGCCGCGCCGCCATCGCCGAATTCGCCGAGTCCGCGTTTGGCCCCAACACATCGGTCGTCGCGCAGCGGGAACTCGCCGGCGCGAAACCGCTCGCCCCGGCGCGCCAGGCGCTGGTCACGGCCAATGCTCTGCCCAGCGAGCAGTGGGACTGGCAGAACATCGCGGGCCTCGAGTTCAAGGATTCCGACGCCGACATCCGGCCGGGCGACGCGCCGCTGGAGTTCCGTTTTGCGCTGACGTGGGACCAGGCGGCCCTGTACTTCCACGCGCAGGTCACCGACACGCCCGCCGGCTATGCCCTGCCGGCGGAGCGCAACCGCGCCGTCGAGCTCTTCATCAACCCGGCCGGCGACGGCTTCAACTGGAGCGGCTCGAAGGACTACCAAATCACCTACCGCGTCGGCCGCGGCGCCGAGGAACTTTTCAGCCACGCCGTGCACGCGGCCCACATCACGCCCACGGCCCACGGCTACACGGTCGAGGCGTCCATTCCCTGGTCCACGATCAACCTCATCCCCAAGTCCGGGCTCGAGTTCGGCCTCACCGCCGCGGCCGTCGCCGAGAGCACCCACGAGTGGGAGCAGATCATCAAGCTCAACTGGTCCTGGGTCCCGCTGCGCGCCGGGGTCTTCCGGCTCGGCAACGTCCGCCTGCAATAATTTCCATGAGACCCACCCACCCTTTCCCC
>CAIUGM010000022.1 GCA_903898675.1 uncultured Verrucomicrobiota bacterium
CCTCCCCATCCTCTACGTAAAGACCGGCTGCCCCTGGTGCACGGAGGTCATCGATTTTCTATCCGAGCACGGGATCGGCTACCGCCTGCAAAACGTGAGCCAGGATTCCACCGCCCTGGCCGAGATGGAGCGGATCTCGCGTCAGACCAAGGCGCCCGTCCTCGACTGGCACGGCCGGATCCTCGCCGATTTTGGCGTGACCGAGCTCAAGCCGTTCCTGCGGCAGCAAAACCTGCAGTTTGAGGACAGCTGAGGGCGGCCGGCGGCTGAGCGGTTCAACTGAGTAACTGGCCCTCGGGCCGGCTGCCAACAAGGGTACCAGGGATTTTGTAGGGGCGCAGACTTGCTGCGCCCTTCGTCTACTGTTTCACGTTCGAGGGCGCAGCAAGTCTGCGCCCCTACCACAACCGGGGGAGGCCGCCTGTGCCGGGCACAAAAAAACCGCCCCGGGAGTTACCCCGAGGCGGCGTTATTTTCTTACTTAGTAACAGCTCTTCCGACTGTCAGTTGAGGCCATGAAGTAAATCACGGCAACCGTCAGCCAGGAGACTGCGATAGCGGCGATAGTCAGCATTGACGTTTCGTCCTTTTATTTCCGCTTGAAGCGGCGGTATAGGCCCCTTCCCGCTAGGGTTGGAGCGATTTCAATCAACGGCCCGAAAGGCACCCAGCACCATTCGGTCGAACACTAAGATGCTGCCCTGAACCCGGATTGCAAGTGTCGCAGGTTATATTTTTATATCATTGTTCATTAGTGCTTAATAATCAACTATGCGGTCGATTTAAGAGGGCAAACCTGCCTGAAATCCACTGCGTTCCCGACCAGCTCTTTCCTAGCGTCAAACCGTCACATGGCCGCTAAAAACCAGCATGTGGCACTTAGGGGATTTTACATCTGCTCGATTCAAGCCGGACCAGGAAACCGGAGTCGGCGACCCCGGCTACATCGCGGAAAAGTTCGCCCGCCACGCCTGGGTTGTTCGTTAATTTGACTCAACCGACCCCGGCATGAAAAAGCCCACCCAAGACGAAAGAAAACACCGCTGCACCCGCAAGCGGCGCTACCGCACGCAAGGTGACGCCTTGGATGCCGCGTTGCTGGCCGGAGTGGAGCGTCAGCGTCAGGCCTACCGTTGTACGCTCTGCGGCCACTGGCATCTGACGTCAGTGTGAATGCGTGCAGCGGATTGAGGCCAACCCGCTCCACCATTGGGCGGGAATCCGTCAGACCAGCGTCGCGGTGAGCGAGATGGTGGCGTTGAGGAGGCGCGAGATCGGGCAGTTGGCCTTGGCCGCGGCGGCGATCTCGTTGAACTTGGCGGGATCGATGCCGGGAATCTTCGCGGTCAGGACGAGGTGGGAGGCCGTGACGGTCCAGCCCTTCGGCGGCACGTTATCCAGGCTCACCTCGGCGGTGACCTCGAGCCGCTCAGGCGTGAGGCCCGCTTCGCCGAGGGCGGCGGACAGGGCCATCGCGAAGCAGCCGGAGTGCGCCGCGGCGATGAGTTCCTCGGGATTCGTGCCGGCGCCGGACGCGAAGCGTGAGGCGAAAGAGTATTGGGTGTCGCGCAGGGCGCCACCGGGAGCGGTGAGCGAGCCCTTGCCTTCCTTGAGTGAGCCTTGCCAGACAGCGGTAGCGGTGCGTTTCATGATGGGTCGGGGGTTGAGGGTGAACGGAAACGGAAGCCACTTCCGCCCACTCTGCAAATTGGCGAATGGAATCGAAGTCCCATAGCGGGGCCCGCGCAGACGCCTGTGCAGAACGTAGCGCCGGCCCTACAACCTGATCACTGGGCAGGCTTCAACAGTCCGCGGTCATCCAGCCAGTCGGCCATGCGTTGCGGCCAGCCCTTGATGGCGGCAAAGGTGGAGCGATCGCCCATATTGAAGGCGTGTTTGCCCTGGGCAATGAAGTGGGCCTCGACCGAGACCTTGGCGTCGCGGAATTTCTCCAGCAGCTCGAGCGTGACCTTGTCGCAGCCGTACTCGTCATCGTTCGCGCAGACCAAAAAGGCCGGCGGGGCGTTGGCCGGGATTTTCCTCGGCGGATTGCCGCCGGGATAAACCATCAGCTGGAAATTCGGCCGCCCGTTGAGCCGGTCGATGGGATCGGCCGCCTTGGGGTCGCCGTCGCCCGGCTCGAAGGCGACCATCATCACCACGGCGCCGCCGGCGGAAAAGCCGAGCATGCCGACGCGGTTCGGGTCGACGTGAAACTCCGCCGCCCGGCTGCGCACCAGCCGCAGGGCGCGGTAGGCATCCTCGCGCACATTATCCAGGCTGTAGGGCGAGTGCGCCTCGTTCGGCAGCCGGTACTTCAGCACAAACACCGTCACACCGAGCGGATTCAGGAAATCGGCCACCTGCTTGCCCTCCGCATTGAAGACCAGTTCGCGGAAGCCGCCACCGGGCGCGACCACCACCGCACAGCCATTGGCCTTGCCGGCCGGCGGGAGAAACACCGTGAGCGACGGATTGTGAATGTTCTTCACCCACCAATCCTTGGCCTGCTCGGGCTCGTTGCGGCGGGCCTCAAAGCCGGGGGCGCCGTTCGCCCAGAGTGGAATCACCTCCGGGGTTTCGGCGCGCAGCCAGCCGGTGAGAACGGAAAAGACCAGGAGGACGGGGAGCAGGCTTTTGGGGTTCATGCCCAGAGTCTGGCCGGGCGGAGCGAAAAGGCCAGCGCGCCGTGGCGACCGGGGGATTCATTTCCGCATTTTCATTTCCGTTTCCTCGGGCATGGTGCTCGCTCATGCGTCCGTCCCGGTGGCTGCCCCTGCTCTGTCTGCTCGCGTTCGCCGCGGGCGGGACGGTCCGCGCCCAAACCGGGGCAGCAGCCCCCGATCCGGCCCAGAGCGAGGTCCCGCCCGACCCGGCCGACACCGTGGCGGCCCCGGCGGAAGAACCGGAATCCATGACCCCGCCGGCCCCGGAAAACCTGCGCCCGGTCGAGAACTGGCTCGAGGCCCAGGTCGAGCTGGCGCGCCGCGGTTTCTCCAGCGGCTCGATCGACGGCGTGCGCGGTGCGCAATCCGCCGCGGCCCTCCGCGCCTTCCAGCGCAACACCGGGCTGCGCGAAAACGGGGAACTGGACCAGGTCACGCGCGAAAATCTCCTGCTCACCGCACCGGCGCTGATGCTGCATGTGCTCACGGCCGAGGAGCGCGGCTCCCTCCAGCCGGTCGCCGATACGTGGCTCGGCAAGTCCGAGCAGACGGCGCTGGCCTACGCGAGCGTGCTTGAGCTGGTGGCCGAGCAGCACCATGCCAGTCCCAATTTCTTGAAAAAAATCAACCCCGGCCTCGACTGGGACGCGCTCCTGCCCGGCGCGACGATCAAGGTGCCCGCGGTCGAGCACGCGGCCATCGCCGGACACGCGGCGCAGTTGCAGATCCACCTCGCCGCGCACGAGCTCGAGGCCACCGACGACACGGGCCGCGTGATCGCCCACTTTCCCGTGAGCATCGCCCGCAACGTCGAGAAGCGTCCTGTCGGCGAACTGCATGTCACGGTCGTCATTCCGGACCCGAACTACACGTTCGACCCCGAGGTTTTCCCCGAGTCCGCCGAGGCCAAGGAACTCGGCCGCAAACTCATTTTGCCACCCGGCCCCAACAACCCCGTCGGCGTCGCGTGGATCGGACTCGACCGGACCGGCTACGGCATCCACGGCACGCCCGAGCCCGAGAAGGTCGGCCGCACGGAATCGCACGGCTGCTTCCGCCTCGCCAACTGGGACGCCCGCACCCTGCTCGCCCTCGCCTGGACCGGCCTGCCGGTGATGGTCGAGCCGTAAGGACGGAACGCGTTGACGTCTTGTGGCAGGGCAGCGCTTGCCGGCCCTACGGCTGACTTAATTTGTCACTGTCCGCCGCCCGTGGCGCGGCCGCCGTCCTTGATCGTCTTGACGAAGGTGTAGTCGATGTCCCACGGGAAGAAGATCCACTTGCTCTGCTTGAACTCCTTCACGCAGGTGTCGACGATCGGCCGGCCCGCGGGCTTGGCGTAAAGCGTGGCGAAATGCGCCTTGGGCAGCAGCTGCCGGACAAACTGCGCGGTCTTGCCGGTGTCCACCAGGTCGTCGATCAGCAGGAACCCGTCGCCATCGCCCGCCACGCCCTTGAGCACCTGGATCGAGCCCTGCGACTGCGCCGCGCCGCCCGCCGGGCCCGCGCCGTAGCTCGCGACACAGATGGTGTCGACCACCCGGATCTCCAGCTCGCGCGCCACCAGCGCCGCCGGCACGAGGCCGCCGCGGGTGATGGCGATGATCCCCTTCCACGTGCCGATCTTGTGCAACAGCTCCGACAGGTAGCGCGCATCGCGGTGCAGCTCGGCCCAGGAAATGACAATTTCGTCTTCGTAGCGGGAAGGGGTACTCATGGTGGAGAAGTTGCCGCGATGGCATGCCACGCCGGCGCGCGAGTCAATGCTCCGTGTCGGCCGCCGGGGGACGTTTTCAGAATGATTGTCATCCTGGGCACCGCGAAGAATGACATGCCTGCGACTTGATTTTTGGGGTCCCCCGTTTTGCCCGGCGCTGTTTCACTCTAGCCATGGCCACCATCCGTGCTAGGTGTCTTCCGTGCCTTACCCCCGCCGGATCCTCGCCCTGCTCGCCGCCGCCCTCCTGCTCTCCCCCGGCCTGGCCGCCGCGAGCCCGGGCATCGTCACCCAGCACGGGTTGCTGCGCGTGGAGGGCAACAAGCTCGTCGGCGCCGACGGCCAGGCGGTGAGCCTGGCCGGCGTCAGCTTTGGCTGGAGCCAGTGGGAGGCGGCGCCGTACTACAACGCGAAGGTCGTGAACTGGCTGCAGGAGGACTGGAAGGCCGGCCTCGTCCGCGCCGCGCTGGGACTCGATCCCACCGGTTACCTCGGCCATCCCGCAAGGGAGAAGGCGCGGGTCTGCGCCGTGGTCGACGCCGCCATCGCCGCCGACCTCTACGTCCTGATCGACTGGCACGACCATCACGCCAACGAGCACACCGCGCTCGCGGTCGCCTTCTTCCAGGAGATGGCCCGCAAATACGGCCACCGGGCGAATGTGATGTACGAGATCTTCAATGAGCCGATCAAGGGCCTGACCTGGGCCCGGGACGTGAAGCCCTACGCCGAGACCGTCATCGCGGCCATCCGCGCGATCGATCCCGACAACCTGATCATCGTCGGCACGCCCAACTGGTCGCAGGACGTCGACGTCGCCGCCGCCGATCCGATCAAGGCGGAGAACATCGCCTACACCCTGCACTTCTACGCCGGCACCCATAAGCAGGAACTGCGCGACAAGGCCGTCGTCGCCATGAACAAGGGCCTGCCGTTGTTCGTCACCGAATGGGGCACCTGCGACGCCTCCGGCGCCGGCCCGGTCGACGTCGAGTCAACCCGGGTCTGGATGGAATTCATGCGCCAGTGGCAGCTGAGCCACTGCAACTGGGCGATCTACGACAAGGCCGAGACCGCCGCGATCATCGTGCCCGGGGCCACCGCCCAGGGTGGGTGGACGGCCAAGGAACTCACCGCGTCCGGCCGCCTCGCCCGCGAGTGGGTGCGCAACTGGGCGAAGTATTCCGCGGCGCGCTGAGCGGGAAGGCCGGGTTCCACCTTACCGCTTACGCCTTCAGCAGGCAGCAGTGCTTGTACTTCTTGCCGCTGCCGCACGGGCACGGGTCGTTCCGGCCGGGCTTGGGCGCGGCGGCCTTGTACGGCACCGGCCCCTCGCGCACGGCGCGGGTGTAGATCCAAGCGCCGTCCTGCCGGACAAACTCGGCCTTTTCCTCGAGCACCTGCTCGACGCCCTGCTCCTCGCCATAGGCGGTGAAGGTCACGTACGCCGTGTCCGGGTTGGGGCCGACGTCGTGTGCATGCACCACGAGTTTTTTCCACTGGAGCGTCGGTACCTCGGGATCCTGTATGAATTTCTGCTTCGAGGTCGGCCGGTAGGTGCGGTGCAGGAAGAGCGTGTCGTAGGTCACGTGCGCCGTGAACCGGGCGCGCATCAGCTGCTCGGCGGTCACCGCCAGCCGGGCGCCGGAGATGACCGGCTCGCAGCAATCCCCGAACAGTTTGCCGCTGCCGCAGGGGCAGGACTGGTCGCGTTGCGGTTTGGTCGGAGTGAGCGGGGCGTTGGCCATCGTTTAGGAGTAGAGGAACCCGTGCGTCCGACGCGAGGGGAAATCCGGCTCCGGTTTCATTAGTGTCGATTCGTGCGGATTAGTGGTTCAACTGCCTGCGTCCGTTTTCGCCGCCATGCTCCGCCTTCTCCTGCCCCCCAACCTCACGGTCGCCGCCCAGCGGGATGCGATTGCGGTCCGGCTGGAACTCGACCTCGCCGCCCCGCCGCCGCCCGCGCTGATGGCCGGCCTGGCGGTCCTGCAACGGATCGGGGCCAGGCCCGTGCCGGTCTCCTTCCTGCAGCTCACGCGCGCGCAGCTGGGCGAGCTGACCGACGCCCTCGCCGGCCAGCCGGTGTTTTTCTGGATCAACCGGCCGGCGACGCCCATCGCCTGGAACGGCGCGGACCTCGCGGGCGTCGATGAGCATCTCAGCGCCCCGTCCGCGGCAAACCCCGCGGCACCGGCGCCGGCCGCCCCGCCCGCCGGCCGGGCCCGCGCCCGTGAATCCGACGAGTGGAAGCCCATGACCGTCGACGGCTCCGAGCATTTCCTCGCCATCACCCTGCCTTCGCGCGACGCCGACAATTACCAGGAAATCTGGGAGCTGCTGCGCCGCACCGGCTTCATCCTCGAGCCGACCAACGGCAAGTTCTGGCTGCGCAACCGGCACAAGGCCCTGAATTTCCTCGCGACCCACGGCACCGAGCTGCGCGAGCAGCACGGGGCGGAGTTCACCGAGAATTTCGAGCGCAACACCGCGCACATCCGGCCGGTCGGGATGGACGCCGTGGTCAAGGAACAGGGCGACGGCTACGACGTGACCCTCGGCCTGCAGGCCGGGGAGGCCACCGAGCTGGAAATCCTCAACGCGGTGAACACCAGCCGCAGCTACATCGAAAGCGGCCAGGGCATCTACCTCGTCGATCCCGTCCGCCTCGCGCAGTTGCAGGCGGCGCACCAGGCGCTCGCGGGCGCACCCGAGGCGCCGGGCGGCCTGCGCCGGCAGCACCGCATTGTCCGCGCACGCGTCGCCGAGGTGCAGGAGATCCTCGCCGGGGCGGCGCCGCACTTCCAGCCCCCCGAGACCTGGCGTGCACGCAGTACCGCGCTGCACCAGCTCGCCACGCTCACGCCGGCGCCGGTGCCCGCGGCGCTGACGGCGGTGCTGCGGCCCTACCAGAGGCTCGGGGTCGCGTGGCTCTGGTACCTTTACGGCCAGCAGCTCGGCGGCATTCTCGCGGATGAAATGGGCCTCGGCAAAACCCTGCAGGCCCTCGCGCTGCTGGCCGCCCGGCACGCGCGCCCGCCGTCGGCACGCGGGGCGGCGGCCGATGCGCGCCTGCCCGCGCTCGTCGTCTGCCCGGCGTCGCTGATGGAAAACTGGCGGCGCGAGGCGGCGCGGTTCACCCCGCAGCTCGCCGTGCTCGTCCACCACGGCGGCGCGCGGCACGAGACGGCCGCGGCTTTCGCCGGGCACGACCTGATCATCACGTCGTACGGCACGCTGACGCGGGACGACGAGCTCTTCGCCGCGATCGAGTTCGATGTCATCCTCGCCGACGAGGCCCAGCACCTGAAGAACCGCCGCACGCAGGCCGCGCAGTCGCTGCGGACGCTGCGCGGCCGCGGCCGCTTCCTGCTGACGGGCACGCCGCTGGAAAACTCGCTCGACGACCTGCGCTCGCTCTTCGAGTACCTGATGCCCGGTTTCCTCGCCCCGGTGCCGGCGGGCGTGCGCGGCGGCGACCGCGCGTGGTACGACGAGCGCCTGCGGATCCAGACCGCGCCGTACATTCTCCGCCGCACCAAGCTCGCGGTCGCGCCCGAGCTGCCGGAAAAGATCGAGCAGGTCATCTACTGCGAACCGACGCCCGCGCAGGCGGCGCTCTACCGCCGGATGCAGGAAAAATCCGAGCAGGAACTCTACCGGCTCGCCGCCACGGGCGCCTCCGAGGGCGCGCTGCACCTGGCCACGCTGACCCAGCTGCTGCGGCTGCGCCAGATCTGCTGCGACCCGCGGCTGCTCCAGGACGAGACGGCCGACTCCGCCAAGCTCGAGGCCTTCCGCGAGCTGCTCGCCGAGAGCATCGACGAGGGGCACCGCATGCTGGTGTTCTCGCAGTTCACCTCGCTGCTTGCGCTGCTGCGCGCGGAACTGGAGGCGCAGGGCGTGGCGTTCTGCTACCTCGACGGCGGCATGACGGCGAAGGCGCGGCAGGCCGCGGTGGACCGCTTCCAGGCCGACGACCGGGTCCCGGTGTTCCTCATTTCACTTAAGGCCGGCGGCACGGGCCTGAACCTCACCGGCGCGGATGTGGTCGTGCACTACGACCCGTGGTGGAACCCGGCGGCGGAGGCGCAGGCGACGGACCGCACGCACCGCATCGGGCAGACGAAGGTCGTGACCAGCTACCGGCTGATCTGCACCGGCACCGTCGAGGAAAAGGTCATGGCGCTGCAGGACACCAAGCGGGCGCTGCTCGCGGATGTGTTCGAGGCCAGCGACGCCGCGGCGGCAAAGCTCGGGCTCGCGGATTTGCGCGAGCTGCTCAAGTGAGCGCGCGACCGGGCGCTACTTGCGGAATATTTTCGCGATGACGAAAATGACCACGGCGCCAAACAGGCCGCCGCCAAAAATCATGTAGAGGATTGAATAACCGATCGCCGCGATCGGCAGGAGTGGAATCAGGTGGGACATGACGAACGTGGGTTGGGGTTGAAGCAGACGTGAGGAAGGGCGCGCGCCGAATTGATTGACCGGGTGGTCGAATGGGTTTCCCGGTTGTTCAGTGCGGATATTTCTTCCGGCTCTGGTAGTCGTGGACAAAGATGCTGATCACGAGCCAGAAGCTCCCGGTCGCGGCCGCCAGGTAACAGAGGATCGCCAGCCCGGGAAAGCCGAACAGCTGGAACGGCGTCGCGACCCGCATCAGGAGCGAGGCGCCGACGATCAGGCCGGCCAGGACGATGCCGGTGGTGATGCGGTTCGCGATCTTCTCCATGCCGTCCATCACCATCTTCGCGTCGGTGGCCTTCACCTTCACCTCCAGCTCGGAGTTGGTGGCCATGTCCATGATCCGGTTGACGCGGGAAGGCAGGCCCGAGGTGAAATCCTTCATCTCGAGCACGGCGCTGTAGACGCTGCCCTGCGTGAGATCCTTGCCCACGCGCCGGACCATCAGCGCGGCGGCATGGCGGCGGATGGACGCGTTGGTGTCGAACGCCGGGTCGAGGATCCGGCCGACCTCGTCCAGCTGCAGCATGGTCTTGCCCAGCAGCACCAGTTCGCTGGGGACGATGAGCGCGTTCTCCTGCGCGATGCCGCCCACCTCGAGGAGGGAACGGCCGACATTGAGCTGCTCCAGGCCCTGGTCCCGCCGCAACGCCACCAGCTGCGTGATGCGCCGGCGAAACTCGGGCGCGGTGAACTCGTCGAGCTTCTCGCTCATGCGGATAGCGATTTCCGCCACGGCCTCGCCGTTGCCCTCGCCGATCGCCAGCAGGATCTTCAGCAGGTTTTCCTGCATGGCGGGCGCCGTGTGGCCCACCATCCCGAGGTCGATGAGGGCGAGGCGGCCGTCGTTCGTGACGAAGACGTTGCCCGGATGCGGGTCGGCGTGAAACAGCCCGTCGAGCAGCACCTGCTGCAGGTAGGCCTTGAACAGTTCCTCCGCCAGCGGCGCGCCGTGCAGGTCGAGCAGGTCCAGCGGACCGAGCGCGGTGATCTTCCGCCCCTGCACCTCGTCCATGGTCAGCACCGACCGCGTCGAATAATCCGGCACGGGCTGCGGCACCTGGATGAGCTTGAAATCGCGGAGGTTGCGGCCGAGCGCGACGAGGTTGTGCGCCTCGCGCTCGTAATTGAGCTCCTGCTGGATCGTCAGGCGGAATTCCTGGAGGATCACCAGGAAACGGTGGCGGCGGCCGATCGCCGTGTGGGCGTCGAGGAAGCCCGCGATCTGCTCCAGCACCTCGAAGTCATCGGCGATCTGCCGGCGGATGTTCGGCCGCTGCACCTTCACCACCACCGCCCGGCCGTCGCGCAGCGCCGCGCGGTGCACCTGCCCGAGCGAGGCGGCGGCGAGCGGCTCGATGTCAAAACGGGAGAACGCCTTCGAGATCCTGACGCCCAGCTCGGCCATCACGATCTCCTCGACCTCCGCGTACGGAAACGGCTTCACCTTGTCCTGCAGCCGCGCGAGCGCCGACCGGTAGGAATCGGGCAGCAGATCCGGCCGGCCGGCGAGCACCTGCCCCAGCTTCACGTACGTCGGGCCCATCGCCTCCAGGTCGTCGGCCAGGTGTTCCGGCGACGCCGCACCGGCGGCCGCCGGAGCACCCTCCGCCGCGGAGCCGGGGGCAGACGGGAGACTGTCGACGCCAAACCCTTCCTCGGCGCTCATCTGCTGCGCCAGGTCGGAGCGGCCGTATTTCCAAAGCAGCGCGACGATCTGCCGGTAACGCGCGAGGTGGGAGGCGGAGAATTTCATGCGAGGATTCAGCCGCCCGCCCTGGAATCCAGCGCGGTGGCAGCCGACATCCCTAATGACCCTTATTTTGACCGCCGGTCTCGCGCGTACCGCAATTTTCACCCGGCCGGGTTGAGCCGCCGGGCTTTCCGGGGAACCACGCCCCCGGATTACGTTTCCTAACCTGGGACATTTACGATTTCGTGTTGCCGGCCGCTACGGGTACGAGCCTCGAAATTCATATCAACCCGCCCCCCCTTATGCTCAACGCCGCCAAAGATGCCGTCGCCAGCCGCGCCGCCCAGGCCTGGGCGAACACGCTGATCGCCCGTTACGGCAAGGTGCAGGACCTCCGCATCGACTCGCGCCAGAAAACCCTCGAGGTCTCCTGCCTCCTGGAGGGCGAGACCTCACCCATCACCGTCCGGATTGAAAATTATGTGTTGGAGACCGAGGGGGAGAAGAAATTCCTCCGCGCGACCGCCTTCAGCTGCACGCGCCCGTGGCTGCACAAGGTCCTGGCGGACCATGGCCCGCGCCAACGGCTGGAGCTGCCACCATGGGCGGCGGCGATCCTGTGAGGCGCCGCGCACTCAGTGCGTGAACCGGCGGCAGCTGTCGCACGCCATCGCGAGCAACGACCGGATGAACTTCACCTGCTCGCCGGTGAGCTCGATCTGCCGGGCCTCGGGCCAGCCCACGAGCATCACGCCGTGCGCCCGCTGCTCCTTGAAGAGCGGCAGCAGCGCGTAGGCCCCGAGCCCGCGGTGCTCCTTCAGCCAGTCGGGAACGTACGGGAGGATCTTCGGGTCGTGGGCGTGGTGGATCATGATGTTCTCCTTCCGCAGCAGGCAGACTCCGAGGACGGTCCGGTCGCGCGCATCGATCCGGGCCCGGGCGCCGAGCGACTTGAACAACCCGCCGCTGCCGTGCGCCAGGTTATAGTAGTGCTGGTCGCGCGGCCCGATGAACAGGAGGCCCTCCGGCGCACTCATGATGTGGCAGACCGCCTGGATGACGGCGGCGAAAATATGATCGGGCGAGGCGCCGGCCTGGCTGATCAGGCCGTTCACGCGGGTAAGATGCACGCCCCACTCCTGCGGCCGCGGCGGGGCCGCGGCCGGCGAGGCTTTCCCCAGCGGGGCTGCGGCCGACCCGATGGGCGGATCACTGACCGTCGCGGTCGCCGGGACCGGGTTGGCGGAAACCGGGTAAGGCGTCGCGGTGGTCCCGACCGCCTGCGTCGTCGAAATGGCATCGGTCAGCGGCAGTCCGCCGGCACTCATGGGCGGCGTGGTGCCCGGGCCGGCGTCGCCGGGCGCCGCCGTTGCCGGGGCACTGCCGGCCGCGGCCGTGGCGGCAAAGGCCTGGCGCCGTTGTTTCAACCGGTGCAGGCTTTTCGTCGGCAGGCTCTTCAGCCGGAAGGTGCGCACGTAATAATCCAGCTGCTGGCCGGCGGCGGCGACGAGGTCGGGAATCTCCGCGCCGATATGCGGGAAATTGGTTTCAAAGGCTGCGGCCAGTTCCTTCACGCGGGCCATGAATTCCTCGGCCGGGAGATTGTCGGCCAGCGTCAGGCTGGCGAGTCGCGCCGAGAAATCCGCCACCATGAGCATTTGCGCGTCGGGCTTGGTATCGAGCACGGCGAGCGCCTCCCGGGGGCAGCGCGCGCAGGGCCGCCAGGATGTCCTCCGGGAGATTGGCCGCCTTCAGCAGCTCATAGCCGAGCTCGAGCGGCGTGAGACCGAAGATCTCCCGGTAGGCCTCGTCGTCCGGCCGGACCCCGGCCAGCTTCCGGGCGCTGCGGTAGTCGTCGAGCATGCACGTCACCATGACAATGCGGCCGAAGTTGCGCAGCGAGGCGCAGACAAACGCCTGCTCGGGATCCATGCGCAGGCGCGTGCCCGCCAGCTTGTGCGCGAGGCAGCCGGCGGTCAGCGCCTGGGCCGCCATCTCGCGCTGCTCGTCCGAACTCTGGCTGCGCGAGGACTGCTCGATCAGCATGAGCGACATCGCCAGCGACCGGATGCGTTCGTAACCGATCACGTGAATCGCCTGGTGGATGCTGGAAATGGGCGCGGCGTTGGGGTTATAGCCGATGGTGTTGGCCGCGCCGATGACCTTGGCGAGGACGGCGGCGTCCTTTTGGATGACCTCGGCCAGTTCGGAAACAGACACGTGTCCGGAATTGCCCGAAAGGGTGCGCATCAACTTCACGATCTCCGGCAGACAGGCGATCGGGTTGGACAGCAGTGCTGAGCTGGCCCGCTGAAGGGTCTGCTGGGATAAGGAGTCACTCACGGCCCTATTATCGGCCTCCGGGCGGGCAAATTTAGCGCCAAACGCCCCCGGGCCAAGGCGATATGAGAGAAATGCCGTCCGTAGAGGCCGGAAACCGCGCCCACCCGGCCGGGGCCGCCGCCCGCCGGCGAAAAACATTGCGTAATAAAAGCCCGGAGGATGCTTCTGGAAGGCGATGACCACGACCCGACTGCCCTCCGTGCGGATCCTTTTTGCGCTCGCCTGCTGTTTCTCCCTGGGTCTGTCCGCGTTCGCGGCCGGCACCCACGTGAAGGCGGCCAAGCCCCTGCGCATCTCGCAGGGTGAGCGGGTCGAACTCACCGACTTTCTCGTGCCGGGCAAGTTCACCATCTTTGATTTCACCAGCGAGTATTGCCCGCCCTGCCGCGGCTACGATGAGCCGCTCTACCTGCTGCATGAGCAGCGGGACGAGGTGGCGGTCGTGAAGGTCGATATCAACCGGCCCATGTTTCATAAAATCGACTGGGAGTCCCCCGTCGCCAAGCAGTACGAGCTGCAATCCATCCCGCACTTCACGATCTATGGTCCCGACGGCAAGCTGGTCGCGGACGACAACAACGACGAGCGGTCCGCCCGCATTTTGGTCGACAAGATGATCAACGCGCTGAAGTAGCCGCGGCCGGTCAGGGCGCCTTGCGCAGGGCGAGCCCGGCGCCGGCCAGCACAAGCAGCACGCCGCCCCCGAGGTAATAGACATGCTCCGGCACCCGCGTGCCGCCGTCGACCTTGTTGGCCACCTTGGTCGTCACCTCGGCCACGTCGCCCACCAGGGAATTCCGGCGCGAGAAACCCTGGAAAATCAGCGCACCACCGATGATAACGAGCACCAGGCCGAGGAGTTTTTGCATGGCGGGATAATTCCACCAGACCCGGCCGGGGCAAGCGCCGAAACCCGGGGCAGCCGCCGGCCGGGAAACGCCGGCCGCGGGCAATAAGGGATGGACGGTCGCGCCGATCGGGTGCAAATTAAGCCTCTTCCCCCACCCCCATGTTAAAATCCTACCTCCGGTTCCCCTCGCTCCTGGTCACCGCCACGCTGCTGGTCGTCACGGCCCGCGCTGACTTTCACGATCACCTCGGCATCCAGCTCTGGAGCCTCCATGCGCAGACCATGGCCAAGGGCCTGCCGCCTTCCCTGGACCTGATCAAGGGCTGGGGCTTCACGGAGGTCGAGGGCGGCGTCAGCGCCACGGGCCCGACCGCCACGCAGGTCCGCGCCGAGTTCGACGCGCGCGGCCTCACCGTGCCGAGCGTGCACGCCTCGTACGAGCAAATGACCAAGGATCTGCCGGCCGTCATCCGCGACGCCAAGATCCTCGGCGCCAAGTTTGTCATCTGCCCGTGGATCCCCCACGAGAGCGCCTTCGATGCCGCCAAGATGCGCGAGGCCGTCGCGAACTTCAACAAATGGGGCGCCGCCTTCAGCGCCGCGGGGCTCCGCTTCGGCTACCACCCGCACGGTTATGAATTCGTCCCGAGCGGCACCGCCGGCGAGACGCTGCTGGACGACCTGATCAAGGCCACCAACCCGGCGGACGTGTGCTACGAGATGGATGTGTTCTGGGCCTTCCACGCCGGCGGCGACCCGGTGAAGCTGCTGCAAAAATATTCCACCCGCTGGGTGGCGCTGCACGTGAAGGATATCCGCAAGGGCGCCCCCACCGGCTCGCCGACCGGCAGTGCGCCGGCCACCGACAACGTCAGCGTGGGCACGGGCCAGATCGACTGGCGCGCGGTCATCGGCACGGCCGAGAAGATCGGCGTGACGTACTATTTCATCGAGGACGAGACCACCGCCCCGCTCGAGAATGTGCCCGCCAGCCTCGCCTACCTGCGCGCGCTGAAGCTGTAGCCCCGCGCCGGGCCGGTCCGGCGCCCGGTTGCTCCGGCCGGACAAAATCCCAACCCACGCCCCGTTCCGCCCAACCCGCTTTGTTATGCCCATTATTTCCGCGAATCAGGCCAAGCCCGAGTATGATGTGATCGTGATCGGCTCCGGCGCCGGCGGCGGCCAGGCCGCCTACACCCTCACGATGGACGGCGCCAAGGTCCTCATGCTCGAGGCCGGCCGCGACTACGACCCCGTGAAGGAAACGCCGATGTTCCAGGACAACTCCGTCGCGCCCCTGCGCGGCGTCGGCACCCCGGACAAGCCGTTCGGCTTCCATGACGCCACCATCGACGGCGGCTGGCAGGTGCCGGGCGAACCGTACACGCAGGCCTCGGCGGATCCGGCGCAGCACTTCGAGTGGTGGCGCGCGCGCATGCTCGGCGGCCGCACCAACCACTGGGGCCGCATCGCGCTGCGCAACGGCCCGTATGATTTCAAGGGCTTCACCCGCGACGGCCACGGGTTCGACTGGCCCTTCACCTACGAGGAGATCGCGCCCTATTACGACAAGGTCGAGCTGCTCATCGGCGTCTACGGGGAAAACAACGGCCTGGAGAACACGCCGGACTCACCCGACGGCGTGCTGCAGCCGCCGCCCCTCGCCCGCGCCGGCGAACAGCTCGCCCGCAAGCGGATGAAGGAAATCGGCATCCCGGTGCTCCCGATCCACCGCGCCGTGCTCACACAGCGGCAGGACAGCGAGCGCCTGCCCGCCCGACTCCACCCGAACAACCCGGCGGCCCAGCGCGCCCTGGCCAAGGCCATGAGCGAACGCGCCGCCTGCTTCTGGGCCACGCCCTGCGGCCGCGGTTGTGCGATCCGAGCCAATTACCAGTCGACGACGGTCCATCTGCCGCCCGCCCTGAACACGGGCAACCTCGAGATCCTGCCCAACGCCATGGCCCGCGAGGTCACCCTCAACGCCAAGGGCCTCGCCGACGGCGTGATCTTCACCGACAAGACCACCGGCCAGGAACACCGCGTGAAGGCCCGCGCCGTCGTGCTCGCCGCCAGCGCGTGCGAAACGGTCCGCGTTTTGCTGAACTCCAAGTCCGCGCAATTTCCGCAGGGCCTCGCCAACTCCAGCGGCCTCGTGGGCAAGTACATCATGGACACCGTGGGCGCCAGCCTCAGCGGCCAGATTCCGGCGCTCGAGAACCTGCCGCCCCACAACGAGGACGGCGCCGGCGGCGGCCACGTCTACACGCCGTGGTGGCTCTACCAGGAGCAACTCGCCGGCAAGCTCGGCTTCGCGCGCGGCTATCACATCGAGTTCGGCTCCGGCCGCGAAATGCCCGGCATGGGCACCGGGTCGGGCCTCGAGCATTTCACCCGCGGCAGCTACGGCCGGAAGTTCAAGGAGGACGCCCGCCGCTACTACGGCACCTACATGGGCTTCTCCGGCCGCGGCGAAATGATTCCCAACGCCGATTCCTACTGCGAACTCGACCCGGTCGTGAAGGACAAGTGGGGCATCCCCGTCCTGCGCTTCACCTGGAAGTGGTCCGAGCACGAGACCCGCCAGGCGGAGCACATGGTCAAGACCTTCGCCGACATCATCACGACGATGGGCGGCAAGGTCCTCGGGCCGAATCCCACCCGCCACCGCGCGGGCAACCAGGTCATTGAGAAGGGCGGCCGCATCATCCACGAGGTCGGCGGCGCGATGATCGGCGCCGATCCGCAGAAATCCGTCACGAATCCCTGGGGCCACACCTGGGACGTGAAGAACCTCTACCTCACCGACGGCGCGCCCTTCGCCTCCAACGCCGACAAGAACCCCACCCTCACCATCATGGCGCTGGCCTGGCGCGCCTGCGACCACCTCCTCGCCGAGATGAAGAAAGGAAATATCTGACATGAGCCGCCACGACCATCCCCGCCTCGACCGCCGCACCGCCCTCAAGTGGATGCTCGGCGCCGCCGCCACCGCCGCCGTCATCGGCCGCCCCGCCTTCGCCGCCCTGGGCGCCACCGCGCCGGCCGCCAAACCCTACGGCACCGACCCGGACCTGGGCCGGGAATACAAGCCCGGCGAACTCTGGCCACTCACGTTCAGCGCGACCCAGCGCCGCACCGCCGCGGCCCTGTGCGCTGCGATCATCCCCGCCGAGGGCGCGACGCCGAGCGCCGCGGCCGCGGGCGTGCCCGACTTCATCGACGAGTGGATCAGCGCGCCCTACGCCGACCAGCAGAAGGACCGCTCGCCCGTCCTCGACGGCCTGGACTGGATCGAACAAGAGGCGCAGCGCCGCTCCGGCAAATCCTTCGCCGACCTCGACGACCACCAGGTCGCGGCCATCTGCGACGACATCTGCCACGCGCCGGATGCGAAGCCCGGGCTGGCCGACGCCGCCAAGTTCTTCGCGCGGTTCCGCGATCTCACCGCCGGCGGTTTCTACAGCACGCCGGCCGGCATGAAGGACATCGGCTACATCGGCAACACCCCGCAGGCCGAGTTCAAGGGGCCGACCCCCGAGGCGCTGCGGCACCTCGGCCTGATCTGACCGGGAAGCGGATAGGTCTGAGCAGCCCGAACGTTTAGAACACGGAGAGATTAACCACAGAATACACCGAACACACCGAATGAAATCTCCGGCAGGAGAGAATGGCGGGGAATTTGGGGAAGATATTTTTCCCCGTTTGTTTCTCTGAAAAAGTCAGCTCATTTTCTGTGTGTTCCGTGTGTTCTGTGGTGAACCGATTGGAAAATTCCGCTCAACCCCTGCCCCCATGTCCGCTCCCCTCACCCGTCGCACCGCCCTGAAACAACTCGCGCTGGCCGGAATCGGCCTGCCGCTCGCGGGGAGCCTGGGCCGGGCCGCGGAAACCGCCGCCGGCTCACCTTCCCCCAAGGCCGCCTTCCAACTGGGCGTCGCCACCGTCACCCTGAAGAGCCTGCCGCTCGCCGACGCCCTCGCCGCCGTGCATCGCGTCGGCCTCGACCGCGTCTCGCTCTTCCGCGCGCATTCGCCGTGGGAGAATTCCCCGCCCGCCTGGCAGGCCGTCGCGCAGAAAATCAAGGCTGCGGGCATCACCGTGGGCTGCTGCGGGGTGCTCTACCTCAAGAATGACGAACCCGCGATGCGCCGCCTGTTCGACTACGCCTGCGCGCTGGGCGTGCCGCTGTTCAGCTGCAGCCCGGAACCGGCCGCGCTGCCGCTGCTGGAGCGGCTGGTGAAGGAATACGACCTGCGCGCCGCGATCCACAATCACGGCCCCGAGGACAAGAGCTGGCCGTCGCCCGACGAGGTCTGGCGCGCCATCGCCCCGCTCGATCCGCGGATCGGGCTGTGCCTCGACGTCGGACACAGCGCGCGCTCCGGGATCGATCCGGTCGGCGTGATCCGCCGCTACCGCGACCGGCTCTACGATGTGCACCTGAAGGACATCGTGGCCCCGGTGGGCGGCAAGGACGACCCGGTCGAGATCGGCCGCGGCCGGCTCGACCAACGTGCGATTCTCACCGCCCTGCTGGCAACCGGTTATAACGGCACCGCGTGGTTCGAGTACGAAAAGGACCCGAACGACCCCGTCCCCGGCCTCGCCGAATCCGTCGGCTACATCCGCGGGCTGCTGCAGGGATTGGGTGCGGTTTGAGCAAGATATGCCGGTGATCCAGACTTGCGGGTCGCCGGAAAACTTAATGTCCTGATTCTTGGTCCTGCCTCACCGCGCAGGTTGCAGGCCCTATTCTCGTTCACCCCTCAACCAGATTCACCATGCCCTCCTGTAGAACCGTTCAACGCGCCGCGCTGCTGGTCCTTGGCGCCACCCTAACGCTCGGCCTGACGGCCGCCGACAAGCTGGACCTCGACCGCATGACGCCGGTCCCGGCCACGGAGCAGATCCCGATCGTCGACTTCTTCCGGCCCCGGCTGATTCAGGACCCGGTCCTCAATCTTTCCGGCACCCATGTCGGCGCCATCGTGGCGGGCGACGGCGACAACACCGGGCTGATCATCTACGACCTCGCCACGCAGAAGATCGAGAGCAAGGGCGCCCGCGGCGACACCGACATCGACATGGTATCCTGGCTGAACGAGACGCGTTACGTCTACCAGATCAATGCGCGCAAGACCGGCATGACGATGCTGTGCGCAGGCGAGATTGGCGCCCTGCACCGGTCCTATCCCCTGCTGCAGAATGTCGGGGCCTCCCTGCTCGCGATCCCGCCGGCCGACCGCACGCATCCGCTCGCCCACATGGGCGCCAACACCATGAACACCGGCAAATACGGCGAGGTCGTGACGCTGGACGCCACGATTGAGACCGGGAAGCTGCTCGACCCGAGCGGCGACTACCCGGACCAGCGCCAGCTGGACGAGGCCGCGGAGAGCAACACGCACCACATCACCGTCCGGCACCCGACCCTGGAGACCCCGGAGGGCTTTGATCAGAATTATTTCGCCGACAAGGAAGGCGAGCTGGCCTACGCCATTTCCGCGGTGCACGGGCACCTGACCCTGCACCGGCTGGCCGGCGGCAAGTGGGAGAAATGCCCCATCGACCTCGAGGAAATCAAGGTGGTCGGCGCCGGCGACAATCCCGGCGAAATCGTCGTCCTCGGCGCCCGCCAGGACGGCAAGCCGCGTCCGCTCCAGATCATGGAGGCCGCGACCGGCAAGGTGCTCGACGTCCTGATCCAGGACAAGGACTACGACGCCAACGCCTGGCTCTACCGCGATCCGGCGTCGCACCTGATCGTGGGCGCGACCTATGAGCGCAATGGGCCCCGTACCGTCTGGTTCTCCGAGGGCTACCGCGCCCTGCAGAAGCTGGTCGACGGACTCTTCCCGGGCCAGGTGGTCCGCATCCTGGGCACGGACATCGGCGGAAAAATGATGCTCATCAGCACCTTCTCCGACCGCCAGCCGCCCATCTACAGCTGGGTCGACCTGCAAAAGCGCACCGCGGGCACGATCCGCAATTCCGCGCCCTGGATCGACCCGAAGCGGATGCGGTCGTCCGGCATCGTGAAATTCAAGACCCGCGACGGCCGCCAGCTCGACGCGTACGTCACCATGCCCGCCGGCGCCACGAAGCAGAACCCGCCGCCCCTTGTCGTGCTGCCGCATGACGGTTCCGACTGGCGCGATTCCTGGGGCTTCAACGCCGAGGCGCAGTTCTTCGCCAGCCGCGGCTACGCGGTGCTGCAGCCCAACTACCGCGGCTCGGCCGGCTCCACCTGGCTTTTCCCCACCGAGGACGAGTGGGCCTACCGCAAGATGAGCGACGACGTCACCGACGCCACCAAGACCCTCATCGCCGCCGGCCTGGTCGACGCGCGCCGCGTGGGCCTGGTCGGGACCGGCTTCGGCGGCTACCTCGCGCTCTCCTGCGCCGCGTTCGAGCCGGGCCTCTTCCGCTGCGTGGCGGCCGTCTCGCCGGTCGTCGACTGGGGCCGTGTCATGGAGGACAGCAAGGTGAACCAGTACTCCGATTCCTCCTACGCGCGCATGCTGTTCAAGCTCGGTGACCCGCGGAAGGAAGCGGAGAAATTCAGCAGCTTCTCCCCGTTGCAGCACGCCGACCAGATCAAGGCCGCCGTGCTGATTTCCAACAGCGAGTATGATTCCAGCGCCCAGGTCCGCGATGCCAAGGACCTCGCCTCCACCGTGGACCACGGCCACGGGTCCTCCGACACCATTTCCTACCTCAACGAAGCCCATGGCGTCCGCCACCTGGTCAACAAGGTTGACCTCTACTCCCGCATCGAGTCCTTCCTCGCGAAGAACCTGGGCCCGGGCGCGCCTTGAACCGGCCGTCGCGCCGTGTCCCGGATCCACCACTGAAAGCATGAGATCAAAATCCCGCCTCCTCCTAGGTTTCTCCCTGGCGCTGGTGCTGCTCGGCAGCGCCAGCCACCCGGCCCTCGGCGCGACCGACAAGCCGGCCGCACCGGCGGTCACCTTGGAGCCGGGCATGGCCGCCGCGCAGATCGTCAAGCTGCTCGGCAAGCCCACCGAGGTCACGGTCATTGATCACACCAACGGCAAGGCGGAGAGCTGGATCTACCGCAAGCCCGCCGCCGCCAAGGCCGGCGCGCCGGCGACCACCTACCAGGTGCTCACGTTGCTCATCATCGAGGAAAAACTGGTCGTCGCCCGGCAAACCACCGAGGCGATCCCGGCCGCGGGCAAGTAGGCGCCCCCGTCACTTCGTCGGGCTCAGCCCGCCCCAGGGCGTGATGGCGTTGAGCGCCGGAACGATGGCACGACGCAACGCGAGGAAATCGAGCGAGCCCGTCTCGCGGTAGAGCACCTTGCCGTCCGCCCCCACCAGCAGGGTGTAGGGCAGCGCGCCACCCCACTCCGGATCCAGCGCCTCGATGAGCGCATACTTGTCCGTGGTGGCAAAGATCAGGTTGCGCGTCGAAGCCTGGTGCTGCTGGAGAAATTTCCGCACCTTGGGCTCCTCGTCGGGAAACTGCGCGGCCAGCGTCACCAGCTCAAAATCGCGGTGCCGAAAGCGCAGGTTCTGCTCGATCAGCTCGTCGAACTCCGCGACGCATGGCCCGCACCACGTCGCCCAGGCATTGATCAGCCGGAGCTTGCCGGTGCCCGCGTTGGCCCGCAGTTCACGCAGGGCCGCGGCATCGGCATGCGCGAGCGCCACCGGCTCATGCGCCACCTTCTCGCGCCAGCGCTGGTTGTCGTCCGCCTTCTCCTTCCACTTGATCGAGCAGCCAAAGACCTTCGTGTGCGCCACTGCCGGTTCGCGGCCGGCGAGCAGCGCCTCAAGCGCGTCGCGGGTGTCGTGGTGCGTCGCCAGTTCCTCGCGCTCGGAGTCGTCGATCCGGCCCGAGAAACGCAGGTGGCGGCTGCGGTCGAAGATGAAGACATGCGGCGTGGCGACCGCGCCGAATTGCTCGACGACCGCCTGCGTGGGTCCGTCGTCGGCGTAGGGAAAGTTGAACGCGTGGTGCGTCGCGCGGATTTTCATTTCCGCGAAGGTATCCCCCACGTCGGTGTAGCCCATCTCGTCGAGCCGGACCGCCTCGGCGTGGTTGGGGTTGATGGCCAGAAAGGCGACGCCGCGCGCGCCGTAGGCGGTGACCAGTTTTTTCAGCCGCTCCTCGTAGGCCTGCGCCGTCGGGCAGTGGTCGCAGGTGAAGACGATCGCCAGCAGCTCGGCCTGGGCAAAATCCGCCGGCGTGTAGTCGCGGCCGTCGGTCGCCGGCAGCTTGAAATCGGGCAGCGCGGAACCCAACGGCAATGTGGGTCGGTCCGTCGCGCGCAGTGATGCGAAGGCCAGCAGAAAACAGCAGGTAATAGTCAGGAAACGGCGCATGGTCGGAAGGAAATGAAAGTCAGGGCGCGCTGCAGAAACAGTCTGCCATCCTGAGTGGAGCGAAGGATCCAGAGCGGCTTCGTATGTGATATCATGCTCGAACCACTGGATTCTTCGCTTCGCTCAGAATGACATGCCTTACTTCACCGGCTGGTAGCGCACGTACGCCAGCTTCAGGCTGTCGGGCGACCACGAGGGCACGTTGATCGTGCCCTGGCCGCCGAAGAGTTTCACCAGCACGGTGATCTCCCCGCCCGCCACCGGCATGAGCCGGAGCATCACATCCTTGTCGGCCGGGTGGCCGCTGACGTCCGGTGCGTAGCTGAGCAGCACGAGCCACTTGCCGTCGGGCGACGGGTGCGCGAACCAGTTGTTGTACTCGTCCTTGGTGACCTGCTCCATCGCCGAACCATCGGCGTGCATCCGCCAGATTTGCATCCGGCCGGTGCGGTCGGAGTTGAAATAGATCCACTTTCCGTCCGGCGAATAGTCCGGGCCGTCGTCGAGCCCGTCCGTGATCGTGAGACGTTTCTCCGCCCCACCCGCAACCGGAATGGTGAAGATGCCGAACTTGCCGTCGCGCTGCGCGCAGTACGCCAGGGTCTGCCCGTCGGGCGACCAGCCGTGCCAGTAGGACGGCGCCTTGGGCGTGATTTCCTTCGGTGCACCGCCGGCCGCCGGCAGCGTGTAGATCCGGGAATGGCCGTCCTTGGTCTGGTCGCTGATCACGAGCGTCGACCCGTCGGGCGAGAGCCCGTGGTCGTTGTTGCACTTCACCGCGAAGCCGGTGTCGATGAGCTCGGGCGTGGCCGTCCCCGCGAGGGGCAGCCGGTAGATGCGGCCGCCGCCGTTGAAATAGAGCGCGTGGCCGTCCGGCGTCCAGTTGGGCGCCTCGATCAGTTCGTTCGTGTGATGGACGCTGCGGCGGTCGCCGGAGGCGATGGTGACGGTTTCGAGGGAGCTGCGCACAGCCTTCACGCTGGCGGGCGGCGCGCCGATTTCAACGTTGGAGAAAACCGCCGTCTCAAAGGCATCCGCATTGTGCGCACAGACGCCCAGCCCGATATAAAACGGTCCCTTGAAGGGCAGCCGCACCGAGCAGCCGGACGGGTGCAGCACGCCGTCCGCCCCGGCGAGCGACAGATAAACCGTGTCGCCGATCCTCGCGATCTGGAGCCGGCGCGGCGCGGGGACCGAGCTCTGGACCTCGCGCGTGACGTCACCGGGCGCGCCGCGGAATTGCAGCGACGTGAGCCCGTCGCCATGCAGGGCGGCATCCGCATAGGCCGAATCGGAATCGAGGGTCTGCCGGATGACCAGGCAGGCCTTCCGGTGCGCCTCGGGACTCTGGCCCACGAAACTGATGTCCGCCGCGAGGGCGATGTCCCCGTCCACCTGCTTCCAGACATAATGAAACGAGTCGTTCTTCGCCCACATGTTCTGCCCGCTGGCGCCGACCGTGTAGGTCCCGGTCGCGGAGTCGTAAGCGACGGTACCCGCCTGCTTCGGCGCGCCGATATCGGTGTGGGCGGTGAAGAGCCCGGGGTCGGCGCGCAGGGCGGACGACAGCAGGACACCAAGGACAAGAAAACAAAGCGTCCGCGCCGGGGACACGCGCCAAGCCGGCAGGGCGGCAAGCCAACGTGAAGGGGTAATCACGGCACGAAGAAAACCGCGCGGCCGCGCGAGTGGCAAGTCTATCTCCGATGGCACGGGAGGAGCGGCAGGCGCCTGCCGCTACGCCCTACCTCGCGCTTGCCTGAGACGCGATGCTGGCCAAGGTTTACCGGATGATGTCGATGTTTCGCGCCGTCTGCCTCGCCACCCTGTTGTCGTGCATCGCCGCGGCCGCCGCCGAGCCGGCCAGCCCGCCGGCCGATCCGCAGCTGAACCCCCGCGGGCGGGCGATCCTCGCCTATTTCCAGCAGCTGCAGGCCAGCCCGGAGCTCATACTGCTGTCGGGTCAGTTCTGCAGCTTCGGTCCCACCAGCCGGCCCGAGGCGGCGGATAAGATCTTCGCCACCACCGGCCGCTGGCCGGCCATGATCAGCTCGGACTACACCGACTTTAAGGGCCATTGGCTCGACACCAAGACGCCGAACCGGCTGCTGCTCGACTACTGGCGCGCCGGCGGGCTCGTCGGCCTGAGTGTGCACCTCAACAACCCCGCCCGCCCCGAGGGCGGCGGACAGCGGGACAAGATCGCGGACATCACCACGATCCTCACCCCCGGCACGGAGCTCAACCAGCGCTGGCTGCACCAGCTCGACGACCTCGCCGCCGGGCTGCAGGAATTGCAGGCGGCCGGCGTCGTGGTGCTCTGGCGCCCGTTTCACGAGATGAACGGCGGCTGGTTCTGGTGGGGCGCCCAGGACCAGGCGGGGCTCATCAAGGTCTGGCGGCACATGTTCGACTACTTCACGAAAACCAAGGGGCTCCACAACCTCATCTGGGTCTTCAGCCCCAACCACGGCCAGCGTCCGCCGGCCAGCTACTACCCGGGTGACGGCTACGCGGACCTCGTCGGCCTCGACGTGTACACCGACGACATCGACCCGGCGCACGTCCTCGGCTACCCGGAACTCGCCGCGATCAACAAGCCTTTTGGTTTCACGGAGTATGGTCCGCACGGCGCATCCAATCCACCCGGCGACTTTGACTACCGGCGGTTCCCCACCGGGCTCGCCGTGAATTTCCCGCGCACCCGGTTCTTCCTCGCGTGGGATGACAAGTGGAACCCGGCGGAGAACAAGTTCGCCCGCGAATTCTACACCGACCCGCGCGTGATCACCCGCGCCGACCTGCCCGCCGGGCTCGCCGGCAACGATTCCCCTGCCACCGTCGAGGCCTGGCGCGCGGAGCGCGTCAACCGGCTGACGAAGCCGAACAGCTGGCTCACCCTGATCGGCCGCCACCCGCTCCCTCCGGGCGAATCCACCGTCGGCGCCGACGCCGACAACACGATCAGGCTCGCCGCCGGCCCCGCGCATCTCGGGAAAATCACCTCCGTTCCCGGCGGCGCGGTCACGCTCGCCCTCGCGGACGGCGCCGACGCCCGGATCGAGGACACGGACGCACGCACGGCGGAACTCGTCTACCACGGCGAGAAACCCACGCATGTCTTCTCCGGCACCATCAACTTCTATGTGATGGAACGTGGTGACAGCCTCTACCTCCGCGTCCGGGACAGCGCGGCCGACCGCCTGAAGCATTTCGCCGGGCTCGACTACTTCCCGATCGATCCGTCGTGGCGCATCGAGGCGCAATGGGTGCCCTTCGATCCGGTGCGCCAGGTCAACATCACCAACGTGCTTGGCCAGGTTTCGCCCGCCCCGGTGCCGGGCAAGGCCGTGTTCACGCGCGACGGCCACACCTGCGAATTGCTCGCCATCGACGAGGGCGCGGGCGAGCCGCTCTTCTTCGTCCTCTCCGACCAGACCAGCGGCCAGGAAACCTACGCCGCCAGCCGCTTTCTTTACGCCGAGCGGCCGAGGGACGGGAAGGTCATCCTCGACTTCAACCGCGCGGAAAATCCCCCGTGCGCCTTCACGCCCTTCGCCACCTGCCCGCTCCCGCCGAAGGAAAACCAACTGGCGATCCGGATCACCGCGGGGGAAAAAGTTTACCGGGGGGAGCAGCACTAGGGAGTCTTGCGTGAGCTCGCCCAACACACCCCGCCCTGCGGGCACCCCTCTCAGGAGGGGATTTAAGTCAGCCCTGGTTCGAGATTGGGCCCCCTCTTGGAGAGGGGTGGCGCGCAGCGACGGGGTGGGTAGGGCACGTCCGAACCGCGTGAAACCATCGACCCCATGAAAGCCCGCGACTGGGACAAACTCGCCGCCGCCTACGAGGCCGAAGTGTGCGACATCTTTGTCCGCGACCGGCGGCAGGTCATTGCGCGCTGGTTGCAGGCGCGCGGCCTCTTGCGCGGCCGCAAAACGCTCCTCGATCTCGGCTGCGGCATCGGCTCGTTCATTAAAAAATACGGCCGGCATTTCGGCGACAAGACCGGCACCGACCACTCGCGGGCCATGCTCCGGATCGCGGCGGCCCGCTGCCGCCGGCTCAAGGACTGTCACTGGCTGCAGGCCGACGCGCAGCGATTGCCGCCCGCCCTGCGTGATCGCGGCGACCTGGTCGTCTGCTCCAACGTCATCACGTTCGTTTCCGCCGCCGCCTGCGTCCGGGCGCTCCGGCTGGTGGTGCAGTGCACCAAGCCCGGCGGCCGGATCATGCTGATCCAGCCCGCCCTCGAAAGCCACGACGCCGTCGTCGCCCTCGAGACCGGCCGCACCACGCCCCGGCGGGTGCAGGCCGCTATCGTGCGCCGCGACGACCGGATGCAGCGCTTCTTCACCCGCGAGGGCGCCGCCGCCCTCGCCCGCGCCGCCGGTTTGCGCTCGGTGCAGGTGCGCAAGGTCTGGTATCCTTGGATCGACGAAGGCATCACCCGCGTGCCCCGCGGCCATGAGTTGCCGTGGGACTGGCTGGTGACGGCGCGGCGGTAGAGGATTATCCGTTCAGCGCAGGTAGGGGCGCAGACTCTTGTCGGGCCATAGGCTTGTCGACGGCCGATGTGCGCCCTCGAACGTGATCTCGCGCACGAAGGGCGCAGCCCCTCGACAAGCTCTGGGCCCTGAGCCTGTCGAACGGGCAAGTCTGCGCCCCTACCCGGCCGACCATTGCATGAACCGCTTTTCTCCGCCCCCTTTCGTGTATCCCGTGTTTCGTGGTGGCCTCCGACCCCGGTCGAGCAACCATCCAACACAGGCTCGCCAAAACGCCTCCGGCCGGTGAAACATAATCCATGGTCCCGACTTCTCCACGCCAGCCGGCCATCGGCTTCATCTTTGTCACCCTGGTCCTCGCCATCGTCGGCTTCGGTTTGCTGATCCCGGTTCTGCCGAAACTGATTGTGCAGTTCGAGGGCGGCGACCTCGCCACCGGCTCCCACGCGTACGGCTGGATCATCAGCGTCTATGCGCTGATGCAGTTTGTCGGTTCGCCCATCCTGGGTTCGCTCTCCGACCGCTACGGCCGGCGGCGCATCATCCTCATCGCCACCGCGGGCTCCGCGGCCGACTACGTGATCATGGCCTGCGCCCCGAGCCTGTCCTGGCTCTTTGTCGCCCGCATCATCGCCGGCTTCACCGCCGGCGTGCTGTCGACGGCGAACGCCTACGTGGTCGACGTGACCCCGCCCGAGAAGCGCGCCGGCGCCTTCGGCCTGCTCGGCGCCGCCTTCGGCATCGGCTTCATCATCGGGCCGGCCCTCGGCGGCTTCCTGGGCAACATCGACCTGCGGCTGCCGTTCTGGTTCGCGGCCGGCTGCTCGGCGATCAACTGGTTCTACGGGTTCCTCGTGCTCCCGGAATCCCTCAAGCCCGAAAACCGCCGCGCGTTTTCGTGGAGCCGGGCCAACCCCATCGGCGCCCTGCTGGCGCTGAAACACCTGCCCGCGGTGCTGGGGCTGGCGGAAGCCTACTTCATTCTGATGGTGGCCCAGAACATGATGTTCTCCACGTGGGCGCTCTATACCGACTACCGCTACCACTGGACCCCGCTCGACGTCGGCCTGTCCCTGATGTTTGTCGGCGTGCTCACCGGCGTGGTCCAGGCCGTGCTGGTCAAGCAACTGGTGCCCAGGCTGGGCGACGCCCGGTCGGTCGTGATCGGCCTCTGCATTTCCATCGGCGCCTACCTCTGCTACGGCCAGGCCCAGTATGGCTGGATGATCTACCTCATCATCTTCTTCGGCGCCCTCGCCGGCATCTCCGGCCCGGCCCTGCAGTCGTACGTCACCAAGCACGTGCCCGCCGACCAGCAGGGCGCCGTGCAGGGCGTTTACGCCGGGCTGGCCAGTCTCGCGGGCATTCCCGGGCCGTTCCTCGCGACGTGGAGTTTCGGCTGGGCAATCGCCCCGGGCAACCGCTTCCATGTGCCGGGCATCGCGTTCTTCGAGGCGGCCGTCCTCATCGCCCTCGCCCTGTTCCTCGCCCTCCGCAGTTTCCGCCGGGATACGGTCGCGGCGGCGGTGGCGGCCCATTGAAAATTCCCCTCCGGCGGGCCTGCGGGGAGCTTGAATCCGCCGGGGAGCACTGCTACCACCTTCCCGTGCCCAACCGTTTCCGGATAGTTACCTGGGTGATTTTGCTGGTGGCCGCCGGCCTTTTCGCCAGCCGTTTCCTGCGGGAGCCGGACATCGCAGTGGCCGAGGAAACTTACCGCTTCAACCTCGCGCAGGAGGAGGCGGTCAAGACGGGCAACCACGTGGTGTACAGCCGCCACACCGTCAGCAACTCGGGTCTGCCGACGCGCGACGCGGCCCGCCACCCGTGGAAATCCCTCCTGAGCGGCGCCACCAACGGCGCACCCCTGCAGGTGGTCTACGTCCACGGCTACAACACGACCTTCGCGGAATCCATCGCCCAGGGCAATTACCTGAGCCGGCTGCTGCGCCAGTGGACGGCGCAGAAATACCCCGCCACCGCGCTGGACTTCCACACCTTCAGCTGGCGCGCGGATTTCGGGCCGGACAAATTCCCCACCGCCGAACTCGCCGCCAAGGCCCAGTCCGCCAGCCTCGGCGCCTTCCTCAAGACCCTCCGCCAGCCGGCCAGCGCGGGCGGCCCGCCGCCGAAAATCATCCTCATCACGCACAGCCTCGGCGCGCGCCTCGTCCTCGAAACCCTGTCCCACCAGGGCCACGACGCCGACTTTCCCGTCATCTCCGCCCTCCTGCTGGTCGAGCCGGCGATGCTGCGCACCTCCCTCTCCCGCGGCACCTACGAGACCTTCAAGGGCGACAACATCATGAGCGTGCGCTACGACGGCGAATTTTTCACCGCCCTCGACAGCGTGCCGTTCGCACTCGCGACGTGTTCGTCCACGGACGACGCCCTCACCCAGATCTTCAACCCGACCCCCGAGGCCACCGAGGGTCCCGCCACGCCGAAGCTGAACGCCCCGCTCGGCCTGCCGTACTACTCCGCCACGGAAGCCGAGGTGTTCCCCGACAATTTCCGGCTCATCGACCTGTCGCCGGGCCGCTACATCGACATGGCGCTGCCGTCCCACGACAGCCTGTTTAACGCCAGCGGCCGGCGCGCATTGTGGACGCTGTGGAGCCGGCTCCTGCGCCAGACCCTCACGCCGGGCGCGCCCACCCCGAAGGTCGAAGAGAAAGAGAAACCACCAGCTTGATCGCGAGTAAAGCTGTAGCCGGGGTCGCTGACCCCGGTCGGGGGAGTTCACGGACCGGGGTCAGCGACCCCGGCTACAGTCGGCAAAGACCGGTCCCGGTTTTTTTAAACCCGCCTTAGCTGGCCGGCGGCCCGCCGTAGTGCGCGCGATGGGCGGCGTAGGCCGCGGTATCGGCGAGCATGGCATCCAGGGTCGCCGTGAGCGGCGCGAGGTGCACGAGGCCGGAGAACACCGCCTTGTCGCCGATCCCGTCGGTCAGCACGAACGCCGGCCGCTGGTCGATGCGGTGCGCGAAAAATTCCGCCGTGCTGGCGTCGACGCGCGCCGCCACCTCCGCCGACTCGGCGCGGGCGCGGAGTTTTCCGCCGTCGAGCCCCGTCGCCTTCACCGCCACGGCAATCGCCGGATCCATCGACGCGACTTTGATCCCTTCGCGGTCGGCCGCATGCGCGAGCGCGAGGCGCAGTTCGTCGCCGGTGAAACCAAAATCCTTGCCCGCCTCGGCCACGTAGCTGGCGGCCGGGAACAATCCCTCGCGGTAGGGCTCGAGCCAGCCGGAGTTCAGCATGAACGGCGACTGCACCATCAGCCCGCTCCGGCGGTAGAACCAGTCGCACTGCTCGCGCGACACCGGGTAATCCTCGCGCCGCATCCTCGCGATCTTCCACTCAAACTCCACGCGGCCGGCATAGCGGGTCTTCAGTTCCTTCCACGTGGGCTCGGCCCAGTAGCACCAGGAGGAGATGACCTCGAGATAGTAGGTGACTTTCATGCCCGGAGAATTCCCGGCCCCCGCGCAACCGTCAACGCCACAGCCGCTCTCCACCGGTACAGCGCCGGGCGGCGGGAAACGTCACACCGGTCGCAAGGTTGGTTTGCTCCGCCTCGGGTGTAGCAGCGGTGGTGACACCGCTGGCCAGCCGTGTGACCACGGCTGCTACCAAGCGCCTTCTGCCGGCGGGGTCGGTGACCCCGCCCACATCCCCGCTCAGTGCCCGTTGTCGACCTTGATGCCGGGGTTGATGCCCCGCGCGAACTGGTCCTTGTCGACCGACTGGTCGTCATTCGGCACCCGGCCGGCGAGCAGGTCGGCTTTCAGGACCTTGCGCTGCACGTGGCTGCCCGTCGCGGGCGGCAGGTAAACATACTCGTCATCGGCGGCCTTCTTGGCCTCGGGCTTGGGCGTGGTGGCGCAGCCGGAGAGGACGATGGCCGCGAGGAGGGTGAACAGCAGGACCGTGCGATTTTTCATAGTGTGCGAGTAAACGTTACGTAGCAGGTGTTCTGCCCGTCAACAGGGGAAATTCGTTTGCCTTGGTGCGCGGCGGCGAGCGGCGGCCCTACACCTACCCGTGCCGGCTCTTCTTCAGCTGGCGCCACGCGGCGTCGAGCACGCTGTCGGGCCCTAGATAGGTGCTGCCATTGAAACTGTCGGCGAGCACCCGGCCCTCGCTGTCGATCAGCACCAGGCATGGAATGCCGGGGCCGCCGAGCCTGGTGATCTCATCGGTCTGCCGGATGTCGCTGTATTTGAGCGCGGGCCACGGCATGTTCTCGTCGCGCATGTAGGCCAGCATGTCCCGGGGCGAGCGGTCGTTGCTCACCAGCACCAGCTCGAACTCCGGGTAGATGTTCTTGATGCTGCGGTAGCTCTCCAGCAGGTGCGGTGCAAACTCCCGGCACGGCCCGCACCAGCCGGCGGAAAACATGATGCCGTAGAATTTCACGCCGCTCAGCTTCCGGACATCATAGGGCTTCAGCTCGCCATCCTCCAGGTGCACCAGCCGGCCCACGAGCAGGCGCTGGATCGTCGTCGGGGCGGCGTTGCCCGCCGGTGCCACCGGCCGGTTCACGGCCGCGGCCGACACCGCCACCGGCGCAGGCGCGGGGGCCGCCGCCGGCGCGGGAGCCGCATCCGGCGCCGCGGGCGCGTCCACGACCAGCGTCGTTTTCTCCACCGGCAGGAGCACCGTGACACTGCCGGTGCGCACGACCACCCCGTCGGGTCGCAGCTTCAGGACGGTCAGCTTGCGGCCCGTGCCGACCAGCATCGCGCCGGTGATCTTGTCCCCTTGCAGGACACTGCCCTTGGTGATGGCGCGGACCTCTACTTCGGCCGGCCAGGTCGTCGGATCGGCCAGCATGCCCTCGTAGGTCTCGGCGCGCGCGCCCGGCGGCAGCAGTCCGATAAGCAGGAAGACAACGGGAGCGAACCTCATGGCGGCAGGTTGGCTGGGTTTCTCGGCGGCGTCAAAAGGCGATATTCTTGTCTCGCAGGCTAATTCGGCCGGGCAATCCCCCTGGGTGCGCCGCGGGCAGTCAGGGACGATTCGCCCGACCAGCCCAGTGTTGCCGGTCCTCACGCCACCTTCGCCGGTTGCGCGGCTTCCGGTTCCAATGCGCGCCGCAGGAGGTTGTATTCCGTCTCGAGGCTGTAGAAGGCGACCGGCGCCAGGCCGTTCAGCTTCGCTTCGACCGCGGCCAGTTGCACCGCGAGCGACCGGGCCCCCAGATTGACCGCGGCACCCTTCAGCGCATTGATCCGGAGGTTGAGCTGGACGTACTCCGGACCGGTCGGCCCGGCCCGCAATTGGTCCAGCAGGGCGCCGAGCTGTTTGTGCATATCCAGCCGGAAAGTCGCGATGTCCTGCGACGCAACTCCCAGCCGGCCTGCGACCTCCGCCGCCGGTTCGAGTTGGGCCACCGCAGGCGGCGCGCCGCAGATGCGCCGGACCTGCTTCAGCACATGGTCGCGGGCATAGGGTTTTAAAATATAATGGCTGATGCCCAGCGCCGCGGCCTGGTCGATCTTCTCGCGCTCGCTGTAGACCGTGCACAAAATGATCTTCTGGTCGTGGAACCGTGTATCATCCCGCAACCGCTTGGTCAGCTCAAAGCCGTCGAGCTCCGGCATCATCACGTCAAAGATGCACAAGTCGAACGCCGGGCCAGCCTCGATCAGTTTCCAAGCCTCGGCGCCGTTGGTCGATGTCGTCACGTCAAACTCCCCGGCCGAGAGCAGCATGCTCCTCAACAGGATCAGCGACAGGGTGTCGTCTTCGGCGACTAGGATGCGGGTGGGCATGATCGGCTCCCATTCTATCGGCACAAACCGGCCGGCTTTAAGTCCCGCCCACCCACGAATCGCGCTTGCCAGCCCGCCCCCGCCCCGCATCTGTTACTTTTAGAAGGCGACCGGCCCCCGAGAGCACACCCTCCTCTCCCCCCCGTCTCTAGTCTCCGGCCTCCCGCCTCCCTTTTCCCTTCTCCCAACCCATGCCCTCCGCCTACACCGAAGCCAGCATCAAGACCCTCAGCTCCCTCGAGCACATCCGCCTCCGCCCGGGCATGTACATCGGCCGGCTGGGCAACGGCACCCATGCCGAGGACGGCATCTACGTCCTGTTGAAGGAGACCATCGATAACTCCATCGACGAGTTCATGATGGGCCAGGGCCGGAAGATCGAGGTCGACATCACCGACCGCACCATCCGCGTCCGCGACTACGGCCGCGGCATCCCGCTCGGCAAGCTCGTCGACTGCGTCTCCATCATCAACACCGGCGCCAAGTACGACTCCGAGACCTTCCAGAAGGCCGTCGGCCTCAACGGCGTCGGCCAGAAGGCGGTCAACGCCCTCTCCATCGCCTACCGCGCCCAGGCCTTCCGCGACGGCGAGACCAAGGTCGCCGAGTTCGCCGCGGGCCGGCTGAAGAAGGAGACCAAGGTCACCAAGCTCGACGAGCGCAACGGCACCCTGATCGAGTTCACGCCCGACGAGGCGCTCTTCGGCAAGGACTTCAAGTACCGGATGGAGTTCATCGAGGACATGCTCTGGAACTACGCCTTCCTCAACCGCGGCCTCACCCTCACCCTCAACGGCAAGCCGTTCAAGTCGGAGCACGGCCTGAAGGATCTCCTCACCAAGGAACTCAGCGGCGAACCGCTCTACCCGATCATCCACCTCGAGGGCGAGGACATCGAGGTGGCCTTCACCCACGGCAACCACTACGGCGAGGAATACTGGTCCTTCGTCAACGGCCAGCACACCACCATGGGCGGCACCCACCTCGCCGCCTTCCGCGAGGCGCTGGTCGACACCCTCCGCAACCACTTCAAGAAGGACTTCGACGCGGCCGACATCCGCCAGTCCATCGATGCCGCCATCGTCGTCCGCGTGCAGGAACCGGTCTTCGAGTCGCAGACCAAGACGAAGCTCGGCTCGAGCGACCTCGGCCCCAAGGGCCCGTCGATCAAGGAATTTGTCGGCAAGTTCATGCAGCAGTCGCTCGACACCTACCTGCACAAGAACCGCGAGACCGCGGAGATCATCCGCAAAAAGATCGACGAGAACGAGCACGAGCGGAAGGAGCTCGCCGGCATCCGCAACATCGCCCGCGAGCGCGCCAAGAAGGCCTCGCTCCACAACCGCAAGCTCCGCGACTGCCGCCTCCACCTCGGCGACCGCAACCCGCGCGGCGAGGAAAGCACCCTCTTCATCGTCGAGGGCGACTCCGCCGCCGGCTCGCTCACCGCCACGCGCGACGTCCAGACGCAGGCCGTCTTCGCCCTCAAGGGCAAGCCGCTCAACACCTACGGCCTGACCAAGAAGGTCATCTACGAGAACGAGGAGTTCCACCTCCTCCAGTCCGCGCTGAACATCGAGGACGGCCTCGACGGCCTCCGCTACAACCGGATCGTCATCGCCACCGACGCCGACGTCGACGGCATGCACATCCGCCTGCTGCTGCTCTCGTTCTTCCTGCAGTTCTTCCCCGACGTCATCCGCAACAACCACCTCTTCATCCTCCAGACGCCGCTCTTCCGCGTCCGCAACAAGAAGATCACGCGCTACTGCTACTCCGAGCAGGAGAAGCAGGCCGCCGTCGTCGAGTGCGGTGCGACCCACGAGATCACCCGCTTCAAGGGCCTCGGTGAAATCTCCGCCGGCGAGTTCAAGGACTTCATCGGCGAGAACATCCGCCTCGACCCCGTCAACCTCCACCACCTCTACAGCAGCGACGAGCTCCTGTCCTTCTTCATGGGCAAGAACACCCCCGAGAGGCAGGACTTCATCATCGACAATCTCCGCGTGGAAAAAGATTTGGTCGAAGCCTGATGCATTTTTGCCCACGGAACACACGGAATACACCGAATCAAATTCACCCAGACCCTCCTTTGGTCGCTTTCCGTGTATTCTGTGTGTTCCGTGGGCCACCTCCTCCCCCACCTGCGCAGAATCCTGAGCCTTTTTCACCACCGAGACACAGAGGCGCAGAGCCCAAACCTTTTTGACCACGGATTGTCCGATGTCGCTTCGCTCGGTACACGAATGCTCACGGATCAATCCTTCAAGACTTTGGTTGGACCACTTTCCTTTCAGAACCCTCCATCCGTGTTAATCAGTGCAATCCGTGGTTAAGAAACTCTCTGCGTCTCTGTGCCTCTGTGGTTCAAAACCTTTTCCCCGATTAGCGTCCATTAGCGGCAAATAGCGGTTTAAAACCCTCCCTTTCCGTTCGCGGTTAACCCATCTGCCCTCCGCGGCTTATTCGCCCGCGAGAAAGCGCTCCAGCGCGTCGCTCACCAGCAAATCCGTGTGCCGGTAGTTCCGCGGAGCCATCCGGGCCACACCGGCAAAGGGCCATAACGCATCGACGGACAAGGCGACCCGGTAGAGCCGGGCGGCGTCCAGTTTGCCCGTTTCGATGCCGGCGCCGGGGTAGATGGAAATCGGTGGCGCCTTATCCGCCGCCAGCTTGCCAGCCAGCTCCGTCAACTCCGCCCCGGTCATGTCGCACACCCCGATATGCAGGTCATAATACAGCGTCGCGAGGTCCGAGACGCGCGTGACCCCGGTCACGGCCAGCGGCACCGGCCCGGGCAGGTCGTTCCCGACCAGGGCGATCTCCGCTCCGGCAGCCCGGCGGATCGCGGCGCCGTACCTGGCGGTGTAGTCGTTGAAGGTCCGGATGGCCGCGGGCACGAGGGGTGACTGTTCCCGGCCCGGCGTCCAGTGCCAGCGGCTGTCAAAGGTGCGGGTGGCGACAAACGTGGGCGCGGCCGCGTTCATCACCATGAAATCGGCTTCGAACAGGGTGGGCACCCCGCCCATCAGGAGCGGGACAAACGAACCCGCCGCGTAGGCTGCGGGGTCGGCGGATGCCACCCAGAAGATCAACCGGTCCGGCGCGAGCGGATTGTAGTGTACGAGCCCGAGCACATTGCCCTTACCCGGCAGCTTGAGGCCGTCGCTGCAGGTGATGGCTTCGCCCGCGAACTGGACCGGCAACCGGTCGGCCAGCCGCGCCACCACTGCATTCTGCGCCGCGGTGCCGATCAGCACGAGATGACAGCGCGCGATTTGCGCCTCGGTCACGGCGGTGTCCGCCGCGATGTTCAGGTGGCCGTAAAGATTCTGGCTGTGGGGCACGCCGTCCGGCCCGAGGTCGCCGCCATCCGCCAGCCACGCCGCATTGGGGCTCTTGCTGGCCGCCTCCGCCGCGGCGCGCAGCGCCGACCGCTCGAGCTCGGTGCCCCCGGTGCCATAGACGATGAGCAGCGGTTCGCCGTCATAGAGCAGCGTCGCGCTGCCGGGCGTGTGCAGGCGGAACGGCAGCGCCGCGGCCCCGGCTTCGAACGCCCACCCCTGCTCGCCGCGCACCAGCACGGCTTCCCCGGGCAGCGGGGCCGGCAGGGTGATGGGCACCGCGCCATTCACCGCCACTTGCAAAGGCTGCGCCCGGTCGAACGGCGACTCCGCCAGCCGCAGGCGCAGCCGGTCGATGTTGGTCAGCTGCGCGAAGAGCTGGTTGCCGACCCCGGCACTGAGGACAAACCGCGCCGGCTTGGGCGCCGCCCCCCATTCGACCACCTCGCCCCACCAGCCGCGCAGCGCGCCGCCGTCGGTCGCGGTGTAGTCGATGTGGCGCACGGTGCGCGAGTCGGGCCGCACCTGCGCCAGCTCCCAGGCCGCGCCGCGCTCGTTGCCTTCCTTGTAATCCCACACCGCGTGACCGTAGCCGTTGGTCTCGTCGAAGATCACCTGGCCGCCTAGCTCGCGCAGCCGCGCCAGCGGGCCGCGGTCGTGGAGCACCGGCACCGTATAGTCGTCCGCACTGTGGGTGGCATAGATCGGCAGGGTCAGCAGGTTCCCGACCGGCACAAAACTCGCGTAGCCGCACACCGGCCGGCCCGAGGCCCAGCGGTGCGGATAGCGCGAGCCCAGCCGGTAGGTGCCGCCGCCGCCCATGCTGCCGCCGTTGAGGTGAATCCGGTCGGGATCGATGGCCCAGTGCGCCTGCACGTAGGCGATCACGTCCAGCACATCCGCCTCGGACAGCGTCCGGTAGCCACCCCCGCGCGAGCGGCCCAGCACCGCCAGGTCGAGCGAGCCCGGGTGGGATGCCATGCCGGTCGAGTGCTCGAGGTGGTTGCCGCTGTAGCCGTGCATATAAACCGACAAAGGCGCGGGATGCCTCGGGTTGTAGTCCGTCGGGATCGCCATCTTGAAAGGCTGGCCCGAGCCGTCGGCGGCCGATTCATAGGCCCATTCCTGCACGCCGGTCAGCGTCGCCAATAAATGCGGGTTGGCGGTGATGCGTTCCACCCATTCCGCCAGCCGCTTGGTCTTGGCGAGCGCCGCCTCGCTCGCGGCCCCGTCCTTCGCCACCGCGGTCTCCGCCTCAAAGCGCAGGAACTTGATCCAGCCGCGATAGTCGGCCAGGTCGGCCCGGGCCAGCGCGGCCTCGGCTTGCCCGCGCGCCTGGTCCAGCAGCCGGGCCGCGTCGGCCGCGGACGGCGGAGGTGCTTTCGCCTCGGCGCGGGCGACGGACGCCAGACTCAGTCCGCTGATGAGGGCCAAGCCGGTGATCAGGCGTTGCAGGGTATTCATAAAGACACGCAGGGGGTAGAAGTTTAATCCAGCAGACGCCCGGCAGCAAAAGCCGCCCTGACCGCCATGGCAACCCTGCCTTGCCTGCCCGCGGCCCGTGCTGGTTTAAACGCGGAGCCCGCCGGGAACGCGGACTCCGTTCTTGATTCACCGCAGAATTCACGGAATACACAGCAGATGACCCAGGCTTTCCACCGGAGCTAACGAAGAAAATCGCTTATCCTCAAAACCAGCCCTGGCTCCCCTCTGTTTCCTCCCCAAAAAATACCCCTCCGTGTGTACAGTGTATTCTGTGGTTCCCCCCCTGCGTCTCTGTGACCCTGTGGTTCAAACCCTTTCCCCCGATTAGCGTCAATTAGCGGTTCAAAAACCCGATTTTCATCTCCCGAAATGGCCAAGAAGAAACCCACCAAGAAAAACGACCAAGCCGAGCTACCGCTGGGCGGCGACATGCCGCCGGAGCAGGAAACAGGGAGCAGGGAGCAAGGAGCCAAGCCCTCAACCCCTCCGTCTTCCGGCTCCGATCTCCCTTCTCCTTCCTCCCTTCTTCCTTCTCCCGCGGCGTCGGACGCCCCGCCGCCCCCCAAGCGCAAGAAGGGCGAAAAGGTCCAGGACGAACAGGCCCCGCTCGCCCAGAGCTACCGCAATTGGTTCCTCGACTACGCCAGCTACGTCATCCTCGACCGCGCGGTCCCGCACATCGACGACGGCCTGAAGCCCGTTCAGCGGCGCGTGCTCCACACGCTCTGGGACATGGACGACGGCCGTTTCCACAAGGTCGCCAATGTCGTCGGCGCCACGATGAAGCTCCACCCGCACGGCGACGCCTCCATCGGCGCCGCGCTCGTGGCCATCGGCCAGCGCGCCTGGCTCATCGAGCCGCAGGGCAACTACGGCAACCTCCTCACCGGCGACGATGCCGCCGCGCCCCGTTACATCGAGGCCCGCCTGACCAATTTCGCCAAGGACGTCCTCTTCAACCCGAAGACCACCACCTGGCAGCTCAGCTACGACGGCCGCAACAAGGAGCCGATCACCCTCCCCGCCAAGTTCCCCATCGTCCTCCTCGAGGGCGCCGAGGGCATCGCGGTCGGCCTCTCGACCAAGATCCTCCCGCACAACTTCAACGACCTCTGCCGCGCGGCGATCAACCACCTTCAGGGAAAAACCTTCCGCATCCTGCCCGACTTCCCGACCGGCGGCACCGCCGACTTCGCGGAATACAACGACGGCGAGCGCGGCGGCAAGGTGAAGGTCCGCGCCAAGATCGAGGAGCGCTCCAAGTACCTCCTCGCCATCACCGAGCTCCCCTACGGCGTCACCACCGAGTCGCTCATCGAGTCCATCCTCGCCGCCAACGCCAAGGGCAAGATCAAGGTCAAGCACGTCGACGACAACACCGCCGACAAGGTCGAGATTCTCGTCCACCTGCCGCAGGGCGCCGAGCCCGACAAGGTCATCCAGCAGCTCTACGTCTTCACCAGCTGCCAGGTGCAGCTCAACCCCGCCGCGTGCGTCATTGTCCGCGACGCCAAGACCGGCGACGACAAGCCGCAGTTCCTCGGCGTCCGCGACATCCTCAAGACCAGCGCCGAGGCCACCCGGGAACTCCTCAAGCGCGAACTCGAGATCAAGCTCGGCGAACTCGAGCAGCAGTGGCACTGGGATTCCCTCGAGCGCATCTTCATCGAGGAGCGCATCTACCGCCTCATCGAGAAATCCAAGACCTGGGAAAGCGTCCTCGAGGAAATCCGCGGCGGCCTGAAGCCGTTCCTGAAGCAGCTCCGCAAGGACGTGACGGAGGAGGACATCACGCGCCTGACCGAGATCCGCATCAAGCGCATCTCCGCCTACAACCGGTTCCAGGCCGACGAGGCCATGAAGAAGATCGAGGAAGGCATCAAGGAGACGAAGGCCAACCTCCGGAAGCTCACCGAGTACGCCGTCGCCTGGTTCGAGATGCTGCAGGAAAAATACGGCAAGGGCATCAAGCGCCGCACCACCCAAGGCGACGTCGAGCAGATCGACGCCTCGGAGGTCGTCTCCGCCAACCAGCGTCTCTACGTCAACCGCGAGGACGGCTTCATCGGCCTGAACTGGCGCCAGCACGAGTTCGTCACCGAGTGCACGATCCTCGACAGCGTCCTCACGATCATGGGCGACGCGAGCCTCAAGGTCACGAAGGTCGCCGACAAAACCTTCATGGGCCTCGACATCAAGCACGTCGCCATCTGGCCGAAGGAAGGCGACACGAAGTTCTACACGATGATCTACCGCGACGGCCCCGAGGGAAAGACCTACGCCAAGAAATTCCAAATCGGCGGCCTGAGCCGCGACAAGCTGTACCCCCTCGCCAAGACCGAGGGCTCGAAGCTGCTGTGGCTCGACATCGCCGAGAAGGAAAAGGACATGCCGAAATCAATCCACGTCTCCCTCGACGGCCGAAGCGGAGCCCGAGTGAGAGAGCTGGACTTTGACCTGACCCCCGTCCCCGTGAGCACCCGCACGTCCAAAGGTCTCCTTGTGACCAAATGGGCAATTAAAGAGATCAAAATTAACGATCTCTCGCTCAAGTAACGCACGCCATTTGGCCTCATCGCTTGCCGCGCCGTAGTTCCGTCCCTGCGGGACGAAGGCGGGTCACCAAGTGGGCGATCAAAGAAGTCAAAGCCAACGACATCGCCCTGAAGTAAGGTAGCGCGGACTCCGCTCCGTGCTCGCCTTGCAGGGACGTCGCTCCGCGGGGTCCACGTTACCGCCGGGCCGCCCCGCAAAACTCGCCCTTGCCTGACTCCTCTTCCCCCGTATGTTCCCGGCATGAGCACCGTGCAGGAAATCGAGACCGCCATCAGCCGTCTTTCCCCCGCGGAAATGCGCCTGGTGCGTGATTGGTTGGAAAACCAGCTCGAAGACCGGTTGGAAATGACGAATGAGTTCAAGGGCCGCATCGAGAGTTCGGAACGCCAGATGGCTGAAGGCCAGCGTCCGCGCACTCGATCCAGCCCTGAATGAGCCGCTCACTTCAGGTCTACTACGCCACGTTCGACGAGGTATTCCTCGGATTGCCCGACGGCATTCGTCACCGGATTGAAGCTGCCCTGGATGACATGGGCCTGCGCCTCGGCTCTTATCCGCACTACCGGATGACCGGCGGCAACCGCTACCGGCTTCGCGTCGGCGACTACCGGATCATATACACTTTCGACCCAGCCTTGAACGAGATCCACCTCCTCGCCGTCGGCCACCGCCGCGAGATTTACCGGTAGGCCCCCGCGGGCCACGCCTTGCCTCTCCAGCCTCCCACCTTCTTCCCACTCCCTCCCCCTTTCTCCCTTCTCCCTCCCCCTTTCTCCCTTCTCCCTTTCCCTACTTCCCCGCCCCCAACACCGCCGTCAGATCCACGATCTTACTCTGATCCTGCCGGGCAAACGCCTCGGCGTAGGTGCAACGGGACTCATTGCCGCGGAACCGTTCCATCTGCCCGTGGAGAAATTCCGTTTCGTAGGTGACAGCATTGACGCCTTGGCTGACGTGCATGAACAGCGCGTCGTGCTTGCGCTTGAGCACCGAGCCGATGTCGACGTGATCGGTCGGCTGAAAGCTCATAGTTTGGTGACCGGTCATCGCCTCCATGTAATAGAGCGCGAACTTTTTCCCGCCGTACAGCCAGGCATCGTAGACCAGGTTCCAGCAGGCCCGGTGATCGCGATGCGCGTCGATCGGCCAGTGGGTGATAACCAGGTCCGGTTTCTGTTCCTGCAAGAACTCCCCCATCTTCTGGTACCGCGCCTTGTCCACGACCGTGGCCCCATCGATCTCCCCGAAGAACACGGCCTTGACCCCCAAGAGCTCGCAAGCCCGCAAGGCCTCCTTCCGCCGGATCTCCGCCGCCTCCTTCTCCCCCGTCCCCGCGATCCCCGCCTCTCCGGTCGTCAGATAGACGCTCGTCACGTCATGCCCCGCCGCCGCCGCGAGTGCTAGCAACCCTCCCGCACAAGATTCCGGATCATCCGGATGAGCCCCAATAACCAAAATCTTCAACCGCGCCCGCTCCGCCCCCTCCACACTCGCGACGCAGCAAGCCAGCAAAATCACCCCAACCCAGAACCGAACAGTGTGAGACATGACCAAAGTAAGCCCGAGCCTCACGTTCGTTTCAACGTCGCATTCCTGTCTCGCCTAACTTCAGCAGGAACGCTCCCGACGGAGTCACCTCAAACGCCACCTTTGACCCGCCCTTGATGCCATACTTCTTCCGCAATGGTGCCGGAATTGTCACGCGCCCCCGCGTCGAAAACTTCACTTGGTAGGTTGGCTCTGTATTCATGGCATCGGTATGCCCTTCTCGATCGGCTATTGAAAGTCCGAATACTTCCCATTGCCTTCACGGTGTCAGACCGTATCCAGGACGCGTGGCCAACGCCGTGTTCATCACTAAGATTAATTCGATTTACGACGACGCCGTTGAAGAGCGTTACCACTTCCCCAAAATGTATCTGTCTCGGATCGAGCGGACCGTCGGGGATTGGATTATCTACTACGAACCGCGCAGTGATGGTGGACGGATGGCATATTTCGCGATGGCTCGCGTGCTTAAGATCGAGCCAGATCCAAAGCGACCGGGCCACTATTATGCACGGATTAGTGAATATGTGGAGTTTCCAGACACTGTTCCTTTTCGGCCAAATGGCTTATTCCTAGAATCCTCTTTGCAGCTACCCGACGGAACCCTCAATACGGCGTCGAGCCGGACTGCGATAAGAGCCCTACCTCGAAAGGAATTCGAGAATATCTGCCGACTCGGAATGACCCCAGCCTTAGAAGATACCAAGAACATTTCGGAGGACACTGTGGCAGAAACCCAGTCCGAATACGGTGGTCCTCGGCCGTCCGTGCTGACCGCCCGCCCTCTGCGAGACGCGGCCTTTGCTCGCATCGTAAGGAAAGCGTACGATCGAACCTGTGCAATGACAGGCCTCCAGTTAGTCAATGGCGGCGGCCGCTGCGAAATCGAGGCCGCCCATATTCGCCCCGTCGAAAACGACGGACCCGATTCGCCGCGCAATGGCTTAGCTTTGTGCCGAACCGTTCACTGGCTCTTTGACCGCGGGTTCCTGTCGCTCGAAGACAACGGAACAATTCTCCAGGCATCCAAACTTGTGCCCGATCCGGTCAAACGCCTGTTGAACCCCGAGGGCAGGGTTCGTCTCCCAAGCGAAAAAAGTGCGTCGCCCCACAGTGTGTTCCTGCGCTGGCACAGAGAGAACAAATTCAAAGGCTAGCCTATTGAGCCAAGTATGAGCCATATTGATCCCCGCTTCCTCCGGATCTGCGAAAGCTACACACGTGCCGTGCTTGAAAAGAACGTCGAGGGTTTCCTCGGGCTCTACCATCCCACGGCCCGGGTCTTTGATACGTGGGGCGTGTGGTCCTACGAGGGCGAGACGGCCCGGCGGAAGGTCGTCGAGGCGTGGTTTGGTTCGCTGGGCGCGGAGCGGGTGGCGGTGACGTTTGACCGCGTGCAGACGACCGTCACGAGCGACCTGGCTTCGCTCACCGCCCGGGTAATCTACGCGGCGATCTCACCGGCCGGGGTTGAGCTGCGCAGCATGCAGAACCGCCTGACCTGGGTGCTCAAACCGGACAACGGCAGCTGGAAGATCCTCCACGAACACACCTCCGTCCCGATCGGCCCCGACCTGAAGGGAATACTAACCCGCGACTAAGCGCTGTAGATGCGCTGCTTGCGCCGAACCGGTCGCAAATAGCGACCGGTTCATCCGGGCCCATTAGTGAAAACAGTGGTTAAACCTCTGCTCTTTCGCGCTTCTTCGCGCCCTTCGCGGTTAAAAATTCCAGCAGGTTTTCACCACAGAGACACGGAGTTTCGATCCCTGCCCGCCTGTCTTCCTTCCGCGCACGCGGTGGTCAGGTAATACCTCATATTCAGTTTTTGCGTTTCTTGTGGCCAACGATCCGCCCAGGCTCGCCTCCAGCCTTCACTTGCAGTCTGAATCGCCCGCCGACAACCTCGGCTCATTCCGCCGGGACTGTTCACCCCGAGTCCCGGAGCGCAGGTCATCCCGCCTGTTCCCCCGCCCCATGAAAGCCCTTACCTCGCTCCTCTTCGCCTGCCTCGTCCTGTCCCTCGCCCCGGGCGCCAGTGCCGCGGCGCCGCATCGCTTCGAGATTGGCGACACGGATTTCCTGCTCGACGGCCAGCGGCTCCAGATCCGCTGCGGCGAGATTCATTTCGCCCGCGTGCCCCGCGAGTACTGGCGGCACCGGCTGCAGCTGGCAAAGGCCATGGGCCTGAATACCATCTGCGCCTACCTGTTCTGGAATTACCACGAGTGGGACGAGGGCAAATACGACTGGAGCGGCCAGCGCGACGCCGCCGAGTTCTGCCGGATCGCCCAGGAAGAGGGCCTGTGGGTCATCCTCCGCCCCGGCCCCTACGCCTGCGCGGAGTGGGAGATGGGCGGACTGCCCTGGTGGTTGCTGAACAAGTCGGATAAGAATTTCCTCCGGACGCAGGATCCCCTCTTCCTGGCGGCCTCCCGGCGCTGGTTTGCCGAGGTCAGCCGCGTGATGGCGCCGCTACAGGTCACGCAGGGCGGCCCGATCCTGATGGTCCAGGTGGAGAATGAATACGGCTACTTCGGCAAGGATCCCGGGTACATGCCCGCCATGCGCCAGATCATCCTCGACGCCGGTTTCACCGTGCCGCTTTTCGCCTGCAACCCGACGTCCGAGGTCGAGCGTTCGCATCTGCCCGGGCTTTTCTCCGTCGCCAACTTCGGCTCGGATCCGGAAAAGGGCTTCGAGGCGCTCCGTCGGGTCCAGCCCAAGGGTCCGCTGATGTGCGGCGAATATTACGCGGGCTGGTTCGATATCTGGGGCAAGCCGCACAAGACCGGCAGCGCCGCCCACATGCTCGCCGACCTCGACACGATCCTGACGCAGGACGGTTCGTTCAGCCTCTACATGGCCCATGGCGGCACCACCTTCGGCCTCTGGGGCGGCTGCGACCGGCCCTTCCAGCCGGATACCTCGAGCTACGACTACGACGCCCCCATCAGCGAAGCGGGCTGGATCACGCCGAAGTTCACCGAATTCCGCGCGCTCATGAGCCGCCACCTGATGCCGGGCGAAAAAATCCCGGAGCCGCCGCCGGCCAATCCCGTCATGGCCATCGCGGAGTTCCCGCTGGACGAAAGCGCCGCCGTGTTCGCCAACCTGCCCGCCACTCCGATCCAGGATGCCACGCCGCGCAACCTCGAGGCCTACAACATCAGCCGCGGGCTCATCGCCTACCGGGCCACCCTGCCCGCGGGACCCGCCGGGTTTCTTGAAGCCGAAAACGTGCGCGACCTCGCCTGGGTGTTCCTCGACGGCCGGGCCGCCGGCGTCATGGACGTCCGCACCCGGCGTTTCAAGGTCCAGCTGCCCGCGCGCACCCAGCCCGCCCGGATCGAGGTGCTCCTCTACACCATCGCGCGCGTCAACTTCGGCATCGAGGTGCACGACCGCAAGGGCCTGCAGGGACCGGTGCGCTTCACGACCCTGGATGGTTCGACCCGGGAGGTTAACGGCTGGGAAATCCGGCCGATCGATTTCGGCGCCGATGCCAAGCTGCCGCCGCTCCACTGGGAAAAGGGACCGGCGGCCGCCGGCCAGCCCGCGTTCTGGCGGACCACGATCAACCTGACCGCCGCCGCCGACACTTTTCTCGACCTGTCGAAATGGGGCATCGGGATTGTCTGGGTGAATGGCCGTTGCCTCGGCCGTTATTGGAACATCGGGCCCACGCAAACCATGTACCTGCCCGGTCCCTGGCTGAAGACCGGCGCCAATGAGATTGTCGTCCTCGATCTCACCGGCCCGGAAAAACCAATGCTCCAGGGCTTGAAGACCCCGGTGCTCAACCTGCTGCGCCCGGAGAAGGATTTCTATTCCATGAACAACCGGAAGCTCGTGCAACTCGCGGGCGTGACTCCGGTGCAGGCGGGCCAGTTCGCCGCGGGCGCGGCCGTGCAGGAGATCAAATTCGCCCGGCCCGCGACCGGACGGCAATTCTGTCTTGAGTCCATCGACGCTTTTGACGGCAGGGAATACGCCGCGGCCGCCGAGATCCAGCTCCTGGACGAGGCCGGCAACACCCTCAACCAGTCGGCGTGGACCATCGCCTATGCCGACAGCGAGGAGGACAAGGCCCTGAGCGGCTCGGCCGTCAACGCCATCAACGGTCAGGGATCCGATGCCTGGCACACGGCCATCAAGGATCAGGACCCGCCCGCGCATCCCCACCGCCTTATCATCGATCTCGGCGCCACGGTCCGGGTCAGCGGCTTTCGCTACACGCCGCGCCAGGGTCCGGACACTGTCACCGGACGCATCAAGGGCTACCGCATCTACCTCGGCGACCAACTGGCCGTCGCGCCCTAGGACGGCGGTTCAGCCCTGCCGCGATTGTTTTCCCTTCGGGCCTAGCACGCAAGCGTGCGGGCCATCTCCGCCTCTCGGCTCCGTCGACGATCAAATTTCTGTCTCTTATCGTTTGGGTTTCTTCAGGAGCGTGTGAAATCCCAACTCTTTGCGCGGCACGACCGGTGGATTGAGCAGAGGCCGCAGCTTCTCGTAGACATCGCGCAGGATCACATCGTGCGTCACGAGCTTCTTGTCGATCTCGGCCAGTCGCTTGAAGACCGTCGCGTGAGCTTGCAATTCCTCACGCATTTGCACGAAGGCGCGGACCACAAATAAACTCATCTGCACCGCCCTCGGACTGCTGAGCACCGTCGCCGCCATCAACGCGCCGTGTTCTGTGAAAGCCCAAGGTAGCTTGCGGAGACCACCACGTCCCTCTCGTGAACTCATCACAGATTGTGATGAGTTATTGGCATCCGATTGCTTATCAGCTGTATCCATATTTGATATCGCAAATTGCGATATCAAACGCGCGTATTCCACGTGGGTGAGTTGGAATCTGAAGTCCGACGGGAAGCGGGCGACGTTGCGCTTCACAGCTTCGTTGAGCCGAGAGGTCGGCACACCGTAAAGCCGGGCAAGATCACCATCGAGCATCACGCGCTGACGGCGGATGCCATGGATCGGCGGCAGTTCAGTTTTCATGGGCCAGAATTAATCTCACTGCAGACGGCAGCGGCGTGGCCCGGACTTGAGCCAAGCGCAGGGAACGCGACACAGCCAGCCAGAATTTGCCTCCGCGCGCTAGCTCACTTGAAAAATCCCTTTAACGCTGAGATCCACACGGCGCTCTTTGAGGTGCCATATTTGGCACCTCAAGCTTCTGATTCGCGAGACTCTTATCAAATTTTCCCGTCCCGATTCATTTTTTCTCCATCAGTGAATGCTCCCCCTTTGCGACTCCGCCTCATTGCGTGAGACTCGTCCGCCGCCTTATCCCTCTTCCTTACATTAACGTCCATTAGCGCAGATTAGCGGTTTAAAAAATCCGCGCCCTCGGACTTTTTGTTTCGTCTGCGCCTGGGCGTTCGGCAAGGCTGCCGGGCGTCATGCCTTCCGCTCCCGCCCGGAACCTCTACCTCGACCACCTGCGCGTGCTGCTGACGGTCCTCGTCATTTTGCACCACGCCGTGATCGTCTACGGAGGCTCGGGCGGCTGGTATTGGAAACAGGATCCCGAGACGCCCAGCCGGCTGCTGCTCCTGTTCAACGCGGTGAACCAGTCCTACTTCATGGGCTTCTTCTTCCTGCTCGCGGGCTACTTCACCCCGCGCTCCTTTGACCGCAAGGGCGCCGGCCCGTACCTCGCCGACCGTTTTTTCCGGCTGGGCCTCCCGCTCGCGGCCTACTTCTTCATCCTCTCGCCGCTCACCATCGCCCTGGCGCACTCCGGGCGCGGCCGTCAGTTCTGGCCGGACTGGGGGCAGCGGTATCTCGAGCGGGATTTCGAACCAGGCCCGCTCTGGTTCGCGGAGGCGTTGCTCATCCTCGCCCTCGCCTACGTCGCGTGGCGCGCGGGGCGCAAGGCACCCGCCGCCGACCTCACCCAACTGCCATCGAACCGCACGCTCCTGCTCGCCGCGCTCGCGACGGGCGCGGCCTCGTTTCTTGTCCGCCTCGCGGTGCCGGTCGGGGTCAACGTCGCGTGGCTGCAGCTCGGCTACTTCCCGGCCTACGTCGTGCTCTTCGCCACCGGCTGCCTGGTCGCCCGGCACCAGCTGCTGGAAAACGTGACCTTTGCCCAGGCGCGGCCGTGGGCGATCACGACGGCGGTCATGTTCGTGCTCCTGCCCGTGATGCTCGTGACGCGGGGTGGCCAGGGGACGTTCTCCGGCGGCTGGAGTGTCAACGCGGCCTTCTACGCATTCTGGGACCCACTCATGGCCTGGGGCATCATCCTGACGCTGCTCTGGTTCTTCCGCACGCGCCTCGCCGGCGGCAACCGCCTCACCGCCGCGCTCGCGCGCCAGGCCTTTGGCGCCTTCATCGTGCACCCGCCGGTGTTGGTCGGCCTGAGCGTCCTCCTGCGCAACTCGACGCTGCCGCAGTTCCAGAAGCTCCTCCTCGTCGGCCCCGCGGCCTGCATCGGCGCCTTCGCCCTCTCCGGCCTCCTGCTCCTCGTCCCCGGATTCAAGAAAGTCCTCTGAGTGCCTTCGCGTCTCTGCGCCTCAGCGTGAGCCTAGTCCGGCCTCTATACTTTCGCGTTCCTTCGCGCCCTTCGCGGTCAAACAATTCCCCCGGATTTTCACCACAAAGACACAGAGGCACAGAGTTTCGATCCCGGATCCATTGCCATCCATCTGTGTGTTCCGTGTGTTCTGTGGTTAAACCTCGGCGCTGCCCTCATTCCCCACTTGCAGTTCCAACGGCGCTGGCAACTTTGAGCACTACTCCCTGACCCTTTCTCCCTGCTCCCAACTCCTCCCTCCCATGGCCAAACCCGTCTGCTATTCCACCAAGGCTTTTTCCACGACCAGTCCCTCGTCGCCGCTCAGCGCGGCCACCATCGAGCGCCGCGAGCCGACGCCGAGTGACGTCCAGATCCAGATCCTCTTCTGCGGCGTCTGCCACTCCGACCTCCACTTCGCCCGCAACGAATGGCAGTTCACCCAGTATCCCGCCGTCCCCGGCCATGAGATCGTGGGCCGCGTGACCAAGGTCGGCACCGGCGTCACCAAGCACAAGGTCGGCGACCTCGTCGGCGTGGGCTGTCTCGTCGACTCCTGCCGCACCTGCCCGAATTGCAGCGCGGGCTTCGAGCAGTTCTGCGACCTCGGCATGTCCGGCGGCACCTACGGCGGCACGGAGAAACATCTCGGCACCCCGACGCTCGGCGGCTACTCGCAGAGCATCGTCGTGGAGGAGGATTTCGTGCTCCGGATGCCCGCCAACCTCGACCCCGCCGCCGCCGCGCCGCTGCTCTGCGCCGGCATCACCACCTATTCCCCGCTGAAGCACTGGAAGGTCGGCCCCGGCCAGAAGGTCGGCATTGTCGGCCTCGGCGGTCTCGGCCACATGGGCGTCAAGTTCGCCAAGGCCTTCGGGGCCCAGGTCGTGCTATTCACCACCTCGCCCAGCAAGGTGGCCGACGGCAAGCGCCTCGGCGCGCATGAGGTCGTCATCTCCACCGACGCCGCCCAGATGGCGGCCCACGCCGGCACCTTCGATTTCATTTTGGATGCGGTGTCCGCCAGCCACGACATCAACGCCTACCTCAACCTGCTGAAGCGCGACGGCAACCTCACGCTCGTCGGCGCGCCCGAGAAGCCGCTGCCCGTGGCCGCGTTCCCGCTGATCATGCGCCGGCGGTCCCTGTCCGGTTCCTTGATCGGCGGGTTGCCCGAGACGCAGGAGATGCTGGATTTCTGCGGGAAGCACAACATCACCTGCGACATCGAGATGATCCGCATGGACGAGATCAACGGCGCCTACGAGCGGATGCTGAAGAGCGACGTGAAGTACCGCTTCGTGATCGACATGAAGACACTGGCGTGACGGCCGGCGTCAGTTGTAAGCAGACACCGCACTGGCTCACGCAAAGACGCGAAGGAGCCAAAGGGGAATTTTGTGCCCACGGAACACACAGAACACACGGAATGACAGACGCCCGGAACTGGATAATCGAGCCCTCCCGGCTCGCCTCCCTTTTCCGTGTATTGCTTGGGTCCAACCCGCCAAACCTTCGTGTTCCGTGCTTCCGCCCTTTCGTGCTTCCGCGATTGTCTTCCGCTTGGCTCCCTGTGCGGCCAACCGCGTATTGAGTTTTGGCGCCGGGGCGTTTTAGTCGGGCGCATGTTCAAACGTACGCTCTGGGCGGTGCTGGCGGTCGGTCTGGCTTTCACGTTCGCGGGCCGTCCCGCCCTCGCCTCCGAGCCGGCCAACCTCTCCTACCACAAGCAGGATTTGCGGGTCTACGTCGACTCGGGCGAGTACGCGCAGAGCGTCGCGTCCGTCGCCCTCAGCGCCAACAAGTACGTGGCCAAGCGCATCGCCCGCGGCCAGGCCAAGGGCGAGAAGCTGGCCATCGTCTTCGACATCGACGAGACCACCCTCTCCAACCTGGCGCACATCCTGGAGAACGACTACGGCTACGTGCCCAAGGTCTGGGACGGCTGGGTGGCGGAAGGCCGCGCGCCGGCCATCGTGCCGGTGCAGATCGTCTACGACACCGCCGTGCGCGCGAAGATCGATGTGTTCTTCATCACCGGCCGCCGGGAGGCCGACCGCCGCGCCACCGAGAAAAACCTGCGGGAGGTCGGCTACGACACCTGGACGAAGATTTTCTACAAGCCCGAGACCGACATCATGCTCACGACCGCCGGTTTCAAGACCGAGGTGCGCCGCAAGCTCACCAAGGAAGGCTACGTGATCATCGCGAACCTCGGCGACCAGGACAGCGACCTGACCGGCGGCTACGCCGAGCGTGTCTTCAAGCTGCCGAATCCGTTTTACCTGGTGAAGTGAGGCGCGCGAGGAGCAGGTTTAGGTTTTAAGGGGTAAGGTTTAAGTGATAGGAGCGAGGCTCCTTCTCCCTTCTCCCTTCTCCCTTCTCCCTTCTCCCTTCTCCCTTCTCCCTTCCCCGCGCTTCGCGTTCAGATCTGCTGGAAATTCCCCGGGCTGAGCGGGAAAATCGGGCGGCCGAGGCGCTCCGAGCTCACGCGCTCCAGCTTCAGGGCCACGGTGTAGTTGTGGGCGACGAACCGCAGGAACTCCCGGCGCGGGATGCAGAGGCAGCGGGTGCCGGGTCCGGCCGAGACCTGGGCGGTCGTGTTGCTGTTCTGCAGCAGGCCGATCTCGCCGAAGAAATTCCCGGCCTTGATCACGCCGCGCACCTTGCCGTCGCTCATGATCCGCGCCTGGCCCTCGAAGATGATGTAGAAGCTGTCGCTGAAAAAACCGCGCTGGAGGATCACCTCGCCATCCGTGTAGTCGGCCACCCGCGAGAGCTCGGCGAAGCGCTGCACCGCCTGCAGGTGCCAGTTCTGGCACAGGCTGATGCGCGCCAGGAACGGCAGCTTCTGGATGTGGTTCACGAGCGTGGCCGGGGGCACCCGCGTGAGGATCAGTTCCTCCGCCTGCGCCCAGTCGAGTTGCAGCAGCACGACCGGCGTGAGCGTGCGGAAAAGAAAACGCGGGTTCACCTTGTCGGCGTAGGCATGCAGCCCGACGAGGTCATCCTCGCACAGCACCTGCAGCAGCACGCGCCGGCCGGACTCGAGCTTGCGGTAGACGCCGACCTTGCCGGACAGGATCAGTGACACCTGCTTCACCGGCGCATCGAAGTCGTGGAGGACGCGCCACGGGCCCTCGCGCTGCGGCTTGAGGCCCTTGGCCAGCGCCTGCTGGACCGGCGGCGGCAGCGTGCGCAGCAGCGTCGACCGCAGCACGCAGCGCAGCCGGGCGCTCTCGTCCGTCGCCTGGTCGTTGCGGTTGAACCAGCGGCGGTACCATTCCTTGAAGGTGTCGCGCCGGGCGAGCGCCCGCTCCCGGGCAAACAGATAAAACTCCGAGCTGACGTAGATCAGGCCGAGCAGCGTGAGCGAACCGACGATCGCCATGGCGAGGCGCGGCCCCTGGGTCTGCCAGAACGCGAGGGTCCAGGGCGGCACCTCCGTCAGCACGCCGACAAAGTAGCCGAGCACCATCGTCCAGAGCGCCCCGTAGCCGATCTCCAGCCAGGTCGTCGGGCTGCGCAGGCCGGTGCGCAGCAGTTTCCAGCGCAGGCCGGGGGTCCGGTTCGGCGGAAACAGAAAATTGTGCTCGGCGTCGCCCAGGCGTTTCTCCGCGCGCACGCGGATCATCCGGTTGACGCGTCCGCCCAGAATCGGGCGCAGCAGCACCAGCAGCCCGACGAGCGGGAAGAAACTCGCGCCCGGCCGGTGCCAGGTCAGGAAACCCGTCGCCGCCGCCATCATCGCGAGCGGCGCCAGGGCGACGAGCCGCTGCTCCGCCGGGGTCAGCATGCAGGCGTCGGAATTCCGCGTCAGCCAGCCGTAGCGCAGGTAGACTTCGCCGCCGGCGCCACGCAACAGCGAGGCCGACAACCCGGCGCCCAGGGCGCCGGCCACGCCGACCGCGAGGAGCCCGATCACGCCGTCGAGGAAGGAGGCCGGCAGCGCCGGCCGGAGGGCGACGGAAAATCCGCAGCCCACCGCAAACAGCAGCCACACGGCGTAGCGCAGGCGCGTGGGCGACAGCGACAGCGGCCAGTTCACGGCCGGCACCGGCGCGACCGTCTGACCCGGCTCGACGAGGATGCGCGCGCGCACCGCCTTGAGGATCAGTTCATAAAATTCACCCAGGGACGGACAGATGCGGTCGCTGATGATCGCTTCCAGCACCTCGGGCACGGTCTGCGCCTGCTCGAAGCGGGCGAGCACCTGCCATTGCTTGGACGTGATCGCCAGGTAGGTGCGCTCGGGCACGTTCTTGACCATGAGGACATGGCCGAACGGCTTGGTGCGTTGCAGTTGCGAGGCGAGTTGCCAGCTCTTGGCGGTGAGGACGAGATTGATTTCCATGGTATCCGGCGGGTCAGCTTTGGCGGTTGAAGCCGGCCCGGGCGACGTCGATGAGCGACGAGACTTCGCTCATGCGGAACGGTTTCGCGAGGAACACGAGCTCGCGCAAATCGGCGGGCCACCAGGAAATATCAGTCAGGTGCCCGCTCATGATCACGACCTTGCTGCGCTTCAGCCGGGCAAGGAGTTTTCGGGCGAGTGTCAGTCCGTCCATGCCCGGCATCAGCACGTCGGTGAGCACGATGACCGGCTCGGCCTCGTGTTGCTCGAGCGCGTGCATGGCTTCCACCGCATTCAGGGCCGTCACGACCTCCAGCTGGTTGCTGGCCAGGGCACTGCTGATCATGCCATTGATCGCCTGCTCATCATCCACCACCAGGATCCAGTCACGGACGGGTCTTGGTTCAGTTGGCAGGCTCTGGGTGGTTTGCATCATAGGTTATAGGACAAGGTATCGACTCAATGGTCTGTGATTACTTTAAAAGGTCAATAATAGGTATATATACCTATTATTTATAGGTGTTAAGCTTTATAGCACATAATATACCATTAACCATTAAGATGATGTATGATTAGAAATACCACGAAATCGGGCCCGAACACCGTAATAGGCCTTATGAGGCGGCAGCTTATAGAGGGTAAGCGCTGCTAGAATCAGACCAACCGGCCCGGATGTAGCCACTGGCCTCTCGCCCGGTCCGGCAGGAATAGGAACGGCAGGCACGGAGGCCTGCCGCTACCTCGGAGCGATCAGCCCGATCGGGCAACAGTCGACCAACCCTGAACCCTGCTCAATTGCCCGGTGGTTTGGACGCAGGCGCCTCGGCGGCAGGAGCCGCCGGTGCAGTCGCGGGTTTTTCGACCACCGGGGGCGAAGGATGCTGCCAGAAGTAATGGCCGCGGCGGGAGTGATCGAGGCGGATCGCGATGGCGGCGAGCAACAGCAGCACCACCACGGCGATGAATTGCCGGCGTCTCGTCTTCGCCGCCTTGTCCTCGTAGGGATCATCGAGCGAGCGCGTCGCGCCCGGCGGCAACGTCGCGACGTCCGTCAGCGCGGTGCCGAAGGGAATGTTGATCTTCACCCGGCCGTTGATCGCCCAGCCGTTGGCGTCGAGGATCGGGCCGAGGGTGCGCTGGCGGAGCTTGAGCCAGGCGATGATGACGGCCGGCACTGAAATCACCAAGATCAGGCCGACGATGAGCAACGGGAATTCCCACCACGCGATGTGCGAGAGCCCGGCGGCGATCGTCGCGAGGGCACCGCTGATGGCGCCGACGCCGACGCCGATGGCAGCCACCGTGCCGACGTCAATTTTCCTGGGCGGCGGGACCGGCAGCGCCGCCTGGACCGCACTATTGGCGGCGGCGGTGGCGGCGGCATCGACGGCCTTGTCGGCGACCTTGGCGAGACGGTCGTGGGAGGCGGCATCGGCCGCCGCCGCCCGCTTGGCGACCATCTCGTCGATCAGGCGGACGAATTTCTTGTACGGCGACCAGAACGACTGGCGCAGGCTGATCGGGTTGTCGACGAGGTTGGTGATGACCGCGTCCCAATCGCGGCCCTGCCGGTCGTAGAAAATCCCGTGCCGGCCGACGAAGAGGAAATCGCTCGCGCCCTGCGTGAAGCAGGCGGCGATCGTCATCGTCGCCCCGCCGGTGCGCGTGCAGGAGCAGTACGCGAGGTACATCTTGCTCATCGCCGCGAGCGGGCTGGGGCCCTCGACGCGGAAACACAGCTCAGTGCTGCGGCTGTCGAGGTAGAGCGTGCCGGCCTGGAAGATCGCCCACTTGTCGCGCGAGTACAGGTCGGCGAAGTTGACGAAGTTGTGCAGCAGCGCGCGCATGTCGCGGTGATAGTGGGTCAGCCGGTCGACCTCGGTGATCGCCTTGAACTCCGGCTCGAGCGCCTCGTCCTCCGCCACGAGGGCGGCGAGCGCGGCGCGGCCGGGGCCGGCGATGATCGCCTTCACGCGGGCGAGCCCGAGCTGCTCGACGGCCGAGCCGGCCTTGCCGCCCAGCCAGGTCTCGTAGGCGGCGAACTTTGCGTTGAGGGCGGTCCACTCGGCCTCGGTCAGGGAAGTCTTGGCGGCGCCCAGCACGGGGGCGACCGTGGCGCGATGCAGCGTCGCGAGCGCGCCCGCCCACGCGGGATTGACGCCCTCGGCCAGCGGCAGCGCGCGGCCGGCCTCGATGCGCGCCAGGGGAAACCCGGCGACCTCGTCGGCGGTGATCTTCAGGTCCTTGGCGGCGATCGCCAGGTACTCGTCCTCGGCGCGGTTGAGCGCGGCCGTGGCGCGGGCGTCGAAGGCCGCGAGCCGGCAGCGGCCGAAATAATCCTCCACCTTGGCGCGCACCGCCTTGAGGGCGCCGACCGCCGCATCCGTGGCCTCGCCGAGCACGGCGATGTCCTTGCCCGAGCTCTGCTCCACCCACGCGACGTAGGAAGTCAGCTCGGTGAAAAAGGCCTCGATGGTCTCCGCCGTCACGCCGGTCGAGCCGGTCCGGTCCGCCGTGCCGCCGCAGCACACGATGATGTCCTTGATCAGCGCCTGCACCGCGGCGTCCTCGGTGGCCTCGGGGGGAATGACCCCGTCGCCGTTGAGCGCGCTGGCCGAGAAAATCTTCGCCGTGTCGGACGCATCGTCCGCGGTGATGGTGTCGGCGCCCTTCTTGCCGACGCTGGCCAGGATCTGCCGCGCCGAGGCGAGGATGATCCTGCCCTCGGGGGTGGCGTCGCTGATGGCGCTGAGCGGCAGCGCGGCGCTGCCCCTGAGCAATTCGCCCGGATCCTTCAGCCGCGCGGCGGACCATTTGATGGCGGCGATGAGTTCCGGCACGCGGATGCGGCCGTCGCCGTCGGTATCGATCAGCGCGAGCGTCTTCTCATCAAGCTCGAGGCCCTTGACCGGGCAGCTGAGCGCGACCCAGAGCTTCTGGTCGAGGTGTTCGAGGTTGAGCAGGTCGGCGCCGGATTCGAGTGAGACCTGATCGAGTCCGCCGGTCCGGAAAAATTTCCAAGGATGCATAGGGTGTGGTGGAAAAGTAGAACCACCCGCCCCGCCGAGGGCGAGCCGGTTTTGACCGGGGCATATCATCCCATCAACCGGGCGAATTGAACCGCGCCGGATCCACTCAGGGTGCCGCCGCCGATTCCGGCGACGGGAAATGCTGCACGTAGGCGTCGAGCAGGGCCAGGTAACGGGCCTTGTCGGCGGCGGGCAGCCAGGCCATGGCAAACCCGTTGCGCGCAAAGGCCACCATCTCGGCCGCGGAGAGGTCGAGCCGGGCCTGCGTCGCGACGTAGACCTCGCCCACGTACTGGCTGCACATGATGCCCGGGTCGTCGGAGGCGAGCGTGACCAGCAGGCCGGCGTCGAGCATGGCCTTGGCCGCGCGGGCGCAGCGGTCGAAATAGAAGGTATTCACCGCCCCGGGGGCCGGGCCGTAGAGCAGCGCCGGCGCGACCGTGAAGCCGGTGTGCTTCTCCCGGGCGCGGGCGATGAGCGCGGGATCATCGAGCACGTTCACGCCGTGGTCGATGCGCTCGACCTGCAGCAACCCGAGGCAGTCGCGGATATTTTCCCCGGACCCCTTGATATCGACATCGCAGTGCGAGGTCAGCCGGAACCCGGCCGCGGCCGCGCGCTGGAAGACCGGCGCGAACCTGGCGGGAAAACCCGCGTCCTCGGGATTGTCCGTGCCGACCCCGATGATGATGTCACGATCCGGCAGCGCCTTTTCCAGGTGGGCCAGCGCCGACTCCGCCGAACGGTCGCGATTGAAGCAGAGGATAAACTCACAGCGCAGGCCCAGCGTGGCCGCCGCGTCCTGCCGCGCCCGCCGCAACCCGGCGATCACGGTCGCATACGGGATGCCGCGCGCGGTGTGCATCTGCGGGTCGAAGAACATCTCCACGTAGACCACGTTCTGCTGCCGGACCCGGCGGAAGTAGCGCATGGCGACCTCGTAGAAATCATCCTCGGTGCGGATGACCGAGAGCAGCTCCTCGTAAACCCGGATGAACGACGGCAGGTCTTTGGCGTCGCCCATCCGCTGCTGGATTTCCGCGACCGAGCCGTAGGGAAAATGATCGAGGTGGTTCCGGCGGGCGATTTCCAGGACCGTGCCCGGCTCGATGGTCCCTTCAAAATGGATGTGCAGCTCGGGCTTGGGCAGGCCGAGGAGAAATTGCTGCATCCGGTTGGCCGCGTGGACCGGCACCGTGGCGAGCAGGACAAGAAGCAGGAGTCGCAGCAGCATCGTCGCGGCTCCTGCAGCCGGTGTGCCAGCGCCCGGCCGAATGAATCAGCCGGCCGCCAGCACGACCGCACCGGATTTGCCTGACCGGCATTTTTACATGCCCGCCCAGACGCCATGTTTCCCCTTCAAACCGCATTCAAGCGTACCGATATAAGAGTGCTTACCCCGATGTCCCCATGAAAAAACCTTTCACGATCGCCCGCCGCCTTACCCTCGGCTTCACCCTGCTTGTTGTCCTCAACGCCCTGGCTGCCGTGATCTTCGTCTACACCCTGCGGGGCATCAAACAGGAGGTGACCAGCATCGCGACCCACTCCCTCCCCGGCATCAGCCTCATTAATGATATCCAAAAACGGACCCTCATTTACCGTATCCTCACCAACCGCCACATCCTGACGGAGGATGACGCGGAAAAACGCGAGATCGACCGCCTTTGCGACGAGCAGGCTCAGACCATTCTCAAGCAAATCAAGGCCTACGAGCCCTACATCAGCAGCGCCGAGGAACAGGCTCTCGTTGGGCGGATCGAGCCGGCGCTCCAGGTTTTCCGGGTAACTGCCAAGCAGATCCGCCAGCTGAGTCGCGAACACAAGAACGCCGAGGCCGTTGTCCTGCTGAAAGGCGACGGCGCGAAAAACTATGCCGCCTTCGAGGAGGCCGTCGTCAGCTGCGTCGCATTCAACAATGATTCCGCCCAAAAACAGGCGGCCGGCATCAATGCCGCCGCCGACCAAAGCCTGATGCAGACCGTGGGCTTGAGCATCGGCTCGTTCCTCGCCGCGGCCATCGCGGGACTGCTGATCACGCGGGCGATCAACTCCCGGCTCCGCGGCGTCGCGGACGGATTGAGCGCGGGGGCCGCGCAGGTCGCCGCCGCGTCGGGCCAGGTCTCGTCGGCCAGCCAGTCCCTCGCCGAGGGATCCAGCGAGCAGGCCGCCAGCCTCGAGGAAACCAGCGCCTCGCTGGAGGAGATGGCCTCAATGACCAAGCGCAACGCCGAGAGCGCACAGCAGGCCAAGGACCTGTCCGCCGCCACGCGCACCGCCGCCGACAGCGGGTCCTCGCAGATGGACCAGATGGGCCACGCGATGGCCGCCATCAAGACCTCCTCCAACGATATCGCCAAGATCATCAAAACCATCGACGAGATCGCCTTTCAAACGAACATCCTCGCCCTCAACGCCGCCGTGGAGGCCGCCCGCGCCGGCGAGGCCGGTGCCGGCTTCGCCGTCGTGGCGGACGAGGTCCGCGCCCTGGCCCAGCGCGCCGCCGCGGCCGCGAAGGAAACCGCCGCCAAGATCGAGGACGCCATCCAGAAGAGCGACAATGGCGTCGCCCTTTCCGGCACCGTCGCCCAGTCCCTGGGTGAGATCGTCGCGAAGGCCCGCCAGGTCGACAGCCTTGTCGCCGAGATCGCCACCGCCTCCCAGGAGCAGAACCAGGGCATCGGCCAGGTGAACACCGCCGTCAGCCAGATGGACAAGGTCACCCAGTCCAACGCCGCCAGCGCCGAGGAAACCGCGGCGGCCGCCGAGGAACTCAGCGCCCAGGCCCAGATCATGAACGAGAACGTCAACGCGCTCCTCGAGCTGGTCGGCGGTGGCGCCGAACCGGCCCGCGCCACCGTGCACTCCCCCGCAGCCACGCCGAGGAACCGCTCCACCCGGCAACCCGCCGAACTGGTCGGCGCTTGAGTCTGCAAAAGCGTAGTTCCAGGAGCGCGGCCGACCACCTTGTCGCTGCGCTCCAACGCGGCTACCCTGCACTCAAGTCGCGCCGCCTCAGTCGCCGAACTTGATCCCCTGGGCGAGCGGCAACGAGTCGGAATAGTTGATCGTCACCGTCTGCCGGCGCATGTACGCCCGCCACGCGTCCGATCCGCTCTCGCGGCCGCCGCCGGTTTCCTTCTCGCCGCCGAACGCGCCGCCGATCTCGGCCCCGCTCGTGCCGATGTTCACGTTGGCGATGCCGCAGTCGCTGCCGCGGGCCGACAGGAATTTCTCCGCCTCGCGCAGGTCCGTCGTGAAGATCGCCGAGCTCAGGCCCTGCGGCACGCTGTTCTGCAACGCGATCGCCTCGTCGAGCGTGCGGTAGCCCATGACGTACAGGATCGGCGCAAAGGTCTCGTGCTGCACCACCGGCCAGTCGTTCCTGGCCTCGGCGATGCAGGGTACCACATACCGCCCGCCCGGATACTTCTTCCCGGCCAGGCGCTCACCGCCAAAGAGGATTTTACCCCCGCTCTGTTTCACCGCCGCAATGGCGTCCTGCAGGTGGGCGACGGCCGCCGCGTCGACGAGCGGCCCGACCAAAATGCCGGACTGCAGCGGATTGCCGATCGGCAGCTGGCGGTAGGCGGCGATCAGCGCGGCCGTGAACTCCGCCTTGATCGACTCGTGCACGATGATCCGCCGCGTGCTGGTGCAGCGCTGGCCGGCCGTGCCGACCGCGCCAAAGAGGATGCCGCGCTTTGCCATTTTCAAATCGGCGGAAGGTGTGACAATGATCGCGTTGTTGCCGCCGAGCTCGAGCAGCGAGCGGCCGAACCGCTGCGCCACCACCTCGCCGACGCGCCGGCCCATCCGGGTCGAGCCTGTGGCCGAGACGAGCGGGATGCGCCGGTCGTTGGTCAACAGCTCGCCGATCGACGGGCCGTCGCCGATGACGAGCGAGAAGATCGCCGGGTCGACGCCGTTCGCCCGGCAGACCTTCTCCGCGATCCTGATGCAGGCAATGGCGGTGAGCGGGGTTTTCTCGGACGGCTTCCACAGGGTCGCATCGCCGCAGACGGCCGCGAGCGCGCTGTTCCAGGCCCAGACCGCAACGGGGAAATTGAAGGCCGAGATGATGCCGACGACGCCGAGGGGCTGCCATTGCTCCAGCATGCGGTGGTCGGGACGCTCGGACGCAATCGTCAGGCCGTGCAACTGGCGCGAAAGACCGGTGGCGAAGTCGCAGATATCAATCATCTCCTGCACCTCGCCGCCGCCCTCGGGGAGAATCTTGCCCGCCTCGAGCGAAACCAGCTGGCCGAGCTCGGTCTTCAGCCCGCGCAGGGCCACGCCGAGCTGGCGGACCACCTCGCCCCGCTTCGGGGCCGGGACATCGCGCCAGGCGAGGAAGGCCGCGTGGGCCGCCGTCACGGCCGCCTCGTAGTCGGCGGGCGTGGCCTGCCTGACGCGGCCAAGCAGGGAGCCGTCGACCGGCGAATATTTTTCCAGCACGGCCCCGCGGCCGCCCCACGTGCCGGCGAAGACGCCGGCGTTCACGGATTTCAGCGAGAGCCCCAGCTTGGGAAAGATCGCCCGGGCGACAGAGGAGACGGAGGAGGATGTGGCCATAAGTTAAATGGTAGGGGCGCAGACTCGCTGCGCCCTCGAACAGGATGCCACGATCGAAGGGCGCAGCAAGTCTGCGCCCCTACCGTTGGCCAGGATGATGAAACGCGGAGAAGGAGCAGGCATTCGGAAATCGAGAATCCAAAATCGAAAATTCCTCAACCGCCATACACCTTCCCGCCCCACTTGGTGCCGAGGAAGCTCAGGAGCGAGACCGATTCCTGCGTGACAAAGCCGGGGCCGAGCCGGCCCTTGGCGAACAGCTCGAGCACGCCGACGATGCCGGCGGCGGTGGTGAGCTGTATGGCGTTGAGCTTGCGGCCCTGGATGGTGGCGCCGTGCATCTTCTTGATGAAGCTGCGCTGCTTCAGCCCGCCGCCCGACTCGGTGCCGACGACGCTGACGTAGAAGACCACAACGTCGGACTCGGTCAGCGGCACCTCCTGGTCGAAGATCTGCGTGACCAGTTCCTGCCGCGGCGCGAGGTTGAGGTCCTGCAGGAGGAATTTCATCAGGTCGCGGTGGCCCGGGTAGCGCATCGTCTTGTAGTTCAGGTCGCCGACCTTGCCGGCAAAGGTCTGGCACATCGTCGCCACGCCGCCGGAGGTGTTGAAGGCCTCGTACTCGGTGCCGTCGATCGTGATGCGCTCCACGCCGTCGAGCGGCATGGTCGTGACGAGCTTCCCGCCATGGAGCGCCTCGCCGACCTGGCAATATTCGTTGATGAGACCCGCCGTGCTCCAGCTGAGGTAGTACTTCATCTGGTTGCTCGCGTTGAGCGGCAGCGCGCCGACCCGCATCTCGCAATTGCGCACGTACTGCAGCGACGAGGCCAGCGAGCCGCCCACGATGTTGATCGCACCCGGCGCGAGCCCGCATTGCGGCATGAACGTCGCCTTCGCCTTCTTCGCCAGCTGCTGGATGAAGGCGGTCGTCTCGACATCCTCGGTCAGGTCAAAGTAGGAAATCCCGGCCTTGGCGCAGGCGCTCGCGATGGCCTTGTTCAGGAAGTACGGCGCGGCGCTGACGATCGCGTCGCGGCCCTTGACGAAGGCCGCGAGCTGCGCGGGCTTCTTCACGTCCACCTGCACGAACCGGGATTTACCCAGGCCGGTCAGGTCGATGTTTGAGCGGATGTCCGCGAGCGCGACGTTTTTGCAGAAGGCGCAGGATTCCAGGAGCGTGGCGATGGTGCCGCCGACTTTGCCGGCACCGATGATTCCGATTTTCATGGGATAAATAGCGTGGTGGGTGGCGGGACCGTCGCCCGACGGTCCGCGGCCGGTCAGGCGACCGGCCCGCCCAGGGTTGAACTCAGTGCGCCCCGGCGTGCGCCGCTTCCTGGACCTTGCGGGGATCGGTGGCGGCGATGATCGCGCTGACCGCCTTCTGGTTGAAGCCCTTGAAGCCGCCCTTGCGCTCGAGGTTTTCCAGGTGGCTGCCGATGGCACCGTCCCGCACGAACCCCTCCGCCTGCGCATTCGTGATCAGGCCCTTGGCGCGCAGCCTTTCCACGCGCGCGGGGTTCACCTTCCAGCGTTCGCCCTCGGTGAAGGCCTGCTTGAGAAACGGGAAATCCGAGAACGGCTTCATCGTCGCGACGCCCTCGGCCGCGAGCTGCTCCTTGAGCAGGAGGTGGTTGAACCGCGCCTCGAGGTGATGCATGCCCGACTGCAGGAAGCTGTCGCCATGCAGGCCGCACCACAGGCCGACCGTCCGCACGAACGGCACCTCCGGGAGTTTCTTCGCGGCGTAGTCCTCGTTCATTTCCTCGGGCAACAGGTCCACGTCGGCGAAGACCACGATGCCCACGGTGGACGTCTCCATCACCTGCGCGCCCCAGCCCGCCTCGGCCCCGGCGTAGAACCGCTCGCGCTTGGCGAGGCCGAGCTTTTCCATGAATTTCACGAGGTCGGGAAAATACCGCCGCGAGCAGCGGAAGGTGTGGTGGTCGTGGTTGGCCCAGCCGAGCCCCAGCAGGTCCTGCCGGCGTTTCTGCACGCGGCCGGCGCGGTTCAGCAGCTCCCAGAAATAGCGTTCCTCCGCGAAGAAAAGCTCGCAGGCCACGTCGGTCCCGACGAGGTCGAGGCACTGCTGCAGCACCTCGAACGCGTGCCGGGCACCGTCGTCATCGTGGGCGAAGTCCCGCTTCCGGGTGCGCCAGAGTTCGCGGACCTTCCACACGGCCTCGGCAAAGCCGGCGCGCGGCTCGTTGACGATGAAGCCGCGGTAACCCAGCCGCTCCACGGCCTGGAAAAGCGCCCCGTTCTCCTCGCTGACCGTGATGATGCGGTAGCGCGCCCCCGGCCGGCCGAGCGGCTCGCCGGTCAGGCCGTGCCGGGCCATGAAGTCCGCCAGGTACTCCGGCCGCACAGCCAGCGCGACGGGCGCGGCGGACGGCTCCGCCTTCAGGCTCACGATCACCCGCGGCAGCATCGCGTGCGGATGCGCCAGCACCGTGTGGTGCACCGGCGCATCGCTGGCCTCGGGCAGGAACCCGGCGGCACGAAACGCCGGCTCATGATCCGCCGACACGACAAAATGGTCGGTCCACTCGAAAAACTCCGTGCCCGTCTCGTCGTGCATCCGCTGCGCCAGCCGGGCCGCCGTGCTATTCCGGGCGAGGAAGGCGTTGATGTGTTGGGACAGCAGCGCCTCCGCCTCGTAGGCAAGCGGCCAGTTGAAATTCGCCGGGGCATTCAAAGCAGTCATGAGCGTGGGTGGGTTGAAACAGGGCCGGCCGGGATGCGCCCCGGGCGGTGATATATTTAACTGGGTATCCATTTGACTCAAGTAACCCAACTCCCAGAAATTCACGATTAGCCCAGCTAATCGCCGCTCCGATCGTGCGGCTCGGGATACAGGCTCAAGAATTTCGGAATCCGATCTGATAAAAGAGATATCCCCTTAATCGGATTACGCGAGTAAAAGATAAACTGCCTTCGCAGTGGGCCGCCGCTTTAGCCGCCGCGCGCGAGAAGGTTTTCGCGTCTTATGGCCGAGGCTTAATCCCACCCGGGTTTTGGTGCGGCGGCGTCGTGTCTTTTTTTGCCCGCTCAACCGAATTTGCGCGAGTGAGTGGATTCAAGGTCGAATCAGCCTCAACCTGCTGAGCCAAGCGAGCAACCTTCGTCGCGTTTCGCGCAGCCTCTTGGCGCATGTCTTGGGACACGCGTTGGTCATTCGACACCGCCTCCCAAAATTCGCTGGCAGCCGAAGCTGCGCCCGACCAGTCGACATTAGTGTCGGCGTCGGGAGTGGGCGGAGTAAAAGTGCGGGGAACGACCTCTCCCTGCTGATTGGGGCGATAAAGCATGGGCAGCATGTCGTATATCGGAGCAAAACGGAAATGGCTCGCCGGTTCCCAGATCAACGCCGCATTGGCTGCGTGCATATCTTCGTTTCCGATCAATCCGCCGAAGCACTGGGCCCAACGGATCGCTTGGGCATCGCCGGCCTGGAGTAGCCCCCGCTTTTCCAACCGCGTCGCTGCCTGCGACCAGTTGTCCGCGCTGCGTTCCGAAGTGGCGTAGGTTGCCACGCCGAGGCCAACAACGCCAACTCGACCGAGGGTAGGTGTGCGATCGAAGCGTTCGCTCTCCAGGAAGCAGCGACCGTGGCCAAAAAACACCTCGTTAGTAGCAGCCTTTCCTCCCCTGCGATTGATCGTAGTGGCAGCCAGGTGCTCGCAAACCAGCAGGTCGGCCCAGCGCTGGCCCGCGGGGGTGTTCACTGGGGGCGAGAACTTGATGATAAGGCTTCGATGGCTGCCGGCCACCCCGCCGTCCACAGCAGCCAGGAATTTGGGTTGTTCACCGTCGGCAGAGGATCCGATAATCTCGCCTTCGTGAGCGCTTGTCATCATGTCGGGATATCGAGCACGGGCTTGATCCAGAGATAGGGAACGCCCGGCGCGCGCGGCAGCCATCTGCTGCATCACCTCCGCTTTTGCAGTTTCCCCAACAAGCATGTTCCCGGGCAAGTCCGTGCCGGTCGTTATGCAATACTCAAGCAGGTCGTCATCAGCCCAATCTCGCACGTCCTTGGGCGTGTTGGAACGCTCAGAGAATCTGCGTGCAATGGAACGTCCAAGGTAACCGCCAGGACGGGCAGCCGTGAGGAAAAACGGCAACCCGGGGGAGATGCTCTCACTGACACAAGGCGGCAATGGTTCGCCCTTCAAGCCACTTGCCGGGAGGAAACGATATGCGCCATGAAGTGCGCGCAGACTGCCGAGTTCGCGCACTTGTGAATCCTGCCCAACGACAAAAATAGGCCACGCGTCACCCAGGTTTCGCACCGGGCGTCGCAAGCCGTAGCGTGTGCTTCTGGCAGCTCCAACCCGATCGATTTTGTCGCCCATTTGGCCCATTAGGCGCGACAGCGTTGGCCCGCTAATGTCCATTACCCGCTCCAACTCCAGCCCGGTCCGCGGTCCGGCGGCCAACTCCTGCCGCAGGATGGCCAGGTTGTCAGGTTTGTGGGGAGTGCTCATGAAACGATAATCGTCACTTGGGTGAAATCACAATTGTTTGATATGTAGTATATTGCAATATAATGTGCTGTGGGAGTGAAACGATACTTTGGTGACGAACGACTTCCGTCATAAAGGCTCCATCTGCCATTTAATAGCACGAACTATTGCGCGGTGCGTCATGACGCGAGCGCGTGGACGGCATAGAGTCGTCCCGAATAGCTATCCGTCTCGCTGATCAAAGGTTCAAGTCTGCCACCGGCACCGGCGGGTGAACCATCGCCTGCTGAAGCAACCGATAAAACAGAAGGCCGCGGCTCGTCGACGTGCGCCGGTTGAATCGGAATGCGAACTCATCGAGATAGAACTGCAGCAGGTGGTGGCCGACCGCGCCATGGTGCGTGCCGAGTAGCCAGCGCTTGAGCAGAGACGCGACAAGGTCGACGTGTGGCAGCAGGTTCTCGCCGACCGACTGGTCGTGCCGGGATACCGTGTGATGGAATCGGCGCTTAGGCAGGCCAGCGTAACCCGACCAGCCGTCCGTCACGATGTCACTACCTGACTCCGCCAACCCCTCGACGGCATCCAGAAGGGTCGGACCAGTGGCATCGGGGATTAACTGCAGTCTGATGCGACCCATGCGCCGGCCGCGGATCTCGGCCGCAACCATGACCAGGACCTTGCCTGGCGCGCCGCGGCCACGCTTACCGCCAGACTTCACGCCACCGATGAACGTCTCATCAACCTCGACCTCGCCGTTCAGAAGGCTACGGCCGGGCAGGACCATGGCGCGCCTCATCCGGTGCAGCCATTCCCAAGCGGTGTGGTAGCTACCAAAGCCCATCGCGCGTTGGAGCCCCCAAGGCGCTCAATCCGTGTTTCTGTTCGAAGATGTGCCAGGCCACCTCAAGCCAGTTCTTGAGGGGATACCGCGTGCGGTGCAAAAGAGTGCCTTCGGTGACACTTTGCTGCCAGCCGCACGCTCTGCAGTGGAAGAGATGCCTGGCGGTGAGATACGCCTTTTCCCCGCCACACTTAACGCACTTGAGTCCCTTTGGCCACCGGATCATCGCAATATAGCGAACGCAGCTCTCTTCGGTCTCGAACATTGCATCGAACTCTCTCCGATTAGCGGGATAGAGTGGCGCGGACACCGCCCAGCATTACCGATTTTAATCCACTTGAGTCAACTGCATACCCAGTCATATTTATGACATAAGCCCGCGGCCCGCTCCTGTCCAAGCCTGTTCTCATCACCCGAAAGGATGAATCCCGATTTGCGGCCCGAATATTCCGCAGTAGCCGGGCTAAACCGTGCCGGCCGCCCATCCGCAGGCTCGCCAAAACCCGGTCGCTTCCTAACTTCGCCTTCCCGACCCAATGAGCGCCGCCCCCTCGCCGACCGACCTCGCGCAACTCGCCGCCCGCCTCACGGGCGAACTGCGGTTCGACGCGACCTCGCGCACCCTCTACGCCACCGACGCGTCCGAGTACCAGGAGACGCCCGTGGCGGTCGCGCTGCCGCAGACCGAGGCGGATGTGCGCGAACTCATCCGGTTCGCCCACCGCCACCGCACCGGCCTGATCCCGCGCACCGCGGGCACCTCCCTCGCCGGCCAGGTCGTCGGGTCCGGGCTGGTCGTCGACGTCGGCCGCCACCTCAACCGGATCATCGCCCTCGACCCGGTCCGCCGCCGCGCCCGGGTGCAGCCCGGGGTCGTCCGCAACGAGCTCAACCTCGCGCTCAAGCCGCACGGGCTGTTCTTCACGCCCGAGACATCCACCGCCAACCGCGCGATGATCGGCGGCATGGTCGGCAACAATTCCTGCGGCGCCAATTCCATCGTCTACGGCTCGACCCGCGAGCACCTGGTTTCCACCCGCGGTTTCCTCAGCGACGGCACCGAGGCCACGTTCGGGCCGCTCACCGCCGCGGAGTTCGCCGCCAAGTGCGCCGGACCCGACACGCTGGAGACCAAAATCTACCGCACGGTGCGCGACCTGCTCGGCGACGCCGGCAACCGCCGGCTGATCCGCGACCACTACCCGAAGCCCTCGGTCACGCGCCGGAACACCGGCTACGCGCTCGACCGGCTGATGGCGTGCGCGGTGTTCGACCCCGCGGCGCCGCAGCCGTTCAACCTCTGCCAGCTCCTCGCCGGCTCCGAGGGCACGCTGTTCTTCGGCGTCGAGTTCGAGCTCAACTGCGAACCCCTGCCCCCGCCCGGCGCGCTGCTGTGCGCGCACTTCGCCACGATCCAGGACTCGCTGCACGCCACGCTCATCGCGATGCGCCACCGGCCGTTCGGCTGCGAGCTGATCGACCGCCACATCCTCGAGTGCACCAAGTCCAACCTCGAGCAGGCGAAGAACCGCTTCTTCGTCCAGGGCGATCCCGGCGCCGTGCTGGTGATCGAGGTCCGGCGCGAGACCCGCGCGCAGACCGAGGCGGTCCTGCGGACCATCGAGGAAGAGCTCCGCGCCGCCGGGCTCGGCTACGCCTACCCCGTGCTCTGGGGCGACGACGCCAACAAGGTCTGGGACCTGCGCCGCGCCGGCCAGGGGTTGATGATGAACGTGCCCGGCGACGCCAAGCCGCGCGAGGTGGTCGAGGACACGGCCGTCGCCGTCGAGGATCTGCCCGCCTACATCGCCGAGTTCGATGCGCTCATGCGCCACAAATACGGCATCAGCTCCGTCTACTACGCGCACGCCGGCGCCGGCGAACTGCACACGCGCCCGCTGTTCGACCTCAAGACCCACGAGGGCATGCGCTTCTTCCGCGGGATCGCGACCGACGTCGCCGCGCTGGTGAAGAAATACCGCGGCTCGCTCTCCGGCGAGCACGGCGACGGCCGCCTGCGCGGCGAGTTCATCAAGTTCATGGTCGGCGACGAGTGCTACGCGATGATGCGCCGGGTAAAGGAGACGTTTGATCCGCACGGCGTGTTCAACCCCGGCAAGATCATCGACACGCCGCCGATGGACACCTCGCTGCGCCACGGGCCGGACCACTCGACGCCCGAGCACAAGACGATCTTCAACTTCAGCGCCACCCAGGGCGTCCTCCGCGCCGCCGAGAAATGCAACGGCGTCGGCGAGTGCCGCAAGTCGCACCTGATGGGCGGCACCATGTGCCCGAGCTTCATGGCGACCCGCAACGAGCAGGACACGACGCGGGCCCGCGCCAACATGCTGCGCCACGTGCTGACGGATTCGCGCGAGGGCCTGAACGCGTGGGACAGCGAACAGGTCAGGGACGTGATGGACCTCTGCCTCTCGTGCAAAGGCTGCAAGTCCGAGTGCCCCTCCAACGTCGACGTCGCCCGGCTCAAGGCCGAGTGGCAGCAGCACTACCACGACGCCAACGGCGTGCCGCTCCGCTCGCGCCTCGTCGCCGGCTTCACCTCGTCCATGCGCCTGGCCTCGCTCGCACCGGCGCTCTACAACTGGGCCGTCACCGCGCCCGACGTCTCGCGCTGGATCAAGCAGTTCGCCGGCTTCGCGGTGAAGCGCAGCCTGCCGACGCTGCACCGCACCACGCTCGCGGCGTGGCATGCCAAATATGCGAATCAATCCGGCCTCGGTGGCTTGCCTGGTAGGTCCGGCGCTCGTCGCCGCGCCGAATCCGCGGTACCGAAAGGCGCGCCGACAAGCGGCGGCCCTACACCGGACCCGCAAGCCAACCCCTTCCCGAACGGCCGCGTCCACCTCTTCTGCGACGAGTTCACGAATTACAATGACACGACCGTCGGCATCAAGGCGGTGCAGCTGCTCAACCGGCTCGGCTACGAGGTCGTCATCCCGCCGCAGGTCGAGAGCGGCCGGGCGCATTTCTCGAAGGGCCTTATCCGGGACGCGCAGCGCTTCGCCATCCGGAACGTCGAGCTGCTCAAGGACGTCATCACGGCGCAGGCGCCGCTCATCGGCATCGAGCCGTCGGCCATCCTGGGTTTTCGCGACGAGTACCCCGACCTCATGCCCGACCGGCTGATCGGTGCGGCCAAAGCCCTCGCGAAGCACGCGCTGCTGATCGACGAGTTCATCGCGCGCGAAATCGACGCCGGCCGGATCAGGCGCGAGTCGTTCACCGCCCGCCCGCAGGCGATCAAGCTGCACGGGCACTGTCACCAGAAGGCCCTGTCGTCGGTGAACCCGACGGTCAGGATGCTCGAGCTGCCCGCCGGCCACCAGGTAACGGTCATTCCCTCCGGCTGCTGCGGCATGGCCGGCTCGTTCGGGTACGAGGAGGAGCACTTCGCCATTTCGCAGCAGATCGGCGAACTCGTGCTGTTCCCCGCCGTGCGCTCGGCCCCCGGCGACACGCTCGTCGCGGCCCCGGGCACGAGCTGCCGCCACCAGATCAAGGACGGCACCGGCCGGATCGCGCTGCACCCGGTGGAGATTTTGCACGGGGCTTTGCTCTGACCGCTCCTTCGGGACAAACAGAGAAGGATTGAGCGGTTTTTCAAACCGCCGGCATACCCATGGTGTCATTCTGAGCGAAGCGAGGAACCCAGTCGGCTGCGAACGTGGCTTCGCGGACGAACGCGTGGATCCTTCGCGGGGCTCAGGATGACAAACCGGGCTGGGCAATACCCCATGAGAACGAGAACGATTGATTACCCCATGACCCGACCATGACTTCCTTCCTATATCGCCAACCCGCCCGGGCGTGCTAAGCTGCGGGCTGATGTCAAACCGTCCCAGCTCCGCGGGTCACCGCACCGGCAGCCTTTATGGCTCCTTTGCCTTCGGGAGCATCATCCTCTCCTGTTTCGCCGGCTTTTTCTTCAACCAGCACTATTACGGCTCGGAGTGGGCCGTGCTGGCCACGTTCGGGTTGGGCGCCCTTTACGCCACGCTGGGAGTCCTGGGCGGTGGCACCATCGAGTGCAAGGGCCCCACGGCCCATGCGGCCTACTACCTCACGCAATGCGCCCTGCTGACCGCGATGGTCTGGATCAGCCCGGTGCGCGGATTCTTCGGCATCCTCGTGCTGCCGGTCATCGCCCAGGCCATCTTTGATCTGCGGCCGTGGAACGCCGTGCTGCTCGGGGTCTATCTTTTCGGCCTCACGGTTTCCGTCTGGGCCATCCCTTACGGCTGGTCCGGCCTGGTCGAGGCCCTGGTCAACTATTCGACCGCCTTCGCGTTCACCATCGTCTTCACCATCATCACCAAGCGGGCGGTCGATTCGCGCAACCGGGAGGAGAAGCTGCGCGAAGAGGTCGAGGCGGCGAACCGGCAGCTGCGCGAGTTTGCCGCGCAGGCCGGCGACCTCGCCACGACCAAGGAGCGCAACCGCGTCGCGCGGGAAATCCACGACGGCGTCGGCCACTACCTCACCGTCGTCAAGACCCAGCTCGACGCCGCCACCGCCCTGCTGCCAGCCCAGCCGGACAAGGCCCGCGAGGCCGTCGTGAAAGCCGCGCGGCTCACCGGCGAGGCGCTCGATGATGTGCGCCGCTCCGTGGGCGCCCTCCGCACCGACGCCGCGCGCCCGCCCCTGCCCCAGGCCATCAAGGACCTCGCCGCCCACGGCGACCCGGTGCCGTCCGTCGCCGTCGAGGGCGCGCCGCGCCCGCTGTCGCCGGCGGTCGAGCACGCGCTCTTCCGCGCCGCCCAGGAGGGTCTCACCAACATCCGCAAGCATGCCCGCGCCAGCAGCGCCCTGGTCGTCATCGATTTTCGCGCCCCATCCCGGGTGCGGCTGGAATTGTCCGACAACGGCGTCGGCACCGCCGCGGCCGGCAGCCGGCCGGCCGGCTTCGGGCTCACGGGCCTGCGCGAGCGGATCGAGCTCCTCGGCGGCCGCGTCGAGTCCGGCAACCGCGCCGCCGGCGGCTTCGCCCTCCTGATCGAGGTGCCTGCGTGAACGCAATCCGCGGAAATTTCGATTTTTCCATCGTTCAATGTTCATGGTTCATCGACTTCGGCCCGGAATCCCTGTGCGAATTGAAAATTGAACGGTGAACAATGACCGATGAACCATAAGTCCCTCCGCCTCCTCCTCGTCGACGACCAGTCGCTTTTCCGCGAGGCGCTGCGCACGCTGCTCTCGCTGCAGGAGGATTTCACGATCGTCGCCGAGGCCGAGAACGGCGAACGCGCGGTCGCGCTGGCCAAGCTGCACAAGCCCGACGTCATCCTGATGGATCTCCGCATGCCCGTCATGGGCGGCGTCGAGGCCACCCGCCGCGTGGTGGCCGCCGTGCCGGCGGCGCGCGTCGTCGTGCTCACCACCTTCGAGGAGGACGAGGAGATCTTCGAGGCCCTGCGCGCCGGCGCCGCCGGTTACCTGCTCAAGGCCTGTTCCGCCGATAAATTATGCGAGGCGGTGCGGGCCGCGGCCAAGGGCACGTCGGTCCTCGAGCCGTCGGTCGCGGCGCGCATGATGGCCGAGCTCAGCCGGCTGTCGGCGAGGGAGGGGCGGAAAATCCCGGCGCCCCTGGCCGATCCGCTGTCCGACCGCGAACTCGCCGTGCTGAAGCTGCTGGCCGGCGGCTGCAGCAACAAGGAGATCGGCTCCGCGCTCAACATCACCGAGGGGACGGTGAAGAACCACATGACGAACGTCCTCGGCAAGCTCGGCGCCCTCGACCGCACCCAGGCCGCGCTCAAGGCGCGGGAGCTGGGCTTGATCTGAGTTCTCCTTTTGCATTGGCGCACGGTGATCCCGAAGTAGGTTGCGGGCCCAGCCATGAGCATTGACTACTCCGCCCGCCGCGCCCGTATCGCCCTCGCCCTCGGCCTGACCGACGAGATCCTCATCGTCGGCGCCGGCCAGCCGCTGCCCAAGCCCGAGATCAGCGACGCCCTGCTGCCCTTCATCGCGCACCAGGAATACTATTACCTCACCGGCCTGGCCGAGGCCTTCGGCGGCGTCATCGCCTACGACCCGCGGGACGGCCGGTGGACGTCCTTCGTGCCCGAGGTCACCGAGCTGGACCGCGTCTGGGAAGGCCGCGAGCAACTGCCCGGCGAACTGCTGGGCGAATTCCCGGCGTGGCTCGCCGCCCGCACCGACCGGCGCATCGCGTTGCTCGGCGCACCCGTCCCCGGGGTCAGCCCCGAGGCCGCGCTCACCGACCGGGTCCGCGCCGCCTACCGGCACGCCCGGCGGCCGAAGGAACCGGGCGAGATCGACCTGATGCGCCGTTGCGCGGCCGCGGCCGCCGCGGGCTACGCCGCCCTGGCGCCGCTGCTCAAACCCGGCGTCAGCGAGCGCCGCCTGCAGATTGAACTCGAGGCGGAGTTTTTCCGCCAGGGAGCGCAGGCGACCGGTTACGACAGCATTGTGGGCGTGGCCGCCCGGAGCGCGGTCTTTCACGGTGCGCCGTCACCGGACCGGGTCGCCCGCGAAGGCGACTTCATTCTCATCGACGCCGGCCCGCAGCTCGACCGCTACGTCATCGACGTGACACGCACCTACGTCGCCGGCACGCCCAGCGCTTTTCAGCGCGACCTGTACCAGGTCGTGCTCAACGCGGAGCTGCGCGCCATCGCCCGGTGCCGGCCGGGCGCCGAGTGGAAGGACATCCACTTCGGGGCCGCCGTCGACCTGATCGGCGGGTTGGTCGCCATGGGCGTAATGAAGGGCGACGCGCAGTCGCTGGTGGAACGGGACGCCCACACGCTGTTCTACCCGCACGGCATCGGCCACATGCTTGGACTTGGCGTGCGCGACGCGAGCGGCCTGGAGCCCGGCCGCGCGAAGGATCCGCGCCCCTGTCTCGCCAACCTGCGCCAGGACCTGATCCTGCGCCCCGGCTACATCGTGACGATCGAGCCCGGCCTGTATTTCATTCCCGCGCTGCTCAATGACCCGGCGCGACGGGAGAAATTCCGCGACGCCGTCAACTGGCCGCTCGCCGAAAAGCACCTCGGCCTCGGCGGCGTGCGCCTCGAGGACAACATCCTCGTCACCGCCGGCGCCCCGGAAAACCTGACGGCGGCGATTCCGAAGGGGCTGTAGTGCGTAGGCTGTAACCTGCGGCGCTCAGCGCACGACCGCGGCGTCCTCCCTGACCAACGCCGGCCGGCGCTCAGCTTCATCAAGTTTCTGGTTGAAGCGGCAGATGGCATCATAATCACCCTTGCCCAGCAGGCCGGCCTTGCGCGCGTATTGGCGGACATAGACCAGGGTCCGGCCATCGATACGATAGCTTAGCGAGGCAGTGGCAAAGGGCAGCTCCTGGTGCAGGTTAGCGGGAAGCTCGGAAGCCGTGAATCCGTCGGGCAGCTGCAACCGCACTTCATCCTCGATCCCCAGGGCCGGGAGCCAGACGCCCCCCTCCCAATCGGTTTTCCACTGTTCGTAAGGAAAATCGCCCGCAACCAAGCGCGGACAAACCAACAAGGTTGCCTGCCCAATCATGCGCATGGCCCGCGCCGCCTTGAACTTGTAGGTGAGATGGCTGCGGATATCCGCGGGCGCCCAATCGCCCGACCAGGTTAGGTCGGAAAGGAACGGCAGGGTCGTATGAAACCGGGCCTCCATCCGTTGTCCGAACTTGACGTCACCCAATCTCAATTGCTCCCCATGAACGCCGACCGCGCGCGCGCCGAGCAGGACCTCGTCGGCTTCGACCGTAAGATCGCCGCTGGGGTTCAGCGTCCCGGCCAGGTGGCGGGCGACGTGGCTTAAATCCGGATCCTCGGCTGGCAGTGTGAGCAACCCCTGCCCGATCGGTGCGAGGATGAGTCCGGAGCCCCCTTGGTCGCTCAGGGGCAAGGCTCCGAGTGGCGTGACCGGATCAGTCGGGTCAAAGACCACCAATTTACCCAGCGGGCCACCGTCGACCACGGGCCAGCGGCCCGGCGGGCTGGTACCGGCGGCAATCCCCACCACCATGTGATTGAAATTCTGTGACGGCCATTCCGGCATCACCGCCTTTGGGTTGCCCGCATGGACGAGCACGGCGTAGGCGCTTTCCCCGATGGAACGGAGCATCGTGACCAGCAGGGTGCTCTTGTCCTTGCAGTCACCGAGTTGGCTGCGCAGGACCTCTTCCGGAGGATGCGGCCGCATTCCGGCCAGTGAGTCCTTGTCCAAGGTGATCGAAAGGTAAGTGACCTGTTTCTGCACGCACTCTGTCAGCGCGCGGATGCAGGCCCAACGATCGGTCTGCCCGGCCACCACGGCTTGAGCTTGGGCCACCACAAACGGGGTGGCAATCATCCGCGGCTCCACGACCTTGGCCGCCAGTCCGGCGAACTCTTCCCACGTCTGCATCTGGCTGGCGAGGGAGTCCGGTCCGAGGCTCCGGACAAATACCTGTCTGGGATTGGGCAGGAACCCACCGGGCAGATTGCGGGGCAAGGTGGCGAGATCGTGCATCTCCCAACGCAGGCTCCCCGGCGTCTGCCCGGGGACGGGGGACGGAATTTTGCCACTGCTGGCGTGGAAAACCAACTGCTCCCCTGACAGCGGGACTACTTCGAAGACGCTCGCCTGCACGGGCCGGGACTCGAGAAATGCCCAGCTCGTGTCGCCCATGCCGGTCTGGCGCTCAACCTCCAGCTCGATCGCCGCAATGCCACCCACTTGAAGCTGGCTCACGTCGCCCAAGCCCGCCACCCGGCCACTGTGCCAGAAGGAGGAATTCGACTCAGCCACGACATTGACGAAATCACTGCGCCCGTATTCGTGGGTCTGCTTGCCATCGGGCGAGACCACCCAGGCCCGCGCACTCAAAATGCGATCGGTGTCGGCATTATACCCCCGGGCGGGGCGCGCCCAAGGCAGGCCATCGTTCGTGACGACCTTGATCGCCTCACGGTATGTCTCCCTGACTTTGCCACCGGGCAGATAGCGGATTGTCGCCTCTTCCCGTAGCACGACCGTGGAACCCTCCAGCACAGCGGACGGCGCGGGGGCGGTAATCAACGCCCCCAGCCACGGGGGCGGCTGACTCGCCTTCGCCATCACACCGGAGAAAAATACCGCGGAAAGGATCAGGCCGAGGAATCCCCGGCAACGAGTTCGCGTCGCACTACCCGGTAACTGGTTCATGGTCCGGCCGGGGATTTCACCGGTGGCGCCCCGGCCGCCTGCACCAGCACAAGGCTGTGTTGGTCGCTCAGCGTCACGGCGTCATACCAGCTTTTCATGCCGGGGTAGTCCTTGGGTGAAGCCATGATCACCCCGGCGGAGAAATCTCGCGAAACATGCAGGATCATCCGCTTTCGGTCCAACCCGAGATCCACCTGATAGGAATAGGTTTTGCCTGGGAAGGAAGGCGGAGCCTCCTTGGCTTCGATCTCAAAGCCGGCAGGTAAGGCGATCGTGATCTCGTCGCGTTCCTTGCGCCGGAAAGGAAAAACGACCACATTCCGCCGTTCCGACGAGGCAAAGGGCGATCGCGCGCTGGCGCGAAAAACGAATGAGCGGATAATCATGCGTGACCCGGTCACAACCCCGTAGCCCGGCCAGTTGAGCCTGAACCGGAATTCCAGCGGCTCGTAGACCTCATCCAGGTGGTGCAACTCCGTCACCTCAACGTCGGCGCCCTCGAATTCCCCGGCCAGCGTGTGTTGGAACGCGGCCAGCTGGGCTTCCCTGGTCTGGCCGGCCAGCCCGGCCCGCAACAGCCGGGCCTCATGCCCGTGGAAGGCCACCGTGCCCTCGCCCGTGAGCGTGCCGCTGGCATCCAGCCGGAAATCACCCGTGCGCCGCACCAAGGCCTGCTCGGCCGTGCTGAACGGCACTTCAATGAAATCCTGCTTGTGATCCCGCGCCAGCAGGCCGCCAAAGCCTTCCTGGGTCCACGGCAGCTCATCAAAGGCCAGTGGATTATCCAACTGCGGCATCGAGAAATGCCAGGTGCCGCCCGCGCGGACCGCAACCGCCCGGGCTGGCAAAAACGCCGGCGCGACCAACTGGCGGGAAAACATACACTGCCCGCGATCTGGCAGCATCAAGTCCTCCGCCTCGAGGCCGGCGGCCCGGTCGAGGCTGATGGCCAGCCACAGAAAGTCCATGGCGTCGAGCCGGACCGGATGTTCCTTCCCCAGATCCAGCACATCATCCATGTCGACCGGCAGGTAGGTGCCCGGCACGGTCGAAGGGGGACCATGGAGGTACTTCTGGTGCAGAGACTGGACAAAATCGTGAATCCGCCGCGCCTTCTCCAGGTCAGTGCCCGCACCCTGGGTAACCTCCGCCGCGGTCTTTTTAATCTTGTCGGTCAGGCTGATGTGATCCGCCGCCCACCAATACTCGATGGTCGCCAACGGCGCCCATGGTTCCTCGGGCGAGAACTTCCCCGTCACCTTAGCGCCCTCTGTCCGCTTGAAGGTGGTGTAAGTACGGAGCACATAGCAGTCGGCGAGCGTCACGGCGCGGTCCGCCGCCGGGCCGCTCATCGGCTCGTCCGGGAGCGATCGCAGGTCGTGGACGCGGGCGGTGAGGATCCGGCCGGATTTGTCTTCACTGACCTCCAGGTTCTCGGAATTCAGGCCATAAAGGGCATGAACCCAGACCGAGCGATCCAGCGGCAGTTTCTGGCGATAGGTTGCCTGCCGGACCGGGATCGACTCGAACTGCATGTAATGGAAAGTCGTCCGCTCGTTCTGGCGCTCGTTCACCCCCACGCGGTACTCGAGGATGGCACCGGGCACGGCCCCGCCTACGGCGAGAAACTTCTCCCTGATGTTCAGTCCCCCGCCGGTGAAGAACCGGCGCCAGAACGAGTCCGCCGCGCCCTTTTTCAGCATGTCCCTCTCATGCACCGATTCGGAACCGAATTTTCGCACGGTGCCGTCCGGCAGATAAAGGCGGGCTTCGAGGTCAACCTCCCTCAATTCGTAGCCATCATAGGACATCACCGGTTCCGACAGCCGCATGAGTCGCTCGGCCTTTTCGGGGTCATAGATCTTGTAGCGGACATAAAGTTCGACGCGCCGCTCACGCGGCCAGCTCTCATCGTTGATGAAGAGATTATAGACCAGCGCCTCGGCGGGGGCATCCGGCTCGAACGTCGATTTGGTGCCGGACAATTCCTGCGCGGTGGCCGGCTGCCAGGACTCCTTGGCCGTAACGCATACCGGCAGGAAAAAAACAAGAGTCAAAAATGCACCGACAGATCGCGACCGGAGCGAATGCCGCTGGCTGGCAGCGGGCGGAACAGAAATCAAACAAGCGGGTTTCAAGCGTCTTACGCTGAATGCTGGACGCCGGTCCGGCGCCGTCAAAGCGAATCATTTGTCCGTGACCTGCCCGAGCGCCCACACGCTCGTGGACGCAGCAAGTCTGCGTAAGCTAGCCGAATCGGCGATGGCTGTGTTACCTGGCCGGGTGCTGGCGATTTCGGCGACGCTGGTCTCAATGTGGTGGATCAGATCTTGCCCGCCGCCGCGCAAAAACGCTGGCGGGGTGGCACCTCGGGTGCTAACCAACACGCATGGCCCTGACCCGTTTTTCCGTCGCCCCGCTGCACACCCTCACCCGCACCCTCGCCGCCGTCGCGATGGGACGCACCGCGCCCGATCTCGTGATCACCGGCGCCCGCGTGCTCTCCACCTACACGGAGCGCATCCACGACGGGAAGGAAATCTGGCTGAAGTCCGGCCGCATCGCCGCCGTGAAGCCCGCCGGCACCTTCAAGGCCGCGAAGGGCGCGAAGACCAAAATCCATGACGCGAAGGGCGGCATCATCGCCCCCGGCCTCGTCGACCCGCACATCCACATCGAGAGCTCAATGATGACCTCCTGCGCCTACGCCGAGGCCGCGCTCCTCAACGGCACCACCACCATCTTCTGCGACAGCCATGAGATCGGCAACGTGTGCGACGTCGCCGGCATCGAGTGGATGCTTGAGGATTCGCGCCAGGCCCCGCTCAACATCTTCCTCACCGTGCCGAGCACCGTGCCCGCGACCTCCGCGAAATTCGAGACCGCCGGCGGCGACCTGACCGCGAAGAAGATCGGCCGGCTGTTCGACAAGTGGCCCGAGGCCGTCGCCCTCGGCGAGAAGATGGACTTCGTGCAGGTCGCGATGGGCGACGAGCGCAGCCACGCCATCCTCGCCGCCGCCCTGCAGCGCGGCCGGCCCGTCAGCGGCCACATCTACGGCCGCGAATTTGTCACCGCCGGCGCGGCCAGCGGCATCACCGACACGCACGAGGCGATCGACCGCGAGATTTCGAACGACTTCCTCGAGAACGGCGTCTGGGTCTTCCTCCGCGGCGGCCCGCCGACCACGCCGTGGCATTCCCTGCCCCTGGCGATCAAGGCCGTCACCGAGCTCGGCGCCAGCCCCAAGCGGGTCTGTGTCTGCACCGACGACCGCGACGCCGACGACCTGTTCCTCTTCGGCCTGGACTGGGTCGTGCGCGAGGCCGTGAAGCACGGCATGAGCATCACCGCCGCGTGGAGCATGGGCTCGCTGCATCCGGCCACGCGCTATGCGATGGACGGCGAGATCGGCGGCATGGGCCCCGGCCGCCGCGCCGACCTCGTGCTGCTCAACGACGCGCTCGAGCCGCAAAACACGTGGTACGGCGGCGAACTCGTCGTCGAGAACCGCAAGGTCACCCCGCTCCTCGAAAAGACCCTGGCGAAACCCTACCGCTATCCGCGCGCCGCGTACCAGACGGTGAAGATCGCGCCCAAGCTCAAGCTGACCCCCGCCGTCCCGGCGGGCCCGGTCACCGCCAACACCATCCGCACCGCGCTGCCCGGCATCATCCTCTTCCACCAAAAGGTCGCGCTGAATCCCGCGCCCGGCACGACGTGGCCGCAACTTTTCGCGCAACACGGCCTGTGCTTCGTCACCATCGTCGAACGCCACGGCAAGAGCGGCGCGGTCGCCCACGGCCTGCTCAAGGACTTCGGGCTGAAGGAAGGCGCGGTCGGCAGCTCCGTCGGCCACGATGCGCACAACATCATCCTCGCCGGCACCAATGAGGCCGACCTGCAGCTCGCGCTCAAGACCATCAAGGCCATGCGCGGCGGCGTGTGCGTCATCCGCGGCGGCAGGGTCGTCGCGAAGATCGCGCTGCCCGTCGCGGGCCTGATCTCGGACAAGCGCGCGCGGGTCGTCGCCGCCGAATCCACCGCCCTCAAGACCGCGTGGAGCGCCGCCGGCTGCACCCTGCCCTACATGGGCTTCAACCTCATCCCGCTTTCCGTCATCCCCGAGATCCGCATCACCGACAAGGGCCTGGTGACCGTGCCGGGCATGCAGATCCTGCCGCTGTTCGAACCGAGCGCCGGCTGAACGGGCGGGACCGCCTCACCGCGCGTGCTGCGGCCGGACAAAGAGCCGCGGGAAAAAGACCGCGAGCAGCAGTCCGGCGGCGAGCAGGCCCATGATGAGGATGAGCGCCGCCGCCGCGATGACCGGCCAGCCCGCGAACGCCATCAGGAAACCCCCGAACATGCGGGAATCCTCGGTGTAGCGCACGCGCAGGTCCGCCCCCTGGCGCTGGACGTAGTCGGCGGCCGCGTCCAGGATCAGCTGGTAATTGTCGTAACAGGGCCGCAGGACGTCCGCGTTGAACTGGTTGGCGTCGGCTAGTTTTCCGCCGCGCACCAGCAGCAGGAACCGGTCGGCGTCATCGTCGTATTCCGTGCTGATCTTGCGCAGCGCCGCCACGTGCCGGGTGTCCTTGAAAAGTTCCATCGCGCTGACCTCGCGGGCGTGGGCCTTGGCCGTGTTGCTCAGGTCATCCATCTGCGTCACCAGGTCGTTCCACGCCGTCTCCTTCGCCGGATCGACAATGCGGCGCGCCAGCCGCTGCACGCTGCCGAGCTCCCGGGTCAGCGTCCGCAGGCTGTTGATCGGCGGAATGCTGCGGTCCAGGAGCGCCCCGTAGCGCTGATCCATCGACCGCAGAAAAACCAGGCTCAGCACGCCCACGAGGAGGTTCGACGCCAGCAAGGCGAGGATGAGCAAAAAGCGGATGCGGCCGGAGAACATGCGAAACCCTGGATCGGGCGTCTGACTCCTACACTGCCGCCGGCCCCTTAGAAAGCCGGAAAACAACCCTGCCCACCAGGGAGTGTTCTCAAACCCAGATTGTCATCCTGAGCGAAGCGATCCAGAGCCCGCGAGCATTACATCACCAACGAACCCATGGATTCTTCGCTGCGCCCGGAATGACAGAAATAGCCGGCTTGGGCGTTTGAAAGCAAACCCTAGACCTTCAGCCACCGGCGCATGCCCACCGCCACGACGACGAGGCTGAACAGCGAGCTCGCCGGCATGATCACGGCCGCGATCAGCGGATTCATGTGGCCGAGCGCGGCGAAGCTGACGGTCACGAGATTGTAGCAGACGGAAAACCCGATGAGGAACCGCTGGGTGCGGGCCCGGGTGGCGTTCACCTCGAAGAGCCGGCGCAACCCGGCCAGGCCGCGCCCGAGGTAATAGAAGTCGGCCTTGCCCTCGAGCACCCCGCGGTGGATCACCGGCGTGCCGCGCGCAAACGCGGCATCGAACGCCAGGCTGTCGTTCGCCCCATCCCCGAGCATCAGCGTGTCGCGGTCATCGAGGTGCCGGACCCAGGCCGCCTTTTGCGCCGGCGTCGCCTCCGCCACCGCCCGGTCCCCGGGCAACCCGAGCGCGCGGGCCATCGCCGCCACCTTGTCGCGGCGGTCCCCGCTCAGGATATAACTGGTGAACCCGGCGCGCTGCAGCGCGGCGATCTCGTCCCGGGCGTCGGCGCGCACGGCGTCGCGGAAATGGAATCGCGCCAGCACGACGCCCTCGAGGGCGAACTCGGTATCGTGGCCCTCGGTCACCACCGCCGGCACCTGGCCCCCGCGCCAGCCCGGGCGGCCGAGCGACCACCGGCCGGCGGCGTTGTGCAGCGTGACGCCGAAGCCGGCTTCCTCCCGGATTTCCCCGGCCGCGGACTCAAGCCCGGCGGCCAGGCCGGCGGTAAGCAGGTTCTCGTAAAGGCTCTGGCTGACGGGGTGCGCGTTGTCGCTCACGAGCGCGAGCAAGGCCGCGCGCGCCGGCGGCGTCAGGCCCGCCAGGGCGGCGGGATTCTGCAGGGCGGGCGTCTCCAGCGTGAGCGTGCCGGTCTTGTCGAAGATGAGATGCCGGATGCGGGCGAGCCGCGGCCAGACGTCGCCTTCGCGGACGAAGACCCCGAAGCGCCGCAACGCGACGGTCGCCATCTCGTCGGCCAGCGGGTAAGCCAGGCCGATGGCGCAGGGACAGGAGACGACGAGCACGGCGGTGACGGCGGACCACGTCCGGGCAAAATCATGCGTGCCCCACCACCAGCCGAGCGCGGTGGCCGCGGCCACCACGAAGATGCCGACCAGGTAGCCGCGCACGACGCGTTCCAGCAGGCGGTGCCGGAACTGGTCGCGGCCGGCCGGCCGGAACAGCTGGGCAAGCAACGACCCGGCCCACGGCTGCGCAGCGCGCAAGCGGATGACGGCACGACCGAGGTTGACGGCGCCGGCCGGGATCCGGGTGCCGGCGCGACACTCGCGGGGCTCGGCTTCGCCCGTGATCCACGCCGTGCCCACGGTCGCGGCCGCGGTTTCCAGCTGGGCCTCCACCGGCACCACCTGTCCGGCCCGCACTTCGAAGGTCTCGCCGGCCCGGAGCTGCTCGACCGGCCGCTCGCTGACGACGCCGCCGGCGCCGACCACGGTGACGCGCTGCGGCCGGGCGTTCATGCTGAGCAGGCGGTGGCGGTTGCGCTCGACCGCCACGATCTGCGCCCAGCGGCCGAACAGCATCAGCAGGATGAAGGTGCCGACAAAGTCAAAGTACACGAACGACGCGTGTCCGCTCGCCCAGCCATAGACCGAGCCCGCGTAGGCGCCAACAATGCCGACCGCAATCGGCAGGTCGATGTGCATGGCCCCCGCGCGCAGGGCCTGGACAGCCCGGCCGATGAAATACGATCCGCCCACCAGCAGGCTCAGCGTGCCGAAGACCAGCGAGAGCGTGCCGAACAGCCGCGCATATGGGAAGGTCGCCGCCATGCCGAAGTACGCCGGCAGGGCGAAGAGCATGATGTTCATCGCAAACGCCGCGCACAGGCCGAGCCGCCGCACCAGCCGCTTGCTCTCCAATTGCGGCGGCTCCTCGCCCGGCGCCCCGAGAATATAATTGAAGGACTGCAACCGGAGGCCGAACGCCACGGCGTCGAACCGGCCCTTCGTCCAACGGAGGTTCATCCGGCCGAGCTGCGCATCCGTCTCGATGTACAACGCCCCGGGTTGCTGGTGGAATACTTTCTCGATCAGCCATACGCAGCCCGCACAGGAAATGCCCTGGACCTCGAGGAGGAGCGCGGGCGTGCCCGGGGCCGTCTCGGCGGCGCGCTGCAGTCCGGCCAGCCAGCCGTAGTCGCGCGGCTGGAACACGGCCTCGCCCGCGGGCGCGATCACGGTGTCACGGATCTTGTAGTAACCGTCGAGCCCATGCTCGTGCACCAGCCGGAAAACATAGCCGCAACCCGCACAGCAGAAGCCGGAGGCGAGCGCCGCCTCCCCGGCCAGCGGCGTGCCGCAGTGACGACAAAGGTGGACGGGAACGGCCCGGTCGGCACGCAGTCCACGCACTCGCGCCTGGTCCCGTCCGTCCCCGCCCACCAAATTGTTCGTTGCGGAAATCATGTTCAAAAACACACAAAGTCGGTCGCGCCCGGCCCGCCCAGCCCGAGGGTGCCGCGCAGCCGCCACACGAGGAGCGCCGCGACGCCGAGGGCCAGGATGCCCTGGACCCGGACCAGCACCCGCGGGTTGAGCCGCTGGCGGAGCCAGTGGAAATTCGTCTGCGCAAACCAGAGCAGCGGCACCGTGCCGAGGCCGAAGGCGAGCAGCGTCTCGGCGCCGCGCAGGGCGGAGCCGGAGAGCAGCGCAAGGGACAGCAGGAAATACAACGGGCCGCAGGGCAGCAGCGGCGTCGCGGCGCCCAGGGCGGCGGCGGCGCGGAGCCGGGAACCCCGGCGCAGGCGCGCGAGCAACGCGGCATAGGCCCGCCCCAGCAGCGGGAGCTGCGGCAGCCGTTGATCGAGCCGGAAGGCAACCGCGATGAAAAACAAAACCAGCAGCCACGGCAGCCAGCCCAGCACCCCGCGGCCGAGCAGCGCGAGGGGCAGCCGGCCGAGTCCGCCGGCGAGGGCCCCGAGGGTGGTGTAGCCCGCGAGGCGGGTCAGGTGATAAACCGTGCTCACCGTCTGCGGGTCCGCGTCATCGCGCGCCGCCGGCATGAGCGCGCAGGCCAGCGGGCCGCACATGCCCACGCAGTGCAGGCTGGTGACCAGCCCGGCGATCAGCGCCGTGCCCGGTCCGGTGATGCCGGCCAGTTCGCCGCTCATGGCCGGCCTCCCCTGGGCGCGAGCGGCACATCCTTGATCTGCGCCTGGTGCGCGGCGCGAAAGGCGAAGACATAGGCGAGCGCGAGCAAGGAAAAACCGCCCACGACACAGAGCCAGAGCGCCCAGCCCCTTCTCCTGGGCGGGGCGCCGGCCGCCTGCGCCGCCGGCGGAGTTGAAACCGTCTCAATGTTTGCCGCTGTCTTCATGTTTTTCCGCCTCCTTGCCGGCGGACCGATGTTCCTCGTCCTCCTCGCGGAGGAGCCGTTCATCGGGGCCCATGAACTCGATCTCGCGGGCGAGGACGAAGGTGTGTTCCGCATCCACGACCTTCACCGTGAACTTGAACGGCCCGTGGTAGTTCTGGCGGTCGTCCGCCAGCACGAGCGGACTGACCAGCTCAACCAGCGGCGCCAGCGTGACCGGCGCCAGGAAGCCGGTCTGCCGGATGCCCGGCGGCAGGCCCTCGGCGGTGACCAGGAAGGTCGCGGGGACCGTGCGCTTGTTGACGATGCGCACCATGAACTGGTCGCGGACCTCGGTCCGGGTGACAAAGTAGGCGGCACCGCTCATGCGGTAGACGAGGAAGTTCGCCGGCTTCACCGTGGAGAAGGAGTACGTGGCGACCGCCGCGCCCACGAGCAGCAGGACGCCGTAAAGGATGGTGCGGGCGCGGACCCAGCGCGTGATCCCGCCGTTGAGTCCGCTCAGGGAATCATAGCGGACCAGGCCGGCGGGGCGTTTCACGCGGATCATCACCTCGTCGCAGGCATCGATGCACGCCGCACAGCCGATGCACTCGAGCTGCAGGCCCTGCCGGATGTCGATCCCGGTCGGGCAGACCTGGACACAGCGGTTGCAATCAATGCAATCCCCCGCCTTCACCGGAGCATCGGCGGGCAGGCCGGTCACCGCGGTAGCCGCGTTGGAGCGCAGCGACAACGTGGACTCAGGGATCGGCGCACCAGCCGGCCGGGTCGCGGCCTCGACGGGCGGCCGTTGCATCCGGCCGCGCGGTTCGCCGCGGCGGGCATCATAGCCGATGACCATCGTGTGGTCGTCGCTGAGGGCGGACTGCAGCCGGCCGTAGGGGCAGATGACGATGCAGAGCTGCTCGCGGAACCAGGCGAAGTTGAAATAGAGCAGGCCCGCGGCGATGAAGACGAAGAGGAAGGCCGACCAGTGCTCGCCCGGCGCCTCGTGCATGAACAGCCACAGTTCCGGCAGGCTGACGAAGTACGCGAGGAACAGGTGCGTGATGACCAGCGAGGCCAGAAGGTACAGCGCGTGCTTGGCCATGCGCCGCCCGAATTTTCCCGCGGTCATGGGCGCGGCCTTGAGCGCGCGGCGGGCGGGGGCGTCACCCTCGAGCCAGCGCTCGATGCGGCGGAAAACATGGTCGAGGAAAACCGTCTGCGGGCAGGCCCAGCCGCACCACAGGCGGCCGAACAGCGCGGTGAGGAAAAACAACGCGAAGCCCAGGCCGCTGACGCCGAAGAAGAGCAGCCACGCGTCCTGCGCCGCCAGCGTGTAACCGAAAAAATGGAAGCGGCGCTCCGCCACATCGAGGAACACCGCGGGGTAGCCGTTGACCGGCACCCACGGCAGGAGCAGGTAGACCGCGATGAGCCCGTAGGCGCTCAGGCGGCGGGCGGTGGAAAAGCGTCCCTCCACATCGGCCGGGTACAGGACATAGCGCGAACCGTCCGCGTTGATCGTCGTGACGGAATCGACCACCGGGCGGTGGGTGGGCCGGCGGGCCGGCGGGGGAACTGGAACGTTAGGTGCTGCGCTCATGCGTGGTTAGAGCACATCCCGGCGGGGAAGGAGGCTGGGAGGTTCAGTTGGACAGCTGGACGGTGATGGGCTCGCCCTGCTGGTGGCGGCTAAGGACGTAGGCGACCGCCTCGGCGGTCTTCTTCTGGCCCAGCACGGGCTCCCAGGCGGGCATGCCCTTGGCGAGGACGCCCTTGGAGACGGTGAGATAAATTTCCTTCGGCGTGCCGCCGTGCAGCCAGGCCAGGTCCGTGAGGTCCGGACCAACCGCGCCCGGGTTCTCGCCCTTGCCCCGCATGCTCGGGAGGTGGCAGGCGACACAGAGCGAATTGAAGGTCTGCCGGCCGGCATCGACAAACACCGGGTTGCGGCTCATCGCCCAGAACAGGTCGTCGTTCGAGACATCGATCGAGCTCGCCATCTTGGCCGCGGCGATCTGCGTCATGGCCGCGTCCACCTTCGGCCCGTCGCCCGGCACAAGGCCGGCGATCATGTAGACGAACCAATAGACGGCCCAGAACACGATGGCCCCGTAGAGGGTGTTCAGCCACCAGTTGGGCAGGCGCTGGTCGTACTCCTGGATGCCGTCGTAGGTGTGCGGCCGGAGCGGCGGTTCGGAATCATTCCCGGCGGGGGATGGCGGATGAGGATTCATGAGGAAGGAGGCAGAAGCGGTGGGCGGGGCCACCAAGGGCGGTTACTCGTTTTCGAACGGCAGGCGGGCGAGCCGCTCAGCCTGCGCGGGCTTCATGCGCGCAGCGCGCCACGCGGCGGCGAGAAAAATGCTGGAGGCGACGGCGAGGGCGATGACCGGGAACACGAGCTGCCAGTCTTCGTAGATGATGCGGGTGAGCATGGGTGGAGGAGTTGGGGTTTAGGTTTTCAGGTTTAAGGCGGGCTTCAGCGCGCGGCGGGCGGGGCCCCGGCCGGCTCCCAGGTCTTGCCGAGGCATTGCAGGTAGGCGATGAGGGCGACGATCTCGCGGTCGGGATCGACGTAGCGGCCCTGGGCGCGGAGTTCCTTGGCGATGTCCTTCGCCTGCTCCTTCGCGAGGGTGTCGATCAGGGCCGGCGACCAGGACGGGAACGGGACGCCGAGCATCCGTTGCACGCGGATCTTCGAGGGCAGCGCGGCGTAGTCCGTCGCGTTGTCCTTGAGCCAGGTGTAGGCCGGCATGTTGGAGCCGGTGGAGATGTTGCGCGGGTTGTCGAGGTGGTCGTAGTGCCACGCATCGTTGTATTTCAGGCCGACGCGCGCGAGGTCGGGGCCGTTGCGCTTGGAGCCCCACTGGAACGGATGATCCCAGATGGACTCCCCGAGTCGCGAGTAGTCGCCGTAGCGCATGACGTCCGGCACCAGCGTGCGGATCATCTGCGAGTGGCAGAGGTAGCAGCCCTCGCGGACGAAGAGGTCGCGACCCGCCAGTTCCAGCGGCGTGTAGACGCGCGCCACGCGGTCCTCGGTCTGCATCCGCCGGTCGATCGTGATCATCGGGATGATCTGGATGAGTCCGCCGACCACCACGGCGAGGAAGGTGAGCACCGTGAACGGCAGCGCGTTGCCGAGGAGCTGGTCATACCAGTCGCCCCACTGCGTGCCGCGGGTCTGGAAGTGGCCGATCGCGAGCAGGACGCAGAAGGCGGTGCCGATCAAGCCGACGAGGTTGAGCCAGCCGCTCGTGAACATCCACACGCAGGCGGCGACGAAGGCCAGCACGGTGAAGACCACGGGCGCGCTCAGGTAGGTGGCGCGGACGCCGAATTTTTCCGCCGGGTCGGCCGCCTCGACGTAGACCTCCATCGTGCCGTTCACGACCGCCGCGCCCGCGATGCTGCGCCAGATGTTCCAGCCCATGATGAGGAAGCCCGCGAGGTAAAGCCCGCCGCCCACGACGCGCAGGAGCATGAGAGGCCGGATGACGTTGAGCGTCTCGAGGAAGTTGGGGTACTTCAGGATGGTGCCGCCCTCGGCGGTCGCGTTGAGCATCAGGACCTGCGTGATGCCGGAGGCCCACATCGCCGCGACGTAGAGGAGGATGCCGACCAGCCCGAGCCAGAAGTGCAGGTTGGCGAGCGCCGTGGAGTGCAGCGGGCGGCTCCAGAGGCGCGGCACGAGCCAGTAGAACATGCCGGCCGCCATGAAGCCGTTCCAGCCGAGGGTGCCGACGTGGACGTGGCCGATGATCCAGTCCGTGTAGTGCGCCAGTGCGTTGACCGCCTTGATGGAAAGCAGCGGACCCTCGAACGTCGCCATGCCGTAGAACGTGACGCCGGCGGCGAAGAACTTGATGACGGGATCGGTGCGGAGCTTGCCCCACGCGCCGCGGAGCGTGAGCAGGCCGTTGAGCATGCCACCCCAGGATGGCGCCCAGAGCATGAGCGAGAAGGTCATGCCCAGCAGCTGGAGCCAGTTCGGGAGCGCGGTGTTGAGCAGGTGGTGCGGGCCGGCCCAGATGTAGAGGAAGACCAGCGACCAGAAGTGAACGACCGACAGCCGGTAGGAGTACACCGGCCGCTCCGCCGCCTTCGGCAGGAAGTAATACATGATGCCCAAAATCGGCGTGGTGAGGAAGAAGGCCACGGCGTTGTGGCCGTACCACCACTGCACCAGCGCGTCCTGCACGCCGCCGAACACCGGGTAGCTGTGCAGCAGCGACGTCGGGATCGACAGGTGGTTGACGATGTAAAGCATCGCCACCGTGATGATCGTCGCGATGTAGAACCAGATGGCGACGTAGAGCGACTTCTCGTGGCGCCGGGCGAGCGTCCAGAAGAAGTTCACCGCGAAGACGACCCAGATGACGGTGACGGCGATGTTGATCGGCCAGATGAGCTCGGCGTACTCCTTGCCACGGGTGAGGCCGAGCGGGAGGGTGATCGCGGCGGCCACGATGATGAGCTGCCAGCCCCAGAAGTGCAGCTGCGAGAGAAAATCGCTCGCGAGCCGCGCCTTCACCAGGCGCTGCGTCGAGTAATAGACGCCGGCGAACATCATGTTGCCGACGAAGGCGAAGATGACGGCGTTGGTGTGCAGCGGGCGGAGCCGCCCGAAGCTCAGCCAGGCCTGGCCGAAGTTGGCCTGCCAGAAGTTGAGCTGCGTCGCGACGAGGACGCCGACCAGCATGCCGACGGCGCCCCAGATGATGGACGCGAGCATGAACTGCCGCACGATCTTGTCGTTGAATTCAATGGTGACCTTTCGACCGGTTGTCATGGGTGAAGCGAGGGGAGTCAGAGGGGGGTGGCGGCGGACGGAACGGAAGGCTTCAGGCAGCCGGCGCAGGGCGGGCGGGAACCGTCGCGACAGCCGCAGCCCGCGTGGGCGTCGTGGGCGTGATCATGCCCGGGGCCGGCGGGCCCGACCGTGTGCCGCTGTTCGTCCGCGAGGGGCAGCAGGGAGTCGCGCTCGGCGCTGGAGCAGCGGCGGCGCTGCTCGAGGGCAAACAGGACGATGAACAATCCGGCCAGCAACAGGCTGCAGAAAATGGTGAGGGGGATGACGGACATGGCGTGGGGATGTCGGGGTGATCAGCTCGCGGGCGGGCGCGGCGGCCCGGCCCGGTCGGGCGCTCCGGCGGGAGCGGGCACGACAGGCGGCAGGTGGAACTGGAGCGAACGGATCATGGCGTGGAGAACTGCGCCTACCCTACCCGGCGGCGGCGCGCGGCGCTCTGCATTGATTGGTGCTTTGCGCGCATTTATTGCCGTGCGCGGCCAAGATGTGCGTACGATTGGCCAAGGACCGCCCAGCTGCCGGGGTCCGCCCGTGGCATCATGGCCGCATGGAAGATCGTCCGGGGTCCCTCCTCGATGCTCTGCGTCCCGCGATCAAAACGGGTTGGCGCGCGTTGTTGCGGGAGGTGCCGGCGGTGCCGCCCGGCTCGGCCAACCTCGTGAATTCCGGCATGCTCGTGCTGATGGTCGACCACACGCTGGACCGCCTTGCGGCGCGGCTGCGGGAGCCGGCCGCGGCCGACCGGGAGCGGCACGATCTTTCGCCCTTCGCCGGCATGAGCCGCGACTGCCACTGCGGCTTGAACCTCCTGCTGGGCTACTACGAGGCCGGCGCCCGGGCCCTGCGGGAAAGCGTGCCGGAGGAACTTGGTCCCGCGCGGGCGGAGATGATGGATCGCTTCAACCAGCTCGCGCACGACGAGATGCTGGCGCTGTGCAACGTCTGCCATTTCCGGAACGGGCCGCAATTCAACCACCGGCCCGGGACCGGCCCCCCACCCGCCTGATCCCACCGGCGCTCCGGCCGGCTGCCCTTCGCCCCGCCCGTTCAACCCACCCGCCCCGATGACCCCGCCCCTCCAGGACTCCGCCCGGCCGCACGGACGCATCATCTACCTCGAGCTGCTGGTGCTCGTGCTTTCGCTCTACTCGCTCGGGGCGCTCACCGTCGGGCTGTTCGTCCCGCTCGCGCCCGATACCCGGCAGTTGCTGCGGCAGGTGGACGACTGCGTCTGTGGCGTGTTCCTGCTGGACTTCATCGTGCACCTCCGGCTCGCGCCGTCCCGCCGGGCCTTCTGGCGAACGGGCTGGATCGACCTGCTCTCGAGCATCCCCGAGATCGGCTGGCTCCGGTGGGGGCGGGCGTTCGGCGTCTTCCGGATTCTCCGTTCGCTGCGCTCGTTCGCGGCGGTCCACCGCCGCTTCTCCGCCGATCGCGCGCGGGGCACGTTTGTGCTCGTCGGGCTGATGTCACTGATCGCCGTGCTGTTTGCGACCATCGCGGTCCTCGAGGCCGAGCGGGGCGCCGCCGGCTCGAACATCCACTCGGCGGGCGACGCCCTGTGGTGGGCCTTTGCCACCATCACGACGATTGGCTACGGCGACCGCTTCCCCGTGACGCTGGCCGGGCGGATCGTGGCGGTGGTTCTGGTGGTGTTCGGGCTGAGTTTCTTCGGCACGTTCACCGCCTACGTCGCCAGTTTTTTCCTGGAGAAGGCCCAGTTGCAGGAGGAATCCGAGCTCCACCGGCTGATCCGCGAGGTGCACTGCCTGCGGGAGAAGATCGACCAGCTCGATGCGGCGCGGACCGCCGCCATCCTCAGGCCGCCTGATGCGGCAGCTTCGCCCGCCACACGGTCGGCGACTGCCCCACCACCCGGCGGAAGACCCGGTTGAACTGGGAGAGCGACTGGAAGCCGGTCTCGTACGCGACCTCGCTGATGCGCTTGTGCGGATTCAGGAGCAGGTTCTTCACCTTCTCGATGCGGGTGCGGGCGAGGTAGTCCGTGAACGTCAGGCCCGTCGCCTGCTTGAACATCTTGCAGAAATAAAACGCGCTCGTGTTGACCGCGCCCGAGACCTCGCGGAGCGACACCTCCTCGCTCTGGTGGTCGGTGATGTAGAGCTTGGCCCGGGTGATCATCGGCGACTCGACCTGCTCGGCCGAGACCATGAGCTGGTTGCTGAGTGACGACAGATGCTGCGCGAAAATCGCGAGCAGGCGGAGCACGGCCTCGTATTGTTTCTTCTTCAGCACGCGCGTCTGGAAATACGCCTCCTCGAGCCGCTTCAGGTCGGTGACCGCCCCGTACTTGATGAGTTCGCGGGTGAGTTTGGTGAACTCCCGCTTGTTCGGCTGGTGCAGCAAAATCTGGCCGGTCTGCAGGAAGGCCACGAGGTTTTCCCCGACGCGCACGGGCACGGCGGAGTCGCAGAGGCCGGCGAAGCACTTGAGGGTCTTGGGCTCCAGCTGCGCCTCCTGCTCGACCTTGTGCTGCAGCTGCAGGCAGGCGGCGCAGGACTGGTTGGTCCCCGCCATCAGCGCACAAAAGGGGTTCTCCTTCGGATCGCCCCGGTGCGGCAGGTCGAAGGCCTCGATGGCCCGGAGGCTGAACGGCAGCCCGGTCGTCTCGCGGAACGCCTTTTCGTAGTCGCGATAAATCTCCGAGCGCTTGAGCTGCTCGACAACGATGCGACTCCGCTTGGCGCGGTCCTCGGGCGTGGGCACGATACGTGTAGAATACGGACAACCGCACCGCAGGCAAAGAGAAACTTCCGGACCGGGCCGCGGCTCAACGGTCCATCGGGACGATCAGCACGGGACAGCGGGCCCGGCGCAGCACACCCTGGGCGGTGCTGCCGACGAGCAGGTCAAAGACCGCGCCGTGGCCGTGCGAGCCCAGCACCACATAGGCCGCCCGGCTGGCGGCCGCCTTCGCGAGGATGGCCTCGACCGGCGAGCGCCCGACGAGCTGCACGGTCCGCCCCGGCACGCCCCGCCGCCGGCAGCGCGCGGCGAGGACCTGGAGCTCGCGGGTCGCGAATTTTTCCCCGGCGGCCACCGCCTCGGCCATGGCCGAGGCCTCGAAGGCGTAATATTCGTTCAAGAGGACGGGGGCCGGCTGGACGATGTGCAGGAGCACGACGCGGGCGCGGATGAGCCGGGCCAGGCGGCAGGCGGCGTCAGTCACCTGAACCGAGGCCGCCGAAAGATCAACCGGAACGAGGATGGTTTTCATGACACCCTACTGTAACCGCCCGGGGCCACGGGGCTGCGCAGAGCTTGGCGGGCAGTGGTCGGATCTTGGCGCCGGTTCCGGCCCGAAAAAGCGGGCGGCAAGCCAGTTAGCGCACCCAAGCCCGCCCCGGTGCGGCCGGGCCAAGTTTCTATTCGACAAATCCACCGCGCCTCCTTCTTTTTCCCGCATGGCCACGCCCGAGAAAAAGCCCTTTTCCCCCGTCTCCCTCGTCATCGACCTGGTGCTCACCGCCATCGCCTTCGTCATCTTCTACTGGCTCGTGAACTCGCATGTGCAGTCGGACGATCCCCGGATGATCATGCTGTGGGGCGGCCTCACCGCCGGCTGCCTCTCCGGTGTGTTCTGGCTCGCGCTCCAGATGCTGAAGGTCGTGTACCGTTTCCAGCGGGACAACCGCAAGTAAGCCCGGGGGCCGCACCCGCGGCCCGACCCCGTCCCCCGTGGCCGCCTCCCCCCGTACCGCCCGCGCCGCCCAGGGCGCCCCCCGCACCACCGTGGCGGTCGAGGATTACCTCGAAAAAATCGAGCAGCTCATCGCCCGCAAGGGCTACGCCCGCGTCGTCGACATCGCCGCCGCGCTCAAGATTTCCCAGGCAAGCGTCACCGCCATGGTGCAGCGCCTCGACGGCGAGGGCTTCATCAAGTACGAAAAATACCGCGGCATGGTGCTGACGAGCAGCGGCCTCGAGGTCGCCCGGCGCATCGCGCACCGCCACCAGCTCCTGACGGATTTCCTGCGGGTGCTCGGGGTGTCCGACGAGAAGATCATCTACGACGATGTCGAGGGCATGGAGCACCACATCAGCCCCGAGACCTTCCGCGCCATCGAGGCGCTCACCCGCCACCTGGAGAAGAATCCAGGGATTGTGACGAAGGCCATGGCCGCCGCGAAGCCGGCGGACCGCTGAGCCAAGCAGCAAACTGGTTTAACCACGAAAAACACGAAATACACCAAAGTCCAAACAAGGGAGGATTTACTCCTTTGGATGCATTTCGTGTATTCGGTGTATTTCGTGGTGACCTTCCTACCCGACCTCATTCCTTCCAATGGGGCCTGAAAAAGGGTCGAGTCTCCATTCGATATTTAGTTTTGCGTCGCGAGACCCGGCTGGCATTTTCCCCGGCTAAACCCACGGCCCGCCATGTCCGCCCACGCCCTTCCGCCGAAGCTTCTGCCGCTGATCGAATACCTGAACGGGCTCGACGGCCGCGCCTCCATCGCGCGGCTCCAGGAATTGCTGGCGGCGTCCGATGCCACGGTCGACGACGTGCGCGACTTCATGCGGTTCGAGCCCGGCCATTACCAGCGCAACCTGGTCTGCCAGGGCCCGTGGTACGAGCTGCTCATCATCTGCTGGCGCAGCGGCCAGCGCAGCCCGATCCACAACCACGCCAAGTCCACGTGCGGGCTCAAGGTGCTCAGCGGCATCTGCACCGAGACCTATTTCTCGCCCTCGCCCTGCGGCCAGGTCGTCGCGCTTTCAAGCCACGAGCTGGCGGCCGGCGCGGTCTGCGCCTCGGAGGATGAGGACACGCACCAGGTCTCGAACGTGCAGGCGCCGGGCACCGACCTCGTGACCATGCACATCTATTCGCCGCCGCTCCGCGCCATGAAGAAGTATTCGATCACCGGCGCGGGCGCCGAGGAATGGCGTCCGCCGGTATTTGAATTCGCCCAGGGCGAAGGCATCTGAACGCCCCGACCCCGCGGATGACTTCCCCCTCGCCCAGGCACATCGTCATCATCGGCGGTGGTTTCAGCGGCACCATGGCGGCCGTGAACCTCGCCCGGCTCAGCGGGTCGCCCCTCCGGGTCACGCTCGTCAACCACGCCCTCCCCTCCGGCCGCGGGGTCGCCTACGGCACCCGCCGCCCCGAGCACCTGCTGAACGTCGCCGCCCGCAACATGACGGCACTGCCGGAGTACCCGAATCATTTTGTCGAGTGGCTGCGCACCCGGACCGAATACGCCGGCGTGCCCGACGCGGAACTGCGCGAGACGTTCATGCCGCGCCGCGTCTACGGCGACTATCTCCGCAGCCTGGCGCAACACTACACCCGCCCCGTCGACCAGCGGTCCCCGGTGACGATCGAGCTGCTGGACGATGAGGCCCGCGACCTGGAGCCCGACGGCCCGCGCGCCCGGATCACACTGGCGAGCGGAGCGACCCTCGCGGCCGACCAGGTCATCCTCGCCACCGGCAACGAGCCACCCGCCGATCTGCCCGGCCATGAAACGGTCGCGTCCCACCCGGGCTGGTGCGCCAATCCCTGGATCGATTGGGAAGGCAAAATCCCGGCGCCGGCCGACGGCATCGTGCTACTCGGCACGGGGCTCACCACCGTCGACGCGATCATCACGCTGCTGGCGCTCGACTGGCGCGGGACCATCCATGCGGTGTCGCGCAACGGCCTGCTGCCGGAGTCGCATTTCAAGGGCATCGACGACCCGCACTTCCCGCCGGCCGGCGTCGAGCTGGCCGGCCTCGGGCTGGAGGGACTGGTCCGGCTCGTGGAGGAACACTGCGCCCGGCTGCGGGCCCAGGGCGTCAACCCGGCGATGATCGTCGATAAATTCCGCCCGCACACGCAACGCATCTGGCAGGCTTTTTCCGACGCGGAACGCCGCGAGTTCGTCGCGCGCCACTCCGCCCGCTGGAACGTCCTGCGGCACCGCATCGCGCCGTCGATCCACCGCCAGCTCACCGCCGCCCTCGATTCGGGGCGGCTGAAAATCAGCCGCGCCGGCGTGACCGGCGTCCGGCCCGCCGGAGCCAGAATCGGCGTCGACCTCCGCGCCCGCGACGGCACCGTCTCGAGCCTGGAAGCCGCGCTCGTGATCAACGGCACGGGCCCGCACACGCGCTTCTCGGCCACGCGCTCGCCGCTGCTGCAAAATCTGTTGCGGCGCGGGCTGGCGCAGCCGGACACGATGGACATGGGGGTTTTGGTCGGGGCGGACTTCGGGCTCGTGGAGCGCGGCGGCCGCCACTCCCCGTTTCTCTATGCCATCGGCCCGCTGCTCCGGGGCACCTTGTGGGAAAGCATCGCCGTGCCCGAGCTGCGCGGCCAGGCGTTGCGGGTGGCGCAGACCCTGGTCGACGCCGGCGCGCCGGCCAAGGCCGGCTGGGCCGAGACCAGCGAGGCCGCGGTCATCGAATACTGGATTTGAGACGGACCGGTGCGCTGGTCCATTGCCTGCGGTTTTGAAAGGTGGCACCCGGCCCGGTAAGCGGATCCCGGCGCTGGCCGGTTTATGACGCCCGGGACTGCGCATAATTTGCCCGCTGGCCGTATCTTGCGGCCAATCCGGCAATTTCATGGCCCAAAACCCGCCTCTGCCGTTGACACCCCTGCGCCCCGGCTTTGCGATAACCGTCCCTTTGGTCGTTACTTCAAATCCCAAATTTCACCTCCATGGCTAAGAAATCCACTGCTAAGAAGTCCGCGGGCAAAAAGCCCGCTTCCCATAAATCCGCCGCCAAGGCCCTCAAATGCGTCTACTCCTGGGGCGCCGGCAAAGCCGACGGCAACGGTTCGATGAAGAACCTCCTCGGCGGCAAGGGCGCCAACCTCGCTGAGATGACGCGCATCGGCCTCCCCGTGCCCCCCGGCTTCACGATCACGACCGAGGTCTGCACCTATTACTACGCCAACAAGCGCACGTATCCCGCCTCGCTGCAGCCGCAGATGGAAGCCGGCGTGAAGAACATGGAGAAGATCATGGGCACGAAGTTCGGCGCCACCGACGGCATGCCGCTCCTCGTCGCCGTCCGCTCCGGCGCCCGCGATTCCATGCCGGGCATGATGGACACCATCCTCAACCTCGGCCTGAACGACGAGTCCGTCCTCGCCCTCGTCAAGGCCACCAAGAACGAGCGTTTCGCCTGGGACTGCTACCGCCGCTTCATCCAGATGTACGGTGACGTCGTCATGGGCGTGCAGAAACGCGAAGGCGAGGATCACGATCCCTTCGAGCACACCATCCACACCTACAAGCACGAGACCTACCACCGCGACATCGTCGACAGCGAGCTGACGCCCGCCGACCAGCAGGAACTCGTCAAGCGCTTCAAGGCCATCGTCAAGGACCGCACCGGAAAATCCTTCCCCAACAATCCGTGGGACCAGCTGCGGGGCGCCGCCGGCGCCGTCTTCGGGTCCTGGATGAATGACCGCGCCAAGGTTTACCGCGCCAAGTACGGCATCCCCTCCGAGTGGGGCACCGCTGTCAACGTGCAGGCCATGGTGTTCGGCAACACCGGTGACACCTCCGGCTCCGGGGTCGCGTTCACCCGCAACCCGGCCAACGGCACCAACGAATTCTACGGCGAGTTCCTCATCAACGCCCAAGGCGAGGATGTGGTCGCCGGCGTCCGCACCCCGGAACCCGTCCTCAAGCTGAAGGACCAGATGCCCAAGTCGTACGCCGAGCTCCTCAAGGTCCGCGCGACGCTCGAGAAGCATTTCAAGGACGTCCAGGACATCGAGTTCACCGTGCAGGAAGGCAAGCTGTTCATGCTGCAGACCCGCAACGGCAAGCGCACCGCCATGGCCGCGCTTAAATTCTCCATCGATATGGTGAAGGAGAAGCTCATCGACTGGCAGACCGCCATCCTCCGCAACCCCGCCGACCAGCTCGAGCAGCTGCTCGCGCCGGTGTTCGACCTCGCCGAGGTCAAGAAGGCCCGCGTCATCGCCACCGGTCTCCCGGCCGGCCCCGGTGCCGCCACCGGCAAGATCTACTTCAACGCCGATCGCGCCGTCGCCGCCGCCGAGAAGGGCGAGAAGGTCCTCCTCGTCCGCATCGAGACCTCCCCCGAGGATCTGCGCGGCATGATCGCCGCCGAGGGCATCCTCACCGCCCGCGGCGGGGTCTCCTCGCACGCCGCCCTCGTCGCCCGCCAGATGGGCAAGGTCTGCGTCTGCGGCGCCGCCTCGCTCCAGGTCGACTACGACAAGAAGACGGTCACGGTCGACGGCTCGACCTACAGCGAGGGCGACTTCCTGTCGATCGACGGCACCCTCGGCGTGGTGTACGCGGGCCAGATCAAGACGGCCCCGTCCGAGATCATCGCCGGCCTCATCCACGGCGACAAGGCCGCGCAGGCCACCGAGAAATTCAAGAATTACGTGCAGCTCATGAAGTGGTGCGCCGCCGCCACCAAGCTGTCGGTCCGCACCAACGCCGACACGCCCGAGCAGGCCGCGCAGGCGATCGCGTTCGGCGCCGTCGGCATCGGCCTCACCCGCACGGAGCATATGTTCTTCGAGGGCGACCGCATCGACGCCATGCGCGAGATGATCCTCGCCGGCAACCTGGCCGACCGCCAGGCCGCGCTCGCCAAGCTCCTCCCCTACCAGCGCGCCGACTTCTTCGGCATCTTCAAGGCGCTGAAGGGATTCCCGGCCACCATCCGTTTCCTCGATCCGCCCCTGCACGAGTTCCTGCCGAACTCGAAGGAGTCGCAGATGGATCTCGCCCGGAAACTGAACATTCCGGTCGAGAAGATCATGCACCGCGTCCACGAGCTGCATGAGTTCAACCCCATGCTCGGCTTCCGCGGCTGCCGGCTCGGCATCAAGTATCCCGAGATCACCGCCATGCAGGCCCGCGCCGTCTTCGAGGCGGCCGCCGACGCCAACAAGGCCGGCTTCAAGGCCAAGCCCGAGATCATGATCCCGCTCGTCGGCTTCAAGAAGGAGCTCGATCTCCAGACCGCGCTGGTCCACGAGGTCGCCAAGGCCGTCATGGCCGAGAAGAAGACGAAGATCAGCTACTCCGTCGGCACGATGATCGAGATCCCGCGCGGGGCGCTCACCGCCGACGAGATCGCGCACACCGCCGAGTTCTTCAGCTTCGGCACGAACGATCTCACGCAGACCTGCCTCGGCATGTCGCGCGACGACTCGGGTTCCTTCCTCGGCGCCTACCAGGAGTCCGAGATCATGAAGAAGAACCCCTTCGCCTCGATCGACCAGACCGGCGTCGGCCAGCTGATGGAGATCGCGATCAGGAAGGGCCGCGCCACCCGCCCCGGGATCAAGCTCGGCATCTGCGGCGAGCACGGCGGCGACCCGGACTCGGTCAAGTTCTGCCACAAGCTCGGCCTCAGCTACGTCTCGTGCTCGCCTTACCGCGTGCCGGTGGCGCGTCTGGCCGCGGCGCAGGCCGCCGTCGCCGACTTGAAGAAGTAACGGTAGGGGCGGTTGCCCCAACCGCCTCGCTCCCCTCTCAAGCCCCGGTCATGCGACCGGGGCTTTTTTATTGGCCCATCCTGCGGACCACCCCGGCGGGCCTCCCTACGATTCACTCAGCGCCGCGCGCGTCCCCGCCACAGTTGCCAGCCGGTCAGCACCACCGGCATGACCCAGCCGAGCAGCCCCGCCCAGATGAAGCACTCCGCCGACACCGCCGTAAACCGGTAGAACCAGTGTTCGTGGAAAAAGGCGCGGGCCACGGCCTCACCGGCGCCCGAAGCATAGTGCCCGTTATGCGATGCGACCATCGGCGCGCTGGCTAAAATTCCTTTTGCCGCCAGTCCGCCCAGCGCAACCAGGCCGTTGCTCAGCCAGCCCACCGCCACCAGTCCGAGGGCACCGCCGCCGAGCGAAACGATACCGATGCTTAATACGCCCGCGCTGACAATCCCCATCGCCAAGGGCCCCGCCGCCAGCGGCCCGAACGCGAACAACCCGCCGGCGGCACTCCGGTCGCTGATCGCAATCCACGCTTTCACCACCGGCGCCCGCCAGGTCGGACGCGTGCCCAGCCGGACATGGAACAACGGGAGCCCGAGGAAACGCCTCGTGCTTCGCATCTCGAAACCCCGATGCATCGCTTCCGCGGCGCGCGCCGGCGGCTGGTCGGCCTGCAGGCGGTTCAACCGGCACTTCGCCCGGACCGCAATCCAGATGCCGGATGCAACCACCAGGCCGATGAGGCCGTAGACCAAGGGGGAAACCTGGCCGGGCGGCAGATTGATCATGATGAGGAACCCGAGCAGAAAGACCCCGATGCCCGCATTCATCACCAGGTAGCTCCAGGCCGCCGCCCGCCGCGTGTCGACTGCCTGCCCTTCCTGCTTGTCCCGAAACCGCAAGAAATCCTCGGCGCCCTGCATGAGGGCGGGCAGGAAGGCCACAGCCGACAGGAATTTGATCACCGCCCCGCCCTTGGCCACCACCCCACCGGCGACTCCAGCCGCGGTCGCAACCTTGGACATCGTCCCGCCCGCGGCCGCCTTGGCGCCGGCCGCCCCGGCCTCCGCCACGATCACGGCAGGCGCGACGCCGATCGGCAACATGAGCATCACCCCCCCCGCAAAAGCCGGCGTCGGTGCGCTGCGCTCGAGCGTCTCCTCGACGATTTTGGCCATGCGTTCGGTCAGCATCGCCCGGCCGCGGGCGAGCCGCTGCCGGACGTTCTCCTCGGAAATCTCCAGCGCCGCGGCGACCGCCGGCACCGACCGGTGCTCGCGGTAGAATAACACCATCGGCTCGCGGTAATTCTCCGGGATGCCCTCCAGCGCCGTCCACATCAGCGCCGACTCGTCGGACTGGATCGCCTGCTCGCGCGGGCCGGCACCACCCGCGGGTGTCTCCGGCGACAACGGCTCCGCCCGTGCCGTCGGTGTGCGCAGCTGCCGACGGAAGGAATTGTTGATGAGGTTCCGCGCGATGCCGCCGAGCCAGGGCCGCAGCTTGTCCGGTTCCTGCAGGTCGGGCAGTTGCTTCCACGCGACGACAAAGACCTCCTGCGCGATGTCCTCGCTGCGCGCGACGTCCCCGCAGGCACTGAGGCCGAGGGCGCAGATCATCCCCTGGTAGCGTTCGACAATCTGGCGGAAAGCCGACCGGTCTCCATCGAGGTGGAGTTCAACAAGCCGGCGATCGGTCAGGGCGGGATAATCCAAGAGTGTATTCATGTTCATCCTAGCAGTGGTCCAAAGGCGATCAAGTGTGACAGGAAATCGCGCGGTTTGCCGGAATTTTTCACCCCTGGTCCGGGGAAATCCCGTCGCCTGTCACTGACGCGATTCCTTCCCGGAATATTTCGCCATGAAATCCTGCGCCTGCAACCACCCGACCAACTCGTCCGTCATCGCGCGGTCGTCACTCACCCGCGGGTGGTTGAGCGACCAGTGCTTGAAAACGTAATGGCTCACGGCCGGATCGGCGGCCTCGAGTTCCCGGACCACCTCATTCCACGCCGCGATCAGTTTCACGCTTTGCGCGCCGCCGGCCATGCCCCCGCGCAGCAGCACCAGGTGCGCGTGCGGATAAGCGGCGCGGATCGCCCGGCCCAGGGCGACATAGTTCCCGACATAGTCGGCCGGGAACGGCTGGTGGTTCACGCGCGGGAATGAGTCGTCGTTCTCGCCGAAATTAATCAGGGCCACATCCGGCTGCCACGCCGCGAGGTTGGCGCGCGGCGCACCCGCCACCGGGTAGAGCCGGTCCCACACCTGCCCCGCCTTGACGTCAACGTAGCCCGCGGCCACGCCCATGCCGCTTACGGCCGTGCAACGGTAGTCGGCGGAGAAAGCCGCGGCCGTCAGAGCGGTGTAACTCAACGCATTGTTGTGCGTACGCCGGTTTTCCCACTGGTCCTCGGCCCCGTCCTCGTTGCAGGCGCCGGCCATGATCGAGTCGCCAAAAAATTCCATCCGCAGCCGGTAGGCTGGCATGGCCGGGGCCCAGGCGCGCGCCCCGGCGGCGATCTCCACCCCGGCAAAGCGGGCGGTGCCCGCGCCGGCCTCGGTGCGCTTGAAGAGACTCAACCGGTGTCGCCCCGGCGCCAGGGTCAGCGGCACGTCAATCCGGCGCGCGGGTCCGGCCGGCACGGCCACGACGACGGTGGTGTCGTCCACCTGCACGTTGAAGAAGTTCTGGTCGGTGGCGCCGGCCCAGCGCAGGGCGAGCACCGGGCCGTCGAAATCGAGGCTGATCCGGCTGCCCTGCCAGATGATGACCGGCGCGGCCGGGTCAGAGAAATCAATCCGGCCCTCGTAGCGAAAACGCGCGTCGGTGGCGGGAATAAGCTGCACCGCCGCATCCTTGGCGGGCAAAATATCGGCGGCAAGCGCGACCGGCCGGGGCGCGAGCATCGCCAATAATAACAGGGCCGCGAAAAACTTCGCCAGGGACTTCATCGCCCAGCACTAGCGCGCCGCGTCCTTGGCTTCAAGTACCCTGTGGCGGCGCGATCGCGGGATCGCCGATGAGCTGCCGGACCGCGCCGGCCAGTTCGTCCAGGCTGAAAGGTTTCAACAGCGTCTGTTTCACCCCGAAATGCCGCGCCGCCTGCAGGAACACCTCCGTGTCCGCAAAGCCATCGCCCGACATCGCCAGGATGGCGGGCGGGGGCTGCACACCGCGCAGGTGCATGATGAGTTCAAAACCGTCGACGTCCGGCATGAAGATATCGGTGACCAGCAGCCGGAACCGGTGCTGGCGCAGCCGTTCCAGCGCGTCGCGGCCGTCGCCGGCCTCGCACACGCTGTAACCGCCGGACCGAAGGGCAGCGGCCATCACGCGCCGGAGCGGCGCGTTGTCATCCACGATCAGGATTTCACAACCGGCGGCGCCGGAGCTGGCGGCTGGATTCGCCGCATTGATGCTGGCAGGCCGGGGCGTGGTCACTGGGCCAGGGTCTCGAAAAATTTATCGGAGCGAGGGTCGGGGCGCGAGGGCACAACGACGGGCGCGACCGGGGCGGCGGTCCGCGATAAGACAGGCGGGGCCGACCCGGCGCCACCGACGAGCTGTTCCAGTTCGCTCACCGCGTCCCGGAGGTGGTCGGCCTGCGCGTTGAGTTCCTGGGCGGCGCCGGCGCTTTCCTCGGCGGTCGCCGCGGTGTTCTGGGTGACCTTGTCCATCTGTGCCACGGCGGTGCTGATCTGCCCGATGCCCTGGCTCTGCTCCTTCGACGACGCGGCGATTTCCGCGATGAGCTCGTCGACCTTGCGCGCGCCGTCGAGGATCTCATGCAGGCTGCCCGAGACCTTGGCGCTGATGGTCACGCCCTGCCGGCTCTTCTCGATCGAGTCCTCGATCTTCTCCGCGGTCTCGCGCGCCGCCTGCGCGCTGCGCTGCGCGAGGGCGCGCACCTCCTCGGCGACCACGGCGAAGCCGAGGCCGGCCTCGCCTGCGCGGGCGGCTTCCACCGCGGCGTTGAGCGCGAGGATGTTGGTTTGAAAGGCAATCTCGTCGATCGTCTTGATGATCTTCGCGATGTTGTCGGAGGAGACCTTGATGGCGTCCATCGCGCCGGTCATCGCCTGCACGTCGCCCGTGCCGGTGTCGGCCGCCTGGCGGGTCTGGTTCGCCAGCGTCTTGGCCGACTCGGCGTTATCGGCGTTGCGCCGGGTCATCGAGGTGATCTCCTCGAGCGACGCACTGGTCTCCTCGAGCGACGCGGCCTGCTCGCTCGCGCCTTCCGCCAGCTGCTGGCTGGAGGTGGCCACCTGGGCGGTGGCGGCGGCGACTTCCGCCGCGCTCGTCTCCAGTGCGCCCACCACGCGCCGCAGCGTGCGGTTGGTGCCGGTGATGATGACCGTCGCGACCGTAACACCCACCGCGAGCGCGGTGGCCAGTCCGCCCAGAATGCCCCGCTTCGCGGAGGCAATCGCGGCCACGATCTTCGCGACGGCATCGTCGCCGTCGCGCTTGTTGTAGTCGGTGAGGTCCCGGATGGTGCGGCGGTAGTCCTGGTAGCCGGGTTCCAGCCGGTCCTTCAGCAGGGCGAGGGTCACTTCCTGGCTGGCGGTGCGGGCCGCTTCCATCACCGTCTTGCGCACCTCCATGTAGCTGAGGCGGCCGGCGACCATAGCGGCGTACAGCCGGCGGTCCTCGGGCTCGGTGCTGGTGGTCTCGTAATCCTTGAACAGCTCGGTGAGGCGGGCCGTGTTCACCTTCATCTCGGCCTCATCGGCCGCCCGCTCGGCTGCGTTGGGTGCCAGCATCCAGCGCTGCACCAGGGCGTAGTTGGCCAGGTTCACGGCCTCGATCTGCCCGGTGTAATAAATGCCGGGCATGCAGTTCACGCTGATCCGTTCCGATTGCTCGTTGATCGCGGTCAGGCGGGCAAAGGCAAAGAGCCCCAGGCCCGCCAGGCCGGTGAGCAGGAGGGCAAAGCCGAAGATGATGCGTTTTCCAACAGTCCAGTTTTTCATAAGTGCGTGAATAAATATGGCCGGAGCGCGGTTCGCGCGACGGACGGCATCCCCCGCCGGACCGGCATGAAAAAGGCGCAGCCCAGTCCTGCGCCCTCCGAAAGGGAGACATGACTCGACTGCGCCTTCGACTGACAGGCCCGTATGTCCTGCCGGAGAAAGCCGTCCGCAACCGAATTGCGGACCTGGCAAGGGGTTTATCGGCCGGATTCAGCGCGACTGTAGCGGGAAAGGCGCGCGAGCCCGGCGGGGCATGGCTGATCCCCTAGGAATCGCCGCGGTTCAGCAGCTGCTCCAGCTGGCGGCGCAGGTCGGCCAGGTCCTTGCTCTTGAAATTCTGCTTGGTGCGCTCCAGCACCTCGACGGTGTGGCGCAGGGCGGCCGCGTGGTCGATCTGTACCAGGGTGGCGGCCGCCGGGGTGGTACCGCTCCGCTCCAGCACCGCCGTCGCCTGCTCCAGGTCGGACAGCATCAGCATGACCTGCTGCAGGGTGAGCCGGAGGTAGCTGCCCATCGGGCCGCCCGCCTGGCCCGAGGGGGCATGACTGACCAGTTGCTCAATGCGCGCCAGTTCGCCGTCCCATGCCTGCAGCCGCGCGCGCCCGGCCTGCATCGCCCGGAAGCCCCGGAAGACCGCGACCGCCTGGTCAAGGATTGCACACAACTCGGAGAAATCAGGCGGCTTCGTGAGGTATGCCGTCACCTTGAGCCGCACGGAGCGGGCGGCCGTCTCCACCGTCGGGCGCCCGGTCAGCAGCAGCACCGGCAGGCCGGCCGCCACCTGCGGCACGGCGGCGATCAGTTCGAGCCCGGCGTTGCCCGGCATGTGAATATCGGCGATCAGGGCGTCGAATTCCGCCTCCTGCAATTTGGCCAGCGCCGTTGCGCCCGAGCCGGCGCAGGTCACGGCGAACCCCGCGCGGCGGAGGAGTTCCCCCAACCCCTCGAGGACGACCACATCGTCATCGGCAAACAGCAGCCGGCCGCGGGCAAGCGGTGGCGGGGGATTTACCGGGGAAGGATCAGTCGTGCCCATGTGGTTTCAGCCCGGGTTACCCAAGCGATTGTAAGCGCGAAGGACGCGACAAGTCTGCGCCTCCATCCCTGATCCAAGCCGTCTCTCGTCCTCGCTCATTTTCCCGTCAGCCCTGGCTGGGTTCATCGAGTGCCTGGCGGACGGCGGCGGCGAGGCCGGCCGAGGACAGCGGCTTGGCGATCAGGCCGCGCAACCCGAGTGCGCGCAGGCTCTCGGGGGTCCACGTCCCGCTGTAGCCGCTGGCGAGCAGCACCGGCAGCTCCGGCCGCACGGCGAGGATCTGCCGCGCCACCTCGATGCCCGTGATGTGCGGCATCGTGAGATCCGTCACCACGAGGCTGAACGCCGAAGGATCCGCCTGAAACGCCGCGAGCGCCGCCTGCGGGTCGGTGTGCGGGGTCACGCGGTAGCCGAGGTGCCCGAGGAGAACGCGCACCGAATCGGTGATCATCCGCTCGTCATCGAGAAAGAGGATATGCTCGCCGCGGCCGCGGGGCAGTGCCGCCGGCTCGGCCGCCACGGCCTGCGCCAGCGTGGCGTGCTGCGGCAGGAAAATCCGGAAAATCGTGCCCTCGCCCGGCTGGCTTCGCACGGTGATCGCCGCATCATGATCCTCGACGATCCCGTGGACCACGGAGAGACCGAGACCGGTCCCCTCGCCCGGGCCCTTGGTCGTGAAGAAGGGCTCGAAAATCCGCTTCAACGTCGCGGCGTCCATGCCCCGGCCGTTGTCCGCCACCGACAGGCATGCGTAGAGTCCCGGCCGCAGGCCGCGGGCCATGGCGCACGCCGCCGCGTCGAGCCGCACCGGCTCCAGGCGGATGGCCAGCGCGCCCGGGCGCTCGCGCATGGCGTGCGCGGCGTTGGTGCCGAGATTCATGATGATCTGGTGAATCTGGATCTGGTCCGCGAGGACGACGGGGGTCTGCGCATCGGTGTGGACGTCGATCTGGATGGTGCTCGGCAGGCTCGACCGCAGGAGCTCGGCGGCCTCCCGCACCACCGCGTTGAGCCGCACGGGCACGCGCTCCTGCACCTGCTGCCGGCTGAAGGCGAGGATCTGCCGGACCAGCTGCCGCGCCCGGTTGCCGGCCTTGCTGACCTCGGCGAGGTGCTTGCGCACCTCGGCCGGCCGGTCGAGATCGATCAGGGCCAACTCGGTGAAGGCCAGGACGCCGGTCAGGATGTTGTTGAAGTCATGGGCGATGCCGCCGGCCAGCTGGCCCAGCGCCTCGAGTTTTTGCGCCTGCCGCAGCTGGGCCTCGAGCGTCGTGCGCAATTCGTCGGCTTCGCGCCGGCCCGTGATGTCCTCGATCGTGGTGAGGATGCCGGGCCGGCCGCCGATCTCGATGCGTTCGCAACTGCAGAGCGTGACGATCTCCCGGCCATCGCGGGCGAAGAAGGTCAGCTGCATGTGCCGCACCCGCTCCCCGGCGGCCAGGCGGCGGAGAATCTCCTCGCGCTCGGCGGGGCGCTTCCACAGGCCGAGTTCCAGCGCCGTGTGCCCGACCGCCTCCGCATACGGGTAGCCCGAAAGCTGCACGAAGGCCTCGTTGACGTTGATGAAGTGCCCGGTGGCCAGGTCGGAGATCGACTGGGCATACGGGCTTGAGTCAAAGGCCTTGGCGAATTTCTCCTCCGACTCGCGCAGCGCGCGCTCGGCCTCCAGCTGCGGCGTGATGTTCTTCACCACCGTCACGATGCAGGTGCGGCCGTTGAGCTCGATCGGCTCGGCGGAGAACAGGCAGACAAACGGCCGGCCGCCCCGCGCCAGGCCGCGGAGCCGGAGATCCCTGACCCGGCCCTCGCGCTGCAGGAGCGCCACCATGTGTTCGCGTTCCTTGGGGTCGGCCCACATTTGCAATTCCAGCGAGGTCCGGCCGATCACCTCCGCGCGGCTGTAGCCGAAGATCCGTTCGACGGCCTCGTTGACCTCGAGCACCCGGCCGGTCTCCAGCTCGACGATGGAGATCGCATCCGGGCTCGCCCGGAAGGCCTTGGCGAATCTCTCCTCGGATTCCCGCAGCGCCTGCTCGGCGGCCTTGCGGTCGGTGATGTCCCGGCTGTGGAGCACGAGGCAGGCGCGGCCGCCGATGTCGACCGGCTCGGCCGACATCAGGAAGGTGCACCGCCGGCCATGGCGCACGCGCGCCACCACCTCGAGGTCACGGACCGAGCCGTGTACTTTCAACTCTGCGATCAGCCGTTCGCGGTCCGCCGGATTGCTCCAGATCCCCAGCTCGTGCGAGGTCCGGCCGATCAGTTCATCGCGGGAGTAGCCGGACAGGCGCTCGTAGCCCTCGTTGACCTCGATGAACCGGCCCGTCGCCGCCTCGGAAATGGAGATCGCATCCGGGCTCGCGCGGAAGGCCTTGGCAAATTTCTCCTCGGATTCCCGCAGCGCCTGCTCGGCGCGCTTCCAGTCCGTGATGTCCCGCCCCTCGGCCACGATCGAGATTACCCGTCCGCCCTCGTCGCGCACCGGCTTCAGGGAGAAGTCCACGGACATCAGCCCGCCGTCCGCCCGGGGATGACTGGTCTCATAGCGCACAAAGCCGCCGCCGGCCGCGCGGCGGACGGCTGCGCGCAACTGTTCCTGCTCCACGACGGAGTGCTGCCACCAGGGCGTCTCCCAGAAATACCGGCCCTCCACCTCGGCCCGGGCCGCACCGATCGCATCCAGCGAGGTCTGGTTGGCGCGCAGGAGTCGGCCCGTCGGATCCAGCAGGCCCGTGAATTGAAACGAATGGTTCAGGATCGCGCTGAGGATGCGTTCGTTCTCCGCCAACGCCTCCTCGGCGACTTTCCGGGCGGTGATGTCGGTGATGATACCCTCGAGCACGCACGGGCCGCCGTCGCCGGCGAGAATGGCGAGGCCATGCTCGTTCACCCAGCGCAGCCCGCCCGCGGCGGTCACGATGCGATACGTCAGTTCAAAGCGGCCGCCGGCGTTCAGCGCCGCGCCGACCTCGGCGCGCACCCGCGTGCGATCCTCCGGGTGAATGATGTCCTCGTAGCTGACCTTGTGATTGCCGAGCAGGTCCTCCGCCGCATACCCGGTGAGCTCGAGGCAGCCGTCGCTCACAAACTCCATCGTCCAGAACTGGTCGTTGCGGCAGCGGTAGGCCATGCCGTGCAAATTTGCGAGGAGCGTGGCCAGCATCGGCAGCCTGGTCTCGCGGCTGTCCGTGGCAACCGGCGAGCCGGATGCAGTCAGGCCCGAGGACTTCGGGGCCGACGCATCACGTTCTTTCGCCATCGCCGAAAGGTAGGCCCCACGGGGGGCAATTCAAGCAATTCTCCTCCCGGGTGAACTTTCGCTCAATCCCGGTCGAAACCGGCCGATAGGTGAGTTCACCTACGCCCCCACGCATGGCCGAATTGCAAACGATCACCGAAAACGTCATCCAGGATTCCATCGTCCGGGCGGTTAATAACGTCAGCCAGACGATGATGCAACGCGACGCGGTCCTGGCCGGCCGGACCAGCGAACCCGTCGCCGAGGCCACCTACGAGATGATTGGCAGCGTGGGCTTTGCGGGGGACATCAACGGCATCGTCTATCTCTGCCTCACCGACAGTTTCGCCAAGCATGCCACCGGCCGGATCCTCGGGATGTCGCCGGGCGAGGTCGAGATGAACGGACCCGATGTAGTCAAGGATGCCATCGGTGAGATCACCAACATGACCGCCGGCGGATTTAAAAACCAGCTCTGCGACATGGGCTTCCCGTGCAAGCTCACCCTGCCCACGATCGTCCGCGGCAAGAACCTGGCCGTCGCCGCCATCAAGGCCGCCACCCGCCATGTGTTCACCCTGACCTGCGACGGCCACCAGGTCATCGCCGACATCCAGCTCAAGGCGGAGTAGCCGGCGAAAGGCCGCGCGAATTTTTCAATGCTCATTGCTCGATGTTCATTGTTCATTTTCTGAACCCGTGAAGGCCAAACGATGAGTGGTTTTTCGGCCGGTCCGAATTTCTGCGGTCGGGGCGCAGCCCCTTGACGAGCCCTGGGCCCTGAGCCAGTCAAACGGGCAAGACTGCGGCCCTACGCCAGGCAGGTAACAGTCAGAGCGTACGCTCAAACCACGCAACGGTCACGTCGATCGCGCGTTGCGCCAGGCCGAGCTCGGGCTGGAACGCCTTGAAGATATGATCGGCGCCGCCGATGAGAATTGCTTCCGCGGGCTTACCCGGGGCGATCTTCAGGAATTCAACCTCGTGCTGGGGCAGGAAATCACCCGAGCCGCGCACCGAGAGAAAGGCGCCCGGGTATTTCGCGAGTGACTTGTCCAGGTCGTAACCGCGGAAGCTTTCATAAAATTCCCGCTTCGTGGTGATGCTCTTCCAGCCCGGCACCACGTCGGTGGCGACGCCGTCCCGCAGCGCCTTCTGCGCCGTCGGGTTGCCGGCGAACATCGCAAACTGGTCGCCGCCCGGGCTCGACCACAGCGCCATCGTCCGGAACCAGCCGGGATGCTCGCCGCCGCTCTCGATGGCGGTCGAGGCGCCGAGGCTCCAGCCCTCGACCCCGATGTGCCCGGGCTTCACGCCCGGCTGCTTCGCCAGGAAGGCCATGGCGGCGGCCGTGTCCGCCAGCCGCAGCGGGAAGGTGGACTCGATGTTCGTCCGGTTGCGGTCGCCCTCGCCGCGAAAATTAATCCGCAGGCTCGCGATGCCCTTCGCGGCCAGCGCCTCGGCGAGATGCTTCGTCAGGTCGCCCGCGCCATCCATGTCGTCGGCAAACCCATGGAGCAGCAGCACCGTGCGCCCGTCCCACGCCCCGTCCGGCTGGAGCCACGCGCCGTTCAGGTCGGGCGCGATGGTCACGCGCGACTCCGCCGCCGCACCGCGCGCCAGCAGCGCACCGAGAATCAGGACCGCCAGAGTGAAAGACCGGAGTAGTTTCATGCCCGCAAAAAAAGCACGCGTCATGCCCCGACGCCAGCGAACTTTGGGCCGGCCCCGGAATGATCCTTCGCGGCCCATGGTTTAGGGAGTGTTTTCAAACCCGGTTTGTCATCCCGGGTGCAGCGAAGGATCCAGATGCTCACTCCAAACCGATCTCGGCCTTCAACTTGCTCTGGCAGGCTTCGCAGATCCCGTGGGTCAGGCCGGGCAGTTCATCCGTCTCCAGCAAACGGAGTTCAGCCACCGCCTCCTCCACGGGCAGCCACTGTCCGTCGGGCATCGCCACTTTCTGGCACCAGCTGCACACCCGCAGCAGGGCGCGGCTCCGCGCGTGTCCCGGCTCCAGCAACGCAACCGCCGGCCGCAGGTCCTCGTGCACCAGCGTGGAGGCAAACTCGACCTCCCCGCTCGCCAGCAGGGAAATTTCCATGCCGTACAACCGGCGCCGGTCGGGGGCGTCACACCGGTATTGAAACTGCACCGAAGAGCCCGCCCGGGCCCGCTTGATCATCTGCCGGTACAGCTCGCGGACCGTCATGTCTGCAATCGAAGCCATGAGGCTGGTCTTTAGAATGTATTCCGGCAGGACCGGCTTGCCCTGGTTATTCCGGGCGAACTCGCTCCAGGCCGGGTTGACGTAGGTGATCCTGCCTTGGTCGTCGATCCGGTAGACCAGGGCATGCGGATTGTCGGCGGTTTTCATCGGTACTAGTCTACCCTTCGTGTGGGAACCGGTTCCCTGAATCGAGAACTTCCCTCCGTCAAAAGGTGATACCCGCAGGCCCAACGCAATGGTTTAACCGACAAAACCGCGGGCCCGGCAAGGAGACCGGCCGCGACAGATCGCCCGAACCCTGCGCCGCTAGACCGGCGGGGGATTGCGCTCCACGAAGCCGGCCTGGTGCCAGTACGGGTAGGCCATGGGCCGGAAGCTGGCGGCATCGAGCTTCGCGACCTGCGCCGGCGTGAGATTCCAGCCCACCGCGCCGAGATTCTGGCGCAGCTGCTCCTCGGTGCGGGCGCCGATGACGACCGTCGCGACCGTCGGCCGCTGCAGCAGCCAGTTGAGCGCGACCTGCGGCACACTCTTGCCGGTTTCCTGCGCGACGACATCCAGCGCATCCACCACGCGGTAGAGATACTCGTCGTCCACCTGCGGTCCCATGGCGTTGCTCGTGGCATCGTTCAACCGGCTCACCGCCGGCCGCGGCTGACCGCGCCGGATCTTCCCGGTCAACCGGCCCCAGCCGAGCGGGCTCCAGACCACCGCGCCGACGCCCTGGTTCAACCCGAGCGGCATCAGCTCCCATTCGTAGTCGCGGCTGATGAGCGAATAGTAGGCCTGGTGCGCCACGTAACGGGTCAGGTGGTGCTTTTCCGCGGCGGCGAGTGACTTCATCAGGTGCCAGCCGGAGAAATTGGAAACCCCGAGATAGCGGATCTTGCCCGCCTGCACGAAGTCGTGGAGCGTGTGCAGTACTTCCTCGACGGGCGTCATCGCGTCGAACGCGTGTAGTTGATAAAGATCGATGTAATCCGTGCCCAGCCGCTTCAGGCTGCCCTCGATGGCGTTGATCAGGTGCTGGCGGGACGAGCCCACATCGTTGGGTCCGTCACCCTTCCGGAAGGTGCCCTTGGTGGAAATGAGCACCCGGTCGCGCCGGCCCTTGATCGCCTGGCCGAGCACTTCCTCGGCGGCCCCGCCCGAGTAGACGTCGGCCGAATCAAACAGGTTCATGCCCGCCTCCAGCGAGATGTCCACGAGCCGCGTGGCCTCGTTCACATCCGTCGCGCCCCACGCGCGGAGCGCGCCCTGCCCGCCGAACGTGCCTGTCCCGAGACTGAGCACCGGGACCTTGAAGCCAGAACTGCCGAGTTTTCGATATTCCATAAGGGAGCAGACCGTAGGCACCCGGCCGCAAATTACAAACCGGGCAAGCGGGCAATCTGACGATTTTACCCGGACCCAACCAAGACGGTTGAACCACCGAGACACGGAGGCCCAGAGAGAAATACAGGTGACGCGACGGTTGTTCAGCTCTGTGTCCCGGTGCCGCGGTGGTTCAATTTCATCCGGAGCGCAGCCCCTCGGCAAGCGCTGGGCCCTGAGCCTGCCGAATGGGAATTCTGCGTCTCGCCCGCGGATCAAACAAACTTCGTTCTCCTGCGGGCTTGCCGCGCTGAAGCTCCCGGAGCGCAAGCGGGTAACACCCCATTTTCCGCCCACGTTCCACCCGCTATCTTGAGGCGAAACGGCAGGACCGTTCCCCGCCGCTCTTTCCCGCGGCCTCAATCATTACCACCATGTGCACGATTTCACTTCACCGACTGACGGGCGTCCTCGCCGTCACCGTCCTGCTGGGCGTTGGACCGCTGGCGTCCGCCAGCACGCCAAAGTTCCAGCCGCTCCATGCGCCCGCCACCGGCGAACAGCATCCCGGCAAGTTCATCTGGGCCGACCTCTTCACCACCGATCCGGTGGCCGCGACGAAGTTCTACAGCGGGCTCTTCGGCTGGACCGCCAACATCATCGACCAGAAGGGCAAGGCCTACACGGTGTTCAGCAACGGCAGCCACCCCGTGGCCGGCCTCGCGCCGCGCAACACGGCGAACAAGCAGCGGCCCTCCCGCTGGATCGGCTACATTGCGGTAACGGACATCAAGGCCGCGCTCCTCCCCGTCGCGCCGGCCGGCGGACAAGTCCGGGCCCCCGCGCGGAATTTCCCCGACCGCGGCATCCAGGCCATCATCACCGACCACGAGGGCTCGCCCATCGGATTGATGCAATCCGCCTCGGGTGACTCGCTCGATACCGATGCCGATCCCGGCGACTGGAACTGGTTCGAGCTCTATGCCCGGGACCCGAAGGCCGCGACGGTCTTTTATACGAGTGTCTTCAACTACGCGGCGCCCGCCGATGACCGCACCGAGCGGAAAAATGATTACCTCCTCACGATCGGCGGCTTCGCGCGGGCGGGCATCGCCCCGCTGCCGGACCGGGCCGACGCCCAGCCCGGCTGGCTCGGGGTCGTGCGCGTCGCGAACCTGGACGAGGCGCTCACCCGCGTGACCACCCTCGGCGGCGAGATCCTCGTGCCGCCGCGCGCCACCGCCTACGAAAGCCGCTTTGCCATCATCTCCGATCCCACGGGCGGCACCATCGGCCTGGTCGAGTATGAGGACAAAACCAACCACGTCATCCGCCCATGAAGCACCTCGGCAAAATTCTCCTCGGCTCGATTCTCCTGTCCGGCCTGCAGCTGGCGTTCAGCGGCTGCGTGGCCGACGGCTATGTCGGCGAAAGCATCTACTACGGCCCGCACTACCGCGACCCATGGTTCCGCGATGATCCCTGGATGGACGGCAACCGCTGGTACCGCGACGAGCCCCGGTACGGCGGCGGCGTGGGCGTGTATATCCATCCCCCGCGCGGCCGGCATTGAGCGGGGATCTCCGTGACGGCGGGCTGCTTCAACCTCCGCCCAGCTCGCCGCGCAGCCGCGTGAGTTCCGCGCGCAACCGCCCCACCTCGGCCTCGAGCGCCGTCAGGCGTTGCTCGACCTCGGGCGGCAACGTGAGCGTCACCTTGAGCAGCTCGGTCGCAGCACCGGCCGACCCGACGGGTTCGCCCGTGAGCAACTGCGCCCAGCGGACCTCCTTCTGCCCCGGCTGACGCGGCAGCGGCCGCACCAGCGCGCCGGCCGGCCGCGCGGTGAGCTCGGTCAGCAAGGCGTCAAATTCCGCCGCCACCGGCATCGGGTGCATTCTTTCCGCATTGGCCCGGAGCCCCGCGAGCGTCTGCGGCCCGCGCAGGAGCAGCTCGCCAAACAAGGCGCGCGCCGCGGTGCCCATGGGATAGACCGCGTCGATCTTCTGCTTGAACTTGGGCACGCGCGCATCGGCGCCGGCGAAGACGGACACGAGATGCTTCTGCCGCAACTGGTCGAGGGCCGCCTCCACCTCGCGGGCCATCACGTCCATGACCGGGTCGCGGTTGCTCCGCTGGTTGCAGGCATTGACGAGCGCGTTGAGCGTCAGGGGGTAGGTGTCAGGTGTCGCGAGTTCCTTCTCAATCAGGCACCCCAGCACCCGGGCCTCGAGCGCGGAGAGCACCGCCGGTGGCACCGCCATGGTCGAAGAATCAGAATCCATGCCCCAGCCAAAGCCCCCGGCCGCACCCGCGCAAGACCGCCGTGCGCCCGCGCGGATGAGCGGTTGGTCAACCCCGCCACCCGAGGGTGGACTTTCCCCGGCCCCCCGCCTACATCAACGGCATGTGGACTCTATCCGTCGCCTGGTGGGAACTCATCGTTCGCTCCCTGATTGTCTACGGCCTGCTGATGGTCCTGCTGCGGATCACCGGCAAGCGGCAGGTCGGCCAGCTCGCGCCGTTCGACCTCGTGCTGCTGCTGGTGCTCTCCAACGCCGTGCAGAACGCCATGAACGGCGGCGACAACTCCGTGACCGCCGGCATCATCTCGGCCGTCACGCTCATCGGCCTGAATTTCCTCATCGGCTACCTGACCTACCGCAGTAAGAAACTGGAAACCCTCATCGAGGGCCAGCCCGAGGTCCTGATCCACAACGGCAAGCTCTTTGAAAAGGTCATGGCCCGCGCCCAGCTCACGCATCACGAACTGAACGCCGCCCTGCGCCAGGAAGGCTGCGTCTGCGTGGCCGACGTCCACTGCGCGATTCTCGAGAACAACGGCACCATCACCGTGCACCAGCGTCCGGCCGGTCAGTGAGCGGATCAGTTGTCGTCGTGCCGCGGGTTCTTCACCTTCGGCGGAGTCTCGTCCTTCCTGGCCTTGATGATGACGATGATCAGCACGGCCAGGCTGATGAGGATGCCGAACGCGGAAACGAATAGTAAGAGGCGCATGGTTGGTTTCTCCGGTGAGATAAATAAAGGCGGGGTTTACTTGGCGGCCGGGGCCGGCTGAACCGACTGGCGCAGGATCGTGCCGGCGAGCGCGTCCATCGTGCCGCCGCCCGTGGACCCGGACACCATCACCTGCGGGGTGATCTGGACCTTGCCCTCGACGACAAGCTTGAGGAGCTCGAGCTGCGCGACCTGGTCGCGGCCGAGCGTCTCGACGAGGAGCTTGTAGGCCTTGGCGCGGCCCTCGCCGATGATGACCTGCGACTCCGCCTCGCCCTTCGCGCGGGCGACCTGGGACTTGGCGTTCTCGCCCTCGACCTTGACCTTGTATTCCGCCGCGGCGAGCTGCCGCTGTTGCTCGGCCTCCTCCTGGGCGCGGACAAACTGCGCGCGCGACACCTCGGCCTGCCGCTGCTGGTCGTAAAGCTTCTGCTGGTTCACCGCAACCTCGCGGTCGGTCTGCGTGGCGAGGAGCTGCTGGCCGGCGAGGCTGGCGTCGAGGTGGATGTTGCCGACGTAGACGCCGTCGCACGTCACCCGGTAGCGGGCGAGCTCGGTCGTGATGCGCTGGGTGGCGAGCGCCTCGATCTCGCTGCGGCGGTTGACGAATTCCAGGGCGTTCATCGTCTCGGCCACGTTGCGGAAGATGGCGCGCACCGCGGGCAGGATGATGCGGGCCTCGAGCACCTCGAGCTTCTCGTCCTCCTGCTCGTCCTGCACCACCGCGTCGGGATTGCCGAGCAGGGCGACCAGGTACGGGGCGTTCTTGGCCTCGACGGCACAGGCGACCCGCACGTCCACCGGGAAGGAGAAGCCGTCCTTGGAGCGGACGGACACCGACCAGTCGTCGCTGCCGGAAGACGCGGCGGCGCCGGGGGCGTTCTTGGCCATGCGCGCCACCTGGGCGGCGGGCGCGACCGGCTTGCTGAAGTTGGCGGCCTGGTAGGTGTAGGTGCGCTGCGTGGTCTTCACCATCGTGGGCACGTAAGCCTGGGAGTTCAGGTAATAACCACCCGGCGTAAGCGGCTCGGCCCAGACGCCGATGTGGTCGCGCGGCACGAGCGGCACGCCGTTGACGAGGTCGCCCTTCCCGTCGGCGGGCGTCCAGCGCAGGCCGGAGTTGCTCTTGATGACCGCGACAGTGCCGGCCTCGACCTGGAGCGCGGGAATGGTGGTCACCTCGTGCAGGGCGGTGTTGTAGCGGTAGGTACCGGGCGTGAGGATGGTGGTCTGTGGGCCGCGGCGGCCGCCCTTGGCGAGGAAGATCACGGGGTTGAGCATGTCCTGGGCGCTGGCCCACGCCGGGGCGTACATTTCGTTTTCCGGCAGCGGCTGGCCATCGCGGGCCGTCACAAACCCGACCTGGCCCGACGGCACGGTGATCACGCGGTCGATGCGCACCTGGTAGGTGAAGGGATAATACCCGAAGTGCCAGCCCGGCCCGAGGATCTCGGCCTGCGGGCCCATCTCGCCATCACGGGCGATGATCTGCCCCGTCGGCAGCGGCTTGCCGAAGAACTGTCGGTGGACGATGCCGACCTCGTTCTCATCGATCACGACCGACGAGCCGACGACCAGGCCGAAGCAGAACAACGAGACGGCGAGGAACCAGAGCGCGACCCGCCCGGCGGCCGGCAGCGTGATCACGAACGAGGCGCCGAGCGCAACGATGGCCAGTACTGTGAAGAAGAGAATCAGTGTCATGGAAGCAGGGATTGGAGGGTGTCCCGGGTGTTGACCCGCCGGGTGGGTGTGCGGCGAAATTCCTAGGATGGCGCACGCGGCCAGTCCAGCCCGGACGGGCCCGCGCGAAATTTCGCCCCGGTTTGTAAACCGACCCGCACACTTGAAACTGCTCATCGGCGCCGATCCGGCTGAACGTCCATGCGCGCCGAATGGCGGCATCTGCCTCCCGGTGGTTCGATCCCTTCGCGGCCTTGAGTTATCCGCCGCTGCGCGCTCCTTTCCCCCGGCGCCACTGCCGGTCCGGGCTCGACGGCAAAACGGCCGGCTGCACCACGCATATTTTGGGAAACATTGCCGCTTTTGTGTCCGGCGTGTGTCACATATTTCACCCGCAAATGGTCCAAAACCGGCTTACTCGGTTGCCTTGCCCGCGCCCGGTTCGTTTCCTACCTGAACATCTTTCCACATGCCCGCCCGCACCCAGACCCTGCCGCCCCTGCCCGATCCCGCCGACCCGCAGCTGCTGGCCTACCTGAACCTCAAGCTGCACGAGATCGGCCAGCCGGGCGTCGACCTCCCGGTCACGGATGAACTGTCCGGCTTCGTCGACCATTTCCTGACCCTGAGCCGCGAGAAGGACCGCGTGCTCGCCAGCCACCTCTGCCCGGTGGACCAGCGCATCCAGAACTACCTCTACGACTGCCTCGAGGAGGCGACCGAGGTCCCGCGCCTGCCGGCGACGACCCTCGTGCTCGACCGCCCCGGCCTGGCCCGCGCCCTCTCGCTGCCGCCCGGCCGTGACGAGCACCACAGCAGCATCCTCGCCTCCCTCCGCCTCCAGCAGGGCGTGCTGCACAATCCGCGCAGCGACCGCCGCACCACCAAGGGCATTTTCCATGTCACCGAGGGCGGGCTCCCCATCCCCGACGACAAGAAGGCCGTGCCCGCCGCCGTGTTCGGCCGGCTGCTGGCCCACGCCCTCCGGCCGCCGGCGGAGCTGCTCCGCCTGCCCTTCACCGCCACCGCCCCCGTGCCGGCCGAGTGCTTTGTGTCGCTCCACCTCCGCCCGGTCGTTGTGCCGGACGTGCCGGGCTTCAGCCCGGTCCGCGCGATGGAAACGCGCTTCTTCGTGCCCGGCGCCCTTGTGGCCAACCTGGATTTCGTGGAGAGCATCTTCGGCAACGCGGGCGACCCGCACCTGCCGGACAACGACGCCGGCCTCGATCCCGAGCACTGGACCGGCCACACCGGCTGCATCATCCTCGCGCCCCACCTGAACGGCCTCACGAAGAAGGAGCTCGGCCTGCCCGCGTTCGCCGACGCCACCCCGCGGCAGCGCCGCGACGGCATGTGCTGGCAGCAGGCCGACGAGGCCTACAACGAGGGCGGCGCCTTCAAGATCACGGCGCGCAGCTCCGCCGGCGTCATCGTCACGCTCATCTCCGACAACTATTTCGGCTACTGCAAGAAAGAGGTGAAGACCCAGATCAGCTACGCGGCCAACCTGCTCGGCGGCGCCGAGGAGGAGCACGCGGGCGGCGCGATCGTTTTCCCCAGCTACGACCAGGGGGAGAACTTCCAGCTCAACCCCAACCTGCCCGACGTCGACCACACCTTCACCGGCGCCCTGACCCTGCTCGGCGACCGCGCGGAGCTCCAGCCCGGCGGCTGGGCGCGCGACCGGGTGTTTCCCACCATCCACTATGTGCCGTCCGACGCGCGCTTCGAGCTGCGCACGCAGCACATCGAGTGGCGCGATGCGGCCGGCGCGGTGCAGTCGATCAAGCTGCTGCCCGGCTTCACCTACGTGCTGCCCTCGGGCTACAAGGTCGAGATGTTCAAGCCCGAGTCCAGCCACCGCTGGCTGCTGCGCGGCACCGCCGCCGAGGGCCTGCTCTGCCACAAGCCCTGCACCGTCTCGGGCGGCGGCAAGTCCGAGATCTCCAAGCCGATCTCCGACGCCATGTTCACCGGCCCGGTGTTTGTCACCGACCTCGCGCACGACCTCGACGCGGTCGAGGCGATCCTGCACCGCGACCACACCAAGCGCTTCCACCACCCGCTCAACAACGTCGTGCGCGCCCGGAAAATCCTGAGCCCCGAGCGCTCGCTCGGCTCCGTCATCAAGCTGCTCAGCCGCAGCCCGGACTACACCGACGAGTACAACAACTGGCTCGCCTCGATCCCGCGCCCGATCCGCGACCTCGTGCTGCAACTCAAGCGGCTCTACAAGCCCGAGTGGGGCGAGGACTGGCGCAAGCATTTCAGCGTCGACACCATCAACGCCCGGCCCGGCAACGAACTGAAGCACAACGCCGAGAAGCTCCTCACGCATTACCTGCGCGTGGGCTACACCCGCGAGGGCGGCTGGCGCACCTTCACCCTGCGCTCGGATTTCTTCCCCGCGGAGAAAATCCAGGTCGAGGATGACATCACCGCGTCGACCGTGGCGCCCCGCAGCCGCGTGCCCGGCCTGCCGGCGTGGGTGGCGCAGCCGTCGCTCAAGTTCGTCCACAACTGCGAGCTCCGCCTCTTCCAGCGGCCCGACGACGCCGTCGTGCGCGGCTACGACAAGCGCACTGAGCGCGACTTCGCCGAGCCCGGTCATTTCTTCTCCAACTACGAGCCGCTGTCGCGCGAGACCGCGCGGGCCATCGTGGAGGATGTGCTGGGCTTCGAGCAGTACACGGAGCCGATGCAGGCCGCGTTCAAGAAGTTCGTCGCCGCCGGCCGGCCGGCCTACCTCGTCTCGCCGTCCCACCCGCGCATCGTCGACGGCAAGCCCTCTAAAAATCCCCGCTACCTCCAGAACCGGCCGGACCTCGAGGATCCCCGCGCCACGTACCTCGCGCAGACCGGCGCGCGGCTTTTCCGCCGGCTCGGGGCCGAGTCGCCCACGCCGTTCCCCGTCGGCTCGGTGCTGATGGGCCGCCGGCTCAACCCGCCGGAGCCGGGCATCCGGCCGCTCTGCGTCTTCGGGCCGATCCACTTCCAGGAACTCCCCGAGGCTTTCATGGACCTGATCGCCAGCCTCACGGGCAAGTCGCCGTCGACCACCGGCGCCGGCTCGGAAGGCGCGCTGACGAAGGGCCCGTTCAACGCCCTGCCCCCGATCTACGATCTCAACTCCGCGCTGGCCTCCTTCATCCTCACCGGCCTGCCGGTCTTCTCGACCGCCGCCGGCTGGGTCGGCCCGCACCACCGTGTCGACCATGACATCAGCCTGCTCGTGCCCGAGCTGTGGTGCCGCATGACACCCGCCGAGCGCGAGCCCGCCGCCCTCATCGCCGGCGGCCACCTCGAGCGCTGCGTGGATTTCGACCACCAGGGCAAGCGCGTGCTCGCCAGCCGCCTCGGCTGGCGCATCACGGCGCGCTTCGTGCAGACCTACTGCGGCCGCGTGCTCGGCAATCCCAGCAGCGTCTTTGACGAGGAGTTCCTCCAGCCGGAGAAACAGGACCTCGCCGTCTTCGCCGACGGCGTGGACAACATCGTCGCCGCCATGCGCGCGGCCTCGGCGCACTACTTCGCCGACGGCTCCATCGAGAGCGCGTGCCCGCCGCTGCGGGCGCTGCTGCACATCATGCGCGACGGCACGTGGGAGGGCCGCGGTCCGGAGGACCCGGTGTTCCGCGCGCTCTTCACCCGCGAATCCCTGCTCGCCAGCGACTGGTACCGCGCCCGCCTCGAGGCGCAGCGCACGATCGACGTGCATACCTGGGACAGCCAGGCGCGTTATCTCGAGAAATTCCTGGCGCGGCCCAACTACGCCGACGTCGCCAAGCGCCTCGACATCAGCGGGCGGCTCGACCGGGCCATCGCCGCGACGCGGACCGCCCGCGCGCCGGCCTACCTGGAACAGCTCACCGGCACCCTTGGGGCCGAGCCCGGCGTCGCGGCGGAGCTGGCGAAGAAGTAAGGGAAAGTTTTAAGGTCTAAGCTGAGGCCGGACTGCCCAACACCGCATTCCAGGCCTGCAGCTTAAACCTTAAAACTGACTTCACTTGCCGCCCGCAGCACTGAAATCGAATTCCTGGCTGGCGGCGACGAGCACCGGTTCGCCGAGGCTGGTCGGCGGGGCGAAGCGCCATTCCCGCACCGCGGCCACGGCCTTCTCCGCGAGATAGGGCTGGGGGGCGGAGTCGACGGACGGCAGCCGCACGCGCCCCTCCTCGTCGATGTAGAAATTCACCCGGACCTTGCCGCGCACGCCCTGCTGCTCGGCCTCGCGGGCATACTTCGGCGTCACGGTGCTGACCCGCGCGGGCACGCGGTCGATTTCACCGGCGTGGTGCAGCCGGTAGCTCAGGCGGCCGTCGCCCCAGCTGTCCAGGTGGTCGAAAAAGAAATGGTTGAGCCCGTTGCCGCTGACCACCGCGCCCTCGAGCGTGAAGCTCACCTGCAGCGTCAGCTGCGTGGGCACCGGCACGCCATCGAGCCGCGCGGGCGTGAAGCGCCACTCCGGCAGCGCCTCGCGGCAGCGCCGGGCCAGGGATTCCTGGGTGTAGCCCAGCACGAGGAAATCCGCCACGCGGCCTTCCGTGTTCACGCTCACGGCGACCACCACCTCGCCGCGGGTGATGCCCTGGAGTTGCAGCCCGCCCGGGAAGGTGGGGAGGACATTATCGGGATTGAGCTGGGCGGATTCGAGGGCGGCGCCCGCGCGGGGGGCGGCGGCGAGCGCGAGTAACAGGAGGAGCCGGAGGGTTGGATTCATGGGATGATGGGGTTGCCCGGCATAACACCACAGCCTTGGCCGCCCCTTCAGAATAATCGGCGCCCGGTCAAACGGCCTTAACCCGCGGCCGGTTTGCGCCGATAGAAGGACAACCCCCGCCGTACCCCATGGCCCAGCTCGACCCTGTCATTTTCCGCGAACTCGTCGCGATCCAGAAGATCATCGACGATGAAATCTGGTTTGAAGGCGAACGGCGCGGGTGTTGGGTCTCGCCGGACGATCCCGTTGTCCTGGAGAAAGTGTACGAGGTAATTCTGCGTCTCGGTTTGGAATTGCGGGCAAATCTTCTGGCCGAGATGGCGATGGAAACCAACGTGCACCTGCTGCCGGCGGCGCACGCCCAGTCAGGCGAGGCGGCCTGAGGTTTTCCTGCCGCGCCCTTCAATCCGCCGGTTGCGGCACCTTGGCAATCCTGGCCGGATTGTAGCCCTGTTGCGCCGCCCGCTGCAGGATACCCTGGTAAACCGCGTCGGGTAACGCGTGATCGCGGGCGAGGATCCAGATATAATTGCGTGACGGATGGCCGACCACGGCCCAGCGGTAGCCGGGATCGAGGTCGATGATGAGGTAGGTCAGGCGAACCGGCCAGACGAACTGCACGCGCCACTCGGCGTTGGTCGCGGGGTTATGAATCCAGGCGACGCCTTGCCAGCTCTCCTCGGGGGCGGTGAAGGAGCCGCGTCGGAAAAGAAAGGTGTTGTCCAACCGCCCGTCGGCACGGCGGGCATAGCGATCGAGCGTGGCGACCTTGCCGTTCTCCAGGTAATAAGGAATGTTCGCGATCACCCACCAGTCGCCGAGGTAACGGTCGAGATCAACGTGGGCGACGGTGCGAAGCGGAGGCTGATTCATCGTGGTGCAGCCCGAGAGCAGTCCGGCAAGGAGCAAACAGGAAAGCAGGCGGGACATCATCATCAGGCAGTCCTACGACCAGCCGGTTGCGCGGGATGCACAAATCAGTCCACTGCGCCCCGCGCCATTCTGCCTGCTCCCCGCTCTTAAGTCTTCGCGCTGTTGTCGCTGCGGACGTGCGCGCGGCGGCGCTGGGCGGTGTAATTCCGGATCTGGGCGTTATAGTTCTGGTTGAACGGAATCTTGGCGTTGGCCGGATTCTTCACCTCCAGTTCCTCGTCGGCCGCGGCCGTGGCGATGAGCAACAGCAGCTCCGCCTTGTCCGGCAGGCGGCGCGCCGGGAAACCGGTATGCGTCGTCAGCCAGCGGAGGGTTTGCTGCAAGGGAGTCTGGGCGGGTGTGCTCACGGCCGCAGGATGGAAGGACTCGGGCCGCCAAGTCAACCCGCGCCACCGGCAACCGGGGATTGCCCGCGAATCACCCGAATGGACGCAAATGGAAAGACCCTTAACCCAATCTGCTTCAAACAGTGCCGGGGTTTGAATCAGTCGGTTCATAGATTTGTTTTCCACCTGGAATTAGCGGGTATTCGCGAAATTCGCGGGCCAAATCATGGGGTTCCCCCGCACTTCGCCGGACAAAAAACTTCCTGAGCTTTGGGTTGCACCGGCTCGGCCGGTTCCTACGTTCTTCCGTTCCCATGGCGCTTCTCAGCCTTCTCGATGTCTCCCATGCCTTCGGCGGCCCGCCGGTGCTCGACCACGTTAACTTCCAGGTCAACGCCGGCGAACGCCTCTGCCTGCTTGGACGCAACGGCGCGGGCAAGTCCACGCTGATGAAGCTCATCGTGGGCGAAATCCTGCCCGACACCGGCCAGGTCTTCCGCCAGCCGGGCGCGCATTTCGCCCGGCTCGTGCAGGAGGTGCCCACCGATCTCACCGGCAGCGTCCACGACATCGTCTCCTCCGGCCTGCGCTCGGCCAGCGCCCACGAGGAGGACTGGGAGCGCGAGGTCCGCCTCGAGGATCTCCTGATCCACGTCGGGCTCGACTCGCACGCCGAGTTTTCCTCCCTATCGGGCGGACTGAAGCGCCGCGTGCTGCTGGCCCGGGCCCTCGCCAGCCAGCCCGACCTGCTGCTGCTGGACGAACCGACCAACCACCTCGACCTCGCCTCCATCCTCTGGCTCGAGGAATTCCTGCTGCAGGAAAAAATCGGCCTGTTCTTCGTCACCCACGACCGCGCCTTTCTCAAGAAACTCGCCACGCGCATCGTCGAGCTCGACCGCGGCATCATCACGAACTGGGACTGCGACTACGACACGTTCCTCGTGCGCCGGCAGGACCGGCTCGAGGCCGAGGAGCGCATGCAGGCCCTCGCCGACAAGAAGCTGGCGCAGGAGGAGGAGTGGATCCGCCGCGGCGTCCGCGCCCAGCGCTCCCGCGCCACCGCCCGCATCAACCAGCTGCATGTCCTCCGCGCCGAGCGCCGCGCCCGCCGTGCCACCGTCGGCAACGTCAACATGCGCGTCAACGAGGCGATCCCGAGCGGCATGAAGGTCGTCGACGTGGAAAACATGTCCTTCGCCTACCCGGACGGGAAGGTGCTCGTGAAGGATTTCTCCACGACGATCATCCGCGGCGACAAGATCGGGCTCATCGGCCCCAACGGCGCGGGCAAGACAACCCTGATCAAGCTGCTGCTGGGCCAGCTGGCGCCCACCAGCGGCATCATCAAGCACGGCACCAACCTCGAGGTCGTCTATTACGACCAGCTGCGCGCGCAGATCGAGGATGACAAGACCGTCGCCGACAACATCGCGAACGGCAACACGCACATCACGATCGAGGGCCGCACGCGGCACGTCATCAGCTATCTCCAGGATTTCCTCTTCACCGCCGACCGGGCCCGCACGCCGGCGCGCGTGCTCTCCGGCGGCGAGCGCAACCGCCTGCTGCTCGCGCGGCTCTTCACCAAGCCGGCCAACGTGCTCGTGCTCGACGAGCCGACCAACGACCTCGACGTCGAGACGCTCGACCTGCTCGAGGATTTGCTCGTGGAGTTCCCCGGCACGGTGCTGATCGTCAGCCACGACCGGGAATTCCTCGACGAGGTCGTCACCAGCTCGTTCGTCTTCGAGGGCGACGGCGTGATCAACGAGTACGTCGGCGGCTACTCGGACTGGCAGAACGACAAGGCCAAGCAGGCGGCCGCCGCGGCCGCGAAGACCGTCGCCCCGGTGGCCGCGACCAAGTCGGCCGCGAAGGGCGGGGTCGTAAAGGGCCGCAAACTTTCCGGCAAGGAACAGAAGGAACTCGAGACCTTGCCCGCGAAGATCGAGGCGATGGAACAGGAGCAGGCGCAGCTCACCGCGAAGCTGGCGGATCCGGCCTTCTACAAGAAGGAGCCGCAGAAATTTGCCGAGGCGACCAGCCGGCTCACCGCCATTGAAAAGGAACACGCCACAAGTTTCGCCCGCTGGGAGGAACTTGAGGCGGTGAAGAACGCCAGTTGAGCAGCTGCGTAAAATTCCCTGAAGGATTAACCACCGAGGCACAGAGACACAGGGATCAGAGAGACGCCCCCAAAATTATTCCATGTGCATGGTTCATTGTTCATTTTTGAAACACTGAACATTGAACTGTGACAAATGAACGATATCCCGGGCGGCTTTCCCTCCGTGTCTCTGTGGTGAAAAATCAATCCTGCGTTCGGGCGAGGCCGGTTCCATTTGCGAATTGGCCGGAGACTTGCTCAGTGAGCCGTTCCGCATGAACGAACCTGCCGTCGCCACCCTGCCTGCCGCCCTTCCCCCGCCCGCCCTGAAACCGGGCCGCGGGCTGGTTTTCATTCTGGGGGCGCTCACCGTCATCGGGCCATTCGCCATCGACATGTATCTCCCGGCCCTCCCGCAGATCGCGCGCGACATGGCGGTGGATGTGGGGACGGTGCAGCTGACGCTTTCCGTGTTCCTGCTCGGCATCGCGGTCGGGCAGGCCTTCTACGGGCCCATCGTGGACCGGTGGGGCCGGCGCCTCCCGCTGCTGGTCGGGCTGGTTGTTTTCGTCGTGGCGTGCGTCGGCTGCGGTCTGGCCCGCTCGATGACGGCACTGCTGGGCTGGCGGCTGGTCATGGCGCTCGGCGGCGCGGCGAGCATGGTCGTGCCGCGGGCGGTGGTCCGGGATTATTTCAATGAGCGCGACTCGGCCCGGATGTATTCCCTGCTGATGGTGATCCTGAGCGTGTCGCCCATCTTCGCCCCCTCGGTCGGCGGACAGCTCATCGGGTTCACGGGCTGGCGCGGGATTTTCTGGGTGCTGGCCGGACTTGGCGTGGCCTGCCTGGCGGCCGTGGGCTGGGGCCTGCCGGAATCCGAGCCGGTGGCGGGGCGGCCCACGGGCGGACTGGGCCTCGCGTTGCGGACTTATTGGCGGCTGCTGCGGGACCGGCGCTTTCTCGGCGCCTCCCTGGTCCTGGGCCTGACGGTGGGCGCGATCTTTTCCTACCTGACGGGCTCTTCGTTTGTGCTCATCGAGCTCTACGGCCTGACGCCGCAGCAGTACGCGCTGGCCTTTGGGTTCAACGGTGCCGGCTTGATCGTGGCCTCCCAGCTCAACCGGTGGCTGGTGGGACGCTACTCCGTCGAGCGCGTGCTGGCGGGGGCGTTGCTCGGCGACGTGCTGGTCGGGCTCGCCCTGGCGCTGGTGGGCGCCACCGGCTGGGGCGGCCTCACCGCCTTGATGGCCTGCCTGTTTCTCAACCTGTCCGTCGCGGCGGTCATCACCCCCAACGTCGCGGCCATCGCCATGGCTCCATTCGGGCCGGTGGCGGGCAGTGCCTCGGCGTTGCTCGGCACCATCCAGTTTGGCGTCGCGGCGACGGCCGGCGCCCTGGTGGGCATCGGCCACAACGGCACCGCCGTCCCCATGACTGCCGGCGTGGCACTCTGCGCGCTGGGGAGCTGGACCGTCTGGCACACGCTCGGCCGGGCGGCCCGCCGACCGGGTCCGCAACATGCGTAAGCCGGGCCCGGTCGCGTAGCACCGGATTGCACTTTTGCACCGGCGGGCTAGGGTTTGGTCATGCCTGAGAAAAACCCGCCCATTGACGCCGGTGTCCGCATCGGCCACGTCCACCTGAAGGTGGCCAACCTGCAGCGCGCGCTCGACTTTTATGTCGGCGTCCTCGGCTTCGAGCTCGTGCAGCGCTACGGCACGCAGGCGGCATTTATTTCAGCCGGCGGCTACCATCACCACCTCGGGCTCAACACCTGGGAGAGCCTGGGCGGTACGCCGCCGCCGCCCGGCACCACGGGGCTTTACCACACGGCGATTCTCTACCCGACCCGCGCGGCGCTCGCGGATGCCCTGCGGCGCCTCGTCAAGGCCGGCATTCCCCTCGACGGCGCCTCCGACCATGGCGTCAGCGAGGCGCTGTACCTGCACGATCCCGACCACAACGGCGTCGAGCTCTACTGGGACCGGCCCAAGGAGCAATGGCCGCGCACCCCCGCGGGTGAACTCTCGATGGTCACGGCCCCGCTGGACCTGAAAGCCCTGCTGGCGGAGAAGTGAGGGCCTCCCGCCCTCCTCCCTCAATTCAACCCCAGCTCGAGCAGGTGGGGCGCCGTGTCCGGGGCGTGGACTTCGCCGCCGCCAAAGCGGCGCAAAAGACTGCGGGTCGCGGCCAGCCAGAGTTCATAGCGCCGCTCAAAGGCCTCCGCCGCCTGGTCCGGCGCCTCGATCACCGTGATGCTGACCAGGGTTCGCCGCGGCGAGAGCGCGAACACGCGGATCGGGGTGGGCGTCATCCGTTCCGGCAGCGGGCCGGCCCGCAGGTCGATGACCCCGGTGCCGGCACTCGTCTCCATGTCCACCACCTGGTCGCCGTCCGCCGTCAGTGCCCACCAGCGGCCGCGCAGCAGGGAGATGGTTTCGCAGTAGCCGGCGGACCACTTGGGCAGGTTTTCGATGTCGGCGAGAAAATTAAAAACGGCGTCGCGCGGGGCGGAAACCGTGAGGGCAAGCGTGCGGATAGTCATGGGGAGCGTGGGATTGAGCCGCCATGTTAGCACGGGCCACTGACAGCATTATGTCAGGAGGGATGAAGCAGCCGCGCGCGGCTGCGTTTTAAGAGGAGTAAGGTTTAAGCTGTAAGCCAAAAGACCGCTGCCCATTGCGCCCGGTTCCGGGCTTAAGCCTTACCCCTTAAAACTTATCCCCTAAGCTACGCTCCTACTCCGCATGCAGGGCGGTGATCTTCGCGGCCTCGGTCCGCACCAGGCGGCGGAGCTTCGCGGGGGCGAGGGCCTCGGCGTCGCCGCCGAACGACAGGAGCCAGCGCGCCATCCACTCGAACGACCAGGCAAACAGCGCGAACTCCGCGCCGCCGTCGCGCGACTTTTCCTCGATGAGCGTGGCGTAGCATTCGCGCCGTGCGCGCTCCTGCGCCCGGCCGGCGAACCAGACGCGCACCGGGATGGTCTGGTCGCGCGCGACGGATTCCTTCATGTGCTTCGCGAGGGAGAAATCGGGCCGCGGCGGGAAAACCACCGGGGTCAGCTCGAGCCGGCGGATCCGGTCGACGCGGAAATGCCGGTAGTCCTGCCGCAGCCGGCACCACGCCACGAGGTACCAGGCGCCGCCATAAAAAACCATCCCGAGCGGGTCGACGTCGCGCGCCGTGTCGGTCTCCTGCCCCCGGCCCCGGTAATCCATGCGCAACACGCGCCGCAGCACGACCCCCTGCTGCACCGGCACCAGCCAGCGCTGCGCCGCGGCCTCGGGCGCGACCTGGTCCGAGCGGCCGTAGACCAGCGTGCGCTGCGTCAGCCGTTCAATGTGATCCTGCCGGTCGCGCGGCAGCACCGCGCGCAGCTTGTCCAGCGCCGAGACCGTCGGCGCGTGCAGCGAGGCGTCGGTGAACTGCTTCGCCAGCTCGCCGCCGACAAAGAGTGCGGTGGCCTCCTCGGCGGTGAACATGACCGGCGGCAGCTGGTAACCCTTCATCAGGCAGTACCCCACGCCCGCCTCGCCCGAGATCGGCACGCCGGCCTCGCCCAGCGCGGCGATGTCCCGGTAGACCGTGCGGATGTTGACCGAGAAATGCGTCGCCAGCTCCTCCGCGCGCACAACCCGCCGCCCTTGCAGGTGCAGCACCATCGCGACGAGCCGGTCGGTTCGATTCATGGCTGGCGATTAGGGACGTGCGGGCGGCGGACGTCACCGCAAAATTGACGCGCCCGGTCCAAGAAAGCCCGAATTCTGCGGAAAGGCGCAACCCGCTCCGCCGCCCCCGGTCCAAAGGGAGTGAAGAAGCCCACGCGTCCCCGTCCGGCCGGTCGTCCGGTCAATGCCCTGGTGGCCGCGCTGCGCAGCATTCCCCGCGGCCGCTATGTGGCGGGCCTGCTCGGGCTCACCGCGCTGGTCGTGGCGCGCTCCTTCATCGGCGCGCAGGTGCGGTTCGACTGGTTCATGGAGAACGCCCTCGTGGCGATCGTCGGCGCCGCGCTCGTCCTCGGGTACCGGCGCATGCCGCTTTCCCGCGTGAGCTACACGCTGATCTTCCTCTTCACCTGCCTGCACGAGATTGGCGCGCACTGGACCTATGCGCATGTGCCCTACGACGAGTGGTGGCGGAAGCTTTTCGGCGCGACCCTCAACTCCCAGCTCGGCTTCACCCGCAACAATTTCGACCGCCTCGTGCATTTTTGCTACGGGTTCCTCCTGGCCTACCCGATCCGCGAGGTTTTCCTGCGCATCGCCAACGTGCGCGGTTTCTGGGGTTATTTTCTCCCGCTGGATTTCACCATGAGCACGTCGATGATGTACGAGCTCATCGAGTGGGTCACGGCCGAGACCGTCGGCAGCAACGCCGGCAACGATTTCCTCGGCTCGCAGGGTGACATCTGGGATTCGCAAAAGGACATGGCGACGGCCTCGCTCGGCGCGCTGATCGCGATGACCGTCATCGCGCTGGTCACCTGGCACTACAAGCGGGACTTCGCCCGCGAGTTTGCCGAAAGCCTGCGGGTGAAGAGTTCCACCCCGCTGGGCGAGGACGAGATGGCACGGATCCAGAGTTCGGGCGGACGATGAGGAGGCACGCGCGTCTTGGGCGGAGGCGGCCGGCCGGCCGGGACAATAAAATCGAACCAAGTTAGATTTTCCGGGATCCAACCAATCACACGTGAACAGCATCGAAATCGTCGTCGTCCTCCTCCTCTTGTTCATGGCCGTGCCGGATGCCTGCCGGTGGCTGCAGCGGCCGGCGCTGGTCTATCCGGCGTTTGTGGTCTTCGGCCTGCTGCTCGGCCCGCTGCTCGAACCCGAGGTCGCGACCATGATCATCCAGGCGGGCGAGATCGGTTTCCTCCTCCTGCTGTTCGAGGTGGGCCTCGAGATCGACCTGCCCCGCCCGGCCAAGCTGGTGCGACCCGCGGTCTACATGGCGCGCTGGGTCCTGGTGCAGTACCCGGTCGTGCTCGCGCTGGCGCGGTTCGCCGGGCTGGGCTGGCTGGAATCCTTCGTCGCGGCCGCCGCCATCACCGGCTGTTCCGTGGGCATGGCGCACGCCGCGTGGAAACATTATCCTGACCTCTCCGAAAACACCCGGGCGTTCGTGCTCCGCGTGATGGTGCTGCTGGAGGTGCTCACCATCGTCCTGCTGTCCGTGGAGACCGCGGTGCTCGGGCACGGCATCTCGTGGCTGTTCGCCTTCAAGATCATCGGCATCACCCTGGCGGTCTTTCTCTGCAGCCGCGTGGCGGAGCCGATGGCCCAGGTGCTGCAGAAGGTGCTGGCAAAAACCACCCACTGGCGGCTGCACTTTGTCGCGCTGCTCGTGCTGGCCGTGTGCGCCGTGGGCGAACGGCTCGGGCTGGCTGGACCCAAGACGGCGTTCTTCCTCGGCTTGTTCATGAGCCGGGTGGAGCATAACGGCAAACACCTCGAGGAATACCTCGCCCCGATCAGCCAGCGCTTCCTGATCCCGATTTTCTTCGTCGCCCTGGGCACGCAGATTCCGCTCCGGCTGGTTTTTTCAACGGCCGGGCTGCTCGCGGCCGCGGCCGCCGCCCTGCTCATCGCCATGCGCGAGGTGCTCCACCGGCGCTGGCTGCCCAGTGGCGGCGACGCCCGGGCCTACCTGCTGTTCTGCCCGAGCCTCACCATGGTCGCCCTCGCCGCCAGCTCGATGCTGCACGCGGGGGTGGCGGCCGAACAGGCGGCGTGGGTCGTCCTCACCGGTTTGTTCATCACGATCACGGCGGTATTTGCCCTGCCCCCATCGGCAGGCAGCGCGACGGAACCGGCCTCCGGTTGATGCCCGACACAGCCGAAAAGGCGATCCGGGCAAAAAACATAAAGCCTCACGGGCAAAAGGCTTAGGTTTGCCTATTTCGGCCGACGAAATACCCTATTGCGGCCCGTCTCCTGCTAGCTACCCGTCTTCGCCCCCATGGCCATTCACGCCGCTCTTCACCACAAGACCTCCTATACCTATGACCGGCTCGTGACGCTCGGGCCCCAGGTGGTCCGGTTACGGCCGGCGCCGCATTGCCGCACCCGGATCGTGAGCTACTCGCTCAAGGTCGAGCCGGCCGGCCATTTCCTCAACTGGCAGCAGGACCCGCACAGCAACTACCTGGCGCGCCTCGTCTTCCCCGAAAAGGTCCGGCAGTTCTCCGTCACCGTGGACGTCGTGGCGGAAATGGCCGTCTACAACCCGTTCGACTTCTTCCTCGAGCCGTACGCGGAGAAATTTCCATTCACCTACGACAAGAAGCTCGCCACCGAGCTTTCCCCCTTTCTCCGCCGGCACCCGCGCAAAACCCGGTTCGGCGAGCTGGTCGCCTCGCTCGACCTCACGCCCCGGCGCACGATCGATTTCCTCGTCGAGCTGAACAGCCGCATCAACTCGCTCGTCAAGTACGTCATCCGGCTCGAGCCCGGCGTGCAGACGCCCGAGCAGACCCTCACCCTCGGCAGCGGCTCCTGCCGCGACTCCGCCTGGCTGCTCGTGAACACGCTCCGCCACGCCGGCCTCGCCGCTCGTTTCGTTTCGGGCTACCTCATCCAGCTGAAGTCCGACGTGAAGTCCCTCGACGGCCCGTCGGGCACCGAGAAGGACTTCACCGACCTGCACGCGTGGTGCGAAGTCTACCTGCCCGGCGCCGGCTGGATCGGCCTCGACGCCACCTCCGGCCTGCTCGCCGGCGAGGGCCACATTCCCCTCGCCTGCTCGCCCGAGCCGTCCGGCGCCGCGCCGATCTCCGGGGCGGTCGATGACGCCGAGGTTGAATTCGGCTTCGAGATGGATGTGACCCGCATCTACGAGTCCCCGCGCGTCACCAAGCCCTACACCGACGAGCAGTGGACCCAGATCGCCACCCTCGGCCACGCGATCGACGCCGACCTGAACAGGAACGACGTCCGCCTGACGATGGGCGGCGAGCCGACGTTCGTTTCCTCGGACGATCCCGACGGCCCCGAGTGGAATTTCACGGCGGTCTCGCACAAGAAGCGCGACCTCTCCGGCCGGTTGATCAAGCGCCTGCGGACGAAATTCGCGCCCGGCGCGCTGCTGCACTACGGCCAGGGCAAGTGGTACCCCGGCGAGCCGCTCCCGCGTTACGCCCTCGCCGCCTACTGGCGCAAGGACGGCGTGCCGATCTGGAAGGACGACGACCTCATCGCCGACGAGGCGCGCAACTACGGCCACGGCCCGAAGGAGGCGAAGGAACTCGCCACCCGCATCGCGCACGTCATCGGCGTCAACCCGAAGCACCTGGTGACCGGCTACGAGGACGCCTTCTACTACACATGGAAGGAGCGTCGGCTGCCGTCGAACGTCACGCCCGAGAAATCCAACCTGAAGGACAAGCAGGAGCGCGAGCGCATCGCGCGGCTGTTCCAGGAAGGCCTTGGCACCCCCGCGGGCTACGCCCTGCCGGTCAAGCGCGCGGTCTACGGCAACCAGGCGGGCTGGATGTCCGGCGCGTGGTTCCTGCGCGATGACGACACGCTCTGGCTCATCCCCGGCGATTCCCCGATGGGCCTGCGCCTGCCGGTCGACTCGATCCCGTGGGTCGCGGAGAAGGATTACCCGTGGCTCTGGCCGCAGGACCCCTCGCAAAAATTCGCCGACCTGCCCAGGGATTTTCCCTACCGCCCCCGGCCCGAGTTGAGCGGCCAGCGCTTCCGCGCGGGCCCCGCCGAGCCCACCCGCGCCGGCTACGGCCCGGGCCAGCGCGCGCAGCAGCTGGGCGAACACCAACCGGTGCTCAAGCTCCCCGACCTGCCGCCGGAGCTCGACCCGAACCGCCGGCCCCGGCAGGGCGAGAGCGCGCCGAACGTCATCCGCACCGCACTGTGCGTGCAGCCGCGCGACGGCCGCCTGCACGTGTTCATGCCGCCGGTGCCGCAGACGGAGGATTACCTCGACCTGATCGCCGGCATCGAGACCGCGGTCAGCGAGATGGGCGTGCCCGTCATCATCGAGGGCGAGACGCCCCCGAAGGACCCGCGCCTCAACAAGCTCGCCGTCACCCCCGACCCCGGCGTCATCGAGGTCAACATGCACCCGAGCAAGAGCTGGGACGAACTCGTCGAGCGCACGACCACCGTGTACGAGGAAGCGCGCCAGACGCGGCTCGGCACGGAGAAATTCATGGTGGACGGCCGCCACACCGGCACCGGCGGCGGCAACCACATCATCCTCGGCGGCGAGACCCCGGCCGACTCGCCCATCCTGCGCCGCCCCGACCTGCTGCGCTCGCTGCTCACCTACTGGCAGAACCATCCGTCGCTCAGCTACCTTTTCTCCGGCCTCTTCATCGGCCCGACCTCGCAGGCCCCGCGCATCGACGAGGCGCGCAACGACAGCCTCTACGAGCTCGAGATCGCGTTCCACGAGATGGAGCGCCAGGTCGGCGGCGGCGGCGCGTGCCCGCCCTGGCTGGTCGACCGGCTCTTCCGCAACCTGCTCACCGACGCCAGCGGCAACGCCCACCGCGCCGAGTTCAGCATCGACAAGCTGTACGCCCCCGACAGCCCCACCGGCCGGCTCGGCCTGCTGGAGATGCGCGCCTTCGAGATGCCGCCGCACGCGCAGATGAGCCTCGCCCAGCACCTGTTGCTGCGCGGGCTCGTGAGCAAGTTCTGGACGCAGCCGTACAAGAACGACCTCGTCCGCTGGGGCACCGACATCCACGACCGCTGGATGCTGCCGCACTTCTGCCAGACGGATTTCGGGGACGTCATCAACGACCTCCGCGCGGCCGGCTACCCGTTCCAGGCCGACTGGTTCGCCCCGCACTTTGAATTCCGCTTCCCGCGCATCGGCGATCTCGCCGCGCGCAACATCGAGCTCGAGCTGCGCACCGCGCTGGAGCCGTGGCACGTGCTCGGCGAGGAAGGCAGCGCGGCCGGCACCGTGCGCTACGTGGACAGTTCGCTCGAGCGCCTGCAGGTCAAGGCCCGCGGGCTGACCGGCGACCGTTTCGCCCTCGCGGTGAACGGCCACCGCATCCCGCTGCACCCGACCGGCGTCAATGGCGAGGCCGTGGCCGGCGTGCGCTACCGGGCGTGGCAGCCGCCCAACGCGCTGCAGCCCACCATCGGCGTGCATGCGCCGCTGACCTTCGACCTCGTCGACACCTGGAACCAGCGTTCCCTCGGCGGCTGCGTGTACCATGTGGCCCACCCCGGCGGCCGCAGCTACGACACCTTCCCGGTGAATTCCTACGAGGCCGAGAGCCGCCGGCTCGCGCGCTTCCTTCCCTTCGGCCACACGCCGGGCGGCGTGCCGTTCAGCCTCCCGCGCGAGGTCGCCCCGGGCCTGCCCTACACCCTCGATCTCCGCGAACCCAACCGGATCGCGCGGCGGTGAGAGAAAGAGAACGAACGAAAGTCAGCCGCTGATCCGGACTTCTCCACCGCGAAATGACCGTTGCTAGCCCGGGACCAAGCCCCCTAACTTCCGCGGCCCAGTCCGATGCCCCACCCCACCGCCACTCCCCGTTTCGCGCCCCTCGGCTACGCCGGGAAGTCGAGCCGTTACGACGAGTGCGTGGACAGCGCCGGCCGGTTGCGCGCGCCGTGGGCCGGCTTCTTTGATTATCTCGGGGCCGACCCGGCCGCCAAGCTGCGCACGGCCACCGATGCCTGCCACCGCGCGATCGTCGAGCAGGACGTGAGCATGAACGTCTACTTCGGCCAGCAGTCCGGGGCCCAGCCCTGGCCGCTGGACGCCGTGCCGCTGCTCATCAGCGCCGCCGAGTGGAAGACGATCACGGCCGGTCTCCGCCAGCGCGCCCACCTGCTCAACACGCTGCTGCAGGATCTTTACGGCCCGCAAAAATTCCTGCGCGACGGCCTGCTGCCCGCGATCCTGGGCATGGCCAACCCGCATTTCCTGCGCGCGTGCGCCGGGCTCGGCAAGCCGGACCGGATGTTTCTCCACACCTACGCCGCCGACCTCGCGCGCTCGCCCGACGGCAAGTGGTGGGTGATCGAGGATCGCCTCGACGCCCCGTCGGGCCTCGGCTACTCGCTGCAGAACCGCATCATCGCGCGGCAGGCGCTGCCCGACATCTTCCACCGCGCGCCCGTGGAACGGCTCTACCAGTTTTTCCGCGACTACCGGTCGTCGCTGGAGGCGCTGTCGCCGCACCGCGAGACCCCGCGGATCACGCTGCTGTCCCCCGGCCCGGCGAATGAAACCTACTTTGAGCAGGCGTACCTCGCGCGCTACCTCGGCTACACCCTGACCGAGGGCGAGGACCTGATCACGCGCGACCGGCAGGTCTTCCTGCGCACGGTCGGCGGACTGAAGCGCACCGATGTGATCATCCGCCGCGTCGACTCTGATTTCTGCGATCCGCTGGAGCTCGACGCCTCCTCGCTGCTCGGCGTGCCCGGGCTGGTGCAGGCGGCGCACGGCGGCCAGGTCGCCATTTCCAACCAGCTCGGCGCCCGCGCCCTCGAGACCCCGGCGCTGCTCGCCTACCTGCAGCCGCTCTGCCGCCACGTGCTCGGCGAGGAATTGCTGCTGCCCAGCGCGGCCACGTGGTGGGGCGGCCAGCCGGGTCCGCTCAACTACATCCTCGAGCATCTCCAGGACCTCGTGGTGAAGCCCGTGTTTCGCACCGCCGGCGCGCCGCCGCCGCGCTACGGCGCCCGGATGGGCAAGGCCGCCCGCGCCGCGCTCGCCGACGAGATCCGCGCCCGGCCCTGGGCCTGGACCGGGCAGGAGCGCGTGTTCCACGGCACGACGCCCGGCTGGCACGAGGGCACGCTGCGGCCGATGCCGTTCATCACCCGTTTCTTCCTGGCCGCCCACGAGAACGATTACACGGTCATGCCCGGCGGCCTGACCCGCTGCAACCCGAAGGGCGAGGACATGATCGTCTCGCTCCAGCAGGGCAGCATCAGCAAGGACACCTGGGTGCTGCACGAGGGCGCGGCCCACACGACGCCAAGCCTGCCCACCGCGCGCGTCAGCGAATCCCTGCGCCACCCCGCCGCCACCCCGAGCAGCACGGCGGACAATTTCTTCTGGCTGGGCCGCTACCTCGAGCGCTGCAGCCAGCTCGTCCGTCAGCTGGAAAAAACCGGGCCCCTGCTGCGCGACGAGATTGCAATCCTCGATCCCGGCGTGGCCGCCGATGCGCTGCAGCTCCTGCTTCACTCGCAAGGCGCCGGCGCGCCGACCGACGCCACCCCGGAACAGGAGGCCGCCCTGCTGCGCCAGGTGTCGGCCGACCGCGTGCTGCCGGCCAGCCTCGCCTCCAACCTGGACTATCTCGGCAATCTGCTCGACCGGATCAAGGTGCGCCTGCCGCCCGAGGCGTGGCAGATGCTGCGCCAGCTCCGCCGCCGGCCGGCGGTGCTCGATGTCGCCGCCTGCGTGGCGCTCCGGCAGCAGCTCGCGGCCTTCGAGGGCCTGACCAGCGAGGCCATGCCGCGCGACACCGCGTGGCGTTTCCTCGACCTCGGCCGGCGCATCGAGCGCGGCACGCAGCTCCTGCTGCTCCTGCGCCGCCTGCTGCACCCGGCCGACGGCACCGCCCCCACCGAATTCCGGCTGCAAACCCTGCTCTACCTGGCCGACGGCCTGTCCACGTACCGCAACGTCTTCCACGGCTCGCTCAACACGACGTCCGCGCTCAACTGGCTCTTCCACTCGCCGGAAAATCCGCGCGGCCTGAATTTCCAGCTCCAGCTGATCACCCGCCACCTCGGCACGCTGCCGGAGGAACTCGCGCCGCAGGCGGTCGCCGCGCTCCGCTCCGCCGCCGTGCAGATGCTCAGCGACGTGCACTTCACGCGGCTCGACGAACTCGCGGCCGACCCGGCGGGCGCGAACCGGACCTTCCAGGAACTCCGCGACCAGCTCGCCGAGCTGAGCGACCGCCTCACCCAGATCTATTTCTCGCACGCCGTCGCGTGCTGAAAACCGATCCGGCTCAGTGGTTAAAAATCCGGGCCTGTCTCTTTTCCCATGCTCACCATCCGCATCACCCACCAGACGACCTACCGCCACGGCGGGCCGGCGACGGCGGCGTGGCAGATGCTGCAGCTCCAGCCGCGCAACGAGCCGGCCCAGGAGTGCCTCGACTTCCAGCTGGAGATCTCGCCGCTCGCGGCCGACCTCGAGTCGCGGACCGACTACTTCGGCAACACCCGGCACTTCTTCTCCATCCGCGAGCCGCACCAGGAACTTTCCATCACCAGCCGCAGCACGGTCCGCCGCACGGTGGAGGCCCTGCCGCTGCCCGGCATCACCCAGCCGCTCAATGCGGCCCGCGGCCACGTCGCCGCCCTGGTGCGCGACCGCGGCCAGTTCGAGCTGGAGCAATATTTGCATGCCACCGCCCGGGTGCCGCTGCTGGCGGACGCGTCCGCCCTGGCGGACGGCCTCGATCGCGACCACACCCCGCTGCTAGAATGGATCGACCAGCTCGGCGGCAAGCTGGCCGGGGCGTTCGTCTTTGATCCCACGGCGACGGACGTCGGCACCACGCTGGCCGAGGTCCTGCAGACCCGCCGCGGCGTCTGCCAGGATTTCTCGCACCTCTTTCTCAGCTGCATCCGGCAGCAGGGGCTTCCGGCCGCCTACGTGAGCGGCTACCTGCTGACGCGGCCGCCGCCCGGCCAGCCGCGGCTGCGCGGCGCGGATGCGATGCACGCGTGGGTTTCCGTCTTTGTGCCCGAGGTGGGCTGGGTCGACTACGATCCGACCAACACCTGCTTTGTCGGGGCCGGCCACATCGTGGTCGCCCGCGGCCGCGACTACTCGGATGTCAGCCCGACCCGCGGGGTGTTCAGCGGCGGCGGGGGCCACAGCCTGAAGATCGGCGTCACCGTGGAGCCCGAGGAAGAGGCGGTTGCTCCGGCCTGACGCGGGTCCGCGGATCGATTGGCTGGGCGGCCCGACAGTTTGGGCACCACGGCCAATTAGCCCAGCTTGCATCCCGGTCTTTAAGTTGCGCCGGCGACCGAGGACCGTAGCGTGAAGTTTCCCGGCGGAAACCACCGGGCTTAACTTGAATCACGCCGCCACTCCCAACCAGCCCGCCGACGCCGCCGCAGCCTCGCCGGTGTTTCACGTCCGCGGCCTGACCAAGGTCTATGGCGAAGGCACGGCGGAGGTCCGCGCCCTCGCGGGGGTCGACCTGGATCTGCACGCCGGCGAGTTCATCGTGCTGCTCGGTCCCTCGGGCAGCGGCAAGACGACGCTGCTCAACCAGCTCGGCGGCCTCGACATTCCGACCTCCGGTGAAATCCGTTACCGCGACACCGACCTCACGCACGCGAACGAGGAACAGCTCACGCGCTACCGGCGCGACACGGTCGGGTTCATCTTTCAGTTCTATAACCTCATCCCCAGCCTGACCGCGCGCGAAAACGTGGGCCTCATCACCGAGATCGCGCAGGACCCGCTGTCGCCCGAGGTGGCACTGGAAATGGTCGGTCTCACCCCGCGCATGGACCATTTCCCCGCGCAGCTCTCCGGCGGCGAGCAGCAGCGGGTCGCCATCGCCCGCGCCATCGCCAAGCGGCCCGCGGTGCTGCTCTGCGACGAGCCCACCGGCGCGCTCGACGTGCGCACCGGCATCGTCGTCCTCGAGGCGATCGAGCGCGTGAACCGCGAGCTCGGCGCGCTCACCGTGGTCATCACCCACAACGCCGTCATGGCCGACATGGCCGACCGCGTCATCCATTTCTCGGACGGCCGCGTGCTGCAGGAAACGCGGAACGCGGTGCGAGCGGCGCCGGCGACGCTGCGGTGGTGACGCAGCGCATAAATCCCAAAGGCCAATAATCCAAACTTCAATAAAATGACCAATTCCCCGTTTCGTTGCCTGGCTGCTTTGTTTGGTCTTTGGCCATTGGCCTTTGGATTTTCATCCCACGCGGCCTACTGAATTCACGCCGGCCACCCAGTCAGCGCGCCACCCCATGCTTCCGCACCTGGACAGAAAGCTCCTCCGCGACCTGCGCCGGCTCAAGGGTCAGGCGGCGGCGGTGTCGGTCGTCATGGCCTGCGGGCTCGCAATGCTCATCATGGCGCGCAGCCTGATCCACTCGCTCGAGTCGACCCGCGCCGAGTATTACCAGACCAACCACTTCGCCGAGGTCTTCGATGCCCTCAAGCGCGCGCCGAATTATCTCGGCGACACCATCCGCAACATTCCCGGGGTCGCCACGGTCCAGACGGATCTGTCCGTGCCCGTCACCCTCGACCTGCCCGGCATCACGGAACCGGCCAGCGGTCTGGTGCGTTCGCTGCCCGATTTCGGCGAGCCGGAACTCAACCGCCTCTTCCTTCGCAGCGGCCGCTGGCTCCCGCCCGGCTCACGCGGGGAAATGCTGGTCAGCGAAGCCTTCGCCAAGGCCAATCACCTCTCGCCCGGCAACACGCTCACCGCCCTGCTGAACGGCCGGCGCCAGACTTTCCGGATTTCCGGCCTCGTGCTTTCCCCGGAATACATCTTCGAGTCGCGCCCCGGCGCCGCGCTGCCCGACAACCGCACCTTCGGCATTTTCTGGCTGCCTTACAAGGAGGTCGCGACCGCCTGGGATCTCTACGGCGCCTTCAATCATGTCGCGCTCACGCTGGCCCCGGGCGCCAACGAACAACCCGTGATCGCCGAGCTTGACCGCCTGCTTCGTCCGTACGGCGGCTTCGGCGCATTCGGCCGCAAGGATCATCCGTCGCACATCCGCGTCACGGACGAGATCCGCGTGCTCACGATCCTCTCGATCGGTTTCCCGGCGGTGTTCCTCAGCGTGGCGGCCTTCATGACCAACGCCGTGCTCACCCGCCTGCTTTCGCTGCAGCGCGAGCAGATCGCCATCCTCAAGGCCTTCGGTTTCACCAACCGGCAGATCGTCGTCCACTACCTGAAGTTCGCTTTCGTCATGGTCGCCGCGGGCGTGCTGCTCGGCCTGCTCGGCGGCATCTTGCTCGGGCACCAGCTCGTCGTGATGTACGAGCTGTTCTTCCGTTTCCCTGATCTTTATTTCCGGCTCGATCCGGTCGCCGTGGCGATCGCCCTCACGGTCGGCCTGGCTGCCGTGACGCTCGGCGTCTTGGGTTCCGTCCGCAAGGCTGCGCAATTGCCGCCGGCTGAAGCCATGCGCCCGGAGCCGCCGGCGAATTTCCGGCCAGCCTTAATCGAGCGCATCGGCATCACCCGGCTGCTCTCCCACTCCTTCCGCATCGCGGTGCGCAACCTGGAACGCCGGCCGATGCAGGCGTTTTTCACCGTCGCAGGCCTCGCCCTGGCCACCGGACTCCTGATTCTGCCCAACACCTTCAAGGCCGGCATCCGCGAGGTGCTGGAATTCCAGTGGGACGTCGTGCAGCGGCAGGACGTCAATCTCGGTCTCGTTGAACCTTCCTCCGCCCGGATCGCCAACGAGCTGGCCCAGCTCCCGGGCGTCACGAGCATGGAGCCCGTGCGCAGCGCCGCCGTGCGCATACATTTCCAGGGCCGCAGCCGGCAGATCGGGCTGCGCAGCCTGCTGCCCGGCGGCCAGCACAGCCGCGCGGTCGATGCGGCCGGCCGGGAGATTGTCCCGCCGGAGCACGGCGTCATTGTTTCCGCCAAGCTGGCCCAGGTGCTCGGGGCGAAGGTCGGCGACACCCTGATCATGGAGTCACTCGAGGGTCGCCGCCGGGTGGCGCATGTTCCGCTCGTGGCCACGGCCGAGGACTTCACCGGCATCGCCGCCTACATGGATTTGCACGCCATCAACCATTTTCTCGGCGAGGGCGACGTCATTACCGGCGCCAGCATCGGCCTCGACATGTCCCGGCGCGCGGAATTTCTCGCGGCGCTGAAGGAGATCCCGCGCGTCAGCACGGTCGCGATCAAGGAAACCATGCGGCAGAGCTTCCGCGAAACCACGGCCAAGAGCATGGACCTGATCCAAAGCATCTACCTGACGTTCGCCATCATCGTCGCCTTCGGCGTGATCTACAACAACGCCCGCATTTCCCTCGCCGAGCGCGCGCGCGAGCTCGCCACGCTGCGCGTCATCGGCATGACGCGGCGCGAGGTCGGCGCCATCCTCGTCGTCGAACTCGTCATCCTCGCCCTGCTCGCCGTGCCGCTCGGCCTGCTGCTCGGTACCGGGCTGACCGCTGCGATCGTCAGCACCGTCAATACCGAGACGATCCGGTTGCCCCTGGTGTTCACCACCTACACCTATTCATTTGCCGTCGTCACGGTGGGCATTGCGTCCACGCTTTCCGCGTTCTTCGTGCTCCGCAAACTCAACCAGCTCGACCTGATCGCCGCGCTGAAGGCGCCGGAGTAAGAACTGAGTTTACGGACTAGTGACCACGGACTACTGACTACTAAACCAACCCCATCCTGTCTGCCTGCCAATTTCGGCTTCCTTCTCCCCGCTCCCTGCTCCCTGCTTCATCCTTCAGCAATGCCCGTCTCTCCTTCAACCAAGAACCCCAAACCTTTCCGCTGGCTGCCTTACGTCGGCGCAGTCGGGCTGATTGTGCTGCTCGGATTCGGCCTGCGCCCGCGGCCCGCGACGGTCGAGACGGCCCGCGCGGTCCTGGGCCCGCTGCGCGCCACCGTGAGCGAGGAAGGCAAGACCCGGATCAAGCAGCGTTACACGGTCTCGTCGCCCGTCACCGGCCAGCTGCGCCGCGTGCCCTACAAGCCGGGGGCGGAGATTACGCCTGACGCCGTGCTCGCCGTGATTGAGCCGATGGCCGCCACCCCGCTCGATCCCCGCAGCCGCGCCCTCGCCGAGAGCCGGCGCGCCGCCGCCACGGCTGCACTGGAGAAGAGCCGCGCCGCCTATGTGCTCGCGGGGAACGAACTCCACCGCATGGAGAAAATGTTCGAGGCCCGGACGGTGTCACCGCAGGACCTGGAGACGGTGCAGATGCGCGAGACCGCCGCAGCCCGCGACGTGATTGCCGCCGAGGGAGCACTCCGCGCCGCCGAGGCTGAACTCGCCGAGGCCGGGCCGGTTTCCGCCGCCACCAAGCTGATCGAGGTCCGTGCCCCCGTGTCCGGCCGCGTCCTCCACGTCTTCCAGGAAAGCGAGCGCCCGGTCACGGCCGGCACCCCGCTGCTGGACGTCGGCGACCCGACCGATCTCGAGGTCGTGATCGAACTGCTCTCGCGCGACGGCGCGGCCCTCCGCGCCGGGACCGCCGTGGAACTCGAACAATGGGGCGGACCGAAGCCTCTCGCCGCCCGCGTGCGGCTGGTCGAGCCCGCCGCCTTCACCAAGATTTCCGCCCTCGGCGTCGAGGAACAGCGCGTCAACGTCGTGGCCGACATCACCACACCGCTGGCCGAGCGCCTGGCCTTGGGCGACAACTTTCGGGTCGAGGCGCGTGTCGTAGTCTGGGAGGAGCCCCGCGTCTTGAAGGTGCCGGTGTCCGCGCTCTTCCGCCGTGGTTCCGACTGGTCCGCCTACGTGGTGCGCGACGGTCGCGCGGCTCTGGTGCCGGTCCAGGCCGGCCGCTCCAGCGGCACCGAGACGCAGGTCCTGTCCGGCCTCCAGGAAGGCGAAGAGGTCATCCTCTACCCCGGCGACCGCGTAAAGGAAGGCGAGCGCGTGAGTACGGTGAAGATCTGATGATCAGTCCCGTTGCGAACGAACATTATTCAGTCTGTTTGGGTCAGCTCTGGTGGATTTAAGTAATTCTATTACCTTGGTGCGCCACTTGAACTCCAATCCGTTGGGATCCGCATGGTCATTCTCGATATCCCAAACAAGATCATGCCCCCATTTATTCTTTTTGTACGGATCTGCTCCCGCTTTCAGCAGCGAATAGACGGTTTCATATTGAATGAGTCTCGACGCGGTCATCATTGGGGTGTCTCCGTCTCGATCCGGAAAGTTTATATCTGCTCCTGCCGCGATAAGCATTTTTGCCGGAGCCGCACGTCTGCGGAAAATACTCTCATAAAGCGGCGTTTCCTCCATCCAGGGGTTAACAAGATTGGGATTGCCGCCATACTTCAGTGCCTCGGCCAGAAACCAAGTATCCTCAAGCATAGCCGCGGCCGATAGTGCGGAATTACCTGCCGTTATCATCTCTTCCACTGATTCGGTAAGCTGAAGATTTGGATTAGCGCCATGGCTCAGCAGATAGTGAAACCCCTCTTTGTTCTGATTTATCAAGGCCCACAGCACAAAGGTCATCCCTCCTTCACCTCGATCATTAATTCCCACTCCACCTACAATAAGCCTTTCCATGTTAGCAATGTCACCATTCGCCGCCGCTCGCGCGAAGTTCAGCAGCTTGGGGTCATGAAAATAATTCGCCGTTGGCGGCGTTCTGCCCAAATGGCAGGACAAAAGAAAAGGGAATATCAGACTAACCAGCAGGCAAAATTTTCGGGAAACTTGCTTCGAATCGCTCCGCAGAAAAGAGTGCATTGCTGCGCGCAACAGTATCCCAGGATATTTGGAGATCAATACAATCTACGGATTAGGTCAGACCATATCTCATCTGGAGCATTCAATTCCGGACTGGCCCCGGAGCCAAGGCTCATCAGTCTCCCGCCCCATGCACCCCGCCCCCGTGCGTGAGGCCACGCGCCTCAGCGAAGTTACCCCACAGCAATGGAAATCCGGCCTCGCCGCCTGGCTGGGCTGGCTGTTCGACGGGCTGGAGCTGCATCTCTACACGCTCGTCGCGACGCCGCTCGTCGTGCAGCTGCTCGGGGCGGTCAATTCTTCCGATCCCGCGGTCAAGGAGAAGAGCGCGTACATCCAGGCCGCCTTCCTCATCGGCTGGGCGGTCGGCGGTGCGTTTTTCGGGCGGCTGGGGGATTTGCTCGGACGCAGCCGCGCCCTCGCACTGACGGTTCTCACGTACGCACTCTGCACCGGGCTGTGCGCGTTTTCGCAGACGTGGTGGCAGTTGATGCTTTTCCGTTTCGTCGCCGCGCTCGGCATCGGCGGCGAGTGGGCTGTCGGGGCTTCACTCCTCGCGGAGACGTGGCCGCGCGCGTGGCGGCCCTGGCTGGCCGCCGTGCTGCAAAGCGGCGTCAACCTGGGCATCCTGTTTGCCGCCGCCGTCGTCTGGGGTCTCTCGCACATCCTGCCGCCGGGCCACGAGCGTTACGTGTTTCTGGTCGGCGTGCTGCCCGCCCTGCTGGTGTTCTGGATCCGCCGGCAGGTGCCTGAGCCGGAAGCGTGGGCCCAGGTGGCCACCACCATTAAACCGGGCGTGCGTGAGCTCTTCCGCGGGAGCATCGCCCGGGTCACCTGGCATACCAGCATGGTCTGCGCCCTGAGCCTGTCCGCGTGGTGGCTGTTTGTCTTCTGGCATCCGCAACACCTGCGAAAATTGCTCGCCGCCGAGGGCGCCGCGCCCGGGGCCATCACCTCCCGGGTCACCGCGGCGTTTTTTGTGATGATCGCGGTTTCCATCGTCGGAAATTATTTCGCCGGCTGGCTGGCGCAGAAACTGGATAACCGTCGCGCCATCGTCATCCTGTTCGCCGGGCTCTTCGCCGGCATGGCCGGCGCCTTCCTCGTCCCGCGCGGCTTCGGCGAACTCGCCTGGTTCTGGGTGCCGCTCGTGGGCTTTTTCTCGGGCGTCTTCGGCCTCTTCACCATGTACCTGCCGCCGCTGTTCCCCGTGCTGCTGCGCACCACCGGCGCGGGCTTCTGCTACAACATCGGCCGGCTGGCCGCGGCCGCGGCCTCCATCGTCTTCGGCTGGGCCGCCCCGGTCGGCGATTTCCGCACCGCCCTGCTCGCCTCGAGCCTCCTGGCCCTGACCGCGACCGTCTGGGCCTGGTGGCTGCCGGAGGAAAGCGCGGCGCCCTGACCGGGCGACGGGGCGATCCCCGCGCCTGCCGGCGGTTGCACTTCCGTCCCGCGGACCCACCCGAGCCTTTTGTAACGTATTACGTTACTTAGGATCGGGAGAGGCTGAGCTTTTCCATGCGGGCGTTTGTGGGTTTGCCTTGCGGAGAACCGGAGGCGTACTTTGGCCGTCTATGAATCATCCTTCCCCCACCCTGCGCGGCTTCGGCGTCGCGCTGCTGCTGGTCCTCGCGCCGCTGGCGCGGGCGGCCGACACCAACCCCACGCAGGAACGCGCCGACCGCTTCCTGAACCTGGTCAACGCCTCCTACCGGGCGCTCTACACCGTCAACTCCGAGGCGCAGTGGCTGGCCTTGACCGACGTCAGCCCGGCCCATGACGCCGCGGCCGAAGTCGCGGGCAAGGCCTATGCGGCCTTCAACGGCAACCCCGCGATCATCGACGAAACGAAGGCGCTCCTGCTCAAACGCAACGAGCTCAACCCCCTCACCATCCGCGAACTCGAGCACGCCCTGCTCAACGCGGCCGAGGGCCCGATGACCAACCCCAAGCTGGTCGGCGACCGCGTCGCCGCCGAGACCGCGCAGGCGTCCACCCTCAACAGCTTCCAGTTCAAGCTGCACGGCAAGGAGGTCACGGCAAACGACATCGACAACCTCCTGGAGTCCTCCACCGACCTCGCCGAGCGCCGGGCCGTCTGGGAGGCCTCGAAGGAATCCGGCAAGGCCCTGAAGGACGGCCTCATCAAGCTGCGCGGCCTGCGCAACGGCGTCGCGCAAGAGATGGGCTACCACGATTATTTTGCCCTGCAGGTCGCCGGCTACGGCATGACCACCGACGAAATGGTGAAGCTCAACGATGAGTTCATGCGCGTGCTGCGTCCGCTCTACCTGCAGCTCCACACCTGGGCGAAGTACAAGCTCGCGGAGAAATACCACCAGCCCGTGCCGAAGCTCATCCCGGCCCACTGGATCAGCAACCGCTGGTCGCAGGAATGGGACGGCCTGGCCGACGGCGCCGACCTCACGCCGTTCTTCAAGGGCCGCACCGCCGAGTTTATCATCAAGTCGGCCGAACAGTTCTACACCGGCATCGGTTTCCGGCCGCTGCCCGCTTCGTTCTGGGTCAAGTCCGACCTCTACCCCGTGCCCGCCGGCGACCCGCGCAAGAAAAACACCCACGCCTCGTGCTGGCACCTCGACCTCGCCACCGACATCCGCTCGCTGCAGAGCATCGAGCCGAATCCGTGGTGGTTCACGACCGCGCACCATGAGCTCGGCCACGGCTACTACTTCATGAGCTACACGCGGCCCGAGGTGCCGCCGCTCCTCCGCACCGGGGCGAATCCCGCGTTTCACGAAGGCTTCGGCGAACTCATCGCTCTCGCCGCGTCGCAGTCGCCCTACCTCAAGTCGCTGGGCATCCTGCCCCCCGACTTCAAGGTCGACGACAACGCCTTCCTGCTCAGCAACGCCCTGGCCCCCGGCATTCCGTTCATCTACTGGTCGTCCGGCGTGATGACGCACTGGGAGGCCGACGTCTACGCGAAGAACCTGCCGGCCGACCAGTGGAACAAGCGCTGGTGGCAGTACGTCCGCGAATTCCAGGGCATCGAGCCGCCGGCCGAGCGCAGCGAGGAATGGTGCGACGCCGCGACCAAGACGCACATCAACGACACGCCCTGCTACTATTATTCCTACGCCGTCGCGCAGGTGTTCAAGTACCAGCTGCACGACTACATCGCGAAGAAGATCCTGCACCAGCCGCCGCAGGCCTGCAATTACGCCGGCAACAAGGCGGTCGGCGACTTCCTGAAAAGCATCATGGAGAAGGGCGCGACCGACGACTGGCGCAAGATCCTCAAGGACGCGACCGGCGAGGACCTCTCGACCCGCGCCATGGTGGAATACTACCAGCCGCTGATGAAGTGGCTCGAGGAGCAGAACAAGGGCCGGCCGATCGGCTGGGAGTAAGAGACGGGAGCGGCGATCCCGCCCCGGCAGAATCCAAGGCCCCGCGACCAGGCGGGGCTTTTTTTTGTCCGCCGTTTTACTTTGCCGCGGGCCTGACTAGAGTCATCGCGATGCAAAAACGATTCCTGGGGAAAAACGGCCCGGCGGTCTCCGCCCTCGGCCTGGGCTGCATGGGCATGTCGGACTTTTATGGCGCGCGGGACAATGCGGAATCGGTCGCGACGCTCAGCGCGGCGCTCGATGGCGGCGTCACGATGCTGGACACCGCCGACATGTACGGGATGGGCCACAACGAGGAACTCATCGGCGGCGCCTTGCAAGAGCGGCGCGGCGAGATTTTCCTCGCCACCAAGTTCGGCATCGTGCGCGACCCGGCGAACCCGCAGGTCCGCGGCATCAGCGGCCGGCCCGAGTATGTCCGCAGCGCCTGCGACGCCAGCCTGCGCCGGCTCGGCGCGGACGTGATCGATCTCTATTACCAGCACCGCGTGGACCCGGCCGTGCCGATCGAGGAAACCGTCGGGGCGATGGCGGAGCTGGTGCGCGCCGGGAAGGTGCGCCACCTCGGCCTGTCGGAGGCGGGCGCCGCCACCATCCGCCGGGCCCACGCGGTTCATCCCATCAGCGCGTTGCAGACGGAGTATTCGCTCTGGTCGCGCGACGCCGAGGACGAGGTGCTGCCCGTGTGCCGCGAGCTCGGCATCGGCTTTGTGGCTTACAGTCCGCTCGGCCGCGGCTTCCTGACGGGGCAGATAAAAAAATTCGAAGACCTGGCGGCCGACGACTACCGCCGGACCTCGCCTCGGTTCCAGGGCGAAAATTTCGCGAAGAACCTGCAGCTCGTCCGCCACATCGAGGAGATCGCCGCCCGCAAGGGCTGCCTGCCCGGCCAGCTTGCGCTCGCGTGGGTGCTGGCGCAGGGGGACGACATCATCCCGATTCCCGGCACGAAACACCGCAAGTACCTTCAGGAGAATCTGGGGGCGCTGGCGGTCGCGCTCACCGCCGGCGAGGTCGCGGAAATCAATGCCTTCTTCCCGGCCGGCGCCGCCACCGGCACGCGCTACCCGGCAGCGACGATGGGTGCGATCGGTCGCTAAAAGGAAAGGCAGGGCGGTCACGTGCACCGTTACTCCCATAAGCAGAACCGATCATGCAATCGCGCGTATCGTTGGATAACTAATAGCAAGGCCGCGTCCGCCCCACAAAATATGCGGAGCATTTCACCAAGCGGGCCTTTACGAAAGCGGGGCGAAAGCGCATAGTAGGAACATGGTCAGCCCCACTACCCCCCCGGCTGCTGGCGCATCCCCGCGTCCGGCAGACAACCTCTCCACCATTCCCGATGTCGTGATCCGGCTCGCGGGCAACTCCCAGGACGGCATCCAGGCCGTCGGCGGTTTCCTCGCCCGTCTCGCCGGCCGCTCGGATCAGGAGGTCATGACCTACATGACCATCCCCTCCACCATCTCCGGTGGACCCTCCATCTTCCAGGTCCGCATGGGCTCCGGCGAGATTCTCTCCGCCGGCGACCGCGCCGACGTGCTGGTCGCATTTTACCAGCACAGCTACGAGAGCCACCGCGCCTCGCTGCGCCCGGGCGGCGTGCTGCTTTACGACACCGACCACGTCACGCCCGATCCCGACGACAAGACGGTCACCGCGGTGGGCATCCCGATGACCAGCGCCACCGTCGAGGCCGTCGGCGGCTCCAGCAAGGAGAAGGGCAAGAACATCTACGTGCTCGGTCTGTTGACGCGCATGTTCGACCTCGACGTGCCGAAGCTTACCCAGCTGATCCGGGAGCGTTTCGGCGGCAAGAACGAGGACATCGTGCGCAACGCGCTCCTCGCCTTCGACGCCGGCTATGCCTACCCCGCCGAGCACCTGAGCCACTGCCTTTACCGTTTGGAGAAAACCGCCGCCGCCCCCGGCGCCCGCCCGCAGGTCACGACCGACGGCAACACTGCGCTGACCTACGGCCTGCTCGCCGCCGGCGTCCGGCACGGTGCCGGCTATCCCATCACCCCGTGGTCCTCGATCATGGAAACCTTGCGCACCGAGCTCCCGAAGTACGGCGGCCTTTTTGTGCAGTGCGAGGACGAGATCGCCGCCATCTCGACCGCCCTGGGCTTTTCCTACAGCGGCCACCTCGCGATCACCGGCAGCTCCGGCCCGGGCCTTTCCCTCAAGATGGAAGCGCTCGGCTGGGCCACCATGGCCGAGATGCCGCTGATCGTCGTCAACGTGCAGCGCGGCGGTCCCTCCACCGGCATGCCGACGAACATCGAGCAGAGCGACCTGATGCAGGCCATCTACGGCAGCCACGGGGACGCGCCGCGCGTCGTGCTGGCGCCAAAGAACGTCGAGGATTGTTTCTACATCGCCATTGAGGCGGCCCGGATCGCCCGCCAGTTCAGCACGCCCGTCATCATCCTCACCGACCAGGCCCTGGCCACCCGCATTGAGGCGTTCGACGAGCCCGACCTGCCGAAGCTGATGGTCGACGCCAAGCCCGACCTCAGCCCGCGCGACCACACCTTCAAGCCTTACCCGCTCGACCAGCTGCAGCGGCACGCGCCCCCCGGCAGCGTGATTGGCACCGGCAAGTATCCCACCGTGACCGGACTCGAGCACGACGAACTCGGCCATCCCACGGCCAGCCCGGCCCTGCACATGAAGATGACCGCGAAGCGCCGCGAGAAAATCAAAGCCGTCGCGTCCGCGCTCTCGCCCGCCGAACTGTTCGGCGACGAGGCGGGTGACGTCCTGCTCATCGGCTGGGGCTGCACCTACGGCCCGATCCGCGAGGCCGTCGGCCGCCTGCGCGGCGCCGGTGTCACCGTCGGGCATCTCCAGTTGCGCCATATCCACCCGCTGGATCACGGCCTCGAGGAGGTCTTTGCCCGCTACAAGAAGATCCTCGTGGTGGAAATCAACGACGAGGGCCTGTACGGCTACGGCCAGCTCGCGACCCTGCTGCGGGGACGCTTCGCCAATCCCGCGATCGGCAGCATCACCAAGACGGACGGCCTCACCTACAAGGTCAGTGAGATCTTCGAACGGGTCGCCGCGCACCTCCAGCTCGGCGACACGTCATACGGGATGCGCAAGCAAAGCCTGCTCGCGACCGCCCACCGCTGATCCACCAGAACTGCTTTCCCAACCCCTACCCTTCCCTCCCATGTCCGCCATCGCCACCCCGCCCGCCGACACTCCCGTCACCATCGCCCCGCGCGCACCCCTCACCAAGAAGGTCCTCACCGCCGACCACCCGACGTGGTGCCCCGGCTGTGGTGACTTCGCCGTGCTGGCCTCGTTCTACAAGGTCCTCGAGAAACTCAACTACCCGCAGGAAAAAATCGTCACGTTCGCCGGCATCGGCTGTTCGTCGCGCTTCCCCTACTTCGTCAATACGCACGGCGGCCACTATATCCACGGGCGCTCGCTGCCCTTCGCCGCCGGCATCAGCCTCGGCCGCGACGACCTGCATGTCTTCGTCTTCGGCGGCGACGGCGACGGCTTCTCCATCGGGGGCAACCACCTCGTGCACACGGCGCGCAAGAATCCCCGGATGACGTATGTCATCATGGACAACTCCGTGTACGGCCTCACCAAGAAGCAGACCTCGCCCACCTCGCCGCTCGGCTTCAAGTCCAAGACGGACCCCTGGGGCGCGTTCGACCAGCCGATCAACCCGATGCGCACGCTGATCAACAGCGGCGCCACGTTCGTCGCCCGCAGCCACGCCACGCAGGTCAACCACATGGTGGAGATGATGCTCCGCGCCGCGAACCACGACGGTTTCTCCGTCGTCGAGATCCTTTCCGAGTGCGTCGAGTTCTTCGAGGGCGCGTTCGACTCCTCGGTCCCGCGCAAGGGCGGGGCTTTCCAGACCATCGAGCTGAAGAAGCATGATGGTTCGCCCGAGGATGCCGCGCGCCATGACCCGACCGATGAACTGGCGGCGTTCCAGCTCGCGCTCGAGCCCTGGCCCGGCCGCTTCGGCGTCTACTACGAGAACAAGACCCGGCCCACCAAGAATGCGCTGGAACAGAAGCTCATCGCGAACACCCGGGAAAAGACGAAGCACGCCTCGGACCTGGAGCTGCTGTCCAAGACCTTTGCCCGCATGCGCTGACGCCCCGGGCGGGAAGGATCGCCGGCCCCGCCCGTCAGGCCCGCCCCGCCGCCCGGCGGGGCTTTTTGTTGGCCTAGCCGGGGCCGGCTGCTTTAGTGCAGGCTGCATGGCGAAAGTCTACTTCTACTACTCGGCGATGAATGCCGGCAAATCGACCGTGCTGCTCCAGTCGAGCTACAATTACCACGAGCGCGGCATGCGCACGCTGCTCTTTGTGCCCGCGGTCGATACCCGGGCCGGCACCGGCAAGGTGAAGTCGCGCATCGGGCTCGAGGCCGGGGCCATCGCCCTGCAGGCGGACGAAAATGTCTTTGTCCACGTCAAGGAAGCCCACGCGGCGCAACCCGTCGCCTGCGTGCTGGTCGACGAGGCGCAGTTCCTGACCCGCCCGCAGGTGGAGCAACTCACCGACGTGGCCGACCTGCTCCGCATTCCCGTGCTCTGCTACGGCCTGCGCACCGATTTTCAGGCCCAGCTGTTCCCCGGGAGCGCCGCGCTGCTCGCGCTGGCCGACAACCTCATCGAGCTGAAAACCATCTGCCACTGTGGCCGCAAGGCCACGATGAACCTCCGGATCGGCCCCGACGGCCGCGCCGTCAAGGAGGGCGCCCAGGTGGAGATCGGCGGCAACGACCGCTACGTCGCGATGTGCCGCCATCATTTCAAGGAAGCGCTGGCGCCGTAACTTGTGGGAGCGAGCAAGCTCGCTCCCACAAATAATCCTAACCCCCATGACCTTCCTCCGCCGCTGTCTCTCCACCTTCACTCTCACTTTCACTTCGGTTCTCACCCTCACCTCCTCCATGTCCGCCGCCAGCCAGCTCATTTTCATCGGCACCTACACGCCCAAGGATAATTCCAGCCGCGGCATCTACGCCGTGCGCCTCGACACCGTGACCGGCGCCCTGGGCGAACCGGTGGCCGTCGCCGAGGCGCCCAACCCGACCTTTCTCTCCCTCGCGCCCAACGGCCGGGAACTGTACGCGCTGAATGAGACCGACAGCGTGAACGGCCGGCCCGGTGGCGGCGCCACCGCTTACCGGATCGATCCCGAGGCCGGCACGCTGGCCAAGCTCAACTTCCAGCCGACGGGCGGCATCGCCTGCGCCAACATCAGCACCGATCACACCGGAAAGGCCCTCGTGCTGATCAGCTATCACGGCGGTCAGGTCACCTCGTTTCCGCTCGCGGGCGACGGCAGCATCGGGCCCCGCGCCAGCTTTCTCAAGACGACCGGCCGGCTCGGGCCCAACCAGGGCCGGCAGGATGCGCCCCATCCCCACTCCATCACGTTTTCCCCCGACAACCGGTTCGCCTATGTGTGCGACCTGGGGCTCGACCGGATTTTCTGCTACCGGCTGGATCCCGCCCCGGCCACCCTGACCCCGGCCGGGGAGTTCGCGACGGCGCCCGGGGCCGGTCCGCGCCACAGCAAGTTTTCCGCGGACGGAAAGTTTTTCTACGTCATCGACGAGCTCGACAGCACCATCGTCACCTACGCCTGCGACGCCCAAACCGGTGCGATCGCACCGAAGCAGACGGTCTCGACGCTGCCCGCGGATTTCAAGGGCGCGAACGGCTGCGCGGAAATCCGCCTGCACCCCAATGGCCGCTTTGTCTATGGCTCGAACCGCGGACACGACAGCCTCGCGGTCTTTGCCCGCAACGCCGCCGATGGGACGCTCACGCTCGTCGAGATCGTGGCTTGCGGCGGGGCCCATCCGCGTAATTTCGCCCTTTCCCCCGACGGGGCGTGGCTGGTCTGCGCCAATCGCGACAGCAACAACCTGGTGGTCTTCAAGGTGGACGCCGCTACCGGCCGGCTGACGGCCACCGGCCACACCGCCAAAGTGCCCCAGGCGGTGTGTGTGCTGTTCGTCCCGCCCGTCAAGTAAGCCGGTGGAACCGGGCTGGAGGCCGAGCGTTGGGCGCTCGCCGCAGGATCAGGCGCCCAGATCCTGAAAATAATCTCCACCGTCAGCTTCCTTCTGGCCGGCGGGGACCGGAGCGGCCGCGGCCGGAGCCGTGGGACGGCGCACGGGGCCGGTGGATTTCTTCACGGGCAGGGACTTCGAATCGGAAGCTGTTTTCGCCCTCACCACCGGGGCGGGTTCCGTCGTCACGGCCGGGGCCGCCGCGGCACTCTCCACCAGGCTCATCAACTCGGCGACCGCGTGGCGGACCTCGTCGGCCTGGGTCTTGAGTTCCTCCGCCGAGGAGGCGGACTGCTGGGAAAGGGCGGCATTGCTCTGCGTGATCCGGTCGATGCCGGTCACGGCCTCGCTGACCTGGGTGATGCCCTTGGTCTGCTCTTCCGAAGCCTGCGCGATTTCGGCGACCATGGCGTCGAGGCGGCGGATGCGCTCGACGATGCCCGAAAGGTTGGTGGCGACCTTCTCGCTGACGCGCGCGCCTTGGGTGCTCTTCTCCGCGGAATCGGAAATCCGGTCGCTGGTCTCGCGGGCGGCGGCGGCGCAGCGCTGGGCCAGGTTGCGCACCTCATCGGCCACCACGGCGAACCCGAGGCCGGCCTCGCCCGCGCGGGCGGCCTCGACGGCGGCGTTCAGGGCCAGGATGTTGGTCTGGAAGGCGATCTCATCGATCGTCTTGATAATCTTGGAAATTTCACTGCTCGAGGCCTGGATGGCGCTCATCGAGGACTTCATCTGCTCGACGTCGCTCGCGCCAGCGTCGGCCGTCTGGCGAACTTCCTGGGCCAGCCGCTTGGCGTTTTGCGCGCTCTCGGAATTGCGGCTGGTCATGCTCGACATCTCATGGAGCGCGGAGCTCGACTCCTCCAGGGACGAGGCCTGCTGGCTGGCACCATCGGCCATAGTGAGGGCCGCCTGGGCGACCTGGGTGGCGGAAACCTTGGTTTTCTCCGACTCGCTGGCGAGGTGCACGGCGATGGTGCGGATCGGGCGGGTGACCCCGCGGACGACGAACCACGCGGCGACCAGCCCGAAGACAATACCGGCCACGGTGATGCCGAGCACCACGAATTCATTGCGCTGCTGGCTCACGCGCACGCCGGCCTCGATCTCCTCCTGGTAGGCATGGGCCGAGCGGCTCAGCTGGGCGATGGTGGCGGTAAACTCGGGGGCAATGCGGTTGATCCCATCGGCGATCAGGCCGTCGCGCTGGTGCTTGGATTCCACGATCCGGTCGATGCCGGCCCCGTAGGCCAGGGCCGATTCCCGCAGCGCAACCAGCCGCGCGGTTTTCTTCTCGTCCTTCAATGTGGCATCCAGCTTCTCCATTTCCGCCTGGTCCTTCTCGATCAGGACGATCTGCTTGGTGACGAATTGCAGGGAATCCCGGGCCGCCTGCGCGTCCGCCGGCTTGGACGTTTGGAGGAAGGTCGCCACCTGGGTCCCGCACTCGAAAAAGGAGCGTAGGGCGTTCGCCACGCGGAAGGCGCTGTTCATGTCACCCTGGGTCTTGGCCTCCGCCATCAGCGACTGCAGGGCATCCTTCATCTCAAGGCCCTTCGGCTTCATGACGCCTTCCTCCACCTGGACGCGCTGGCTGTTATTCTCCACGAGGGTCTGGAAAGTCTGGTGATAGCGGTTGAGCAGCTCCTTGGCCGTGGCGATCTGCCGGGCGCGTTCCGGATCGAGGATGGTCTTCTCGGCCAGGGCGATCTCCGCCACGAGATTCTTGTAGGCCAGGTCGTAGGCCTGGATGCTCTCCGCCGACCCGCTGGCCAGGAAATCATTCACGTTCACCTTGAGGGCGGTCATCGCCGTTTCCAGCGAGACGGCGGTGTGCGACTCCGCGGCGCTGCCCGAGAACAGGCTGAACTTCTCGCCGGCGGCATGCAGCGCGTAGCGCGAGACGCCGGCGATGATGGCCAGCAGGCCGATGATGGCGACGAAGCCGAAGGTGATTTTCTTGCCGACTGTCAGGCTGACCTTGCTCATAATGAAGGGGGCGGGGGTTGAACGAAAACAGCGCGGCACGAGGCCGGATTACTCGACCTGAAACTTGATCGGGATCGTGACGTGCACGGCGACGGCGGTGCCGCCCTTGGTCGCGGGCTTGAAGCGCCATTTCTTGATCGCCACCAAGGCCGGCGCTTCCAGCTCGGTATGGGTGGACTTGATGACCTTGGCCTCCTGCACGTTGCCCTTGTCATCCACCAGGAAATTCACGGTGACCAGGCCGGTGGAATTGCTGCGGGCGAATTCCGACGGCACGTCGGGTGCCACGGTGCGGACCGGGACCGGCGGTTCGGATTTCTCGTCGGCCCTGAGCGGGAGCGCCCAGAGGGCGACGAAGGCTGCAAAAATCAAGGCATGGCTGGATTTAAACGAAGCAGGTCGCATAATGGGTTCTATATCGGCCCATAGTCCGCCCGACTTTAGCCCGGTGCCGGCAAAACCTGTCCCCGCCGGCCCACCGGCTCAGAACACGGTCTCACCGGCCCGCGGCAACCCCGGCGGCCGGAGAATCAGCATCAGGCCATAGGCCGCGGCGGCCAACAGGGCGCAGACCGGGGGGAACCAGTCGCCATGCTGCGTATAAAAGGTCTGCCGGTCGCGCCAGCGCAGATCGCGCGTGATCTCCACGGTTCGCGCCCCGCGGAAATAGACGCTGCCATCCTCGTCATGCAGCGTGGCGCGGATATTGCCAAACTCATCGATCCAGCCGCTCCACCCGCCGTTGCCGCACCGGATGACGGGCCGGCGCGTCTCGACCGCGCGCAAAACCGAATGCGCCGCGTGCTGGTAGGCCGCCCCGCCCTCGCCAAACCACGCATTGTTCGTGAGCACCGCCAGCACCTCGGCCCCCGACTGCACGCTGTCGCGCGCGAGGGACGGAAAAATATCCTCGTAGCAGATGAGCACCCCGACCGGCAGGCGGTTGACCCCGGCCGTGACCAGCAGCGGCTGCGCCTCCGTCCCGGCCGTGAAATCCCCGCCGATGGGCGCCACTTTCTCCAGCCAGCCCAGGACCGGGCGCAGCGGAATGTATTCGCCGAACGGCACGAGCTTGCGCTTGGCGTAGTGGTCGGGCGCCACGCCAGTCAGGGGATCGACCACGAAGGCGCCGTTGTACCACAGGGGATCGGCCGCCGGACCGCCGGTATAGACACTGCCCAGCAGCAACGGCTTGCCGGCGCGCTTGGCCACGGACCTGAGCCATTCCGCGACCTCCGGATCCCGGTACAACGCCCAGGGCGTCACTGCCTCGGGCCAGATGATGAAATCAGGCGCCCCGGTTTCGTTGGCGTCGAAGGTGGTCTTCTCAATGGTGTGCAGCACGTCCGTCGCGCGGGCGGCGTCCCATTTCTCGGTCTGCGGGATGTAGGGCTGGATGAGCGCCACCCGCGCCAGCCGGTGCCGCTGCTGGCCCATCGACTCCGCCAGAAACGGGAACGAGCAGAACATCAGCAGGAGCAGCGCCACCATGAACTCCGGGCTGCGTTTGCGCAGGCCGGTCGCGCCCTCAAAAAAGATCCGGTGGGCGTAGGCGGCTGTCGCCAGATTGAAGTAAACCAAAACGAACGAGACGGCCCCGGCGCCCGCATAGGAGGCGACCTGCAAAATGATCGGGCGCTGCCACTGGCTCGCCGCCAGCGGCAGCCAGGGAAACCCGCCGAAGAGCGTGCTCCGGATCCATTCCAGCACGACCCACAGTGCCGCCAACCCCAGCAAGGTGAAAATCCGGACCGGCGCCACCTGGCCGGCCATCCGGGGAATGGCCCACCACACGGCGAGGAACCACGACCCGACAAGCAAACCGACGAACGGTCCGAGCAGGAAGAGCCCGACCCAGGTGACATGATGCAGCCAGCCGAGCAGGAGGGTCCACGCCACCACCTGGGCGCCGAGCACGACCCACGCATACTGCCGGAACGAAGGGCGTCGGAACGCCCAGAGCACCGCCGGCACGGCCAGCACGTAGGCCGCGTCCCCGGTATTGACCGGCGGAAAGGCCACATAGGTGAACAAGGCCGTGAGGCCAAAGACCGCCAGCGCCCACACCAGGTGCGGCTGCCGCTGCCAGAGCGACGGCGGCAGGTCGTACGGATCGGGCGCGGAAGTCGGCGCGGCCGTCATCGGATCAGGCGGCGCCGTGGCAATTCTTGTATTTCTTGCCGCTGCCGCAGGGGCACGGATCGTTGCGGCCGACCTTCGGCGTGTCGCGGCGGATCGTGATGGACGGAAGCTTGATCTCCGCCTCGGCCTCGCGGGCCGGGGCCGACTCGCCATCCCCGGCGGGCGCCGCCTGGGTGGCCGCCGTCAGCGCCGTCGGACCGGCCGCCGGGCCCTGGAGGCGCGCGGAGCGCGAGAGCACGGCAAACAGATTCTCGAAGGCGTCGCGGTTCGTGGCCGAGCGGAAAAGGCTCGTGCAGATCTGCAGGCGCACGTTGTTCATCAGTTCCTCGAAGAAGCGGAAGGCCTCGCCCTTGTACTCGGACAACGGGTCCTTCTGGCCGTAGCTGCGCAGGCCTATCGAGCGGCGCAGTTCCTCCATCTCGGTCAGGTGCTCCTGCCAGTGGTGGTCGATGGCGTTGATGACGATGTAGCGCTCGAGGCCGCCCAGCGCCGCCGGGTCCTCGATGGACTCCTTCAGCGTGTAGGCCTGCTTGATCCGGTCGACGAGCTGCTTGAGCAGGGTGTCGAAGTCCGCGCGCTCGGAGATTTCGTCGACCTTGGCGCTGACCGGGAAGTGGGCGTTCAGCCAGCCGACGAGGCTCTCGATGTTGGCGGCGGAGACGCCGCCCTTCTCGCCAAAGCCGGCGGTCTCGAGGCGGGCGGCCAGCTCTTCCTCGATCATCTCGAAGATGACGTCCTTCGGGCGGTCGCTGTGCAACGCGCCGTTGCGGATACCGTAGATGACCTCGCGCTGCTTGTTGAGCACGTCGTCATACTGCAGGAGGCGCTTGCGCTGGGAGAAATTCTGCTGCTCGACCTTCTTCTGGGCGGACTCGATGGAGCGGTTGAGCAGGGAATGCTCGAGCTCCTCGCCCTCGGCCATGGCGCCTTCCATGATTCGCGAGGCGATGTTGCCCTGCAGGAAGAGACGCATGAGGTCATCCTCGAGTGAAAGGAAAAACTTGGTCGCGCCCGGATCGCCCTGGCGCGAGCACCGGCCGCGCAGCTGGCGGTCGATGCGGCGGGACTCATGGCGCTCGGTGCCGACGACGAAGAGGCCGCCGAGTTCGCGGACGCCCTCGCCGAGTTTGATGTCGGTGCCGCGGCCCGCCATGTTGGTGGCGATGGTGACGGAACCCTTGTGGCCCGCGCGGGTGACAATCTCGGCCTCCTGCTGGTGGAACTTGGCGTTGAGGACGGTGTGGATGACGCCGGCGCGCTTCAGCATGCGGCTGAGCACCTCGGACTGCTCGACGGTGACGGTGCCGACCAGCACGGGCTGGCCGCGTTGCTGGGCCTCATGGACCTGCTTCACCACCGCGTTGTACTTGTCGCGGCGGGTCTTGAAAATGGAGTCGTTCCGGTCGATGCGGATGCAGGGCTGGTTCGTCGGGATCTGGGTGACGGAAAGACGGTAGATCTCGTGGAACTCGGTGGCCTCGGTCTCGGCGGTGCCGGTCATGCCCGACAGCTTCTCGTACATGCGGAAGTAATTCTGGATGGTGACCGTGGCGTAGGTGCGGGTCTCGCGTTCGATCGTGACGCCCTCCTTGGCCTCGACCGCCTGGTGCAGGCCGTCGGACCAGCGGCGGCCGGACATGATGCGGCCGGTGTTTTCGTCGACGATGACGACCTTGCCATCCTGGACGACGTATTCGACGTCGCGCTCGTAGAGCGAGTAGGCGCGCAGCAGCTGGGAAAGAGCGTGGATGTCCTCGGACACCACCTCATAGCGGTTCTGGGCGTCGCGCTTGGCCTGCTCCTTCTGCTCGGGGGAAAGGGCCGTGTCCTTCTCGATATCGATGAAGATGGTCGCGAGGTCGGGCAGCACGAAGGCGTCGGGATCGTCGGGGCGCAGCATGGTGCGGCCCTTCTCGCTGAGGTCGGCCTGGTGGTTCTTCTCGTCGATGGTGAAGAGCAGCTCCTCCTTGAACTTGTAGAGCTCGTCCTTGTTGAAATCGCTGTGCATCTCGACGTCGGTCTTGTCGAGGAGCTTGCGCCACTCCGGAGTCTCCATCATCCGCAGGAGCAGCTTGTTCTTGGGCATGCCCAGCTTGACCTGGAGCATCTTCATCGCCGCGGCCTGCTTGTCCTCGTTGCTGCCGGCGGGTTTTCCGAGCAGATCGGCCGCCTCCTTGGCGAGGTGGTTGATGAGGCGGAGCTGCTCGCTGACCAGGGCGGAGACGCCGGGCCGGAGACGGGTGAAAGGCTGCTCGCGTTCGATGGGCGCCGGGCCGGAGATGATCAGCGGGGTGCGCGCCTCATCCACGAGGATCGAGTCGATTTCATCGACGATGCAGTAGAAGTGGTCGCGCTGCACCTGGTCCTCCTTGCGCGTGGCCATGCCGTTGTCGCGCAGGTAGTCGAAGCCGAACTCCGAGGCGGTGCCGTAGGTGATGCCGCGGTTGTACATCTCGCGGCGGGCCTCGGAATGCATCGACTGCTGGATGCAGCCGACCGTGATCCCGAGGAAATTATAAAGGTGCCCCATCCACTCGGAGTCGCGGCGGGCCAGGTAATCGTTGACGGTGACGAGCTGGGCGTTCCGGCCCGTGAGGGCGTTGAGGTAGAGCGGCAGGGTGGCGACTAGGGTCTTGCCCTCGCCGGTGGCCATCTCGGCGATCCGGCCCTCGTGCAGCGTGATGCCGCCGATGAGCTGCACGTCGAAATGCACCATGTCCCAGGTGAGCTCGTGGTCGCAGACGATGACTTTCCGGCCGACCAGGCGGCGGGCGGCATTTTTGACCGCGGCAAAGGCCTCGGGCAGAATCTGGTCCAGGGTCTCCCCCCCGGCCACGCGCGCGCGGAATTCGTCGGTCTTGGCCCGGAGCTGCTCGTCGGAGAGCTGCTGGTACTGCCGCTCAAACTCATTGATGCGCGCGACGACCGGACGGCATTTTTCGACGTATTTACGATGATGCCGGCCGGAGAATTTCTGGAGGATGAAGCTGAGCATTGAAGGGGAGGAATGAAAACTACGCGGAAGGGCTTGGCAAATGACAAAATATGCAGCCATTTGCTCCCGCAAATCGCTGGGCCGCAAGGACTGCTTAAAGAAAATTTCGAGGTTTGCACGCCGCCTGCTATCCGTAACGTCTTTCCCACCGCATGGCCAATCCCCGCCCCCCTTCCCGCGACGCCATCGCCGCCGCCCTCCCCGAGCCCTTCCGCAAGTATGCGACCGACGCATTCTTCGATGAGATGATCACCGGCGAAGGTACCGTCCGACAGCATTACCGGCACTTCCTGAAGCACTTCGCTGCCGTGACCCCGGCGGAATTCGACGCCAAGCGCCGCGCCGTCGACCTGGCCTTCCTGCGACAGGGCGTGACCTTCAACGTCTATGGCGACTCCCAGGGCGCGGAACGCATTTTCCCGTTCGACCTCGTGCCGCGCATCATCCCCGCCGAGGAGTGGGAACACATCGAGGCCGGGCTCGTGCAGCGCATCACGGCGCTGAACCTCTTCCTCCACGACATCTACCACGAACAGAACATCATCAAGGATGGCACCATCCCCGCCCACTACGTGATGTCGGCCAAACATTTCCGGCGCGAGTTCGTGAACGTGAAGGTGCCGCGCGACATTTACATCCACATCTGCGGCACCGACATCATCCGCGATGACAAGGGCCAGTACCTCGTGCTTGAGGACAACGCCCGGTGCCCTTCCGGCGTCAGCTATGTATTGGAAAACCGCCGCGCGCTGAAGCGCACCTTCCCGGAGATCTTCGAGGCCGGCGGCGTGCGCCCGGTCGAGAGTTACTCGAACGAGCTGCTGAAGATGCTCAATTACATCGCGCCCAACGGCGTGGCCGAACCCAACGTCGTGCTGCTCACGCCGGGCGTCTACAATTCGGCCTACTTCGAGCACACCTACCTTGCCCGGCAGATGGGCATCGAGATCGTCGAGGGCCGCGACCTGCTCGTGCGTGAGCAGAAGGTTTTCATGCGCACCACCAAGGGCCTGCAGCCGGTGCATGTGATCTACCGGCGCATCGACGACGACTTCCTCGACCCGACCGTCTTCCGCAAGGACTCCGCGCTGGGTGTGCCCGGCCTCGTCAACGCCTACCGCGCCGGCAACGTCTCCCTCGCCAACTCCATCGGCACCGGCGTCGCCGACGACAAGGTGATGTATTATTTCGTCCCGCGCATCATCAAGTACTACCTCGACCAGGAGCCGCTCCTGCCCAACGTGCCGACCTACCTCGCCAGCGAGGACGCCGACCGGAAGTACATGCTCGAGAATCTCGACAAGCTGGTCGTCAAGGCCGCCAACGAGGCCGGCGGCTACGGCATGCTGATGGGGCCGCACGCCACCGTCGCGGAGCGCGAGGAATTCCGCCACCGCATCGAGGCCGACCCGCGCAACTACATCGGCCAGCCGATGATTTCACTCTCGCGGCACCCGACCCACTGCGAGGGCGAGGGCTTTGCCGGCCGGCACATCGACCTCCGGCCCTTCATCCTCTACGGCGAGAAGACCGTCATCATCCCCGGCGGCCTCACCCGCGTCGCCCTCCGCAAGGGTTCGCTGGTCGTCAACTCTTCCCAAGGCGGCGGCAGCAAGGAAACCTGGGTGCTCTACGGCAACCACTAAAACGCCGCGGCGGCGAAACACCAAATCCCAGTGGCCAAATTTCAAATAAATTTATTTCCGATTGCCGTGTGCCGGCGTTCATCCGGTTTTCATTCCTTGGTCATTTCCTTGGCCTTTGGATTCTGGAATTTTGAATTTTCCCTACAATGCTGAGCCGTGTCGCCAACAGTCTTTACTGGATGAGCCGCTACATCGAGCGCGCCGAGAGCATCGCGCGCCTGGTGGACGTGAACCTCCAGCTCCTCCTCGATTTCCGCAACCTCGACGACCAGGCGCTCGGTGCCCACTGGATCGCCATTGTCCAGAGCTCGGGCGACGAGGAGCTGTTCCGCAAGCTGCACCCGAAGACCACCGGCCAGACGGTCACGCAATTCCTCGTCTTCCAGGCGGAGAACCCCAACTCCATCCTGTCGTCGATCGCGCAAGCCCGCGAAAACGCCCGCATGGTGCGCGACCAGATCACGGTTGAGCTCTGGGAGGAGATCAACCGCGTCTATCTTTTCCTGTACTCGCCCCGCGCCAGTGAACTCTGGCGGGAAAGCCCCTCGGATTTCTTCCTCACCATCAAGAACGGCTCGCTCCTGCTCCAGGGCCTGACCGACGCCACCGTCGTGCGCAACGAGGGCTGGTTCTTCATGCAGTGCGGCCGCTACCTCGAGCGGGCGGACAAGACCTCCCGCATCCTCGACGTCCGCCACGCCTCCCTGCCCGCCCGCGGCGTGCCCGCGGCGCCCACCCAGGCCGATGCCCTCGGCTGGTCGGCCGTGCTCCGCTCCTGCAGCGCGTGGGACGCCTACAAGGCGCTCCATGGCGCCGAGGTGGAACCCGCCTTGGTGGCGGAGCTGCTGCTGCTCTCCGACGAGTTTCCCCGCTCGGTCCGCTTCGCGGTCCGGCACCTGAACACCGTCCTGCGCCGCATCTCCGGCGTCCATGAGGGCCGCTTCAGCAACGACGCGGAAAAGCTCGCCGGCCGCCTGCTGGCCGAGCTGCAGTTCAGCACGGTCGAGGATATCTTTGAGATCGGCCTCCACACCTACATTGACGTGGCCCAGGCCAAGCTGAACTCCATCGGCGAGGCGCTCTTCCAAGCCTACATCTTCCAGCCTTTCCAGCTGCAGGAGGAATATGAACTGCGCCAGCAGGAGGAACAACAGCAGCAAACCGGTCCGGAGCGGAGCCTCCCACCCCCGCCCCGCGCATGAAACTGCAAATCCTCCACCGCACGCGTTTCAAATATGAAAACAGCGTGCGGGAAAGTTTCAATGAGGCGCGCCTGCAGCCGGTCAGCACCGGCAACCAGGTCTGCCGCAGTTTTCTGCTGCGCATCCTGCCGACGGCCAAGCTCTCCCACTACCTCGATTTTTATCTCAACTACGTCCACCTCTTCGAGATCAACGAGGCGCACACCGAGCTGAGCGTCGAGGCCACCTCGATCGTCACCACCGACGACCAGCCCGCCCTGGCGGCCGCGGCCACGCCGGCGCCGCTGGCCAAGATTGACGAATGCGCGCGCCTGGAGCACTGCTATGATTTCCTCCAGTCGAGCACCTACGTCGAGGTCGACGCGGACCTGTGGCGGCTGGCCCTGGACGCCACCGAGGGCCAGACCGACGCATGGCAGGCGGCGCAGGCGATCATGCGCCACATCTTCCGCGAGTTTAAGTATCAGCCCCTTTCCACGCATGTGCACACCCACATGCGCGACGTGCTCAAGGCCCGCTCGGGTGTCTGCCAGGATTTCGCGCACGTCATGCTCGGCCTCTGCCGCGCGCTGAAGATTCCCGCCCGCTACGTCAGCGGCTATCTCTACAACGGCCCGGCGGACCAGCTCAAGGGGGCGCAGGCCAGCCACGCCTGGGTCGAGGTGTTCGTGCCGGGCCACAGCTGGTGCGGGCTGGATCCCACCAACAACCGCCAGGCCGACGGCCATTACGTGAAGGTCGCGGTCGGCCGCGATTATGCGGACGTTTCCCCGCTCAAGGGCACCTACCGCGGCACGGCCAGGCGGCAGTTGCATGTCGACGTGCTCGTCACCCGGCTGGAAGAGGATGAACTCGCCGGGGCCGGGACCCAGGTCGAGGCCCAGACGGGCTGAGCTGTTCTTAGTGAGAACGGAATCCGGGAAAGTGTAGCTGCGTTGGAGCGGAGCGACAACGTGGTCGGCCGCGTGGCCGGAACCACGCTTTCGCCGACTCAAGCGCGGCTACAAAACCGCGAAAAATCCACCCTTCACACCTTCGTCCGGAAGTAGGCGATGGTCTTCTTGAGCCCCTCGGCGAGCGGCACCTTCGGTTCCCACTTCAGGTATTTCTTGGCGAGGGTGATGTCCGGCCGGCGCTGCTTCGGGTCGTCCGCGGGCAGCGGCTTGTGGACGATCTTCGACTTGCTCTTCGTCTGCTTGAGCACCTGCTCGGCCAGCTCGAGCATGGTGAACTCGCCGGGATTCCCGAGGTTCACCGGGCCGACGGTCTCCGTCTGGGCCATGAGCCGGACAAAACCCTCGAGCAAATCGTCCACATAGCAGAACGAACGGGTCTGCTGGCCGTCGCCATAGATCGTGATGTTTTCGCCCCGGAGCGCCTGGACGATGAAATTGGAAACCACGCGGCCGTCGTTCGGGTGCATGCGCGGGCCGTAGGTGTTGAAGATGCGGACCACGCGGATATCGACCTTGTTCTCGCGGTGGTAGTCGAAGAAGAGCGTCTCCGCGCAGCGCTTGCCCTCGTCGTAGCAGGAGCGCTTGCCGATGGGATTGACGTTGCCCCAGTAGGACTCGGGCTGCGGGTGCACCGCCGGGTCGCCGTAGACCTCGCTCGTGCTCGCCTGAAACACCCGGGCCCGGAGCCGCTTGGCCAGGCCGAGGCAGTTGATCGCGCCCATGACCGACGTCTTGATGGTCTTGATCGGGTTGTACTGGTAGTGCGGCGGCGAGGCCGGGCAGGCCAGGTTGTAGATCTGGTCCACCTCGTACTTGAAGGGATCGATGACGTCGTGCCGGACAAACTCAAAGCGGGGATTGCCCGCCAGGTGGGCGATGTTCGCCTTGCTGCCCGTGAAAAGGTTGTCGAGGCAGATGACCTCGTGGTCCTGCGCGAGGAGCTTGTCGCAAAGGTGGCTGCCCAGGAATCCGGCGCCGCCGGTGATGAGAATGCGCATGGGAAAGTGAGGGTGAAAGTGAAGGTAAGGCGTCCGGCGATGGCGAGTCTGCAATAGGCCCTACCTGCCGGTGACCGCTCGGTCGCCGGCCTCGTAGCGCGCAATCCAGCCAAGGTGCCACGCGCCATAATCCCCGGATTCCAGGTGGGCGCGGGCCTGCGCCATCAGGTCGAGGTAGAAGTGGATGTTGTGCAGGCTGAGCAAAGTGCAGGCCAGGATCTCATTGGCCATCACGAGGTGCCGCAGGTACGCGCGGGAGAAATGGCGGCAGGTGTAGTTGTCGAGGCCGTCGACCACCGGCGCCGGGTCGGCACGGTAACGCTCGTTGCGCAGGTTGATCAGGCCGTCGGGCGTGAAGGCCGCGCCATTGCGTGCCACGCGCGTCGGGTGCACGCAGTCGAACATGTCCACCCCCAGCGCGATCATCTTCAGGATCTGCGGTGGCGTCCCGAGGCCCATCGTGTAGCGCGGCTTGTCCACCGGCATGAACGGCGTGGTCGCCGCCACCTGCTTGAGCATCTCGGGCTCGGGCTCGCCGACGCTGACGCCCCCAACGGCGTAGCCCGGAAAATCCAGCGCGGCCAGCGACTCCGCCGCCTCGCGGCGCAGGTCGTCAAAGGTCGAACCCTGCGCGATGGCGAAGACATGATGCCCCGCGCCGAGGAAACCGTTGTCCGTGGCAATCTGTTTGCACTGCTGGGCCCAGCGGTAGCTGCGGTCCACCGCCAGCCGGCACGCCTCGCGCGAGCAGGGCCACGGCGGACATTCGTCGATCACCATGGCAATGTCAGAGCCGAGATTGGCCTGGATCGTCATGACCTCCCGCGGTCCGAGGAAGAGCTTCGCCCCGTCGATGTGCGACTGGAACGCGATGCCGTCCTCGCGGATGTCGCGCAGCTTCGCGAGGCTGAAGACCTGGAATCCGCCGCTGTCGGTCAGGATGGGACCGTCCCAGCCCATGAACTTGTGCAGCCCGCCCAGGTCGCGGACCAGTTCCGAGCCCGGCCGGAGGTTGAGGTGGTAGGTGTTGCCCAAAATGATCTGCGCCCCGGCCTCGCGGATCTGTACCGGGGTCAGCGCCTTGACCGTACCCTGCGTTCCCACCGGCATGAAAATGGGCGTCTCGATCACCCCGTGCAGGGTCTGCAGCCGGCCGCGCCGGGCCGCAGTGGCCGGGTCGGTCTTGAGGAGTTGGAAGGCGCCTGTCATCCGGTGAAACTCCTAAACGCCCCCGGCAAAAGCAAACGGTTTCAGGCCGGAGACCAGGACCGCAGCCCGGTGCCCGGCGGCAGGGTGGCGAGACGCTCCTGCACTCCGGTCCAGGCCGCGGTGCGGAAGCGGGGCGCCTGCAACAGCAGCCGCAGGGGCTCGGTCACAAAGGCCCGTTCAAACATCCGGGGATGAGGTAGCTCCAGCTCGGGTCCGGTGCGGGTCTCCCCCGCAAAAAGCAACAGGTCCAGGTCGATGAGGCGCGGCCCCCAGCGCAGCAGGCGCTTCCGGCCGAGGCTTTCCTCAATCTCCAGCAGCCTGGCCAGCAATTGCTCCGGCGCCAAGGTGGTCTCGACGCCGCAGACCAGGTTCAGGAACAGGGGTTGGTCAATGATGCCGACCGGATCCGATTCGAACACCGGCGAGCATGCCACCTGCGCGATACCCGGCGTCTGCCCGAGCAGGCCGAGGGCCCGCTGGATGGTGCCCCAGCGGTCACCCAGATTGGCCCCGACACCGATGAATGCCTGCGCGGTATTCATCCAGCGCGACGGGCCCGGTCGGCGCGTTTGCGCCGGATCTTCACGGCCACGCCGGCAAACTTGAAATCGACCGGGGGCCGCGGCTTCAGCACGGCCACGCTCACGGCGCGCACCCGCGGGAATTCACCCAGTAGTTGGCCGGCAATCTCCTCCGCCAGCGCCTCGATCAACTGCCGGTGCGGCCCCTCTACCACGCCGCGCACCACCGCGTGCACGGCACAGTAATCGATCGTCTCATCGAGCGCATCGCGGCGACCGGCCCGCGCCAGCGAAAGCTCCAGCTCCACCGTGACCCGGAATTCCTGCGGCCGGCGTTTTTCCTCCGGCCACACGCCGTGGCAGGCTGAGAAAATCATGTCTGCAAGGGAGAGTCGGTCGGTGTGGCTCATGCGGAAAAATCCAACCCGCGCTTCATGGCATCGGCCATGCGGACGAAGCGGCGCATTTCCGCGACGTCGTGGACCCGCACCATCGCGCAGCCCTGCTGGATGCCCCAGACGATGGTCGCACCCGTTGCGTCCAAGCGGTCGCCGACCTCGGCCTCGAGGACCCGGCCGAGCGTGGATTTGCGCGAGGTGCCGAGCAGCACGGGATAACCCAGGGCGGCCACCCGACCGAGGTCGCGCACCACCGCTAGGTTCTGGGCGACGGACTTGGCGAATCCGAAACCGGGATCGAGCCAGATTTGCCGGGGAGCGATACCGGCCGCGGCGGCGACGGCGAGGCTGACCTTCAGGTCGAGCAGCAGATCGGGCCAGAAATCGTCATAGTTGGCCGCCATCCGATTGTGCATCGCGATGACCGGACACCCGAGGGCCGCAACTGTGGCCGCCATGCGCGGGATGGCCGGCTTTACGCCTATTGCAGAATCAGGGTCCCGGGCAATCGCCACCCATTGCTCACGATCGGTCGCGGATAAACCGTGGGTGAGCCCCCAGACGTCGTTCACCAGATCCGCCCCGGCGCGCACCGCCGCTTCCGCCACCTCGGGCTTGTAGGTGTCGATCGAAACCGGCACCTGCGGCCAGGCCTGTCGGATGGCCGCGATGGCCGGGAGCACCCGGGCCATTTCCTCGGCCGCCGTCACGGGCAAGGCGCCGGGCCGGGTCGACTCTCCGCCAAGGTCCAGGATGTCGGCGCCGGCAGCGATCATCGCCCCGGCCCGGCGAACCAAGGCTGGTAGCGTGGAGAGTTCGTTCCCGTCGGAAAAGGAATCCGGCGTCACGTTTAGGATGCCCATGATCAAGGTCCGCCCAACGGGCACCGGTAGCGTCCGTCCATGAGGACTTTGCCAATGGGCGGCTGGATCGGGTAGCGGGATGGACATACTGAACCGGTTATCTTTGCGCCTGCCTAACGCGGGAAGCAAGTCCAGGTACTTGACCCCATCCGGGTAAGGTGAATAGTACGCTTAGTGCTGCTGGTTATCGACAACTACGATTCGTTCACCTTCAACCTGGTCCAATATTTCGGCCAGTTGGGCGTAGCCATGCGGGTTTTTCGCAACGATGAGCTGTCCGCCGCCGAAGCCGAAAAACTTAACCCTGACCGGGTGCTCATCTCACCCGGCCCCTGCACGCCGAGCGACGCCGGTGTAAGTCTCGACATCATAAAGACCTTTGCCGGAAAAAAGCCGATTCTTGGGGTCTGCCTGGGGCACCAATCGATCGGGCAGCAGTTCGGCGGCAAAGTCATCCGGGCCCCCCGCCAGATGCACGGAAAGCTGTCCCCGATCCAGCACCGGGGCACCGATATCTTCCGTGATCTGCCCTCCCCCTTTACCGCCACCCGCTACCACTCGCTGCTGGTCGAGCGCTCCAGCCTCCCCGACTGCCTGGAAATCACCGCCGAAACCGCCGAAGGTGAAATTATGGGGCTCCGCCATAAACAATTTCCGGTTTACGGTGTCCAGTTCCACCCGGAGTCCATCGCCACCGAAGGCGGCATGCAGATTCTAAAGAATTTCCTAACCCTGAATTAATTGCCCACGGAACACACAGAATACCCGGAAAAGTTTCCCCAGAAGATCCCTGCTGCTGTGTATTCCGTGTGTTCCGTGGGCCCATAGCTCCCTCCCATGCGCTGCCCCAAGTGCACTTCCATTGAAGACAAGGTGATCGATTCCCGCATCGCCCGCGACGGCAACAACACCCGCCGTCGCCGCGAATGCCTGGAGTGTGGCAACCGCTTCACCACCACCGAGACCCTCGTCCGCGACAGCATGGTGGTCGTCAAGCGTGACGGCCGCCAGGAGCCCTTTGACCGCGACAAGCTGCTTCGCGCCGTTCGGGCGGCCTGCCACAAGCGCCCGGTGGACAACGAGCAGATCACGATGCTGATCGAGGATGTGCTCGACGCCGTCGAGGCGCAGTACGACAGCCAGGTGCCCACCAGCGCGATCGGCGAACACGTCATGCAGCGCCTGCGCAAGACCGATCAGGTCGCCTACGTCCGCTTCGCGTCGGTCTACAAGGAATTCCGCGACGTCTCCGAATTCGTCCACGAAATCAGCAGCCTTGCACCCAGCGACTCGCCCGTTATCCCGAAGCCCAAGAAATGACGCGTCCCCTTCAACTGCGCCGGCTTCACTTTCTCAACGCGCTGTTCGCCCCGCTCACGGGGCATGACCTCTATCTCGCGCAGCAAATCGACGATGCCATCACGACTTCGCTCGGCGAGGCCGTGGACCGCGCGCCGAGCGACCCTTCCTTCATCACGGCGGCCACGCAGCTCTTTGAGCGCCTTTGCTCCACCCAGTCCCGGCATGGTTTCTTCCATTGGGACGCCGCCGCGGGTGAAGCCGGCGCCACCCCGCTCTTCACCCGCGCAGGGATCATGGAAGGCTTGAAGCAGCTCGCCGCCTACCCCGAGTCCACGCTGCTGGTGACCAACCTTCGCGCGGCGCAGTGCCCGCCGGCCCGGCGCTGGACCGAGCGCCGCCGTCGCGACTACGACGACACCCTCACGTTCATCCGCGACCTCGCCGCCGCCCGCTCGCGCCGCACCGCGAACCTGAACCTGTTGTTTTTGTAAGGCTTGATGTGGAACTCAGGAAGGCTGGAAACAATCCCAAGCCAGCCATCTGATTTGTCCCATTCCTGATTTCCTGAGTTCCACATTTCTCAATCCTCATGGCCAAAACGATTTTCCAAAAGATCATCGACCGCGAGATCCCGGCCAAACTCGTGCACGAGGACGAGCTCTGCATCGCGATCCATGACGTCCACCCACAGGCGCCGGTTCATGTGCTCGTGATTCCCAAGCGGCTCGTGCCCCGGGTCGGCGAGGCTTCGGTCGCGGATCAGGCCCTGCTCGGCCACCTGCTGCTGACCGCCGCCGCCGTCGCCAGGCAACTCGGGATCGCGGAATCGGGCTACCGGATCGTCATCAACAACGGCCCCGACGGAGGCGAGACCGTGCCCCATCTCCACGTTCACCTGCTCGGTCAGCGCCCGCTGGCTTGGCCGCCGGGCTGAACCCAACCGGCCGGACTGTTTTCCGGCGCCATGAAGTCAGGGATGAATGCGTGGTCCAACTGCCCGGCCAACCACGATTCGCCCGGATTAACGGCGGAACATTCGATGCCAGCACCGCGTCACAAGCCAGAATTCCATTCCACCGCCGGACTGGGCCAAGCCTAATGAAATCCTCCGCTTTTCTTTCCTGGACCGGTTCCCTGCTGCTCCTGGGTGCGACCACCCTGCCGGGTGCAGACCAAACCGGCCTGACGTCCGCGCCCGCCGTGCGGGATCTGAGCCAACCGGCCGCTGCGACCAACACCGCCCCAGCCACGGTCAGCCCGCAAATCCCCGAGTTACCGCTTACCGCCCAGTTCGACCGCAATGGCGACCAACGGCTGGATGCCGCTGAGCGCCGGGCGGCGCGCGTTTATCTGGCCGAGCATCCGCTGGTCGTGCCTCCGCCACCGGCGGGGCGGCCGGGTCAAAGCCCGCAGCCCGAAGCTCCGTTGGAGCCGGTCAAAGCCGGCGAGAAGGTCGGCCCGGACAGCGTCGCTCTCTTCAGCGATAAATCCCTTTATGACCCCCGGGTGCTGCGCACGCTCTTTCTCGAGTTCGAGGACGCCGACTGGGAAAAGGAACTGGCCGACTTTGCACGGACCGACGTGCTTGTCCCGGCGCGGATGCGACTCGACGGCAAGACCTACGCCGGCGTCGGCCTGCGCTTCCACGACCGGGCCGCGGCGGCGACATTTACTCCGGGATATAAGCGCTCCCTCGACCTGAAGCTCGACTACACCGCCGGCCAGTCGATCGGCAACCAACGGTCGCTGCAATTGCGCGATGCGCGCACCGACCCGACTTTCCTGCGCACAATGCTCTATCACCGCGTCGCCCGGGAATATGGACCGGCCCCGCAGGCCAACCTGGTCCGCGTCGTGATCAACGGGGAAGACTGGGGCGTGTACGTCAGCGTCCAGCCCCTCGACGAAAACCTCACACAGGAATATTTCGGCACCGCGGAAGGCACCCGCTGGACGGCCGGCCCGGGCGCCAACTTCGCCTACCTGGGCGACAACCCGGAGGCCTACAAAAACCTCTACCACCTCCAGTCGAAGGAAGACCCCGCCGCGTGGACCGCGCTCGTCCAGCTGTGCAAAACCCTGAGCCAGACCCCGCTCAGCGAGCTCCGCCCCGCCCTGGAACCGCGGCTCGACCTCGACAGCACCCTCATGTTCTTCGCGTTGGAGAACACGTTGATGAATCAGGATGGCTACGGCAGCAGCACGGGCTCCTTTGGCCTGTACCTGGATGCCCGGGGCCGGTTTCACCTGATCGCGCAGGATGCGGAGGCCAGTTTCCGCCTGCGGCAGGTCAGCGAGTACGGCGACCGCCGGTCTGAGCCAAAGGAGAACCGTGCGCCCAAGGATGGGAAGGAGCCGGTGTCGCCTGATGCCGTGCCGAAGGGTTACGACAAGAAGGATTTTCCCCGCCAGGCCGGCACCAACCTCGCGATGCTCCTGAGTTACAGCTTCATCAACAAGGCCGACACCGACCTGGACGGCAAGGTGACGAAGGCCGAGTGGCTCACCTTTGCGCGGGTGTGGTTCATGGTCATGGATGAGGATTACGCCGGGCAGCTGAGCCGCCAGCAATTCATCGACAAGGTGCGCCTCGTGGTCACCCCCACCTCCATCGCGGACGGACGCACGAAGCAAACCTTCGGTCGCGATGACCCCGCCGGGGAGATTGGCCAGGATTTTTTTGCCGCGATGGACACCAATCACGACGGCCAGTTGACGCAGGAGGAGCTGACCGCGGCCTTCGGCCGCTGGTTTGCCGACTGGAGCGATGCGAAAACCGGCCTGCTCACGCAGGACCGGCTGCAACGCGGATTCACGGCCCTCTTCACCAAGTCGGTCTTCCAGGCCGATCAGGCCTTCATCGCCAAGCACAACGACCTCGCGCCGGAGAAGGATGAACCCGACGGTAAGCGCGGCGGTCGCGGCGGCAATGGGATCGGGCTGGGCCCGTTGCGGATGCTGGGGCTCGGTGGCGGAGGCGGAGAAAAGAACGACCGCACCTTGGTTGTGTTTCATGAGCAGCTCGACCCGCTCGCCGCCCTCGATGATCCGGCGCAGCCCTTGCTGGCCAAGCTGCTCGCCGTGCCCGCCCTGCGCACCAAGTACCTCGATTTCATGCGCGACATCACCGGGAACTGGCTGACGTGGGCCAAGCTCGGCCCCGACGCCAAGCAGGCCCACGACCTGATCGCGGCCGAGGTCGCGAAGGAAACCCACAAGGCCTCAAGCTATGAGAAGTTCGTGCAGGAACTGGATCAGGACACCACCGGCGGCGCCCGCGACGGCGACCAGGCCCCGAGTCTGCGAAATTTCATCACCGAGCGAAACAGCTACCTCCTGAAAGGCGAACTGCTGAGCGGCGGCAACTGAGGCGGAGAATTCGGATGCAGTGAAGAGCCGCCCGAAGCGCGAGGTGCAGGGCCGATTCGAACATAGCCGCAGTTGTAACACCTCGGCACGCCAACGAGCGGCGGCCCTACATCCAAAAGCAAAACCATCCGCCCTACGGACTCAGGTACTTCGCCAACCATGCGTGGACCTCGCCGTACCAGTAGCGACTGTCCTCGCCGCGCAGGATCCAGTGGCCGGCCTCGGGGAACACGAGCAGCTTGCTCGGCACCTGCAGGCGCTGGTTTAGCGTGAACCACAGGTAGGCGTTGTTGAGCGGGACGCGGAAATCCTGTTCGCCGACCGTGATAAGGATTGGCGACTTGAAGCCGGTCCCCTTGGCCTGATTGCCGGCCTGCAGCAGCGGGCTCTGCTCGCGCCAAACCTTGCTATCGCCCCACACGGGGCCGCCGCTGTTGACCTCGCGGTTATAGATGCTGTCGCTCGTGCCCCACTGCATTATGAGGTCGGCCTCGCCGGCATGGGAGATGATGCACTTGTAGCGGGTCGTCGTCGCCTGCAGCCAGTTCGCCAGGTGGCCGCCGTAGCTGGCGCCGCCGGCGGCCTGCCGCGTGGCGTCGATGAAGGCATATTTCCTGATGGCTTCGTCGGCGGCCTGGTTGATTTCGTCGCCGGGCGTCTTGAGCGGATCAAGCTGGATGGCCCGGGCGAACTCCTCGCCGTAGCCGGTGGACCCGGTGTAGTCGGTCAGCAGCAAAACATAACCGGGCTGCGCCAGCAGGTGGTAATTCCAGCGCAGCACAAAGACGTCCTTCCACATGCTCGCCGCGCCGCCGTGGATGACGACGAAGAGCGGATACTTCTTCGCCGGATCGAACCCCGGCGGCTTGATGAGCATGCTGTGGATTTCACGACCCTTGGCGCTCTTGAACCAGAAGTGCTCCACCGGCAGCCAGTCGATCTGCGCCGCCTTGGCCGTATTGAAATGAGTGAGAACCTTCGGGGCGCCGTTGAACGAATAGACTTCCGGCGGGTTCACCGCGTTCTCCCACAGGCCCACCAGGGCTTGGCCGCCTGCCGCGAGCCCGCCGATGCATCCGGTCTCGGGCGAGGGCTCCGGGCGTGCGTCGCCGCCGGCCAGCGGCACCGAATAAAGTTTCTCGAGGCCGGCATGCTCGGAGGTGAAATACACCCGGTCCGAGCCGACGGGCAGGGCGAAGCGCGACACCGACCGGTCGAGCGTCGCCGTCAGGACCGTGGGCTTGGCCTTGAACGGCCAGGGAAACCGCACCAGGCGCGACAAGTCGTAGACCTTGCCGGGCGTCTCGGCCGAATACAGGACGAGCAGCGCCTTGCCGTCGGGCGAGAACTGGATCTGCGAATAACTGTGGGTGTCCCTGGTCAGCTGTCGGGGCTCGCCGCCGTCGACCGCCACCTCGAAGAGCTGGCTGTTGACGTTGGCATGCGCCCCCTGGTCGCGGTTCAGGGCCGCGACAAACACCACGGCCGTCCCATCCGGCGCCCACTCCCCTTCGAGATTCTGGCCTTCATCGCTGAACGACCCGCCAAAGCCGGGGCTGTCGGCCAGCTTGGTGCCCGCGAGCAAATCGTAGGCGCGCGATCCGGCCACCGCATCCTGCACGAACAGCCGGACCTTTTTGTCGTCGAGCCATTTGTTCCAGAAGCGCGGGGGGAATGTCTCGTAAGCCCGGACGTTATACTTGCGGTCCTTGTGCTCCTTGGCGGCCTGCTTGACCTCGTCCTCATTCTTGGTCCCGGGGTAAATCTCACTGACGAAGAGCAGTTTTTTTCCATCCGGGCTCCACTTGGGCTCACGGGCCCCGAGCGTCAGGTTGGTGATGCGCTCCGCCTCGCCGCCCGTGAGCGCGAGCACATAGAGCTGCGGAACCTCGTCACCCTCGCGCTTGGCGGCAAAGACCAGCCGGGTGCTGTCCGGCGACCAGCGCACCCCGCTCTCGGCGGACTTGCTGAAGGTGATGCGCCGGGCCGGCGAATCATCCGTCAGTGACTTGAGCCATAGATCGGACCACTGCTCCTTGCTGTCGTAGGCCGGCTCGGTGACGGCCACCACCACCCACTTCCCGTCCGGACTCGGCACAGGTGCGCCCACGCGCTTCATGAGCCAGACATCCTCGTGGGTGATGGTATGCCGGGCGGGAATTTCAGCCGCCCCGGCCAAGCCGGTCGCGAGGGCGAGCCACGAACCTAGGACAACCAACTTGATAATCTTCATGCGAAATAATTAAAGTCGCTCACCCCGGTGAGCGAGCCTCGAAGGCACCATCGGCGCGTTTTGCCACCAGCCTTTTCAGCTCCAGCATCATCAGGGCCGCCGCCACCTCGGACGCGCCCAGGCCGGTGGCCGCCGCGACGGCATCGACCCCCATCTGGCCGCCGCCGCTGAAACACGCGGCCACCTTGCGCTCGGCTTCGCCCAGCTGCGGCATGAGCTGTTCCAGCAAACCGGGTTCGTCCGTCAGCGAGGCCGTCTTCGGATGCAGGCCGTCCAGGTAGTTCAACTCCGAGAGAATGTCGTCGACGCCCATCAGCAAGGTCGCGCCGTCGCGGATCAACTGGTGGCAACCCTGGCTGGTCGGCTGGTCGATGCGGCCCGGCACGGCGAAGATCAGCCGGCCCTGTTCGCCGGCAAAGCGCGCCGTGATCATCGCCCCGCCCGACGTGTCGCTCTCGACCACCACCACGCCCTCGCTGATGCCGGAGACGACGCGGTTGCGCATGGGGAAGGTCTGCTTGTCCGCCTTGCGGCCGAACGGAAACTCCGAAAGCACCGCACCCGTTTCGGCGATCCGCCGGTAGAGATCGAGATTCTCGGGCGGATACACGATATCGATCCCGCAGCCAAGGACCGCGACCGTCTTGCCGCCAACCGACAGCGCACCCTCATGCGCCGCGGTGTCGATGCCCCGCGCCAGTCCGCTCACCACGCAAAAGCCCAGTTGCGCCAGCTGCGCGCCAAGTTTTCTCGCGACGGCCTGCCCATAGAGGGTCGTGCGCCGGCTGCCGACCACCGCGATGCACGGCTGCCCGAACAGGTAGTCGCCCTTGCGGTACAGCCCGATGGGCGGGTCGTTGATTTCCTTCAACAGCCTGGGGTAACCGTCATCGCGGGTCGTGATGAAAGTGGCGCCGGCCTTGGCCAGCCGCTCCTCCTCGCGCGCCAGATCGAAGTGCGTGCGCCAGTTGAGCACGGCGGCACTGGTCTCAGGGCCCACGCCGCGCACCGCCTCGAGCTGGCGGCGGGTGGCGGAGAGGATCTCGCGCGGATCGCCGCCGAGTTCCGCCAGCAGCCGGTTGAGCGTGATGGGGCCGATGTTGGGGAGGTCGTTCAACACCATGAACGCCTGCCGCTCCGTCAATGAGTCGGGCATAGAGTAGTTTTGAGCGCCGGCCCAAGCTGCTCTAAAAGTTCTGAAGTCTCTACGGCGACCTGGCCATGAGTGCGAGCCAGTAAATCCGCCGCCCGCCCATGCCAGACGACCCCGCGGCAAGCCGCCAGGAGCAGGTCCGCCGGCTGCTGCGCCAGCAAGCCACCGCACAGCCCGGCCAACATGTCGCCACTGCCGCCGCGCGCCAGCACCGGGCCGCCGAAGGGACTGTAATAGGAAATCCGCCCGTCCGTCACCCGCGTGAGCGGGCCCTTCAGGACCAGCGCAGCCTGCGCCGCGAGAAGTCGATCGCCGGCATAGAGCGCCGGCTTGATCCGTTCGTACTCGCCGGCATGCGGCGTGCAGATGAAAGGTTTGCCCAAGACCCGGGCGATCACCTCGGGCCGCAGTGCATCCGCATCCAACACCAGCGGGTAGGTTGCCTCTGCCACGATCTGTTCCACCAAGGCGATTGTCGCGGGATCAGCGGCCAGGCCCGGACCGATGAGCATGGCCGAGGCTTTCGCCGTCCGGGTCCGGATCAGCCCGATCGTCGCAGGCGCCAGGCCGCCGCTCGCGGTAACCGGACAACCGACCCACATCACCTCCGGGTGGGTGGCGGCGTACTCCGGGGCGAATTTCTCCGGGACAAAGGCGGTGACGAGCCCGGTGCCGCTGCGCAACGCCGCCCGGACAGCCAGCATGACCGCCCCCGGATAGCTGTGGGAGCCGCCCACCACGCAAAGGTGGCCGTAGGTGCGCTTGTCGGAGAGCGAGGGCCGCAATTCCGCCAGCGGCGCGAGGATCGAGGGTACCAGCACCCGGTCAGTGGCGGGAAGGTCGCCGGGCTCCGTCGCAAAAAACCCGAGGTCAACGTAACGCAGCCGTCCGACCGCCGCGGCATTGCCGGCCTGGAGCACGGGCGTTTTCACGATGCCGGCGGCGTAGGTGAAATCGGCCCGGAACGGCGTGGGGGCACTGACCGCGCCAACCCCGCTCGGCAGATCGATCGCCGCGCGAAACTCGATTCCCGGGTGGCGGTTTACCTGCTCAACCAGCTGGCCGGTGGCTTCGTCCATCGGCGCGCGAAACTGATAACCGAAGATTCCGTCCACCCCCAGGGCGTAACGTTGATCGTGACCGAGGGCCTCGGTCGCCGGTTTGATGGTCGTCCGTCCCGGCGCCTGGCTGAGCAATGCATCCAAGGCCCGGCGGGCCAGCGGCCGCAAGCGGTCCAGGCCAAAGCAGGGCACGACCACCGCGTGCGCCCCGGGATACTCCGCCAGGATCGTTGCCGCCACCAGCAGGGCATCGCCGCCGTTATTCCCCTTGCCCGCCAGCACCAACAACCGGGCGACCGCGGGCAACCCGCCGATTTCCCGGAAATCCTCCAGGATGGCGTGCGCGATCCCGCGGCCCGCGGCCGCCATCGCCGTCCACTCGGCCGCCTCGTCGTGGAGGATTTTCTTCTCCCAGGCCCCCGCCTCGGCACAACTCAGAACGGGGGCGGAAGACGGCACAGGCATACCTACAGGCTACCCAACTCAACCGTTGAGAAAAGAAATTACGGGCCGGCCCCGGGAGTAACCAGGGCCGAGGCTCCATTGACCGACAAATCCTTGCGTTCGTAGTGCTGCGGAGGACTGGGCGGGAGATCGACCGGCGGCTCGCTGCCCGGGCGATAGCCGGGGTTTTCCCGGTAGAAGTAATCGTGCAGGGCCTGGGTCTCGGTAAACGCGATGAGCGACCGCGACCGGACTCCATGATCGATGAGCGGCCGGGTGAGCCGGGCCAGCGACCGGAAATAAAATTCACCGCCCACCCGCCGCACTTCGTAGTAATCGTCATGCCGCTGGTCTTGCACGCTCCAGAGCGCGATCTCGGTAACGTCGTTTTCCCACACCGCGTAACCACCCCAACGCTCAAAAATCTGCTCCACGTCCTTGAGCGTCCCGGCATCCCGGCGCAGTGTCGCCCGCGCCTCCGGCCTCGGGCCATCGGCCGGGCGGGCCGGCGGGGCGCTGACCGTCTCCGAGTGAAACATCAGCCAGCCCAGCCCCAGTCCCAGCGCGAATCCGGCCGTAAGGACGAACGGGACGTTGCTGCGGGGCGGTCCGGCCATGGTTGGGTTACTGGTGCTTCACCAGCGCCGCGACCGCCATCGCGTGCGAATCGATGTGCGACAGCGTGAGCCACACGTGGGTGGCGCCCACCTCGTGGAGCAAGGCGGTCGCCTTGTCATCGAGCCGCACCAGCGGTTCCTTGCGTGAGCCGTGATAGACCGAGATGGAAGTCCAGTGCAGGTGCTCGCCGATGCCGGTCGTGAAGCATTTCGAGACCGCCTCCTTGGCGGCCCAGCGCGCGGCGTAGTGTTTGTGCGGATATTTCAGGCTGTTGCAGTATGCCTGTTCCTCCTCGGTAAAGACCCGTTTCAGGAAGCGTTCGCCATGCTTGGCCAGCACCTTGCCGATGCGCTCCGTCTCGATGAGATCGCAGCCCAGACCGATCAAAATGCCACCGGGAGGAAGAATGATGCTCATGGGAGAGTGCCCACGGAATACACCGAAGACACTGAAGACAATCCTCCAAGCACCAATCGACCTCGATCACTGGATCCTTCGCTTTGCTCAGGATGACATGCTTTTTTCATTTCCGTGTATTCGGTGTGTTCCGTGGGAGAGCTCAGGGATTCATCAATCTTTTCATCTCGCCCACGGCCTCGGCAATCCCCGTGAACAACGCCCGGCTGATGATGCTGTGGCCGATGTTGAGCTCGTGGAGGTGCGGGATGGTGCGGACCTCGGTGATGTTGGTGTAATTGATGCCATGGCCGGCGTTGACGACGAGGCCCGCGGCATGCGCCAGCTCCGCGCCCGTGCAGAGGCGCCGGAACTCGGCGGCCCGGGCCGGCCCGAAATAGGCGTTGGCGTAGGCCCCGGTGTGAAGCTCAACCCACGGCGCATGCAGCTCGGCGGACAAGGCGATCTGCTCGGGATCCGGATCGATGAAGAGGCTCGTCTTGATGCCGGCCGCGTTCATGGCGTCGGTGACCCGCGCAACCTTGTCGCGGTGCCGGACCACATCCAGGCCGCCCTCGGTGGTGATCTCCTCGCGGCTCTCCGGCACGAGGCAGACGGAGTGCGGCTTGAGCTGGAGGGCGAAGGCGGTCATCGCCGGCGTGCAGGCCATCTCGAGGTTGAGCCGCGTGGTCCGGGCTGCGCCGAGCCGGAGGACATCCTCGTCCTGAATATGGCGTCGATCCTCGCGCAGGTGGACCGTGATGCCGTCCGCCCCCGCCTTTTCGCTGAGGAACGCCAGGGTGACCGGATCGGGTTCGACGTTGCCCCCCGTGCTGACCCCCGCCTGCCGGTAGCGGGCCTGGCGCAAGGTGGCGCAGTGGTCGATGTTGAGGCCGAGCAAAATCATGAAAACGAACCATACCTAAATGCGGAAAACTGGAAATCAGGAAATACAGTGCCCCCGGTTGTTTCTTTCTTCCTGTTTTCCTGAGTTCCACATTTTCTCGATCCCATGCCCGCCCCCAAGCCCAAGCCGGAAAACCTGTGGCTAAACCTCATCTGCAACGTCGGTCTGCCGACCGCCATCATGAGCTGGGGCAGCGGCGAACGGGCCCTCGGACCCAAATGGGGCCTGCTGGTGGCCCTGCTCTTCCCGATCGGGTATGGTCTCCATGATTTCCTCCAGCGCCGGCGTTTCAATTTCATCTCCGGCATCGGCTTCCTCAGCGTCCTGATCTCCGGCGGCTTCGGGTTGCTGAAGCTGGACGGCTTCTGGTTTGCGGTGAAGGACGGCGCCCTACCCGCCCTGATCGGCATCGCCGTGCTGGCTTCCATGCGCGCCAAGGAGCCGCTCGTGCATGAGATGATCTACAATCCCCAGCTGATCGACGTGGATCGCGTCGAGGCCGCCCTGACCGAGCGAAACGCCCATGCGGGGTTCACCGGGCTGATGCGGATGTCCAGCTACCTCATCGCCGCCGCCATGCTGGTGAGCGCGGTGCTGAACTACGGTTTTGCCCGCGCGATCATCACCAGCCCGGCCGGCACCGAGGCCTTCAACAAGGAGCTCGCGCGGATGCACTGGGTCAGCCTGCTGGGCATTTCCATCCCGACCATGGCGATGATGATGTACGCGCTGTGGCGCCTGCTGGGCGGCCTGCAGCAAGTCACCGGGCTGACCCTGGACGAAATCCTGAAGCAGCCGCCGGAGAAAAAAACAGCGCCACCGGTCGATGGTGGCGCGGCCTGACCGGAGATCGCCCGGCGCCCGGCGGGTTTAGTGCCGGCGGTCCGGAAAATTACCTCCGCTGGTCAAGCGGCGTATAATCGCGCTTGGTCGCACCCACGTAGATCTGGCGGGGGCGGTAGATGCGGCCCTTGGTGTTGGACGCGACCTCCTTCCAATTGGCGATCCAGCCCGGCGAGCGGCCGATGGCAAACATGACGGTGAACATGTCGGTCGGGATGCCGAGCGCGCGCATGATGATGCCCGAGTAGAAATCGACGTTCGGGTACAGCTTGCGGGTGAGGAAATAGTCGTCGTGCAGGGCGGCCTGCTCAAGGTGCTTGGCAATATCGAGCAGCGGATCGGACTTGCCCAGGCGGTTGAGCAGTTCGTCGCAGGCCTTGCCGATGATCCGGGCGCGCGGGTCGTAATTACGGTACACGGCGTGGCCGAAGCCCATCAGGCGGTTGCCCTTGGTGCCGGACTTGGCGGCGGCGATGAACCGGGTGCCGTCGTCGCCCTCGTCGTGGATCGACTGGAGCATGTGCATGACGGCCGAGTTGGCGCCGCCGTGCAGCGGGCCGGAGAGGGCGCAGACGCCCGCCGAGATCGAGGTGAACATGTTCGCGCCGCTCGAGGCCACCATGCGGACCGTGGAGGTGCTGCAGTTCTGCTCGTGGTCGGCGTGCAGGAGCAAAAGCAGGTTCAGCGCGCGGGTGACCTCGGGGATGGGCGTGTAGGCCACATACGGATCCGAGAACATCATGTGCAGGAAATTGTCGCAGAACGGCAGGTCGCGCGGGTGGATGAACGGCAGGCCGTGGCGGTAGCGGTAGATCATCGCCACGATCGTGCGGATCCGCGAGATGGTCATCGGCGCCGCCAGGTCGAAGGTCTTCAGGTCCTGCTCGAAGTTGTTCGTCGCGTACTGCGGATAGTAGGCGGCCAGGGAACTCACGATCGAGGTGAGCATGCCCATCGGCGGGGCGGACTCCGGGAAACCGTCGAAAATCCGCTGCATCTGCGTCCCGATCGCCGCGTTCTCGGCGAGCAGTTCGCTGAACTTGTTCCGCTGTTTCAGGTTCGGCAGCTCGCCGTAGATGACAAGGTAGGCCGTCTCAACGTAGTCCGAATAGAGCGCCAGCTGCTCGATGGGATAGCCGCGGTGCCGGAGGACACCATTGTCGCCGTCGAGGTAGGTGATGGCACTCTCGCAGGAGCCGGTGTTGCCGTAGCCCTGATCGTAGAAGATGTAGCCGGTGTCCTTGCGCAGGTTGCGTGCGTCGATGGCTTTCTCGCCTTCGGTCCCCACAATTACCGGGCAGGAGATTTCCTTTTCGTCGAACTTGATGAGGGCGGTGTTTGACATGGCGGTAAGCACTCAAAAGAGCAGAAAACGGGCCTGTTGCAAAGCAAAGCGGCCACTCCCCGGTCGAAGTCGGGCAATCATTAGTCCGGTGTTTCGCCCCCGGTAGGAAAAGTTGGCCCTGGGGCCCGGCCGGCCGGGCTCAATTCGGCCTGAGATCGGGCACGGCAAACTGGCTGGCGGGGATCCGCTCGTTCAGCACCACCCGGTCAAACGTAATGGTCGTGATCTGCCCGCCGGCCGACTTGTTGATGACCTTATGGGGAAAACGGACCCCATTCACGATCATCTCGCCTTCCTCGCGGATCTCCGCGCCGGATTCGGTCTCGGTCTTGATCAAGCGCCCGGTGGCCCGCTCGAAGAAACGGACAAAGATAATATTGGTGTCATGCACAAACGAGAGCTTCACGCAGGCGATGCCATCGACGTTAACCTCACCGCCCAGCTGCACCCGGCCGCCTTTCTTTTCCAAGCCGGCAAAAAAGCTGAGATTCTCCCAGGTGTTGGCGCGGAGCCGCTTGATCTGCCCGGAATCGAGCAGGTTGACCTGCCAGGCGGCCGGCTTCAGGGGATTGGCCCGGCGCTGCCAGGCCTCGTAGCCATCCAGCGCCGTGGTCTCGATGGCGTCCGGCCGCGTGAGGATGATCTGCTGCTGGTAGGGCTTTTGGAAAATAATCTCGGCCGGCAGGCTCACGGGAACGTCGACCAGCTTGGTTTTGTCGTCCTTGGACGGTACCCGGTCCACGCCCTCCAGCCGACCGCTGAAATGGATGCTGGTGACGGCGTTCAGGGCCTCCTCGCTGCCCAGGTAAGCCCGGGCCCGGGCGATCACCTGCTCGGCCGTCTCCGCCCGCAACGGGCCGGCAACCAGGGCAACGAAGGCAACAGAGACGAGGGCGAGGCGGACTTTCATCGGGGTAAGGTGACAGGCAAAAATGGGTCCGGTGCCCCGTTTCGCAACGGGAAACTCACTCCCATTCGATCGTGGCCGGCGGCTTGGAACTGATGTCCAACACCACCCGGCTGACCCCCCGTACCTCGTTGGTAATCCGGCTGGAAATCTTCTGCAGCAGGTCGTGCGGCAGCTTGGCCCAGTCCGCCGTCATGGCGTCGATGCTCTCCACGATCCGGAGGGCGATGACGTAGTCGTAGGTGCGCTCGTCACCGAAAACGCCGACGGTCTTGACGGGCAGAAATACAGCGAAGGACTGCCAGACCTTCCAGTAGTAGCCGGAGGTCATCATCTCATCCTGCAGCACGGCGTCGGCGTTGCGCAGGATCTCGAGCTTGTCGGCCCTGATGTCGCCCATGACGCGCACGCCCAGGCCGGGACCCGGGAACGGCTGGCGCCACACGACTTCCTTGGGCAGGCCCAGCGCGGCGCCGACCAAACGCACCTCGTCCTTGAACAGTTCGCGCAGCGGCTCGATCAGCTTGAGCTTCATGCGCTCGGGCAGGCCGCCGACATTGTGGTGGGTCTTGATGAGCGAGGCGGGATTGCCCGCGATGGATACGCTCTCGATCACGTCCGGATAGAGTGTCCCCTGCCCCAGGAATTCGGCGCCGCCGATGGACTTGAGGGATTTCTCGAAAACCTCGACGAAGGTGCGGCCGATGATCTTGCGCTTCTGTTCCGGCTCCGAGACGCCCTTGAGGCGCTTGAGGAACAGCGGTGAGGCGTCGACCACGCGGAGATCGATCTTAAAGTTACGCTTGTAGAGCGCCTCGACGTAGGCGCGCTCGTCCTTGCGAAGCAGGCCGTTGTCGACGAACACACAGGTGAGCTGCTTGCCGATGGCCCGGTGCAGCAGCGCAGCGGCGACGGAGGAGTCAACACCGCCCGAGAGGCCGAGGAGCACGCGGGACTTGCCCACCTTGGCGCGGATGTCGGCCACGGCGTGGGCGATGAAATCCTTGGTCGTCCAGTCCTGCCGCGCGTGGCAAACCCGGACGAGGAAGTTGCGGATCATGTCCACGCCGCGCTCGGTGTGGAAAACCTCCGGGTGAAACTGGATGCCATAGAAACCCCGCTTTGGATCCTCAATCGCCGCGAACGGCGAGTTGTCAGAAACAGCGGTGGCGGAAAACCCCGGCGGGAGCTTGGTGAGCTTGTCGCCGTGCGAGTTCCAGATGCGGAGCTTCCTGGGCAGGCCGGCGAAGAGCTTGCCCGGTTTCCTGATGGTCAGGTGGCCGTGGCCGTACTCGCGCTCCTTGCTGAGTGCCACCGTGCCGCCGAGAAAGTGACCCATGAGCTGGACGCCGTAGCAGATGCCGAGCACGGGCACGCCCAACTTGAAAATCTCCGGATCGGGATGCGGGGCGGTCTTGGCGTAAACGCTCTGCGGACCGCCGGAGAGGATGATTCCGACGACACCCTCCTCGCGCAGTTTGGCGGCCGGCGTGGTGAAGTGGTAGATCTTCGAGTAAACCTGGCATTCGCGGATACGGCGCGCGATGACCTGGGTGAGCTGGGAACCGAAATCGAGAACGGCGATTGTCTGTGCCATGCGAAGTTATGGGGCAAGGGCCGCGCGCGAATCAATCCCAATCACGGCGGCCGCCGGCGCGCCGCCTTATTTGCCGGCTTGGGCGGCGATCCAGTCCTTGACGTGGGCCTCCAACACGGCGAGCGGCAGCGAACCCTCCATCAGGATCTGGTCATGAAACGCCCGGATATCGAACTTCACGCCCAACTGCTTCTCCGCCAAGGCACGCAGCTGGAGGATTTTTAACTGGCCCATCTTGTAGCCGAGGGCCTGGCCGGGAGCCGCCATATAGCGCTCAATCTCGGCAATCTGCTGCTCCGGCGTGCCGCCCTCTGCCTCCGCCCCGTACTGCAGGGCCTGCTCGCGTGTCCAGCCCTTGGCGTGGAGGCCGGTATCCACGACCAGCCGCACCGCCCGGTGCATGTCGCCCAGCAGCATGCCGAGGTATTGGTAGGGGTCGGTGTACATGCCGAGCTCCTTGCCAATGCTCTCGCAGTAAAGCGCCCAGCCCTCGACGTAGGCATTGTTGGCATCGTAGCGACGGAACCGGGGCAGTTCGTTGTTCTCGATCGCGAGCGACAGCTGGAAGTGATGGCCGGGAATGGCCTCGTGCAGGAAGAGATCCTCCATTCGCGGCGTGCGGAAGGCCTGCGGAATGAGGATCGGTACAAAGAAGACTCCGGGCCGTGACCCGTCGGCCGTCCCGGGATTGTATTCCGCCGAGGCGGAGGCCGCGCGGAATTTTTCCGTCGCCCGCACCTCGAACTTGGTGCGCGGAATGTGCGCGAAGAACTTCGGTACGGCGGCCATCACCCGCGCCTCGATGGCGCGGTAGCCGTCAAGCACGGCCTCGTCCGTCTTGTACGGGGCGAACTGTGGGTCCGTGGCAACGAAGGTGAGGAATTCCGCCAACGTGCCCTTGAAGCCAACCTGCGCCTGCACGCGGTCCATTTCCGCCCGGTCGCGGGCCACCTCCGCTAGCCCGATGGCATGAATCTCGTCTGGCGACAGGTCAGTCGTCGTCTGGTAACGGACCTCATAGGCATAAGCCTCTTTCCCGCCCGGAAGCGCACCGATCCCAGCCGTCTCCCGGCAATGCGGCAGGTATTGGTCCTTGATGTAGGCATGGAGCCGGCTGTACGCGGGGATGATGAGGTCGTGAATGGCGGCACCATACTCGGCGGCCAGTTTGTCCCGGTCAGCCAAGGCCAGGTCCTTGGGCAGCATCCGCAGCGGAGCGAAGAAGATGTTTCTCTCCGCATCGTCCGCCATCAGCGGCTCCAGCTGCGGCAGCACCCGCTCCATGAGAATACGGGGCTGGACGATCCCCCGGGTCACGCCTTCCTGCATATTGGCGATGGCCGTATCAACCCACTGGCTGAAGCCACGCGCGCGGCTGATGAAATTCCGGAAATCCTGTGCCGTCCGGAAGGGATGCGCACTCTTGCCCGAGCCCATCTGGGCAAAGGTCAGCGTTCCGCTGCTGAACTGGTTGACCCCCGTCAGCCGGAAAAACTGCGTGGTGCCCTCCCGACGGAGACTCAGGCTCCATTTGAGGGTGTCGTAACTCAGCTGATCCGTGGGGGTCAGCGCCGCCCGGTCATAGTGCGCGAGTGCAGCGAGGTATTTATCGCACATCGCCGCCACTCTCGCCTGGTAGCCGGCGCTGAGGTCGTCCGGCCAGATAGCCTCATACCGGTGATCATTGTCGCCGTTGACCGCGGCCTCCACCGGACAAAGCGCGAGGTACTCCTCGTAGTAACCGTCGAGCATCGCGTGAAATGGCGTCACGACCGAAGTCGCGCGAACCACCACGGCCGTGGCCAGGCTCAGGACAATGATAAGGCGTTTTAGCATGGGAAAAGGCCGACCAGGGATGCGGACTAGAATTTCAACCGCGTGTTGACATGGCCGCACTGCGGGCAGGCCGCCGTGTCGGTACCGGCCTTCCGGGTGTAGAGGTGGTCGCAGCGGATGCAGTGGAACGTGATCTTCCGTCTCTCGGCATCGAACAGCGCACGGTCACGCCGGTCGTAGTAGGACCAGAGGAAGCCGAACAGCCCGAGCACCAGCAGGCCGTAAAGCACCACATCGAGCGTGAAATCAGGTGGCGTGACCACAGGCAGGAGTTCACACGAAGATCCGCCTTAGCCAAGGGGAAATAAAAACGCGCCATCCGGACGGAGGGCGCGTTGCGACTGGAGCGGGCGGCCGTGGGCCGCCGCGCGTGACCGGTGGGTCAGCTCTTGGGTTCGTCGGCCTTGGGGGCTTCGGCGGCGGGAGCAGCCTCGGCGGCCGGCTTGGCCTTCTTGGCGCCTTTCTTCTTGGCGGAACCCTTGGACTTCTTGTAGCCCTCGTCCTCGGCGGCGATCAGCTCGATGATCGCCATCTCGGCGGCATCGCCGATGCGCTGCGGGCCTAGCTTGTAGATGCGGGTGTAGCCACCCGGACGCTTCGCGAACTGCGCCGCCTTCTCATTGAAAAGAAGGGTGATGGCGGACTCGTCGCGGATGTCCTTCAGCGCCATACGGCGAAGATGGACGGCATCCTTCTTTTCACCGGCGGCCGCGGCGTTCTTGGCCTTGGTGATGACCTTCTCGATGAAGGGACGCAGGGCCTTGGCCTTGGTCAGGGTGGTCTCGACGCGACCGTGCTTGATGAGCGAGGCGCCCATGTTGGAGAGCATCGCCTTGCGGTGCTCGCGGGTGACGCCGAGGGAGGCGTGATGTTTATTGTGACGCATTGGGTGTTATGGTTATCGGTTCCCGATCGGCAATCCGGTCGCAGCGTTGGGCGGCAGCGGACGGCGCGAGAACCTGTTGGTAAATTTTCGATTTTGGATTCCCGATTTTCGATTGGGATTCCCGACTGCCTGGGCAATCGAAAATCCCGAATCCAAAATCGAAAATGCCCTTAGGCTTCCTTCTTCGTGTCGAGGAGGCGCTCGTCGAACTTCATGCCCAGGGACAGGCCGAGGGCTTCGAGCTTTTCCTTGATCTCGTTGAGGGACTTCTTGCCGAAGTTGCGGTACTTGAGCATCTCCTGCTCGGTCTTCATCGCCAGCTCGCCGACGGTGGTGATGTTGGCGTTGTTCAGGCAGTTCGCCGCGCGGACGGAGAGCTCGATCTCGTTGACCGACATATTGAGCAGCTTGCGGAGCTTGTTCTGCTCCTCGGAGACCTCGGCGGCCTGGCTCTCGAACTCGTAGGACTCCTGCGAGACGCGATCAAACACGTCGAGGTGGTGCTTGAGGATGGAGGCGGACTGCTTCAGGGCGTCGTCCGGGGTGATGCGGCCGTCCGTCCAGACCTCGAGCACGAGCTTGTCGTAATCGGTGATCTGGCCGACGCGGGTGTTCTCGACGGCATAGCGGACGAGACGGACCGGGGAAAAGAGGGAGTCGATCGGGATGACGCCGATGGCCTGTTCTTCCTTCTTGTTGTTCTCGCCGGGGCAGTAGCCGCGGCCGGTCTTGATCTCGATCTCGGCCTCGAAGGTGCGCTTCGTGTCGAGGGTGCAGATGACCTGCTCGGGATTGACGATCTTGATGTTCGCGTCGGCTTGGATGTCGGCGGCGGTGACCGGACCCTCGCGGTTGACCTTGAGGTGGAGCTTAACCGGCTCGCGCTTCTCGGAGACGATCAGGACCTTCTTCAGGTTGAGGACGATGTCAGTGACATCCTCGACGACGCCGTCGACGCTCTGGAACTCGTGGTTCACGCCCTCGATCTTGATCGAGCTGATGGCGCTGCCTTCGATGGAGCTGAGGAGGACGCGGCGGAGGGAGTTGCCGACGGTATGGCCATAGCCGGCCTCAAAGGGCTCGGCGATGAACTTGGCGTAGGTGGCGGTGGAGCCTTCCTCGACCTTGGTGAGCTTGGAGGGAATTTCGAACTTTCCGAGGCGCTTGGGCATGGCAGGAATGATTTTAGTTTTTAAATGGCAGAGTTGATGAAGCGACCGGCAAAAAAGCTTAGAAGCGCGAGTAGTACTCGACGATCAGCTGCTCGTTGATGGACGGCTCCATCTCGTCGCGGGTGGGCAGGCGGGTGACGGTGCCCTTGAGGGCCTCGTCGTTGCGCGTGAGCCAGCCGGGGACGACGCGGGCCCGGTTTTCCTCGATGGCCCGCGTGGCGAGCTGACGGGAGGAATTGACGGCCTTCATCTCGATCTCGTCGCCCTGGAGCACGGAGTAGCTCGCGATGTCGACCTTGCGGCCGTTGACGCGGACATGGCCGTGATTGACCAGCTGACGGGCGGCGGCGCGGCTCTTGGCGAAGCCCAGGAGATAGACGACGCTGTCGAGCCGGGTCTCGAGCAGCTGGAGGAAGCGCTCGCCGGTGACGCCGCGCTCTTTCTTGGCGATGGCGAAGGTGCGGCGGAACTGGCGCTCGAGCAGGCCGTAGATGAAGCGAAGCTTCTGCTTTTCGGCGAGGCCGACGGCATACTCGGAAAGTTTGCGGCGCGACTTCGGGCCGTGCTGGCCAGGCGGGAAATTACGGCGCTCAAGCACCTTGGCCGAGCCAATGATGTACTGGCCGAAGCGGCGGCTGATGCGGGTGGATGGTCCTGTGTAGCGAGCCATGGAAGGGAGATAGTTAGCGGGTTGGGATTAGACGCGACGGCGCTTGCGGGGACGGCAGCCGTTGTGCGGTACCGGGGTGACGTCGATGATGGAGGAAATCTCAAGGCCGATAGCCTGGAGGCCGCGGATGGCGGAGTCGCGACCGAGACCGGGACCGCTGACGCGGATCTGCACTTCCTTCAGGCCGTGCGCCATGGCGTTGCGGGCGGCGTCCTGCGCGACCACTTGGGCGGCGTAGGCGGTCGACTTGCGCGAGCCGCGGAAGTTGCACTTGCCGGCGCTCGACCAGGAGATGACATTGCCCTTCGCGTCGGTGATCGAGACAATGGTGTTGTTGAAGGTGGCCGCAATGTTCGCGATGCCGGAAGTGATGTTCTTCGAGCCCTTGGCCTTGCGGACCTTGACGCTGGAGAGCTCCTCCTTGAGGAGGTCTTCGGCGGTGACGGCCTTCGGCACGCCACCCACGAGTTCAACGGGCGCAGCCGGAGCGGCAGCGTCGGCGGCGGGAGCCTTCGGAGTCTTTTCCTTGGCGGGCTTGGCCTCAACCGCGGGAGCGGCGTCGGCAGCGGCAACCTTCTTGGGCGCCTTTTCCTTCTTGGGAGCTGATTTCTCTTCGGACATTGCGATATGGTTTTAAGATTAGACTTCCTTGGCCTTGGTGACACCGACGGTCTTGCGCGGGCCCTTGCGGGTACGGGCGTTGGTGCTGGTACGCTGACCGCGGACGGGGAGACCGCGGCGATGGCGGATGCCACGGTAGCAATTGATGGCCTGGAGGCGCTTTAGGTTGCCGGCGATGTCGCGGCGGAGATCACCTTCCACCACCCACTTGTTGTCGGTGATGATGTGGAGGATCTTGTTGAGCTGCTCCTCGGTCAGATCCGAGGCGCGCATGTTGGCGTCGAGGCCAGCAGACTCAATGATAAGGTCGGCCCGCGCAGGGCCAATGCCGTAGATGTACCGGAGGGAGTATCCGATCTTCTTTTTGGCAGGAAGTTCAACGCCGAGGAGACGAGGCATGGGATTGGAGGTTGAGTTGGAAGTTTAAGTGTTGGGAAAGGAGGAGGGAAATTCAGTCTGAGGCGGGCCGGGGAACCGTGAGGATCTCCGGGCCGGAATCGGTGGTGAGCACGGTGTGTTCAAAATGGGCGGAGGGCGAACCGTCGGCGGTGACGACCGTCCAGCCGTCGGACAGTGACCGAACTTCATGGCGGCCGAGGTTGACCATGGGCTCGATCGCCAGGGTCATGCCGGGTTTGATTTTTTCCAGCGTGCCCTTGCGGCCGAAGTTCGGGATCTGCGGTTCCTCGTGCATCGCGCGGCCGACCCCGTGGCCGACCATTTCGCGGACAACGCTGAAACCGTGGGACTCCACAAAGGACTGGACCGCGTGCGCGATGTCACCGATCCGGTTGCCCGGGACGGCCTGCTTGATGCCGAGGGCGAGGGCTTCCTCGGTGACCTGCAACAGCTCGGCGGTGCGGGGGGCGATGGTGCCAACCGGAACCGTCAGGGCGTTGTCGCCAATGTAGCCGTTGTATTCAACGACCACATCGAGCGAGATGACATCCCCGTCGCGCAGGATGCGCTTGAGGGAACCGATCCCGTGGACGACCTCTTCATTGACAGAGAGGCAGGTGTAGGCCGGGTAGCGGCGCGAGTGCAACTGGTAGCCATGGCAGGCGCTGCGGGCGCCGAACGAGGCGATGAGATCGCGGCCGATTTGATCCAAGTCGTAGGTCGTAATACCGGGACGGACCTGTTCCTTCAGCCGGGCGAGAACCGTCGCGGCGATGGAACAGGATTCGCGCATCCGCTTGATGGCTTCCGGATTTTTAAGGGGAATCATCAGGCGGCGGCGGGAATGGCTCCGATGAGGAGCCCTTGTGTGCGGTAGTGGGTGACGACGAAATCCGCCGAAAGCGGATCGGCGGCGAGGCAGGCGGTGAGGTTTTCACCGCGGGCTTCGAGCCATTCATCGAACACCAACGCTTGGAGCAGCGTAGCCGGGAAACCTTCGAGAAGGAATCCCGCATCGGGTTTGCGCGCCCAGAACCATTTGCGCAGGATTGCGAGATGGAGATGGTCGGCATTCTGCTGGACAGCAGAACGCGCGAGCGCCTGTTCGGCCTGCTGGCCGGACGGCGTGCGTCGCGAAATCTCCTGTTGCACGAGAAACGCAGGAGAGACGTGCTCAAGATTCAAAGAACGGCCTTGGAGGATCAAATCCGCGAAATGCGGACCGGACGGACCAAGGAGAATGATTTTCGCCTTCGCAGATGCGATGGCGGAAAAGGCGCTGGAGTGTTCAGCCCCCTTCACTGAAGTAAAGTATTAAAGAGCAAAGCGCCGGATGGCCCAGGCAGTCAGGCCAACCAACAATATAACCACCATGACGGCAGTCAGTTGCATAACTGTCTTGTCGCTGGCAGCCTCGCCGATTGCAACGTTGGCGGAGGTGCTACGACCACGGATGCGGCCTTTTTTGAGGAAGCCGTCGTAATGGCGCTGGAGCAGGAAGGTTTCGATCTGGCGCATCGTGTCGAGAATGACGCCGACCGTGATCAACATGCCGGTGCCGCCGAAGAAATAAGCGACGCGAGCCGGGACCTTCAGCTCGAACAAAAGCACGTCGGGGATGATGGCGATGATCGTCAGGAAGATTGCGCCCGCCAGGGTCAGGCGCGTCATGATGAAATCCAGGAAACTCGCCGTCGGCTCGCCCGGGCGAACGCCGGGAATGTAGCCGCCGTACTTCTTCAGGTCGTCGGCAATCTGGATCGGCTTGAACATGACGGAAACCCAGAAATAACTGAAGAAAAGGATCAGCAGTGTCATGCTGATGTAGTACACCGGATGGCCGCGCAGGAGGTCGCTGGCGAGCTCGACGAGGAACTTGATGTTAAACGCCGCCCCGGCCTGCGACATGATCTGCTGGGGAAAGAGCAGGATGGCGCTGGCGAAAATGACCGGCATGACGCCGGAGTAGTTAACCTTGAGCGGCAGGAATGAGCTCTGGCCGCCGTAAACCTTTTGCCCCACCACCCGCTTGGCGTACTGCACGGGAATCTTCCGCTGGCCCTGGGTCACTGCGATAATGCCCATCGTCACGATGATGAAGAGCGCCGCCATCATGACGCCCTGCGGCAGGCCGAGCTTGGCCACGCCCACCGGGGCGAAGAACAGCTGGTAGGTCTGAACCGCGGCGCCCGGGATGTCCGCCAGGATGCCGATCGTGATCAGGAGCGAGACGCCGTTGCCGATGCCGCGTTGCGTGATCTGCTCGCCGAGCCACATCAGCAGCATGGTGCCGGCGGTCATGAAGATCGTCGACTGGAGCAGGAAGGTCAGCTTGCTGACGACCACGATCTGGCCGTAGTGGTTGAGATCGAAGCCGGAGAAGAGCTTGGCCGGATTCTCGAGGGCGAGAATCAGGAGGACGCTCTGGACCAAGCAGATGACGACCGTGGCATAACGCGTGTACTGCGTCAGCTTCTGGCGGCCGACATCGCCTTCCTGCTGCAGGCGGCTGAGCATCGGCACCACCGCGGTCAGGAGCTGGAAGATGATGGAGGCGCTGATGTAGGGCATGATGCCCAGCGCGCAGACGGCGCCCTTCACGAGCGCGCCGCCGGTGAACATGTTGTAGAGACCGACCATGGCGCCGCCGCCATTGGCCGTCTGGTCGGCGAAGAAGCGCTGGAGCGGCTCCGGGTTGATGCCGGGCAGCGGGATGTGCGCACCGACGCGGGCCACGAAAAGCAGTCCGAGCGTATAAAGGATCCGCGAGCGCAGCTCGGGGATCTTCATGGAGTTCGTGAAGGCGGAGAACATTTTTTGGAGTGACGGGTAACGGAGTTACAAATGATTCGGGCGGGGCCCGACCCACCCTGCTCAGGCCGTGATCGCCTGGCCGCCGGCCTTCTCCAGCTTGGCCTTGGCCGAGCCGGTGAATTTCTGGGCGGTGACCTTCAGGGCGCGGCTGATTTCGCCGTCACCGAGGATCTTGAGGGTCTTGATGCCCGGGCGCACGAGGCCGGCCTTGGCCAGTACCTCCGCGTTCACCTCGGAAATCGCCGCATCGAGCCGAGCCAGGTCACCGACATTGATGACGGCATAGCTGGTGCGGTACTCGTAGTTGTTGAAACCGCGGTGCGGGAGCTTGCGGTAAAGGGGCATCTGGCCGCCCTCGAAACCGGGGCGGATGGAGCTGCCGGAACGGGCGGACTGGCCCTTGCCGCCGCGGGTGGAGGTCTTGCCGTGGCCGCCGCCTTCGCCGCAGCCGACACGCTTCTTGCGGTGCACGGCACCGGGGACGTTCTTGAGAGTATGGAGACGCATTTGAGTAATTCCTGATTTTGGCGCCGGGCCCCGGTGACAGGGCCCGACTCGGAGTTTGTGGGATTAAGCGCGGAGGGCCTTGAAGTCTTCCTCGAGGCGAAGCTTGCGCAGGCCGTTCAACGTGGCGTGAACGACCGCGATGTGGTTCTTGGAACCCATCGACTTGGTGAGAACATTGTGCACGCCCGCAGCCTCGAGGACCGCGCGCACGCCGCCGCCGGCGATCAGACCGGTACCGTTGGAAGCGGGACGGAGGAAAACCTTGCCGCCATCGTATTCGCCGAGGACCTCGTGCGGGATGGTGCTGCCCTTGAGCTTGACCGACACCATCCGCTTCTTGGCGGACTCGGTGGACTTCTTGATGGCGTCGGGGACCTCGTTGGCCTTGCCGTAGCCGATGCCGACGTTGCCCTTGCCGTCGCCGACCACGGAGAGGGCGGAGAAGCTGAAGCGGCGGCCGCCCTTCACGACCTTGGCGCATCGGTTGATGAACACGACTTTCTCAAACATGCCAGGCTCGGCCGAATCATTATTCGAGCGGGGACCGGAGGACGAACGGGTGGAATTGTAATTCATGGGCGGAGATTAGAACTGCAGGCCACCCTCGCGGGCGGCGTCGGCGAAGGTTTTCACACGGCCGTGGTAGAGCCGGCCATTGCGGTCGAACACCACCGACGTGATGCCGGCGGCCTTGGCCTTGGCGGCGAAGGCGACCCCGAGCGACTTGGCGCCCGAGACGTTGCCCTTGACCTTCGACTTCCGGGTCTCGGGGTCGAGGGTCGAGAGAAACACGAGGGTCGTGCCTGTGTCGTCGTTGACGGCCTGCGCGTAGATGTGCTTGCCGGAGAACTTCACGCTGAGGCGCGGGCGGACGGCCGTGCCGTTCACCAGTTTGCGGATGCGCCATTTGCGCTTCTGAAGGAGCTGGGCTTTGTAAACAGTTTTCATGGGTGTTGGTCCGGTTAGGCGACGGTCTTGCCTTCCTTGCGACGGACACGCTCGGCGTGTTCGCCAACGATACGCACGCCCTTGCCCTTGTAAGGCTCGGGCGGGTAGTAGGCGCGGATTTCCGCGGTGACCTGTCCGACGAGCTGCTTGTCCGCGCCCTCGATCTTCAGCTTGGTCTGATCGGTGACGGTGACCTTGATGCCCTCGGGAATGTCGTGGAGAATGGGATGCGAGTAGCCCAGCGCGAGGTCGAGCTTGCTGCCCTTGAGGTTGGCCTTGAAGCCGACGCCCTGGATCTCGAGCTCCTTGAGGTAGCCGACGCTGACGCCCTTGACCATGCCGGCGATCACGGAGCGGGCCGTGCCATACATGGCGCGGGAAAAGCGGGTTTCGTCGGAGGGCGAGACGACAATGCTGTTGTCCTTCTTCTCGATCTTCACGACGGACGCGAAAGTTTTGCTGACCTTGCCCTTCGGGCCCTCGACGGACACAGTGGTGCCCTTGATGTCGATCTTGACCTTGTCGGGAATGGGGACGGGTTGTTTGCCAATTCTGCTCATGGTGGTGGTGTTCCTTACCAAACGGTGCAGACGAGTTCACCACCGAGCTTGTTGCGGCGGGCGTCCTGGTCTTTCATCAGACCTTTCGAGGTGGAAATGATGGCGATGCCGAGGCCGTTGAGGACGCGCGGAATCTCCGAGTAGCCGGTGTAGATACGGCGGCCGGGGGTCGAGGCGCGCTTCAGGCCGGTGATGACCGGGGCGCTATCGACGTATTTCATGGTCACGACCACGGTCTTGTGGCCGCGTTCGTCGGTACCGGTACTGACGTCACGGATGAAGCCTTCGGCCTTGAGAATGCCGGCGAGGCTTTCCTTGAGTTGGGAGTGCGGCATGGCGCACTCGGCGAGACCAGCCTTCGACGCATTGCGGAGGCGGGTCAGAAAATCACTGATTGGATCGGTCATGGATGGATGTTGTTTGATTTGCCCGTCGGATCATATCCGACTTCCGGCGGGAAAGTAGTTTACCAGGAGGACTTGGTAACGCCCGGGATCTTGCCGGCGAGCGCGAGCTCGCGGAGCGTGATACGGGAGACGCCGAAGCGGCGGTGGAAGCCGCGCGGGCGGCCGCTGAGCGAGCAGCGGTTGCGGATGCGGACCCTGGAGGAGTTGCGGGGCAGTTTCGCCAGCTTTTTCTGGGCGGCGAAGAATTCCTCGTCCGTGGTGGCGGGATTGGCGAGAATGGCCTTCAGCTCGGCACGCTTGGCAGCGTGCTTTTCGGTGAGGCGGATACGCTTTTTATTGCGTTCGATGGCGGATGTTTTCGGCATGGCGCGGTACGGTGTTAGGCGGCAGTGGTCTTGGCCGGCACGGGATCCGTGCGGCGGAAAGGCATGCCCATGAGCTTCAGGAATTCGCGGGCCTCATCGTCGGAGTCGGCGGAGGTCACAAAGGTGATATCAAGGCCCATCTGGCGCTTGTTGTTCTCGACCACGATCTCCGGGAAGATCGTGAAGTCGGTGATGCCGATCGTGTAGTTGCCCTGGCCGTCGAGCTTGTTCGGCACGCCGCGGAAGTCGCGGATGGTGGGGAGGGCCACGGCGAGCAGGCGCATGAAGAAATGCCACATGCTTTCGCCGCGGAGGGTGACGTGGCAGCCGGTCACCTGGTTGGGCTTCAGCTTGAAGTTGGCGATGGCCTTCTTCGAGCGGTTCAGAACGGGCTTCTGGCCGGCGATCAAGCCGATATCCCGCGCGGTTTCGGCGATGATATTCTTGTCGGCGTCGGAGCTGATGCCCGTGTTGATGACGATCTTCTCAAGCTTCGGCACCTGGTGCTTGTTCTTGTAGCCGCGCGAGGCGGTCAAGGCGGGGACGACCGTCTCGAGGTAATGTTTTTGCAGAGGTGTGAGTTGTTTGCTCATAGGTGCGACCGGGTTTCCGAGCCGGATGCTAATGGTTGAGTAAAATAGTCTGGTGGTCCCCTGCCCGATCAGGCCTGGGTCGCGGCGACGGCGGGCTTCTTGGCGCGCTTCGACTGCTCGTAGCGCGAAAGGAGCATGAGGTTCGACACGTGGATCGTACCCTCGCGCTCGGCGATCTTGCCCTGCGGGTTTTCCTGGGACTTCTTCAGGTGCTTCTTGATCATGGCAACGCCCTCGACGACCGCACGGTTTTTAGCCCCGCGGACCTCGAGCACTTTGCCCTGCTTGCCCTTGTGGGAGCCGGCGATGACAACAACGGTGTCGTTGCGTTTGATGTGAAATTTCTGGGCCATGTTAGAGAACCTCCGGTGCGAGCGAGATGATCTTCATGTAATTCTTGGCACGGAGCTCGCGGGCGACCGGGCCGAAGATGCGGGTGCCCTTCGGGTTGCCGTCGTCACCAATGATGACCACGGCGTTGCTGTCGAAACGGAGGTAGCTGCCGTCGGAACGGCGCAGGGCGGCCTTCGTGCGAACGATGACGGCCTTGACGACCTCACCCTTCTTCACGGTGGCGTCGGTGCTGCTCTCCTTGATGTTGATGGTGATGATATCACCAACGTGGGCGTAGCGGGAGGGATGGCCGATCTTGCCGATCATCGACGCGCGGCGCGCGCCGGTGTTGTCGGCAATATCGAGGATGGAACGCATCTGGATCATGGTGGTGTCTCCGGGAGGAGGTTAGGCTTGGACAGCCTTGTTGGCCTTGGTGGTCTTGGTCGGCACGGCTTCCGCGACGTCCTTCTCGGTGACGGCGACGATGTCCAGGCCCACGGAGGCCTCGACGACCCGGATGACGCGCCAGCGCTTGAGGCGGCTGATCGGGCGGGTCTCCATGACCTCGATCTTGTCACCGATCTTGGTCTCGTTCTTCTCGTCGTGGACGTGGAGGACGGTCTTGCGGTTGATGACCTTGTGGTAAAGCGGGTGCGGCGTCTTGTAGGGGACAGTCACCTTGACGGACTTGTCGCCCATCTTGGAGCTGACGAAGCCGATGACGGTCTTGCGGCGGTTGGTGCGTTCGTGAGTGGACATGGTGGTGAGCGTTTAGCGCGGGGGCCTCAGGCGGCCTTCACGGTCTTCTTCTGCTGGAGAATGGTCTCCAGGCGGGCGATATCCTTGCGGTACTCGCGGAGCAGGTGCGGTTTCTCAACCTGGCCGGTGTTCTTGCGCAGGCGGAGCTGGAGCAGCTTTTCGCGGGTCTCGCGGAGCTGGGTGGTAATCTCGGACGGGGCGAGATCGCGGATTTCTTTGGAAGTCATGACAGTCGTTCTCCTGGAGGATTAGGCGGCGGTGCCTTCGCGGACGATGAAACGGCAGCGGAAAGGCAACTTGGCGTCGGCGAGGCGGAAGGCCTCGCGGGCAATGGTGAGCGGCACGCCGGCGAGCTCGAAGAGCACGGCGCCGGGCTTGATGACGGCCACGTAAAATTCAACGGGACCCTTACCCTGGCCCATGCGGACCTCGGCGGGCTTCTTGGTCACGGGCTTGTGCGGGAAGATCCGGATCCAAAGCTTGCCCTTGCGCTTCAGGTGGCGGGCGATGGTGACGCGGGCAGCCTCAATCTGCTGGCCGGTCATGGGGCCGCGGGAAAGGGACTGCAGGCCGAATTCGCCAAAGGCGAGTGTGTTGCCGCGCTTGGCATTGCCAGCGCGGGAGCCTTTCATCGTCTTGCGGTATTTGGTGCGGGCGGGTGCGAGAGCCATGGTATCAGTAGCTGTAAGCTTTAAGTTCTAAGCCGTAAGCCGGGTCAGAGGGTTAGTTGGATTCGTCTTTTTTGCAGATCCAGCATTTGACACCGATCTTGCCCCAGACGGTCTGGGCCTCGGCAAAGCCGTAATCGATGTTCTCGCGCAGGGTCTGCAGCGGGATGCGGCCCTGGCGCTGCCATTCACGGCGGGCGATGTCGGCGCCACCGAGGCGGCCGGAGCACTGGATCTTGATGCCGTCGATGCCGAGCGACATCGCGATCTGGATGGATTTCTTGATGGCGCGGCGGAAGGCGACGCGGCGCTCGAGCTGGAGCGCGACGTTCTCGGCCACAAGCTGGGCCTCGATCTCGGGCTTCTTGACTTCCTGGATGTCGAGCAGGACTTCCTTGCCTGTGAGCTTGGCGAGCTGCGCCTTCATGTTCTCCACTTCCTGGCCCTTCTTGCCGATGACAATGCCGGGGCGGGCGGTGAAGATCTTCACGCGGACGCGGTTGCCGGCGCGCTCAATGAAGATGCGCGGCACCGAGGCCTGCTTGAGTTTTTCCATCAGGGTGGTCCGGATGACCTGGTCCTCGTGGAGCAGCTTGGCGAAATCCTTCTTGCGCGCGAACCAGCGTGACTGCCAGTTGCGGCGGACGGCGAGGCGGAAGCCTGTTGGGTTGGTCTTTTGTCCCATGGTAAGAGTTAGTTGGATTTGCCGTCGGAGAGGATGATGCGCAGGTGTGACATGCGCTTGACGCGGGGTTTGGCGGAGCCGCGGGCGCCGGCCTTGAAGCGCTTGAGGACGGGGCCGTTCTCGATCAGCGCGCGATGGACGACGAGCTGGTCGGCCGAGATGCTGTTGTTGTTCTCGGCGTTGGCCACGGCGCTCTTCAGCGTCTTGACGAGCAGGCGGGACGACTTGCGCGGGATGAGCGTGAGAAAGTCGATGGCCTCGTTGACACTGCGGCCCTGGATGAGGCGCGCGACTTCGCGGACCTTCTTGGGCGACATGTGCGCGTTGCGGGTGAGAGCTTGGATTTCCATGGTGGTGTTCCGGTTGGGCCGAGGCCTCAAATTTCCTTACGGGTCATGCCACCGTGCGACTTGAAGATGCGCGTGGGGGCGAACTCGCCGAGCTTGTGGCCGACCATGTTCTCCGTGATGTACACGGCGACGTGGCTCTTGCCGTTGTGCACACTGATGGTGTGACCGACGAACTCGGGCGTGATGGTTGAGCGGCGGCTCCAAGTCTGGATGGGCTTGCGCGTGCCGGCGATCTTGGCCGCCTTCTGGATTTTCTCCAGGAGGTGGTAATCGACGAAGTAACCTTTTTTGATCGAACGTGCCATGGTGGGACGAAGTAGGAGTTAAAGCGGGGGTTACTTCTTGCCGCGCGGCGGACGGCCGTTGGCGCGGATGAGAATGAAGGAGCTGGACAGCTTGGTGCGGCGGCGCGTCGGGAAACCCTTCGCGAGCTGGCCCCAAGGCGAGACGAGGTGCTGGCGACCGCCACCACCCTTCGATTTGCCCTGACCGCCACCGTTCGGGTGGTCGACCGGGTTCATCGCGACGCCGCGCACGCGCGGACGGCGGCCGAGCCAGCGGTTGCGGCCGGCCTTGCCGAGCTTGCGCTTGCTGTGGTCGGCATTGGAAACCTCGCCGATCGTGGCGCGGCACTGCGCGTTCACGAGGCGGGTCTCGCCGGAAGCCATCTTGATCTGCGCGTAACCGTTCTCGATGGCGACGAGCTCGACCGAGGTGCCGGCGGAGCGGGCGATCTGCGCGCCACGGCCGGGCAGCAGCTCGACGGCGTGCAGCTTGGTGGCGGGCGGGATGCCGGCCAGCTGGAAGGAATTGCCGGGACGGAAATCGTTGGTGTCGGTCTTCACCGCGCTGTACACCGCGTCGCCCACCTTCAGGCCCTGGGGCGCGAGGATGTAGCTCTTGGTGCCGTCGGTATAGGCGAGGAGCGCGAGGAGCGCGGTGCGGTTGGGATCGTATTCGATCGCCTGGACCTTGGCCGGCATGTCGAGCTTGGTGCGCTTGAAGTCGATGATGCGGTAGAGCTTCTTGTGACCGCCGCCGCGACGGCGCGACGTGATGCGACCGTAGGTGTTGCGGCCGCCGGTCTTACTCTTGGACTCGACGAGCGAGCGCTCGGGGCGCTTCTTGGAAATGTCATCCGGGCGGTTCAGGGTGGTGAACCGGAGGGACGCGGTAAGGGGACGGAATGATTTAAGTGCCATGGTGGGTGGTCTCCGGGGCTCAGGTGAGCTCGATCTTGTCGCCCGACTTCAGGGTGACGATGGCGCGCTTGCTGGCGGAACTGATGATGGGGAGGCCGCGGCGGGACTTCTTCGGCTTGCCCTTGCGGTTCATGATGTTCACGCGCGTGACGCTGACCTTGAAGGTCTGCTCGACGGCGGCGCGCACGGTGTGCTTCGTGGCGGACGGGAACACCTCAAAGGTGTATTGGCCGTAATTCGAAGAGAGCTTGTTGGACTTCTCCGTCAGACGGATGCTTTTGAGAATTTTATCGGCGTTAATCATGACTGGGCTCCGTTGGCGCGGGCGATGATCTTCTCGAGCGCCTTGCTGGAAACGACGATCCAGCTGAAGGTGACGAGATCGAGGGTGTTAAGCTTGGAGGCTTCCTGCAGCGTGACGCGCTTCAGGTTGCGGGCGGCGCGGGTTGCCTCGGTCGTGAACGGGGCGTCCACGATGAGCACCTTGCCCTTGGGGGCGATGCGGCCGATGACCAGGTTCATGACCTTGGCCTTCGCGTCCTTGGCGGTGAAGGTCTCGATGACGCTGACGTCACCGGCCGACACGCGGTCGAACAGGGCACGGTTGAAAGCGAGGGCCTTCACCTTGCCGTTGATCTTCTTCGAATAGTCGCGGGGCTTCGGGCCGAACACGACACCACCACCGCTCCAGAGCGGCGAGCGGTTGGAACCGGCGCGGGCGCGGCCGGTGCCCTTCTGGGCCCACGGCTTCTTGCCACCGCCACGGACTTCGCCGCGGGTCTTGGTGGAGTGGGTGCCGAGGCGGGCGTTGGCGCGGTGGGCGACGACGACTTCCTTGACTGCTTGCAGGCCCTTGGTGCCCTCGAAGGTCGGGAAGTTGAAATCAGCTTCGTGACTCTGCGTGGCGTCGGGTGTGAAAATTTTGAGCTTCATGGGATGATGTTCTCCGGGGCTTAGGCTTTGGCCGGCTTGGCTTTCTTGCCGGAGCGGATGATGACATCGTCGCCGTTGGCGCCGGGGATGGCGCCCTTGACGAGGATCAGGTTCTTCTCGGCGATGATCTTCACGACGCGCAGATTCTGCACGGTGCGGAAATCACTGCCCATGTGGCCGGGCATGCGCTGGTTCTTCCAGACGCGGCCGGGGGTCTGGCGCATACCGACCGAACCGATGCGGCGGTGGAACATCGAGCCGTGGGCGGCGGGACCGCCGGCGACCCGGAAGCGCTTGACGACGCCCTGGAAGCCCTTGCCCTTCGAAACGCCGATCACGTCGACGATCTGGCCTTCCGCGAAGACCGCGACCGTGATGACGTCGCCGGCCTTGCCGGAAAACGCCTCGGTGAGGCGGACTTCATTCAGCACGCGGGGTGTGGAATCGAGGCCGGCCTTCTTGGCGTGGCTGGATTCGGCCTTGGAGGCGTTCTTCGCCTTCTGGGCACCGAAGCCGAGTTGCACGGCGTTGTAGCCGTCAGACTCAATGGTCTTGATTTGAACGACCGGGCACGGGCCGGCTTCAACCACGGTGACCGGGACCAAGACGTTTTGAGCGTCGTAGACCTGGGTCATGCCGATTTTTTTTCCTAATAGTGTAGCGATCATGGGCTAAGTGGTAGGTGGAGGGTTTAGTTCCGTTTGTTTAGACCTACTTTAGCAAGGGCCGGCGGAAGCCGGCTGGCTGCTAAGATGGTATGTGAGAGGGAAAGTTTAGACGTTGATGGTAATGTCCACGCCGGACGGGAGATTGAGTTTCTTGAGCTCGTCGACGGTCTGCGCAGTGGGCTCAAGGATGTCGATGAGACGCTTGTGCGTGCGGGACTCGAACTGCTCCATGGACTTCTTGTCGACGTGCGGGGAGCGGTTGACGGAAAGCTTCACGATGTGGGTCGGGAGCGGGATCGGGCCCGAGACGCGGGCGCCGGAGCGCTTGGCGGTTTCCACGATTTCCAGCGCTGACTGGTCGATGACGCGATAGTCATAGCCCTGGAGTTTGATGCGGATGCGTTGACCTTTCATGACGGTATAAAGAACGAGGGTTAAAAATCAGGTGCGGGCCGGGCCCTTGGCGTTGGTCTCGACGATCTTGGCAAGCTGCGAGTTAGGGACCTGGGCGAAGTGAGACGGCGTAATGGAGGCACTGGCACGGCCCTTCGAGAGGGAGCGGATATCGGTGACGTAACCGAAAAGGAGTTCGAGGGGAACGTGTGCCGTAATGATGCACGCGCCGCTCTTGTTATCCATACCCTGGATCTGGCCGCGACGACGGTTGATGTCGCCCATCAGGTCGCCCTGATACTCTTCCGGGGTGGTAACCTCGACGCCCATGATGGGCTCGAGCAAAATCGGGTTGGCCTTCTTCATCGCGTCCTTGAACGCGAAGATGCCGGCCATCTTGAACGCCATTTCGGACGAGTCGACGTCGTGGAATGAGCCATCGACGATGCGCACGATGACGTCCACCACCGGGAAGCCGGCGATGACACCATTGTTCGCGCCCTCGAGCAGACCGTCGGTCGACGGCTTGATAAATTCCTTCGGGATCGAGCCGCCCACGGTCTCGTTGATGATCTCGACGCCCTTGCCCTTCTCGTTCGGCTCAATCTTGACGACGACATGGCCGTACTGGCCCTTGCCACCGGACTGGCGGATGAACTTACCTTCGCCGTCCGCACCCTTCTGGATGGTCTCACGGTAGGCGATCTGGGGTTTGCCGGAAGTGGCCTCGACCTTGAACTCGCGCTTCATGCGGTCGATGATGATCTCGAGATGCAGTTCGCCCATGCCGGCGAGAATGGTCTGGCCCGTGTCCTGATCGGTCTTGACGCGCAGGGTCGGGTCCTCGGCGACAAGGCGCTGGAGTGCGATGCCGAGTTTTTCCTGGTCAGCCTTGGAGTTCGGCTCGATGGACATCGAGATGACAGGCTCCGGGAACGACGGTGGCTCGAGACGGATATCGAAATCCTCGTCGCAGAGCGTATCGCCCGTGATGACGTCCTTGATGCCGACGACCGCACAAATGTCACCCGCGTAGGCGACTTCGATTTCCTCGCGCTCGATGGCGCGCATGAGGACGAGGCGGGAAACGCGCTCGGTGCGGCGGGTGCGGGGATTGTAGAGGGACATACCGCGCGGCAGCTGGCCGGTGTAGACGCGGAAGAAAACGAGGCGGCCGACGAAGGGATCGTTCCAGAGCTTGAACGCGAGACCGGCCAGTTTGGCCTTGTCGTTGACCACAGCCTCGACCGTTTTGCCATCGCTGTCCTGACCCTGCATGGGCGGAACGTCGATCGGGCTGGGGAGGTAATTGACGACGCAATCCAGCAGGCGCTGGACGCCCTTCTTCTTGAAGGCGGAACCGGGGAACACGCCGGTGAACTGAAGTGAAATGGTGGCCTTGCGGACGCCCAGCATCAGCTCTTCCATGCTGATCTCCTGGCCGTTGAGATATTTTTCGGCGATGACGTCGTCGAAATCGCTGACGGCCTCGATCAGCTTGTCGCGATATTCCTTGGCGATCGCCGCATGCTCGGCCGGGATCGGCACCGTCTTGGGATTCATGCCCAAGGGATCCTTGGGATCATCCTCGAACATATAGGCCACGTTCTGCACGAGATCGATCAGGCCGGTGAAATTCTCCTCGGCGCCGATCGGCAGATAGAGGGCATGCGCGTTGGCCTTGAGCTTCGTGCGGATGTCGTCGATGCAGCGGTGGAAATTGGCGCCGACGCGGTCCATCTTGTTGATGAAGGCGATGCGCGGTACGCGGTACTTGTTGGCCTGGCGCCAGACGGTCTCGGACTGGGGTTGTACGCCGGCGACCGCGTCGAACACGGCGACGGCACCGTCGAGCACGCGGAGGGAACGCTCCACCTCAGCCGTGAAATCCACGTGTCCGGGAGTGTCGATGATATTGATGCGCTGCTTGATCCCCTTCCAGGGACCCCAAGAAGCGTTCCAGGCGCAGGAAATAGCGGCGGCGGTGATCGTGATGCCGCGCTCGCGCTCCTGCTCCATCCAATCGGTCACCGTGGTGCCCTCGTGGACTTCGCCCATCTTATGGACGGCGCCGGAGTAGAAAAGAATGCGCTCGGTCGTGGTCGTCTTGCCGGCGTCGATATGCGCGGCGATGCCGATGTTGCGCGTCCACTCGAGCGGGAACGGGCGGTCCTTCGAGTTGACCGGCGAGACCTTGGCCTTGTCGGTGACGACAGTGATATTGATGGGAGAAGCGACGGACATGCGAAAGATTCCTTACCAGCGGAGATGGGCGAAGGCGCGGTTGGCCTGGGCCATCTTGTGCATCTCTTCCTTCTTCTTCACCACGGAGCCGGTGTTGTTGTACGCGTCGATGATCTCGGCGGCGATGGCCTCGCGCATCGGCGTGCCCTTGCGGCCGGTGGCGGCCAGCACGATCCAGCGGAGAGCCAGGCTTTCCTGGCGTTCAAATGAAATTTCCACGGGCACCTGATAGGTGGCGCCACCGACGCGGCGGCTCTTGACCTCGAGCTTCGGGCGGGCGTTTTCCATTGCACCCATCAGCAGGTCGACCGGGTCGCCCTTCTGGAGCTTCTCGCTCACGCGCTCGAACGCGCCGTAGACGATGCGCTCGGCAAGCGTGCGCTTGCCGCTCTTCATGATGACATTGATGAGGTGCGTGACCAGCGGGCTGTTGTAACGAACATCCGGAATGGTGATGCGGCGGGTAGCTTTGCGACGACGTGACATGGCGGCTTAAAAAGAACGGGGATTAGGAGGCCTTGGCGGCTTTCGGGCGCTTGACGCCGTACTTGGAACGGGAGCGGCGGCGCTTCTCCACGCCGGTGGCGTCGAGGGTGCCACGCACGATGTGGTAACGAACGCCGGGGAGATCCTTCACGCGGCCGCCACGCACGAGCACAATCGAGTGCTCCTGCAGGTTGTGGCCCTCATCCGGAATGTAGGAAATGACTTCCGTACCATTCGTGAGGCGGACCTTGGCGACCTTGCGGATGGCCGAGTTCGGCTTCTTGGGCGTGCGGGTCATGACCTGCACACAGACACCGCGGCGGAAGGGGTTACCCTGCAACGCCGGAGCCTTGGACTTCGCCTTGATCTGGCGGCGTCCTTTTCTCACGAGTTGGTTGATGGTTGGCATGTGGTGAAATGGAAGGTTGGTAAAAGTGGAAAGGGGCGCGGAACCTACCGGAGACGAAGCCTCCGGCAAGCACTATTTCGCGCTTTGAGTGGAAACACAAAATCCGAGGGCAAAACCGCCGAATTAGTGACGTCAGGTGCCCCAGCAGTTTGGCTGCGGAGGCTGTAAGTGACGATAGGGACGATTAGAAAAGCAGGTCGCCAGACTGTAGTTCAAGAGTTAAATCGAATAAACTAAGGAAAAGTTATTCACAAATCGGCTCTTCCCCTTCTAAGAACGCACCGGGTTGATTTGTCACACTCAGAACCAACCCCGTTTTTCCAGCTGATACGGTTCTTCATCACTAGGCTGAGCAAACCGGGTAGGGACTGGAGCCCTCAAAAGGCTGGGCGCTTCGGGCAAGCGCCCCTACCCTGCGCTCAAGTGAAAAGCGGATACGTGTATTAGATTATGGCTGCGCTGGAGCCGAAGGTGAGAGTGCGGCTACGACGGCCCTGGGCGGGCATAAAAAAGCCGCGGACCTTTGTCCGCGGCTTTGAAGTTGTCTGCAGCGGGCTTAGCTCGCTTCGGCCGAGGCCTTGGGGGCTTCGTCCATCGGAATGTCTCCTCCAAGCGGGAGTGTGACCTTGAGTTTCTTGTAGCCCGGCCAGCCCGTGCCGGCAGGAATCAAGTGACCCATGATGACGTTTTCCTTGAAGCCCTTGAGGTGGTCGACCTTGCCCAGCGTCGAGGCGTCGGTGAGGACGCGAGTCGTCTCCTGGAAGGAGGCGGCCGAGATAAAGCTCTCGGTCTCGAGCGAGGCCTTGGTGATGCCCAGGAGGATCGGATCGGCCTCGGCGGGTTTGCCACCGGCGGCGTCGATGCGCTTGTTCTCGCGCAGGAAGGCCACGCGGTCGATCTGCTCGCCCCAGAACCACTCGGTGTCACCCGGATCCGAGATGCGGACCTTGCGGAGCATCTGGCGGATGATGACCTCGATGTGCTTGTCGTTAATCGACACGCCCTGGAGACGGTAGACTTCCTGCACATGGCCGATGAGGAACTCGTACAGCGCGGTTGGCCCGAGGATTTCCAAGATCTCATGCGGATCGGCGGAACCCTCGGTCAAGTGCTGGCCCTTGTGGACGACGTCGCCGGCCTGCACGATGATGTGCTTGCCGTGCGGAATCAGATGTTCCTCCTCCGTGCCGGACTCTTCCTGGCGGACGACGAGCTTGCGCTTGCCGCGGATCGAACCCTCGAACGAAACGACACCCTCGATGCGGGCCATCTCAGCGGCTTCCTTCGGACGACGGGCTTCGAACAGCTCGGCGACGCGCGGGAGACCGCCGGTGATGTCCTTGGTGACGGACGCCTGACGCGGTGTCTTGGCGAGGAGCGCGCCCGGGGTGATGATGTCACCCTCGGCGACGGAAACCTGCGCACCCGTCGGGATCGAGTAGGCGGCGACCGGCTTGCCATGGTCGTCGCGGACTTCGATCTGCGGATTGAGGTCCTCCTTGTGCTCGATGACCACGGTCGCGATGCGGCCGGTGGATTCGTCGAGCTCGCGCTTCACGGTCACCCCAGGGATCATGTCCTTGAAGTGGAGCGTACCGGCCTTCTCGGAGAGGACCGGGATGTTGTAGGGATCCCACTGGGCGATCGTCTGGCCCTTGGTGACCTTCGCGGCGTCCGTGACGGACAGGAAGGTACCGACCACGATCGGGTAGGACTCGAGTTCGCGGTCGTTCTCGTCGATGATCTGGAGCGAACCGGTCTTGTTGAGGACGATGTTGAAGCCCTCCGCGGTCTGCACGAGGCGAAGGCCACGGTATTTGACGATACCGGAATTACGGACCTTGATCTCGGGATTCTTCGAGCCGGCGGAAGCGACGCCACCGATGTGGAACGTACGCATCGTGAGCTGCGTGCCGGGCTCGCCGATGGACTGGGCCGCAATGATGCCGACGGAGTCACCGATCTTCGCGACCTTGTTGGTGGCGGGATTGATGCCGTATGACTTGGCGTCGATGCCCTGCTCGCTCGTGGAGGTGAGCGGCGACAGGACCTTGACGCGCTCGATGCCGGAATCCTCGATGCGCTTGGAAAGCTCCTCGGTGATGAGTTCGCCGGAATCGACGATCGTCTTGGTCGGGTTGAGGGGATCGTACACGTCATCGGCCGAGAAGCGGCCGACGATGCGCTCCGCGAGCGTGACCAGCATGGTCTCGCCCTCGAAGATCGCCTTCTTCCAGATACCGTCGCGCGTGCCGCAGTCTTCCTCGGTGACAACGGCGTCCATGGCCACATCGCAAAGCTTGCGGGTCATGTAGCCGGCGTCGGCCGTCTTGAGGGCGGTGTCGGCGAGACCCTTGCGGGCGCCATGGGTGGAGATGAAGTACTCGAGCACCGTGAGGCCCTCGCGGAACGAGGACAGAATCGGACGCTCGATGATTTCGCCGGAGGGCTTGGCCATGAGGCCGCGGAGACCGCACAGCTGGCGGACCTGCTGCTTGTTACCGCGGGCGCCGGAATCCATCATGATGTAAACCGGATTAACCTCGGGCTTGCCGTCGTTGTTCTCGAGCTTCGCGAAGACTGCCTTCGCGATGCGGTCGGTGGCGCCGGTCCAAATGTCGATGATCTTGTTGTAGCGCTCGCCGGAGGTGATGATGCCCTTCTTGTACTGGGACTCGACCTCGTCGACCTTCTTGCGGGCGTCCGTCACGATTTCCTTCTTGTTCTCCGGAATGATCATGTCGTCGATACCGATGGAGATACCGGCCTGCATGGCGGTCTGGAAACCGAGCTCCTTGAGCTTGTCGAGCGTCTCCACCGTCACGCGGTCGCCGGCGACCTTGTAGGTGTTGAGGATCAAGTCACCCAGCTTGCCCTTCGGCACCGGGAAGTTGATGAAGCCCAGCGCGGGCGGCCAGATCTCGTTGAAGATCACGCGGCCCACGGTCGTGCGGAGCACCTTGCGCTCCTTGTTGCCGAACACGGTGTCCTTCTTGAAGTCGGGATTCGGCACCTCGATCCAGTCGTGCATCTTCAGGGCGCCGTCCGCCTTCGCGTACAGCACTTCCTGGAGACCGGAGAGCAACGGCACGCGGACGCCCTTGGCGGGCTTGGTGCGCGGCTCAATGGTGAGGTAGTACGCGCCGAGGACGATGTCCTGCGACGGCGTGAGGATCGGCTTGCCGGAGGAAGGCGAGAAGATGTTGTTCGTCGACATCATCAGGAGTTTGCACTCCAGGATGGCCTCGAGGGACAACGGCACGTGCACGGCCATCTGGTCACCGTCGAAGTCCGCGTTGTAGGCGGTACAGACGAGCGGGTGGACGCGGATGGACGAACCCTCGATCAGCACAGGCTCGAAAGCCTGGATCGAGAGACGATGGAGCGTCGGCGCGCGGTTGAGCAGCACCGGGTGGCCCTTGGTGACTTCCTCGAGGATGTCCCACACCTCGGGGGACTTCTTCTCGATCATCTTGCGCGCACCGCGGACGGTGTGCACGAAGCCGAGTTCCTTGAGGCGGCGGATGATGAACGGCTCGAAGAGGACGAGCGCCATCTTCTTGGGCAGACCGCACTGGTGGAGCTTGAGCTCCGGACCGATGACGATGACGGAGCGGCCGGAATAATCGACGCGCTTGCCGAGCAAGTTCTGGCGGAAGCGGCCCTGCTTGCCCTTGAGCATGTCGGAGAGCGACTTCAGGGCGCGGTTGCCGGCGCCCGTGACCGGGCGGCCGTGGCGGCCGTTGTCGAACAGTGCGTCGACGGCCTCCTGCAGCATGCGCTTTTCATTGTGAATGATGACGTCAGGCGTCTTCAACTGCATCAGATTCCGCAGGCGGTTGTTGCGGTTGATGACGCGGCGGTAGAGATCGTTCAGGTCGGAGGTCGCGAAGCGGCCACCCTCGAGCGGCACGAGCGGACGCAGGTCCGGCGGGATGACCGGCAGCACCTCGAGGACCATCCACTCGGGACGGGACTTCGAGTTGATGAAGCCGCCAATGACCTTCAGGCGCTTGGAGAGCTTCTTCTTGATCTGCTTCGAGCGCGTGGCGCGCATCGTCTCGTGGAGTTCGGCGACCGTGGCCACCATGTCCAGCTGGGTGAGGACGTCGCGGACGGCCTCGGCGCCCATCTTGGCGGTGAAGGCGTCGGCGCCGTACTCGTCGATGGCCTGCTGGTACTCGGTCTCGGTGAGGAGCTGCTTGAGTTCCAGCGGGGTCTTGCCCGGGTTCACCACCATGTAGTTCTCATAGTAGATGACGCGCTCGAGCGAACGGGCGGTCATGTCGAGCAGGAGACCGAGGCGGCTGGGCATGCTCTTGAGGAACCAGATGTGGGCGACGGGCACGGCGAGCTCGATGTGGCCCATGCGCTCGCGACGGACGCGCGCGATGGTGACCTCGACGCCGCAGCGATCGCAGACGACATCCTTGTACTTGATGCGTTTGTATTTGCCGCAGGCGCACTCGTAATCGCGCACCGGTCCGAAGATCTTTTGGCAGAAAAGACCACCCGGCTCGGGCTTGAAGGTACGGTAGTTGATCGTCTCGGGATTCTTCACCTCACCCTTCGACCAGGACCGGATGGTCTCCGGCGAGGCGACGGTAATGGAAACGTTGTCGAACTGATTCTCATCCGATCCCAGGACGGACCGGACTTCTTCGCGGGCGTGTTCAGTGCTCATTGTGATTTTGCTCCCAGTATTGTGTTAAGTGTTAGCGGGCGCCGCCGAGGGCCTCGCCCAGCGCGGTCCGCTTGGCGAGTTTGATGTCGAGGCCGAGGGCCTGCATTTCCTTGACGAGCACGTTGAACGATTCCGGCGTGCCGGCGCTCAGCGTATTGTCACCCTTGACGAGCGACTCGTAGATCTTGGTACGGCCGTTCACGTCGTCGGACTTGACCGTGAGCAACTCCTGCAGGGTGTGTGCCGCGCCGTAGGCCTCGAGCGCCCACACTTCCATCTCGCCGAAGCGCTGGCCGCCGTACTGCGCCTTGCCGCCCAGCGGCTGCTGGGTGACGAGGGAGTAAGGACCGACCGCGCGGGCGTGGATCTTGTGCGACACCAGATGGTTCAGCTTCATCATGTAGATGTAGCCGACGACCACTTCCTGATCGAGTTTCTCGCCGGTGCGACCGTCATGGAGCGGGCTCTTGCCGGTGGAAGGCAGCTTGGCCTCCTTGAGGTATTCGCGGACCTTCTTTTCCGGGATGCCGTCGAACACCGGGGTGGCGACCTTGATGCCGAGCTTTTTGCAAGCCCAGCCCAGGTGCGTCTCGAGCACCTGCCCGACGTTCATGCGCGATGGCACGCCCAGCGGGTTGAGGCAGATCTCGATCGGCGTACCGTCGGGGAGGAAAGGCATGTCTTCCTCGGGCACGATCTTGGCGACCACACCCTTGTTACCGTGGCGGCCGGCCATCTTGTCACCGACCTCGAGCTTCTGCTTCGTGGCGATGTGGACCTTGACCTGCTTGATGACGCCGGGACCGTTCTCGTCGCCCGTCTCGATCGTGGCGATCTTGCGCTCGCGGTCGCCTTCCAACTCGTCGAACTTCGACTGGAAGGAGGCGATGATCTCCATGATCTTGATGCGGACGGGCGAAGGATCGATCTCGATGTGCTTCGCGACGGCGGCCAGCTTGCGGAGGAGCGTCTTGGTGATCTTGCGGTTGGCCGGGATGATGATCTCACCGGTCTGGCCGTTGATGACGTCGAGCGGAATCTTTTCGCCCAGGAGGATGTTCGACAACGCCTCGGTCAGCTGCTCGCGCAACTTGTCCATCTGCGTCTTGTAGTCTTCCTGGATCTGCTTCACCTGGCGGCGGCGGTCGGACGGCGACAGGCGGTCGCGCTCGGCATCGAGGCGGCTCGTCGAAATCTTCACGTCCATGATGATGCCGGTGACGCCGGAGGGAACGATGAGGGAGGTGTCCTTCACGTCGGCGGCCTTCTCGCCGAAGATGGCGCGGAGGAGCTTCTCCTCGGGCGCGAGCTCGGTCTCGGACTTCGGGGTGATCTTGCCGACGAGGATGTCGCCGGGCTTCACCTCCGCACCGATGCGGATGACGCCGTTGTGGTCGAGGTTCTTGAGCGCTTCCTCGCCGATGTTCGGGATGTCGCGCGTGATTTCCTCGGGCCCGAGCTTGGTGTCACGGGCGGTGACCTCAAACTCCTGCACGTGGATGGAGGTAAAGATGTCTTCCTTGAGCACCTTCTCGGAGATCAGGATGGCGTCCTCGAAGTTGTACCCGTTCCACGGCATGAAGCCGACGAGCACGTTGCGGCCGAGTGCGAGCTCGCCGTGGTCGGTCGAGGGACCGTCCGCGATGCACTCGCCCTTCTTCACTTTCTGGCCCTTCTTAACGATGGGCCGCTGGCTGAAGCAGGTGCCGGCGTTCGAGCGCATGAATTTGCGCAGCTCGTAAACGTAGACGTGGTTCTTCGGGTCGTGCTTCGGGTGGCGGGGCATCTCGCCGTCCTTGGTGACGATGATCTGCTTGGCGTCCACGGAGGCGACGATACCGACGTCCTCGGCGATGACGACCGTCTTGGAGTCGCTCGCGAGGCGGGCCTCGAGACCTGTGCCGACGAACGGCGCCTCGGTCTGCAGGAGGGGCACGCCCTGGCGTTGCATGTTGGAGCCCATGAGCGCGCGATTCGCGTCGTCGTGCTCGAGGAACGGGATCAGGCCGGCCGCCACGGAGACGACCTGCTTCGGCGACACGTCCATCAGGTCGACCTCGTCGGCCGTGACCTCAAGGAAGTTGCCGGAGTTACGGGCCGTGACCTTGCCAATGTAGTTACCCTTGTCATCGACCTCGGCGTTGGCCTGGGCGATGGTCTTGCCTTCCTCCTGGTCGGCGGTGAGGTAAACGACCTTGTCGGAAACACGGCCTTTCTCGACGACGCGGTAAGGCGACTCGATGAAACCGAATTCGTTGACGCGGGCGTAGGTGGAGAGCGAGTTGATGAGGCCGATGTTCGGACCCTCGGGCGTCTCGATCGGGCAGATGCGGCCGTAATGCGAAGGATGCACGTCGCGCACCTCGAAGCCGGCGCGCTCGCGGTTAAGACCGCCGGGCCCGAGGGCGGACAGACGGCGCTTGTGGGTGAGCTCGGCCAGGGGATTGATCTGGTCCATGAACTGCGACAGCTGCGAACGCGCGAAGAAATCGCGGATCACGGTCGTCAGGGCCTTCGGGTTGATCAGCTTCTGGGGCGTGATCGAGTCGACGCTCTGGTCATAGAGGGTCATGCGCTCACGGACCAACCGCTCGGTGCGGCTGAGACCGACACGGCACTGGTTGGCGAGGAGTTCACCGACGGTGCGCACGCGGCGCGAACCGAGGTGATCGATGTCGTCAACGATGCCGTCGCTTTTCTTGAGGCGGACGAGATACTTGGTGGCGGCGACGATGTCGCCGCTGTCGAGGATGCGGTTCTCGAGGTCGATCTTGAGATCGAGCTTCTGGTTGATCTTGTAGCGACCGACGCGGCCGAGGTCGTAGCGCTTCGGATCGAAGAACAGGCGCTTGAGCAGCGCCTTGGCGTTCGCGGTGGTCGGCGGCTCGCCGGGACGGAGCTTCTTGTATACTTCCTTGAGCGCCTCTTCCTCGTTGCGGGTCGGGTCTTTCTTGAGGGCGCGGATGATCGCGCCCTCGTCGGCCGTCGTGTCGATGACGCGCATCGACTTGATGTCGTGCTTCTCGAACGTGCGGACGATGGCCTTGGTCAGCGGCTCGAAGGCGCGGGCCAGCACGACGCCCTTCTGGGCATCGATGACGTCCTCGACGAGGACGAGCGTGGAGACGTTCTCGAGGTCGAGGGCCTTGGTGACCTTCAATTCCTGGATCGTGTAGAACAGGTTCAGGATATCCAGATCGTTGCTGAAGCCGATGGAGCGGAGCAGCGTCGTGATGAGGAATTTGCGGCGGCGGCGGCGGCGGTCGAGATAGACGTAGAGCAGGTCGTTGTTGTCGAACTGCACCTCGAGCCAGGTGCCGCGGTCCGGGATGATGCGGAAGGAGTGCAGCAGCTTGCCGTTCGGGTGCGTGGCGACCTCGAAGCAGATGCCGGGCGAACGGTGGAGCTGGGAGACGACGACGCGCTCGGCGCCGTTGATGATGAACGAGCCGCGCTCGGTCACCATCGGGATGTCGCCCATGAAAATTTCCTCGTCCTTGATGAAGTCTTCTTCGCGCAGGCGCAGCTTCACGTAGAGCGGCACGGCGTAGGTCGTGCCCTCGCGGAGGCACTCGATCTCGGAGCTCTTGGGCTCGCCGATCGTGTAGGAGACGTACTCGAGCGTCAGGCGCTCGTCGTAGGAGTGGATGGGGAACACCTCGCGGAAGACGGCCTCGAGGCCGTACGGCTTGCGCTGCTTCTCGGGCGTATCCTTCTGGAGATACTCGAGGTAGGAGCTGATCTGCAGCTCAATGAGGTTCGGCGGCTGAATGACTTCGCGGAGTTTGCCGAAGTTAATGCGTTCGGTATGAGTGCGGTCGGCCATGGAATTTCCCGTGTAGATGTGAACTGAAAAAAGGAGCGGAACTCAGCTGTTCGGCAGCGAACAACCGGCAGTGGGGCGCAGGGACGCGGGGTCGCGCTGCGCGGAAAGAACAAATGAAACAAAGCCGAAAGACAGGCCGCGGTTGGACACGGCCTGTCTCGGTGAATTGAGAAGTCTAGGGGGAGAAAACGCCAAGTGGTTACTTGAGCTCCACTTTGGCCCCGGCGGCCTCGAGCTTCTTCTTGATCTCTTCGGCCTCGGCCTTGTTGACGCCTTCCTTGACGGGCTTGGGCGCGCCTTCGACGAGATCCTTGGCTTCCTTGAGGCCCAGGCCGGTGATGGCGCGGACTTCCTTGATGGCGCCGATCTTGTTCGCGCCGGCCTCGAGGAGGACAACGGTGAACTCGGTCTTTTCCTCGGCGGCGGCGGCAGGACCGGCGGCGGCGGGGCCGGCGGCGGCCACGGCAGCGGCGGCGGAAACGCCCCACTTGCCTTCGAGATCTTTAACGAGGGCGGCGAGGTCGAGGACCGACTGGCTGGAAAGCCACTCGATGACTTGGTCTTTGGTGATGGTGCTCATGGTATTTGCTCCTGAAGTGACTAGCGATTTCGGAAAGTGAAATGCGTTTAAAGGACGTATCCCCTAGCCTCTTCCTTGGATTTTTGACTTCCCGGCTTGCGCCGAAAAAATGGTTTCGTGGTTAAGTGGTGGGATCAGGCGGCCGGAGCAGCGGGCTGCTCCTTGCGGACCTTGGCGTCGAGGACGCGGACGAAGGCGGCGGCGTTCTGCGTGAGCAGGCCGAGCAGCTGCGAGCGCAGTGCCTCGAACGAGGGCAGTTCGGCGAGCTGCGACATTTCCTTCGCGGTGAAGGCCTTCTTGTCGATGATGCCGGTCTTGACCTCGAGCTTCTGGGTGTCGGTGAAGAACTTCTTGACGATCTTCGCGATGCCGTAGGGATTCTTGCCGCCGACCACAATGGCGGTCGGGCCCTTCAGCGAACTCTCCATGTCGGGCAGGCCGAAAGCCTGGGCGGCGACGCGGAACGAGCTGTTCTTGACGACATGGAACTCGGCCTTCTCGGGGGCGAGCTTGGCGCGGAGCTTCGAGATGTCCTCGACGCTCATCTTGTCGTAGTTGGCGACGATGACGTACTCGGACTTCTTGAGGTGACCGGTGACTTCGTCGATCAGGTATTTCTTTTCTGCTCTCATGGTACGGTGGTCTCCGGGTTAGAATTTGTTGTACTCGGTGCTCGCGAGCTTCACGCCCGGGCTCATCGAGGACGAGAGCGTGACGCTCTTGATGTAGTGGCCCTTGAACGCGGCCGGCTTGGCCTTGCCGATGGCCTCGAGGACCGCGGCAACGTTCTCGGTGATCTGGTCGGTCGTGAAAGAGCGCTTGCCGACGCCGACGCCGATGTTGGCGGTCTTGTCGACCTTGAACTCCACGCGGCCGGCCTTGACGGCCTTGATGCCGGCGGCGATGTCGTCGGTGACGGTGCCGGACTTGGGGTTGGGCATGAGGCCCTTGGGCCCGAGCACACGGGCCAGGGAACGAACCTGCTTCATGGCCTCGGTGGTCGCGATCGCGACATCGAAGTCGAGCCAGCCCTCGTTGATCTTCAGCATCACGTCGGCGAGGCCGGCGGTGTCAGCACCGGCGGCGAGCGCCTTGGCCGGATCGTCGGTGAAGACGAGCACGCGGACCTTCTTGCCGGAACCATTGGGCAGCGGCGTGGTGCCACGGACCATCTGGTCGCCCTGCGCGGGATCGACGCCGAGACGGAAGGAAAGCTCGACGGTCTCGTCGAACTTGGCCTTGGGGAATTTGGCGAGGATTTCGACCGCCTCTTTCAGCGGGTATTCCTTCGCGAGATCAGCCGCCGAGGCGGCGCTGCGGTAGCGTTTGCTTTGTTTTACGGGCATTTTGGACTCCTTGCGGTGCGAACGTCCCTGGAGGGACTCCCGCGGTGAGTTGATGTTGGATGAAAAATCAGTCGATGACTTCGATGCCCATGTTGCGGGCGGTACCGGCGATCATGCGGATGGCGGCCTCTTCGCTGTTCGCGTTGAGGTCGGCCTTCTTGATCTTAATGATCTCGAGGATCTGCTTCTTCGTGACCTTGCCGACCTTGTCCATGTTGGGCTTGGCGGAACCGCTCGCGATGCCGGCAGCCTTCTTGAGGAGCACGGACGCCGGGGGCGACTTGAGGATGAAGGTAAAGGACTTGTCGGAATAGACCGTGATGACGACCGGAATGATCATGCCATTCTGATCCTTGGTCTTGGCATTAAACTCCTTGCAGAAGCCCATGATGTTGACGCCCTGGGCGCCGAGGGCGGGACCGACGGGAGGCGCGGGATTAGCGGCACCGGCGGGAAGCTGAAGACGGACGAAACCTTGAATTTTCTTGGCCATGGTAAGAGTGGAGTGGCGGGTTGGTAGTGGTGGGCGGCGGATCAGCTTTCAGAGGCGCGCTGGACCTGCCAGTATTCGAGTTCGACGGGCGTAAACCGACCGAAAATGGAAACGGAAATCTTGAGCTTGCCGCGCGCGGGATCGACCTCGTCGATCCGGCCGTTGAGATTCATGAACGGACCGTCCGTGATCTTGACTTCCTCGCCCACGTCGAAAGTCACCTTGGGGATTTCCTTGCCCGTGGCGGCCTCGAGCCGGGTCTTGATCTCGTCAATCTCCGTCTGGCGCAGGGGGGCGGGATGATCGCCGCCCACGAAGCCGATGACTCCGGCCGCGTCCTTCACAAAATAGAAGGGCTTGATGATGACCTTCTTTTCCTCGTCGTAGAGGCACATGTTGATGAACACGTAGCCCGGGTAAAGTTTGCGGACCTTGGTGGATTTCTTGCCGCCCTTCACCTCAGACACGACCTCGGTGGGCAGCAGCACCTCGAAGACAAAGTCATCGAGCTCCTCGGCCTTCTTGAACTTCTCAATGTAGTTCTTCACCTTGTTCTCCTGGCCGGAGAGCGTATGCAGGGCGAACCACTGGGCGCCGGTGGGCGTGGAAGTCTGGGCGGTCATCGGTACGGATTGTTTAGCTGACCCAAGATGTGAACAGGTCGACCACTTGATAGAGCGCAAAGTCACTGATGCTCGTGAACAGGCCGAGCAACAAGCAGGCAACGATCACGACGATCGTCGAATCCTTGAGCTCGCTGCGCGTGGGCCAGCTGGCCTTCTGCAACTCGCCAACGAGTTCGCCGAAGAAAATACGGGCGCTGCGGAATGGATTTGCCATGTGTGGATTTGGGCGAAAGTGGCAGGGGCGGAGGGACTCGAACCCCCAACCAACGGTTTTGGAGACCGCTACTCTACCAGTTGAGCTACACCCCTGTGGTTATTTCTATTTCTTTTAGACGACACAGCCGGGACCCCCAAAGGAGCCCCGGCAGCATCGGTCGGAAGGAGGTTAAGGAGATTATTCGATGATCTCGGTGACACGACCGGCACCAATGGTGCGGCCGCCTTCACGAATGGCGAATTTCTGGGTCTTCTCCATGGCGATCGGAACGATGAGATCGATTTCCACCGCGATGTTGTCACCCGGCATGATCATCTCGACGCCGGTCGGCAGATTCACGATACCGGTCACATCCGTCGTGCGGAAGTAGAACTGGGGACGGTAGCCGTTGAAGAACGGCGTGTGGCGGCCACCCTCGTCCTTGGAGAGGACGTAGATCTCGGCCTTGGCCTTCTTGTGCGGCTTGATGGACTTCGGGGCGGCGATAACCTGGCCGCGCTCGATGCCCTCTTTTTCAATACCACGGAGCAAGATGCCGACGTTGTCGCCAGCCTGGCCCTGATCGAGCAGCTTGCGGAACATCTCGATGCCGGTCACGACGGTCGTGGTCGTGTCCTTGAGGCCGACGATCTCGACCGTGTCATTGAGCTTGCAGATGCCACGCTCGATACGGCCCGTCGCGACGGTGCCACGGCCGGTAATCGAGAAGACGTCCTCAACGGACATCAGGAAAGGCTTGTCGAGCTCGCGGGCGGGCTCGGCGATCTCGGCGTCGAGCGCCTCCATCAGAGCCTGAATGGCGGCCAGACCCTCCGGCTTGCCTTCCAGGGCCGCCGTGGCGGAACCACGGATGATCTTGGCGGCCTTGCCGTCGAACTGATACTTGGTGAGAAGATCGCGGATTTCCTCTTCGACGAGCTCGAGCAGCTCGGCGTCCTCGATGAGGTCGACCTTGTTCAGGAAAACCACGAGATTCGGCACGCCGACCTGACGGGCGAGCAGGATGTGCTCCCGGGTCTGCGGCATCGGGCCGTCAGCGGCGGAAACCACCAAAATACCACCGTCCATCTGCGCGGCACCGGTGATCATGTTCTTGACGAAGTCAGCGTGGCCGGGGCAGTCGACGTGCGCGTAGTGGCGCTTGTCGGACTCATACTCCACGTGGGCGACCGAGATCGTGACGATCTTGGAGGCGTCACGCACGGTGCCGCCCTTGGCGATGTCCGCGTAGGTCTTGATCTCGGCCAGACCCTTGCGGGCTTGGGCGGAGAGAATCGCGGTCGTCAGGGTTGTCTTGCCGTGGTCGACGTGGCCGATTGTGCCGACGTTAACGTGCGGCTTCTTGCGTTCGAATGTTCCTTTAGCCATGTGAGTTGGAGTAGGTTATTTGCGGTTGAAGTTGTTGATCTTGATTAACGTCGGAGATCACCGACGTCAGCCTGGAGCCCAGAACCGGATTCGAACCGGCGACCTCGTCCTTACCAAGAACGTGCTCTGCCAACTGAGCTATCTGGGCAGACCAAGGCACAGACCAAAATAGAAAAGAAGGTCCAGAGAATAGCCCGTAAAATTGTCCGTCAACTAGATTCTGGCAATTTAAGCAAAAAACCTACGGGCCAACCAACACCCGATAGCGGCCAGGGCTGAGCCGCTCCGCCAACCGAAAGGTTTTTACAAGGTAGGCCCGAAAAAATGCGTCCGCCTCCTCGTCACCCTCCTCCCATTTCGACCCGGTCATCAGGACTGGCTCCCCCACAATTCCGGAGGTACTCACCGCCACCATGAATTCCATCGGTGAAAATCCCATCTTAGGCATAATTAATTCTTTAAGCGCTTGTTGAATAATGATTTTCCCATCACCCAAATTGCGTACTTCCAAGAACCCGCTGCGTTCGGCCAAAGGCTCTCTCAATTGGTCGATCTGCCCGATTCCGCTGAAAGGTGCTTCATTTCCCTGTGCCAATACATCGGCCAGTCGTTCAGGCGTAGCTGCCACTTCGGCCCCGTAAGCCTTTATATCCTGCTCCCGGAAGGTAAAGTTTGCCCGGAAATTCTCAAAGACCTGCCCGGGTTGACGTCGGACAGTCTCGGGCAAGGGTCGCTGGCCATAATTCCACTCCGTCGGAAAAAACAACGGAGTCGGGTCAAACAACTCTGCCCGCTCGCGCAAGACCTGGTCGCCTGAGCCCTGACCGGTGCCACTCACCCGCACAAAGGGCAGACTGCCGGGAGCCACGGCCGCGAGGGTTGGTGGCTTGGCCCGGGTCCAGATCCACCAGGCACCGGTTATGGCGACCGAAAAAATCATTCCAATCCATACGCGCCGTTTGATCTGGATTTTTCCGATGCGCACCGGTGCCTCCTATTTGGCCGGAGTGTCAGGGCCGGGCGTTTCCGCGGCCACCAGGACACTCGCGAATCCGACCGATCGGGCCATGCCGCACAAGTCCAGGAACGCCTGCATCGAAACCTGGCGGTCGGCCCGCACCAGCATCACGGCGCCGGGATGCTTTTTCACGTAGCCCTCCATTTGTTTGCGCAAATCCGCCAGCGAATACATGCCGCCGTCGAACAGGATCACATTATCGCGGCGGTAGCTGACCACCACGGAAGCGGCCCCGGCACTCCCCGAGGTTGCGCCGACCGACGGGAGCTCGATGGCCCCGGATTCCGCCACGCCAACCGGCACGCCCGGCAGAAGCACGGAGGGCGAGCCGAACAACGCGAAGAAGAGGACGATCACGCCGACATTGACCCAGGCGACGAAATCCAGGTCGCGCGGCGGCGAACTCAGGCGCGACTCGAGGTCCAGCGGACGCGTGATCATTGCTTCGCTCCCGGCTCCGGGTGGTAATCGCGCTGGAGAAAACGCATCAGCTCGTTGCCCGCCCATTCCATGTCCTGCACGAGCGCCCGCACCCGGCCGGCTAGGAAATGGCGCGCCAGATGGGCCGGGATCGCCACCACCAGACCGGCGGCGGCGGTGAGCAAGGCTTCCCACATGCCACCGGCCAGCACCACGGGCGTCGCATAGTTGCCGCCCTGGTTGAATTGCCAGAAAGTTTTGATCATGCCCAGCAGCGTGCCGAGCAGGCCGAACAGCGGCGCGATCTGGGCGATGGCCGCCAGTGCACTGATGCGCCGCTCCAGGATCGGTATCTCCACCAGGGCCGCCTCCTGCAGGGCGAAACGCAGCGCCGGTTCGTCGTCCGTGGCATGCCGCAGGCCGGCCTTCACGACCTTGGCCACCGGACCCGGGGTCTCCTCACACAGCGTCAACGCCTCCATCAGCCGGTTTTTCAGCAGCAGGTTCTTGATGCCCTCAAGAAATTCCGTCGAGCGGATCTGGCCGCGGTGCAGAAACAGCGCGCGCTCGATGAATATGACCACCGCCACGAGTCCCAGCAGGACGAGCAGCCACATTACCGGGCCGCCCTTGGCGAATACACTGTAGCTGAAGGCTCTCATGAAATTGTCGGCATCATGGGTGGCTCGATTCGCGCGTAAATGCCAAAGCTCACGGCTTCGCTCCCGCGGCGGGCACAAAGCGGGCCAGCTTCGCCTGCGCCTGCGCCGCGCCATAGAGTTTGTTGTCGAGAATCAGGTGGTAGGCCCGCTGCGCCTCGTCGAGGCGGCCGGCGTCCTCGGCGATCTGCGCCAGCTCCAGCAGCGAGCGCGATACCCAGTAGCGGCCCTTCGCGCCCAGGTTCGCGGCCTGGCCGGCATCAAGCAGAAAGGTGTCCACCACCGACCAGAGCGCCGCCTCGGCCTTGGCCGCCTGACCGCGCTTCATCTCGGCCAGACCCCACTTGAAGCCGGCCTCGGCGCGCAGGTCGACCGGCGCCGAGGTCAGGTCGCGCAACCGCTCGTAGATGGTCACGGCGCTCTCGTAATTCACGAGGTTGTTCGCGCCCTGGGCGAACAGGGTATCCGCCAGTGCCAGCTGGGCGATAAGCTCCCCGGGATGGCCGGCGTAATCGTTGACCAGAAACTCATACAGCTGCCGCGCGGTCGCAAAATCATTCAGCTTCCGCATCAGGTCGCCCTGCTTCAGCCGGGCATAGAAGACCAGTTCGTCTCGCGGGTAGGTATCAATCAGCCGCTCGAGGAGATTGTAACCTTCCTTCAGCTGGCGGTCCAATCCCTGCCGGTCCAGGTTCGAGGCGGCCTCATACAGCGCCAGCGGGGCGTACTCGCTGTTCTTGTATTCGTCGTTGTCGACAAAGCTGATCAACACGCCCTGCGCGCCGGCCATGTCGCCCTTTTGCGTAAGGTGCCCCGCCTGCATCAGGTAGGAATACTGCGCGGACTTGGACCCGTGAAAATCGGCGCGCAATTTCTCGAGCATGGCGAGGCCCTCGGTGTCCCGGTTCAGCGCCAGCAGCGACTGCGCCCGGAGCAACTGGGTCGTGCCCGTCACGTCCGCGCGCAAGCCCGCCTCGAGCTGGCCGCCTTGCTGGAGCAGCGCGAGCAGATCATCGGCCTGGTGCAGGGCCGTCTCCAGCTGGCCGTTATCAAACGAGAGTTTTGCCCGGAGCCACAGCAGCCGGATGCGCAGGTCCTCCGGCACGCCCTGGGCGGGACCCGTGAGCAGCTGGTTTACCCGGGCGTAGGCGGCCTGGGCCTGCCCGCGCACCTGCATCGCCTTCATCAAGTTCCACTCCGCCTGCCAGCGGCTGACCTGGTCGAACGCCGGGTTCACCGCCGCCTCGTCGAGCTGGCGGGCGGCCGCGTCGAGCTGTTCCGCACCGATGTCCGCCAGCACGCGCTGGAAAATCAGCGTGCCCGCCGGCACCACCGCCGGGAGTTCCCGCAACGCCGCGTCGTAGGCATCGGCGGCATTCTTGAAGTCTTCCGACCGGAAAAAGGCCTCGGCCAGCAGCACGCCCAGTTCAGCCCGCTCGCGGCCCTCGGCGGTGATCGTCCGCAGCTCCGCGATGACATCCGCGGCGGTGCGGTAGCGCTTCAGGTCCCACGCCACCGAAAGCCGCACGCCCAGGGCGGCCGGCTTGAGGGTTGACCCCGGATAACGCTGCAAGAGGGCCCGCGCGTCCTCTTCCGCCCTTTCGTAGACCTTGTCCGCCAGCGCCGCCTGGGCGCGGGCGAGGAGCAGGTCCTCGATGATCGGGTGCTGGACCGGTGCGACGATGAGTTCGGTCAGGTCGCGGCGCAACTGCTCCCGGTCAGCCGTGGTCCTGGCCCCGTGGGCCAGCAATTGCAGGGCGAGCCGCTGGGTTTCGGGTTTCTGGCCGGCCCGCAATAATTCCAGGAAAGCCCGGTGGCCCGAGTCGCTGGTCTCGCCGGCGATCAACCCCAGCACCAGTCGCAACTGGTCGGCGACATTCCGCTCGGTGGCCGGCAATACCGCCAGCTGGCGTTGCAAGACGCCCTGAGCCTCGCTGGCGCGGCCGAGTCCGGCGAGGGCCGCGGCATAGGTGCGCACCGCATCGTAGCCGGTGCGCGTGCCTTGGAAACGGTCCATGTTGTCGCGCAGCGTGGCGAGTTGCGCCTCGTTCAACTGGCCCGAGCGCAGGCGGGCCTGCTCCTGCCCCAATGCAAACCGCGCGCGCTGCGTGTCCGATACCGCCGTCCGGGCAGCCTCCTCATAAGCCCGGTTCCGCCGCTCGATGTCGTTGTCCGCATCCGCGACGGTGGCCTGCAGAAAATACCACCAGGCCCGGTCCACGGCCGGCAGATCCTCCGCCTTGCCGGCCGCCAGCGCCGCCTTGGCCTGGGGCATCCGGCGGGCGTTGGCCGCGATGAGTCCGGCGCGCAGCTGGTAGGCCGAGTTGCGCGGCCCCTCATAGGATTGGAGCAATTTTTCCGCGGCCGCCGGCTCGCCGGCGTCCAGCAGCGCCGTCACCCGGCCCAGCGTCACCCGCTGCCGCGACTCGGCCGGCAGGGCGGGATCGCGCAGGACTTCCTGGTAAAGCGTCGCCGCGGTCCCGGGAAATCCGGCGTGCAGGGCATCATCGGCCCGGCCTTCCGCGACAATCCAGCCACCGGGGGCCGTCGCGGCGGCGGCCAGCGGATCCACCAGGGGACTCGGGCTGGCGACCTGCGCCGACAGGCGGATGACCGCCCATCCCAGGGGAAGAAAAATTAACCGCGCACACTTCATCATGGACCGCGACAGCGTGCAGCCGCCGCTTTCCCGTGGCAAGCGCGCGGTGGTGCGCCGGGCGGGTTGCCGCCCCGCCCCGACTCCAAACATGCCCCGGTCGTGTAACATGAAATTTCTCGCGCCCTCCACTGAGCTTCGACAACTTCGCTTCCGTTTAGTTCAAACCAACCACATTCTATGAGTGCTGTCCTGATCGTCCTCGGCGTCCTGCTGTTAATCGCCATCGTCCTCGGCCTCTGGGTCGCGGGCATCTACAACTCCCTCGTCGCGCTGCGTAACCGGTTCAAGAACGCCTTTGCCCAGATCGACGTCCAGTTGAAGCGCCGCTACGACCTGATCCCCAACCTGGTCGAGGTGGCCAAGGGCTACATGAAACACGAGAGCGGCACGCTCGAGGCCGTCATCAAGGCCCGCAACGTCGCCTACACCGCGTCCCAGGCCGCCGCCGCCAACCCGGCCGACGCCGGCGCGGTCAAGAACCTCCTCTCCGCCGAGAGCGGCCTGACCGGCGCCATGTCGCGCCTGATGGTCGTGTCCGAGCAGTACCCCGACCTCAAGGCCAACCAGAACATGATGCAGCTCACCGAGGAGATGACCTCCACGGAGAACAAGATCTCGTTCGCCCGGCAGGCCTACAACGACTCGGTCATGACCTACAACACGACGCGCGAGTCCTTCCCGACCAACGTCCTGGCGGGCATGTTCAACTTCACCGAGGCCCAGCTCTTCCAGATCGAGGACGCCGCCGAGCGCGCCGCGCCCAAGGTCAGCTTCAACTGAGCCGCCCCGCCGGATTTTCCCGCCATGCACAACACCACCGCCTTTACCCTCGCCGGTTTCCGCATCACCCGGGAACTCGGCTCCGTCCGCGGCATCGTCGTCCGCTCGCGCTCCGTGATCGGCAACATCGGGGCCAGCATCCAGACCATTTTCGGCGGCGACATCACGCTCTACACGGAGCTGTGCGAACACGCCCGGCAGGACGCCTACGAGCGGATGTGCCGGCATGCCGCCGCCACGGGGGCGAACGCCATCATCGGCCTGCGCTACGATGCCACGGAGGTTTCGCCGGGTGTGACGGAGGTGCTCTGCTACGGCACGGCCGTGTTCGTTGAGCCGGCCTGAGGCGGCCGCGCTCCGGCCCCTGTCCGATGGACTTCTTTGAGGCTCAGGCCCGGGCCAAGAAACGCACCAACTGGCTCGTCTGCCTCTTCGTGCTCGCGGTGGTCGGGACCGTGCTCGCCGGTTACACGGCGGCGATCCTGATCATGCAGCAGGCCAGTGCCCGCAGCCAGCGCTCCAGCCGCTACGGCGATTATGCCGCCCGCGCCCCGGGGCGCACCGGGTATTGGGATCCGTCGCTGTTTGCGGGCGTGGCCGCCGGCACGGTGCTGGTCGTCGGCCTGGCCTCGCTCTACAAATGGTCGCAGATGTGCGAGGGCGGCGCGGCCATTGCGGAACTGGTCGGCGGCCGGCGCCTGGATCCCCATACCACCGTCCTGACCGAACGCCGGCTGCTGAATGTCGTCGAGGAAATGGCCATCGCCTCGGGCCTGCCGATGCCGGCGGTCTATGTCCTCGACGAGGAGCCGGGCATCAACGCCTTCGCCGCCGGGCTCACGACGAGTGATGCGGTCGTGACCGTCACCCGCGGCACGCTCGACAAGCTCAGCCGGGACGAGCTGCAGGGCGTCATCGGCCATGAGTTCAGCCACATTCTCAACGGGGACATGCGGCTCAACGTGAAGCTGACCGCCATCCTGTTCGGCATTCTGGTCATCGGCCTGCTGGGCCGGGGCATCCTCTATTCGATGGGCCGCGGCCGGGTGCGGACCAGTGACGACCGGAAGGGCGGCGGCGGCCTGATCCTCGGCATCGGCCTCGCCCTCATGATCGTCGGCTATGTGGGTTACTTCTTCGGCAAGCTCATCCAGGCGGCGGTGTCGCGCCAGCGCGAATTCCTCGCCGACGCCTCCGCCGTGCAGTTCACCCGCAATCCCGGCGGCCTCACCGGCGCCCTCAAGAAAATCGGCGGCTACGCGATCGGCTCCGACCTGACGCACGGGGACGCCGCCCAGTTCAGCCATTTCTTTTTCGCCCAGGGCTTCCGCTCGAATTTCGGCGGCCTCTGGGCCACGCACCCCCCGCTCGACGAGCGCATCCGCGCCGTGGACCCGCAGTTCGACGGCAAGTTCATCGAGCCGCCCGAGGTCGTGGACGTGGCGCATGAATCCTTTGTGTCGGCCGGTCTCGCGCCGCGCCGCGCCGCGCCGCCGATCAGCCAGGATCCGCTGCTGGCCATGGCCGCCATCGGGAGCCTGACGCCCCAGCACGTGGAATATGCGCAAACCCTGCTCGCCCAGGTGCCGGCCAACCTGCGCGACGCAGCCCGCAGCCCCACCCAGGCGGCCGCGATGGTTTACGCCCTGCTGCTCGACGACGAGGCCCCCGTGCGGGAAAAACAACTCGCGCTGATCGACTCGCTCGACAACGCCGCCGCCCTGGAAGCGACCCGCGCGCTGCTGCCGGCCGTCGCGCAAACGCCCGCCGCGGCCCGCCAGGCACTGGTCAGCCTCACCCTGCCGGCCATCCGGAACCTGCCCGACGCGGACCTGGCCAGATTCGACCGCTGCACGGATGCGCTGATCATGGCCGACGGCACGATCTCGGTCTTTGAATTCATGATCCAGAAGGCGCTGCTCCGCCATGTGGTGCGCGCCCGCCAGCCCGACCAGCATGCCCGGCCGGCAATATTCGCGCTGCCCGCCGTCGCCGGGGAGATCGGCCTCGTGCTTTCCATCTTGGCCAGCGCGGCGGGGGAAACCCGCGGCACGCAAGTCGCGGCCTTTGCGGCCGGCGTCAGCCAGCTGCCGACGATCAGCCTGCAACTCTCCTTCACCGCGGCCGACACCTGGGATTTCAAGGAGCTGGACGCCGCCCTGAACCGCCTGGGCACCGCCTCCGATCCCGTCAAGCAGCAGGTCCTGTTCGCCGCCGCCCACGCGGTCAGCCAGGATGGAAATATCCTGCCGATCGAGGCTGAGCTGCTTCGCGCCGTGTCGGACGCTCTCGGGTGCCCGATGCCGCCCTTGATCGCGGCGGCCTAACCGCGCGGCGCCGCCGGTTCGGACGTCGGTGGGGATGTGTCGTCCGCCGGTTGGGCCGGCCGAAAGTGGCCGACGAGCAACGCGATCAAGAGGGAGCCAAACAAAAGACTCCGGGCGATCATCCGGCGGCGCGCCTGGTCGGGGAACCACTGCGGCTCCTTCTTGTTGAGCCAGCTGAAAAGGAGCACGGGCAGGATGATCACGTAGAGCCAGTGGATGCCGAGGGCGGCGAGCAGGTAATGCAGGCCGCCCGAAATCGACGCGCCCAGCAGCACGGAGGCAAACAGCGCGGCGAAGGTGATGCTGTGACCCTTGAGTCCGCGCCAGAACCAGCTGAGGGCGATGGGATTCACCATGCCCGAAAATCAAGCAGCCGCCCGCCGGCTTGCAAGCCGCCACCACCGGGCCAGCCTTGGGCCCGTGACCCTGGCCGAAAAGCAACAGCAACTCATTGCCGACTACACCATCATCGACGATGCGCACGAGCGGCTGGCCGCGGTCGTGGACCGCGCACGGAAGCAGCCGCCGCTGTCCGATACGGACCGCACCGAGGGCAACCGGGTTCAAGGCTGCATTTCCCAGGCCTGGATCGTGTCCGAGGTCACCGAAGGGCGCTGCCGCTTCCGCAGCGATGCCGATTCTCCGCTGGTGCGCGGACTCCTGAAGCTGGTCTGCGACCTCTATAGCGGAGCCACGCCCGCCGAGGTCGCCACGACCGAACCCATCCTGCTCGAGGAAATCGGCCTGGCCCGGAATCTCTCGCCGACCCGGCTCAACGGCTTGCGCAGCGTGCGCGCAAAAATCCGTGATTTTGCCACCGCCCGGCTGGAATCAGGGACCTAGCATCCGGCGGTTCTCCTCGCCCGTCGGCCCCTCGGCGTTCTCCGCCGTGTTATCCATCGGCTCATGCGCCTCGAGAAAGCGCCGGCCCTGGTTGAAGCCCCACAGCCAGCAGGACCCGTCATGACGGTCATGGACCAGCATGAATTCCGGCACCTGATCGGCTGACTTGGCGGCAATATTGAACCGGTTTTCCGTCATCCGCTCCAGAATGGCGCGCAACCGCCAGAGGAGCGGGGATGAATCCAGGGTGACCTTCCAGTGCCCGGCCAGCACCACGGGGTGCATGCCGGCAAAGTAATAGCCAAAGAACCGGGGCGGCTCAAATCGTCCGGCCACACCGAGATAGCGCACGTGTTCATCGACGGCCTCGATGAATTTCACCCGCCACGCGAGATCGCGGGGCAGTCTTATTTCAGGTAGATCGATGAGTGTTTGGTCCGTCATGGACGTGGTTCCTTCCGTGGTTCCAATCCATAACGGCCATTTCACCCGCCGGCTTAAGGGCTGGTTTGCACCCTGCCCGCCCTGCCCCCTTGGCGAAAACCGCGTTTTTGTGTACTATCGCGCGGCGTGACCCCGAAATTCTACGACGCCCACCAGCATTTCCATTTCGACACCCTGACCCCTCACCGGGCGGCCGTTGACGCCGCGCTGCGCGCCGCAGGCATCCGCCGGGCCGTGGTCAACGGCACCAGCGAGGAGGAATGGCCGGTCGTATCCGAACTCGCCGGCCAGTACGACTGGGTCCTGCCCAGTTATGGCGTGCATCCGTGGGACTCCGGCAACCGCTCCCCCGGCTGGCTGGCCGCGTTGCGTGCGCGCCTGCTCGCGGAGCCTCACGCCGCCATTGGCGAAGTGGGGCTCGACCGCTGGATCATCGACGGCGTGAAGCCGAATGATCCCCGCATCGCCGGCCTGCGCATCGCCCCGCTGGCGGAACAGAGCGAGGTTCTGGCCGCGCAACTCGGGCTGGGCGCCGAACTCAACCGCGCCACCGCGATCCATTGCGTGCAGGCGTTCGGCGCCCTGCTTGAGGTACTCAAGAGCTCCCGGCTCCCTGCGCCGGGTTTCCTCCTCCACGGCTACACGGGCCCGGCGGAAATGATCGGGGCGTTCACCGACCTCGGCGCCTATTATTCCTTCAACCTCCAGCTGCTGGAGCCGCGGCACGCCGACCGGCTGGAGAACTTCCGGCACATCCCGGCCGACCGGCTGCTGGTCGAAACCGACGCACCGGCCAAGGCCCCGGCCCCGGAGCAGAATCGTTTCCCGCTCGGCGTGGGTCCCGACGGGGCCGACATCAATCATCCCGCCAATCTCACCTTCGCCTACGCCGCGCTGGCCGAACTGCGCGGTGTGGCCCTCGAAGACCTGGCCGCGCAGGTGGAGACAAATTTCCACCGGCTGTTCGATGCCGGGCGGGGGCGCTGACGCCATCAACCGCCCGGGGCGGGATCAGCGGTCCCGTCCGGCCGTTTCCCCGCCGCCACCTGCCGCACGATCTCGCCGGCCGCGGCAAAGCCGAACGCCCCGGTGATGAAGACCGCCGTGCCGAACCCGGTCGCGCAGTCGAGCCGCAGGTTCGAGCCCGGCTCGGGCTCGGTCGAGCAGGTCCCGTCCGCCCAGGGATAAACCGGTTTCTCCTGCGACCAGACGCACGGGATGCCGTAGGTGTGGCCCTCGCCCTTCGCGAAGGCGTGGTCGCGGCGCAATTTTTTCCGGACCTGCCGCAGCAGCTCGTCGCCATGGGAGCCGCCGAAATCGCTGACCCGGATGCGCGAGGCGTCCCGCCGCCCGCCGGCCGCGCCGACCGTCAGCACCCCGAGGCCGCGCCGCGTGCACCCGGCGATCAGCAGCGCCTTGGTGGACATCAGGTCGATGCAGTCCACCACCCAGTCATAGCGCACCGCGAGCAGCCGCTCCGCGGTCTGCGCGGTGAAATAGTCGCTGACCGTCGTGATCCGGCATGAGGGATTGATCAGCCGGGCGCGCTCGGCGATCGCCTCGACCTTGGGCCGGCCGATGTTGCCGTCGAGGGCCGGGAGCTGCCGGTTGACGTTGGTGAGGCAGACGTCGTCGAGGTCGATCAGGGTGATGGCGCCGATGCCGGAGCGCACGAGGCCCTCGACGACCCAGGACCCGACGCCCCCGACGCCGACGACGGCGACGTGCGTCGCCGCGAGGCGCGGGAGTGCCGCCGCCCCGTAGAGCCGGGTGAGTCCGCCGAAGCGCTGGAGATAATCTTCCGTGAGCATGGATCCGTGGGGCGTTCTGCCGGAAAGCCGGTCGGCTTCAACGCACAACTCGCCAAATGCCACGCATTTTTTGGCATCGGCGATTTATTAGCCGTCGGCGGATCAGGGGCGCAAATGCGTCATTACTGTCCGGTGGGGCGATCGCACCATTGGTTTATGGCCCTCCGGTCGGTTACACTCCGACTTCAATCACTCCACCCCTCCGTCGATCCAGGCGGATTCAAAACATGAAAAATTACCTTCACGGCAAACGCGGCGTCGATCTCCTGCATGATCCCTTGTTGAACAAGGGCACGGCCTTCACCGACGCGGAGCGCGACGCCCTCGGGGTGCGCGGGCTCCTCCCGCCCCGGGTGCACAGCCAGGCCGAGCAGGTCCACCGCGTGCTGGAAAGCTTCCGGCGCAAGACCAGTGACCTCGAGAAGTACATCTACCTGATCTCCCTGCAGGAGCGGAACGAGTCGCTCTTCTACCGCGTGGTGATGGACAACCTCGACGAGATGATGCCCATCATCTACACGCCGACCGTCGGCCAGGCCTGCCAGAAATGGGGCCACATCTTCCGCCGTTCGCGCGGGCTCTACATCACTCCGTCGGACCGCGGCCGCATTGTGCAGCTGCTCCGCAACTGGCCGTACGCCGATGTGCGGATGATTGTCGTGACCGACGGCGAGCGCATCCTCGGCCTCGGCGACCTGGGCGCCAACGGCATGGGCATTCCCGTCGGCAAGCTCTCGCTCTACACCGCCTGCGCCGGCATCCACCCGGCCCAATGCCTGCCCATCATGCTCGATGTCGGCACCAACACCGAGAGCCTGCTGGCCGATCCCCTGTACATCGGCACGCCCCAAAAGCGGCTGCGGGGCCTCGCCTACGATGATCTCGTCGATGAGCTGGTTAAGGCCGTGCAGCAGATGTTCCCGCAGGCCTGCCTTCAGTTCGAGGATTTCGGCAACGCGAATGCGTTCAGCCTCCTGCACCGCTACCAGGACCGGATCTGCACGTTCAACGACGACATCCAGGGCACGGCCGGCGTCACGCTCGCCGGCCTGTATTCCGCCTCCCGCCTGTCCGGGGTGAAGCTCACGGACATGCGCATCCTGTTCTATGGCGCCGGTGAAGCCGGCATCGGCATCGGCGACCTCATCGTCGACGCGCTCAAGGCCGAGGGCGTCTCCGAGGCCACGGCCCGCCGGCAGTGCTGGTTCTTCGATTCCAAGGGCCTCGTCGTCGCGAGCCGCACCGACCTGGTCGAGCACAAGCTCCGCTTCGCCCACGACCACGCGCCCGAGAAGGATCTCGCCGCCGCCGTCGCCGCCCTCAAGCCGCACGCGCTGATCGGCGTGTCCGGCATGGCCGGGGCGTTCACCGAGCCGGTCGTGCAGGTCATGGGCAAACTCAACCAGCGCCCGCTGATCTTCGCCCTTTCCAACCCGACCTCCAAGTCCGAGTGCACGGCCGAGCAGGCCTACACCTGGACCAAGGGTCGTGCCGTGTTTGCCAGCGGCAGTCCCTTTGCCCCGGTCACCCTCGACGGGCGCACCTACGTCTCCGGCCAGGGCAACAACTCGTACATTTTCCCCGGGGTGGGCCTCGGCGTCATTGCCAGCCAGGCCTCGCGCGTCACCAACGAGATGTTCTTTGTCGCCGCCAAGACCCTTGCGGGCCTCGTCACCGAGGGCGATCTCGCGATCGGCCGGATCTTCCCCGACCTCACGCGGATCCGCGAGGTCTCGACGGCCATAGCCATCGCCGTGGCCGAGACCGCGTTCAACCGCGGCCTGGCCCGGCAGATCCGTCCCGCCGACATGGCCGCGCACGTCACGGGCCAGATGTACCAGCCGGACTACGAGCACTACCTGTAACCGGCCGGCCGCTTCACCCCATCCCCTGCACGGCGGCGATCGCCCGCTGCTCGCGCTCGGCCCAGCTGCCGGAGATCAGCTGGAACGGGAGCTGGCGTCGCTCCAGCGCGCCGCGCCAGAGGCGCAGGCATTTCTCGCGGTCCGCCGGATCCGGGAAGCAGCGCTGCGGGTCGGGCGCAAACGGCACATCGATGTCGAGCAGCAGGTAGAGCGCATAGCCCCGCGCCCGCCGGTCCGCTTCGCGTCGGGTCGCGTCCGGGCAGGTGCCGTAAAGCAGGTCGCTCCACAGCACGGTCGTGAGCGACTCCGTGTCGCAAATGATCAGCCGGCCGGCGGTCGCGGCGGCCGCGTCCTCACGCCGCGCCTGTTCGCGCGCGATCCCGGGGATGTCCTCCAGGGTGATGGCGCCATGCTGGTCCCAGAATTCGCGCGCGTACTCCGCGACCAGCGGCACGCCGAAGTGCGCGGCAAGCTTTTGCGCCAGCTGCGTCTTGCCCGTCGACTCGGGACCGAAGATGGCGATGCGGGACGTCACGCCTGAACCTTCAGGGATTTGTGCCACGCCCGCCAGCCGGCAAATGCCATGACGAGGTACACCGCATAGAGAAAGGCCGTGTAGGCCAGGTCCGCGCGCCAGTACGAGGCGACGGCGACGGAATTCGCCACCACCCACAGCGGCCAGTTCTCGAGATTTTTCCGCACCTGCAGAATCTGGGCCGCCACCATGAACGCCGCGATGAACCCGTCGCGCCAGGGCATGACATCATCCGTCCACCGCTGCAGCAGCAGGGCCCAGACCACGGTCGCACCCGCCGCGAGGGCCAGCGTCACGGCCCGCGCGCGGCCCGACAGCCTGGTCACCGGCAGTTCCGGCGCCGCCGCCCGGTCCCGCACCCAGTGCCACCAGCCCCAGGCGAAGGTGGCGAAATACAGCCCCTGCAACGCCGCATCCGCATAAAACCTCGACCGGACAAACAGCACGGCCTGGACCGTGACGGCCGCCAGCCCGACCGGGAAGGCCCAGAGGCTGCGGCGGATCATCAGCCAGACGCCAAGGATGCCGAGTACGAGGTTGGCCTGATCGAGCGGCGACGCCGTGGTGAGGCCCGCCCAGATGGTGCGCCCGGCCTCGCTCACGCCCCGCCCTTTTGGGTGTCGGCCAGATACGCCTCCATCGCCTCGCGCGTCAGGACATAGGGCTTGGCGCAGCGGGGGCACTCCACGTGGATGGATTCATCGTCGCCGAAGACCCCGTGTGGATCCGCGCGGAAGGCGGGGGCGATCGCCCCGAGGATTTTCTGCTGGTTGCAGCCGCACTGCCAGCGGTACAGCCGGCGCTCGATCCGGGCCAGGGTCTCCGCCTGCGCGAGCGCGCCCACGGCGGCGGCGTCCACCGAGCTAAACCACGCCAGGTCGCAGTCCGGCTGGGAAACCAGCATCGCGTACTCATCGCCGGCCAGGTGGAAAAACCGCACGGGGCGCTGTTCGCTGCGGGCATAATAGTCCGTGGCGGCGGCAAAGGCGTCGCTGCCGAAAAAATTCACCACGCTACGCCGGGACTCCATGCCGCGGCGCGGGACGATGTCGCTGTAAAAGGTGTTCTGTCCCGCCACGCGCACGTTCTCGGTGAAGAGCCGCCCGATCACCGTGCAGTCCTCGTTGTCGCCCGCGAGGAAGAGGTTCAGCCGCGGCTCCTGGAAGCTGAGGGTCCAGGCCAGGTGCTCCTGCCGCGGCCGCGAGGCGCAATGCAGCGCAAAGGCCGCCAGGCCGTTCTTAAAGACCGTATCCTGCTCCGGCGTGTAACGCAGGTGGTTGTCCGCCAGATGCAGGTAATAGTCGGTGAACAACGGGCCCAGGTCGGCCCGCACGAGGAGCGCGTTGCGGTGGCGGACAAAATCCACGGTTACGACGGCCCCATTGAGTTCATTGCCCTGGTCTTCGGTCATGAGCGCAGTGTATGCAGAAATACAGGAAGTCGAGCGGCCACTGGACCGGCGCGGCTGACGCCGCCATCATTATCGGCAATTGCCAAGCGGCGAAAAACCGGGGACATTCCAGGCGCATGCCCCCTGCCTCCCCCCAACCCCACGTGGAGAAAGAGTTCTCCCTCCCCCTGTTCCTGTTTGTCGTCGCCGTGTCCCTGGCCGGCGCCATCGCCTTGGTCTGGCTGCTCGCACCGCACCCGGTCTTGCATGCCCAGGTCGGCGGTCCGCTCTGGAAGCTGCTCGCGGCCTTCCTCGGCCTGTCGCTGTTCAACTGCTTCATGGAGTATTTCTTCCACCGCTACGTGCTGCACAAGCCGGTGGTGTCTTTCCTGAGTTACTTCTACAAGCAGCATACCCACCACCACAGCCTGACCCGCATTACCCGCCGGCGCACGCCGGGCGGCCTCGATGTCAACTTCGTGGAAAACTTCTACCCGATCACGGAGAAGGAACAGCAGGAAGCCTCCTTCTTTCCCTGGTACACGTTCGCCATCTTCGCGGCCATTCTCACGCCGTTCTTCCTCCTGCTGCAGTGGCTGGCCCCGTCCTTTCCGTGGTTTGTCGCCGGCTACGGCTCGCTCGCGGCGTCGCTGATGCTGTATGAGATCTTTCACGCCATCGAACACTGGTCCTTCGAGAAATGGGGCCCGCTCATTGAGCACCCGAGCTGGGGCGGCTTCTGGCGGAAGATCTACAGCTTCCACCTGCGTCACCACGCCGTGATCGACTGCAACGAGGCGATCTCCGGCTTCTTCATCCTGCCGGTCGCGGACTGGGTCTTCGGCACCTGCGTCATCCCGGGCATCCTCTACAAGCACGGCGAGACCTCCGAGGCCAAGGAATTCCTGAGCCCCCACCCCGTCTGGTTCATCCGCTGGCTCGACCACGTGACCGATGGCATGGTCAAGCAGCGGCGGCAGCGCGCACAGGGGACGCAGGCGGCGTGAGCTCTCTGGATTTGTAGTACCGCCGCTTCAGCCGTCGCAAAGCCTAGGGCTGACAAGCGACGGCCCTGCGTCTACCCTCAGTCCTGCTTGATCACGCCGTGGTCCTGCAGCTTCTTGACCTTGGGCTTGATGACGAAGGCGCAGTAACCCTGGTTCGGGTGCTGGTTAAAGTAATCCTGGTGGTAGTCCTCGGCGCGCCAGAATTTCACGAGCGGCACGATCTCGGTGACAATCGGGTCCTCGTGGTGGGCCTGCGCCGCGATCTTCGCCCGGGCGGCCGCCTTCTGCTGTTCCGCGTCATGATAGAAAATCACGGAGCGGTACTGGTCGCCCTCGTCCGCCCCCTGGCGGTTCAGCGTGGTCGGATCGTGGGCCTCGAAGAAGATCGCGAGGATCTGCTCGTAGCTGATCACCGCCGGGTCGAACTCCAGCTGCACGACCTCGGCGTGGCCGGAACCGTGCGCACAAATCTGCTCGTAGGTGGGATTCTCGGTCTGGCCCCCGGAATAGCCGCTCACGCTGTGCAGCACGCCCGGGACGTGCTGGAAGACGGCTTCCATACACCAGAAGCATCCGCCCCCGATGGTGGCGAATTCAGTTTTCGAGGCGGGTTTGGTTTCGGCCGAGGCGGTCATGGCAGCGAGGAGGGAGCAAAGGGTTAAAAGGGTCCGGACTTTCATGGACGTGGGAGGAGGCTAGCCAGCTTTTATTCCCGCGCAAGGGCACCACGGGCGACCCGTGGCGCAAATCCCAAAAGGCCAAAGTGCCAAGGTCCAAATAAATGGAACAAACCCAGGCACAAACTCCGGAATTGGAGTTTGTTTGGGATTTGGCCTTTGGTGATTTGTTGCTTTGTTTAATAGCCGCAATGGACGATCCCCGGCTCGACAAATGGCTCTGGAGTGTGCGCGCCTTCAAGACGCGCCCCGAAGCCACGGAGGCCTGCCGGGCGGGCAAGGTGCTGATCGGCGAACTGGAGGCCAAGCCCGGCCGCGATGTCCATGTCGGCGAAACCATCACCGTCCGCGTCGGGATGATCACCCGCACACTCAAGGTCACCGGCCTGCCCAAGTCGCGGGTCGGCGCCAAGCTGCTGCCGGAATTCATGGCCGACCTGACGCCGCCGGCCGAGTACGAACGCGCCAAGCAGGCCGGCATCGAGCACATGCTGGCACGCGAACGCGGGAAAGGCCGGCCGACCAAGAAGGAACGCCGCGATATGTCGGGGCTGTTCGGTTTCGAGTAAGCGGTTCAAGTATTCCTGTAGCCGCGCTTGAGTCGGAGACGAAAGCGTGGTTCGGGCGCGACCACGTTGTCGCGATGCTCCAACGCGGCTACCCCTTTCCCGAAGCAGTTACCCCCTACTTCTTCCCCAGCTCGTCCTTGTAGACCACGCCGCCCTTCATCACGAAACCGACGTGCGTCAGCTGCTTGATGTCGGCCAGCGGATCGCCGGCGACCGCGATCAGGTCGGCAAACTTGCCCGGCTCGACGGCGCCGACCCGGTCGCCCCAGCCCATAATCTCTGCATTGAGGCTCGTGGCGGAGACGATGGCGGCCATCGGCGCCTCACCCAGGACGACGCGGACGGCCAGCTCCTCCGCGTTCTCACCGTGCGGAATGACCCCGGAGTCCGTGGCAAAACCGATCGGCAACCCCGCGGCCAGCGCCCGCTGGAACCCGAGCTGCATCGGCACCCGCACCATGCGCGCCCGGGCGAGCTCCGACTCCGGCACGCCGTTGTGCGCGCCGTCGCGCTCGAGCGCCACCATGGTATAAAGCGTCGGCACGTAGAACGTGTGCCGGTTGGTCGCCTTGAGCATCGCGATCGCCTCGTCATCGAGGAACGACCCGTGGTCAACGGTCCGGACGCCGGCCCGGATGACCGCCTTGATCCCCTGGATGCCGTGCGCGTGCACGGCGACCTGCCGGCCCCACCGGTTCGCCTCCTTGACCGCCGCCTGGATTTCCTCGTCGGAGAATTGCTGGGCCCCCGGGGTGATCCCTAGCGAGAGCACCGCGCCGGTCGCCAGCAGCTTGATGAAGTCGGCCCCGTGCTTGAAATTCTTGCGTACCTGCTTGACCACCTCGTCGGGCGAGTCGGCGAGGTTGTCCACCAGCGGAACCTGCACATAGTCGGAAAACTGCTTGGCGTCACCCGCCCCGCCGGTCGTCGAAATGTAACTGCCCGCCACAAACAGCCGCGGTCCCGGCACGGCGCCGGCCGCGATCGCGTCGCGCAGGTCGACGTCCACATACGGCCACGTGGTGCCCATGTCCCGGCAGGTGGTAAACCCGGCGAGCAGCGTCAGGCGGGCGTTGTAGGCGCCCCAAAGCGCGGCGTGGGCCGGCGTGGTTTCAACGAGCTGCTTCTCCCAGTTTTCCCCGTAGCGGATGGTGAGGTGCGTGTGCAGGTCGATCAGGCCGGGCAGCAGCGTGGCGCCGCCGAGATCGATCACCTGTGCGCCCGCCGGCACCGGGAGAGCGGAGCCGACCTCGGTGATCCGGTCGCCCTCGATCCGCACCATCGCCGGCGCGAGCGGCGCGCCGCCGTGGCCGTCGATCAAACGCCCGGCCTTGATGAACACAGGGCCGGCGAGCAACGAAGCGGGCACGACGAAGAATGCGACCAGCCAGTAGCGTAATTTCATGGTACCAGCCAAACGCAGCCTGCGTGCCAGCTCAAGCCCTGTCCCGTCCGGCAAGTTCAGTTTCGCGGTCCTTCGTGCCCTTCGTGGTTAAAAAATCATCTGGTCAGCTTCCGGTATTTGATCCGGTGCGGCTGGTCCGCGTCCTTGCCCTTCCGCTTCTTGAAGTCCTCGAGGTAGCTCGTGTAATTGCCCGCGAACCAGTGCACGTAGCTGTCGCCCTCGAACGCCATGATGTGCGTCGCCACGCGGTCGAGGAACCAGCGGTCGTGCGAGATGATCACGGCGCAGCCGGCAAAGGTTTCGAGCGCCTCTTCGAGGGCACGGATGGAATTCACGTCGAGGTCGTTGGTCGGCTCGTCGAGCAGCAGCAGGTTGGCGCCGCTCTTGAGCACCCGCGCGAGCAGCACGCGGTTGCGCTCGCCGCCGGACAGCACGCCGACCTTTTTCTGCTGGTCCGCGCCGGTGAAGCCAAACTGGGCGCAATAGGCCCGGCTGTTCACCGAGCGGGTGCCGAGGGTCATGACTTCCTGGCTGTCGCTGATGACCTCCCAGATGGTCTTGTTTCCCTCGAGCGAATCGCGCGACTGCTCGACGTAGGCGGACTTGACTGTCTCGCCGACCTTGAACGCGCCGGCATCGGGTTTCTCCAGGTTGGTGATGAGCTTGAACAGGGTCGTCTTGCCCGCGCCGTTGGGCCCGATGATGCCGACAATGCCGCCGGGCGGCAGCGCAAAGCCCAGGTTGTCGAACAGCAGCTTGTCGCCGTAGGCCTTGCTCACCGACTGCGCCTCGACCACCAGCGCCCCGAGTCGCGGCCCGGGCGGGATGATGATCTCAAAGAGTTTCTCCTGCTCGGCGACGTCCTGCTTGAGCATGGACTCGTACGCATTGATGCGCGCCTGTCCCTTGGACTGCCGGGCCTTGGCCGACTGGCGGATCCAGGCAAGCTCGCGCGCCATCGCCTTCTGGCGCTTGCTCTCCGTGCGCTCGGCCACCACGGCCATCGCCTGCTTCTGCTCGAGCCACGAGGAATAGTTGCCCTTGAACGGCAGTCCGTGCCCGTGGTCGAGCTCCAGGATCCAGCCGGCGACATTATCCAGAAAGTAACGGTCGTGCGTCACCGCAATGACGGTACCCTCGTAGCGGCTGAGATGCTGCTCGAGCCAGTTGACGCTGTCGGCGTCCAGATGATTGGTCGGCTCGTCCAGCAGCAAGATGGAGGGCTTCTGCAGCAGCAGCCGCGCGAGCGCCACGCGGCGGCGTTCGCCGCCGGAAAGGTGGTCGACGATGGCGTCGCCCGGCGGGCAGCGGAGCGCGTCCATGGCCTGCTCCACCATCGGGGCGACATCCCAGGCGCCGAGGTGGTCGATCTGCTCCTGCAGCTTGGCCTGCCGGTCGCTGATGGCGTCCTTCGCCTTGTCGTCCTCGGCCGCCGACAGTTCATCCCAGCTCGCGTCGTAGGCGGCGGTCAGGTCGGTGAGGTGCTTCACCCCTTCCTCGACGCAGGCGCGCACGGTGGCCCCGGCGGTCAACGCGGGTTCCTGCGGCAGGAAGCCGACCGGGTAGCCGGGCTCAAAGTGCACCCGGCCGTCGATGTCGGTGTCGATGCCGGCCAGGATGCGCATGAGCGACGACTTGCCGGAGCCGTTGAGGCCGAGCACGCCGATCTTCGCGCCGTAGTAAAAGGACAGCGAGATGTCGCGGAGGATTTCCTTGCGCTCGATCTTCTTCGAGACGCCGATCATCGAGAAGATTATCTTGGGGGCTTCGGGCTGGGCCATGGTGGGTGTGGAAAGGTGAAGGCTGAGAGTTGAGAGACTCGCCGATCAGGGGCAAGCACCGGAATGTGCCGCCGGGCTCCGGTCTTTCAACTTTCAACCTGCGACTTTCACCCGCAACGCCGCCGGCGCATCCGCTTAAACCTCGCAGAGCCGCAACGGCACGGGATCGATGACCTTGGCCTTGGGCAACAGTTCGGCCAGCTGGGACTTGAACCAATCACGCGCGTCGGGATCGCCGTGGGTCAGCACGATGCTCCGCGCCTTGGTCTGCACAGCAAATTCCAGCAGTTCGCCGCGTTCCGCGTGCCCGCTGAGCTCGAAGCGGTCCACGCGGGCGCGGACCTTGGCCTTCACGTCGAGGGCCTCGAACACGAAGGTTGCCCCCGGCTTCGTCGCGAGCAGCTTGCCGCCCGGGGTGTCCGCGTCGCAGTACCCGACAAACCCGATCGTGTTGCGCGCGTGGCCGAGGAGGCCCGAGGCGAGCGCATAGCTGGGCGTGCGCTCGACGAGCATGCCGGAGCTGACGATGTAGAGGCCCCGCTGCGCCGGCTCCTGCCCGGGGGCAATCTTGCGCGGCAGCTTGCGGAGGTTCAGGTCGCTGAGGATTCGGCGGTCAAATTGCACGTCCTTGGTCTTGCGCGAAACCTCGTCGAAGAGCTCGGAGAGGCCGATGCCGAGCCCGCCGGCATAGATCGGGCACTCGATCAGGCGGCCGAAACGGCGCGCGTCGTGGAACACCGCCAGCAGCTCCTGCATCCGGCCCAGGGCAAAGACCGGCAGGAGGAACGAGCCGCCCTTGGCGATCGTGTCGTTGATCGAGTCGATGAGCCGCGCGATCTCATGCACGCGCTCCTTGCCGTAGGCGCGCTCCGTCATGCCGCGGGTCGTCTCGATGATCAGGGTGTCGAAGTGGCCGATGGGAAAGTGTGCGCCCTTCAGCGTGCGCAGGTGCTCGAACAGCACGTCACCGGTGAGGAAGATCTTGCGCATGCCGTGGTGGATTTCCACCGCCGTGGCACCCGCCACGTGGCCGGAGGGATGGAACATGAGCTCGATCTCGCCGCGCTTGCCCTTGATCTTCTTAACCTTCTTGAAGGGCAGGCCGACAAAGCGCCGGGTCAGGCCCTCGATTTCCTTGTGGGTGAAGAGCGGGTAGCCGGGGATATTGTCCTCCTCCTTCTGCTTCTGCATCACGTTGGCGGAATTGTGCAGCATCTTCTCGATCAGCATGCGGCTCGACTGGGTGAGCAGCACCGGGGTCTTGGGGTGCTGGCGCATGACCACCGGCAGCCCGCCGATGTGGTCGAGGTGGCAGTGCGTGACGATGATAAGGTCGAGCTCAATGTCGCGCAGGAGCGCGAGGTCCGGCAGGGCGCCGACGCCAGGCGTCTTGGGGTTCAGCCCGCAGTCGACCAGGATGTTCAGGTCGCCGATCATTAAGAGCAGTGAATTGGCGCCGATGCCGCCTTGGCGGTTGAGATCGATGAGTTTCATGAGGTCAGGGAGCCAGCGAACAGCCGGTGAGCGGTCCATGCAAGCCCCGGGTTTTTCCCCGGCCGGGTGCTCCCCGCCGGTTTCCGGCTCGACTCCCCCGGTCGTCCGGGTGGAATCCCTCCGCACCCCATGAAAAAATATCTCGTCGAGTTCATCGGTACGTTCTTTCTCGTTTTCACGGTCGGCATGGCCGTCCGCAGCGGCGCCCCCCTCGCCCCCCTCGCCATTGGCGCCTCGCTCATGGTCATGATCTTTGCCGGCGGCCATGTGTCCGGCGGCCATTTCAACCCGGCTGTCACCCTCGCCGTGTTCATCCGCGGCAAATGCGAGACCAAGGATGTCATCCCCTACTGGGTCGCCCAGTTCGCCGCGGGCCTGGTCGCCGCCCTGATCGTCACCTTTATCTTCGTGGGCAAGCCCGCCGCGCCCGCCCTGCACGGCACCGTGCCGTCCGCCATCGTGGAGTTCCTCTTCACCTTCGCGCTGGCCTGGGTGGTCCTGAACGTAGCCACGGCGAAGGGCACCAGCGGCAATTCCTTCTACGGTCTCGCGATCGGCATGACCGTCATGACCGGCGCGGTCGCGGTCGGCGGTGTTTCCGGCGGGGCCTTCAACCCGGCGGTCGGCCTGGGGGTGTTCACCATGGGCCTCGAGTCGGCCAAGCAGTTCGGTCTCTACCTGGTGTCCGACCTGGCCGGTGGCGCGGTCGCCGCCCTGACCTACAGGTTCGTCAACGGCGCGGAATGAGCCGGCTGTCAGTCAACTCTTGCAAACCGTCGCCGGGTAAAGAGCATTCCGCCCATTAGCACGGCATGAACTCCGAGATCCTCTGGTTTGTCCGGCTCGCCCTGGACCAAAAGTTGTTCACGCGCGAACAGGCGCTGGCGACCCTGCGTTCCGCCGGCAAGGGCGCCGGGCTGATGGATTTCGCCCAGAAGCTGATCGACGACAGCGTGGTCCACGATGTGGACGTGCTGGAAAAGCTCGGGATTGACGCGATGAGCCGGGCCAAGTCCGGCCCGCCCCCCGGCAATCCCTTCCTGGATGAGGAATCAGCCCCGCTGCCGGCCGCCGCAGCCCCCGCCCGGGCACCCGTTCAGGCGCGCTCGGTCAAGATCTCGGCCGACATGCCGAAGTTCGACTTTGAACAGATCAGTTCGCTGGATGATGACGCCCTGGCCGCAGCCATGCGCAAGCTGCTCGTCGCCGCCGGCGAATACGGCGCGAGCGACCTGCACCTTTCCGCCGGCTCGTCGCCCTTCGTCCGGAAGCACCGCGCCATTGCGCCGATCACCAACCACGTGCTGACCGAAAAGGAGTCCCTGCGCATCAACACCGCGCTGCTCGCGGCGCCGCTGCGCGACATCTATCTTGAGCGCAAGGATCTTGACCTGGCCCTCGCCCTCGACGCGGACCACCGCTACCGCGTCAACCTCATGTTCCAGAAGTGGGGCGCGTCCGGCTCCTACCGCATGGTGCCTGCCGGCATTCCACAGCTCGACGAGCTCGGCCTCCGCAACCTCGACACCATCCGCAAGCTGCTCAGCTACCACAACGGCCTCATCTTGGTCACCGGCCCCGTCGGCGCCGGCAAGACCACCACGCTCGCCGCGCTCGTCGCCGAGCTGAACGAAAAGCGCTCCGACCATATCATCACGGTCGAGGACCCGATCGAGGTCGTGCAGGCCCCGCGGGGTTGCAACGTCACCCAGCGCGAGGTCGGCCCGCACACCAAGTCCTTCTTCACCGCGCTGAAGGGCGCCCTCCGCGAGGACCCCGACGTCATCGTCATCGGCGAACTCCGCGACCTTGAGACCATCGAGATGGCCATCAGCGCCTCCGAGACCGGTCACCTCGTCATCGGCACGATGCACACGAGCGACGCGTCCACGACGCTCAACCGGCTGCTCGACGTCTTCCCGCCCTCCCAGCAGACGCAGATCCGCGCGAGCGTCGCCGAGAGCCTGCGCGGTGTCATCTGCCAGCGCCTGCTCCCCGGCATCAACGGCGGCCTCGTGACCGCCTGCGAGATCATGGTGTCCAACACCGCGATCCAGGCCCTCATCCGCGAGGGCAAGTCCTCCGGCCTGCGCAACGTCATGGAGACCGGCGTCAAGGAGGGCATGTGCGTCATGGAGAACGTCGTCTTTGAACTCTTCTCGCAGAAGAAAATCTCCAAGGAGACCGCCCTGCTGAACGTCACCACGCGCAACGTGCGCCAGAAGATCGACCCCGCGGTGGTCGCGGCCCCGGCCGCGCCGACCCCTGCTGCCTGACGCCATGGCCGACATCGACTACCTCCTCCGCGTCATGCTCGACAAGGGCGGGTCCGACCTGCACCTCACGGTCGGCCTGCCCCCGAAGTCCCGCATCTCCGGCTCGCTCCAGCCCATCGGCGACAAGCCGATCGACGCGAAACAGATGGAGGGTTACCTCAAGGAGATCTGCCCGCCGAAGCGCTGGACGGAATTCCTGGAACGCAAGGATCTCGACCTCGCCCACGAGATCGAGGGTCTCGCCCGCTTCCGCGCCAACTTCCTCTACAACCACTGGGGCCAGGCCGCCGTCCTCCGCCAGATCCCGGCGAAGATCATCTCCTTCGAGGAGCTGAAGCTGCCCGAGGCGCTGAAGAAGCTCTGCCACCTCGACCAGGGCCTCGTCGTCGTCACGGGCCCGACCGGCTCCGGCAAATCGACCACGCTCGCGGCGATGATCGACTACATCAACCGGAACTTCGCCCGGCACATCATCACCATCGAGGACCCGATCGAGTTCGTCCACACCTGCAAGAAGTCCGTCATCGTGCACCGCGAGGTCGGCGAGCACACCCAGACCTTCGGCGCGGCGCTGAAGGGCGCGATGCGCCACGACCCCGACATCGTGCTCCTCGGTGAAATGCGCGAGATGGAGACGATCAAGCTGGCCCTGTCGTGCGCCTCGATGGGCATGCTCGTGTTCGGCACGCTCCACACGAACAACGCGCCGAAGACGATCGACCGCATCATCAACACCTTTCCCGCCGAGGAGCAGAACCAGGTGCGCGTCATGCTCGCCGGCTGCCTGTCGGGCGTGGTGGCCCAGCTCCTGTGCAAAAAGGTGCCAAAGGGGCGCGTCGCCGTGCACGAGATCTTGCTGCAGCACGAGGCGCTGCCCAACACGATCCGCTCCGGCCAGATCGCGAATGTCCGCGGCATCATCGAGAGCGGCGCCGCCGACGGCATGATCACGATGGACAACAGCCTCATGGCCCGGGTGAAGGACGGCACCGTCGAGGCCAAGGAAGCCTACATGAAGGGCGCCAACAAGGCGCTGTTCGCCCCGCTGCTCAAGCCGGGCGACCTCGACGGTGCGCATTGAGGCGGCCGGCGGTCTTCACACCGCCACCACCGCGCGGTCCGGTGCGGCGATCTTGTCGCCGCCCGCGGCTTCCGCCAGCGCCGCATGCGTCGCGCGGAGACAGCGCTCGGTCGAGATCCAGTCGAGGCACTCGTCGGTGATCGAGACCCCGTAGCGCAGTTTCCCCGGCGGACCCGCCAGCTTCTGCGCGCCGCCGAACAGGTGGCTCTCGAGCATGAGGCCCATGACCGAGCGGTTGCCCGCGAGCCTCTGGCCCACGACCCCGGCGACGATGCCGGGCTGGCGGTCGGCCCGGCGGCCGGAGTTGTCGTGGCTGCAATCAACCATGATCGTCTGCGGCAGGCCCGCCCGGTGCAGCAGGTGCCCGACGGCGGCCAGGTGCGCCGCGGAATAATTCGGGCCGTCGGTGCCGCCGCGCAGGACGATATGGCAGTCGGGATTGCCCGCGGTGCGGAATGCCGCGGCGTGACCGTCCGCGGCAATCCCGAGAAAGGACTGGCCCTGCGCGGCCGCCTTAATCGCATTGATCGCACTGCGGATGGAACCCTCGGTCCCGTTCTTTAGCCCGAGGGGCATCGAGAGGCCGGAAGCGAGCTGCCGGTGCATCTGCGATTCGGCGGTGCGCGCGCCCAGCGCCGCCCAGGAGACGAGGTCGGCGATGTACTGCGGGCTGACCGGGTCCAGGAATTCGGTCGCCGTCGGCAGACCGAGATCGAGCATCTCGCCGAGGAACCGCCGGGCCAGCCGGAGTCCCCGGGCAATGTCTCCGCTGCCGTCGAGCGCCGGATCGAGGATCATTCCCGGCCAGCCGACACTGCTGCGTGGCTTTTCAAAATAGGCCCGCATGATGATCACGAGCCGGTCGCCCAGCTCGCGCGCCAGCCGGGCCAGCCGCTGCCCGTACTCCCGCCCGGCCTCCAGGTCGTGGATCGAGCAGGGCCCGACGACGACCAGCAGGCGCGGGTCACGGCCGGCGAGGATGTCGCGGATGATCTGGCGGCTGTGGCAGACCAGGGCCGCCTGCGGTCCGGTGACCGGCAGCGCGGCCAGCAACTCGGCCGGCGCAGGCAGCCGCCGGCAATCCAGGATATTAAGGTCGGAAGTACGGTGCATGGGCGGGGGCCAGGTCAGATCACCGCGACGGATTCCATCTCGACCAGCAGGTCGTCCCGGCAGACATCCGCCAGCAGGCAGATCTTCGGGAAAACGGGCACCTGCAGCAGGCGCATCACCCGGTTCCAGGCCTCCCAGGCCGCGCGGTCCTTGCAGAACAGTGTGGCCGAGGTGAGATTGTGCAGGCTGCCGCCCTGCGCCTCGAGAATCGCCGCGATGCTCATGAGGGTTTCCAGGCTCTGGCATTCGGCATCCCCAAGATGCGTGCTCGCGCCCGCCGGGTTGATGCTGGCCGTGCCGGAAATGTGCACCGTCTTCCGGCCCTCGATGGCGAAGGTCATGCCGCGGGAGAAGGCGGAGCCGTAGTTGAAGGACTGGTCCTGTCGCGGACTGCAACGGATCGGTTCCGCCGCCGCGGCCGCCGGCCCGTCGCTCTCCAGCGCGAGCACATCGATGAGGCATTCCTCGTCAGTCATCCGGCCCTGGATGCCGGTGCTGGCGGGAAACGCCGCGCCGTCCTTAATCCCGAGTCCCACCCGCGCATAGTGGGCGGTGCACACGCGGTTCAACTCACCGTACCACTCCAGCAGCCGGGAAACATAAATCCAGGTCCGCACCACATCCGGATAGGCCATGCCGTGGGCATCCAGGCCCAAGCCGACGTTGGTGAACATCTGCTGCGCCTGCGCCGTGGGACCGGCGGGCAGGCTGCCATCCGGCAGGGTGCCGCGCACGGCGGGCAGGTGCAGCATCCGGAAACCGCGGCCGGTCCACAGGCGCGCGCGTCCCGTGGCGGGGTTGTCCACCGTCCAGACACACGTCTCGCCGTTGCGCGGCGCGACGCCCCAGACTTGCACGCCGGCGAAAGGGCCGCCCGTCAGCGGAATGCCCTCGATCCAAGTCACCGGCACGTCCGCGTCTAGTCCGTGCCGCCGGTAGGCGTCCGCGCGGCGCCGCAGCACATCCGCGCGCACCGCCGAGCGTCCGTAGAATTTTTCCTGGATGGGCTGGATCTTCCGCCGCGCCAAGACGGCGGCGACCTGTCCGAGCAACTCGTCGACCGAGCCGCTGTCATTCTCGATCGCCGCGGTCACATGGTATTCGGCAAAGGAATCGCGCTCGGATTCCTTCACGTCCAGGCGACAACCTCCCCACAAAGCAGGGGCGGGAAGTTTTGAATCAATGGCGGCAACCGCCGGCACCGGGGTTTTAACCGGGGCGGCGGAGCGGATTGGTGAGGGCATGGTTTTCATGGATAATCCTGGGGTATGCGATGGTTGGTGGGAGTGTGGTGAGGCGGGCGGGCCGAAATGAACTCAGTCGACCCCGTGTTCCTGAAAGACGTTTTTGCGCTGCTCTTCCGCCTTGGCGCGGGCTTCGAGTGCCTCGATGCGCGCGTGGGCCCGCCGGGCCCACGCCGAGCCGGGCTCCAGGGCGATCACCTGTTGGTATTGCGCGATGATCGCGGCGGCGTTTTCCGCGGTCAGGTGCTGCTCGGCCTTTTCGGCCTGCGCGTAGGCGGTTTGCTGGGCGGAGTTGCCGCAGCCGCCGGCCAGCAGCGCAAGCCCGAGCGCCAGCGCGCCAATCAGCCCGGGGGGGTTCGATCCGCGGTGTTTCATGGCGCATCCTTGACGCAGCGGAACCCGGTGTCTTCCGACCAATAATCGGGATTCGACCACAGGCGCCGGGAGCAACGGTTGTTGAACTCGGTCTGGCCGATCATGCCGGCCCCGGCGGCCCAGCAGCCCCCGCGCACGATCTTGCGCGTGTCGGTTTCGCGGCCCTGCTTGGCGGCATTCTGGAGGTAGTGGGCGTTGGGATCCTGTTTCGGCAGCTCGCCATTGGGCAAACCCTTGGGTCCCTTCGGGTCGACCACGCCGTCGGCGCATTCCCGGTAGTAGTACTCACCGAACCAGTCCTCGCACCATTCCCAGACATTGCCGGCCATATCGAGGCAGCCATACGGGCTGGCGCCCTGCGGAAAAGTGCCGACAAGCGTCGGGCCGGCCTCGACGTCCAAGCCGGCGCGGGCCTTCGCCGGGTCCCACTCGTTGCCCCACGGATAAAGGCGGCCGTCCGTGCCCCGCGCGGCTTTCTCCCACTCCGCCTCGGTGGGCAGCCGCTTGCCCGCCCAGCGCGCATACGCGGCGGCATCGCGCCAGGTCGTAAATGTGACCGGCAGACGTTCTTCCGCCTTGATCAGCGCCTGCACCGCGGGTGCGGCGGCGAGGTCGGCGGCGCCGCCGTCGGCCAGGCCCCGGTCCCGGCCGAGCAACACGCGGAGCGCCGCCACCGCGGCCTTCCAGTGGAGCGCGTCGAGGGTGAGCCGCTCCGCGGCCGCCTGGTCGTCCGGCTGGGCCGGCTGGAACTTGGCGAAGGTGGTCCCGTAGCGCTGCTCGTAGCGCGCGAGCAGGTCGACGCAGGCCGCGGCGGAGACGCGGAACCACGGGCCCTCGATCACGTCAAAGCGGTCGGTGGTCCGCACGTAGGCGTTGAACTCGCCGATCGTGACCTCGTGCCGGTCGATGAAATAAGCCGCGAGCCGGACATGGTGCGCCGGCCGTTCGTCGAAATTGCCCTCGTCGGAGCCCATGAGGAACTCGCCGGCGGGCACGCAAACCATGCCGGGCGGTGGCGTGGGCGCAGCGAGGTCGCCGGCCCGGGCGGTGACCAGCAACCCGAGCAGGAGGAGCGCAATGGTCGAGCGCGGCCTCCGGACGCGCTCCAGTGTGCGCGCCAACGGAAAGCGCGCCCGGAGGTCGCGCTCCACCTCGAGCCGGGGAGCGGGTTGCATGATCGACATCGTGGCGTGAAGTTCAGAGGTCTTTGGCACAGCGGAATCCGAGGATGAAGGTTTTGAAATCCGGCTCGTGGTGAAAGCGCACCGCACACCGCACGTAGCTCGCATAATTCTGGGAACTGCCGCCGCGGACGACCCGCTCGGTGCCGGTTTCCGGCCCGCGGGGATTTTCGGCCGGCACGGTCCGGTACGCATCCGCCGCATACCAGTCGCCGACCCACTCCGCGGCGTTGCCGGCCATGTCGTCGCACCCGAAGGGACTGCGGCCCGCCGGATACGTGCCGACCGGCGCCGGATAGATGTAGCCGTCCTTCTCCCGGCCCTTGGCCCGCACGTCGGCGCCGAACTTTTCCCCGACGATGTTGCAGAGGCCCCACGACCACTCGTTGCCCCAGGGCCAGCGGCGACCGTCCTGTCCCCGCGCGGCACACTCCCATTCCGCCTCGGTGGGCAGCCGTTTCCCGGCCCACTTCGCGTAGGCATAGGCGTCGAACCAGTCGACGCCGACCACCGGCAGGGTGTCGCCCGTGAACGTCGTCGCGTTGTATTGCGCGAGCCGCGCGTACCAGGGGTCATGGAGCAACGGATTGAAATCCTTCCAGTACCGCGGGGTGTGGTCCCGGCCCTTCGGCTGGTCGGGATGCGCCCAGGCCGCATCGCCGTGCCGCGCGACGGCGGCGAGGAACTTCCGGTACTGCGCGTTGGTGACTTCATAGCGGTCGATCGCGAACGCCCGGAGCCGCACCGTCCGCTGGGGCCGCTCGTCCTCCAGTGCCCAGCCTTCCCAGGCGCGGACCAGCTTGATCTCGGTCGGCTTCACCTTGCCGGGCACAAGCCGGCTGGCCGGAAAATCGGGATGGGCGTCGGCCGTGCCCATCGTGAACTCCAGGGCGGGTATCACCACCATCACGGAATCATCCACGGCGTAGTGCAGCTCCACCGGCTTGATCACCGGCCGCGGTGGCTGCGCCGGCGTGGTTGCCACCAACGCCACAGGCGACGGGTGATGGTTCAGCAGCAGCGCGGAACCGGCGGCGGCGCCCAGGATGACCACGATGACGGTCAGCAGGGTTTTCATTCGATCGTCTCCAGGTAATTCACCAGATCGTCGATCTGCAGGGCGGTGAGCTGCGAGGTGCCGCCGTGGGCGTCGCTCGCGATGCGTCCGCCGGTCTGGAGGTGGACCTTGGCGGCGTTCGTGCCCTGCGGGATCATATAGGTCTCATTGAATCCGATTTCGCGGCGACCGGGCCGCTCGGGCGAACCGCCGAAGAGCGGCTCGTATTTGAACCAGCCCAGCCCAGGGACGCCCGGCGCCGCGATGACCTCGCGCAGCGAGCGGGCCATGGCGTTGTGCAGGAAGAGCGGCGGCCGGTCCCACGCGCCGCGGAGCTGCAGCGGCGTGATGTGCTGGTTCTGGTCCGGGTTCTCGGCGCGCCCGATATCCCACGGCTCCAGGTCGTGGCGGATGCCGGCGAGGTAATCGAGCCGGTACATGCTGATCAGCGTGAAGCCGGTGTCGCGCACGCTGAGCGGCACCTGCGGCGGCACAACCTGCCGGGGATTGTTGGGAAAATCCTTCTTCGCGAAATTCGGCGCCGGGTGGCAGGACACGCAGCCGAGCTGGGGGTGGTTGAACAGGGCCTTGCCGCGGCGGACGGACGCCGCGGCCTGGTCGAACGGATTGGGCATCAGCCGCGGCTCGTGCGCCTGCCACTCGCCGACGAACCGCTGAAAATCGCGGAGCACAAAGGATTTTCCAAAATACTTCAGCGACTGCCGCCGGAAGAATTCCGCGCGCCGCTCCTCGAGGTTCGCCTCGTTGCCGGCCGCAGACGTCGTCTTGGATTGGATGTCCTGCACGGCGAGCACCGGGGCGTGCGCCTCGATGTCGCGGTAGTCCCCGGTGCCGATCAAGTCCTTGAAGTCGTCCGCGGGGCAGTGCTCCATCAGCATCGACCGCGGGTCGTAGACCGAGAGCGAGCCTTCGAGGAAGAACGGCTGGATGCCCCAGAGGCTTTTCTGCTGCGGCGGCAACATTGTGGTGCCCTCGACCAGGTTGCCGACCTTGCTCTGGCCGGTGAGGTATTCCTGCCCCTGGATCTGGCTCACCCCCCACCCGCGCCCGTCGTTCAGCTCGTCGTTGTGGCAACTCTCGCACGACTGGTCGTTGTCGCTCGTGAAGATCGACGTGTGGACCAGGAACTCGCCGCGCTCGGCACTGGTGACGCCGAGGGGCAGTTTGTACAGCGCGGGATCGGTGGGCACTTCGCGCGACGCCCCGGTCCGGCGGTCGATCACGGAAAGCGAGCTGCCGTAGAAATTCGCGACGAAGAGCAATCCGTCGGAGGGCGAGCCCGCCACCCCCGCCGCGATCCCGAAGGGCTCTCCGCCCGTGCCGAAATTGCGGACGGGCGTGAGGATATCGCTCGGATCCATGGCGTCCGGGTTGAACTCGAGCTCCTGCACCTCGCAGGAGGCCTGCATCGTGACGAAGAGGTGGTTGCCGATGACGGCCATCTTTTCCGGGAGCGCGCCGACCACGCGCATGAGATCCGGCGGGATGTCGCCCTTCGTGTCCGGGTACATCGACTCCGCGGTGTCCGACGTGTAGCGCACCCAGTTGCGATGCGCTTCATAGCGGTTCGCCTTCAGCAGGTAGGTCAGGCCGGACGGCGGCGGCTCCGCCGGGACCGGCAGCTGGCTGACGTTGATCACGACGAGGTCGTTCTGGATGTCGCGGAACTTGAAGTTGGCGGTGCCGTCGGTCGCCTCGAAGGGCCCGAGGATCTCCTGCTCGTCCTTGGGGTGCACGGCGGCGGTGTTGATGTCGCGCCAGACCGTGTATTGCGACGCGGCGTTGGTGCGGTCCCAGGTCTCGCCGCCCCACGGGTCGCGTTCCTTGGCGGTGCCGAAGCCCACGCCCATCGTCGTGACCACCAGCCAGTCGTCGCCGGTTTTCGGCGAACGCAGGATCTTCACGTCCTTCGCGACATTCTGGATGTAGATCGCCCCGACTTCCTTGTTCAGGCGGGTGTCGATGATCGAGATATCCTGCGTGCCGGCGTTGCCGACGTAGAGGTGCCGCCCGTCCGAGCTCAGCGCGACCACCTTGGGCTTGCTGCGCCGGTTGCCCACGTCGATGCCCGGCCCGATCTGGGTCGAGTCGATCCACTGCGCGACCGCCTGGTAGTCCGCGTCGTTCGCCGGATCGCCGAACACGACGGTCTGGCCGGCGTGGCCGGCAAAAAGCGGCATTGCGTCCGCGTAGCCGCCGTCGCGGGTGCGGGTGACCGCCCGCAGCAGCCGGCTGTGGGCGGAGGAACCGGGGACGATGTGATCGAGCGCCGAGATGAAACTGGCGCGAAGGTCGGCGCCGGCCACGAAGCCGCCCCGCTTCACGTCGTGGCAGGCGGTCGTCCCGCAGCTTTGCTGCAGGATCCGGCCGATGCCGTTCGGCGCGAAGTAGGCCTGGTCGTCGAGCCCGCCGACCACGCGCATTTTCGCCGAGAACAGGTCGCCCTCGGCGATGATATCAATGACGAGGACCTCATCGAGGTAGCGGTCGGCGACCCAGGCGGTCTTGCCGTCGGGGGAAAACGTCATGCCCTGCGCGTAGAAATCCAGCGGGATCTCACCCACGACCTCGTCGCGCCGGGTGTCGATGATGCTGATGAAATTGGAAAACCGGTTCCCGACGAACAGGTGCCGGCCGTCCGGATGCAGGTGCAGCCGCATCGGCGCGGAGCCCGCCGGGCCGGGTTCGCCCGCCGGCTTGAGGGGAATCCGCTTGGTCATCTTCCCCGAAGCCACGTCGTAGACGGCGATCTCGGAGCCCGGCCGCAGCTCGGAACCGAGCAAGCTGAGGTAGGCCTTGGTGCCGTCGCCACAGACCGCGACGTCGATGGGGTGATCGCGACGGGGCTGCGGTTCGGGCGCCGGATGTGGATTGGGCACCGGCTTTAAATTTTCGCGGGACCAGGTCGCGCCGTAGGCCCATTGCCGGCTGGTCTGCCGGCCGAAGCGCGACGGCGGATTGCCGGTGTCGGCCTGTTCCACGACCTGTGCGAGCTCCGGCGACAGGACGCCATACGGGGCATGCATTCCGCCGGCATCATACACGGTGGCGGGGCTGGCGGCCGCCGGGGCGGCGGGCGCAACCGACGGCGGAGTGAGTGTGAGGAGCACCAACGCGGCCAGCCCGGGCGGAATTTGAATTCGCAGTTTCATCAGAGGCTACGCACGTAGGCGATGAGGTCGTCGAGCTCCTGCGGGGTCAGCCCCTTGGTGCGGCCGTGCAGGTCGTTCGGGTTATGCTCGGTGAAGAGCGAGAGCAGCGTGGGCGCGCGGCCGTCGTGAAGGTAGGGCGCGGTGCGGTAACAGCTGCGGAGGGACGGGGTGTCGAAACGATTCCGGAAATCGTTGGGCGTGCCGAAGCCGAGGTCGTGAAACTTCAGGTCGGAATAGGTCGGGCCCGGATGGCAGGCCACACATCCGGCAACTGTGTAGAGTTTCTGGCCGCGCCCGATGGCCGCCGGATTGAGGTTGCGGTAGGGGTTTGGCGCGCGGTCGGGATGCGAGAGGTATTCCGTGATCGGGCCCTGGACATGCGCGGTCGGCACAAAACCCTGGAAACGTTCGCCCGCGCCCACCCCGTCGCGCAGGTCCGCGCGGACGCCACTCCACATCGCCGGCGGGGTATCGTGCGTGTCCTGGAGCGACTTGTTGTTCTTCGCGTTGCCGAGCCCGTCGTTGGCGAGGTCCCAGTTGAGCCCGTCGCTCGAGGTGTCCTCCTGGTGGCAGCTCGTGCAGCTGAGCCAGTTCTGGTAGGTGATCCGGCCGTCGTTGGCCATCAGCTCGCCCTTGCGCCACTCCGTCATCTCCTGCCCCGGGCCGAGCGGGATCGTCGCGCGCAGGGCGCCGGTCTCGGCGTCGAGCACGGTCACGGTGTCGCTGAAGTAATTCGCGACAAGCAGCTCGCCCGTCGCCTCGCTCAAGGCCAGCGAGCGCGGCCCGAGTCCGCCCGCCGGCACGCGGCGGGCGATCTGCTGTCGCTGCAGGATTTCCACGTCCTCCTCCAGCCGCTGGATCTGCCGCGGCGCCTTCGCCTGCGCGGCAAGCTCGAGCGCCGCGGGGAGGTCGACGATCGCGACCTCGTGAATGCCGGCGAGACTGACGTAGAGGCGTTTCGCATCGGACGACACCGCAATCCCGCAAGGATTCGTCGCCCCGGAAAGCAGTTGGTCGAGCAACAGCGTGACCCGGCGGTTGGGCTGCGTAAGATCGAGCACCGAGAAGCCGTTGGAGTTGATCCAGCCCCGCTCCATCTGGACGGTCGGCACTTCATTGTGGGAGACGAGATTGGTGAGGAAGGCCCAGCGGCCGTCCGGGCTGCAGGTGATCTCGCGCAGCATCGAGGCGCGGCCCAGGTCGTAGCGCCCGGTCTCGCGGCCGTCCTGCGGGTCGAGGACGGAGACCCAGGGCGACAGCCCGTTGGAGACGAGGAGCCGCGTGCCGTCCGGGGTGAGCGTCGCGAACCGCGGCTGGCTGCCGACCGGCGTTTCGGCGAGCGTGCGGCCCGACGCGAGGTCGAGGATCGACACGCTGCCGGAAACCACATTCGTGACGTACAAACGGGTGCCGTCGGCGGAGACGCCGAGTCCGCACGGTTCAAGGCCGGCGGTCAGCGAGCGGACCACTTTGCCTTGGGCAACATCGACGACGTCGATTTTTTCCGCCCACGTGCAGCTGATATAGAGGAACTGTCCGTCCGGCGAAAATTTCGCCTGCGTCGGCCGGTTGCTGACGGGGATCTCGCGCACGACCTTCCGTTCGCGAATATCGAGAACGGAAACCAGGTTGGCCGAGTAGTTCACCACGTAAGCTTGCTGCTGGTCCGGTGAAAGACAGATGAACTGCGGCGAGCGGTAGACCGGCGCGGCCGGACGCCCGGTCTCGGCCGGAAAGGTCGGCACAGCCGGGTCGTGTGACTCGGCGGGATTCCGCGGCGCCCGGCGCCACTGGATGTAGCCCATGATCTTCGCGAGCTGGTCGTCCGCGATGACGCTCCGGTACGGCGGCATCTGCACGGCCTGCCCCTGGAGGAAATGGCGCGCCGCCGGATTCGTCCACAGGCGCCGGGGATGGCCGTCGAGGATCCACTCGCGCAGTTCGCCGTCATCGTGCACGATCTCGGCGTATTCCTTCCCGTCCCATGCGGGGATGTGGCCCTTGAAGCTGCCGGGATTCGGCGCGCCGCCGACGCCACCGGATCCGTGACAGGCAAAGCAGCCCAACTTGGCGGCCTCGTGCATGCCCTCGTAGGCGAGCGCCGTGATGTTGGTGTCGAAGGCCGACACCGCCCGGAAATACACCAGCAAGTCGGCCAGTTCCGGCGGCGAGAGCTTGTTCCGATAGGCGGGCATGGGCAGGAGCGGCTTTCGGCCGGCATTGAGATCGACGTCTTTCAGTCGTCCCGGTTTGCCATCGAGGATCCACTCCAGCACTTCGGCCTCGTTCAGCGCATACGTCGCGACGGTCGGCCCATCCCAGCCCGGGACCTGACCGCTGCGGGCCCCCGGGTCCGCCATGCCACCGCGGCCATCGGGGCCGTGGCAGGCGAAGCAACCGAGGGTCCGGGCCGTGGCTTCGCCGCGCAAAGCCGGGGTCGATTCAGCCCGGTGCAGCCAGTAAGCCGAGAAGCCCAGCCCGCCGGCCAAACCCAAGATCCCCGCAATGAGGCACCACGAACGACCGCTCACGTGGCGGAAGGGGTTGAAGGTGCGGCGGTACTGATCATGAGTAATATAACTTATGCGATGCTGTTACAGTATTAGTTAGATAATTTATGAAACCTGCAGAATCCTATAGGGACGAACTGCCATGCGGACGTGGCGAATCGGCGCCGCTGCAGCGGCCATGTGCCTGCGCATGACCCCGGCAGAAAAATTCAGCCGCGATTGAAACCGCTTCGCCCGCCCATGCAGCCTGCCGGGTCGGGCCGAAGTATAACTAAGCTGCCGGCCTGGTCGCCGCCTCTAACCGCGCCAGGATGGCCAATGCATCAGTCCGATCCGCCCCGCACATGCTTTCCGTCGGTCGCAAACTCACGCACACCGCCGGACGCTCCGGCCGGCCGAAAATGGCGCAGCTGAAATCGGCCAGCAACTGGATGCAGGCGACGCCCGCCGGCTTTCCGCCCGGCATGCCAGGAATCGGCGACGAGATCGACGGCGCGATGCAGCAGGCCCCGCAGTGGGAACGACAGTTCATCGGAAAAGTTGAAGGTTGAGAGGTGAAAGTTGAAAGAGTGACAGCAAGCCTTCGAGCTGGCTGCTGATTCTTTCAACCCACAACATTCAAATGGCGGCGCGCCTCGCCGCCTCATTGCAGATTCAGGAACACCCGCGGGCCCTTGCCGGCCTTGGCCGGATCGGTCTGGTCCTTCGCGAGGAAGAGGCGCTCCGGATCGATTTTACCCACCGTGATGAAGTAATCGCGCACCGCCTGGGCGCGCGCCTGCGCGAGCGCGCGCAAATCATCGTCGGTCACCACCATCGTCTCGGCGAGCCGGCCGGTCATCTCTTCAAGCGACGGGCCGGCGGCAACCCCGGCCGGGGCATTCGCCTCGGGCGATTTGGCGGAGGGCACGGCCGCGGCCTTCTCGCTCCGGAAAGACTTGAGGGTAACCACGTCCACCACCCGGCCGAAAAACCCCTTCTTCGCCGCCGGGGGCGGAGCAGCCGCCACCGGCGCCTTGGCCAGCGGAGCGCCGAACTGCGTGCCGGGCGGGAATTTCTCGTCGAAAAGTTTCTTCACCATCGCCGCGTTCTCCGCGGGCGTGACGGCCAGCTGGGCCGGCGGCGCGATGGTCGGGTCGACCGCGTGCTTCGCCTCCCAGATGGTGCGACGCACGGCATCAGCCAGCCTGGCTTGCCTCAGGGCAAAGGTGTCAGCCGGGCCGTCGTAACTGCCGGCCAGGTCCACGCTCAGGCCGGGCCGGTTGGTCAGGGCCTTGACCATGGTCTCGAGTTTCTTGATTTCCGCGGGCTGCAACGCGGCAACCCCGGGCATGAAATCCTGATAACCCAGTTCGTCGCCCCCGCCGCCGAACATCGAGCCGAGCAGGGCGAAGGGCGATACCGCGGCCTTGGTCAGCAGGTTGAAGATCACGCGCCAGACGACCTTCCCGATATGGAAATCGGGATCATCGATGCTGCCCTGCACCGGCACATCGATCAGGATCTTGCCGTCGGTGTCTTTCAACAGCGCCACGCCCAGCCGCACCGGCAGGCCGGTGGCCTCGGGGCTTTGGACGGGCGCGCCGAAGGTGAACTGATTGAGCGTGACCAGGTCGGACGCGTCGATCTTCTGGCCGTCGAGGAGGAACTTCACGTCGAGCGCGAGCTTGCCGCGGGCCAGCTCGTAGCCCGCGTACTTTCCGGTGTAAGGACTGAGCGGCAGGAGATCCACATTCTTGAAGTCGATCTTCAGGTCCACATGCCGCGTTGCGCCGAACGGATCGAGCTGGCCCGTGATCGCAATCGGCCCGGCGCCGTCCACCGTCGCCTTCAGTTCCACCACGGCCTTCGTCAGGTTCTCCGACGACAGCCCCGCGATCGTCCCACCGAACTGGGTGATGGCCATCCGGACATTCGGTTCCAGCGAACGGTCCGCGAAACTGAACTCGCCCTCGCTGATCACCACCTTGCCGATCGCGATATGCGGCGCCGGTGCCGGGGTGGCCGCCGGGACTGCGGCGGGGCTGGCCGGCTTTGCTCCAGCCACGGCGACGGTCGTGAGATTAAGTGTCTTGTCGCTGTTCATGATCACGCGGGCGTAGGGCCCGGTGACTGTTACCTCGTCCAGCACAACCTGCAGCTGCGGGACCGTGGTGGCCCGCAGGCCGTGCAACGCAATCGAGCCGAAACCTGCGAGCTCCTCGTTGCGGGCGCCGTCCACCAGGCCGAATTTCGCGAGTGCGATGTCACCCGAAGCCGTCACCGCGGGGGCCGACCCGGCCGGCAGTGCCACCTGTGCATCCAGGGTGGCCGACACGGCTCCCTGCGTGAGGCGGGCATTGACGAACTGCTCCAGGTACGGACTCAGCGGCCCGACCGCAAAGTCGTTCACGGCCAGCTTCAGGTCAGCCTTGAGGACAGGCTTGAGCATCACAGTTCCTTCCAACTTGACCGTGCCCTGTGGCGCCCAGCCAAACGCCAGCTGCAGGGGCATCACCGCGCCGTCGGCCAGCGTGAAGTTCTTCAGTGAAAACTGGAGTCCGCCCACGCCAAGCAGGGCCGGGCGCGGCGCGGCGAGATCCGTGACGTCGACCTGAAATTCCTTCAACGCGACCTCGGCCACGGTCACGTCGGGCAACTTCGCTGGCGCCGCGGGCCCGGCCGCGACCGGTGCGGCCGGCGCGGGATCCGTCGCCGCCGGCTGCAGCATCGCCAGCAGATTGATCGCGCCATCCTTTTCCCTTCGCACGTGGAGATGTCCGCCCGCCAGACTGACGGACCCGATGCTGGCCTTCAGGGTGAGCGCATCGGCCCTGACCCCCGCAATATCCAGCGCCGGCAGCTCGACCGCCACCGCCTGGCTCGCCCGCTCCAACAGCTTGATGCCGCGGAGGTGGAGTTGACCGTCCGTCAATTGCATCGCCCGCTGGCCCTCGGTCAGGTTGATCTCGTAGCGCCCCTGCATCGACAGCTTGCCGTCCACCAGGTCCGCCTGCACCCGGTCGGCGTAATACGGCGCATACTTGGGCAGGATGATATTTTCCAGGCTGAGTTCGCCCACGGAGCGGAACGGCTCGGCGCTGATCGTGCCCGTCCACGCCAGTTTCTCGCCGGCCTCGGTAACGGCCGCGAAATGATACGGCGCACCCCGCGCACCCGCGGTGCGGAATTCCGTCAGGGCAAAGGTCACCGGCCCGATCACCGTCGCGAACGGCTGGCGGCGCGACTGGTCGGTGAACTCCAGGCGGGCCTGCGTGACTTTCAAGCTGACGATGCGGATCGGCCGCGCCGGTGGCGCGGGCGCTGCCGCCACCCCGGCGGCCGGGACGGCGAGCTTCGCGAGGATGTCGGAAAAATTCAGCGAACCGTCGGGCTTGAGCACGACCGCGCCGTGAAAGCCCTCGAGCTCGATGTCGCTCAGCACCCAGTCGCCCGTGAGCGAGGAGAGCGCATCGAAATTAGCATACAGCCGGTTCCAGCCGAGGAACGACCCGTTGCCCTCCTTCAGGCGGATGTCGAAATCCTCGAGGGTGACGGACAGCGCATAGGGATTCAGTCGGACCCGGCCCACGGTCACCGTGCGACCCAGCGCGGCGCTCAGCCGCTTCTCCAGCTGCGTCTTCAGGATCGGCGGCAGGATGAAAAAGCCGGTGATCGTGAAAATCACGAGCAGGGCCAGGGCGATCCAGAGATTGCGGCGGACGGGACGGGACAGGCGCGCCAGGTTCATCGCCGCAGCCTGCGCCTTTTCCCGGCGGATGCAAATGCAGCTTGCGCCGGTTTCCCGCCGCGCTACCAAACGCACCCATGAGTTCCCTCACCCCGCCGAGCATGTCGGTCCGCGACCTGGAGGCCTTTCTCCACGAAAAAATCCCGCTGACCCGCGCGATGGGCGTGCGCGTCGTCGAGAGCGGCTCGCGGCTGGTGCTGGAGGCGCCGCTCGCGCCGAACGTCAACCACCTCGGCTCGGCCTTCGGCGGCGCCTTGCATGCGCTGCCCACGCTCGCCTGCTACGCCGCACTCTGGACGATGCTGCGCGAAGCGGGCATCGACAGCCACGTCGTCGTGAAACGCAGCTACGCCAGCTACAAGCAGCCGGTGCAGGGCGTGCTCCGCGCCGTGAGCATCAAGCCGCCGCCGGGCATCGCGGCGGAATTCATCGAGGACCTCAAGCGCCACAAGAAGGCGCGCATGGACCTCGAGGCCATCGTCGAGGGCGCCAACGGCAAACCCGCCGTTGAATTCCACGGGAGCTTCGTGGCGCTCGTCTGACGACGAGCGTAAATTTCAAATCGCAAGCAGCCAAAGGCCAAAGAAACCCGGGCAATTCCAAAACTTAGCACCGCCCGAAAGCAGGCCGGCGCATTTTTTTAAATTTGGCCGTTTGGCCCTTGAGATTTGCCGGCGCGTCCCAGCGCCGGTCAGATGTGCTTCGAGTCGTCCTCGTCCTTCTTGACGTAACCCGTTTCCTGCCGCTGGTGATTCACGGCGTTCTTTTTCACGTAGGCCTGGTAGACATCATCCGGCGTCATGCCGAGCGTCTGCGCCAGTGACACCAGGAAGTGGAAAAGATCGACCACCTCGACCTTGGCGTTCTGCTCGTCGAACTTTTGGTACTTGGCCCACCATTTCCAGGGAACACTGTCGATCAGCTCGGCAGTTTCCTGCTGCATGGCCCGGGTATAGTTAAGAATCCACTTCGCCTTTTCCTCGTCGGTCGGCGGGGGCAGACTCACTCCAATGCGCTTATTCAGCGCATCTTGCATACGAAAGATCTCCTCAAGTTTGTCCATGGCCGGCGAGCGTGAGAGCCCCCCCGCCCTCTGGCAAGCCCGTGACCCGGGAAAATTTAGGTTGCCCTAACCCGGGGCGTAACCGACTTTCACCGTCTATTGCCGCTGTTTACCCTGCGCTTTGTCAAAGGGTTGAGCGAGATTACCGAGCTCCGGCTGGCATGAACAACCTGCGCCGCCGTTTAGGCAGGCGCTCACAAACAACAACATAGACATGTCCTCCACAGAATCGTCCGGTGCTCCTGCCGAAGCCACCGCGACCACCCCGGCGTCAACCGCCGATGCATCATTCGGCTCCACCCGCGGCTCAGGTTTGGCCCGCGGCAAAGCAAAACGTCAGAATGCCCCCGCTGCCGCCACCGCGGCTTCCTCAGACTACACACCGACCGCAATCGCCGTCGTCACCGCCCCGCGGGAATACCAAAACCCGTTCGCCCCGGTGGAAACACCGGCGGCGGCCTCCGTCGAACCCGTCGCCGCTGTCGCCCCCGCGCCCGTGGCCCCGGCTCCCGAGAAGTCCTACACCGCTCCGGCCCGGCCTGAGTCGGTCGAACCCGTCGCCGAAGTTGCGTCCGCTCACGCGGAAGTTGATTCGGCCCCTGCCTCCGGCGAACCGGCGGAACTGAACATCCTCCCGCCTGAGCAGCCGCGCAATGCGCCCGCCCAGACCTGGGAGAGCGAAGGTTTCCGTCCGGCCCGCGAACCCCGCGGCGACCGTCCGCGCCGGGATGATTCCCGCCGCAACGAACCCCGTCGCGAGGAAAGCGCCGAGCGCGCCCCGTTCGATCCCTCCACCATCCCGGAGAAATTCCTCTACGTGCGCCCCGGCTACAACTACGTGCCGACCCCGTCCAACTACGGTGGTGCACCCCGTGAGAACCGCGAGAGCCGCCCGGCGGCCTCCGAGTCCCATTCCGCTCCGGTCACGGCCACCCCGGCCAAGTCCGGTGGTTTCTTCGGCTGGCTCAAGTCCCTCTTCGGCGGTTCCTCCGCTGCACCCGTCGCGGCGCAGTCGGGCGAACATCGTTCGGATGACCGCAGCCACGGTGACCGCCATCGCGGCGGCCGGGGTCGCGGCCAGGGTGGCGGCGACGGCCAGCGTCGGCGCAGCCGCGGCGGCCGGGGTCGCAGCCAGTCCCGCGGTGAATACCGCGGCGGCAGCGATCAGGGCGGCTCCTCGGCCACTTAAACCTTGCCAACGCGCCCCGCGCGAATCGCATTCAAAGCGTCTGCCCTCCGGCAGGCGCTTTTTTATTTGCCCGGTGCACTTCGCCTCACGCCCCTAGCCTAACGCCTCACGCCTCATCATGGCCGATCTCATCATTCACGGTGGCAAACCCCTGAGCGGCACCATCACGCCCTCCGGCAACAAGAACTCCGTCCTGCCCATCCTGTGCGCGACGCTGCTCACCGACGCCAAGGTGACGCTGCGCAACGTCCCGCAGATCACCGACGTCGACAAACTCGTCAATTTCTTCACCGAGCAGGGCTCGCGCATCACCTGGGACCGCGCCGCCGGCCGCATGGACCTCGACCACTCGGCCTTCGACGCCCGCCGGCTCAACGGCGAACTGCCCGCCGGCATGCGCTCGTCCGTGTTGCTCTTCGCCCCGCTGCTGCAGCGCATGAAGAAAATCACGCTGCCAACCAACGCCAAGGGCTGCTCGCTCGGCATCCGCGAACTCGATCCGCACCTCGAGATCCTCGGGAAACTCGGCGCCAGGATCTCCCACAAGGCAAACCTGACCATGGCGCTCCCGGGCCGCTTCCAGGGCGGCCGGCACTGGCCCGACTACATGTCGGTCACCGCGACGGAGAACTTTGTCATGGCCGCCGTCCTCGCCGAGGGCGAATCCGTCCTCCTGAACGCCGCCAGCGAACCCCACGTGCAGGACGTCTGCGCCGTGCTCGTCGCCATGGGCGCGAAGATCGCCGGCCTCGGCACGAGCCAGCTGACCGTCACCGGCGTGAAGCAGCTCAAGGGCGGGACGTTCACGATCAACACCGACCACCACGAGGTCGTCACCTTCCTCGCCCTCGGCGCCATCACCGGCGGCGAAGTGCGGGTCAAACACTCCCTGCCGCAGCACTTCGACCTCATCAACCGCTCCTTCGCCAAGCTGGGCGTGAAGATCGAGTACGACGGCGACACCGCCATCGTGCGCAAAAAGCAAAAGCTGGTCGTGGCCGAACCTTTCACCTCGAATTTGCTGCCGAAGATCGAGGCCGCGCCGTGGCCCTACTTTCCCGTCGACCTGCTGCCCTGCATGATCGCGCTCGCGGTGCGCGCGGAGGGCACGGTGATGTTCTGGAACAAGGTTTACGAGGGCGGGTTCACCTGGATGTCCGAGCTCTCCAAGTTCGGTGCGCACGTCGTCGTCAGCGACCCGCACCGCATCACCGTCTTCGGCGCCAAGCCGCTCCGCCCCGCCGTTGTCGAGGCCCCCTACATCATCCGCGCCGCCGTCGCGCTCTACATGGTCGCCGCGAGCATCCCCGGCAAATCCGTGGTGAAAAACGCCGACACGATCAAGCGCGCCCATCCCCACTTCGTGGAAAACCTCCAGAGCCTCGGAGCGGAAGTGGAGTGGAAGTAAGAACACTTAACCACGGATTTCACGGATGAACACGGATCAGCAGCACCAAGTAGCCGCGCTTGAGACTGCGCGAAAGGGTGGCCGGCTAACCGCCGCGCCTCAACGCAGTTGCCTGCATTCAATCCGTGCTTATCTGCGAAATCCGTGGTTAAAAACCTTTCCCTCCCTTGCCTGAATCGAAAATCGAGAATCCAAAATCGAAAATCCCCTCGCCCGCGGCGACGGGCACGAGCTTCATCACCTCCGCGCTCGCTTCACCGGTCTCGCCGGTCGAGGCCGCGTTGCGCCCGCTCTCGTTCAGCGACTTTGCCGGCCAGCCGAAAACCGTCGAGCGGCTCAAGGTCATGGTCGGCGCCTCGAAACGCCGCGGTGAGGCGCTGAACCACATTCTGCTCTCCGGCCCTCCCGGCCTCGGCAAGACCACCCTCGCGTTTATCCTCGGTCACGAACTCGGCCGCACGGTGCGCGTCACCTCGGGGCCCGTGATTGAAAAGGCCGGCGACCTCGCCGGGCTCCTGACCAACATGGAGGAGGGCGATATCCTCTTCATCGACGAGATCCACCGCATCCCGAAGACCGTCGAGGAATACCTCTACAGCGCGATGGAGGACTTCCGCCTCGACATCATGATCGACCAGGGCCCGAACGCCCGCAGCGTCCGGCTCTCGATCCCGAAGTTCACGCTCATCGGCGCCACGACACGCTCCGGCCTGCTGACCGCCCCGCTCCGCTCGCGCTTCACGCTCAACACCCGGCTCGATTACTACGACCGCGCCACCCTCGAGGGGATTGTCCTCCGCAGCTGCGGCCTGCTGAAGGTCGAGATCGACGACGGTGGCGCCAAGGAGATCGCCTCGCGCGCCCGCGGCACGCCGCGCATCGCCAACAATCTGGTCAACTTCGTCCGCGACTATGCCTCGGAGAAGGCGGACGGCAAGATCACCAAGCCCGTCGCGGCCGCCGCGCTCGAGCTGCTGGAGATCGACGCCGCCGGCCTCGACGAGATGGACAAGCGCGTGCTGCGCCTGATGGCCGAGCACTACCAGGGCGGCCCTGTCGGCCTCGGCACCATCGCCATCGCCGTCGGCGAGGAAGCCGAGACCCTCGAGGAAGTCCACGAACCGTTTCTGATCCAGGAAGGCTACCTCGCCCGCACCGCCCAGGGCCGCATCCTCACCGCCAAGGGCTACCACGCCATCGGCCTGAAGGCCGCGACGGGCGACCAGCAGTCACTGCTATAATTGCCCGGGAGTTCTCACCTGTTCCGTGAAATTTTCCGCCCGCAGGTAATGCATTGAAACCGCCGGGGGAATTTCGGAAGCTGACCGGATGTCCGTCGATTTTGTCGCCCGGCTGCTCCAGCGCCTGCCCGCCAAGGCGCGGCCTGTCGTCGTCACGCTGATCCTTGGGTTGGCCGCCGGTCTGGCAGCGGTTCTGTTTCACCTGGCGATCCACTTCGTTTACCAGCACGGCCTCGAGGAGCTCACGCACCGGTCGCGCGGCACCTTCCTGCTCGGAAGTTTTTTCCTGATCGCGGTCACGTCCGGCTTCACCGGCTGGCTGCTCAGCAGTTTCTGCCCCGCGGCGGCGGGCAGCGGGATTCCCCAGGTGAAACTGGCCTTCTGGAAGGACTTCGGCTTCATCCCCTGGCGCGTCGTCTGGGTGAAATTCATCGGCGGCGTCCTGACCGTGGGCGGCGGCAGCAGCCTCGGCCGGGAAGGTCCCTCGGTGCAGCTGGCGGGCGGACTCGCCTCCAACTTGTCGGGCTTTCTCGGGACCGCGAAGAACGAACGCCGCACCGCCGCCGCCGCGGGCGCCGCCGCCGGCCTGGCCGCGGCCTTCAATACGCCGATCGCCGCCGTCACGTTCGTCCTCGAGGAAATCATCGGCGACCTCAACAGCCGCCTGCTCGGCAGCGTCCTGCTCGCCGCGGTGCTCGGCGCCCTCGTGGCCCATGGCATCCTCGGCGCCCAGCCGGCCTTCACGTTGCACGGCCAGGGCACGCCGCAATGGCTGGCGTACGCCCTCACGCCCCTCGTGGCCGTGATCGCCGCCGTGGCGGGTTGCTGGTTTCAGAAACTGGCGCTCGGTCTGCGGCTGGTCAACCGGCGGCCGAGTCCGCTCCCGCCCTGGGTGCGCACCATGCTGGGCGGCATCGCCGTGTGGGCGATCGGCGCGGCGGTTTTCCTCGGCACCGGCCATGCCGGGGTCTTCAGCCTGGGTTACGACGACCTGTCCCTCGCCCTCGACGGCCGGCTGCTCTGGCACATCGCCGCGCTGCTGCTCGTCGCCAAGCTGCTCGCCACGGCCGTGTGCTACGGTCTCGGCGGCTGCGGCGGCATCTTTGCCCCGACCCTGTTCTTCGGTGGCATGACCGGCGCGGCCCTCTCGGGCCTGGCGGGCCTGGCGCTGCCGCTCACCGGGGCCGACCATGTCACCCTTGCGGTGGTCGGGATGTGCGCCTGCCTCGGCGCCGTCGTGCGCGCGCCCGTGACCGGCATCCTCATCGTCTTCGAGATGACCCACGAATTCGCCCTCGTGCCGGCGCTGGTGATCGGCGCGCTCATCAGCGAAATGATCAGCCGCAAACTTTCCCCCGAGAGCTTCTACGAGACCGTGCTGGCGCAGGACGGCCAGCACGTGGAAAAGCTGGTGCCACCGCGCAGCCTGCGCACCTGGATGGAGCTGCCGGCCGCGCGCATCGCCAATTTTTCCCCCGTCATCATCGGCGATCCCGCTCCGGCCGCCTTGCGCGAATTGCTCGACCGCCACGGCCACGAGCGCTTTCCGGTGGTTGAAGGTGGCCGGGTCACGGGCGTGCTCACCCGGCGGGAGGCCGAGGCCGCCCTGGCCGCACACCGCGCGCCGGTGTACGAGCCTGTCACCAGCTGCACGCCGGCCACTTCCGTCCGCGAGGTCGCCGACCGGATCGTCAGCTCACCCAGCGGGCTGATCGTGGTCCTCGACCAGCCCGGTGGCGGCGTGATCGGCGTCATCACGATGCACGACCTGCTGCGCGCGCAAATGGCCTTTGCCCGCGAACAGCAGGACTGAACCGGACGCCGGGCCTTACGCCGCCAGGCGGCGGCCGGCTTTCTGCTCCAACCCGCGATAGATCTCCGGCAGCGGATGACGCTGCAGGGCGGGACGCAGCACCCGCACCGCCACCACCGGCCGCGGCCGCAGCGCCGGGACCGGCATTCTCCAGGCCAGCATCCGGCTCACGGCCGCCGGCACGACCCGGGCGACGAGGCCGATGCCGATGAGACTGTTCACCGCGCCCATCACTTCCAGCCAAAGCGCGCTGGCGTTGGTGCCATCGAGGCCGGTGGCCGGGAAATAGGCCGGCAAAAACGCCGGCAAGAAAGTCATCAACGATCCGATCGCGAGGAAGCCGGGTGCATCGCTTGATTTCATGAGCCCTCCATTGCCAGAACCATGCCAACCCGGGGCCATCCACCTAAACCCCGGCCGAACGGGGACATAACGTTTTTTAGCAGGCGGATGGGCCACCGAACGGTCCTGCATCTTGCAAGAATTCCGCCCGGGCGTTCCGCAAGTTGCAGCTAGGCGGGGTGCCTCAGAGGGTTAACCACAGAACACACGGAATACACAGAAACAGACCATTGCGGCATGTGGGTAACGATCCGCTCCTGCTCCGGGACTCACCCGCTTTTCTTCTGCGTGTTCCGTGGTGACCACGGCCCGGGGATTTCCCGCTCAGAGGTCGCCCAGCTGCGGCCGCAGGACGATTTCCTCGACGACCGTTCGGCGGCTGAGGCGGTAGACATCCAGGATCGCGCGGCCCACGTCCTCCGCCGGCATCATGCGCTTCGCCGGTACGCCGCTGCCGGACCAGGACGGGGAAAAGGTCGCGCCGGGATGGATGCAGCAGACCCGCACCCCCTGGTCCTTCAACTCGGCGCGCATCACGGCGCTCAGGCCGGTCAGGCCGTATTTCGCCGCGCAGTAGGCCGCGCCGTTGGGGTACGACTGCCGGCCGGCGATCGAGCTCATGTTGAACACGTCGCCCCGGCGGCGCTTCACCATGCCGGGGACGAAAGCCTTCGAGACGAGCAGCACGCTGCGCAGGTTCGCGGCGATCTGCGCGTCGAAATCGGCCACCTTGAGCTTGAGGAACGGCGCGCCAAAAAACTTGCCCGCGTTGTTGATGAGCACGTCGACCGGCCCGAAGTGCTTGGTGACCGCGCGGGCCAGCGCCGCGACCGAGGCCTCGTCGCTGACGTCGCAGGGGAAGATCTCCACGTCCGCGCGCCGCTTGATGCAGGCCCGGGCCGTGGCCCGGAGGTTCCTTTCGCTGCGCGCCACCAGGGCGAGCCGTGCGCCCGGGAGCTCCGCCGCGAACACCCTGGCAATCGCCGCGCCAATCCCCTGCGAGGCGCCGGTGATGAGAATGACTGGTTTATACATCAAGCAGAGGTGCCCACGGAACACACGGAATACACGGAGAAAATTCAGCTGGTTTCATTTTCGTGTATTCTGTGTGTTCCGTGGGCCAAAATTCAGCACAGCAGCGCGCCGAAGTCCATGAAGTCCGCGGTGAAGCCGCCTTTGAGGCCCTTGCAGATCACACTCACGGCGTCGTGCGAGTGCAGCGACTCGAGGTGGGAGCACGCGATACGGAAATCCTTGATGCGCTTGTCGGCGTCGAACTCCTTGTAGAGCAGCCGCGCCGCGTCCTCGACGAACTTGAGGTAGGCGCCGTTGAGCTCGGCGAATGCCTGCTCGTCCTCGCGCTTCACCATCACCTGCGTCTCCGTCTGGAGCGCGCGGAGGCACAGCGCATGGATGTCCTCGATCCAGATTTTTTTGCCCTCGGCCTCCTCGATCGTCACCCGGGCCTTGCTGCGCTGCGAATGCGGCACGGTGTACGCGCCGCGCTGGTCGCGCGCGTGCTCCGACAGCTCGGCCGAGCACGGGCAGGCCGACGAGTACACAAAGTCAAAGTGCACGAAGCGCCGGTAGCGGCCGTCGCGCGTCATCACGCCCTCGAACGCCACCTGGTAGAACTGGTAGCCCTCGAGCCCGCTGCGCAGGCTCTCGCGCACCATCGGGTAGGAGAAGTTGATCTTCAGGCGCGCGTCCTTGCTGTCGACGTTGCGCAGGTAGCTCTTGAGGATCCGGCCCATCCACTCGCCGGTCGTAACCTCGTCCTTGTGCTCGTAGAACGAGCGCATGATCCGGCTCATGTTGATGCCCTTCAGCTCGGCCTCGAGGGAGACGGTACCCGTGACACTCGTCTCAAGCGTGAGCGTCTGGCCGGCCTTGGTGCGGTACTTCAGCGGCAGCTTGAAATTGTGGATGCCCACCTGCTGGATCGGGACGTGCGCGCCCTGGATGGCCTCGTGCGCCACTTCCATCATGTCGGGCATGGAGGCACGGTAGGCGGGCGTCGCGCGGAATTTCTTGTCGTAGGCGCGCTTGATCCGCGGCGGCTGCCCGTCTTCGGAGCGGTGAAGATACATCTGTTTCATGGGAGTGGGTGGTCGGGTGGTGGGCGGCGGTGGGGCGGCGCGGGCCGGATCAGGCGACGCCGGGCCCGAAGTATTCGGCGTAGTTGCGCGGGGTCTCGTACAGGCGCACGCAGTGGAGCCGGCCGGCGGGAAGCCGGGGCGCGATCTGCCGCCAGAACGCCACCACGAGGTTCTCCGTCGAGGGAATGATCCCGCGCAGGAAACCCACGCCGTCGTTCAGGCTGCGGTGGTCGCAGCGGTCGGCCACGGCTTCGTTCATGATGCGCTTCAGGTCGCCGAGATCGATGACATAGCCGGTCACGGGATCGGTTGCGCCGGCCACCGTGACCTCGAGCACGTAGTTGTGCCCGTGGGTCTCGTGACAGGGCCCGTACTGCTTGCGGTTCCAGGCCAGGCTCTTCGCGGGATTGTACAGCCGGTGCGCCGAGTTGAAATGCACCTGGCGGGTGACGAAGACTGTGCCGGCCAGCGACCGCACCGCCCTGGGCCGGGCCGCGGAGCGGGACGGTGATGGGCGGGAGGCGGCGGGCTTCGACATGGGGGGGTCAAGCGAAGCCAGAAACCCGGTGGCGTCAACCCTCCGCGCCCGGCCGCGGCACCGGAAGATTTCCGTCGGGCGGAAAGCGCAGGACCGTCCCGTAATCTTGACAAATTAACCGTTGCCCGCGCCACCCCGCCCGCCGTTCAATCCAACCAATGGCCATGCGCTTCAGCATTCTCGGCAGCGGCAGTGCGGGCAACTCCGCGCTGCTCCAGACCGACAACACCCGCGTGCTCGTGGACGCCGGGTTTTCCGCCAAGCGCCTGGCCGGCCTGCTCGAGGAGCTGGGTGAAAAACTGGAGAGCATCGACGCGATTTTCCTGACCCACGAGCACGGCGACCATGCCGCGGGCCTCGGCGGGCTGGCGCGTTACCCGCACATCAGCGTCTTCGCCAACCGCGCCACCGCGGACAAGGTCCAGGCCGGGCTCAAGCACCGCATCGCGTGGCAGGTCTTCGAGACCGGCGCCACCTTCCGGTTCCGCGACCTGGAGGTCAGCAGCTTTGCCGTGCCGCACGACGCGCAGGAGCCCGTCGGTTTCCTGATCGCCCACGGCGAGGACGACCTCCTTTCCCCGCGCCGCAGCCTCGCCTGGCTGACCGATCTCGGCCATGCCCCGCAGCACGTGCGCGAGCGCATCCGCGACGCCGACGTGCTCGTCGTCGAGGCCAACCATTGCCCGCGGATGCTCGAGGCCGACACCAAGCGCCCCTGGTCCACCAAGCAGCGGATCAGCGGCCGCCACGGCCATTTGTCCAATGAGGCGGCCCGGGAACTGCTTTCCTCCATCGCCAGCCCGCGCTGGCGCCACGTGTTCTTCGCCCACCTCAGCCGCGATTGCAATTCCACCGCCGCCGTCGAGACCTCGTGCGGCGCCGTCCTGACCGCCCGGCAGTGCGGTTTCTCCGTCGTCGCCGCCGGCGCCGGCACTCCCTTCTTCACCTTCTGAGCCATGCCCAATACCAACCGCCGCCGCACCAAGATCATCGCCACCCTCGGGCCCGCCACCGAAAGCGAGGAGATGCTCGTCAAGCTAATCACCGCCGGCGTGGACATCGTCCGCCTCAACATGGCCCACGCCAAGCATGACTGGACCCGGATGATCATCCGCCGCATCCGCGCGGCGTCCAAGGTCGCCGGGCGCGAGGTCGCGATCATGATGGACATCAAGGGCCCGGAGATCCGCACGGGCGACCTGGAGATCCCCATCGAGCTCAAGGCCGGCGAAATCTTCGACTTCACCGTCAAGCCCGGCGCCGAGCGCGACCACGCGGAGGAGGTGCGGTCCGTGGACGTCAACTACCGCGACCTCGTCAACGACATCAAGGTCGGCGACACCGTGCTGGTCGACAGCGGCCTGATCCGGCTCGAGGTGCTCTCCAAGGACCAGGCGCACATCCGCTGCCGGGTGCTGACCCCGGGCTCACTGACCTCGCGGCGCCACATCAACCTGCCGGGCGTACATGTGAACCTCCCCTCCTTCACCCAGAAGGACAAGGGCGACACGCTGGTCGGCATCGAGGAAGGCATCGACTTTGTCGCCCTTTCGTTCGTGCGCGAGGCCTCGGACATCGAGATGCTGCGGTATTTTCTCAAGGAGAACGGCTCCCGCGCGCGGATCGTCGCCAAGATCGAGGACCAGTCGGCGATCGACAACCTCGACGACATTATTCGCGCGACCGACGCCCTGATGGTGGCGCGCGGCGACCTCGGGATCGAGGTGCCGCTGCAGGAGCTGCCTGTCATCCAGCGCCGCGCCGTGCGCACCTGCCTTGCCATCGGCCGGCCCGTGATCATCGCGACCCACATGCTCGAGTCGATGATCGGCCAGCCGATGCCGACCCGCGCCGAGATCACCGACGTCGCCAACGCCGTCTACGAGCAGGCGGACTGCGTGATGCTCTCCGGCGAGACCACCGTCGGCAAATACCCGCTCGAGTGCGTGCACGTGCTCGACACCATCGCCCGGCGCATCGAGCAGGAACAGGCCGGCGACATTCCGGAGCCGGCCGTGTTCACCAACGAGCGCATGAAGGTTTTCCGCTCGGCCGTGGTCCTCGCCAACCAGCTGCCCCGCTGCCTGATTCTGGTCTTCACGCGCCACGGCACCAACGCCGCCGGCATCGCCGCGCACCGCCCGCCCGTCGCCCCGATCCTGGCGGTCACGGATTCCCTCGAGACCATGCGCCACCTGCGGATGGTCCGCTCGGTCGAGCCGTTCCTGCTCACGCCGTTCGGCGACCCCGAGGCCACCATCGTCCGCGCCACCACCTCGCTCCTGAAACTCGGCCGCATCCAGCCGGGCGACAAGCTGATCATCGTTTCCGACGTGCAGGCCCACGAGCGCCGGATCGACAGCATCCAGCTCCGCAACGTCGAGGAACCCACCGCATGAAACGCCTCGCCCTGTTTTTCCTGGCCGCCGCCCTGCCGGCCCTCGCCGCGAATTTCCTCGCCCCGGACGCGATCGACGTGAAGGCCCTGCTCCCCGCGCCGCCCGCCGCCGACTCCCTCGTTCAGCGCGCCGAGCTGGAAGTCGTGCTGCACCTCCAGGCCGAGCGGACGCCGGCCCAGGTGGCGCGCGCCAGGCACGTCGAGGACGAGGACGCCTTTGTGTTCGGCGCCGACGTGCTGGGCGACTGGTTCACGCCGGCCCGACTGCCGAAGGCCGCGGCCTTCTTCGAGGCGGTCGGCGCCGACCTGAAGCCCGTCAGCAGCGTCACCAAGGAACTCTTCAACCGCCGCCGCCCGCCGTTTCTCGACGCGCGCGTGCAGCCGTGCGTGAAGTTCGCCAACACCGGCTCCTACCCGAGCGGTCACGCCCTGCGCTCCGCCATCTGGGCGGGATTGCTGACCGCGATTTTCCCCGCCAAGGCGGCCGCATTCCAGGATCGCGCCTTCGAGACCCGGTGGTGCCGGCTGCTCGCCGGCGTGCACAATCCCACCGATGTCGAGGCCGGCCGGATCCTCGGCGAAGCCGTCGCCCGCGAGCTCCTGAAGAATCCCGCCGTGCAGAAGCAGATTGAAGAGATCAAGGCGGAAGCAGCGGCGCTGGCCTTGCAGAAGGCCGCCTGAGATTGCGGGGGAGGCCCCCGCTCCACCTCAATCCCCGACCCGCGCGAACCGCGGCATACGCTTCCCCGCCACCTCGACCGACTCGACAAACATCGCGGCCGGGCGCACCCACAGCCCGCGCTCGCCGTAGAGCGCCTGATAGACGACCAGCGGTTCCAGCGTCTCGCTGTGCCGGGCCAGGCCGGTCACGCGGTACTCGTTCCCCTTGTAATGGCGGTACAACCCGGGCGTGGGCCCGGCCGGCAACGGCGGCAAATCACTCATGGGACCAGCACACCACCTCCCCGGCGGGTTGCAAAGCCCCGTTTGACGGCTTAGTTATCCCCCTCACCATTCTCCGCTCCCAGCCATCGCGCCACTTTCCATGCCCACCGCCCAACCGCCCATTCCCGTCACTGTTCTCACCGGCTTCCTCGGCGCCGGCAAAACCACGCTGCTCAACCGCATCCTGACCGAGCAGCACGGCAAGAAGATCGCCGTCATCGAGAACGAGTTCGGCGAGGTCGGCGTCGACAACCAGCTCGTCATCCAGAGCGACGAGGAGATCTTCGAGATGAACAACGGCTGCATCTGCTGCACCGTGCGCGGCGACCTGCTCCGCATCCTCGGCCGGCTGATGAAGCGCAAGGACCGGCTCGACGCCATCCTGATCGAGACCACCGGCCTGGCCAATCCCGCACCCGTGGCCCAGACCTTCTTCACCGACCCGGAGATGAAGGAGCAATTCCGGCTCGATGCCATCGTCACCCTCGTCGACGCCAAGCACATCCTCCTGCACCTCGGGGACTCGCCCGAGGCCATCAAGCAGATCGGCTTTGCGGATGTCATTTTGCTCAACAAGACCGACCTCGTCACGCCGGCCGAACTCGACGCCCTCGAGAAACGCATCAAGTCCATCAATGCCGTCGCCAAGGTTCACCGCACCACGAACGCGAGCCTCCCGCTCGACCAGGTCATCAACATCGGCGGCTTCACGCTGGAGCGCGCCGTCGAGGTCGACCCGCAGTTTCTCGAGACGGAATATCCCTTCGAATGGGCGGGCGCCTATGACCTGCAACCCGGCACCTACGAACTGGCCATCGGCCACGCGCACGGCGAAGACCATGATCACGACCATGACCATGAGTGCGGCGAGGACTGCGGCCACAATCACAACGAGCTCGATGTCGTGCTCCTGCCGCTGAAGAGCCTCGCGACCGCCGACCTCGACGCGGCCCGCGACGCCACCGTGCTCACCTTTTCCGAGTGGGAGAAAATCACCCCGCCGGGCGAGACCATCGAGCCGGGCGGCACGCTCCACAAATTGAAGCTGAAGGACGAACACGGTCGTTTCCCCGTGAAGATCTCGACGCCGGGTCACTACCTGCTCGTCACCGGCCACGATGTCCCGACGCACCTGCACGCCCCGGGCGGCGAGGTCGTGCGCTATGTCTGGGACCAGGGTTTCCGCCACGAGCACACCCACGACGGCGATGTGTCCTCCGTCGGCATCAGCGTCGCCGGCGAACTCGACGGCAAGAAGCTGAACGCCTGGATCAGCGAGCTGCTGCAGGTCAAGGGCGGCGACATCTTCCGGATGAAGGGCGTGCTGGTGGTGAAGGGCACGAACAAGCGCCTCGTGTTCCAGGGCGTGCACATGCTCTTCGACGCCAAGTTCGACCGCGAGTGGGGCAACGACCCGCGCACGAACACCCTCGTCTTCATCGGCAAGAACCTCGACCGCGCCGTGCTGACCGAAGGGTTCAAGCAGTGCCTCGTGGCTTAAGCCAGGCGATAGTCGGACGCCTTATTTTGCGTAGGGGCGCAGGCTCTTGTCGGGCTATAGGCTTGGCGACGGCCGATGCTGCACCCGATGTGCGCGGCATCCCGTACCAGGGCGCAGCCCTTCGACAAGCTCTGGGCCCCTACTTGCCAAGCTGGACGGCCAACCCTTGCCCGACTCACCGCTTGACCCGGTCTTGGCACGGCGAGAGCTTGAAACCGCCCGCATGACGCTCCCGCGCCCCACCGTTTTCATCAGTTATGCCTCCGAGGACCGCACGGCGGCCCGGTTGCTGCGCGATGCGCTCGGGGCGGCCGGGCTCGATGTCTGGTATGATGAAAACGAACTCGGGGGCGGCGATTCCTGGGACCAAAAAATCCGGCGCCAGATCCGCGACTGCGACTATTTCATGCCGGTGATTTCCGCGACCACGGAGCGCCGCAAGGAGGGTTACTTCCGCCGCGAATGGCGGCTGGCCGCCGAGCGTACCCTCGACATGGCCGACGACGTCATGTTTCTCCTGCCCGTCACCATCGACGGCACCGGCGAGGCCGGGGCGCGGGTCCCGGAAAAATTCATCACCGTACAGTGGCTCCGCGTGCCCGGTGGGATCCCGAACCCGGCGCTTGAGACGCTGGCCCGCCGGATTGCCACCGGCGACCATTCCGTGCCGCCGCCGCTGCAAAAACCCGCGCCGATCGAGCGGCTCCGCCAGACTCCCCCGGTCCTGCCGCCGCCGGTCATCCCGGCCCCGGCCGCACCGGCCCACGACGGTCCGCCCGTCATGCCGCCCTTTCCCAACAAGGCGGCCAAGGAGAACATGGGACATGGCCTGAAGTACCTGGCCGAGGTCATCTGGTGGATCATCACCGCGGGCTGGCTGCTGCTGAAACGCGCCCCGAAAAAAGTCCGCGTTCTGGTTTACGTCCTGTTTTGCATCTGGGTTTTTTCCCAGTGCAGCCGGAACAAGGTGGAGATCAACCCGCCCGAACCGAACAAACCCGTGTCCAAATCCGACAAGGCCGAGGCGCGCCGCGCCATTCAGGACGCCGCTGACAAGCTGGCCCAAACCGCCAAGGACAACGGCAAGGACTCCACCAGCGGCGCCTTCGCCGAACTGGGCTCCAAACTCGCCAAGAACATCGCGGACCAGATCAAGGACACCGACAACATCGACAAGCAGATCGTGGTCGTACCCTTTGCCCTCGGCGTGACCAATGACGGGGACGCCAAATTCCTCGGCGCCGTCTTTACCCCGCTCTACGGCCGGCTCGCGGTCGAGCGCGCCGGCGAAACCGGCGTCCCCTCCAAGCCGCTGCCTGCCCCCAGCGACAAGGAGCTCGTCGAAGTCGGCCACCGGCTCGACGCCGGCTTCGTGCTCGGCGCCTGGCTCGCGCGCGACGCCGGCCCCGCCATCCTCACCGTTCGCCTGATCAAGGTGGAGGACGCCTCGGTCGCCTGGTCCGGCCAGTATCCCGTGGCGGGCAGCGACCCGGCCGGCGTGGCCGAGCAGATCGCCACCGGCGTGCTGACCGCGGTGCCCAAGGGCTGAGCGGCAAGGTTGTCTCCGCCGAGCTTTGTGGTGTAGGATCACTCATGAATTTTGCCAAACACTGGGCCGCCAGCCTTGACGACTATGTGATCGACCTCGCCTGGTCGCCGGACGACACGCTGTTGGCCGCGGCCTCCGCCGCCGGTAGCGTCACGATTTACGACGCCGCGACCGGGACTGTGCAACACACCCTCAAGGGCCACGACGACGGCGCCAATTGCCTCGCGTGGCTGCCGGGTGGCAATCAGCGGTCAGCGATCAGCGGTCAGCTTTTGGCCACCGGCGGACAGGATGGATTCGTCCGTCTCTGGGATGCGGCGACCGGGCAGCAAACCGCCGAAATCAAGCTCGGCTCCGCCTGGGTCGAACACTTGGCATGGATACCAAGTCAGAATAAAGGGCCGGTCACCGACGATCCGGCCTCCCGCCTCCCGCCTCCCGCCTCCGGCCTGCTCTTCGCCTCCGCCGGCAAGAAACTCGTCGCCCTGAATCCCGACGGCTCGCTCGCCCATACTTTCCCCGACGCCCCCAAGACCATCTCCGCCCTGGCGCTTTCTCCTTTCTCCCTTCTCCCTTCTCCCTCCTCCCTTCTAGCCGCCGCTTGCTTCGGCGAAGTCGTGATCTGGGACACGGTGAATTTCACCGCCCGCAAGACGCTCCCCTACGGCAATGCCGTCCTCGCGCTCACGTGGTCGCCCGATGGCCGCTGGCTCGTCGCGGGCTGCCACGACAACGCCGTCCATCTCTGGGTGCCGGGCGAGGATCTCGAGCTGCACATGAGCGGTTACGAAACGAAGCTGCAGGAGCTGTCGTTCAGCCGTGACTCCAAGTGGCTGGCCACCGGCGGCGGCCGCGATGCCTGTGTGTGGGACTGCACCGGCGCCGGGCCCGAGGGCCGTGAACCCCTGTTGCTGCCGCACGAGGCCCGCGTCTGCGCCGTGGCCTTCCAGCGCGAGCACGGGCTGCTCGTCACCGCGGCGACCAACGGCGAGTTCTGCCTCTGGTCCCCGACGCGGAAAAACCCGCTCGTCGCGGAGGTCAAGATGCCAGCGGCCGCGACGAAGTTCGCCTGGCGCGCAGATGATTCCCTGCTGGCCGTCGGCACGGAGAAGGGCGCGGTGTTTGTGTTCAAGACCGCGGAGTGAGGGGTTCGTGTGGCGATGGAAGCGCGGCTCGCGGCCAAACATCAAGACTGTAGCCGGGGTCGCTGACCCCGGAGGTTGTAACCGGCTCGCGGACCGGGGTCAACGACCCCGGCTACAGTTTGGGTGCAATCGAACTAATATGACCGGCAGCGCAAAATTTGCCGTTGCAACAAAAGCGGGAAGACAAAATCTGCGCAGCGTGCGTCGCAGAATCTCCCTCGGCTGTCTCCTGTTCGCCTGGCTTTGTGCCAACGGCGCGCTCTGGAACGTCGTGCAGGTGGTGGCGTGGGCGAAGATGTACCACGACTACGCGCAGATCATGCCGGCGGCCCGGGCCCTGCAGATCACCTTCGATGGCAGCGCGCCGTGCGATCTCTGCCGCCTGTCCCAGTCGGCGGAGGAGACCGCCAGGCAGCAGCTGCCGCGCGATGCCGCGCTCGGTGGCGGCATGGAAAAGATTTTGTTGGTGGCCGAAAGCCTGCCGGTCGTCGTGGTGACGGCGCCGGAGTTTGCCTGGCCGGGGGTCGGACCCGACGCCGGCTCGACGCGGAGTGACAAGGTGCCGGTGCCGCCACCGCGCGGCCTGGGCTGAGACCGGGCGTATTCCGCCCGGCCATTTCCGTCCGCGCCCCGCGCGGATCATGCCTCCCGGTTGCGACCGGAGAGTTGCGTCTGCTCTTCCGCGCCATGCGCGGCTCACTCCTGTTGTTCAGCTTCATTCCCATGCAATCCATTCTCCCCGCTCCCTGCTTCCTTCATTCTTCCCGCCGCGCCCTTCGCGCGGCCGGCTTCGCGCTCCTCGCGCTTTCCGGCGGCGCCGCCGCCCTCGCCTGCTCTGTCTGCGGCTGCTCGCTCAGCTCCGACTGGGCGGCCCAAGGCTACGCCTCGACGCCCGGCCTCGACGCCGGCGTCCGCTTTGAATACTTCGAGCAATCCGACCTGCGCAGCGGTACGGGCAGCGTCGACCGCGCAACGCTGACGTTCCCCAACGACAACGAAATCCAGCAGCGCACGCTCAACCGCAACACCTGGCTCGACCTGAACCACGTGTTCAACTCCTCGTGGGCGGTCTCGGCCGCGCTGCCGTATCACGACCGCTTCCACACCACCATCGCCGGGGGCGATACGGAGATCTCCACCTCGCGCGCCCGCGGCCTGGGTGACGTCCGGCTGCTCGCCCGGTATCAGAAATTCACGCCGGCGCAGAGCTTCGGCTTCCAGTTCGGCCTCAAGCTGCCTACCGGCCGGATCAGCCAGACCTTCGCCGAGGGTCCGCAGGCGGGCGGACTCCTCGACCGCGGGCTCCAGCTCGGCACGGGCACGACGGACCTGCTCGCGGGCGCCTCGTGGTTCACCCGGCCGACCGTCAACCTGGGCTTGTTTGCGTCGGCGATGCTCGACCAGCCGCTCGCGGCGCGTGACAGCTTCCTGCCGTCGACCAGCCTCACCGTCAGCGGCGGCGTGCGCTGGTTGAACGGCAGCCGCTTCACCCCCCAGCTCCAGCTGAACCTCAAGGCCGAGGGGCGCGAGCACGGCAGCGAGGCCGACACGCCCAACAGCGGCGGCACCATCGCCTACCTCAGCCCCGGCGTCACCGCGGAACTCGCGCCGCACACCACCAGCTTCGTGTTTGTCCAGCTGCCCGTTTACCAGCACGTCAACGGCCTGCAGCTGGAACCGAAGTGGGTGTTGTCGCTGGGAGTGCGGGTGAAGCTCTGACGCGCTGTTCGGTAGCTGGGGCGCAGACTTGCCCGTTCGACGGGCTCAGGGCCCAGAGCTTGTCGAGGGTGATGCCGCGCACGAAGGGCGCAGCATCGGCCGTCGCCAAGCCTATGGCCCGACAAGAGTCTGCGCCCCTACCCAATGTGGCTCCGGCCTCTTGGCCAACCACGTTGTCGCCAGGCTCCAACGCGGCTACGTTTTTAACCGCTCAAAAATCCAGGCCAAACAGCAGCTTCAGGCGCGAGTAGTTCTGCGTCGTGCCGTCGGGATTGTACTGGCGCGTCTCCTGGCGGATCGACGTGCTGAAGGTCTCGGTGAACTTCTTGCTGAGCTCGATGCGGTTTTCCCAGCCGTCCTTGGTGGAGGCGAACGAGTAGTAGTAGACCCCGCGCTGCGAGAGGCTCATGCGCCACGGCAGCTTCAGCTCCGTTTCCACGAACGCCGACTCCACCGTCCGCGACGTGTGCATGCCGCCCGGCGTGGTGTTCCAGACGTCGAACAAATTCTCGGAGAACCCCACGCGCACCTTGCGGTGCAGGTTCGGGAGGATGCTCACGCCGGCACCGATTTCCTGCTGCAGCTGCACGTAGTCGTTCGGCACGCCATTGTTGAAGCTCGCCCGGTTCCACTCCAGATTCGGGTGATAAAGGGCGAAGTAGTTGTGCGGAAAATCGTGGCGCCACAGGCCGTCGGCCTTCACCAGGTCCGTCGTGGTGAGGGCATTGGTCTCGCTGAAGTCATAACGCCCGTTGAGCTGGACCTCGTCGGACTTCCATTTGCGTTGCAGCTTCATCTCCACCCCCGTGTTGACCTGTTTCGACGCGTTGGAGACCGTCTCCGCGGAAAAGGCGAACCGCCCGTGCCACGGCCCGAAATAGTCGCGGAGCATGGCGGTCAGCACGGCCGGGGAGAAATGATCCAGCAGGGAGAGCCGCTCGGTCTCGGCCTGCTCGGGCGTCTTACGTTTTACCGTGGCCGCAGTCTCCCTGTTGTGGGCCGCCGCCTGCGCCGCGGCCTCGTCGGCGCGGATCACCACGGCGTTCTCCACCAGCACCCGCAGCTGCCCGAAACGGTCGGAAGCAAAGACGATGATCTTGTCGGTCTTCTCGATCAGCTGGCCCTGCACCCGGTCGCCGTCCTTGTAGACCAGCACATCCCGCGCGTTGCCCTCGGTCTCGGCCGCCCGGCCCGCGCCCGCAAAAATCCAGCAGGCAAGCACGGCGGTGGCGAGGATTCGGGCGGTGAACTTCATACGTACGGGCATTATTACTCCTTCGACGCACCCGTCACGCCGATGTTTCAATAAACTTTAAGAATCTTCGGCGGCCCGCCGCGCCGATTCTTCACAAAGAAAGGCGTGCGCGGCGGGAGGTGGACTGCTTGATTCAACCCGATGCCGCCGCGTCCGTCCGTGCCAGAAATCTTCCTCGTCGCGCTGCGACTGGGTTGCACCTCGTTCGGCGGCCCGGTTGCCCACCTCGCCTATTTTCGCCGCGAATACGTCGAGAAGCGCCGCTGGCTCGACGAGGCGCACTTCGGCGACCTCGTGGCGCTCTGCCAGTTCCTGCCCGGGCCCGCGAGCAGCCAGACCGGCTTCGGCATCGGCTACCTGCAACGCGGGCTCGCGGGCGGGCTCGCCGCGTGGCTCGGCTTCACACTGCCGTCGGCGGTCCTGATGATCGCCTTCGCCTACGGCGTGATCGCGCTCGGCCGCATCGAAGGCGCGGGCTGGCTGCGCGGATTAAAGGCCGCGGCGGTGGCCGTCGTGGCCCAGGCCGTCTGGGCGATGAGCCGGAGCCTGTGCCCGGACTGGCCGCGCCGCGCCCTGGCGATCGCGGCGGCGGCGCTGGTGCTTTGGCTGCCTTTCGTTTGGAGCCAGATGGCCGTGTTGGGCGTGGGCGCGCTGCTCGGCTGGTGGTGGTTGAAGGCAGGGCCGGCGCTTAGCCCTTCCTCCAAAGCTCTCAGCGGCGGAGGATCGCCGGGGCTTGTTTCCGGCGCGGCGATCCTAGACCCTGAGCCTGTCGAACGCGCTAGCGCCGGCCCTGCATTTCGCTCCGGAGCCATCTGCCTCGGGCTTTTCTTCCTGCTCCTCGGTCTTCTGCCTCTCCTCGCGCAGGCCACCACAAATCCGTGGGTGGAGGTAATGGACCGGTTTTACCGCACGGGGGCCCTGGTGTTCGGCGGCGGGCATGTCGTGCTCCCACTGCTGGAAAGGGAGATCGTCGCGCCGGGCTGGCTGACGCACGACCAGTTCCTCGCGGGCTACGGCGTCGTCCAGGCCGTGCCGGGGCCCCTCTTCACCCTGAGTGCCTATGTCGGCGCCGTGATGAGCCACGGCGCCGGCGGGTGGCTGGGTGGAATCTGGGCCTTGCTTGCCATTTTTCTGCCCGCGCTGCTGCTCGTCGCCGGCGTCCTGCCCTTCTGGCAGCGCCTCCGGCATCAGGCAGCCGCCCAGGCCGCGCTACACGGCGCCAATGCCGCGGTCGTCGGCGTGCTGCTCGCCGCATTATACTACCCGGTCGGCACCGCCGGCATCACCGACGGCCGCACGCTCGGCCTGGCGGTGGCGGCATTCGTCGCGCTGCAGCCGGGTAAAGTTCCCGCGTGGGCCGTGGTGCCGGCGGCGGCGGTGTTCGGGTGGTGGTTGCTGTGAATACGCTTGGGCAACGGGGTGGGAGCGCAGCAAGTCTGCGCCCCTACCTGGAAATAGTGATGCCACAAAAAAGCGGAGCCGCTGACGGCCCCGCTTGGAAAATTGCTCCGCCTGTGGCGCGCCTTACTCCCAGTTCAGGATCAGGCTTGTGAAGTACAGCGTGTCGAGGCGGCGCACCCCGGGCTGCGGGACGCTGGTGTAGTCGTTCGAGACGCCGGTCTTCAGCTTCCACAGGGAGGCGGTCAGCGGGATCTCGTACGTCGTCTCGTGATGCAAGCGGTAGTTGGAGAACTCCTTGAAGGCGGGGGTGTAGGCGACCATGTTGTACAGCTTGCCGTTCTTGAACTGGTAGGAATGGATCAGCGCGAGATCCAGGCCGGGCGAGTCAAACTTGGTGCCGTTGGCGTAGTTCTCGTAGATGTAGCTCACACCGAAACGGAACTCCAGGTCCTGGTATTCCTTCTTGATCAGCTTGTGGCCGATACCGAAGGCGGTGGAGGAGCGCAGGTCGAGCTGCTTGATGGTGTCCTTCTCGATCGAGGTGCGGGCATACCAGACGTCGTTGGCGGAGAAGAAGGACGAATAATCCACGCCGGCCAGCTGGCGGTTGGCGGTCTCGACGCCGTTGTCCTGGGATTTTTCGGCGGCGAGGTTGAAGATGAGCTTGTCCGCGGAGCTTTCCAGCGTGGCCTTGAAGCCGAGGGCGCCGGCAAACTTCTCCGAGCCGCCCGTGCGGCCGTTGACGGCGAGCGCGGCCTCGTACTTCCATTTGCGCCGGGCCTTCTCCGCGGCCTCCTTGGCGGCGCGGGTCGCGGGACTGTCGGCGCCGGCGCGCCAGACGGCGACCACCTTGGGGGTGGTGGCGTTCATCTGGCCGTCCGCGGCGACGACCACGAGGCCGGAGTCGGTCGCGACGACCTTGCCCAACACGGTGCTGCCGGCTGCGAGCCCGACATTCACGGCCTCGTCGGTGGTGAAGCTCTTGATCTTGTCCTGCGCGATCTCGATCGTGCCGGCAAAGCCGGTCTCGACCTTGAACTTACCGCCGTCGGCCGACAGCAGCTTGCCCAGAATGACGGAACCGTCCGTGAGCTCGATGCGGTCGGCGGCGAACGCAAAACCGGCCAGCGAGGCGAATACACCCGCGAGCAGCACGCGGGCCAGGGTGGCAAACTGAGTGGAGGATTTCATATTAGGATTTGGCAACAAAGCGGACGGTGAGCAGAATTCAATCTGATAATGTGACCGCTCCCAGCCCGTCCGGTTCGCACGCCGGTCGGCTGCTTCCGGGTTGCGCTTCCCGCGGCAAACCAGTTGGTTAGGTCCATGCCGACCCGCGCCTGGTTTTCCACTTTCATCTACCATGAGCCGCTGCTAAAAACCGGACTCGAGCGTTTCAACACTGAGTTGGCCGACGAGTGCCGCAACCTGCGGGACTATGACGATGCCGGCCGCCGCTGGTCGGAAAAAAACTACCCGGGTGGCTACACCTCGTATGCGTCCCTCAACCAGCTGCATAAGTTCTCCTCCACGTTTGCCGGGCTGGAAAAGCGGCTCACCGCCCATGTGCGCCGCTACGCCGCCCAGCTGGACATGGACCTGCGCGGCCGGACGATCCTGCTGACGGATCTCTGGGTGAACATCATGCCCGAGCACGCCGCGCACAGCCTGCACCTGCACCCGCTCTCGTTCATCAGCGGCACGTATTATGTCGCGACGCCCCGCGGTTGTCCGGGGTTGAAATTCGAGGACCCGCGGCTGAGCCGGTTCATGGCCGCGCCGCCCAAGACCACCGCTGTCCGGCCGGCCAATCAGCCGCATATCACTTATCCCGCGAAGGCCGGCCACGTCATCCTGTTCGAAAGCTGGCTGCGCCACGAGGTCGCGACCAACCGCACCACCGCGGAACGCATCAGCATCAGTTTCAATTACAACTGGAGCTGAGGGGATTGCCGTCCGTAGCGGCCCAGGCCTGCGGCTACACCTTCCCAGCCATGCAACCTTTCCCCCGCCTCAGCGTCTCAACCCCGATGCCCACTCCCGTCCGACCCCACGTTTGTCTCATTCTTTCCTCGGCCGCGCTCCTGCTGGCGCTTTCCGCCGGCTGCAGCAGCGAAGCCGAGCGCCCGGCGCCGCCGCTCGCCGCCAACGTCGAGCTGACGCCGATCATGGTAGGCACGGAGACTTTCGCCGACGGCCGGATCACGGCCAAGGTGACGCTCGCCATGCCCAGCAACTATCACGGCGGCAAGGAGGGCAGCGGACCGGGCGGACCTGGCACCGGCCACCAAAGGATCCACCATCGCGGCGATCAGGCGGGCGCCGACGCACCGCCCGCCCCGTCGGAAGACAACGCCCCGCCCCGCCTGGTTGGGAGCACCCTGCCGCCGGCCCAGCTCAAGCTTTACCTGCTGAACAATTCCACCAGCGACGCGGTCAAATGCGAGGTCACGGATTTCAATTCCTACCTCGGCAACTTCGCGGTTTATCCCAGCCGCTACCAGGTCGAGGCCGGCCAGACCGCGGCCTCGGAAATCATGACCTCGCGCCTCGGCGTGGAAGGCGGGGAAATCTCGGTCACCGTCGGCCTGCGCGTCGGCGATCACACCGAGCACAAGGTCGTCACCCTGCGCCTGCTGAACCCGCCGGCGGACGCCGCGAAGTAACTTGGAGCGCCCGTCCCCCCGACGGGCCGCCAACGGGTGGGAATGCCGGCCTTTTATCGTAGGGGCGCAGACTCGCCTGCGCCCTCGAACGGGATGCCGCGCACGATGGGCGCAGCTAGTCTGCGCCCCTACGCCAGAAAAAGCGCGGTCAAACCTCACCCCTCAACTCCCGAACGCCCCGAGGTCCTGGATCTCATCCGACGGGAAAATCAAGACGCCCTGCCCGGGCCGGCCGAAGGAACAGCGGGCCATGGCGCGCGCCACGACCTCGGCCTGGATCGCGCGGTACTGGCGCAGCGAACCGAGCAGCAGAGGTTCCGCCACCCACATGAGCGCGGCCCCAACTCGTTCCCCCAGCCTTTTCTCGGCGCGCGGCCCGAGCAGCAGGCTCGGCCGGAAGATGCCGAGGGTCTGGAAATCGAGCACCTCCAGCGCCTCCTCGGTCTCGCCCTTCACCCGGTTATAGAAGACCCTCGATTGCGCGTTGGCCCCCAGCGACGAGACCACAAAGAAGCGCGCCGCCCCGTTGCGCCGGGCCGCCCACGCCACGGCCAGCACGGCGGCATGATCGACCGCCCGGAAGTTTTCCTGCGATCCGGCCCGCTTGATCGTGGTGCCCAGGCAGCAAAAGGCGTCGTCGCAGCGGAGGTCGGCCGTGACTTTTTCCAGCGCGGCAAAATCAACCGTCACCTGCACCAGCTTCGGATGCGTGAGCGCGAGCGGCCGGCGGCCGAGCGAGACCACGCGGCCGTACTCGGGCAGCTCGAGCAGCTGGCGGAGCAAAAATCCCCCCACCAAACCGCTGGCGCCGGCAATCAGGGCTGTTCGCATTGGCGGCGGAGTGTGCCGGCCGGAAGGTCGAGCGCAAGCGCACGCAACGGTTAGTGCGGTTACTGTAGCCGCGCTTGAGCCAGCAGGCGAAAGGGTGGTTCCGTCCCGACCACCTTGTCGCTGCGCTCCAACGCGGCTACAGGCATTTGCCTTTGCAGGCCGTCTGCTTTTGCTGACGCCATGCTGGTAATCAGACGCATGGACGACGGCAAACGCTCCTACACGGCGATCTTCCTGCCCGGGGAACCGGCGCAGATCTTCCCCACGTCCGACCAGGAACACGCCCGCGTCCTGCAGATCTTCAAGCAGGACCGGCCGCACCAGGACATTGTGAACGATTTCTCCGAATACCGCATCGGGCAGGATGGGCCGGCGTTTTCCCGCTGAGTGTTTTCGCTGGAGGGACGGTCTCCCGTCCGTCCGTTCCGTCGCTCGGCCAGGGCCATTCAGCCATTTCGCCCGGCATTTCGTCGCTCCAGAGTTGCCCACGACCTGCGGTGGGGGTATATTCCCGGCATGAAAAAGCTGGAGCTAAGCGATGAGGCTTACGCGGCGCTGGAGCGGCTGGCATCCGCGAAGCACCTTTCCCCGGCGGAGACGGTCGCCGCCCTGCTCGGGGCCGGCCGGCCGGCCCTCACCGGCGACCACCTATTGTTTTATCTGGCCGGGGCTGAGTTCACCGCCCAAGCCACCCCGAACGGACGCTACCTCGCGCTGCTGGCGTGGTGTGCGCGAAACTACGCCGGGGATTTCGCCGATTTCATTTCGCACCAGGCCAGCGGACTGCGCTACCTGTCGCTCAACCGCGATGAATTCAACGAGACCCGCGCCCACAACCAGGCCTGCCAGATCGACGGCACCCAGTACTGGGCCGTGATGTCGATCGATGACTCCGCGAAACAGCGCTTTGTCTGCCGGTTGCTGGAGTTCATCGGTTGCCATGACGAAACCGTGACCCAAGCCAGCCGGGCCCTTGGATTTGCCGAGTCCCCCGGATTCCGGCTGCAGAGCGCCTGAGTCCCTGCAAATTGGTTTGTCCGCCCGTCCAGCTTGCGCTGGACTCCCGCCCGAGCCCACGCCGCCATGCCCGAGAACGATCCCAGCCCGACCAAGCGCCGCGATTTCAGGAATTTCCTGCAGTCGGTGAAATATGCCCTGGAAGGTTTTTGGGCCGCGGTCCGGCATGAGCCGTCATTCCGCGAGGACCTGCTCTTCGTGATCATCCTGACCCCGTTCGCCATTTTACTGCCGGTGAAGGCGGTCTCGACCGCGGTGATGCTCGGCTCGCTGTTCGTGATCATCATCGCCGAGCTGCTCAACTCCGCCGTCGAGTGGACGATTGACGACATCTCCATGGAGAAGCGCCCGTTCGCGAAACGCGCCAAGGACATGGGCAGCGCGGCCGTCTTCCTCGCCTACATCAACTGCGCGGTCGTGTGGGGCGTCATCCTCTTCGCCAACTGGCAGCGGATCAAGACGCTCGAGTTCCTGCAATGGCCGCCGCAATTCCTGCAGTAGCGCTCGTCACCGGCGCGTCGCGCGGCATCGGCCGCGCCACGGCGCAGCAACTGGCGGCCCGGGGCGTGCGCATCGCGCTGAATTACCACCGCAACGATGCGGCGGCGCAGGACACGCTGACCTCCCTGCCCGGCTCCGGCCACGCCCTGTTCAAGGCCGACATCTCCGATCCCGCCGCCTGCGCCACCCTGGTCGCGGCTGTGCACAAATATTACGGCCAGCTCGATGTGCTCGTGAACAACGCCGGCCTGTACGAGGAGCACGACCCGCGGAAAGTCGGCTTCGCCGAGTGGGCGGAGACCTGGCGCCGGACGGTCGCGGCCAATCTGACCGGTCCGGCCCACCTCGCGTTTCTCGCCACGCAGCTGATGCGGACTGCCGGCCATGGCCGGATCATCAACATCTCCTCGCGCGGCGCGTTCCGCGGCGAACCCACCGCGCCCGCCTACGGTGCCGCCAAGGCGGGGCTCAATGCCTTCGGCCAGTCGCTCGCCCGGGCGCTCGCGCCGGACAACATCCATGTCTTCACCATCGCTCCCGGCTGGGTCGCCACCGACATGGCCAACGCCCACCTCGCCGGCCCTAACGCCGCGGAGATCCTCGCCCAGCACCCGCTCGGCCGCGTGGCGACCCCGGAGGAAGTCGCTGCCACGGTCACCTGGCTCGCCCTCGAAGCCCCGGCGACCATGACCGGCTGCATCATCGACTTGAACGGGGCGTCGTATCTGCGGACTTAGACCAGACGCGCCCCATCAGAATCGTGTAATGCATTAGATCTCACCTCATCCTGCCGAAGAAATACGTCGCCAGCCCGATCATCGCGAGATTGGGCATGAGCGCGGCCCACACCGGGTCGAGGTAGCCGCCGCCGCCCATCGGGGTGGCGATGCCGTTCAGGATGAAATAGAGGAAGAAGAGGCCGATCGACTTCGACACGCCCACCGCCGGGCTGATGCGGACCCCCGACATCGAGAACGGGATCGCGATAGCGATGATGATCAGCGGCCCGATGGTGTCGAAAAGGAGGCCGTAATACCGCACCTCGTAGCGCAGGAACTTCGGGTTGTCCTCGGACGAGAAGTAGTCGGTGATCCGCCGGAGCTCGTTGAAGGACAGGTCGACGGGCTTGCGGTCGATCAGCAGCATCAGCGTCGGGTCCTCCGAGAAATGCGGGATGGTCTTGTTGGTGAACGTCACGGTGCGGATCAGCTCGCCCTGCTCGGGGTCGAACCACATCTCCCGGCCGTTGGTGAACGTCCAGCCGCGGCGCACCGCGTCGTAGTGGCCCTCGGCCGCCATGATCCGGGTTTTTTCACGCCGGTCGCGGTCGAGCTCGGAGACCGTGACGCCGTACGCCGTCTCCGTGAAGCGGCTGTAGCGGTTGATGAACCACATGCGGTTCTGCCGCCGGTTGTCGAACGCCACGCTCGACACCAGCCCGAGCGTCCCGCCCGGCGTGGCCTTGGCCGCGGCGCGGTACTGAAAGCTCTCGAGCAGGCTGCGGGAAGTCTCGACCGACCAGGGCACCACGCGGGCGTTGAGCAGGAGCGACACCCCGCAGAGCACGAGCCCCGCCACCCAAAGCGACCGGGTGGTGGCAAAGACGTTCAGGCCCGCCGCGCGCACCGCCGTGAGCTCGTTGTTGCGGTGCAGCTTGCTCAGCACGAACAGCAGCGACAGCAGCATCGAGAGTTGCAGCACGACCGCGAAGTAGCTCGGCATGAGCGTTGCGTAGTAGAGCAGGATGTCGCCCGCGCTGGCGCCGGTCTGGATCAACTCTTTAAAATTGTCGTAGAATGCCGCCAGCAGCAGCACGCCCATCGTGGCGGCGAGCAGCAGCCCGAGCATTTTCAGCCACTCGCGGAGGAGGTAACGGTCGAGAAGATTCAAGCCGGGGACAGTTGAAGCAGGCCGGCCCCGCGGCGCAAAGCCGAATCGCGGGAGAATTCAACCCAGGCATTTGTTTTCTGCGGAACAAAACCGATGAGTTTTTAACCACGGATTTCACCGATCACACGGATGAAAATAATGCGATTTAACTTACAGACTGTAATAGGAGAGGTCATAGGAAAGGCTCGATCTCGTTTACCTCGGTAAATCCCGGAAAAGCCCGGGCAACGCCCATTAGCCCTGCCTTGATCCGTGGTATCCGTGTAATCCGTGGTCAAAGTGCCTTCGCCCGTCCATCCGGCACGGATATTGCGGCAGTTGCGGGTTGAAAGCGCCGGCGAGCTGTATTTACGTCCCCCACCTGCCAACCCACCTCATGTTTCCCCGCTCCCTGTCCCGCCAGCTGCGACCCGCCTTCATCATCACCGCGCTGGCCCTCACCCTGCCTTCCAACCAGGCGATCGCCCAGGAACCCATCCGGATCGGCGAGTTCGCCTCGCTCACCGGCAAGGAGGCGACGTACGGCCAGACCGCGCACAAGGGCACGATCCTCGCGATCGAGGAAGCCAACGCCGCCGGCGGCGTCCTCGGCCGCCCGCTCGAGCTCCTCACCGAGGACGACCAGTCCAAGGCCGGCGAGTCCGCCACGGTCGTCAAGAAGCTGATCTCCCGCGACAAGGTCGTCGCCATGCTCGGCGAAATCACGTCGGGCCGCACCCTCGAGGCCGCCCCGATCTGCCAGAACGCCAAGATCCCGCTGATCTCGCCCGGCGCCACCGCGCCCGAGGTGACGACCAAGGGGAACTACGTGTTCCGCGTGTGCTTCATCGACCCCTTCCAGGGCACGGTCATGGCGAAGTTTGCCGCCGATACCCTGAAGCTCAAGCGCGTGGCGGTGCTGTCCTCGGTGTCGTCCGCCCAGAGCGTCGGGCTGGCCAAATTCTTCCGCGAGCGCTTCACCGCCGACGGCGGCACGCTGGTGCTCGAACAGAAGTACGGCGACGGCGACAAGGACTTCCGCGCCCAGCTCACCGCGATCCGCGCCGCCGGCGTCGACGGCATCTTCGTCCCGGGCTACTACGCCGAGGCCGCGCTCATCGCCAAGCAGGCCCGCGACCTGGGCCTGACCGTGCCGCTGCTGGGCGTCGACGGCTGGGAATCCTCCGAGCTGGTCTCCATCGGTGGCGCCGCCGTCGAGGGCGCCTACCTCTCGACCCACTATTCGCCGGAGAACAAGTCGCCGGCGGTGGTCGCCTTCAACGAACGCTACCGCCGGCGCTGGGGCACCGACTCCAATGCCCTCTCCGCCCTCGGCTATGATTCCGCCCTGGTACTGCTCGACGCCATCCGCCGCGCCGGCACAACGGACGGCCCGGCCCTGCGAGTCGCGCTCGCCGCCACGAAGGATTTCCCGGGCGCCACCGGCAGCATCACCTTCGACGCCCAGCGGAACCCGACCAAGTCCGCGGTGGTCCTGACGGTGAAGGACGGCCGCTTTGTGTTCGTCCAAGACGTGCATCCCTAGGCCAGCATTTCGGATCGGAGTTTAACCACGAAAAACACGAAAAGATGAATTCGGATTCGAACGCTTATACCATTGGTGGGATTCGGACCAATCGCACGACCTCTGAATTGGCCTTCCTTGATGCCAGATCCCTTTCGTGTATTTCGTGTGTTTCGTGGTGACCCTCCGATGCCTTGGTCCGACTGATTTAAAAAAAATTCATTTCTCCTTCCATGAAAACTCCCGCCCTCCTCCTCGCCCTCGTCGCCTGCACCCTGAGCCTGTCGAACGGGCTCGCGGCCCGCGCCGCTGAACCCATCAAGCTCGGTGAATACGCCTCGCTCACCGGCAAGGAGGCCGGCTTCGGCCAGACCTCCCATCACGGCGTCGTCCTCGCCCTCGAGGAAATCAACGCCGCCGGCGGCGTCCTCGGCCGCCCGCTGGAACTCGCCTTCGAGGATAACCAGACGAAGCCCGGCGAAAGTGCGACGGTCGTCAAGAAGCTCATCTCGCGGGACAAGGTCGTCGCCCTGATCGGCGAGGTCTCCTCCGGCCGCTCGCTCGAGGCCGCGCCGATCGCCCAGGCCGCCCACATCCCGATGGTCGCCCCCGCCGCGACCAACCCGAAGGTCACCCAGACCGGCAGCTATATCTTCCGCGTGTGCTTTATCGACCCGTTCCAGGGCACGGTCATGGCGAAGTTCGCCAAGAATGACCTGAAGGCCAAAAAGGTCGCGATCCTCTCCAGCGTCTCCAACGCCTACAGTCTCGGCCTCGCCAAGTTCTTCAAGGAGACCTTCACGGCCGGCGGCGGCGAGGTCACCGAGGAGAAAAACTTCTCCGAGGGCGACAAGGACTTCCGCGCCCAGCTCACCGCTGTGAAGTCCGCCGGCGTCGACGCCGTCTTCGTCCCGGGCTACTACACCGAGTCCGCGCTGATCGTCCGGCAGGCCCGCGACCTTGGCATCACGATCCCGTTCTTCGGCGGCGACGGCTGGGAGGACGAGCAGCTCCTCAAGATCGGCGGCGAGGCGCTGAACGGCTGCTACTACTCCACCCACTTTTCCGCGGAAAACACCGACCCGATCGTCGCCCAGTTTGCCGCCAAGTACAAGGCCCGCTGGAACGGCGAGGTCCCCGGCGCCTTCTCCGCCCTCGGCTACGATGCGGTCTATGTCATCGCCGACGCCATCAAGCGCGCCGGCGGCACCGACGGCCCGAAGCTCCGCGACGCCCTCGCCGCGACCAAGGACTTCCCCGGCGTCAGCGGCGTGACCACCATCGACAAGGACCGCAACGCCTCGAAGGCCGCGACCATCATCGCACTCAAGGACGGCAAGGCGCTCTTCTTCAAGACCGTCGCGCCGTAACGGCGCGAAATTTCCAAATGACAAATTCCATGGGCCCAACAAACCGGACCAACCGCAAAAATCAGGCAACCTCTTCCGCATTTTCGCTCTTCCGTCCTTTCGCGATCTCTAGGCCTTCAGTTTCTGCCCTTCCCCGGTTCTTTGGCCTTTGGTCCCTTGGCGTTTTGAGTTTTGCCTTTGCCCAGTCTGGCCATGCCGCCGACGCAGACCCCATCAAGATCGGCCACTTCGGCTCGCTCACCGGCAAGGAGGCCGCCTTCGGCACCGCCACCCGCAAGGGCATCATCCTCGCCATCGAGGAACTCAACGCCGGCGGTGGCGTGCTCGGCCGGCCCGTTGAATACGTCGGCGAGGACATCCAGTCCAAGGCCGGCGAGTCCGCCACCTCCGTCAAGAAGCTGCTCTCCCGCGACAAGGTCGTCGCCATCCTCGGCGGCAACCCCTCGAGCAATTCCCTCGAGGCCGCGCCGCTCTGCCAGAACGCGAAGATCCCCATGATGGCGATCTCGTCCACCAACCCGCGCGTCACGGAGATCGGCAGCTACATCTTCCGCATCTGTTTCATCGACCCGTTCCAGGGCGCGGTGCTGGCGAAGTTCGCCCACGACCACCTGTCGGCGAAGCGGATCGCCCTGCTCACGCCGGTCACGCCGTACGGCATCGGCCTGTCCAACGCCCTGCGGAAGCGCTTCACCGAGCTCGGGGGCGAGATCGTCGCCGAGCAGAAATACGCCGAGGGCGACAAGGACTTCAAGGCGCAGCTCACCTCGATCCGCACGCAGCAGCCCGACGTGATCGCCGCCACCGGCTACTACACCGAGGCCGCGCTCATCTGCCTGCAGGCGCGCGAACTCGGCCTCAATGTCCCGGTCATCGGTGGCGACGGCTGGGAAGCCCCGCAACTGGTCGAGCTGGGCGGCAAGGCCGTCGAGGGCACGTATTATTCCACCGGCTTCTCCGCCAGCAATGTCGCCCCCGAGGTGCAGGGTTTCGTCAAGCGCTACCGGGCCCGCTGGAACGGCGAGGTGCCCGAGGCGGTGGCCGCGCTCGGCTACGACGCGATGATGCTCTACGCCGACGCCATGCGCCGCATCGGGACCACCGACGGCTCCAAACTGCGCGCCGCCATCGCCGCGACCAAGGATTTTCCCGGGGTGACCGGCCGGATCACCATCGACGAACAGCGCAACAGCTCGAAGCGCGCGGTGATCCTGACGGTGAAGAACGGCAAGACGGAGTTCGTGGCGGCGGTCGCGCCGTGAGGCGCTTTGCGCCCCCGTAGTTGAGAGTTGAGTGTTGAGAGTTGAGAGAATCGACTCGGCCCATGTTCAACTTCGAGAAGTTGGCTGTCTGGCAAAAGGCCATCTTGTTCGCCGGAATGGTTTACCGGATGACCCAGCCGTTCCCGCCTGACGAACGCTTTGGCCTGACCAACCAGATCCGGCGAGCCGCCAATTCGATCGCCTCGAATATCGCGGAAGACTCGGCCAGGCCGCCGGCCGATTTTGCGCGGTTTCTCGGGTATGCTTCCGGTTCGCTCAACGAGGTGGTAACCCAAGCCGCCATCGGCAGAAATGAGGGCTTCCTCACGAGCCAAGATTTTGAGCAACTTTATCGTGACGCAGAGGAAATTTCCCGCATGTTGAGCGGACTGCGAAATTCGCTCGAATAGAACGCTTCCTGCTCTCAACTCTCAGCTCTCAACTTTCAACTATCCCGAGTGACCGAATTCCTCCAGCAACTCCTGAACGGCCTGTCCCTCGGGGCCATCTATGCGCTGATCGCGCTCGGCTACACGATGGTCTACGGGGTGCTGCGCTTCATCAACTTCGCCCACTCCGATGTCTTCATGGTGGGGTCGTTCATCGGCTACTATGTCGGCCATCACGTCCCGGAAAACACGGTGTGGGGCGGGCTGGTCGTCCTGTTCGTGGCCATGGCGGGCTGCGCACTGCTGGGCATGATCATCGAGCGCCTTGCCTACCGGCCGCTCCGCGGGGCGGCCACGCTGAACGTCCTGATCACCGCCATCGGCGTCTCGCTGCTCCTCGAGTATTCCGGCCAGGTCTTCTTCGGGGCCACGCCCCGCACCTTCCCCTCGGTGTTTCCCTCGACCAATTTCACCCTCGGCACCCTGGTCATCTCGTCCAACCAGGTGGTCGTGATCGCCGTCGCCACCCTGCTCATGGTGGTGCTGGAGCTGATCGTCTTCCGGACCAAGATCGGCACGGCGATGCGCGCCGTCTCGCTCAACCCCAAGGCCGCGCAGCTGGTGGGCGTCAACATCGACGTCGTCATCTCCTTCACCTTCGGCCTCGGCTCCGCCCTCGCCGCCGCGGGCGGCGTCCTCTACGCGCTCAACTACCCGTCGATCGACCCGCTGATGGGCGTGATGCCCGGCCTCAAGGCCTTCGTCGCCGCCGTCCTCGGCGGCATCGGCAACATCCCCGGCGCCGCACTCGGCGGCCTGCTGCTCGGGACGGTCGAGACCTTCGTGAACGGCAGCCAGTGGTCGACCTACAAGGACGCCATCGCCTTCGCGATCCTCATCATCATCCTCCTCTTCCGCCCGGCCGGCCTGCTCGGCAAAGCAAGCGTGGAAAAGGTGTAGGCTGTAAGTTGTAAGCTCCCCGCTATCGCCCAGATCCTTAAAGCTTAAAACTTATCCCTTAAACCCAGCGCCCATGCCCAAGCCGCATCTTTATCTCCTCGCTGCGCTGCTGGCCGCCTTCGGGCTCTCGTATTACTCGGACCGGCTTGATCCCTACTACCTCGACGTCCTCACCGGCATCGGCATCAACATCATCCTCGCCGTCTCCCTCAATCTGGTGAACGGCTACACCGGCCAGTTCTCCCTCGGGCACGCCGGGTTCATGTCGGTGGGCGCCTACCTTTCCGCGGGTGTCACCCTGTTTCTCGGGCCGAGACTGCTGGGTGAGGACGGCGGCACGGCCGTCACCCAGGGCGTCCTGTTTTTCTTCGCCCTCGTGGCGGGCGGCCTCGGCGCCGCGCTGGCCGGCCTGCTGGTCGGCGTGCCTTCCCTGCGCCTCAAGGGCGACTACCTCGCCCTCGTGACCCTCGGGTTCGGCGAGATCATCCGGGTGATTTTCCAGAACGTGGAGTTCCTCGGCGGCGCCCTCGGGCTCAACGGCATCCCCGCCTACACGACGATTTTCTGGGTGCTCGCGTTCGGCGCCCTCGCCGTCTTCACGGTCACGTGCCTCGTCAACTCGACCTACGGGCGCGGGTTCCTCGCCACCAAGGACGATGAGATCGCCGCCGAGGCCGTCGGCCTCAACACGACGCGCTACAAGATCGTCGCCTTCGTCGTCGGCGCGTTCTTCGCCGGCGCCGCTGGCGGGCTCTACGGCCACTTCAAGATGACCATCACGCCCACCGGCTTCGACTTCACCAAGAGCATCGAGATCGTCGTCATGGTCATCCTCGGCGGCATGGGCAATACGCTCGGCGTCATTCTCGCCGCGATCCTCCTCACCCTGCTGCCCGAGGTCCTCCGGCCGATCGCCGAGTACCGGATGATCCTCTACTCCTTCCTGCTGATCGTGCTCATGATCTCCCGGCCGCAGGGCCTGTTCAACTTCAAGTTCGGCCGCGCCAAGTCCTGATGCCCGCCACTGTCCAGTCAGACCAGGCCACAAACCCGCCGATCCTCCGGCTCGACCGGGTTTCCATCCGCTTCGGCGGCCTCACCGCCGTCAACGCCCTCGACTTCACCGTCAACCAGGGCGAGCTCTGCGGACTCATCGGCCCCAACGGCGCCGGCAAGACCACCGTCTTCAACCTCATCACCGGCGTCTACCAGCCGACGGAGGGCACGGTCACCTTCAACGGCCGGCCGATGGCCGGGTTGCGCGTCAACCAGATCGTCGAGCGCGGGATCGCCCGCACGTTCCAGAACATCCGCCTCTTCGGCAGCCTGAGCGTCTTCGACAACGTCCGCGTCGCCTGCAACCTGCACCGCGGGACCTCGGCCTTCCAGTCGCTCGTGCGCCTGCGTGCCTTCCGCACCGACGAGGCGGCCACCACCAGGCAGGTGGAGGAATTGCTGGAGATCTTCAATCTCCTCCGCTTCCGCGACGCCCCGGCCAAGAGCCTTCCCTACGGCGAACAACGCCGGCTCGAGATCGTCCGCTGCCTCGCCACCCGGCCGAAGCTCCTGCTGCTCGACGAGCCGGCCGCCGGCATGAACCCGACCGAGAAGCTCGAGCTCATCCGGCTGATCCAGCAGGTCCAGAAACAATTCGGCCTCTCGATCCTGCTCGTGGAACACTCCATGAAGGTCGTCATGGGCGTCTGCCAGCGCATCGCCGTGCTCGATTACGGGGTCAAGATCGCCGAGGGCCCGCCGGCCGCGATCCAGTCGGACCCGAAGGTCATCGAGGCCTACCTCGGCGAAGACCACCAGAAGTCCCTGTCCCACCACTGATGTCATTTTCGATTTTGGATTCTCGATTTTCGATTTCCAGTCGACCCACCTGGGTTGCCGTGCGCGCTTTCCGCTCAATCCAAAATCGAGAATCATAAGTCGAAAATCCCCGATGCTCACCGTCACCAATCTCGAGGTCTGCTACGGCGCCATCAGCGCGCTGCGCGACGTGTCCTTCACCATCGAGGCCGGCCGGATCGTGACGCTCATCGGCGGCAACGGCGCGGGCAAGACCACCACGCTGCGGACCATTTCCGGCCTGCTCCGCGCCAAGCGCGGCAGCATCACCTTCAAGGGCGAGGAGATCACCAAGCTGCCGCCCCACCAGATCGTGGCCCGCGGGCTCTGCCATGTCCCCGAGGGCCGGATGGTGTTTTCCAACCTCACGGTGGACGAGAATCTCGCGATGGGCGCGTACCTCCAGTCCGACAAGGCGCGCATCGCCCAAAACCGCGAGTATGTCTTCAGCATCTTCCCGCGCCTGAAGGAGCGGCTCACCCAGGCGGCCGGCACCCTCTCCGGCGGCGAGCAGCAGATGCTGGCGATCGGCCGCGCCCTGATGGGCGACCCCAAGCTGCTGATGCTGGACGAGCCCTCGCTGGGCATCGCCCCCAAGCTCATCAGCACCATCTTCGAGAAGATCGTCGAGATCAACCGGGTCCAGGGCATCACCATCCTGCTGGTCGAACAGAACGCCAACCTCGCGCTCGAGGTTTCCCATGACGCCTACGTGCTCGAGACCGGCAGCATCGTGATGCGCGGGGCTTCCGCGGATTTGCGCAACAATCCCGAGCTCAAGGCCGCCTACCTCGGCGGTTGAGGCACTCGTAGCGCAGGCCTCCGGGCCTGCGCTGAATCGAGATCCTGGTAGGGCACAGGCTCGCTGCGCCCTCGGGGGCCTTGTCACGTTCGCAGGGCGCAGCCCCTCGACAAGCTCGGGGCCCTGAGCCAGTCGAACGGGCAAGTCTGCGCCCCTACCGGCCGATCCACCCGCCCGGTGCTTGCGAAACCCGGGCTCCCGCTCTAGCTTGCGGCCATGACCCCGCGCTTTCTGCTTCCCCTCGGTTTGGCGCTCGCCGTCAACGCCGCGGCCGTCGTCGTCGACGTGAGCCTCCCCTACCGTGACTTGCACCTCAAGGATGGCACCGTGCTGGCGGAGGTGGCCATCAAGAGCTTCAACAGCACCGCCGAAACCGCCCTGCTGCTGGCCAACCGGCAGTTGATCAGCGTGCCGACCTCGCTGCTGCCCGAGGAAGTCCAGGCCCGCTTGAAGGAACTGGTCCCAAACCTGTCCAAGGAGGAGCAGGCCGCGGCCAAGGCCCGCGAAGCGGCGATTTACGACCAGGCCGCCAAGCGCGCCGAACACCGGCAGGAGGTGGCCGAGGAGGAGGCCCGGAAGGACCGTGAAGCCAGTCGAAACCTGAACGTGAAGCTGGCCGAAACCGACGCCACCCGGAAGGACAAGGTGCTCGAGGACGTCGCCAAGGTGGCCGCCAAACAGGCGAAGGTCTATTTCAACTACCAGGACGACCCGCTTTCGAACATCGGGGCGGTGACCGGTTCCGACCTGCAGCTGGACGATCCCGAGCCGGTGCCAGGCTGGTCGGGCCGCTACCGGGTCAACGGCACCGCGTACCGCCGTTACATCACCAACCAGGGCAGCGGCTTTGGCCGGGGCGCCAAGGAGTTTGAGATGCTGATCCAGACCTCGGAAACGAAGCAGCCGGAGATCGTCGACATCCGGGTGAAATAACCGGACAAGACCCCAGTCTTGCCCCCTTGATTTTTGGCGGGCGGCCAGTAAGTTGGCCGCCCTTTTCCTTTTCCGACCCTCTCAACTCTCAACCACCCACTCGCAACTTTTCCCATGTCCACCTCCACACCGCAGAAATTCGAGTTCCAAGCCGAGATCAAGCAGCTGCTCGATATCGTCATCCATTCGCTCTACACCGAGAAGGAGATCTTCGTCCGCGAGCTGGTTTCCAACGCCTCCGACGCCCTGGAGAAGCTGCGTCACACCCAGCTGACCGAGAAGGACATCCTCGACGACAAGGTCGCCCTGGAGATCAACCTCACCACCGACGACCAGGCCAAGACCCTCACGATTCAGGACACCGGCGTCGGCATGACCCGCGCCGAGCTCGTCGAAAACCTGGGCACCATCGCCCACTCCGGCTCGAAAGCCTTCCTCAAGGCCCTCGGCGAGGGCGACCAGAAGAACACCAGCCTGATCGGCCAGTTCGGCGTGGGCTTCTACTCCGCCTTCATGGTCGCCAAGAGCGTCAAGGTCTACGCCCGTTCCTGGCGCACCGGCGAGCCCGGCCATGTCTGGTCGAGCGACGGCTCGGGCAGCTATGAGATCGAGGAGGTCGAGGGCCTGGCCCGCGGCTCCAAGATCGTGATCGAGCTCAAGGACGAGTGCGCCGAGTACGCGAGCGACGGCCGCATCAAGGAAATCCTCGAGCGCTACAGCGCGTTCGTCTCGTTCCCGATCAACCTGAACGGGAAACACGTCAACACCGTCACGGCCCTCTGGCTGCGCGGCAAAAATGAGATCAAGGACGAGGAGTACAACGAATTCTACAAGTTCCAGGCCCACGCCTACGAGGACCCGATGCTGCGCCTGCACTTCAGCGCCGACGCCCCGCTGGCGATCAACGCCCTGCTGTTCGTGCCGCAGGAGAACACCGAGCGGATGGGCTTTGCCCGCCTCGAGCCGTCCGTCGCACTCTACTGCCGCAAGGTCCTCATCGACGCCGCGCCGAAGGACCTGCTGCCGGAGTGGCTGCGCTTCCTCAAGGGCGTCGTCGACAGCGAGGACCTCACGCTCAACATCTCCCGCGAGACGATGCAGGACAAGGCCCTCATCGACAAGCTGGGAAAGGTGATCACCAAGCGTTTCCTCAAGTTCCTCGACGAGGAGGCCACGCAGCGGCCGGATTCCTTCCTCAAGTTCTACGCCCAGTTCGGCATCTTCCTCAAGGAGGGCGCCGCGATGGACTTCACCCACAAGGACCAGCTCGTGAAGCTGCTGCGCTTCGAGTCGTCCCTGACCGACAAGACCAAGTCCACCTCACTCGCCGACTACGTCACGCGGATGGGCTCCGAGCAGAAGGAAATCTATTACCTCGTCGGGGCCAATCGCACGGCCATCGAGAGCGGTCCCTACCTCGAGGCCTTCAAGGCCCGCAACCTCGAGGTGCTGTTCTGCTACGAGCCGGTCGACGAGTACGTGATGAACAACGTTCGCGAATTCGACGGCAAGAAGCTCATCGCCGCCGACCACGCCGATGTGAAGCTCGCCGAGATCCCGAAGCCCGAGGGTGCGCTCAGCGAGGCCGACACGAAGACGCTGACCGCCTGGATCAAGGAATCCCTGGGCGACCGCGTCACCGAGGTGAAGGCCAGCGACCGCCTGGTCGACTCGCCCGCCCTGGCGATCAACTCCGACAAGTTCATGTCCGCCCACATGCGCCGCATGATGAAGGCCATGAACAAGGACGGCGTCGACCTGCCGCAGCGCGTGAACCTGGAGATCAACCCGCGTTCCGCCGTGATGAAGCGCCTTTTCGAGACCCACACCGCCGCGCCGGAAAAGGCGAAGCTCGTCGCCGAGCAGATCCTCGACAACGCCCTCATCTCCGCCGGAATGCTGGAAGACGCCACGCCCATGGTGGCGCGGATGTACAAGCTGCTGGAATCAGTCTGAGGCCGGGGGTTGCCCTGACCGACCGTCGGCAGGCCAAGGCCGTTGAGGGCAACGGCGGCTGTTACACGCCAAGGTGTTCCGATGTAATTTCAGCAATCCTGAAACCAAGTCGGCGCCGTGTAGCCGGGGTCGTTGACCCCGGTGCTCTTATGTCCGTGAACCAAACCGGGGTCAGCGACCCCGGTTAAAGATTTATTGAGATGCTCGCCCCCCATTCCCCGGAATTTTCGGTCGCCAAACCCGCCGTGTCATAACTGAATTTGGCATGCATCGACTGCTCCGTCTGCTTCTCATCGCGACCGTCGGCCTCGCCAGCGGTTTTTCCGCCGAAAAAAGCCCCGATTCCCCCGCCCGGCTGCTCCGCTTCCCGGCGACCAATGGCAAGGCGATCGTCTTCTCCTATGCGGGACAGCTCTACACTGTCGCCGCCGAGGGTGGCACCGCCCGCCGCCTGACCAGCGGCCCGGGCTACGCGGTTTTCCCACGCTTTTCCAACGACGGGACCGAACTTGCCTTCACCGCCCAGTACGACGGCAACACCGAGGTCTACGTCATGCCGGCCGACGGCGGCACGCCGCAGCGCCTGACCACCTCGGCGACGCTGGGTCGCGACGACCTCGCCGACCGCATGGGCCCGAACAACCTCGTCATGGGCTGGCGCAACACCGCCCAGGAAGTCGTCTACCGCTCGCGCTGGCGCTCGTTCAACCCGTTCATCGGCCAGCTCAACACCGTCGGGCTCGACGGCGACGTGCCGACGCAGCTCCCGGTGCCGCGCGGCGGCTTCGTGTCCTTTTCCCCCGACGACACCAAGATCGCCTACAACCGCGTCTTCCGGGAATTCCGGACGTGGAAGCAGTACCGCGGCGGCATGGCCGACGACATCTGGATCTTCGACCTCAAGACCGGGGCGCTCGAGAACATCACCAACAACGCGGCCCAGGACATTTTCCCGATGTGGGCCCCGAACGGCCGGATCTATTTCGTTTCCGAGCGGACCTCCCGCGCCAACCTCTTCAGCTACGACCTCGCGACCAAGCAGACGAAGCAGCTGACGAGCTTCACCGATTACGACGTGAAGTTCCCCTCGCTCGGCGCCGGCGCGATCGTTTTCGAACAGGCCGGCCAGATCTGGAAATTCAACCTCGCGACGGAAAAGGCCGCCCCCGTCCCCATCGCCCTGCATGAGGACCTGCCCAACACCCGGCCCGCGCTCGTGAACGTCGGCAAGTATGTCACGACGGTGAACCTCGCGCCCGACGGCCAGCGTGTGACGGTCGTGGCTCGCGGCGACGTTTTCTCCGTGCCGGCCAAGGACGGGCCGACCCGCAACCTCACGCAGACGTCCGGCGTGCACGAGCGCGACGCCAGCTGGTCCCCGGACGGCAAATGGATCGCCTACCTGTCCGATGCCAGCGGGGAAAACGAACTCTACGTCCAGGCGCAGGACGGCCGCAGTCCGGCGGTGAAGGTCACCACGGACGCCGACACCTATTACTTCACCCCGGTCTGGTCGCCTGACTCCAAGAAACTGCTGTGGTCCGACCGGAAGCAACGCCTGCGCTTTGTGGCGGTCGAATCGAAGGCGGTCACCACCGTGGACGAAAATCCGGACGCCCCGATCCGCCAGTACAACTGGGCCCCCGATTCCTCGTGGATCACCTGGGTGCGCAACGAGCACGGCACGCTCGCGAAGGTCATGCTCTATGGCGTCGCGGACAAGCAGACCCTGGCGGTCACGGACGGCTGGTATGAATCCAGCGCCCCGGCCTTCAGTGACGACGGCAAGTGGCTGCTCTTCTCCTCGGCCCGCGACTACGACCCGATCTATTCGGACACCGAGTGGAACCACGCCTACCAGGACATGGAGCGGGTTTACCTCGTCGCCCTGGCGAAGGACACGCCCTCGCCCTTCGCGCCGAAAAGCGACGAGGTCGGGGTGACCAAGGAGGAGGAGAAGAAAGCCGCCGACGAGAAACCCGACGCCGCGAAGCCCGGGGAGAAAAAGGATGCGGCCAGGAAACCCGCCATCGTCGTGAAGGTGGATCCCGCCGGGCTGGCCGAGCGGACCATCAGCCTGCCGGTGAAGTCGTCGAACTACGGCGACCTGCGGATGATCGGCGACAAGGTCTACTACAGCCGCACTCCCGGCGGCCCGCAGATCGGCGGCGGCGGGGGCGAAGGCTTCGGCGGCTCCACCGTGACCAAGACGATGCTCGCGGTCTATGACCTGAAGGCCCGCAAGGAGACGGAGCTCGGCAATTTCGACGGCTTCGACATCTCCGCGAACGGCAAGAAAATGCTGGTTCGCTCCGGCCACGATTTCTCCCTCATCGACGTACCCTCGGCCAGGATCGAGCTGAAGCCGGAGTCGAAGCTCGACCTGTCCGGCCTCGAGGTCCGGCTCGACCGCCGGGCCGAGTGGGCGCAGATCTTCAACGAGAGCTGGCGCCAGATGCGCGATTTCTTCTACGCGCCGAACATGCACGGCGTCGACTGGCCGGCCGTGCGCCAGAAATACGGCGCGCTCCTGCCCGCGGTGGCCACCCGCAACGACCTCACCTACCTCATCGGCGAAATGATCGGCGAGCTGCACATCGGCCACGCCTACGTGGGCGGCGGCGACCGCAGCGAGGCGCCCCGGATCAAGACCGGCCTGCTCGGCGCCGAGGTGTCACGCGACCCGGCCAGCCGCGCCTATCGCATCGACAAGATCCTGCCCGGGGAAAACTGGCAGACCAAGACGCGCTCCCCGCTCACGGAGCTGGGCGTCAACGTGGCCGCCGGCGACTACATCCTCGCGGTCAACGGCCAGCCGGTGCGGGAAATGGCGAACCTCTACTCCGCGCTCGTCGGCACGGTCGGCAAACAGGTGGTGCTGCGCGTCAACAGCCAGCCCGTGGACGAGGGCGCCCGCGACATCACCATCGTGCCCATCGCCGATGAATCCGCGCTGTACTACGACGCGTGGGTTCAGGGCAACATCGACTACGTCACCCGGAAAACGGACGGCAAGGTCGGCTACCTGCACATTCCGGACATGGGCCCCGAGGGGTTGAACGAGTTTGTCCGCCGCTATTACCCGCAGCTCAACAAGCAGGCGCTGATCGTCGACGTGCGCGGCAACGGCGGCGGCAATGTCTCGCCCATGATCATCGAGCGCCTCCGGCGCGAGCTGACCATGATCAACATCCGGCGCAACGGCACGCCGACCACCAATCCCGGCGGCATGGTCCTCGGGCCGAAGGTGACGCTGATGAACGAATACTCCGCCTCGGACGGTGACCTCTTCCCCTATCGCTTCCGCGAAAACGGCCTCGGCAAACTGATCGGCAAGCGCTCGTGGGGCGGCGTGGTAGGCATCACCGGCACCCTGCCCTTCACCGACGGCGGCTCCCTGACCAAGCCGGAATTCGCCCCCTACGCCAAGGACGGCAAGAGCTGGATCATCGAGGGCCACGGCGTCGACCCCGACATCGTGGTGGACAACGACCCCGCCCGGGAATTCCGCGGGGAGGACCAGCAGCTCGACAAGGGCATCGAGGTCATCCTCGACGAACTAAAGACCCAGGGCCGCACGCTGCCGCCCCCGCCCGCGTGGCCGGACAAGTCGTTGAAGAACTGAACCTCGACTTGGAGTCCCAGCGTCAAGGCGAGGCCAACCGGCCTCGCCTTTTTCATGCCAAGATCCCCCGGACAAGCGAATTATCCCGGAGGCGGCTTAAGATTCCTGTAGCCGCGCTTGAGTCTGCGTTCCGAGCGCCGCAGGGCGCGACAAGACCGGGGCCGCAGGCAACCGGAACAAGCGTGGTTCCGGCAGCGCGGCTACTCATAAAAGCGCCGCCGGTTTTCACCGAGGGCGCGAAAGGGCGAAAGACTGCACCGGCTCAGCTCAGCAAATGCTGCCACTGGTCCTCGCGGGCCGAGCGCGCGGCCTTGAGCGCCCCCACCGCGACGAACCGCTTGTAGTCCGGGCCCGCGAGCCGGACCTTTGGCGCCTCGAAGCCGTCGGCCGCGAGTTTCTGCTGCAGCACGGTGTCGAAGCCGCGGATGCAACTGCCGCCACCCGTGACCACGATGTTCTGCAGCAACTGCGCGACCGACTCGGATGACGCGCGGGCGATCAGCATGGTGAGCGCCGGGTAGATTTTATCGAGCAGCCGGTTGCAGGCGCGGCCGATGACCTCGCCCAGCTCCAGCGTGTGGCTCTTGCCGCCGATCAGTACCTTCACATCGAGGGGCTTGCGGATGGGACCGACGTACGAGAACTCCTCCTTGATCTGGCGGATGGTGGCGCGCGACAGGCCGTTGTTCGGATAGGTGCGCTGAAGCTCGTCCTCGATGACCTTGTCAATGGCATCGCCCGCAAAGGGCAGGCTGATCTGGTCCTCGGCCGTCGGGAAAAAGCCCTGGATCAGGCAGAGATCGCTCGTGCCGCCCCCGATGTCGATGAAGAGCGAGTTGGTCACCGGGTCGACGTAGTTGGGCTGGCCCAGCCGGGTGTCGTCCCGAAAGCCCAACGCGGCGAGAAACGGTTCCGGGATGAGGAGCACGCGGTCGAACACGCCGGCGGCGCAGCTCCGGATGTCCTCGCGGGCCTCCTCCCCGGCGTTGGCCGGCATGCCGATCACGGCGCGAATCTCGGCGGCCCCGCTCGGGTCGATCACCGCGCGGACGCGGTGGATGAAATCCCGGGCGCTCGAGAGATCGGCAATGATGCCATCCTCCAGCGGGGCGATCATCTTCAACTGCAGGCGGTGATTGAGGGCCTCCTCGCCGATCAGGGTCGTGGCATTGTTGGCGATGATGCCGTCGACCAGCCCTTCGCGGGCGTAGCCGACGATCGTCGGGATGATCTTGCTGACCGTGATGTCCTTCGTGTCCGGCGCGCCGGCCAGCACGCACGAGGCATTGGTGCCAAGGTCAAAGCCGACGAGGATGCGCTTCCGGTCGCCCACCCGCCGCATCTCGGCCGGGCGGTCAAGCACGGCGGGAGCGGGACGGGAGGCAACGGTGGCTGGTTTCTGTTCAGTGGTGATGGTGGTCATGTTCGGGTGGTGGTTCGGACCGCGCGCTGGGACGGGGCCGGCGGGCGGCGGTTGGTGCGCTCGGCCGCCAGCATGGCGTCGAGCAGGTCGGGAATGGCGGGCGAACCCGTTCCGGGCGGGCGCGCGATGAGAACAGAAGGTTCGCCGGCCAGCCGCGAGGCGGGCGGAGGGGCGGAGGAGGCTGCAGAAGAAAAATGTCCCAGCAGCGCGGGCAGCATGAGCTCGCATAGGACGGCGGCGTCCGCCACGCGCCGCGCCTCGAGCGTATACAGCGCCTGCAATTCCGGCTCCGGGAGGCGGTTCCCGCCGGGGCGTGCGCGCAGTTCCAAGATCGCCTCCGCCAGCTCCGTGTCCATCAGGCGCACGGCCGCCGCCGCCGCGCCCTGCTCGCGCAGGACGCAGACCCGCCGGATCAAACGCGCCACGCCGGCCACGCCATCGGGCTCGCCCGGCCGTTTACTGGAGGATGCTGGATTCAAGAAGGAGTGGTCTCCTTGAGTCGACCACTCCCACGGGTTCCGGTTCGCGCTTATTTTTTTCCGCCGGCCGGCCCGGCACCTAGGGCCAACCCCCGCCCGCCGTGGGGTCCGTTCGACTGCCCCGCTTACCAGAACTACCCGGGGCCGTAGTTGATTTGATTAAAGAGTGGCCGGGGCGGGGCGTCGGCGGTTGACAGCAAAAAAAACCGGCCGCTAAAGACGGGGGAAATTTGAGCGCCGGCTTTTTCCGTCATCCGGCGGGGCCGGAACTAAAAAATCCAGCATCAACTCCGCTACAACCATCCGCAAATTATGAACACCAGATTGAAAGCATGCCTTGTTACCGCAGTCGCCCTCTGCGGCGCCACCGCCGCGTCGGCCGGGCTCGTGGGCGGCAGCGCCGATCCCATCAACACCAACACGAACGTCAGCTACATCGCCAACCTCACCATCGTCGGCGCCGCGGGCCAGACCGACACGACCGTCGTGACCGGGACCATTGACAATAATTTTGACCACGGCTGGAAGCTGACGGTCGCCTCCACCAACCTCGGCATCTTAAAGCGGACCAGCGGCACGGGCGACACCGGGGCCGCCGGGGTCGGGACCGAGATTCCCTACACCAGCATCAAGCTGACCACCACGGGCGGCACGCTGGGTGCGGGCCTGACCGCCCCCGTCGGGACGCATAACATCGCCGCGGGCACGGGCTATGGCGGGGTGGCCGGCACCACTTATTTCAACACCGGGTCGGATGCCTTGACGCCCGCCGAAGCCACGACCGCCACCGTCGGCTACGGCTATGCGCTGAAGATCAGCTGGACGGCGGACACCAGGATTCTGTCGGGCACCTACAGTGACACGATCACGCTGACGCTCGCCAACGACACCTGAGCCCGGGAATTTTCCCGCCCGCCACCCGGTGCGGTCAGCCCGCCTGACCGACCGGGCCTCTCTGCGCACCAGTACCGCGCGCTGGCGCGGCTCCCTGCGGCGAACCGCCGGGAGGGAATGGGCGGGCATTCCCTTCGGCCCGAGCAAACCCAATGAGCGTACGCACCTTGTCCTGCCAGTTACTGTTGGTCGCCGCGGGCCTGGCGCCTTTGGTGGCGCCCGCGTACACCCTCACCCCGAATAATCTGACGCTCCGCCCCAGCGGAGGCGAAGCGAGCGCCTTTCTTCAGCTGGCAAACAGGGAGCTCAAGGCCGCGGCCATCGAGATCACGATCCATGAACACCACAAGGATCTCGACGGCCGGACGATCAACGGCCGGGACGCCGGGGATGACTTCCTGATTTATCCCGCGCAGCTGGTCCTGATCCCCGGCGATGAAGCCGGCATCCAGGTGCGCTGGATCGGCGAGCCCGCGCTGGAGGCGGAACGGGCTTTCACCCTCGTCACCCGGGAAGTTCCGCTGCCGCGCAAGCCCGCGGACGAACCCGATGGCCTCACTGGCGTCCGCGTCGATGTCACGGTGCTGCTGAACTACGAGGCGCGGATCTACGTGACCCCGGCCGGGGCCAGACCCAAGGTCGTGGTCGAGTCGGTCACCGAGCGTCCGGCGGGCGGCGGCGCGGCCGACCAGCTCGAGGTCATCCTCGCGAACCAGGGCACCGCCCACCAGTTGCTGGCGCGGCTGACCCTGGTGATCACACCCCTCAGCCCCACCGGCTCCCCGCTCGCCCAATCCGCCGTAACTCTCCCGGCCCGCGAGATCCCGGCCATGGCGCCGCACCTGCTGGCCGGGGAACGGCGCAGGTTGCTGATCCCGCGGCCGGCCGGTCTGCCGGCCGGACCGGTCCGCGTGGCCCTGGCCGAATAGCGCCGCCGCCCGTGCCGCGATGCCGATGTCCCGCCCGCCCTCCCCCGCCTTCGGGCTGATGCTCGGGCTTTGGCTTTCCCCGGCTGTCGCCTTGGCCGGCGGACTGTCCGCGTCGGACCAAACTCGCGACGCCCTCTTTCTGGCCGTCTTCCACCATCCCCCGCCGGATATCCCCGTCAGCAGTTATGTGCTGGTGGTCGTTGACGGAGCCGCGCCGCAAAAGGTGAAGGCGGTCCTGTCCGCCGGCGCGCCGGCGCTTCTGCTGGAGGGCAAACCGTTGCTGGCCGGCCTGGCGAAACTCCTGCGGCCGGAAATCGTGCAGCGGCTGGAGCGCAGGGTCGACGGCCAGGGCTGGCTCAGCCGCACCGCCCTCGAGGAAACGGGCGTGGCGACCGCGTTTAATCCGCGCACGTTTGAATTCTCGATCGCGACGGACCCCGCCATGCGCGACACGCGGATTCAATACCTGACCGCGCCGCTGGTCGACCCCTTCACCGTGGATGCGCTCCGCCCGGCCGCGGTCTCAGGTTTTCTCAATTTCAACTTCAAGGGCGTCGCGCGAACCGGTCGGCTGGCGGCCGCGCCGGGTCCGCAGACGGACGGGCAGTTTGCCACCGACGGGGCGCTGAACATCCGGGGCGTGGTGCTCGAGGGCTCGGTGTTCGGCCAGACGGGCGGCGGCGGATCGCTGCAGCGCGGGGACATCCGCCTGGTGTACGACCTGCCGCAGCGGGCGCTGCGGTTCACGGCCGGCGACCTGAACTACCCCGTCTTTGGCTACGCCAGCATGCTGAACCTGGGCGGCCTCGGCCTCACCAAGGACTACTCGCTCCAGCCGCACGTGCCGACCTACCGGACGAGTGAGTTTGATTTCCACCTCGAACGCCCGGCCGAGGTGAAAATGTGGGTGAACAATTCGCTCGTGAACACGCTGCAGCTCCCCGCCGGCGCGCACGATATCCGCGGCTTGCTGCCGGCCGTCGGGCAGAACGACATCAGCCTGGTCATCGAGGACAGTGCGGGCCGGCGCGAGGTGCTGCATTTTTCGTTCATCTACAATCCCACGCTGCTGGACCGGGGCCGGCGCCTCTTCTCCTACAACGCCGGGTTTCAGCGCGAGGCGGACAATGGCGGCTACACTTACAACCCGCGGCGGCCGGTCGGGTCGGCCTCGTATCTGGCCGGACTGACGGACGAAACCACCCTCGGCGCCTATGCGCAGGCCGATCGCGCCCGCGCCTTGTATGGATTCCGGGCGTTGCATCTCCTGGCCTTCGGCACCGTGCAGCTGGACACCGCCGCGAGCCGGTCCCGCGCGGCGCAGTGGGATGCGGGCACGAGATTCACCCTGACCACGGCCCCCGCCCGGGACGGACGCGGCGGACAATTGCAGGTATCCGCGGAGTATCTCGGAAAAAACTTCGGCCCGCTCGAGGCGGTTTCGCCGGCGCCGGGCCATGCCATGAATTACGTGGCCTCCGGCTCGATCCCGCTGGGCCGGAATCTCACCGGCCGGCTCAGTGGCAACTACACCGCGCGGCGCGGCGCGAACGCAGAGGACACCTACGGCGCGGCGGCCACCCTGATCCGGCGCTGGGGCCGCTACACTGCCGGCAGTGTGTCGTTGCGGCGCCACCGCGCAAACAACGGCGGGCTGCAGACCGACGTGCTCTTCGGCCTCAGCTTCGCCTTCTCCAAGGGCACGGGCAGTTTCTATGCCGCGAAGGAATTGGAAAGCAACACGGTGAGCTCAAGCTGGGATTCCGGCCGGCCCGGAAATTTATCCGCACCCTACGGCTTTGCCTCAACCCGGGTGGGGTCGGACAACCGCGAGTATGTGGCGGGCGGCGGATACTGGGGGAACCAGGGCCTTGCGGAGGTCTCGTATACGCGCGACGAAATCGCGACGGGGGCGGGCTGGTCCGGCCGCGGCGAAACCGCGCTGCGCCTGCAGAGCACCCTCGTGTTCGCCGACGGCCGGTTCGCCCTGACCCGCCCCGTCGCGGAGAACTTTGCGATCGTCACCGGCCAGGCGGGCCTGGCCAGCGTCGCCATGAAGGTGGACCCGGACGGTCAGGGCGGCAGCCGCGCCCGGTCCGACTGGCTCAGTCCCGCGGTCCTCGGCGACCTCGCCAGTTACCGGCTGCGGGACGTCCGGGTTGAACCGGTCGACCCGCCGGTCGGCGCCACGCCGGAGAAGACGACCTTCCTGCTGGCGCCCACCTACAAGAGCGGCTTTCTGCTGAAGCTGGGCAAGGAACCGGGCCTGGTTGCAATCGGCCGGCTGGTGGACGGACTGCGGCAACCGCTCGCCCACCTGCCGCTCGAGATCCGGCGACTCGACCGGCCGGGCGGGCAACCCGCGACCACCTTCACGAGCCGGAATGGCGGGTTCCAGCTGCCGGATATCAAGCCCGGCCGGTATGAAATCCGTCCGGTCGCTCCCACCCGCGGCGGAAGCGTGACGGTGGAAATCCCGGAGTCACCCGACGGACTTTACCGGCTGGGTGACGTGGTCCTGTCCCCGGCAGCATAGGCCACCCGCCCGGCGGATGGCCCGGGCCTCACTTCTTGATCCCGACGTATTCGAGGAACGGCTCCTGCGAGCGCGGACGGCCGAGGAACTTCTCGACCGACTCGCCGACGTCGCGCGTGTTGCCTTTGCCGTAGACTTCGTCGCGCAACCGGCGGCCGACTTTTTCATCGAGAAAACCGCCGGGGGCCTTCTTGAACTCGCTGGCCATGTCGATGGCCATGACCTTCGCCCAAAGATAGCCGTAATAGCCGGCATCGTAGCCCGCGAGATGGCCGATGTAGGCGGCCCAGAAGGTGCCGGGCGGCGGCGCCACGGAAACCCGGGCGGTGGTGTCATTGACGAGCTTGACCACGTCGGCCTGCCAGGCGGCGTCCTCGGACAGCGTGTGCAGCCCCAGGTCGAGCAGACCGATCGCCAGCTGCCGGCGGGTGAAGAAACCCTCGGTCGCCTGGCGGGCGGCCACCATCGCGGCGATCGTCTCGGCCGGGATTTTCTTGGCCGGGTCGCGGTAGTCGGCGGCAAAGGTGTCGAGCACCGCCTTGTCCCAGACCCAGTTCTCCAGCATCTGCGACGGCGCCTCCACGAAGTCCCGCGGCACGGTGAAGCTGCCCTGGCCCGCGAAGCGCGAACGGCTGAGGATGCCGTGCATCACGTGGCCGAATTCATGAAACAGCGTCTCCACGTCGCCATGCTTGAGGAGCGACGGCCGGTCGGCGGAGGGCGCGGGAAAATTGCACAGCAGCGCCTCGACCGGCAGGTCGTAGCGGCCGTCCGGCAGCAGGCCGCCGGTCTTCTGGCCGAAACACGCGAAATGGTTGAATTTTCCCTCGCGCGGAAACATGTCGAGGTAAAACGCCCCCATCGGCGTGCCGGTGGCGGCGTCCTGCACCACATAGAGCTGCACGCCCGGCGCCCAGACGTAGGGCGCCGCGATCGCCGTGTACTTCAGGCCGAAGATCTTCTGGTAAATGGCGAACATGCCCTCGAGCGACGCCTGGTACGGGAAGTACACGCGCAGCGCCTCGGCATCGACCGCGTACTTTTGTTTCTTCAGGCGGTTCGTGTAGTAGTTGATGTCCCACGAATCCAGCTTGGCGTCAGCCTGGCCGGTCTGCGCAACCTTGAGCTGGCGCAGGGTCTCAAGCTCGGCGTCGAACTTGGGCTGCAGGCCGGTCACCAGATCCTCCTCAAATTTTACCGCCGCGGCCCCGGTCTTGGCCATGCGATCCTCGACCCGGTAGTCCGCCCAGGTGGCGTAGCCGAGGCGGTGGGCGATATCGGCGCGCAACACCACGAGCTTGCTGAGCACGGCGGTGTTGGTCCCTTGGGCCAGCTGGTTGCGGGCGATGGAAAGCCGGCGCCGCGTCTCGGGATTGTCGGCGCTCTCCCCCACGGTCTGGACGTGCCAGGTGATGTTCGCCATCACGCGGTAGCGGCCGTCGGGCTGCCTGACCCCGGGGCTGTCGAGAAAGCTCTGCGGCACGCCGGCCAGCTCGGCCGCCGTGAAATCGACGGGGGCGCGCGCCTCGTTGATGTTGACCGCGAACTGGGTGCTCAGGCCGGCCAGGTCCTTGCGCAGGCTTTCCACCTCGGCCTTGGCCGCGGGGGCAAGGGCGAGGCCCGCCCGGCGGAAGCTGAGCATCTGGTCGTCGACCAGCCGCTGCTGCTCCCGGTCGAGCGCCGGCTTGGAATCGGCAAAGGTTTTCAGCGGCCGGTAAAGATCCTCGCGGTAATCGAGCGCAACGCCCCATTCCTGCAATTTGAGTTCCTCGTCGTTGGCCGCGTCTCGCACCGCCTTGTCGGGGTTCGACTGGGCGACCGTGCCGATGATCTGGTCGGCATTGGTGACACCGGCCGTGATGGTGTCGTAGGCGCCGAAGGTGCTCTCAAAAGTAAGTTTGGTCATGTCCTGCGCGGCCAGGACGGCGAGCCCGGCGTCGGCCTGCTTGATCGCCGCGGCCACCTGCTGGCGGACCTCGTCCGGCGTGGTCGGATAAACGGGCAGCACGAGCTGCAGGTGGGCCTGGGCCGCGACGGCCTGGAAGTCAGCCAGCGTGGCCGGGGCGGCATGCATCCCGGGGGCAGCCGCGATCGCAGGCAGCAGAGTGAGGGTAAGCAGACGAAGGAATTTCATGGGCGGAGGGTTGGTTATGATTGGGGAAAGCAGAGGTTGGAAACCGGGGACAGGCAACCCTGTTTGGGCCCCGCCGCGCCGGCGGAAAGATTTCTCTCGAAGGCCGTGCTCGCGCCCTCCTAAATCGGGTCCCGGCCGCCATGTTTGCTGTTGTTCACCTCATTTTAATCGGCGTCCTGGCCCACCAGCTGCAATTTCGGGTCGGGCTGCTCGAGGACTTCAAGGGCCTGCCCCGGTATCTTTTCTCCCTCGGCCTGACGCTTTTCCTGGTCAACTGGACGGACTTCCTCCTCTACGCCCTCCTCGGCTGGGGGCTGGCCTACCAGATCCTTTCCTGGGCCGCGCTGGCGGGCGCCGTCCTGTATGGCGCGCTGCGCCCGGGTGAACCCTGGGACGAGGAGACCGACGCGCTGCGCCCCGCCCTCGTCCGCGGCCTGTTTTCGTACCGGCAGTGGAACTACTGGTTTCTCTTCCTGGCCGGCCTTGTCCTGGCGCGCTTCTATGCGGGGCTGTATACGGACCACCTCGGGCAGGTCTGGGCCAATTTCAATTTCATCGACACCGCGTTCCATCTCTCGGTCGTGAACGCGTTCATCGAGGCGCCGCATTTCCCGCCGATGGACCTGGATATGGCGCCGTACCCGATGAAATATCATTTCATCGCGGATTTCTCCGTCGCGCATCTGGCGCGGCTGGGTTTGTCCGCCCTCCGGGCCATGTGGGTGATGAACCTCGTCAGCGCCGCCGTGCTGGTGGGCTCGCTGTGGGCGGTGGGTGAGCGCTGGCTGAAGTTGCCGCCCCGCTGGACGATGCTGGCGGGCCTGATCTTTCTCTTCCTGAACCCGGCGGTCGTGAACCTGATTCATTACTTCGCGCTGCATCCGGCCTCGTTCAACGCGGCGGCGCCGTTTGACGGGATCCTGACCTACCCCTATTTCAATTTTGAGTTCCCGCTCTACAACCTCATCGAGCCGCAGCGGGGCCTCCTCTTCACCCTGCCCATCGTGCTGCTGATCATGCACGCGGCCTTCGGCGGCGCGGAAACCGCGCCGGCCGGCCCGGCGGGGGACGCGACGCGAACCCGTACCCTGCAGGCCTTTCTGCTGATCTGCCTGCTGCCCCTGGCCCATATCGTCGCCTTTGCCGTGCTGGCGCTCAGCCTCATCCCGAAACTCTGGGCGTGCCGCGGCTGGTTCCTGAGGCGCGCCGCCTGGTGGAGCCCGGTCTTCGTCCTCGGCGTGCTGCAACTGCTCTACCTCCAGGCCTACGGGCCGCCGACCAACACGCAGTTTTCGTCCTGGGATGTCGCGTCCGTCCTGCCCCTCGACGACTTCCGGGCGTTTCCAGCCCTCACCCGGCGGGCGCTCTTCTGGTTTTTCATCGACGGCGATTTTCTTTTCTGGGGCGGCCTGTTTGTCGCACTGGCCCTCTGGCACCGCCGACAGCACCGCACCGCCGATCCGGTCTGGCTGTTCGTCGTCCGCTGGAAGTGGTTCCTGGTCTCCGGCGGATTTTTCTTTCTGCTGATCAATGCCTACCGGTACGCCTTCGCATGGGGCGACAGCAACAAGTTCGTTCTCTTCCTGAACCTCGGCCTGGCCCTGCTGATCACCGCCGGGACCGCCCAGTGGCTCGGCCGGCGCCGGGCCTACCTTTCGCACCTGCTGTGGTGGTTCTTCTTCACCCTCTGCGTGGCGGCGCCCGCCTATGATTTCTACCGCTGGGTCTTCGTCTCACCGCACGGCAAGATCCTGCTCTTCGTGAAGAATGAGCGCCTCGCGGGCGAGTGGCTCAAGCGGCTGCAGCCGCGCTCGGCGATCATGCTGACCGGCGCGTACCACACCTTTCACTTCATCACCCCGCTCGCGGGGTTGCCCACCCTCGCCGGGATCTACGGCGACTCCAATCCGTACCGGCAGAACGACCGGGACGAACAGATCCGGCGGATCTACGAGGGCGGCGACCTCAAGCTGCTGCATGAGCTGGGCGTGAACTACGTGTGCATTTCCCGGGGCGAGCGGCTCATCTACCGGCTCCACCCCAGGTGGCTCGACCTGATCGCCCGGCGGCAGGGCGTGGTGTTCGAGGCGGGCGTGCCGGAGGATTCGTACTCGGTGTTCATCTTCGACGTCGAAAAACTCCGGACGCCCTGAGTTTCTGTAAGGATGCCCCGAACCAGGCTCCGGGGCATCGGACCCATTTCAAGTCACCCGGCCGGGGCCGTGAGCTCACGTTCCATGGCCTGCCGCAGCTCCATCTGCCGGATCGCGAAGTTCTGCAGCGCGATGTCCGCGGCGGTTACCGGCTTCCACGGATGAACCGGCACCGGGCCGCCGGTCGAGCTCACGGCCACGAAGACGATCGTGCAGTTCGTGGTCTCGCTCAGCCCGCCGCCGCGCGGGTCGCCAGCCCGCACCTGGATGGCGATGTGCAGGCTGGTGCGGCCCGTGTGGATGACCCGGGCTGCGACCTCGACCAGGTGGCCGATCAAGATGGGCCGCAGGAAACGAATGCCTCCCGCATAGACGGTCACGCAGTAGTGCCCGCTCCAACCAACCGCACACGCGTAGCCGGCCTGGTCGATCCACTTCATCACCGCCCCGCCGTGGACCTTCCCGCCAAAATTCACCTCGGACGGCTCGGCGAGGAACCGGAGTGTGATCTCACGATTGGCCGCCGGCAGGTCCGCACGTTCCGGGTCAGGTGGGGTAGGCATCGGTCAAGCGCGGTCAGGCCGCCGCGGGCGGCTTGGTCCGCAGGGAGAGGAGCACCGGCAGGACAATCAGCACGAGCGGCATCTGCAAGATCAGCCCCGAGATGATGGCGATGGCGAGGGGCTGCTGCATGGCCGAGCCGGCCCCGATGCCCAGCGCCAGCGGGAGCAGTGCCAGAATCGCCGCGAAGGTCGTCATGGCGATGGGCCGCATCCGGTTCAACCCGGCCTGGATCAGGGCCGCGCGCGGTGCCAGCCCGTCCGGCAGGGAAACCAGCTCGGACACATAGAAAATGGCGACCTCTGTCGCGATGCCGACAATCATCGTCATGCCCATCATCGAGGAAATATTCAGCTCCGTGCGGGTGAGCCACAGGCCGATGGTCACCGCCGAGAGGGCGAGCAGCGTGCAACTCAGCATGGCCAGGGCGGTGCGGAACCGTTCGTAGAGGAAAAGCAGCAGCAGGAAAATCAAGGCGACCGCGGCGGCAAACACGGCGATGAGCCCGGCGAAAGCCTTCTGCTGCTCGGCGTAAGTGCCCCCGAGCGCATAATAAACCCCGGCCGGCACCAGGCCCGGCTGGGCGAGGACGCGCTGCACATCGGCGATACTCGAGCCAAGGTCGCGGCCGGTGATGCGGCCGGTGACCGGCAGCATGCGCTTCAGGTCGTCGCGGCTGATTTGCGGCTGGCCGGTGACCGTTGTGACGGTGGCGACACGCTTGAGCGGAAAGAAATGGCCGTCCGGGGCGCGCAGGCGCAGCTCGCTGACGGCACTGGCCGTGCGCCGGGAGCCCGCGGGAATCCACGCGCGGATCCCGACCAGCTTAGGGCCGCTCTCGATCTTGGTCGCCGCCGGGGCGCCATCAAGGAGGGCGTTGATCGCCTGGGTCACGGCGTCGGGATCCATGCCCTCAAGCGCGGCCTGGGCGCGGTCGACCGTGATAGTGAGCGCATCGCCGGCGAGCACGATGCCGTCCTTGACGTCCACCACCCCGGGAATCCGGCCGATGGCCTTGGCGATCCGCGGTGCGGTCGCCGTGAGCAGCGCCCCGTCGTCGGAGTAAAGCTTGATCTCGATCGGCTGCGGCACCGCGGTGAGGTCGCCGATGAGATCCTCCATCAGCTGTGCCATCTCGATCTCGAGGCCGGGGACGTTTTTCTCCACCTGCTGGCGGACATCGTCGATGACCTCGTCGATGTCACGCCGCGGCTGCGGCTTGAGGCGCACGAAAAAATCGCCCTCATTGGCCTCGGTGAGGCCGCCGCCGAGTTGCAGGCCCGTGCGGCGGGAATACGTCTCCACCTCCGGCGTCGCCTGCAGGATCGCCTCGACCTGGCGCAGCAGCCGGTCGGTTTCGCTGAGCGACGTGCCGGACTCGGCGCGGTAGTCGAGAATGAAGCCGCCCTCGTCCATCGACGGCATGAAGCCCGAGCCGACGTTGCGGTAGGCCAGCCCGGCCGCGAGGAGCAGCGGCACCACGCCCAGCAGGACCAGCCCGGGCCGGCCGAGCACGCGCTGCATCAGCCGCGCATACCAGCCGTGCACCCGGGTGGTGAACTTGCCGCCCTCCTCCTGGCTGGCATCCCGCTCATCGAGGAAATGGTCCGCCAGGATCGGGACCGCGAGCCACGCGACGAGGAACGAAATCACCAGGCTCGCCGCCATGGTCAGCGACAGCGCCTTGAAGAAGGCCCCGGTCACGCCGGACAAAAACGCCAGCGGGGCAAAAATAATGATGGTCGAGCATGAGGAGGCGACGAGCGGCACGGTGAATTCCGCCGCCGCCGACCAGACGAGGCCGCGATGCGGCCCGCCGTGGCCGCGCAGCCGCCGGACCACATGCTCCACCATGACGATCGCATCGTCGATGATCAGGCCGACCGCCGCCGCCATGCCGCCGAGGGTCATGATGTTGAAACTGCTGTGCAGCACCTTCAGGAGCAGCACCGTCGCGGCCAGCACGACCGGGACGCAACCCATGGCGATCAGGGTGATCTTGCCGTTGCGCAGGAAGAGCAGGAGCACGGCACCGGCGAGCAGAATGCCGACGAAGACGGCATCGCGCACACTCGTCGCCGAGGCGACGATGAGTTCGCTCTGGTCGTACCAGTTCGCGATCTTGACGTCCCGCGGCAGTTGCGTGCGAAAGGCGGCCAGCTTGGCCCGCACGTCGCGCGCAATCTGCACCGTGTTGCCATCCGGCTGCTGGTAGACCTGGAAAATCACGGCGTCGCGCCCATCGGCCGTGACCCGCGTCCACTGCGGCACCGTGCCGAGCGTCACCTCGGCCACGTCGGATACGCGCACGAGTCCGGCGGGCCCCTTCTGCAGGACCGTTTCACCCAGTTGCCCGGCATCGGCCACGCGGTTGTCCACCAGCGCGAGGTAGAGCTTGTAGTTGTCCTCGAGGCGGCCGACGGCACTGATGGTGTTGGCCGCGGACAGCGCCTTGCTCACATCGGCGAGCGCCAGCCCGTGCGCCTCAAGCCGCGCCGGGTCGATCGTCACGCGATATTCCGCCTCGGCCCCGCCGAACACCTGGACCTTGGCCACGCCCGTCACGGCGGAGAGCAGGGGCCGCAGCTGGTAATAGGCGATGTCGCGCAGCTCGACCAGCGAGTGCTTGGCCGAGGTCAGGCTGTAGGCGATCGAGGGGAACACGGTCGGGTCCATGCGCCGCACCTCGAATTTCGTGCCCGCCGGCAATTCGCCGAGCGTCTGGTTGACCGCCGACTCGACCTGTAGCATCGCGGAGATCATGTCCTCGCCCCAGTCGAAGTTCACCGAAATCTCCGAGCTGCCGCGGCTGGAGGTCGAGCGGATGCTGCGCAGGCCCGGCACGGAACGCACCGCCGACTCGACCGGCATGGTCACCTCGGTTGTCATGCGCTCGGCCGGCCGGTCGCCGGCGTCGAGGCTGATCACGATGCGGGGAAAATCGACGTGCGGAAACAGCGCCACCGGCAGCGACCAGGTCACGACCAGGCCGGCCAGCGCCAGCAGGGCCAGCAGGAAGAGGACAGACCTCCGGTGCGCCTGCATCCAGGTCACAAAATTCACGGCTTCGCCTCCTTGGCGTCCTTGCCCTCGGGTTCCTTGGCGGCGGCTTTCTCCTTGGCCTGGATCGCCATGCCGTCGGTCAGCTCGTAATTGCCGAGCGTGACCACCGCATCGCCCTCATGGAGATCCGGACCGCTGATTTCCACCAGCTCGCCGGCCCCGATGCCGACCGTGACCTCGTGCCGCACCGCCTTGCCGGCCTTGACCGTGTACAAAACATTTTTGTCGTCGTCCGGCAGCACCGCCTGGCGGGGGGCGACGAGGGCTTCCTTTTTGGCGAGTTCAATGGAGGCCTTGACGTGCTCGCCCAGGAGCAGTGCCGCGCCGGCCGGCACGCCCGCCCGCACCTCGGCGGCGCCAGTGACCGCGTCGAGCATCCCGCCGGTCACACGGACGGTGGACAAGACCGGTTCACCTGCCGCCCGGTTGGCGGAAACCAAGGTGACGGGCTGGCCGACGCTGACCCGGCCCAAATCCGAAGCCTCAAGACCAAGGCGGACCTCGAGGTGCTGATCAGCGGAGAGCGTGATCAGCGGAGTCCCCGCCACCGCGAGCGAACCGGCGGCCAGGTCCAGCTTGCTCACGACCCCGGCAAAAGGTGCGATGATCCTGGCCTCGCCGCCCAGGCCGCGGGACTCGTAACTCGCCAGCTTCTGGTGGGCATCCTGCTCCGCGAGGCGGGCGGCGAGCAATTCCTGGCTGTTGGCCAGCTTCAGGTCGTAGCGCTGCTGCGCGGCGGCAAGTGTCTTGGTGGCGAGATCGAGGGCGGTCCGCGCGGAGTCGAGCAGCAGCCGGGCATCCGGACTCGGTTCGATTTCCAGCAGGATGTCGCCGGCGGCGACCCGGGCCCCGGGCACGGCGGCGACCTTCCGGATGACGCAGTCGAACATGGCGGTGAGGGCCTGCTCGCTCGAGGGGGCGGCGACCACGACACCGAAGACGTCGAGCGTCTGGCTGATGGACTGCGTCTTCAGGGCGACGGTCTCGACACTCGCAGCGGGGGCCGCGGCCTCCTCGGCGGTCGCCGCGCCGCGGGCCTTGAACCAGAACCAGGCGACGGCGAGGCCGGCGAGTACGAACAAAGCGATCAGGACTTTTTTCATGACGAAGATCAGGGTGACTGGTTGAGCAACGGCCGGCCGGTGGCGATTTCGAGCGCCACTTCCAACTCAAGCACCTGTTGCTGGAAGCTGGCCTGCTCGAGGCGCCGCGCCGCGAGGGTGGCGCGCGCGTCGCGGTAGGCGGTGACGTCGGCGTTGCGGGTCTCGAGCGCCTTCTCGTAGGCGGCCACCAGCTGCTCCAGCTCCGGGAGCGCGGCGGCGGCGGCGGCGAGCTGCGCCCGGACGGCGGCGAGGTTGGCGAAGATCAGCGTGACTTCCGCGCGCGCCTCGGCGACGCGGGCCACGTATTCGTCAAAGAGCTGCTGGCGCGTCGCCTTGGCGGCGGCGATCACGCCCTGGTTGCGGTCGAACAACGGCAGATCGACCGTCACGCTGTAGGTGTGGGTACGGACATCGCTCGTGTCGTTGACCTTCGCAAAGCTGAGGCCAATCCGGGGAAACTGCGCCTTCACGGCGGCGCGGACGCCGGCCTCGTTGCTCTCATAGCCCAGGGTCAGCGCGACCAGGTCAAGCCGGCGTTTTTCCAGGCCCTGCAGCAAGGTGGCGGGGGTGACTTCCGGCGCCAGCACGGGAAACGCGGCCGCAGGTTTCAACGCGAGCTCGGTGTCGGCCGGCAGGCCGAGGGCGAGGTTGAGCGCCGAACGCTCGGTCCGGTTTTCCTGCTCGGCGGCAAAGCGGTTGTTTTGCGCGGTAATCCAGAGTTCGGTGGCCGTCGTCAGGTCGAGCGCGGTCAGGTGGCCCAGCGTGGCGGCCTGCCGGACGGCGGCGAGCGTCTCGGCGAGATCGCCCTCCATCTGCCGGAGCAGGGGCAGCCGCTGCTGCAGCGCGAGCAGCCGGAAGGCGCTCAGCCGCGCGCCCTGGGCCGTCTGCCATTCCTGCCACGCGATATCGAGGTCGAGCGCGCCGGCGGTGGCCTTGGCTCCGGCCACGCGGTCGGACCGGCCGAGGAGCGAGGTGAAATCCCAGCTGACCCCAAGATTCTTACCCGTGATCAGGCTGGGGTCGCTGTTCCCATGGGGCTGGTCCAGCGCATAGCCCAGCTGGGGATTCGGCAAGATCCCGGCCTGCAGCACCTGCGCCTGGGCCACCCCGCGCTGGTCGCGCAACGCGCGCAACTGCGGACTGGCGAGCACCGCCATCAGGGCGACCTCGTCGGGGGAAAATCCGTCGCGGCCGTCGATCACCAGCGGCTTGAGCAGCGGGTGTTCCAGCTTCGCCGCGTCGACCCTGATCCGCTCGATGGGCGGGGCCTGCAGCGCCGCGTCGACCGCGCCCGACCCGAGGGCATCCGGTTTCGCCCCGGAGGTGGCGCAGCCGGTGACCAGCCAGAACGCGAGCAGCGCCGGCAGAACCTGGGGCAATTTCCCGACCTTAAGTCCGGGAGGAGGGGCGTTGGTTTTTGGCGCGCTCAATGGGCGAGAAGATGGACTGAAAGCATAACCGGGCAATGATTATGCCATCATTACCACCGCGACCGGCCGGTTCGATTACCCGCGGGCAACCAGCTCAGGGCTTGCCGGCCGCCCAGAGCACGGCCGCGTCAAACAGCTTCAGGCCGGACTCGTTGAGGTTGTCGAAGGTGGAGTTGTGCAGGAAGAACATCACGCGGCGCGCGGGGGCCGGAAAATCGTAGTCCATGATCGCGCCGGTCTCGTAGCCGAAGATGACGGCCTTGTTGGGCTCGCCCGGCAGCGTGGCGATGATCGCCGCGCCGAGGCCCGGCTTGCCCCAGTTGATTTTCTTCACGGAATTCTCAAACGGGCTGAGCAGCCCGTTGGGCAGGCCGGCCGAGAGCGGGTGCGGCGCGTTCACCAGCCAGATGTAAGTCTGCTCCGGCTTCTCATCCTCGCCCCAGTCCACCTCCTGGTGCTTCCCCGTCATGCTCATGTCATCGAGAATGTTGCTCTCCCACAGCATGACCGGCGTGGTGCTGTGCTTGAAACGGCCCTCGACGTTCTTGCCGCTGACCGTGGAGGAAATGACAATCAGGTCCTGCCCGTCGGCGGCACTGGCCGGTGCGACGTCATCGACCATCTTGACGACACAGCCAAGCGACTCGAGGTGTTGCTGCACCTTGACGTCGGTCGGATGCGACTTCGAGGCCAGCCAGACCATCAGGAGGACATGCTTGCCGTGGAGGTCGGCGGGATTGAGCGGGGCCGCGGAAACGGGGACAACGAACGCACTGGCCAGCAGGGCCGCGGCTACCTACATGCCGCTCGACGAATGTCGGCGGCAAAGGCCCGACGAGAGCACCACCAAATTCCGTCCCCTTAGCAACCTGAAATGCCGACATCAGTCCCGTTGCGGTCGTTCTTTTTGCTGTTGAAGGGGCTGATTGCTTTGGTGGGCTAGGCTCGGTGGGTGTCGCCGGTGCTCCGCGCGCCGATCCCTGCGGCGCTTTGCCACGGCGCGCGCGGCCCCGAACGCCGCCGCGCCTATCTGGGGCCAAATATGACCCCAGCCCCCTCATGGGGAGATTTTAACACGGTTGGTTTTCGGGGCGGTATGCCGCATGACCTCCTGGTGCAAACGCCACCGCTCGGTTGCAGCCATGGCCCGGCGCTGACGCATTCCGCGCAGGACGAATGATTCCGAGGCTGGGCGCTTCATCTCCAATGCGAGGCCACGGTCGCCGCTTTGCTCGATGCTGACGCGAAGCTCGGCTTTATTGTCCGTGAAAACGATGACCTGTTTCCGCCCACGCGAGATAGCGACATACCACTGGTTACTGTTGGTTGCAGCGCGGCAGCCCGCATCCCCCACCAGCACGGTGTCCACGGTCTTGCCCTGCGAAGCGTAGGACGTGACGGCATAGCCGCGATTGAAGAAACGCTGTTGCGGTGAAAGGGTCTTCACCGTGAGGCGGTCGTCTACAATCGTCAGCGAGCCATCGGCGGCGACACTGCGCACCGTCACGAGTTCGCCGTTGGCGATGGCGAGACCCTCCTTAGATTTCCCGTTGAACTTCAGTTGCAGGCGGTCGCCGGGGGCGATGTCGGTCTCATGCTCGACGGCGATGGCCAGCCGGTGGGTGTGGCCGTAGCTCATGGTTGAACGCCGGCCATCCTTGATGAGCACCACGCCCTGTTCATTGGTCCCGGCGATGGGGCAAATATCGCCTTTGGCATACCGGCCATAGCGTTTGATGACGTAGGCGAACTGGCCGGGTTGATAGAACCGGCCGTCCCGCTTCTGCGCTTCGTCGAGATCAACCCCCTGATAGGTCTTCAACGTGACGCCGGAGCCGATTCGCCCGGCCGTTTTGAGTTCCGCCCGGACAGCTTCATTCAAGGCGTTCACCTCGTTCCAGGTTTGGGCCACGACTAGCGGACGTTCCTGGCAGTCAAGGCTGGCGAGGTATTCCCGGGCCAGTATGGCCCATCGATCACCCGGCGCGACCTCGCGGATGCAACCCAGTCGATCCAAACCATCGAAAGACTCGGCAATGCGCCCAGACGCCGCTGCCTTTACCGCCTTGCGGTAAGCCGCCACGAACCTCCGATCTTGCGCCGTTTTCGCCCGCGCCGGGTCTTGCCGTCGGATGTCTCGGAGGACCGCCGCCTTCAAACCACTGAATTTCTCGATGGCACGCATGGCGTCTGAAGCCTGCACGGCACCATGCTGCCTGGTGTCACCCGAGAGGATCAACCGGCCGTCGTGCGCTTTTACCAAGGCCACCAGTGCGGCCAATTGCTTCCCGCCAATCTGCCCGGACTCATCCACCAGCACCACCGCCCGCGCCGGCAGGGTTTGGTTCTGGAGGCAGAGCGCGAGGGTTGAGGCCGGGAGCCCGTCGGCGCAGAGATCGGCGACCTGCTGGCGCTGTGGGGCCAGCACGACCACGGGATGGCCGGCGGCCTTGAGCCCGTTTGTCACCTCGCGCAGGGTAAAACTTTTACCCGTGCCGGCGCTGCCCCGGAACAGGGTGATGAAATCCCGGCTATTAAGGATCTGGTTCACCGCTACCGCCTGCTCCGCCGACAGGGTGGCCGCCGGCTGGTAGTCCTCAGTGAAGGGACATTTCTGACCACGGCCGTCATGGGCGGCCACCACGATCCCGAGTTCATAGCGGAGCACCTCTTTCGAGGTAATCTTGCGTGTGCCGTCTTCGCGGATGTAACCCCTTTTCTCGATGGCCTCCCGCAACGCCGCCAGGTCGAAATCCTCCCCGCGACCGCGGGCCAGTGCTACCGACATCAGCTCGTAATCGTTGACCACGGACCGACGTTCAAAGAGGTGCTCATCAGCCCATGCCGTGATGCCCGCCACGTCGGCCGGTTTCGCCGCCTTAGGCTGAACGGAGCGCAACGCTCCCAGGGCCTTCGTTTCGTCCGGGGTCATCTGCTTTCCCCACGCCGGACGCAACCGGTCCGCCGTCGAATCCTTGAGTTTACGCCGCCGGTTTCCGTGCGCGATCCGCCCGCGCAGCTCGCTCACGTTCGAGACAGGTGATCCTATTTTCAAACGCTGGTCGGTCTCCTCATTGATTTGCTGGTTTCGTTTGGAAAACCGGGCGATTACGGACGCCGGGACACCCTTGATTTCAAAGCCCCGCGCATTGTTTGTGATCTCGTAGCCGAGCGCCCGGAGGCCCTTGCAGAGTTCGTGCCGGTAGTAATTCGTGGCGAACATCTGCGCCCCATACATGGCCTCCACTTGGAGCGCTTTCCACCGGGTTTCGGTCGGATCAAAGGTCGCGTTGAACACGACGCAATGGGTATGGAGGTGAGGGTCGAGTTCCCGGCTTGTGTCGTGCCGGAACGTCGCCGCCACCAGATTACCTGTTGACCGGCTACCGCGCTGGCCACCCTTTCGGACGCGCGTCTCGGCATATTTTTCCAGTTCCAACATGGCCTTTTGCACCGCCCGGTTATGCACCTCCAAAATACGATCATCTTGGTAGAGTGCGACCACCGACACCGACTTCGGAGGAGCAATCGCGAAGTCGTAAAAGATGCGCCGGTTGGCCTTCAACTCGTTGCCGCCGGACAGACGAATCGTGTTCATCCGCTGGCCCAGTTTCTGCCCTGTCGCTGGATTCTTGCCCTCACATAGCGCGACGAAAACCGCCTCGTTTACGGTGCCTTTCAGTCCTAGTTTTTCCGCTCCTGCGCCTAGCCACTCACCGGCTACTTTGACCCCCTCAGAATAGTAGTCCCCGACGCTTAAGTGCTCGCGGAAATACTCCTTGGCATTGCTCAGATTAAACTGGATGTGCGATTGAATCATGGTTGGTAGAGCCGACTTAGCGGCAATGAGTTATGTAACGTAGCCACGTTACTTTTTGGGTGAGACACCTTACCCCTAACGCTGAAGCGTAAGGTGGACGACTTGCGTAAATCCGACTCGGCTATGTCGGCTTACACATGACGCGAAGCGTCAACCGGCGCAGACCTGCGCACCGAGGAAACCGGGCAGCCGCCCGGAGGGCAGAGGCCCGGTTTCCGACCTCCACGAAGACACGCCGCGCTGCGCTGGTTCGGCGTGCCATCGTGGAGCCCGCGGAGCGTGCGGCACGCGCGCGGAGACATGGGGACGCTCCTCGCTTTCGCCCGCCGTCCGCCTCCGCTGGCCACCACCTGGCGGGCACGCTGCGGCTCCCGGCCCGGCTTCGCTCGTCGCGTCCCCCTGACTCCGCGCCGGCCGCCGGTTGTGGGCGCACGGCGCCCACCCAAGAATAGGATCAGCCGCGATTTTTTCCCGCCCGACACACAGTGTGTCGCTTCGTAAAAGGGCCTTATTCGAGACCCCGAGGGGAGGCCCTATTCGGGCGACACGTGTCGCCGACTTCCGACCGCACCGACCGGGGTGCCGCGCTGGCGGAGAAGCCAGCGCGGCGCGGGTCAGGCCGCGGCGCAAAGCACCAGAACGGGCGGCGTCGCCGGAACCACGACCGGGGGAACCTTAGCGGCCTGTTTCGGCCGGATGCCGAAGAACTGTTTCGCCTCGGCCGCGCTCTTCAAGTCGAGGTAGTGCTTTTTGATGATGGCCTCGGAATTGCCCGCTTGGAGTGCGGCTTCGCCGAGTGAGCGGAATTTGGCGACGTGCATCGAAATGAACGTGTGCCGCATCACGTCATGCGTGAGGCCAAAACGCTTCGCGATCCGTGCCCGGAGCTTTTGCAGGTTCGGCATGATGATCGGATTTTTCGCGAGCGGATAAGCCCGGAGCCAGGCCGCAAGGTTTGGTTGAATCGCCACCGTGCGTTTCTCCCTGACCTTGGAGACCTCGGGCTCGATGAGGATCACGCCCGTATCGAGCCGCACGTGGGCCGGCAGGAGGCGGAGAATCTCGCCCGTCCGTAGGCATGGCCGGATGCCCGCGAAGAGGCACAGGGCAAAGAAGGGCACAAGGCGGCCGTTCTGGTAGCCCTCGACATAGGTCATCAATTCCTGCGCCTGCGCCGCCGTCAGCGTCTTGGCGGAGCCGCGACGGTGGGCAATCCGGTAGTATGGGATTTTCTTGATCGGATTGGTCGCAAGCCATTCCTGCTGCTCGGCGAACTTGAGGAAGGTCGAGACGAGGCCGCGCCGGTTGTTGTAGGTCTTGAGGCACCCATTGGCCCGCTGGAAATACGTCGTCAGCTTTGCCGCGGTCAGTTCGGCGACCGTGATGCCGGGGAAGTGTATTTTCAGCGCCTTCATGTGCCGGTTGATCGTCGTGAGCTGGGACGCCGAAATGAGCTTCTGCTCATGCTCCCGCGTTTTTACTACGAGGTAGGCCGCGACCGCCTCATCCAGCGCTTTCTGATTCTCTGGCGTGCGGTGGTTGGTCAGGGCGTAATCGACGCAGAAGGACAGCGTGCGACTACCGCCAGCCAGTCGCCGGAAAACGGCCTCGGCCTCGCGGACTTGATCCTCCGCGAGGCAGGTGGTGACGGCGCTTAGACTCGACGCCAGTTGCAGCGCCTTGAGTTCAAGGACGCCCTTTTCGGCGGCAGCCTCCTCCTGGGTCTTGAAGTTGCGCCGGATGCGGACGCCGTTGAGCTGGCCATCGACGCGGAACGAGAAAACGCCGTTCCGGTTCTTAAACCGGCTGACAGCGAACATAGGTTGGACATTCATGCTTAGGTTGCCGCGTCAAGCTGGCAACCTAGCTTCGGGATTCTCCTCCTCATAGGGGGAAAATGGCGGAGAGGGAGGGATTCGAACCCCCGGGACCTTGCGGCCCACCGCATTTCGAGTGCGGCGCGATCGACCACTCTGCCACCTCTCCGTGATCACCCTCCTTCGTCCCGTAGTGGCGGGACGACGGAGGGCATAGGGGCCAGAACGTAGGCCCCCGACCTGAAAACGGAAGCCGAAAGTTGAAATGGAAAACCCTTCATTTTCTCCCTGAAACCTGAGGCAATTTAACCACGAAACACACGAAAAGCAGGCTCAGAGAACATCAGGTCATACCCCCGGTATGACTTTCGTGTATTTGGTGTATTTCGTGGTTCCATCCGACTGACCGGCTTCCCCTCAGGTGTTCTCGTCCCCGCCCGCCCCCGACTCCGTCCGGTTGAGCGGCAGGTGGTGGGGGAAAAACGAGTAATAGAGCATGAGCTGCCAGCTGCGCGAGGGCCGGTAGAGCAGGGCCGGGACGACCACCGAGCCGCCGACCGCCAGGCCCGCCGCCCAGCGGCCGCCGATCACCCCGTTGTACCAGAGCAGGGCCACGGGCACGAGGCAGCCGACCAGCGTGATGCCGTAGTTCAACGACATCGCCCCAAGGTAGAACCCGTCGTCCTTCTCAAACTTCAGGCCGCAGTCGGGACACGCATGGTTCAGCTCGAACAGCGTGCCGGCCTTGAACAGGGCGTGCCCGCCGCAGTTGGGACAGCGGTTGGTGAGGCCGCGGGTGATGATCTGGCCACGGGTGACTTTCATGGGGAGGATATTTAACCACGGATGACACGGATGCACACGGATAAATTGCCGCCATTCCCTGGAGGGCCCGCGTCCCCGCGGGCCGCGGACGGCCGGGAGGCGTCCCTCCACTCCCCGTCGCCATCCTCCTTCGCCGAGCCTACGGCGGATATTTTTCGCTCTGAGAAAAACAAAAAAAGGCGCTCCTTGCGGGAGCGCCTCTTGAATTGATTGGTCCCTCGCCTCAGGCGCCGAGCTGGTAGCGGGTGAAGCGCCGGATGACCATGTTCTCGCCGAGCTTCGCGATGTTCTCGGTGAGGATGTCCTTGATCATCTTCTCCGGATTTTTCACGAAGGGCTGGTCGAGGAGGCAGACCTGCGAGTAGTACTTGTCGAGCTTGCCCTCGACAATCTTCTGCACGGCGGCGGGGGGCTTGCCGGCCAGCTGGGCGGTGGCGATCTCGCGCTCCTTGGCCAGGTCGGCCTCGGGCACTTCCTCGCGCCGCACATAGCTGGGGTTCGCGGCGGCGATCTGCAGGCAGAGGTCCTGGCAGAAGGACTTGAACGCATCCGTCTTCCCGACGAAGTCGGTCTCGCAGTTGACCTCGACGAGGACGCCGACCTTGCCGCCGACGTGGATGTAGGAATGGATCAGGCCTTCCTTCGTGGCGCGGCTGGAGAGCTTGTCGATCTTGCCGCCGAGCTTCTTGCGGAGGATCGTCTGGGCCTCTTCGAGGCTGCCCTGGGCTTCGTCGAGCGCCTTCTTGCATTCAAGCATTCCGGCGCCGGTTTTGGCGCGGAGATCCGCGACCATGCTGGCTGTGACAACTGACATAGTGGGTGGTCTTGATTTAAAGGTTAGACGTCCTCGGTGCTGACCGCGGACTTCTTGGCGCCGGTGCGGCTCGTGCGGCGGTGCGGCAGGGCGGCGGGCTTCTCTTCCTCGATGAGGCCCTTGAGGTTCGCCGGGATCACGACCTTATCGAGGTCGATCTCGCCGCTGGCGGCGGCGACGTTGGCGGCGGCCTTGGCATCGGCGTGGGCCGTGCGGCGGGCCTCGCGGTGGGCCAGGCCCTGCGTGATGGCCTCGACGACCGTCTCGACGATGATGCGCACGGACTTCGTGGCGTCGTCGTTGCCGGGGATCGGGTAGGTCAGCTGGGTCGGGTCGGAATTGGTGTCAACCAGGCCGATCGACGGGATGTTCATGCGCTTGGCCTCGGCCACCGCGATCTCCTCGTAGCTGGTGTCGACCACGAACATCGCGCCGGGCAGGCCGGTGATGTTGGCGATACCGTCGAAATTGCGCGTCATGCGGGCCATTTCGCGGCGGATGGCGGACTCCTCCTTGGAGGAGAACTTGCCGAGCTCGCCGTTGGCGTCCATCGCCTGGTACTTCTTGAATTTGACGAGCGACTTCTTGATCGTCTCGAAATTGGTCAGCGTGCCGCCCATCCAGCGGGTGGTGACGTAGGGCATGTTGGTCGCGGCCGCGGCCTCGCGGATGAGCTCCTGCGCCTGGCGCTTGGTGCCGACCAGCAGCACGTCACCGCCGCCGGCGACGAGGCTTTCGATGAACGCGCACGCTTTCTCCAGCTGCGAGTGGGTCTTCTCCAGGTCGATGATCGTGATGCCCTGGCGATGATCGAAAACGTAGGGCTTGGAGCGCGGATTCCAACGCTTGGTCTGGTGACCGAGGTGGACGCCGGCATCGAGGAGGTCTTTGGGAGTGATATTCATGTGATCTATGTCGGAACGAGACACAGGTCGGCCAACTGGGCCGCCTTGCGATCGTAACTGCAGTTTAGGTTATGGGTTTAAGGAACGGGAAAGGCCGAAAAGAGAGACCCGCCCCACCCTTGGCAAGTCCGATTCTTGCGATTTTCCGGGCGGGAGCGTGGCCGGCGTACAGCCCAGGCCCATCGAATTCATTCACTTATCATTGCAAGATATTGATCTTCAATGCTCTGAACCCCCACGCTACCAGTTCAACGATCCCCACTCTGGGGTAGCCGTGTTGGAGGGACTTGTCAGCCGTAGGCCCGGCGAAGGCTGAAACGACAACGCGGTTCTCCCGAAGCCACCCTTTCGTCTCCCACTCAAGCGCAGCTACAGGATGACTCCATCCGTCGGAAGGCCGCCGCCCGTCTACATTACTGTCCTAAAGGATGGGGGCTTGAGCCCGGATTGACCCGGCGTACGTTGGTCGGCTCCACCCCAGTCAACCCCGACTTAGTATCATGAAGACGTTTCGATTTGTTGCTTTCTCTCAACTGGCGATGTTCCTGCTGGGCACCGCCGCCAACTTATTCGCCGCCAGCCCATCGATCACCATGAGCCCATTTGGCCAGACTCCCGACGGACGTGAAGCCACCCTCTATTCCCTGAAGAACGCCAACGGCGTGCAGGCCGATATCACCGACCTCGGTGGCACGGTGGTGCGCCTGCTGGTGCCGGACCGGACGGGCAAGACCGGCGACGTGGTCCTCGGCTTCAACTCGGCGACGCCCTACCCGACCCAGACGGCCTATTTCGGCGCCCTCATCGGCCGCATCGGCAACCGGGTGGCCGGCGGTAAATTCACCCTCGATGGGCACGAGTACCAGCTCGCCCGGAACAATTCGCCGCAGGATGTCCCGGTGCACCTGCACGGCGGACGGGTCGGCTTCGACAAGGTCTTCTGGCGCGCCACCCCGCTCATCAGCCAGGGCGAGCCGGCCCTGCAGCTGACCTACACCAGCAAGGACGGCGAGGAAGGCTACCCCGGCAACCTCAGCGTCACCGTCACCTACACCCTGACCAAGGAAAACGGCCTCCGGATCGACTACCAGGCCACCACCGACAAGGCGACCCCGGTGAACCTGACCAACCACAGTTATTTCAACCTGCGGGGCGAAGGCGACGGTGACATCCTCGGCCACGAGTTGCTGCTCCACGCCGGCCGGTACACGCCGGTGCTGCCCGGGCTCATCCCCAACGGTCAGCTCGCGCCCGTGGCCGGCACGCCTTTTGATTTCACCACCTTCCACGCCATCGGCGAGCGGGTCGATGCGGTCAACGGCCAGCTCAAGCTCGGCGGCGGTTACGACCACAACTGGGTGCTCGACGTCGCCAAGCCCGGCGCGCTGGCCAAGGCGGCCGAGGTCCGGGAGTCCACGACCGGGCGCACCATGGAGGTCTGGACCACGGAGCCCGGCATCCAGTTCTACAGCGGCAACTTTCTCGACGGCACCCTGACCGGCAAGAGCGGGCGCAAATACCCCTTCCGCGGCGGATTCTGCCTCGAGACCCAGCACTTCCCCGATTCGCCGAATCAGCCGGGCTTCCCCAGCATCATCCTGCGGCCCGGCGAGACCTACCACACGACCACGGTCTATCGCTTCGGCACCTACTGAACGCGACCGGGCAGGACGGTCAAGCAACCCGGTCATTCTCCTGCCGCGCCGGCGCGGCTAAATCACCCGCATGTATACCCTCGGCATTGACTACGGCACCAACTCGGTGCGCGCCCTGGTCGTCCGCTGCGCCGACGGAGCGGAACTCGGCAGCTGCACTGTCAACTACCCCAGCGGCGCCGAGGGCATTTTGCTCGACCCGCGCGACCATCACCTCGCCCGGCAGCACCCCGGCGATTATCTCTTCGGCCTCGAGCAGAGCGTCCGCGGCGCCCTGGCCGTCGCGAAGAAAAAGCGCGGCTTCGATCCGCGCCAGGTGATCGGCCTCGGCGTCGACACCACCGGCTCAAGCCCAATCCCGGTCGACGCGCGCAACCGGCCGCTCGCCCTCGACCCGAAGTGGAAAAAGAACCTGCACGCCCAGTGCTGGCTCTGGAAGGACCACACCAGCCACCGCGAGGCGGCGCAGATCACGGCCCTGGCCGCGCAGCACCGGCCGCAGTTCATCGCCAAGTGCGGCAACACCTATTCCTCCGAGTGGTTCTGGTCGAAGATCTGGCACTGCCGCACCGTGGCGCCAAAGGTTTTCGCCGCCGCCTATTCGTGGGTTGAGCTGTGCGACTGGATTCCCTCCGTTCTCGCCGGCGTCACCGATCCCCGGCAGGTCAAGCGCGGCATCTGCGCGGCGGGCCATAAGGCGCTGTATTCCGCCGACTGGGGCGGGTTGCCCGACAAGGAATTCCTCACCCTCCTCGATCCCGCCCTCGCCGACCTGCGCGACCGGCTGTACGCGCAGGCTTACGATGCGACCGAGCCCGCCGGGGCGCTGGGCGCCGAGTGGGCCCAGAAACTCGGCCTGCCCGCCGGCATCCCGATCGCGATCGGTGAATTTGACGTCCACTACGGCGCGATCGCCTGCGGCGTCGCCGAGGGCACCCTGGTCAAGGTCATTGGCACCTCCACCTGCGACTGCGGGGTGGTCTCCGCAGACAAGACCGTCCCGGACATCCCGGGCATCTGCGGCATCGTGCCCGGCGCGATTCTGCCCGGCTTCTATGGCATCGAGGCCGGCCAGTCCGCCGTCGGCGATATTTTCAAGTGGTGGGTCGAGGTCGTCTGCGAGGGTGATGCCGCCCGCCATGCGCGGCTCACCAAGGAAATCGCGCGGCAAAAACCCGGCGCGAGCGGTCTGCTCGCCCTCGATTGGGAGAACGGCAACCGCACCATCCTCGTCGACCCGCTGCTCACCGGCCTGATCGTCGGCTGCACCCTGCACACCACGCAGGCGGAAATCTACCGGGCCCTGATCGAGGCCACCGCCTTCGGCGCGCGCGCGATCATCGAGCGGCTGCGGGAATACGGCGTGCGCGTCGACCGCATCGTCTGCGCCGGCGGCATCGCGGAAAAAAATCCCCTCCTCATGCAGGTTTACGCCGACGTCACCGGCTGCACCATGCTCGTGTCGGGATCCAGCCAGGCCTGCGCCCTCGGCTCCGCCGTGTCCGCCGCCGTGCTGGCCGGCGCCCATCCGGACTTCGCCACCGCGCAGCGCAAGATGACCTCGCTCAAGCAGGTTTCCTACCGGCCCAGGGCCGCCGCCCGGAAAACCTACGACCAACTCTACGCCCTCTACCGCCAGCTGCACGATTCGTTCGGCGGCCTGAACAAATCCGCCGATCTTTCCCGCGTGATGAAGGACCTGCTCGCCCTGAAAAAATGACCGCCCCTCTACCCCGATGAAAATCCCCACCTCCAGTCTCCTCCTCGCCGCCCTCTGCCTGGGCGCCGCCCTCCCCGGCCGCGCCGCGGAACCGGCCGCAACGCTCACCCTCCGCGCCGACCAGCCCGGCCCGGTCATCAACCGGAACCTCTACGGCCAGTTCGCCGAGCACCTCGGCACCTGCATCTACGGCGGCATCTGGGTCGGCCCGGAGTCAACCATTCCCAACACGCGCGGCATCCGCAACGACGTCATCGCGGCCCTCAAACAACTGCACGTACCGGTGGTCCGCTGGCCGGGCGGCTGCTTCGCCGACGAATATCATTGGAAGGACGGCATCGGCCCGCGCGAGCAGCGCCCCGCGATGATCAACACCCACTGGGGTGGCGTCGTGGAGAACAACGGTTTCGGCACCCATGAGTTCCTCGATTTCTGCAGCCTCATCGGCAGCGAGGCCTATGTCTGCGTCAACGTGGGCAGCGGCACGGTCAAGGAGGCCATGGAGTGGGTCGAGTACATGACCTCCGACGCCAACTCGCCGATGGCCAACCTGCGCCGCGCCAACGGCCGCGCGGAGCCCTGGAAGGTCAAGTTCGTCGCCGTCGGCAACGAAAGCTGGGGCTGCGGCGGCAACATGCGGCCCGAGTACTACGCCGACGAATTCCGGCGCTACAACACCTTCATCAAGGACTACCCGGGCAACACCCTCTACCGCGTAGCCGGCGGTTCCAACGGCGAGGACTACGAATGGACCGAGGCCCTGATGGCCAACGCCGGCAAATACATGGACGGACTCTCCCTCCACTACTACACTCTGGCGACGGGCGACTGGAAGACGAAGGGTTCCGCGACGGACTTCGACGAGACCCTCTGGTTTGCAACCCTGCAGCGCACGCTGCACCTCAACGACCTGCTGGTCCGGCACTCCGCCATCATGGACAAGTACGACCCGAAGAAACGGGTCGGCCTCGTCGTCGATGAATGGGGCACGTGGTACGATCCGACTCCCGGCTCCAACCCTGGATTCCTGCAGCAGCAGAACACCATGCGCGATGCCATCGTCGCCGGCCTCAACCTGCACCTCTTCCAGAATCACGCCGACCGCGTGACCATGGCCAACATCGCGCAGATGATCAACGTGCTCCAGGCCATGATCCTGACCGACAAGGAAAAGATCGTCCTGACGCCGACCTATCATGTGTTCGAGATGTTCAACGTCCACCAGGACGCCACCGCCGTGCCCGTGCAACTGAGCTCGCCGGACTACGTGCTCGGGACGGAGAAGATTCCCGCGGTCAGCGCCGCCGCCTCGCGCAACCAGGCCGGCAAGGTGCATCTCTCCCTCGTGAACACCAACCCCAACGACGCGATCACGGTGAACTGCACCCTCGCCGGCCTCACCGCGAAAACCGTCACGGGCCGCGTGCTCACCGCCCCGACGATGCAGGCCCACAACACCTTTGCCGCCCCCGAGACCGTGAAGCCGCAGGCCTTCTCCGGCGCGAAGCTCGACGGCGCCAACCTGACCATCGCCCTGCCCGCCAAGTCCGTCGTCGTACTGACGCTGGAGTAAAGATCAACGCATCCATGGATAACCCCTCCGTCAGGTGATGTAGCAGCCGGCGTAAGACGGCTGGCCAGCGGTGTGCCCACCGCTGCTACACCCAAGCCGAAGCAAGTATCCGTGTTTCCCTTATCCCACCTCTCAACCCTCAGCTCTCATCCCTTAACTTTCCCTGCATCCTTCCCATGCAACTCGCCCCCTCTGAAATCTGGTTCGTCTGCGGCTCGCAGCACCTCTACGGTCCCGGTCCGCTCAAGCAGGTCGCGGCCAACGCCCGCGCCGTCGCCGCCGCGCTGGACGACTCCCCGCACATCCCGGTTAAAATCGTCTTCAAGGCGCTGCTCACCACGCCGGACGAGATCACGCAGCTGTGCCTCGACGCCAACGCCGACCCGAAGTGCGCGGGCCTGGTCCTGTGGATGCACACGTTCTCCCCGTCGAAGATGTGGATCCGCGGCCTCACGCTGCTGAAGAAGCCGTTCTGCCACCTGCACACGCAGTTCAACCGCGACCTGCCTTGGGGCACGATCGACATGGATTTCATGAACCTCAACCAGGCCGCCCACGGCGACCGCGAGGCCGGGTTCCTGCACACGCGCCTCCGCCTCGGCCGCAAGGTGGTCGTCGGCCACTGGAGCGACGCGGAGGTCCAGCAGCGCCTCGGCGCCTGGGTGCGCGTGGCCCGTGCGTGGCACGACTGGCAGGGCGCCCGCTTTGCCCGCTTCGGCGACAACATGCGCCAGGTGGCCGTCACCGAGGGCGACAAGGTCGCCGCGGAAATCCGTTTCGGTTTTGCCACCAACGGCTACGGCATCGGCGACCTCGTCGCGAAGATCAAAACGATTTCCGAAAAGTCGGTGGACGCCCTCTGCGCCGAGTACGCCGACCGCTACACGGTCGCCCGGGAACTCCGCAAGGGCGGCGCCCGCCACGGCGCGCTGCGCGACGGCGCCCGGGCGGAACTGGGGATCCGCGCCTTCCTCGTGGACGGCGGGTTCAACGGCTTCACGACCACCTTCGAGGACCTGCACGGCCTGACCCAGCTCCCCGGCCTCGCCTGCCAGCGGCTCATGGCCGACGGCTACGGCTTCGGGGCCGAGGGCGACTGGAAGACCGCGGCGCTGCTGCGCGCCATGAAGGTGATCGGCGACGGACTGCCCGGCGGCACCTCGTTCATGGAGGATTACACCTATCATCTTTCGCCCAAGGGCCACCAGGTGCTCGGCGCGCACATGCTGGAAATCTGTCCCTCGATCGCCGCGACCAAGCCGTCGCTGGAAATCCATCCGCTCGGCATCGGCGGCAAGGAGGACCCGGTGCGCCTCGTGTTCGACGCCCCGGCCGGCCCCGCGCTCAACGCCTCGCTCATCGACCTGGGCAGCCGCTTCCGGCTGATCGTGAACGAGGTCACGGCCGTCAAGACCCCGCAGCTGCCGAAGCTGCCCGTGGCCCGCGCCGTCTGGGAATGCAGGCCCGACTTCAAGACCGCCTGCGCGGCCTGGATCTACGCCGGCGGCGCCCACCACACCGGGTACAGCTACAGCGTGACGACCGAGCACCTCGAGGACTTTGCCGAGATCGCCGGCATCGAGCTCGCGGTCATCGACGGCGACACGAAGCTGCGCGACTTCAAGACCGGGCTCCGGCAGAGCGACCTTTACTACGCCCTCGCGCAGGGCCTGCGCGTCTGATTTCAATCGAACCATTACCCCGCCATGAATTCATCCCGTCTTTCCAATTTTGCCCTCGTCCTTTCCCTCGCCCTGTTCGCGGGCTGCGGCAAGCCGCCGGCCACCACTGCCGACAGCGCCCCCGCCGCGCCGGCAAAGATCAAGCTCGGCTTCCTCGTGAAGCAACCCGAGGAGCCGTGGTTCCAATATGAATGGAAGGGCGCGGAGAAAGCGGCCGCCCAGTACGGCTTCGAGCTCATCAAGCAGGGCGTACAGGACGGCGAGAAGGTCATGGGCATGATCGACAACCTCGCGGTCTCCGGAGCGCAGGGCTTCGTGATCTGCACCCCCGACGTCCGGCTCGGGCCGGCCATCATGGCCCGCGCCAAGCAGCGCGGCCTGAAGGTTGTGCTCGTCGACGACCAGTTCGTGCAGGACGGCAAGTTCATGACCGAGGTGCCCTACGTCGGCATGTCCGCCTCGCGCATCGGCGCCCAGCAGGGCCAGGCCCTCGCCGCCGAGCTCAAAAAGCGCGGCTGGCCCATCGGGGAGTCCGGCGTCTGCGCCATCACCTTCGAGGAACTCGACACCGCCCGCGAGCGGACGGACAACTCGATCGCGGCGCTCAAGGCCGCCGGCATCCCGGCCGACCGCATCTTCAAGGCGCCACAAAAGACCACCGACATTCCCGGCAGCTTCGACGCCGCCAACGTCCTCCTCACGCAGCATCCCGAGGTGAAGCGCTGGCTCATCCTCGGCATGAACGACAACGCCGTGCTCGGCGCCGTCCGCGCCCTCGAGGCGCGCGGCTTCACCGCCGACACCGCCGTCGGCATCGGCATCAACGGCACGGATTGCCTCGACGAACTGCGCAAGGCCAGGGCCACGCCGTTCTTCGGCTCCATGCGCGTCTCCGCCCCGAGCGAGGGCTTCATGTCGGCCGAGATCCTCTACAAGTGGGTCAAGGACGGCACGCCGCCGCCGCTGGACACCCGCACCGAGGGCACGCTGATGACCCGCGAAAATTTCGAACAGGTGCTCAAGGCCGAGGGCTCGGCCCCCTGATTCCGCCATGGGCCCGCCCTCGCCTTTCCTGCAGTTCGAGGACGTCACCAAGACTTACCCCGGCGTCACCGCGCTCTCGGGCGTCAGCTTCGGGGTCGGCACCGGCTCGGTCCACGCGCTGATGGGCGAGAACGGCGCGGGCAAGTCGACGCTGCTCAAGACCCTGAGCGGCTCCCATGCCCCCACCTCCGGCCGGTTGCGCCTGGACGGGGTGCCGCACGTTTTCCAATCCACGGCCGACGCCCTCGCGGCCGGCGTCGCGGTCATCTACCAGGAGCTGCACCTCGTCCCGGGCATGACGGTCGCGGAAAACATCTACCTCGGCCACCTGCCGGCCCGCCGCGGGCTCGTCGACCGCGCGTCGCTGCGCGCACAGGCCGCGGCGCAGTTGCGCCGGCTCGGGGAGGACATCGATCCCGACACCCTGCTCGCCGACCTGCCCATCGGCCAGCGCCAGATGGTGGAAATCGCCAAGGCGCTCAGCCGCGGCGCGCGCGTCATCGCCTTCGACGAACCGACCAGCAGCCTGTCGGCCCGCGAGATCGGTAAACTTTTCACTGTGATCCGCGACCTGCGCGCGCAGGGCTGCGTCATCCTGTACGTGACGCACCGCATGGAGGAGATCTTCAAGCTCTGCGACGCCTGCACGGTGTTGCGCGACGGCCGCCACGTGCGCACCTACGCCACGCTCGACGGTGTCACACCGGCGGGGCTCGTGCAGGACATGGTCGGGCGCGACATCGCGGACGTCTTCGGCTACGCGCCGCGGCCGCACGGGGCGCCGGCCCTGGAAGCCGGCGGCCTGCTCGGCTGCGGGCTGAGCGCCCCGGTTTCCCTCTCGGTCGCGCAGGGCGAAATCCTCGGGCTGTTCGGCCTCATCGGCGCGGGCCGCACCGAGTTGATGAAGCTGCTGTTCGGCGCCGAGCCGCTGACGGGCGGGACCGTGCGGGTCCACGGCCGGCCGGTGCCCCTGCGCTCGCCCGGTGACGCCATCGCGGCCGGCCTCGCCTATTGCACCGAGGATCGGAAGCGCGACGGCATCGTGCCCATTCTCTCCGTCATGGAGAACTGCAACGTCAGCGCCCGCCCCGCGCATGTCCGGCTCGGCTGCCTGATCGACGACGCCTGGGAGCAAGCCAACGCCCGCCAACAGATCGACTCGCTCAAGGTCCGCACCCCTTCGCTGACGCAGCTGATCAAGCACCTCTCGGGCGGCAACCAGCAGAAGGTCATCCTCGGCCGCTGGCTCTCGACCAATATCCGCGTGCTGCTGCTCGACGAGCCCACGCGCGGCATCGACATCGGCGCCAAGAGCGACATCTACCAGATCATCTTCCGCCTCGCGCGGGAAGGCGCGGGCATCGTGGTCGTGTCGAGCGACCTGCCCGAGGTGCTCGGGCTCGCCGACCGGGTCGCCGTCATGCGCGAGGGCGCTATCTCCGCCATTTTCACCCGCGCCGAGGCCACGCCGGAGCGCGTGCTCGCCGCGGCCCTGCCGCTCGAAAAAACCACCGCCGCCTGACCCATGAGTTCCCCCGCCGGAAAACCCGCCTCGCCCTTCCTGACGCTGCTCGACCGCGCCGGCATGCAGCTCATCCTGGGCGCGCTCATCCTCGTGTGCTGGCTGACGGTCCGCAACTTCGGCTCGCCGGAGAACATCATGAACCTGCTGCTGCAGGTCTCCACCGTCGGCATTGTCGCCACCACGATGCTGTTCTGCCTCGCGTCGGGCAACTTCGACCTTTCCGTCGGCACGCTCATCCCGGCCGGCGGCGTGCTCTGCGCCCTCGTGCTGCGCCACGGCGGCGGCCTCCTGCTCGCCACCGGCACCGCCCTGGCCTTCGGCGCCCTGGTCGGCCTCGTCAACGGGGTTGTCGTCGCCCGCCTCAAGATCAACGCCCTGATCACCACGCTTTCCACCATGATGATGGTGCGCGGCATCGCCTTCGTCTTCGCCGACGGCAAGTCCATCGGCATCGGCAACGAGACGATGCTCAACCTCGCCAACGCCGCGTTTCCCGTCTTCCGCAGCAGTTCCGGCACGGTGCTGTTCCAGATCACGCTGCCGGTCTGGATCTGCCTCGGACTTTTCGGCCTGTTCGGATTCATCCTGCAGCGCACCACCTTCGGCCGCAACACGCTCGCCATCGGCGGCAACGAGGAGGCGGCGCGGCTCGCCGGCATCAACGTCAACCGCGTCAAGATCACCATCTTCACCATGCAGGGCGCCGTGGCGGCGCTCGCCGGCGTCCTCCTGGCCGCGCGGCTCGGCATCGGCGACCCCAAGACCGCCCAGGGCAGCGAGCTTTCCATCATTTCCGCCTGCGTGCTCGGCGGCGTCTCGCTCAGCGGCGGCATCGGCCGCATGAGCTACGTCATCGCCGGTGTGTTCATCATGGGCATCGTTGAGAACGCGATGAACCTCCTCAACATCGACTCGTTCTACCAGTACATCGTCCGCGGCGCCATTCTGCTCGGCGCCGTCATGCTCGACTGCCTCAAGCAGCGGAGCTGAATCCGGGAAACCGCTGATCGATGCTGCTCTGCGCCAATAAAACCCCGGATCCGGTCCAATCCCCCACCCGCCGGCTTGCGCTTCTGGAATTAGCACCCATCAGCGCAGATTAGCGGTTTAACTTCCGGCCAAGAGGGTCCATTCTTCCACCATGCTGACCGAACTGAAACGCGAGGCCTACGAGGCCAACCTGCTGCTCCCGCAGCACGGGCTGATCAATCTCACCTTCGGCAACGCGAGCGCCCTGGACCGCGCCCGCGGCATCTTCGCCATCAAGCCCAGCGGCGTGGCCTACGCGGATCTCCGGCCCGCCGACATGGTGCTCATCGACCTCGCCGGCAAGAAGGTGGAGGGGGAACTCAACCCGTCCTCCGACACCCCGACGCACCGCCGCCTGTACCTCGGCTTTGCCGCGGTGGGCGGGATCGTGCACACGCACTCCTCGCGCGCGACCGCGTTCGCCCAGGCCGGGCGCGTCATCCCGTGCTTCGGCACGACCCATGCGGATTATTTTCACGGCGAGGTGCCAGTTACCCGGAAGTTGAAGGCCGCGGAGATCGCCGGCGCCTATGAGTGGGAGACCGGCACCGTGATCCTTGAGCGCTTCAAGCGCCTGGATCCGCTCGATTGTCCCGCCGTGCTGGTGAACCGGCATGCCCCCTTCACCTGGGGCCCGACGGTCGCCAAGGCCGTCGAGGTCGCCGTCGCCCTCGAATGCTGCGCGCACCTGGCGCTCATGTCCCTCCAGCTGGCCCCCGGACTGGCCCCGATCGAGCCCGCACTCCTCAGCCGGCATTTCAAGCGCAAGCACGGCCCCGACGCCTACTACGGGCAAAAGCAATAGCGTGGGCCGGCCCGGTTTGGTTCGATTCGCTTGGCTGCGCGCGTGGCTTCTGCCGGCTGACCGGCGCCGAAAACTTGCGCCCCCCTCTTCCTCCCTTAGATTCACGGTCCGATTCCCGTGCACACCACCCGGCCATTTTCCCGTCTCACCCGATTCCTGCTGATACTCGGAATCCTCTGCGCGGGGCTCAACCTGGCGCGGGCTGAGGCGACCGGTTACAACACCGGGCTGCCCTTCGGCCGGCTGGAGCCGCGCGACCTCTCCAATCTCGAGGTGCTCGCCGTGGCCGAGGGCTTCGACCTCATGGGCGACATGAAGCTCATCTACGAGAAGAACGACGAGGCCGCGCTCGTGCGAATTTTCTCCTTTTCGGTCAAACTCAACCAATACGACCGGAACGCCCGGGCCTACGGCCAGCTGGTCTACAGCAGCTACCTCAACCTGGCCGCGCGCTTTGGCTTTGAAAACTATGCCGGCCTGATTGCCGCCCAGCCGGCCGGCATCCGGCAGCGCATCCGCGACTATCTGTATTTCAACGCCACCCTGGCACCCAAGGAACAGCGCGCGACGGTGGAGGCCACGCTGCGGAAAAACGCCCCGCGGCTTTTCCCCGCCGATTACGTTTTCGGCGCCGGTGATCCGGTTTTTAAGCGACACTGAGCCGGTCCCGGAAGCCGCCCGCCCGCTTTACTTCACCGCCAGCGCCACGCGAAACCCGAGTTCGTCGTTCGCGCTCTCCTCGAACCGCGGCGTGCGGTTGGCGGACTGGAGATACGCCGGACGATCGCTGCCCCAGGAACCGCCGCGGGTCACGCGCGCCAGCCCGCCGCGCGCGTAGCGGTCGAGGCACCATTCCCAGACGTTGCCGGAAAGGTCATACAAACCAAGGCGGTTGGGCGGAAAACTCCCGACCGGTGACGTGCGCGGGTAGGGATCACGGTAACCGCCCGGCACCACGCCCCACCACGACGGCATGCCCGCGACGGATTCGGCGCCCGCGTAGTTGCCGAAACCCGCCGGCGGCGGCCAGTCCGGACCCCAGGGATATTCGCCGCGGCTGGTGTGCACGCGCGCCTCGGGCGTAGCGCCCTTTTCCTTTTTCAGGCCGATCGCGGTGCTCCACTCCAGGTCGGTGGGCAGACGGTAAAACTGGCGGGCGGAAATCCGGCCGGCGCGCCTTTCGACCCCGGTCAACCAGCGGCAGAACGCCAGGGCATCGCGGTAATTCACCCCGACCACCGGATCATCGGGGGTTTGCGCAAAACCGGGATCCTTCCACGAATGCCCGTTGGGCAGCCAGTCGTGGTCGGTGGGCCCGAGCGTAAGCATCCCGGCGGCCGGCGGATGACCGGTCGCCTCCGCGAAGGCGCGGTAGTCTTTCACCCGCGTGGGATAAATCGCGAGCCGGGTCTTGGTTCCCGGCAGGCGCACGCACGACAGGCCGGGCGGATGGGCGTCGGGACGCGGCTTTGTGCGCTTGGTCATGGCCATACTTGAAGCGGTCGGACCAGGCCCGGCGTCAGGACCGGACGGGCCCGGTCGGATTTTTCCCGCAGCGCGCGGAGATCACACACCCGATGAGCACGAGACCGAGAAAGATAAACGGCAGGTAGCAGTATGGCGCCGGCGGCAGCGGATAGATGGTCAGGACCAGCACCAGGCCGATCACGGCCAGCGTCACGACCGCGATCAGGATGTTGACCGGCCGGAGCGCCTTCTGGCCCGCCAGGTAAACGGGCGTGCCCAAACACACGAGGAAGTAGGCGGCAATAAAACCGAACGACGCCACCTGCATCAGGTAATCCATGCCGCTGGCCAGCTCGACGCCGGCGTAGATCAGCGTCACCGGCACGATGAGGGAAATCACGCAGATCAGCGCCATCGCCCGATGCGGCGTGGCATTCACCGGGTGCGCGTCGCCGAACCTCGGCCAGAACTGCCCGTGCCGCGCCATGGAGTAAATCACCCGCGAGCCGGCGTTGAGCCCGCCCAGTGCGCAGACGAAGCAGCTGGTCGCCACCCCGAACGAGCTGATCCAACCCAGGGAGGCCACGCCGATCGACGCGGCAATCGCATCGAAGGGCGAGTCGGTCTGGTCGAGGGCGATCGAGTGGTCGTGCGACAGGGCCGCCAGGCAGTACGTCGAGAACAGGTAGAGCAGGCCGACCGGGATCAGGCAGTTGATCATCACCTTGGGGATCGTCGTGGTCGCGCTCTTCGCCTCCTCGCTCAGGGTGGTGGTGCTCTCGAAGCCGGCCAGCATCATGAAGGCCAGCACGAAGCCCAGGCGGAATTTTTCCGGCGTCGCGCCGGACAGCTCCAACTGCAGCCGGTCCACCCCCTGCCCGGTGTGCAGCATGGCCACGAAGATGATGAACAGGATCACGGCGACCGAGAACAGTTCCACCACGAGCATGACCTTGGTCGACAGCTTGATGTCGCGCCGGGCCGGCCACCACGCGGCGAGCACGATGCCGCTGGTCAGCAGCGACGACCGCAGGAGGCTGCCCGGCCAGCCCGTGAATCTCACGACCAGCAGGTCGAGGTAGAAGGCGCAAGAGAGGCCCGAGCTGGCGACGACAAACGTCAGGGCGATGACGTAGGACCAGCCCGTGAAAATCCCCGGCCACTTGCCCAGCCCCATCTGCACGTAGGTGCCGAGCGAGCCCGCCGAAACAGTGTGGGCGGCAAATTTCGTGATATTGAGCGCGATCAGGAAAAATATCCCGAGGATGCCGGCCACCAGCAGCCAGGTGGCGTTGCCCGTCTTGCCGATCAGGAGCGGGATGATGGTCCCGAGCGTGGCCGTCGGCCCCATTGTTCCGATGGTCTGCGCGACATTTTCCAGCGCCGACAGGTAGTTGCGGCGCAAAACCGGCGCCGGACCGACAGGTGCAGGTGAACTCATGTGGCCCCGATTTTGCAAGTTGCATGCCAGTCGGCGCCAAACCACGGCACAACCTGACGGCCCCCGCCCGGCCCGTCCCGGGTCGGGTAATGATTGACGAAACCTCGGCCGGCCGATGCAGTCTGAGGCGGTTGTCCCACGCGTAAACCCCATGCCGTCTCCCCTGCGCACCCTTTTCCGGTTTCAAGAAAGCGGCCTGCTTTTCGTCATTCTGGCCCTCGGTATCCTGCTCACCGCCTTCAGCGGCACGGTGCGCATCCCGCTGTTTGAACGCGACGCCGACGGCAACCGGAAGCGCGTCTTCACCACCTCCGCCGCCGGCGAGCGCGCGCCGGCCTTCACGGTGAAGAACAAGTTTCTCAACGTCCAGAACCTCGCCCAGCTCGCCAAGGACACCAGCTTCATCGCCATCATGGCCGTCGGCATGGCGGTCGTCATCATTTCCGGCGGCATCGATCTTTCCGTCGGCTCGGTCTACGCGCTCGCCTCCGTGCTCGGCGCCCTCGTCCTGCACCGCTTCGGGCCCGAGGGACCCGGGGCCGGCACCGCCCCCTGGCTCGGCGTGCTGCTGGGCGTCGGCGCCTGCGTGGGCACGGCGGCATTGTGCGGACTCGCCACCGGCGGCCTCATCGTCGCCCTGCGGGTGCACCCGTTCATCATCACCCTCGGCGGCATGGCCATCCTGCGGGGCATCGCGTTCGTCGTCACCAAGGGCCAGTCCGTCGGCGGCTTTCCCGCGGCGTTCCGCGACATCGTGCGCTCCGAGATCGGCGACGGCCTCAGCTACGTGCCGCTGCTCGTGATGCTGCTCGTCCTCGGGCTCGGCTGGATCTTCCTCTCCCGGCTCGCCGCCGGCCGCCGGGTCTATGCCATCGGCGGCAACGAACTCGCCGCGCGGTTCAGCGGCATCCGCGTCGCGCGGGTCAAACTGGGCGTCTACCTGCTTTCCGGCCTCGCCGCGGGCGTGGCCGCGCTGCTTTCACTCGGCTATTATGGCGCGGCCACCTCGGGCGACGGCCAGGGTTACGAGCTCAACGTCATCGCCGCCGCGGTCGTCGGCGGCGCGAGCCTCAGCGGCGGCCGCGGCTCGGCGCTGGGCGTCGTGCTCGGCGCGCTGATCATCCAGATGATCAGCAGCGGCATCGTGATCCTCGGCATCGACCAGAACTACAGCCAGATCATCATCGGCTCGGTGGTGATCGCCGCGGTCGTCCTCGACAACGTCAACACCTGGCTCGCCAAGCGCCGCCTCACTGCGAAAGCCGCCTGATTTTTTAACCACGGATTTCACGAATATACACGGATGAATACCCAAGACCGTTAATCTTCATCACCGCTTTAAACTCCATATCTGCAGTTTCCCGGTCTTTATCCGTGATCATCCGTGAAATCCGTGGTCAAAAACCTCCCTTCTTAATCCCATGAAAAAAATCCTATCCCTCCTCGCCGTCTCCCTCGCCTCCGCCGTGCTCGCCTCCGCCGCGCCGCGCGTGATCACCATCGGCCTGGTCGCCAAGTCCCAGGGCAACCCCGTCTTCCAGGCCGCGCGCGTGGGCGCCGAGGACGCCGCCAGGGAACTGGGCGCGAAGTACGACCTGAACATCAAGATCGACTGGCGCACGCCCAACGAGGAGGACGCCCAGAAGCAGGCCGAGGCCATCGAGCAGCTCGTCCTCGCCGGCGCCGAGGGCATCTCGGTCAGCTGCTCCGACGCCAACAAGCTCACCGACGCCATCAACCGGGCGGTCGAGAACGGCGTACCGGTCGCCACCTTCGATTCCGACGCCCCCGCTTCCAAGCGCTTTGTCACCTACGGCATCGACGACCTGCAGTGCGGGATCCAGACGATGACCGAGCTGGCGAAGATCATGAACGGCAAGGGCGTCGTCGCGGTGCTCGCCGGCAACCCCAACGCCCCGAACCTCCAGAAGCGCGTGCAGGGGGTGCGCGAGGTCGCCGCCAAGTTCCCCGGCATCACGATCCGCGACGTCTATTACCACAAGGAAACCCCGCAGGACGCCGCCGCCAAGATCGAGCAGGTGATGCAGTCCAATCCCGACATCACCGGCTGGGCCTTCATCGGCGGCTGGCCGCTCTTCACCGAGCACGCCCTCAAGTGGCAGCCCGGCACGGTGCAATGCGTGTCGGTCGACGCCCTCCCCGCCCAGCTCGCCTACATCCGCAGCGGCCACGTGCCGGTGCTGCTCGGCCAGCAGTGCTACGCCTGGGGCCACCGCACCGTCGAGCTGCTCATCAACAAGATCGTCCTGAAGCAGGACCCGCCCGCCGTGAAGGAGATCAGCGCGCTGATCCCCGTGACCAAGGACAACGTCGAGGAATACGCCAAGAACTGGGCCAAGTGGCTGCCGAACTGAGCCGCGTTGCGCGGCGCAGTCAGTTGAAAGTTGAAAGCCCCAAGTTGAAAGACCGATCCAGCAATCCAGCGAAACACACCGGCGACGCCGGCGCAGACTTCGTGGTCCGCCTCTTTCAACTCCCAACCCTCAACTTTCAACTTCTCCGCCAATGCCTTTTCTGGAATTAAGCGGAATCACCAAGCGCTTCCCCGGCGTGCTTGCGCTGGACGGGGTCAGCTTCGCGATTGAGCGCGGCACCTGTCACGCCCTTATCGGCGAGAACGGCGCGGGCAAGAGCACCCTCGGCAAGATTCTCGCCGGCGTGCACTGCGCGGACGGCGGGGAATTGCGGATGGACGGCCGTGTCATCGCGCCGGGCACGCCGCTGGAGGCGCGCGAGCTGGGCATCGCGATGGTGCACCAGGAACTCGCGTTCTGCCCCAATCTCAGCGTCGCGGAAAATCTTTGCCTCGGCGACTTGCCGCGCCGCGCCGGTTTTGTGCAGCGGAAGGAACTCCACGCCCGTGCCCGCGCGATGCTCGCCACCATCGGCGCGGACCTCGATCCGGCCGCCATCATCGGCACGCTCTCCACCGGGCAGGAACAGCTCGTGCAGATCGCCGCCGCCGTCGGCACCGGCGCCAAGGTCATCGTCATGGACGAGCCCTCCAGTTCCCTGTCCGCGGCCGAGACGCACGAGCTCTTCCGCCTGGTCCGCGAACTGAAGGCCCGCGGCATCACCCTCATCTATGTCTCGCACCGCCTCGAGGAACTCTTCGCGCTCTGCGACAACATCACGGTGCTGCGCGACGGCCGCCACGTCGTCACCGAGAGCATCACCCGCACCGACCCGCACCGGGTGGTGACCCAGATGATCGGCCGCGAACTGTTGATCCCCACGCCGGCGCACCTGGGCCGCGCGCCCGGCCACCGCCGCCTCGCGGTGCAGGGACTCTCTTCCGGCCGCAAGTTCCGCGACATCAACCTGGAGGTGCGCGCCGGCGAAATCGTCGGCGTCGCCGGCATCATCGGCGCCGGCCGCAGCGAGGTCATCGAGGCCATCTTCGGCCTCGACCCGGCGGCGACCGGCCGGGTGACCGTCAATGACGCACCGCTCCCGCTGGGCTCCATCGATGCCGCCCTCGCCGCGGGCATCGGGCTTTTGCCCGAGGACCGCAAGCGGCAGGGTCTCGTCCTCGGCCTGAACTGCCGGGAAAACACCTCCCTCGCGATGCTGCCCGCCCTCTCCCGCGCCGGCTGGGTGCAACGAGAGCGCGAGCGCGCCCTCGCGCAGGGCTTCGTCACCCGCCTCCGCGTCAAGACCCCTTCCCTCGAGTCCCTCACCGCCGGCCTCAGCGGCGGCAACCAGCAGAAGATCGCCCTCGCCAAGTGGCTCGCCCGCTCGTGCGACGTGCTGCTGATCGACGAACCCACCCGCGGCGTCGACGTCGGCGCCAAGGCCGAGATCTACCAGCTCCTCGACGAGCTCGCCTGCGAGGGCAAGGCCCTGCTCGTCGTCTCGTCCGAGCTGCCCGAGCTGATCGGCCTCTGTCGCCGCATCCTCGTCATGCGCTCGGGCCGGCTGGCCGGCGAGGTCGCCCGCGCGGACTTCAGCGAGGCGGCGCTAATGCGTTTGATGGCGGGTGTGGCCGCAGCCTAGGGCGCCTTGGTTGCCGGCATATCCCGGCCGTTCTGATGCAATACCAAGCTGGTAACTTTGCCGCGGGCATCGCGCTGGAACGAAATCCGGGCGTTCGCGATCTTGTAGAAAAATTCATCCGGCGCCGAGGCGAAGACCGGAGCCTTGCCCTGGCCGGTGGCCTGCACGAACAACGCGCCGCCTTCCTCGGTGACCGTGAGCACAAACGCCGGTGCCAGGGGATAACTGCCCGCGTATTCCCTCAGGGTAGCGACAGGCAAAAACACCTCCTTGGGCGGCGGCGGCAGCGATCCACGCAACGCACGTTGATCCATTCCATTCTGGTGCAGCACCAGCGCCGTCACCTTTCCGTCCAGGCCGCGTTCGAATGAAATCTCCGCCGGGACGCCGACGATCGCAAAGCGATCAACCGCGACCGCGCGCAGCCCGAACTCCGGCTGGCCGGTGGCCTGGCCGCGCAGTGTTCCGTTCAACTCCTTGATGTCGATCGCGAACGCCGGGGAAAAGGGATAGCGACCAATGTAGCCGGCCGCATCGTTGACGGTCGTAACCTTCACCGAGGGCGGCTGGGCTCCGAGCAGCCCAAACCCCAGCGCCTCGGAACCGCGCTGAATGTTGGCCAGGATGACAACACCCGTATCCATCGTCGGGCTGAATGCGATAAAGGCATGGCTGCCCGCCGTGGCGCCGTTGTGCCAGATCACCTGATGCGCGGGATCGTCGGTCAAAAGCCAACCCAGTCCAATGTGTCCGCCCACGTCGTCGGCCGCGTGCTGCGGCTGGATCGTCGCATTGATCGCCGCCCGCATCGGGTGCTCGTCCTTCCCCAGGCAGACGGTGAGAAATACCGCCATCTCACGGGCCGAACTCCGGAGCGCACCCGCCGGGGCAAACGCCTGGAAGGTCCAATTCGGGACGCGTTTGTCACCCACATGCCCCGGTGCCAGCTCAGCCGGCGAAGGTGAACCCGCAACACCCAGCGAGGTGGCCTTCAGGCCCAAGGGCCCGAGCACATGCTCCTGGAGGGCGTCGGCATAACTCGTGTCCCAGGCCGCGCCCAGTGCCTCCCCCAGCACCGCCGCGCCAAAGTTGGAGTACGCCATGTGGCCGGCGGTCGAAGCCCGCCGGCCATCCCGGCGCAACGCTTCGATCAGCATGCTGCGATCGTAGGCGGCGTACGGGTCCGGATTTGCGTCCGGATTCGGGCCGATGTTCGACGGCAGCCGCGGCAGTCCCGCGGTGTGGGTTGTCAGCGCAAGCAGCGTGATCCCGGCGAGCGCCGTCTGCTCCGGGTCATCCGGTGGCAACAGATATTTGGCGGCCGGATCGTTGCGGCTGACTTTGCCGAGCCGCTCGCTCTCGGCGAGGAGCAGCGCGGTGAACACCTTGGTGACCGAGCCAAGTTCGAACTGCGTGTCCGGTGTGATCCGCGGCGAACCGGCGGCATCGATGTGTCCGGACTGGAAAAAGGCGGCGCCATCCGCGTCCACCCACGCGACCGACACGCCGCCCGGCTGGTCTTTGACCCAGTCGTCGAGGCGCGCCTGAATGTCAGCCGGTGGCTTGGCGAACATGGGGGTGACTGCAATTCCGGAGAGAAGGAGGAGCAAGGTGATTTTCATGGGGATGGAAATAGGTTAGTTCGTTGCCAGAAGATCGGCGCGCAATTTGCTGAGTTCCTCCAGCCGCGGCTCGATCTGCCGCCGGACCGCGCGGCGGTTCATGGCCCAGATACCCCAGTAGCAGCCGGGCAGCACGAGGGCGAAATAGAGGAAGATCCAGGCCAGCGCCGCGGGATGCGCCCAAAGCGCCGGGAAGAAATCGGGCTGGGTCTGCCGGAGGATCCGGATGACCGTGAAGAAAATGATGGCCATCGCACCGACGCAGGGCGCCAGGTACCAGGACCAGACGTGGAGCAACAGCTGACGCTGGTGCTGCAGTTCGGCGATCTCCGCCTCGAGCCTGGCGAGCAACGGCACGCCGGGACCCAGCCGGTTGCGATGGGCCCGGATGCGTTCCCGGGCGAAGAAGGCCGATACGCCCAGGATCAGGCCGATCGCCAGCGCGATCGGCCAGCCCTCCTTCCCGATATGCCACCACGTATACCCGAACACGCCCGACACCAGCAGGCCGGCCGAGCCCTCCAGCAGATCGCGGGCAAACAGGGTCTTGGCCAGCTTCCGGCGTTTGGCTTCGAACGTCGCGCGCAGGGCCGGCAGATCCGCCGCCGCCCCCAGCGGCAATTCCTGGCGTTTCCACAGTCCTTCGTAGTCATTCCAGTTCATGGCTCACTCCTTTCATCAGTTCGGCGAGTCGTTTGCGCGCACGGGTCAGCGCCACGCCCACTTGGTTTTCCGTCAGCCCGGTAATCTCGGCGATCTCGCGATAGGCGAGCCCGTCGAGTGAAAGCAGCACGAGCACCCGGTCGGAACCCGGCAGGGCGCGGATGGCCGCGTAAAGCTGGTCCAGCAGTTCCCGGTCACCCGCACTGTCGGCCGGCGACCCCGCGTCGGCCGCCACCCGTGTATAATCGGCGCCCGGTTGAAGGTGCCGCTCCCGCCGCGCAGTGCCCCGCCGCCAGGTCAGGGCGGTGTTGAGACAGACCCGGTAGATCCAGGTGGAGGGTTTCGCCTGGCCGGCGTAGGCCGGCACCGACATCCAGAGCTGCAGCAGCAGCTCCTGCTGCAAATCGGCCGCATCCGCCGCTTCCGGCGCAAACGAGCGCGTCACTTTGACAACGATGCCGCGATGCTCCTCCAGCCAGGTCTCAAACAGGGCGGCATTGTCGGCAGTTGAACTCATCTACCCTGATTAGTCGCCGCTCGCCGCCATTCCTTACAGCCTATTTCACCGGCAACCCATCTGCGGATTGTAAGCGGCCAAGCGGCCGCCGCCCAGAATCGATCCGGTTGTCTCGCGAAGGAAGCGAAGGGTGCGAAGGAACCCCTCGATCGAACCTTCGTAACCTTTGCTTCCTGCGCGCGACCCCCCCCGTTTCATCTCGCAAACCCCAACACTTACTTGACCGTTAGGTAAACTCGGCTGAAATGCAGGTTCCCCATGCCTCCGATTACCCTGAGCGTGATCGCCTCCCAAGCCGGTTGCTCGAAGAACACCGTGTCGCTGGCGCTGCGCGGCGACCCGCAGATCCCGGCCACCACCCGCGACCGGATCCGGAAGGTGGCCGACCGGCTCGGTTACCGGCCCAACGCCGTGGTCTCACACCTGATGGCGCAGTTGCGCTCCAGCCAGAATGCGCGCTTTCAGGCCAAGCTCGCCCTCGTGAACGCCCACCGCGACCCCAAGGCGTTCCGCTCGCACGCCACCATCCCCGCCTACGTGCGCGGCTGCGAACGCCGGGCGCTGCAGCTGGGGTATGATTTCGACCACTTCTGGCTGCACGACCCCAAGCTGAAGGCCGAAAGCTGGATCCGCATCCTGCGTGCGCGCGGCATCAAGGGTCTGATCATCGTCGGCATGATGGACCAGAATCACCTGCCACCCCACCTGCGGGCGGTCTGGGACCATTTCCCGTGCGTCGTCACCGGGGTGCGCACGCGCGATCCCGCCCTCTCCTTCAGCTGCGTCGATCACCACAACCTCACGGTGACTGCGTTCGAGCAGGCCCTCGGGCTCGGCTACCGCCGGCCGGCCTTGCTCGTGGAGGAGCGGCTCGACCGGCTCGTGGAAGGCCGCTTCTCGGGCGCCATGCTCGCGGCGCAACAATCCCTCCCGGCGAAGCAGCGGGTGCCGGCCTTCACCCAGCTCGACCAGGCGCGGACCAACCAGGATCTGTTTCACCGCTGGTTCGACCGCCACCAGCCGGACGTGCTGCTCTCGCTCTACAACATCATCTTCCCGTGGCTGAAGGACCGCGGCCTGCGCGTGCCGCAGGACATCGGCGTCATCCAGCTCGAATGGCGCGAGAGCCACGCCGAGATCTCCGGCATGAACCAGCACAACGACACGGTCGGCGAGGCCGCGGTCGACATGGTCGTGGGGCAGATCCACCGGAGCGAATCGGGCATCCCGCTTTTTCCCCGCGCCACCCTGATCGGCGCCAGCTGGGTCGAGGGCGGGTCCGTGCGGGTGCAAACCGCGCCTGGTCCACAACGGCGTGCCCGCGCTGCGCCCTCCCTCTCGGCCCGGCCCCGCTAGTTCTTCTCTTACTCCTTCTCCCTCCCCCTCACATGCGTGCCATGAAAAGTTCGATCGCCCTGCTCGCTTTCCTCGCCACGGGTCTCGCGGCCTTTCCGGCCGTCTCGGTCAAGGTGGACGTCGGCCACCCCGGCGCCGCCGTCAACCCGGCCATGTGGGGCGCGTTCTTCGAGGACATCAACTTCGGCGCGGATGGCGGGCTCTACGCCGAGTTGGTGAAGAACCGGGGCTTCGAGTTTCCCGAGCCGTTGATGGGCTGGGCGAAGATGAATCCCTCCTTGGCGCGGGGCGACGTGTCCGTCCGCACCGACGCACCCTTCAACGCCGCCAATCCCCACTACGTCCGCATCCAGTCCGAGGGCACGGCCCCGCTCGGGCTCTCCAACGAGGGTTTCCGCGGCATCGGGTTGCGGCAGGGCGAAAGCTACGAGTTCTCGGTGCGCATCCGCGGCGTGGCCGGCACGCCCAAACTGAGCGTGCGGCTTTACGGCGGCGACGGCACGCTGCTCGACTCGGCCGAGCTCAAGAATTTCACCCACGACTGGCAGCAGTACACCGCCACCCTCCAGCCCGGCGACACCGACCCGAAGTCCCGCCTGGCCGTCTTGCTCGACGGGGCGGGCACCGTGGATCTGGATTTCGTCTCGCTGTTCCCCGCCCACACCTGGAAGAACCGCGCCGGCGGGTTGCGCGCCGACCTGGTGCAGGCGCTGGCGGACTCGCATCCGGGCTTCCTGCGTTTTCCCGGCGGCTGCGTCGTCGAGGGCAGCGTGCTCGCCCGGCGCTACCAGTGGAAGAAGACCATCGGCCCGGTCGAGGAGCGCCCGCTGCTCATCAACCGCTGGAGCTACGAGTTCCTGCACCGGCCCGCGCCGGATTACTTCCAGTCGTTCGGGCTGGGCTTCCTCGAGTACTTCCAGCTGTGCGAGGACATCGGCGCGCAGCCGCTGCCGATCCTGAACTGCGGCATGGCCTGCCAGTTCAACTCCGGCGAGCTCTGCCCGCTGGATGCGCTCGAGCCGTACATCCAGGACGCGCTCGACCTGATCGAATTCGCCAACGGGCCGGTCACGAGCGAATGGGGCGCGAAACGCGCCGCACTCGGGCATCCCGCGCCGTTCAACCTGAAGCTCCTCGGTGTCGGCAACGAGCAGTGGGGCCCGGAATACATCGCGCGCTACATCAGGTTCGCGGAAGCCCTGAAGGCGAAGCACCCCGAGATCTCCCTTATCTCCGCCGCCGGCCCCAGCCCGGCCGACGACAACTTCAAGTTCGCCTGGGAGAAGCTCCGCGCGCTGCACGCCGATATCATCGACGAGCACTGCTACGACAAACCGGAATGGTTCCTCGACCACGCCCACCGCTACGACGCCTACGACCGCAACGGCCCCAAGGTCTTCATGGGCGAATACGCCGCGCAGAGCGTCGGGGTGGTCAGCGTCAAGAACCGGAACGACTTCGGCTGCGCCCTGGCCGAGGCCGCCTTCATGACCGGCCTCGAACGCAACGCCGACGTGGTCCGCATGGCGTCGTACGCGCCGCTGTTCGCCCATGTCGACGCCTGGCAGTGGACGCCCGACCTGATCTGGACCGACAATCTGCGCACGCTCCCCACGCCGAGCTACCACGTGCAAAGCCTCTTCGCCCGCAATCGCGGCGACCAGGTTCTGCCCGTGACCCTCGGCGGACTGACCGGCGAAGCGGCCAAACGCGTCTATGCTTCGTCGACTTTCGACACGGCAACCAACGAGGTCATCCTCAAGCTGGTGAATGCCACGGCCCAGCCACTCACGCCGACGATCGACCTGACCGGCACGCGGGAGCTCAAGCCCGGCACGTTGATCGTCTTGCACGCCGACAACCTGGCCGAAGTAAATTCATTCGAAGCCCCGAACCTGATCGCCCCGCGCGAGACCCCGCTCGCGCCGACCGGCCCGACGTTCAACGTCACCCTGCCCGCGAATTCGTTCACCATCGTGCGCCTCGGCGTGGTGCGCTGAAGGCGGTTTCTGCAAGTGTAGCCGCGTTGGAGCTTGGCGACAACGTGGCCGGCCGCGAGGCCGGAACCACGCTTGGTCCGGTTGCGAACGCACCGGTCTTGTCGCGCCAAGCCGCTCGGAACGCAAACTCAAGCGCGGCTACAGTGCTCTCTTGCCCGCCTACACCAACTGAGCCCCATCCGCCACCTGCAGCGGAATGATCTCCGGCGCCCGGCCGAACTTCGCGAGATAGGCGGCCCCCACGGCCTGCGCGCCCGCCGCATCGAACTCCGGCCGCGCCAGCGCGAGCACGGCGCCACCGAAACCGCCGCCGGTCAGGCGCGCGCCCAGGATCCCGGGGCTCTCGACCAGCCGGTCCACGAGAAAATCCAACTGCGGCGTGCTGTTCTCAAAGAGATGCTGCGAGCTGCGGTGCGACGCGGTGAGCAGGGCGCCGACCCTGGTCATGTCGTTGGCCGCGAGGGCGGCCACCACCTGCCCCACCCGCGCGTGTTCCTCGACCACATGCCGGGCGCGCTTGGCAATCAACGGCGGCAAACCACCCGCGCGGGCGGCCAACTCCGCCGGAGTGAGCGACGCGAGCAACTCAACCCCGAGCGCCTTGGCCGCCTGCTGGCACTCGGCGTGGCGCTGGGCGTACATGCCGTCGATGAGGGCGTGCTTCGTGAGCGAGTTGAAGACCCACAGCCGCAGCCCCGGCGGCATGGGCGTCGTTGAAAACTTCGGCCCCATGCAGTCGATGTGCACGAGATGATCGCGCCGGGCGAAGGCGATGGTGCCCTGGTCGAGTACGCCGCAGGGGACGCCCACGAAGTTGTTCTCCGCGTGCCGGCCCAGCTCGGCGAGCCGCTGCGCCGTGATCGCCGGAGCGCCCGCCAGTTGCAGGAACGCCAGGCCCGCGGCCAGCTCGAGCGCCGCGCTGCTGCTGAGCCCGGCGCCGGACGGGAGGTCCGAATGGACGAGCAGATTGAAATCCGCCGGCTGCGAGAGACCGAACTGACCGAGCGCGAGCCAGACCCCGAGCGGGTAATTCAGCCAGGACAACGCCCCCGTCTGCCTCGTGCTGGTGCCGGCGGCGAGCGTCCGAACCGTGGTTTGCTGGTCGCTGCAAAAGGCAAACTGGCCGGGCTCGCCCCGCGACACGGCCACCCACACATGGCGGTCGATGCCGGCGCCGAGCACCGCGCCGCCGTTGTAGTCCGTGTGGTTGCCGATGAATTCCACGCGGCCCGGCGCGCGCGCGATGACGGTGGCCGGGCGGCCAAATACTTCTTTAAAACGGGCGGCGACTTCCTGTTCCTGGCTCATGGTCGGTTGGGTGGGAGTGTCCTGCGGCAATGGGGGATGAAAGGTCAGATTGAAAAGGACTCTGCGGCGCATGCAAACAGGTATTCAGCAGCCGGTAAGGTTATGACGGTCCGCCGCCGGCGCCGGGCGGCGAAACGAGGCACAAAAACCCGTTGACAGCCGGGCGGGTCAGCCGCACTTATCCCCTCTCCCTTGATGCAGGGTGGAGCAGCCTGGTAGCTCGTCAGGCTCATAACCTGAAGGTCGCTGGTTCAAATCCAGCCCCTGCACCCAATTTAAAACGCCGCCCGATTGCCCGGGCGGCGTTTCTGTTTAACGACTTGAGGGAATCGACGAGAGCTGCGGTGCTTAGCGATCTACCGGCGTGACTTCTTGCCGATAAAAACAGTGGTTCCTGTCATCCTCGCTGCGTCGCAGCACCACGTTGCCTTTAACCAGGTTGATCTGATGGAAGTAACCTTTGAGTTCTCCGGTCTCGGTTTTGGGCATCAGCACAAGCTTCCCGTCAATAAACTGCCAGGTCCCGAAGGAGGAGCCCGTAGCATTTCGCTGGGCGAACCCTTCTTCATCAATCGTGGACCCCGTATTGATCCCGACCTTGTAGCTCGTATCCGTCATGGTCTTTTGCGAATCCACCGAGTGAGCCTCGTATTCACCATTAGGTTTAAACCGCAGCATGACGATTTCAGGCATGGGCCCCCGGTAGTACAGGCCAACCAAGGACTTTTCCGTTACCACATCAGGGCTTTTGACGGTCTCATGATCAGCAAAGGACAAAGTCAGGAGAAGACTGAAAATAATAATTAATTTCATGGAGATTGTGATGCTTTGGTCGGGCTCTTCTTCATAACTTACCCGGGAGATAAACCGCCTTTCGAGGTTTCCAGGGGTTGGCCATGGTACCTGTAAATGAGAACTGACGTGGAATAACCCACAACCAAGCCAACAAGTCCAAACACCGGACCGAGAACCCCAAGATTTTGCAAAGTCACACCGATCGCGGCACCGCACAATGTGCCCAAACCGGCGCCCAACAAACGGAATGGCATTTTCCGCTTAAAGCGTGGCCCGGCATACTTCCAAGCCACCTCCAGTATGGCCCAGTAGGCGAAACCCGGGATGCAACAAAAGAGGAATCCGTAGCAAATAAGCAGGAGGAACCCCGCCAGTTGTTCCGATAGGGGCGACAAAAACGTCCCATGACCCAGCAGTGCGTAACCCCATAGATAAACCTGAAGCAGTGCCGCCCCAAGGATCGGCGGCACAAAGAGCGCCAGCATGATGCGTTTAAACGGCTTCATTGCTTCGTGAGCACGCCGGCGGTGGCCCCAAATTCTTTTGGCCATGGACCCTTCCCTTCCACGAGTTGGAGGCGCAATTTGGTCGGGCTAATAAACTCGATGATGGCCGACCGGTCAAATGGCGTGGGCAGACGGGGCTGCGCCACGAAATGCATGACGAGGACCGCAGGCTTTTGCGTGAAATCGACCTCATAGGTACCATGAAGCACGGAAACCGCGGATGAACCCTGACTGTCGCGCATCCCATCGGTGGAGACCAGGGCTCCATCGGCCTTGAAGGCGAAGATGACGTAGCGGGCGCTTTGTTCGTTGCCCCGTTCCTCGGACTTCCATTCACCAACCAGATCGGATTTTTCAGCCCCCATGCAAGGAACAGCCCAAGTGGAAGGGATCGCCAGGGCCAGTAAGGTCAGGATCAGTTTCACGTCTGCCAACATACCATTTCGGGACACCAGCGCGAGCCACCATCGAAACGCGCCGGCGAAATTTATTCGCGAAGCGGTGACTCCCGTCCGGGCCTGAGCAGCAGGCCGGCGAGCATCGCCCCGAGGAGCAGGCTGATGGCGACGGCGTAAAGCCCGGCCTGCTGGCTGTGGCTGAAGTCATTCAGCGCGCCGACCAGATAGGGGCTGGCGAAGCCACCGAGGTTCCCGAGCGAATTGATCAGCGCAATGCCGGCGGCGGCGGCCGCACCCTCAAGGAGGGCGGCAGGAAATGTCCAGAAAAGCGGCATCGCGCACAGGACGCCCGATGTCGCCAAGACCAGGCCGGCCACCACGACGGAGCCGGTTCCGCCCCCGAGGCCGATCAGGCCAAAGCCCAGCCCCGCCGCCACCAGGCACAGCACCAGGTGCCAGAAACGTTCGCCGGTGCGATCGGAATGCCGGCCGACCGCGATCATCGCGGCGATCGCCACGGCATACGGGATCGCCGACACGAAGCCCACCCCGAGCATACTGGCCATGCCGGCATTGCGAATGATCTGCGGCATCCAGAAACTGATCCCGTAAAGGCCGGTCATCAGCGTGAAATAGATGCAACCAAAGCCCCAAATCCGGGGATGGGCCAAAACCGCCCCGATGGAGAGGTGTTCCTTGGCGTGATCCTCCGCCGCGACCGCCCGGGTGAGCAAACCCTTCTCGTCCGCCGTCAACCAGCCCGCATCCCGGATGCGGTCCGGGAGCCAGGCCAGGATCGCTCCGCCGATAACCAGCGAAGGGATCGCTTCCAGGACAAAGAGCCACTGCCAGCCGGCATAGCCCGCGGCGCCGGCCAACCGCTGCATGATCCAGCCGGACAGGGGCCCGCCGATCAGCCCGGAAAATCCAATGGCGGAAATGAAAAAGGCGGTGATCTGCGCCCGCCGCTTCACCGGGAACCAATAGGTCAGGTAAAGGATGATGCCCGGAAAGAAACCCGCCTCCGCCAGGCCCAGGACAAAGCGGGAGAAGTAGAACTGGGCGGGCGTCCGAACGAACATCGCCGCGGCGGAGATCAAGCCCCAGGAAATCATGATCCGCGCGATCCACGACCGGGCGCCCAGCCGGTGCAGGAGCACATTGCTCGGCACCTCGAAAAGAAAGTATCCGATGAAGAACACCCCCGCGCCCAGTCCGTAGACGGTATCGCTGAACTTGAGGTCGGCGATCATCTGCAACTTGGCAAAGCCCACGTTAACCCGGTTCAGGTAGGCCACGACATAGCCCACGAACAGCAGCGGGATGAGCCGCCAGGCAACGCGGCGGTAGAGCTGGTTTTCTAGATTGGCTGGACCTTTCGAAATCATGCGGCGGGCCGGGGCTGTCCTTCATCGCACCCCATGGTCACGTTGTAATTGACCCCGGCTAACGCGAGTGGATAAGTCGGAGCGACCCATGAAACGAACCGCGTCAGATGAGGCGTATGATCTACGCGATCAAAGTTGAGGTTTCTGATCCGGCAGCGGCGACTTTCGTGTTCCGCGCGCAGAAGACAATGTATGGCGGCAAACACGTCGCCAAGGGCGATACGATCTTCGTCTTCGCCAGCGAGAACGAGGGCGGGCCCGGTCTCATCGCGCGCGGCGTCGTCACCTCGGCCCAACCGATCGCCCGGCAACGCGGCCTCGCCCGGCAAACGCCGCGCGTGAGCCTCACCATCCGGCGCACCGCACTCGCGCGGCGGCGCCTGGGACGGGACGAGCTCAAACCTTTTTCCGCCTGGCACGACGGCCGGCCCGAAACCGAGCTCAATTTCAAATTCTACCGCCAGGCCACGAACAAGATCATCGGCCTTACCGATGAAACCGCCGCGTTCCTCCGGGGATTTGACGTGATTCCGGTAATTCGAGCCGCTTGAAATGTCGGTCTGGGCCAATAAAAAGGACCCAGATCATGAAAGGTAAACGCTACAGTACAGAGGAGAAAGTCCGTATCCTGCGGGACGTGGACGGAGGCAAGAGCATCG
>CAIUGM010000023.1 GCA_903898675.1 uncultured Verrucomicrobiota bacterium
GCCGCACCCGCCGCGACCGGACCATCGCCCGGGAAATCCCCGGCCGGGAGGTCGGAGTCGCCGTAATGCCGGCGGAGCAGCGCCCGCACGGACGCGGGATCAGCCACGACCAGCCGGACCTCGCGCCCGAGGATAAAAGCGAGATCCCCGGCCAGGTTCGGCTTAAAGGGATCGCTCGCCAGCAGCGACACCGCCGCTCCATCCGTCGCGAGCGGGACAACGCCGTAGTCGTGCGCCATCGCGCCATCGATCAGGAGCAAGGCGGCGGGCGGCAATTCCGCCGGCGGTTGCTCCAGACAGGTGCAACCCACGTGGGCCGCCACCGTCCGCAGTAGCGTGACCGGATCGATCAGGCCGGACTCGATCAGCCGGTCGGCCAGTGACGGGCCGGCGGCAGACGGGGCGGCAAAAACGGACTGCAGGATCGCCGGGTCAACGAGCCGGTGCGCCGCCACCAAATCATGGATAACAAGGTCGTGCCCTTCGAACATGGTTAGTTCGGCCGGGGCCCACGGCCTTGAAATTTAGTTTACGCCAGGTCGTGCAGCTTGAAGCCCATGCTCGTGAGTTTTTCGCGCATGGCGACCGGCTCCTGGGATTTTTCCATCGCCTCGTTCGGGTCGATCAGCTCGCGGTTCACCAGGCTCATCAGGTGGGTATCGAGTGTGATCATGCCGAGGTTGGCGCCAGTCTGGATGTCCGAGGGAATACGGAAGGTCTTGTTCTCGCGGATGAGCGAGGCGATGGACGAGGTGTTGACCATGATCTCGTAGGCCGCGATGCGGCCGCCGCCCGTCTTCTTGCAGAGGGCCTGGGAGATGACGCAGATGATGGAGGTGGAGAGCTGCATGCGGATCATCTCCTTCATGTTGGCGGGGAAGGCGTCGACGATGCGGTCGACGGTCTTGGAGGCGCTGTTCGTGTGCAGCGTACCGAACACCAAGTGACCCGTCTCGGCGGCGCTGATGGCGGCCTCGATGGTTTCCAAGTCGCGCAAATCACCGACGAGGATGACGTCGGGGTCCTGCCGCAAGGCGCGCTTGATGGCCTCGGCAAAGCTCGGCACATCGGAGCCGACCTCGCGCTGGGTCACGACGCACTTCTTGTGCGGGTGGTAATACTCAATCGGGTCCTCGATCGTGATGATGTGGCCGTCGCGGTTCTCGTTGATGTAATTCACCATCGAGGCGAGCGTGGTGGACTTGCCGGAGCCGGTCGGGCCGGTGACAAGGAAGAGGCCGCGCGGGCGGTGCAGCAGCTCCTTGATCTTGTCCGGCATGCCGATGGTGCGGAGGTCGAAGAGCTGGTTGGGAATCTGGCGGAGCACGAGGCCGTAGTTGCCCTTGGCCTTGAGTACGCTGACGCGGAAGCGGGCCTTCTCGCCGAACGCGAAACCGAAGTCGGTGCCGCCGTTGAGCTTCACGTTCTGGATATGGTTGTCCGGCGTGATGGACAGCATCAGCTGTTCCGTGTCCTCGGGCCGCAGTTCGGGGCCGTCGATGGGGGTCATGCTGCCGCGCAGGCGCAGGCAGGGGGGGACGCCCACCTGGAGGTGAAGGTCGGAGCTCTTCTGGTCCACGACCAGCTCAAGGAGATCGTTCATTTCATAGCTCATATGAGGGGAAGATTAAAGGTTGGGTCAAAGCCCGTCGCCGACGGTGGCAGCAACAACTTCTTCGATTGTAGTGAGTCCCGCAAGGACTTTGCGAACACCGTCCTCGCGCATGGTCCGGCCTCCATCCCGCCGGCCCTGCGCCCGCAGGCGGCCGGCCGGCGCCCGGTCGCAGACCAGGCTCCGGATTTCATCGGTGATCAAAAATATCTCAAAAAGACCCAGCTGGCCGCGGTAACCGGTGCCCTGGCATGCCGGACAGCCGGCGCCATGGGCGAACTCCGCCCCGGTCAACCGGGCGGCCGGCAGGCCCAGCGCCGATAATTCCCGCGCCGAGGGCGTGTGGGCGCGCCGGCAGTGCGGGCAGATCCGGCGCACCAGCCGCTGCGCCAGCGAGGCCCGCAGCGCGGCCGCCACCAGGAACGGTTTGGCGCCGAGATCGACGAGGCGCGTGACGGCGGAAGGAGCGTCATTGGTGTGCAGCGTACTGAACACCAGGTGACCGGTCAGTGAGGCGTTCAGAGCGATCTCCGTTGTCTCCCGGTCGCGAATTTCACCGATCATCACGACATTCGGCGCCTGCCGCAGCATGGCGCGCAGCGCCGCCGCAAAGGTTAGCCCGATGCCCGCGTTGACCGGCACCTGGTTGATGCCGGAAATCTGGTACTCGACCGGGTCCTCCACCGTGATGATCTTCCGGCCCGACTGGTTCAGGTAGTGCAGGCAGGCGTAGAGCGATGTGGTCTTGCCCGAGCCGGTCGGGCCCGTGACCAGCACGATGCCATCCGGGGCCACGATCTGACGCTCAATCTCCGCCTGGTCGTCCGGCCAGAAGCCGAGCTCCGGCAAGCCCAGCTTGAGGTGCTCCTGGTCGAGCACCCGCAGGACAATGCTTTCGCCGTGAACCGTCGGCAGCGAGGAAACGCGCAGATCGAGCGTGCGGCCCCGGGCCTGCACCCGGATACGCCCGTCCTGCGGCAGGCGCTGCTCCGCGATGCTGATGTCCGCCATGATTTTCAGGAGGGAAACAATCGCGGCCTGCAGCCGCTGCGGCGGGGCTTCCGCCGCGTGCAAAACCCCGTCAACGCGGTGGCGCACCCGGAAGCTCCTTTCCAACGGCTCGAAATGAATATCGGAGGCGCGCCGCCGGATCCCCTCCGCGATGATCGACTGGACGAGGAGGATGAGCGGTGCGTCGTTCTCCGTCACCCTGCCCTCCTCCACGGCCAGGGCAGGCGCATTGCTCATGTCCGCAACCTCCAGGGGCACCGGCTCATGATCGCCGCTTGAATCGTCGGCCTGGTCCGCCGCGCCCGGGCCATAGCAGAGCGCGATCGCGCGACGGATGGCCGCGGCCGGGGCCAGCGCCGGGACGATGGGACGCCCGGCCGCAAAGGCGAGACGGTCGATGACCTCCAGCGCGCCCGGATCCGCGAGTGCGACATGCGTCACCCCATCCGCCGCGGCCAGGGGCATGATGCCATGCTCCAGCGCAAACTCGTGGGGCACGATCACCCGCCAGTCCGCCGGCACGGTAAACTCGGGTGGGTTAACCCAACGCAGCCCAAAGGCCGCGGCGACGGCCCGGCCGAGGGCGTCAGGGGACGGCTCGCCAGCCGCCAAGGGAATGAGCGGGAGCAGGCCCCGCTCCCGGGCGATTCGGATCAGATTTTCGTCGGCTGTTTCCACAGGGGAAGCCGACGCGGGGCCCACGCGTCAGCGGTTGAGACTCATCAGGAATTCGGCGTTGGTCTTCGTCTTCTTGAGGCGACCGATGAGCATGTCCATCGAGTCGGCCGCCGGCACGCCCTGCATGGCGCGGCGCAGTGCATAGACGCGCAGGAGCTCGTCGGGGTGGTAGATGAGCTCCTCCTTGCGCGTGCCGCTCTTGTCGATGTTGATCGCGGGAAAGATGCGCTTGTTGACGAGGTCGCGGTCGAGGTGGAGCTCCATGTTGCCGGTGCCCTTGAATTCCTCGAAGATGATCTCGTCCATGCGGCTGCCGGTGTCGACCAGTGCGGTGCCGAGGATGGTGAGGCTGCCACCGCCCTCGATGTTGCGGGCGGAGCCGAAGAAGCGCTTGGGTTTTTGCAGGGCGTTGGCCTCGAGGCCGCCGGACATGATCTTGCCGCTGTTACCGGCGAGCGCGTTATAGGCGCGGGCCAGGCGGGTGATGGAATCCAGCAAAATAATGACATGCTCGCCCTGCTCGACGAGCCGGCGGGCCTTCTCGATCACCATCTCGGCGCAATGAACGTGGCTCTCCGGCACCTCGTCAAAGGTGGAGCTGACGACCTCGCCCTGGCAGTGGCGCTTGAAGTCGGTGACCTCCTCGGGGCGCTCGTCGACCAGCAGGATGATGAGCTTGGTCTCGGGCGAGTTGGCCGCGATCGAGTTGGCCATGTTCTGCATGAGGATGGTCTTGCCGGTGCGCGGGGGCGCGACGATCAGGCCGCGCTGGCCGAAGCCGACGGGCGTGACAATGTCCACCATGCGCATCGAGACATCCTTCGCGCCCTCGCGCTCCAGCATGATGCGCTTGAGCGGGTAGTAAGGCGTGAGCTCCTCGAAGGGCGGGATCTTGGAAATATCCTCCGGCTTGCCGCCCATGACCGAGCGGATGGCGACCACGGCCGGGCAGCGGTCGTTGCCCTGCGGGGCCTGGAGCTGCACCTCGACCTGGTGGCCGCGCTTGAGGCCGAAGTGGTGCACGAAAATTTCCGGCAGGTAGGCGTCCTCGGGATAGAGCCGGTAGTTCACATCCTCATGCACGATGAACGCGTGGCCGCGATCAGTCATGTCGATGTAGCCGCGGTCGTAGAGCGGATGCTTCTGCGCGGTCGTCGCGAGGAAGATCTGGGTGATCAGCTGGCGGCGGTTGGGCGCGCCCTCGAATTTCACCTCGAGCTTGCGGGCGAAGGCCGTGAGGTCGGCGAGGTTCAGCGCGTAGAGCTCGTTGAGCCAGATCGGCTCCGCCTTGCTGCTGGAAATCTCGTCGGCCAGCTGCTGGATCGCCTCAAGGTTTTGAAACCGGGCCGGGTCGGGCAGGTCGCCAAAGTGGACGACCTCCTTGGGCGGACCGGGCTGCGGCGGATGCTGGTTGCCCTGAAACTTCGGGTTGACCCATTTGCCGCCTCCTCCGCCACCACCACCACCGCGAAAATGTTTTCCACCCCGGCCGCGGCGGCCGAATTTGCCCCCGCCGTGCGGCTGAAACTGGCCGCCTCCGCCGCCACCGTTGCCGCCACCTTCGTCGTAGTTGCCGCCCTGACCACCTGTTGGCGGCTGGTCGTAGCCACCACCCTGCTCGGAGGGCAAGGAGGTTGGTTCGAACTGCTGCACCGGCGCGGCCGCGGGCGCAGGTTCCGGCTCGCGGACCGGCTCGCGTTCCGGCGCGGGCGCGGGGGCGGCAACGGGAGCGGACTTGGGTTCCCGGGGCTCGCTGGCGATGGAATCCACTTTGACCACTTTCTTGGTCGTGCGGTAGAGCCGGGAGCGCGTCGGGCGCTTGGTTTTGGCCGAGTCGCTGGCGGCAGCGTCGGGCTTGGAAGAATCGTCGTCGGATTTAGGGGGGACCATGAATGCGGCCTGCGGGCCGGGCGGTAGTTAGTTCAGGAGGCGGTCAGCCAGTGCATTGACCTGTTCACGCAAAAAGGCGGGAGTGCCGTCGTTTAGGAGAACAAGGTCTGCCAGCTCGCATTTTCGGGCCAGTGGCAGTTGCTTGGCTAGGCGCTGTCGGGCGAGCTCCGGGGGAATCCCCTTCAGCTCCAGCCGCCTCAATTGAAGAACTGAGTCTGTGGTCACGCAGACGGTGAAATCAAACCAATTTTCCAAACCCTTCTCAAAGAGCAGCGGCACCTCGACGAGCCAGGCCTGCCCCGGGCTGGCGGCGAAAGTCTTCCGCCAGTGCTCGTAAAGCCGGGGATGCAGGAGGTTCTCCAGCCACGCGAGGTCGGCCGGATCGCCAAAGACCCTCGCCCCCAGCCGGTCGCGGCGCAGCTGGCTATCGGCGCCAAACATCCCGTCACCGAATCGCACCCGGATCGCCTCCCTCACTGCCGGATCGGGCAGCAGGATGTCGTGCACCACGGCATCGGAATCGAGGCGCTGAAACCCCCGCTCCGCGAAAAAAGCCGCAGCGGTCGATTTGCCACACCCCATTCCTCCGGTCAGTCCGACGATCAAATTGGCGCTTCGTGCCATTAGTTTATCGGCGCCAGACAATGGGCTTGCCGACTAGGGGGCAACTCCTATCTCTCACTCTCACGAGAATGGCCGCGCCCCACTCAATTGATACTAAAAACCCCCAGACGGTGGCCGCGATGGTCAAGTCGGCAGTGGTTCAGGCCTGGCCCAAGGCGAGCACGACTTTGATCGACCGGTTGTTTGTCGATGTGACGGACATGTTTCGGGGCCGCTACCCCGGTTATCGCGCGATCGACATGTTTTATCACGACTATGAGCACACCCTGCAGGCGACGGTGTGCCTGACGCATATCCTGCAAGGCCGCCACCAGAGCGCGGATCAACCGGCCTTGGGCCAGCGCGACTGGGAGCTTGGGCTCATGGCCGTGCTGCTGCACGATTGCGGTTTCCTGAAGCAATCGGACGACCTCACGGGTACCGGGGCCAAGTACACGCTGGTTCACGAACGCCGCAGCTGCGATTTTGCCCGCCAGTATCTGCCCGGCCTGGGCGTCACGCCGGCGGAAATCAATGATGTCTGCTCCGCCATCATGTGTACGGGGCCGCAAAACCGGATCAGCTCCGTGCCGTTCGGCCGCGAGCAGGCCCGCCTCATCTCGTTCACGCTCGTGACCGCCGACTACCTCGCGCAGATGAGCGCCCCGGACTACGTCGACGAGTTGCCGATCCTTTTCCGCGAATTCCAGGAAGCCTACGAATTCGAGCACGTGCCCGTGGCCAAGCGCCCCTATCACGTCGTGACCGACCTCTTGCAGAAGACCCCGGCATTCTGGGGCAATTATGTGCGGCCCATGCTCGACTTTGAGGCGGGGGGCGTGCATCGCTATTTAACGACAGCGGGCCAACCCAATCCCTACATCCAGGCGGTCGAAGCCAACATTGAGGAAGTGCGTCGACGACTGGGCCAGGGGACGGGGTCTATCTAATCCTCCCACAGTCCCCTGTCTCATGCTTGCGACAATCGGCTCAGCCGCCTTGCTGGGCATTGATGCCGTTCCGGTGCAGGTCGAGGTCAATTCCGGTGAATCCGGCATGCCCGACCTGATCCTCGTCGGCCTGCCCAACGCCGCCGTGAAGGAATCGGAGGACCGCGTGTTCTCCGCGCTCAGTAATTCCGGCCTGCGCATGCCCCGCACGCGCACGACCATCAACCTCGCCCCGGGCGACCTGCGCAAGGAGGGCGCCATCTACGACCTGCCCATTGCCCTCGGCATCCTCGTCGCCACCGCCCAGCTCGTCTGCGAACACCTCGGCGACTACCTCATCGCCGGCGAACTCAGCCTCTCCGGCGCGACGCGGCCGATCAAGGGCGGCCTGGCCATGGCGGTGCTGGCCCGCGACTCCGGCAAAAAGGCGATCCTGCTGCCCCCGCTCGCCGC
>CAIUGM010000024.1 GCA_903898675.1 uncultured Verrucomicrobiota bacterium
CGATGCTCTTGCCTCCGTCCACGTCCCGCAGGATACGGACTTTCTCCTCTGTACTGTAGCGTTTACCTTTCATGATCTGGGTCCTTTTTATTGGCCCAGACCGACATTTCAAGCGGCTCGAATTACCGGAATCACGTCAGGCTGGCCCAGTCGTTGCTCCGGACGGCAAGGCAAGAACGGTGGTGGAGCATCATTGACGACCGGAATGTCAATTACCGGAGCAGCTGGGATCGGGCCCATACCAAGACTAATTTACTCCTCGGCCGGATCGCGCTGCGGGAGGGTGATAGGGCGGCGGCCAAGGATCACCTGCTCGGAGCCATCAAAGCCGGAACCGAGAACTGGCTTTCGGGCTGGGATCATATGGACCTTGATCTGCCGGCCGAACTGCTGGCGGCCGGCGAGAGCGCCGCGGTGCTCCGGTTTGTGGACCAGGCAAAAAAGGCCGAGGCGGATTATAAAACCGGCGCAGGTTGGGCCGATATCTATTGGGCGGATGATACCATTTATGAATTGGAAGCCTCGGATCGCACCGCCGCCGTGGATCTCGATCAATTGCGCAAGGATGTTTCCGCCGGCAAGGTTCCTGATTATTGGAAGAAGGAGTTGAATCCTCCCCCGCAGCCGACCGCAGCCGCCACACTGAAGCCTCTGCCCAGTCCGCAAGGCCCATCGACCTTTTCCCGTCAGATCGGTTTTCTTCTCAGCCAGTTGCAATATCCCGTCTACTTTCAAATGGCCGGCTGGGTGCTCGCTGTGCCGATTCTGTACCGCCGGCCCCGCGCCTTCGGAGGCCTTTCGTTCCGGACGGCGTCTTGGTTCTCGGCCATCGGGGCCCTTTCCCTTGTCGAAGGAATCCTGTTGCTGGCTTTGTTCTGGAGCGTGTTCGGCTTCGCCCTCAGGGTCGTCTTCCAGGCGGTCTGGTTCCAAGCGATTCTGGCGCTGGCGGCCGCGGTGGCGTTGTGGGAAATCAGGCGGGCGCTCCGGGGCGAAACGACGGCCGGACGCATGACACTGCTGTTGCGCGGATCGCTGGCCTACCTGGCGGTATTCTTTTGCCTGAAGTCTACTTTGACCAACCGGCACGGCATCGCGCCTGACTTCGTCTACTTCATGTCGGTGTTCGTCACGCCGTTGCTTGGGGTGACCTCGGGCGGGATTGTCTTGGGCGTTGCATGGGAATTGTGGCAGTGGACCAAACGCAATGCCTCGCTTCCGTCCTGGTCGAAATGGTGCCTTTATGTGGCCGCCCCGATTCTGGGGGCACAGGTGGTTGCCGGCAGCTGGCCCTACCTGGCTGGCATGCATATCATCAGCCGGCCGCTGGCCATCTCGCTGCTTTGGCTGAATGTCCTGCTCCCCTGGTTGGTGCTGGGCGGATTCGCAGCCGCCCGGCAGCCGGCGGAGCCGCCCGTCCCCTCCCCGACCGCCGCCAAACCGTGAGCGAAATCACCCAGATCCTCACCGGCCTGAAGGACGACGACCCGCGCGCCGCGGAGCTGCTGCTGCCGCTCGTGTATGACGAATTGCGCAAGCTCGCCGCACAGAAGCTTGCGCGCGAACGCCCCGGCCAGACGCTCCAGGCCACGGCGCTCGTGCACGAGGCGTGGCTGCGCCTCGCCGGCCCCGACCAGCACACGTGGAACGGCCGCGCCCACTTCTTCGGTGCCGCCGCGGAGGCGATGCGCCGCATTTTGATCGACCGCGCCCACCGCAAGGCCGCCGTCCGCCATGGCGGCGGGCTGGCGCGCGCCCCGGCCGACGTTGCGGATCTCGACATCGCCGCGCCCGACAGCCAGGGCGAAGAGCTGCTGGCGGTACACGAGGTTCTCGACCGGCTCGCCGCGCACGACGCCCGCGCGGCCCAGCTGGTCAAGCTGCGCTACTTCGTCGGGCTCACGATCGAGGAGGCGGCGGCGGCGCTTGGTGTGTCCGAGCCGACGGCCAAGCGCGACTGGACCTACGCCCGGGCGTGGCTCCACCGCGAGATCCGGGCGGCCCGCGGCTGAGTTTCCTTTAGCCGCCCGCCGAATTCAAACGGCCGAAGGGATCAGTGCAAAGGCCGTTGCTGCATCCTCGTAAACCGCCTCGTTCCCGGTCTCCTGCATCGGGGTGCCCACGGAATAAACGGAAGAAAGGCCCAAGTCGCTCGAAGCTTACCCACTCTTCAGTTTTTCAGTGTGTTCCGTGGGCCCCTCTTCCGGACCTACGACGCCTTCTTCTTCTCAAACTGATCGAAGTCGCGCAGCGACGGGAAGAGCCGCATCCAGGCGAACACCACCACCAGGGTCCCCAACCCGCCGATGACCGTGGCGGGCACGGTGCCCCAGAGCGACGCCGTCACCCCGGACTCGAATTCGCCGAGCTGGTTCGAGGTGCCGATGAACAGCGAATTCACCGCGCCGACGCGCCCGCGCATCTCGTCCGGGGTCTCGAGCTGCACCAGCGAACTCCGGATGACCACGCTGATCGTGTCGGCGGCCCCGAGGAGCGCCAGGGCGCAGAGCGACAGGATGAACGAGTGGGACAACCCGAAGACCACGGTCATGAGGCCGAAGCAAAACACGCCCAGAAACATCTTCCGCCCGACCTGCCGCTGCGGGGGCCGGCGGGCGAGGTAGACGGACATCGCCAGCGAACCGACCGCCGGCGCGGCCCGCAGCGACCCCAGGCCCCAGACGCCGATGTGCAGGATGTCGCGCGCAAAGACCGGCAGCAGCGCCGCCGCGCCGCCGAGCAGCACCGCAAAGAGGTCGAGCGAGATGCTGCCCAGGATCAGGGGGTGGGCGCGGATGTAATGGATGCCCGAGAACAGCGACGCAAACGTGGCGGGCTGCCGGGGCCGGACGGCGCGCTCCTGTCGCATCAGCGCCACCAAGCCGGAACCGGCGAGCGCCAGCCCGGCCGCCGCGGCGTACGGTACCGCGGGCCCGAACGCATACAAGAGTCCGCCGATCGACGGCCCGACGATGGACGCAGTCTGGAACGCGCCCGAGGCCCACGCGATGGCCTTCGGCACCAGCGCTTCCGGCACCAGCGTCGGCATGAGTGCCTGCGTCGCCGGCCCCTGGAACGCGCGGGCCGACCCGATCAGCGCCACCAGCGTGAAAATTCCCGGCAGGCCGAGCCAGTTTCCCCACGCCCCGAGGGCCAGGATGGCGGTGGCCAGTCCCTGCACCCCGAGGGCCAGGCCGTAGACCTTCCGCCGGTCGTAACGGTCCGCCACGTGTCCGGCCGGGAGCGTCAACAGCACGATCGGCAGGAACTGCACCAAGCCGGCCATGCCCAGTTGGAAGGCGCTGTGCGTGATATCGTAGATCTGCCAGCCCACGGCCACCGCCTGAATCTGGAAAGCCATGCCCGAGGCAATCCGGGCGCACCAAAACCACCCATAGGCGGGATGCGCGGTGAGCAGCATCCGGGGCTTGGCTTGGTCAGGTTGCAGGTGGGAGGTCATGCGTGAGCGTGCAGTGGGATGACGCCGTCGACGGGCAATCCGCTACGCGAAAATGCGGCCGCGTGGACTGCTGTCGACTCAGTTTGAACAGGAAGGCTCGCCTGATGGGCCATCGCGCGAATTTCCCGCACCCCCAATAGCACTCGCCGTTTGCCCGCAATCATGCGCCCATGGGAGACGATCATGCTCTCCCCCGCCCTCGAAAAACAGCGCCAGCAGTTGTACGCCCAAGCGGTGGCGGACATGGAGCAACGCGTGCAGGCGGCCGGCGATTTCCCCGCGATGCTCGCGGCGCTGGGCTGGGGCCTGCAGGAACTTGACCGGACGTACACGGCCACGCCGGCCCGGGTGAAGGCGACCGTTGCCTGCCGGGCGGGCTGCTCCTTTTGCTGCAGCGTGCCGGTCGATGTGCAGGCCCATGAGGTATTGTTCGCGGCCGGGTTCATCCGGAAGAATTTTCCGCCGGCGGAACTCGCCGCCGCGATCACCCGCACCGCCGCCCACCGCGCGCGGGTTTCGGGGTTGTACAGTGACGAGCGCGGCCGCCTGCGCCAGCCGTGTGCGCTGCTGCGCGACGACCGCTGTTCCATTTATGAAGGCCGGCCGGAAGCCTGTCGCGCCCATCACACGAACAATGTGGCGCCGTGCATCGCGGATCTGACCGAGCCCGACGTCGCCATCGAGCAGGCCTACATCCCCGCCCTGCGGTCGCGGATGTTCGCCGTCATGCTCGGACTCGACGAGGCGATCGAGGCCGCGGGCTTCGACGACCGCGCATATGACTTCGGCTCGGCCTTGCATGAGGCGCTGACCAACAGCCTCTGCCAGGAATTGTGGATGCGCCGGAAGCCCGCCTTCCCCGATTCGTGTCTGGCCGATCCGTCGATGGATGACGCGCGGCCCGGTGCCTGACTTTGGGTTCAACTATTTCTGAACCACAGAGACACAGAGGAGGAAGGCCATTCAGCGGAGGTGTTTGCCGCTCGGAATATAAAACCCACTCGGTCACCAGGCCTCCGGTCTCTGTGTCTTCGTGCCTCTGTGGTGATAATAGTCCGATTCCCCGTCCTCACCTGTTCTACGCGCAGGGCTGCAGTCGGGCTCGAACCGGAACCATCCCCCGCGGTCTGCCATGGGATGAAGCATCACTCCACTGGCAACCGATTGATCCGGTCGCCCGGCCAGACCCAAGCAGGCCAATACCCCATTGCCCAATCCCGGCCCGCGCGGTTAAGCTCGGTCATGACCAGAATAAATTTCCGCCTCCCCTCTTTCGCCGGCGCGCTGCTGGCCGCCAGCCTGCTGCTTACGTTCACCGGTTGCGCCGATACGCCGGCCTGGGGCGGCTGGTCTTCGGGCCCCACGGTGGCGCAAATGCAAGTCGGCCGCGGGGTCCGGCCGGACTGGGTTTATTTCCCCGCCTACGGGATATATTACAGCAGCAACTACCAGGAGTTCGTCTATTGGGACGCAACCGACTGGGTCACACGCCCCTCGCCGATCGCGCCGCTGACGCTGGAGCAACTCCAGGCCTCGCCCTCGGTGAGCATGGGTTTCCAGGATTCACCGGCGCTGCATCATGCGGCGGTCAGCCAGCTCTACCCAAGAGACTGGCATGCCCAAGGCAGCGGGTTTGCGGCGGCCCGCGGCTACTGAAAGTTTCCGGGCGGATCACGTATTCCGCCCCGTAGCGTCGCCCAGCCTGTCCGGCCTGTCCGCCCTAGCCTCGACGACGGAGGGAGGCCGGCCCCACCGTTACTTCACGGTGATGTTGTTTACGACCTCGTGCACGCCGGTGACCTCGGCGGCCAGCATGCCGGCGCGCTTTTTCTGCAGGCCGTTGTCCACGAAACCGCTGAGTTGGACGACGCCCTTGAAGGTCTCGACCTTGATGGCGCCGCCCGGGGTGCCGTCATCGTGGAGCAGGGCGGCCTTCACCTTGGTGGTGATGACGCTGTCGTCGATGAATTCACCCGTGCTGGCCTGGGTGGGCGTGCTGGCGCAGCCGGGAGCGAAAACGAGGGCGGTGGTGGCGAGGCTGGCGAGGGCCAGCAGGGAAATGATCTTTTTCATGGCGGATGGGTGAGGGAAATTATTCTGCTCAGAAGGAGTGACCCAGCAGGGCCGGAAGTGTTCCCGGACGGCCCGGCCCCGGGGTTGTCCGCACCCTGACCGGTTACTTCGCGGTTAAATCAGCCCGGTTCCGGCCCGGCCCTGATTTTGGTGGAATCTCCCGGCAGAGTGGCTTCTCTTATGGCTCTTATGATCACCCCGCTGCTCCGCCCGGTCCTGAGTGTTGTCGCCGGATTGGCCCTTACGGCCGGTCTCTTTGCCCAAGCCCCCAAGATTGCCTTTCCCGACGCCAGCCCCGCCAGCACCCTGAAACAGCGGGTGGGCCTGACCGACATCGAGATCACCTACTCGCGCCCCGGCATGAAGGGCCGCAAGATCTTCGGCGGCCTCGAGCCCTACGGCAAGGTCTGGCGCACCGGCGCCAACACCGCGACCAAGATCACGTTCAGCACCGACGTGAAGCTCAACGGGACCCCGATTCCCGCCGGCACCTACGAGCTATTCACCATTCCCGGCGAATCCGAGTGGACCGTCATCATCCACAAGAACATGTCCCAGTGGGGCGCCTACGACTACGACCAGAAGAACGACGTCGCCCGCATCACCGCCCGGCCCTTCACCCTGCCGCTGCCGCTGGAGAATTTCACGATCACGTTCAATCACCTGAAGGACGAGTCGGCGCTGCTCGAGTTTGCCTGGGAAAAAACCCTTGTGCCGGTGAAGGTGGAGGTCGACGTCGTGTCGACCCTCGTGCCGCAGATCGAGACGCTTATGGCCTCCGCCGAACCGAAGAAACCCTATGTGCAGGCCGCCATGTTCTACCTCGATCACGATCTCGACCTGAACAAGGCGCTCGGCTGGATGAACGCCGCCATCGCGGCGCATCCGGAAGGGTTCTACTATATTTACCGGAAGGGGCTGATTCAGGAAAAAATGGGCGACAAGGCCGGCGCCCTCGCCAGCGCCAAGCTCGCCATTGAGGGCGCCAACAAGGCCGGTGGATTGATCCGGGATGAATATGTCCGCCTCGACGAAGCCCTCATCGCCCGCCTCAATGGCCAGAGCACTCCGGTGGCGACACCCGTCGTGCCGGCAAAGCCACGCGTCAATTCCAGCGGTGGCACCAGCCCGCATGAGACAACCAGTGCGGTCATCGGCGAGCGCAAGGCCGGCAACCGCATCACGCTGACCTACGGCCGACCCTACACCCGCGACCCCAAGACCGGCGAGCCGCGCAAGATCTGGGGCGGCCTGGTGAAGTGGGACAAGGCCGACCGCCTCGGCGCGGATGAAGCGACCGTGCTCCTCACGTCCAAGCCCCTGCAGTTCGGCGCCACCACGGTTCCCGCCGGGGCCTACACGCTCTATATTATACCGTCCGAGTCCGGGGTCTCGAAGCTGGCCATCAGCACCAACCTCGGGAAATGGGGTGTGCCCGTCGACGAGACCCACGATCTCGCCCGCGTCGATCTGACCAAGACCGCACTCGACCAGCCGGTCGACCAGCTCACCCTGGCCGTCGTCAACGACCCGGCCGCCGGCGGCCAGCTCAAGATCATGTGGGAGAACACCCAGTTCTCCGTGCCGTTCACGGTTCAGCCGTAAGCGCCCTCCATGGCTTTTCTGCATTGGCGGTCTTACCTGGCCCCGCTGGGCGCGGCTTGTTCACTGGCCTTGGCCGCGACCGCCGCGACCGGGCCGGCCAACCCCGCCGCCATTGCCCGGGACCTGCGGAGCTTCGGCACGACCGGCACCATCCTGCACATCGGCGCCCATCCGGACGACGAGAACACGCAGCTGATCACCTACTTCTCCCTCGGCCGCGGCTACCGCGCCGCGTACCTTTCGCTGACGCGCGGCGACGGCGGCCAGAACGAACTCGGCCGCGATTTTGACGAAAAGCTCGGCGTCACGCGCACCCAGGAGCTCCTCGCGGCCCGGCAGTTCGACGGCGGCCGGCAGTTCTTCACGCGCGCGATCGATTTCGGCTATTCGAAGTCGCCCGAGGAGACCCTGCGCTTCTGGGATCGCACCCAGGTGCTGGCCGACGTGGTGCGTGTCATCCGCGAGTTCCGGCCGGATGTCATCGTCACCCGCTTCCCGATTCCGCCGGGCAGCGGCGGCCACGGCCACCACACGGCCTCGGCCATCCTGGCCGTCGAGGCGTTCAGGCTCGCGGGCGATCTCACCGCCTACCCCGAGCAGCTCGCACAGGGCCTGACCGTCTGGCAGCCCAAGCGCGTGGTCTGGAATTCCTGGAGTGATCCCACCAAGAGCGGCCTGAACGGGCCCGTCGTGCAGCTGGACATCGCCGGCACCGACCCGGTCAGCGGCGAATCCTTCGGTACCATCGCCAACCACAGCCGCGGCATGCACAAGACGCAGGGCCTCGGCGGCTTCTCCGGCCGGACTGACAGCGGACCCAACCTGCAGAAATTCATGGTGCTGGCGGGAGACGCCCCGACGGCCGACATCATGGACGGTGTCGACGTCAGTTGGAACCGCGTGTCTGGTGGCGCGGAGATCGGCCCGCTCGCCGCCTCGGTGCTCGCTGAATTCAAAGCCGACGATCCCGCCGCATCCGTGCCGGCGCTGCTGGCCATCCGCGCAAAACTCGCCACGCTGCCGAGCGACCCGCTCGTCACCGACAAACGCGCGCAGCTCGATCGCATTTTGCAAGCCTGCCTCGGCCTGCGGGTCGAGACCACCATCGCCAACGCCGAGGTCGTGCCGGGCGAACCGCTCACGCTGCACTACACCCTGGGCCTGCAGGCCGGGAACGTCACGGTGCAGTACGTCGGGTCGCGCAGTCCGGCCCTGAAGTTGTCCGCCGGCCAGACGCATGACCTCACCCCCGGAGCCGCTCTCACCGGCGAACTGACCGGCGTGCTGCCGGTGGCCACCCTGCTCACCCAGCCCTACTGGCTGCGGGCCGACGGTGCCGCCGGCATATCCCGCGTCGACGACCCGACCCTGATCGGCCGGCCGGAGAACCCGCCATCAATCCCGCTCGAGCATGTCTTCACCCTGAACGGCCAGACGCTCGTCGTGCCCGACGAACCCGTGCAGCTCATCGCCAGCGCCCCGGCCGCCCAGGCCCGGCGCCGTGTCGCCGTGATCCCGCCCGTCTCGCTGCAGTTCAATTCGGAGATTTTCCTGATCGCACCGAGCACAAGCAAGGCGGTCACGGTCGAACTGTCCGCGGCCCGCGCGAATCTCGGCGGTGTGCTGCACCTCGAGACACCTTCCGGCTGGCAGGTGGCGCCGGCCACGGTGAATTTCCAATTGGGCCCGGTGGGCGGAAAAACCCTTGTTGCCTTCAACGTGACGGCACCTCCCGGGCCGACCGCCGGCAAACTCATCGCCGTGGCTGAAATCGGCGGCCAGCGCTACGCGAACCAGCGCTACGAGATCCGCTACGATCATCTGCCCATCCAGTTGTTGCAGCCGCCGGCCCGAGCCCGGCTCGCCAGTTTCCCGCTCGCAACCAAGGGCTTCACCGTGGGTTATCTGCCGGGCGCCGGCGACTATGTGGCCGAATGCATGGAGCAGATGGGTTATGTCGTGCAGCGGCTCACCGGCGCCGACCTGACGCCGGAAAAGCTCAAGGGCCTCGACGCCGTCGTCATCGGCGTGCGCGCCTTCAACGAGCGCACGGACCTGAAGGCCGCGTTCCCCGGCCTCCTGGCGTGGGTCGAGGCGGGCGGCACCGTCATCGCCCAGTACAACCGGCCCAACGGCCTCAAGGCCGAGCAACTCGGGCCGTACCCGCTCTCGATCGAGGGCCCCGCCCCGCAGTGGCGCGTCACCGACGAGACCGCGCCCGTCACGCTGTTGGCGACCGACCATGCGGCCCTGAACGCGCCGAACCGGATCAACGCGGATGATTTCACCGGCTGGGTGCAGGAGCGCGGCGCGTACTTCCCGAGTTCGTGGGACGACCATTACACGCCCCTGTTGGCGATGAGCGATCCGGGCGAGGCCCCGCTGAAGAGCAGCATCCTCGTCGCGCCCTACGGCAAGGGTCATTACGTTTACACCGGCCTCGCCTTTTTCCGCCAGCTGCCGGCCGGCGTGCCGGGCGCCTACCGGTTGTTCGCGAACCTGATCTCGCTCGGGAAGTGAGGGCGGATTTTTTTGAGACCACCATGGAGTGCCTTCAAACCCGGATTGTCATCCTGAGCGGAGCGAAGGATCCAGATGCGCATACGTGGCGCCACGTTCGAAGCCGTCTGGATGATGATGTCGCCTGCGGCTCGGTAACTTCACTACGTTCAGAATGACAAACTATGCCACTAGTGGTTAACCTGCCCGATGCCTCTTTCCCCTGACAACAACGACGAGGCCACCGGTCTGCCGGGCCTGCGCTCCTGGCGCACGGTTTACTGGGTCGTGCTCGGGGTCTTCGCGCTGTGGGTCGGGTTGCTCACGGTGCTGACGGAGCTGTACGCGTGAACGGCCTCGACTACCTCGTCCTGCTCGGCGTGATGCTCGGCATCGCCGCCTACGGCATGTGGCACACGCGCGGCCGCGGCGACCTCCACACGTACCTGAAGGGCGCGAGCAACACCCACTGGCTGACGATCGGGCTTTCCGTCATGGCCACGCAGGCCAGCGCGATCACGTTCCTGTCGACGCCCGGCCAGGGCTATGAGAGCGGCCTCGGGTTTGTGCAGAATTATTTCGGCGCGCCGCTGGCGCTGATCGTCATCGCGGCCGTCTTCCTGCCGATCTACCGGCGGCTGAAGGTCTACACCGCCTACGAATACCTCGGCAAACGCTTCGACGCCAAGACCCGCCTGCTCGGCGCCGGTTTGTTTCTGGTGCAGCGCGGGCTCGGCGCGGGCATCACCATCTACGCCCCGGCCATCGTGCTGTCCTCGGTCATGGGCTGGCGGCTCGACCTCACCATCGTCTGCAGCGGCCTGCTGGTCGTCGCCTACACCGTCAGCGGCGGCAGCGCGGCGGTGAACCTCACGCAGAAATACCAGATCGGCGTCATCTTCGTCGGCATGATCGCGGCGTTCTTCGTCCTGCTCGCGCGCCTGCCCGTCGGGCTGACCTTCACCGATGCGCTCAGCGTGGCCGGCGGCTTCCACAAGCTGGAGGCGGTGGACTTCTCCCTCAACCCGGACCGCCGCTATACGTTCTGGTCGGGCCTGCTCGGCGGCATGTTCCTGGCGCTGTCCTACTTTGGCACCGACCAGTCGCAGGTGCAGCGCTACCTCTCGGGCGCGTCGCTGCGCGAGAGCCGGCTGGGCTTGATGTTCAACGCCGTGTTCAAGGTGCCGATGCAGTTCTTCATCCTGCTGCTGGGCGCGCTGGTCTTCGTGTTCTACCAGTTCGAGCGCCCGCCGGTGTTTTTCAACCAGGCCGCGTGGCAGCAGCAGGCCGCGGGCGAGGCCGGCGGCCAGCTCCGCGCCCTGCAGGCGGACTTCAATTCCGCGCACGCGGAGAAGCAGCGCCACGTCAACGCCTGGCTCGCCGCCCGCCATGCGGGCGATTCGGCCGCGGCCGGGACGGAACGCGCCGCCGCCCTCGCCGCGAACGCCCGCACCGAACAGGCGCGCGCGGCGACCAAGGCCGTCCTGCGCACCGCGGATCCCCGCACGCCCGTGAACGACTCCGACTACGTCTTCATCACCTTCATCCTCGGCTACCTGCCCCACGGGCTGATCGGCCTGCTCGTCGCGGTTTTCTTCGCGGCCGCCTTTTCGTCGAAGGCCGGCGAGCTCAACGCCCTGGGCTCGACGACGACCGTTGATATCTACCGGCACGTCATCAAGCCGGACGCCAGCGACGCCCACTATGTCGCCGCCTCGAAATGGTTCACCGCGCTCTGGGGCTTCGTCGCCATCGGCTTTGCGCTGTTCGCCAGCCTCGCCGAGAACCTGATCCAGGCCTCCAACATCGTCGGCTCCATCTTCTACGGCGTGGTGCTCGGGCTGTTTCTCGTCGCGTTCTTCGTCAGGAAAATCGGCGGCACCGCCGTCTTCTGGGCCGCGGTGGCCGCGCAGCTGCTGATCTTCGCGATCTACTTCCTCCGCCACACCTTCCCCGTCCTCGATTTCTCCTACCTCTGGTACAACGTGATTGGTTGCGCGGCGTGCATGGGCTTGAGCATACTCATCCAGGCCTTTCTCCCGCGGATGACGCCGATCAGCGCGGATGGACCAAACTCCTGATGCCAATCCTCCGCACCCATTCTTTCTTTTTCCAGCCGCGTTCATCCGCGCCATCCGCGGAAAACCCCGCCGCCTGATGCCTGCGCCCGTCATCTGCTTCGGCCAGCAACCCTGCGGGTTTTTCCCGCGGCGGTTTCTCTACGCCAAGTTTGTCACGGCCCGGAAACTGCAGGCGGAGATCGGCGGGGAGATCGTGTTCTTCTGTCACGACAGCGACCACGACTGTCGCGAGACCCAGACGACCCTGCGCCACCGCAAGACCGGCGAGCCGCAGACCTTCAACTTCACCTTCGCGAACAAGGTGCAGCGCAAGTGGTCGCCGCTCTTCCTGAAGCGCATCCCCGCCGACTGGCCGGGCCACACCGCCCGCCAGCTGCCGAACTTCGTGGCGCCCCGCTGGGTCGAACTCTTCAAGCAGGCCCCGGCCGCGAATGCCGCCGATTTCTGCCTGGCGATGTACCAGGGCATGGGGCTGCTCGACGGCATCCGCGTCGTGCGCTCCAGCGATCCGGCGGTGCGGCAGGCCGCCTGCGCGGTGACCGACTGCTTTGTGGACGTCCCCCACGCCGGCGAAATCGTGCGCGCCCGGCTGATGGACGGCGCGCTGAAGCTGCACGAGGGCGGCGACAGTTACCTGACCCTGCCCGGCACGCCCTACACCCAGGCGCAGGTCAGCCCGACGCGCGACAGCCGGTTGCGCTGGATGCAATCCGTGATTCACTGCACGCATTACATCGCCGGCGCCGGTGAGCAGGCCTACCTGAACAAGGCCGACGCGCCGGAGATCACCTTCGTCAACCGCGACCCCATCGACCGCTCCGATGAAGCCTACACCGACCTGCCCTCCTGACCGTATTAGTAGCGACGCAATCCTTCCGGACGTTTGTCACTTAATCAGTGACGAGCGTCCGGTTGCTTCATGCCCATGAAAACTCCCCCTTCACTCCCACCCCTCCTCGCCTTTGGTGCCCATCCTGACGACATCGAGTTCGGCTGCGGCGGGGTGATTGCCCGCGAGGCCGCGGCCGGGCGGCCGGTGCATTTTGTGATCTGCTCCCGCGGCGAGGCGGGCACCAACGGCACGCCGGCCGGGCGCACCGCGGAAGCCAAGGCGGCGGCCAGGATTCTCGGCGCCACGGTGGAATTCATTGCGCTCGACGGTGACGCGCACCTGGAGGTGAAGGCCGCGCACGCCCTCAAGCTCGCCGCCATCATCCGCCGCCTCCGGCCCAGCGTCGTGCTGGCTCCGAGCCTCGAACCAAACCAGCACCCCGACCACCACCGGCTTGGCCAGCTGGTGCGCGATGCCTCGCGCCTCGCCCGCTACGGCGGTCTGAGGGAATTGAAAAGGCTGCCCGCCCACGCGATCGGCCAGTTGTTCTTTTACGCGGTCTCACCCGACGCCGAGCCGGCGACCCAGCCGGTGCTGATCGATCTTTCCGCGCCGGGGATAATCGCGGCCTGGACCAAGTCGATGGAAGCCCACGCCTCGCAGCTGCGCACCCGCAACTACGTCGAATTCCAACTCGCCCGCGCCCGGGTGTGCGGGATGGGCGCCGGGCTGGAATACGCCCAGCCGCTTTATCCGAACGACCCGCTGGTCTTCGATTCGCTCACTGCCCTGAGCTGGGCGGCGCGGAGTTTCTGAAGCTTGCGACTTGGCCACAAAAAACACGAGAAACACAGAAATGCCGGACTGGGGAATTAATCGGAACCTTTGGGGCAGCAGCTGGACCCATGTGCGCCTCAACTTTTTCCCCTTTTTGCGTTTCTCGTGTTTTTCGTGGCCATCCTGATTCCGCCTGTCTGATTTCCGTCAATGTCCGACACTCCCCTGAAAATCGGCATCACCTGCTACCCGTCCGTCGGGGGCAGCGGCATCTTGGCGTCAGAGCTGGGCGAGGAGCTGGCGCAGCGCGGGCATGAGATCCACTTCATCAGTTACGAACAGCCGTTCCGGATGCCGGTCGGGCCGCGGGTGTTTTTTCATCCCGTGCAGGTCAACAGCTACGACCTGTTCAAGTATCCCGACTACACCCTGCCGCTCTCGGTGAAGATGGCCGAGGTCAGCCGCCTCCATGCGCTCGATGTCCTGCACGTCCACTACGCCGTGCCGCACGCGACCGCCGCGTTCCTCGCCTGCTCCATGCTGCCCGTCGGCCGCCGGCCCAAGGTAATCACCACGCTGCACGGCACCGACACGACGCTGCTGGGGCTCGATCCCGGCTATGGCCCGGCGATCCGGCACGCGCTCGAGCACTCCGACGGCATCACCACCGTCTCGGAGTTCATGCGCCGCGAAACGGTCCGCCTGCTCGGGGTGAAACGGCCGATCGAGGTCATCCACAATTTCTTTGAACCCCACCCGGCCGTGCGTACGCGCGCCGCGGTCCGGCGCGAACTCGGCCTGACCGACGGCGAGGCCATGCTGCTCCACCTCTCGAATCTGCGCCCGCTCAAGCGCATCGACCTGCTCCTGGCCACGGTCGCCCGGCTGCAGCCCCGTGCGGGTTTCAAGCTGGTCATCCTCGCCGGCGAAAGCTTCGCACCGTTCGCCGCCGAGGTCCGGCGCCTCGGCCTCGGGGACCGCGTCGTCGTGCGCGAGCGTGTGACGGACATCGAGGACTACCTGCAGGCGGCCGATCTCGGCCTCTTCACGTCGGAGACCGAAAGCTTCTGCCTGAGCATCCTGGAGTTGATGAGCCTCGGCTGCCCGAGCGCCGCCTTTGCCGTCGGTGGAATTCCCGAGGTGGTGCTCACCGGCGAGAATGGCGTCCTCGTGCCGTTCGGCGACACCGCCGCGCTCGCCGCCGCGGTCCAGTCCCTGCTGGGCGATCCGGCCCGCCGCGCCACCCTCGGCGCCGCGGCCCGGGAGCGGGCGCGGCGCCATTTCTCCGCCGCGGCCATCGTGCCGCATTACGAATCGTTCTACCGCGAGGTCTACCAGCACGGCGTCATGCAGCAGGACGGCTCGGCGATTTGAACCACGCCGCGGTCACGGGAAAAGAGGAGATTTTCACCACAGAGACACGGAGTCACAGAGATTGATTGTTCTGAACTCCGTGTCTCCGTGTCTTTGTGGTTCAATAAATCCCCATCTCTTTTTTGTGTTTCTCGTGTTTTTTGTGGCCCTCCTGCCTTGCCCCATACCCGCGCCGGCAGCAAACTGACCCATGGACCCCGAGGACCCGCCGCGGAAGATCTACGCCACCAAGCCGCGGGAGTTCGAGCGCGTGAACGCGCCGCCAGGCAGCACGGCCGGCAAAACCGCCGCCCACGACGTCCATGCCATCCTGAAGCAGAACCGGGCCCATGAGCAAAAGGCCGGGTTGAACGAGGTCGAGATCAGGCCGGTGCAGTCGCGCCGCAAGCGCGAGTACTGGCAATTGCTGCTGCTGGGCAGCGCCGTGTTCGCCCTGATCGGCTGGGCGGGCCGGAACAACGCCTTCGTGCTCGTGTCCGCGGGATCGGGACTCGTCATCTTCAGCGTCGGCCTCACCTGGGTCATGTGGATTGTGATGAGCGATTACTAGGCCCGACCCGCCTAAACTCAGGTTTTTAGGAAACTTGCGCTTCCCGTCCCGCGTCATCCATCCTTTGCCGGAAACACCGCCGGTTTGTTTTGCAGCCGCCCGCCTTCCCGTGTGACCATCAGCGCCCACTTCTTCATGTCCCAGCCCCGCTTCCGCCGCCCACTTTCCCTCCTTTGCTGGACCCTGGCCCTGACGCTGACTGCCGCCACCGTCCGGGCGCAACCCGTGGCCGAGCCCAAGCCCGCGCCCAGTCCCGCTGATTCCGTCGGCCCGATCACCCTGCGCGACGAGAGCATCGACCAGGTGCTGGCGCTGCTTGAGCGTTGGACGGGCAAAACCATCTTGCGTCCGCAGGCGCTGCCCGCCGCCACCATCACCCTGACCCTGAAAGGCAGCGTGACCCGCGAGGAGGCCATCCGCGCCCTCGAAACCCTGCTCACCATGAACGGCATCGCGTTGAGCCCGCTCGATGGCAAATTCCTCAAGGTGACCGCCCTGGCCACCGCGAAGTCGGAGGCCCCGGAACTCATCACCGGCAGCACGCTCACCCTGCCGGCCAGCGGCCGGATCGTCAGCAAGGTATTCCAGCTGGAGTTCCTCCGCGTCGGCGAGTTCATGCCGCAGATCGCCGGCCTGCTCAGCCCCGGCGCCGCCAGCCCGCCCGTCGTGTTTGAGAAGGCCAACGCCGCCCTGCTGACCGATTCGCTGACCAACATCCAGCGGGTTGAGATGTTGGTCGCGCGGCTTGACCAGCCGATGCTCGCCAACCTCCAGTCCAAGTTCTACCCGCTGCACTTCGCCAAGGCCAGTGACGTGGTCACCAAGATGCACGCGGTCCTCAGCGGCCCGTTGCAGGGGCAGATCGGCACGGCCACGACCTACAACCCCGACGACCGCACCAACCAGATCATCCTCGTGGCGGATCCCCGGCAGTATCCCTTCTTCGACGAGCTCATCGCCAAGCTCGACACCAAGTCCGACCCCAACACGCGTAACGAGGTCATCCAGCTCAAACACGCGACGGCCAAGGATGTCGCCACCGTCCTGACCCTCCTGGTGAGCGGCCAGAACAATGCCTCCAAGACCGCCGGGCAGGAAAATCTCGCCCGCACGCCGCAGGGCGCCACCCCGCCACCGCCGGCCGGCCAGCCCGCCGTCACCGCCGCCACGGCCTCCGCCGTGGCCGCCAGCCTGAACGGGGCGGCGGCCGACTCCGGCGGCAACCAGTTCAGCGCCCTCCTGACCATCCTGCCGGATGACCGCAGCAATTCACTCGTCGTCTCCGGCACGGTCGACGACCTCCGGCTGATCCATGACCTGATCGACAAGATCGACGTGATCCTCGCCCAGGTGCGGATCGAGGTCATCATCGCCGAGGTCTCGCTCACCGACACCGACGCCACCGGCATTTCCGCCCTGAACCTTACCTACGGCTCGGATCCGACGACCGGCAAAAGCGGCATCATCAATTTCGACACCGGCGCCGGGCCCAACGGTATCGCCGGCTGGAACATCACCGGCGGGGTGGTCAACCCGCTCGCCTTCAAGGCCGCCCTCGGCAACACCGGCTCGAAGAGCAACGTGAAGATCCTCTCCGCGCCCACCATCGTCACCACCCACAACAAGCCGGCGGAGGTTCACGTGGGCTCGAAGCAGCCCATCATCACCGGGGTGACTTCCACGCCCAGTGCGACGACTTCCACCAGCGGCCTGACGTCCAGTTCGCAGGTTTCCTACCAGACCATCGGCATCGACCTGATCGTCACGCCGCTGATCGGCGACGACGGCAGCGTGCAGATGACGGTGGACCAGACGGTCGACGACGTGACCGGCAATGTCACGATCGATGGCAACAGCCAGCCCATCATCGGCCATCGCCAGGCCAAGTCGTTCATCACGGTCAAGGACGGCGAACTGATCGTGCTCGGCGGCCTGCAGCGCACCAAGAAATCGGCCGACCGCACGAAGTTGGGCTTCCTCTATGAAATCCCCATTTTGAGCCACCTGCTCGGCGGCCGGACCAACACCGACGAGCGGACCGAGCTGCTGCTGTTCATCCGGCCCCACGTCCTGAAGCCGGAGGAATCCACCGTGGACACCAGGAAGCAGATCAACGACCTCTCGAATAAGGCGCAGGTTAATCAGTTCCTGGTGGACCCGACCAAGCCGGCGAAGGAAAGCCTGCTCGAGAAGATCAAGTAAGCTGCGCCCCATGTCCGCGCCTGCCTCGAATTCCCTGCCGGCGCCGCTGGCGCCGCTCCTCAACGAGGAGCAGTTCCGCACCCTGGGCGAGGCCCCGCGGGCGGAACGGCTCGCGGCCTTTGCCCGTCTGAAGAACCTCGCGGAACCCGCCGCGCTCGCGGAGCTGGCGGCGGTCGCCCGCCTGCCGGTGGCCACGGAACTGAAGCCCGACCCGGGCGCGGTCACCCTGCTGCCCGCCCGCCTCGTGCATGAATTCCAGATCATGCCGATCCAGCCGCCGGCCGGCGGTGACGCGCAGTCCCTTTGCCTCGCCTCGGTGTGGCTGCCCGATGCCGACATGGCGGACTGGATCGCCACCTGCACCCCGCGCCCGCTCCGCTGGCACCTCGCCGCGCCCGACCGCGTGCGCCAGCTCATTGTCGAGAATTACGGCGTCGGCTCCGGCAGCCTCGACGAGTCCGATGACCTGTCGGCTCCGGCGCAGGACACCCCTGCCACCGCCACCGAGGCGGATGCCGATGCTGCCGTGGTCCGCTTTGTCACCGACGTCATCTCGCAGGCGATCGAGGACGGTGCGACCGACATCCATTTCGAGCCGCAGGACGGCCAGCTGCGCATCCGCTACCGCGTCGACGGCCTGCTGGTCGCCGTGCCGGTGCCGGAAAACCTGCTGCGTTTCCAGGACGCCATCATCTCGCGCCTGAAGATCATGGCGCGGCTCAACATCTCGGAGCGCCGCCTGCCGCAGGACGGCCGCATCAACTTCAAGTCGGGCGGCAACACCCTCGACATCCGCGTCTCGACCATCCCGACCATCTACGCCGAGAGCGTCAGCCTCCGTTTGCTCAACCAGAAGAAGGAGGCCTTCACGATGGAGCGCCTCGGCATGGACGAGGGCGAACAGGCGCAGATCAACAAGATCCTCGCCTACCCGCACGGCATCATCCTCGTCACCGGGCCGACCGGTTCCGGCAAGTCGACCTCGCTGAACGCCTTCCTGCGCCAGATCAATTCCACCGACCTGCGCATCGTCACCGTCGAGGACCCGATCGAGTATGAGGTGCCCGGCGTCAACCAGATGCAGGTGCGCCCCGAGATCGGCCTGTCGTTCGCCAGTGCGCTGCGCCACGTGCTCCGGCAGGATCCCGATGTCATCATGGTCGGCGAAATCCGCGACCGCGAGACGGCCGACATCGCCATCCGCGCCTCGCTCACCGGTCACCTCGTGCTTTCGACGCTCCACACCAACGACGCGCCCGGCGCCATCACGCGCCTGATCGACATGGGCATCGAGCCCTTCCTCGTCACCTCGGCCATCGAGCTGGTCGTCGCCCAGCGGCTCGTGCGCCGGCTCTGCCCGCACTGCGCCAAACCGGCGCCGGTCAACCCGCTGAAACTGCGCGACACCCTCGCGATCCTCGGGCTCGACCCCGCCGAGGCGGAGACCGTGCACGAACTTTCCTCGCCGGTCGGCTGCGACCGCTGCCGCGGCACCGGTTACCGCGGCCGCATCGGGTTGTTTGAGATCCTGAAGCCCACCGACGAGTTGCACGACCTGATCGTGAAGCGCGAATCCAGCCGCATCCTCGACAAGTGCGCCCGCGACCAGGGCATGCGCACGCTGCAGCAATCCGGCTGGGCCAAGGTGAAGTCCGGCCTCACCACCCTCGACGAGGTGCTGCGCGTGATCACGGTCATCGACAAGTGACGGGCCGCTCGTCTTTTCCGTGAATCGAAAATCGTGAATCGAGAATCGAAAATCCCCTGATGCGCTTCGCCTACACCGCCCGCGATGCGACCGGCCAGATCGTACGGGCTTCGCTCGACGCTGCCACCCGGCGCGACGCCATGCGTGTCCTGGCGGCGCGCGGCCTGCAGGTGGTCGACCTCGCGGAATCGGGCGCCGCCGGGAGCAGCCCGGCCAAGACCCCGGCCGGCACCGCGGTGGCGGTCAGCGCCAGCTACTCCAGCAAGGAACGCCTGCCCTTTCTTCAGGCCCTCTCGGACCTGATCATGAGCGGCATGCCGGCCGGTGAGGCTGTCCGCCTGCTGAGCACGCGGCTGAAGGAGCCGCGCCTCCGCGGCCTGTGTGTCGCCTTATGGGAGAGGCTCGGGGAAGGCCTGCCACTCTCGAAAGCCCTGGGCAGCCTGCCGGAGGTGTTCGACGCGCAGACCGTCAACCTCGTGGCCGCCGGCGAGGCCACCGGTAACCTGAAGGAAGTGCTGCTGCGGCTGATCCAGCATTTCAACGAACAGAAGGAGCTCCGGCAGAAACTGACCGCAGCCCTCGCCTACCCGGCCTTCATCTGCCTCGTCGCGATCGGCGTCATCCTGTTTTTCATCTTTTTCCTGATGCCCCGGCTGCAGACGCTCCTGACATCACTCGGCGGCAAGCTGCCCTTCGCCACCCAGGTGCTCGTCGGCCTGTCGCATTTCCTGCTGAGCTACGGCATCCTGGTCGTGATCGCGCTGGCCCTCGGCGTCGTGTCCTTCTGGCAGTGGCGGCGCAGCGAGGCCGGGCGGACGACGATCGACGCCTGGCTGCTCAAGCTGCCTTTCGCCGGGCCCTTCGTCACCAACACCACGGTGCATAATTTCAGCCAGACCCTCGCCGTGCTGCTCGAGAACGGCGTCACCACCGCCGACGCCCTCCGCATGACCGAGCGCACCATCACACACCGGACGCTCCGGCGGGCCTTCACGGAGGCCACGGACCGTGTGCTCGAGGGCGAAACGCTGTCCCAGTCGCTGGGCCGCACCGGCTGCTTCCCCGACCTCGTGCTCGACCGCCTCGCGGTGGGTGAGAGCACGGGCAACCTCGCGCCGAGCCTGCGCGACATCGCCAAGACCTACCAGCAGGAGCTCGCGCGTCAGTTGCAGTCGTTCACCACGATTGTCTCCAGCGGCGTCCTGCTCTTCGCCTTCTCCTTCGTCGCCTTCATCGCCTACGCGATCGTGTCGGCGGTGTTTCAGGTCAGCGCGAGTTTCAAGTTCTGAGGCGAGGCGGAGGACGCTTTAAGCCAGGGGCACCGACTTGCCCGCGCGAAGGGCTTTGCCGGAACGATCCAAGCAGGGTTGACCACGGATTACACGAATGGTCACGAATGAAGGCATTGAAGGTAAAAACGGAGCTGACAAAATGAGACCGTTCAATGAGCGAATGATTTTTACGGTAGCTGGAATTGTCTCTGACCTATTCGTGTTCATTCGTGCAATTCGTGGTTAAACTGTATTAGTCCGGCTCCGGGGCTAATTGTTTGCCGCGGGGTCCGGCCACTTATCACCCTCACCGCGTCGCCGCCCGGTAGGCTTCGTCGAATTGCGCGAGCTCGCCGGCGGGAATTTCCGAGACGGCGAGAAAGTTGAGCCCGTTTTGCGACCAGCTTTCCGTATTGTAGCCGTTGGCTCCGGCCTGGCGACCGGGCACTGCGCCGGCGGTTGCCGGCCAGACGAAAAGATTGATGGCGTGCTGGCGGCGATGAAAGACCAGCGCGGCGGCGGGTCGTCCGTCGAGGTGCTCGAGACGGCCGCCAACCAGGGGAAATCCGGCGACGGCGAGGTCCACGACCGGCGGAGCAAAATCGATCCGGCCGGCGAACCAGGGTTTCACGGTGTGCTGATCGGTTGAGGTCACGTCGGTCAGGTGACTGGCCTGCAGTGAGCGGACATGATCGTTGACCGCTTCCTCGACCAACAGATGCGCCCGGGCCCGGGCATTGCCCCACGCAAAGCCGATCAGCAGCACGAAGGCGAGTGAGGCGGCGAGGCCGGCAATATTCCACAGTGGCCAAGCCAGCGGAGTGCGACGGGACGAAGCCGGGGCGGCTGCGGCCGGTGCGCCTTCGGCCAGGAGCGCCAACCGGATATTGCCGGCAAGCTGCGGCGGAGCCGTGAAACGAGGCAGCGAGCCTCGCAAGACCTCACGCCGCGCCCGGGCCGTTTCGGCGTAGCGGGCACATTCCGGGCAGGTGCGCAGATGCGCGGCCAGGTCGAGGTGACGGACGAGGTCCAGCTCTCCGTCGATGTCGGCATCAATCATGCCGCGGGTTTCGTTACAGTTCATGGTGATTCCTTTGCCGCCAGGGCGAGCAGTTCGACCTGCAGTTTGTGCCGGGCGCGGGCGAGACGCGACATGACCGTGCCCAGCGGGATCTCCGCCACGACGGCAATCTCGCGGTAGGCGAGGCCTTCAAGTTCATGGAGCACCAGCACCTCGCGAAACTCGGCGGGCAGGCGTTCCAGGGCCGCGCGGAGCAGCTCGCCCTTGGTTTCCCGCCAGGCGAGCGCCTTCGCCTCGGCGAGATTGCCGGTCGCCCCGTGGGCGTCATCATCGAAGGCTTCCAAGGCCGGCTCGCGGCGGACCTGACGAAGGTGGGTGTAGCAGACATTCCGCACGATCGTCAGCAGCCAGGCCCGCCCATCGCCGCCGCGGAAACGGTCGAACGCCCGGTACGCGCGGAGGCAGGCCTCCTGGACCGCGTCTTCCGCGTCCTGGTCGTTGCGCAGGAGCCAGCGCGCCAGATTGTAGGCGGCATCCAGGTGAGGCAGCATGAGGTGGTCGAAAGTCGGCGGCACGTTGGGTGCGGGGGCTTCCATCCGGGTAAAGACGCCGGCCAGGGCCGTTTTATTCCCGCGGGCGCGGGAAAATACATTCTGGCGGGCAGCGGGAATATTTCGACCCGTCCCGGAGTATTCAATGGCAAAGGGCCATGGGGCCCGCACTGCCCAACCCAAACATCAGTCTCCCTCCTCCATGAACGATCATATTGTCCACGACCACAATCACGACGGCGTCGACCGCCGCGGCTTCCTGCAATGCATGGCCTGGGCCGGCACCGGCGTGCTCTGGTCCCTCAGCGGCGGCGTCCTGTCGTCGCGCGCCCTGGGCCAGACCACTGATGCGGCCACCCTCGTGGCTCCGGCCGGCACGTTGAATTTCGTCCAGATCAGCGACAGCCATATCGGCTTCAGGAAACCCGCGAACACCGACGTGGCGGCGACCTTTCGGGAAACGATCGCGCGGATCAACGCCCTGCCCGCGACGCCGGAATTTATTCTCCACACCGGCGACCTGACTCATTTGGCGGAGGCCGGTGAGTTCGATTTACTCGAACAGATGCTCAAGGACTGCCAGACCAGGCAGGTGTTCTACGTCCCAGGCGAACACGATATCCTCAACGACAACGGCGCCCAATATCGGGACCGCTTCGGCAAGGGCACGCGGGGCCAGGGCTGGTTCAGCTTCGACCAGAAGGGCGTGCACTTCGTGGGCCTGGTTAACGTCCAGGGCATCACCGAGGGCGGACTCGGGGTGCTGGGCGGCGAACAGCTCGACTGGCTCGAGAAGGATCTCGCTCCGCTGAAGGCGGACACGCCACTGGTGGTGTTCGCCCATGTGCCGCTCTGGATGGTTTATCCCAAATGGGGCTGGGGGACCGACGATGGCACGAAGGCCCTCGCGCTGATGAAACGCTTCGGGTCGGTCACGGTCCTCAACGGCCACATCCACCAGGCGCTGCAAAAGATCGAGGGCAACATGACCTTCCACACGGCGCGCTCCACGGCGTTTCCCCAGCCCGAGCCGGGGACCGCGCCCAAGCCGGGCCCGATGCTCGTCGAAGCGCCGAAGCTGCGTTCTTACCTCGGACTCACGAGTGTTTCCTACGTGGAGAACCATCCGACCCTGGCAATCGTGGACTCGACGCTGGCGACAGGCTGAACGCGGCATGGACCCCACCCTCTGGGCCAAGGCGCACGGTGCGACCGTGCACTTTCCGCTCGCGCTCTCGCTGGGCTCGGGCGCGCTCGACGCCGCGGCGTTCGCGCTCGGCGCCCGTCCGTTCGTGCGCGACCTGCACGTCGCTGGTTACTGGATGATCCTCGGTGGCACTCTTGGCAGCCTGCCCGCCGTGGTGTCCGGACTGCTCATGACCAGGGGCGGCCTGCTCGGACACGGCGCGCTGCGGATGCACCACCTCTTCGTCTGGCCGGCCTTCACCTTGCTGGTCGCGCTCGCCACCTGGCGGCTTTGCGTCGGCCCGCAACCCGCCCGACGGATGTTGGCCGGCTATCTGATCGCCGTCGGTGTGGTCGCCGCGCTGATGTCAGCCGCGGGCTACTGGGGCGGCGAGATGATGATTGCCCGCTGACATGAGCTTCCCGTTCAAACCCGCACCGCTTGGAGCCGCCTTCCTCGCGGCAGGCCTGGCCCTGGGTTCGGCTTTTGCGCTCGGCGGCATCCTGCAACGCCAGGCCGCGCGCTCCTCGCATCAGCAACCGACCATGGAACACTGGCTCGAGCCGACCACGCCAACGTCACCGGCACTGATCACCAAGGGCCGCGCACTCTTTCTCGACAGCTGCGCCCATTGCCACGGGGCGGATGCCACCGGCGACGAAGGGCCCGACCTGCACGGCGTGCAGGTCAGCGACCGTTACATCGCAAACATCATCACCCGCGGCATCCCGCATGAGATGCCGTCCTTCGCCAAGAAGCACGGCGCGGCCGATATAACCGCGCTGACGGCGTATGTGCGATCACTGGAGTAAAACCAGCAGCGGATTCAGTGTCTAATTCTGCCACCCTAATTACGAGCCGCGCTCCTTGTTCTCTGTCACTTGGCTTTGTATGTAATGCAATAATTCCAATTCCTCATCAACTGTCGCCTTTACTGGCTCAAGCCCCTGAGAAAAACCAAAGGTGTGCCAGTTAAAACTGCTTTTACCGGGCACCTTAGGATCGATAGATACAATTTCCAATCTCGTGCGGCTTGCATCGATTCCGATCAAATGGACCTGAAAATTTACATAATAATCCATGAAGCAATTTTTATCCTTATAGACCTTGGATTTCCCCCAAAGCGGATCATGAGAGTAATAAAACACATCCATCCGATGCAAAGGATCCAGGAAAGTAGCCCCCGCCATGGGATTTGCGTCTTCAAATACGGCCGTGAGATAACCTGCTTTGAAGGTCTTTAATGCCCTAACAATAGCGTTTCTCGCGTCGTCAGGTTTGAGAGCAAGGACACAAGAAACCTGAGCCCTTGAAGGGCTTTCTGGCATTGAAGTGTTTTGTGCGTGTAAGCCACACAGGAGAGCCAATAAACAAATAACTGCGCTCGTTTTCAAATTAATGAACGCGTTAATATCCGTGGTGCTCGGTCTCTCTCAATTGCTCAGCTCCGCCGAGCTGATGCGGAAGCTGGCGTTGAGCTGGCCGGGGTTGGCCCGGTCGATGGCGAGGGAGAATTGCTCGAGGCCGATGTAGGGCGAACGCTTGGAGAGCTCGCGGTAGAACTTCACCAGCGACGCGAGGTCGGTGCGGCGGAGATTCACCTGCACGGTGTGGAACGCGAACTGGCTGGTGCGCTCAGTGCGCTGGGCGCTGATGTCGGCGTTGAGGCCGGCGGCGCTGGCGAGGGTGTTGAGTTCGCCGACCAGGCGGGTGGCGTTGAGCGTCTGGGCCGGATCCAGGCTCCGCGTGGTCGCGGCGGCCTTGGCGTCGATCGCCGCCGCGTTCTGCAGCCAGACCTGCTGCGCCGCCAGTTCCGCCCGGGTCGTGCGCCAGTCATCCCAGAGTTTCTGGCTGCGACCGAGCAGCTGGCCGGCCCAGATGAGCAGCGCCAGCGCGGCAAACGCCAGCAGCAACACCTTCTCGCGGAGGATGCGGCCGAGGAAAAAAGCCTTCATGATCCCGCCTCCGACCGGAGCGAGTCCGGCTTGAAGGTGACCGTGAGCACGAACGACGTCTGGCCCTCGCGCGAACGGAGGTCACGCGTCTCGACCCCCGCCAGCTCCGGCGCCGCGCGCAGCACCGCCTCGTACTGGCTCACGTCCGCCGCGTTCGCCGTCTGCGCCTCCACCTCCATCGAGAGCAGCCCGGTGGTCGTGGTGCGCACAAAATTGATCGAGACCGGCCGGTTCTGGTTGATCACCGCGAGCATCTCAAACGGCCGCAGGCGGCGCTGAGTCATTTCCTCGATCCGGACGCTCAGCGACTGGGCCGTCTCGATCTTCTGCGCCGCGGGCGCCTGCAGCTGGACGACCTCCCTGAGCCGCCGCAGGCCCAGGTTGCCGGCCAGCAGGCCCGCCTCCAGCACCACCAGCGCGGCCAGGCCGACGGTGCAGGCCAGGAAACCGCGCCAGAGGAGCAGGTCGCGCCTTTGCTGGACGCGCTTGCCGCCGAGAAATCCCTTGTCGCGGACGTCGGCCGGCTGGAGCTCCGCCTCCGTCAGGCTGAGCCCGGGGCCCGCCGGGACTTTCAGCTCAAAGGTTTCCTTGCCGCGGTTGCGACTGACCGTGGCCTCGCCGGAGAACTCCGACACGGTGGCCGCGGCCAGGCCCGTGCGCGCGCGGATTTCCGCCACCAGGGCGCTGCGCGCCGCGGCCTCGGCGGGTTTCGCCGTCTCGCGGGCCATGACCGCTACCGGCAGCGGACTGCGGCCGTCCCACGCCGCCACGGTCAGGGTCCGCGTCTCCGACCAGACGCGGATCACCGGTGTCGCCGGTTTGCCGCCAACCAGGGCCAGAAAACCGGGCAGCACGGCCGCCGCCGCGCCCCACGCCGCCGTTTCCTCCGGCGTGAAGCGCTTCCGGTAGGCCGCGAAGATAAGCGCCTCGTCGCCGGCCGGGGACAGCAAGTAACCGTAGTAAAGCTGCCCGAGGGGAAAGGGCGCCAGGTTCTCCAGGGCCAGCTCGACCTGCGCCGCCACGCCCGCCTCCGCGGCCAGCGGCACCGTGCGGATGAAAAACCGGTCCGAGGGCAACAGGCAGAGGCCGGCGGACGCGGTGGAAACTGGCGGGGATTCAGTCATGGGCGGTGGAAGGGATGGGCGGCGGAGATTCCACGTTCTCCTGAATCTCCAGTACCTTGAACGGGTAGTCCAACTTTTTGGTGACGACCGGCGCGGTGGCGGTCGGGTTCCCCGAAGTTTGGGCCGGGGTCACGTTGGCGGGATTTGGCGCGGGGGCGATCGCCACGCTGGCCCCGCCCGGCGGCGCGACCACCGCGCTGAGCCGGAAGACCGCCGCCCCGTCGCGCACCGTGACGTTGATGCGCAGCGCCGACACATTGGCGCTGAAGGCCGTGAGCGGGGCGCTGGTCCCCAGCGCGGTGTTGGCGTCGCCCACGTTCTGGAAAAAATTGCGCCCGCCGCCCTTCGCCTGCTGGGCGAGGTAATCCTGCACGGCGGTGCTCTGCGCCTCGGCCAGGCCGCTCGCCACGAGGACCGCGGGCGAGGCGGCATTCAGGTTGATGTGGTCGAACGAGTAGAGGGAGACATTGGCCGCGAAGTCCTGCCCGAGCTGGGTCGGCCGGCCGTTCTCGTCGAAAAAGATATCCCGCACATACTCGACCGCGGCCAGCTCGCCGAAGGAACGCAGCGGGCGCTGCGCCGGGTTGTAGGGCAGCGCGGCGCGCTGGTAGCTGGCGCCGGCCGTGTCCAGCGAAGCCGGCACATAGTCCGCCCGCGTCCAGACCAAGATCGCATCGCCGGCCTTCTCCGCCTCGGCGGGGCCGAGGCCCAGTTGCTCCAGCAAGGCCTGCAGGGTGGCGATGTCGGCTCGCGGCAGGGAGATTTTCCCGCTCTCGTCCTCAAAGGCGATTTCCACCGTGCGGCCCTCGGCTGGCGTGTACCCCGCGTACTCCAGCGGCCGGTCCCAGCCCTGGGCCGGGCTGTGCAGGCCGGCATCGATGGAGTTGATGTCCGCCAGCGCGGCGAGCGTAACCTCGAGCGAGGAATACGCCTCGCGCCGCAACCGGGCCTGATCACCGGCCCGGGCATCCGCCAGCAGCTCCGTACCGGCGCGCTGCACGAACTTGAAGACCAGGAAGGAGGTCAGCGCCACCGTGACCAGCACAAGCACGATGACCGAGCCGGCCTGGCGGCGGCGGCACCATTGGTTGTCATCCTGAACAGCGCGAAGGATCCTCGGCCGCGAACCGGACGCCACGTTCGAATACGTGGATCCTTCGCGCTGCTCAGGATGACAGAAAAAATCCATGGGATAGTTTTGGATGCGTTTCAGAATGACGGCAGCGCATCGGTCGCGGCTACGAGGGCCACGGTGGTTTCGGCGGTCATCTTGCCGTGGGCGAAGCGGAGAGTGAGACGGGCCGGGACCAGCCAGTTGCCGTTCTGGTCCTTTTGCAGGCGCGGCTGGTTCTGCCAGGTCTTGGTGTCGGTCTGGTAATAATCGTAGCTCAGGCCGGCGCCAAACGGCGTGAGTACCGTCGCCCGCGGGGGATCGTCGGTGTAACGGGTCTCCAGTTTCGAGTGCCAGTAAAGCAGCAGGCCCTTGCCGTCCTCGACAGCGAGCGAGCAGACCACGTCGGGCAGCGGACCGGCCGGCCAGGGCAGGACGCGATCGCCCGCGGGCAGCTCAAACGTCAGCACACTGTCGGTCGCGCCGGTCTCGAGCCGGATATCCCGCGGCGCGATCGGGCTGGTCGGCGTGCCGGCTGTCGCCGCCGGCGCAAGCGCCGCGGTGCGCAGCAATTCCTCGACGTGCCGTGTCACGGCCCGCACATGCTGGTCGAACAGCCGCTGCTCGCTGTTGCGGCCCCAGATGTCGCCCATGGAAAAAATGAACAGGCTCATCGCCAGCAGCAGGGCGCCGAGCAGCGACACCGCCAGCAGGATTTCCACCAGCGAAAAGGCGCGGGGGCGGCGGCCGGTCCTCATTGGCTCCTCCCCGCGGTCAGCCGGTCGCGCGCGTCCGACCGCAGCTTGTCGCGCGCCGCCGGATCCGACCAGGTCGGCCGCAGCAGCATGAAGGTTTCATCGTGCACCCAGGGCTGCGCGCGGGCCGGGTCGCGAATCTCGCAGTGCAGGCTGACCCGGAAGAGGTCGGCCACGGCGGCCTCCTCGACCTTCGCCTCCCAGTGCGCGCTGCGGTTGCCCGGCAGGGCGAAGTCGCCGCCCTGCTCCACCGTGGGCCGGTCGGACTCGCCGAGCACCGCGGTACGGACAAACGCCAGGTCCTGCTCGTGCTCGTTGCGCCGGGACACCGCGTCGTAGCCGTTCAACACATTGACGTAGGTCGCCCCGAGCACCACCGCGGCGCCGGCGAAGATCGCGAGGCCCACCAGCACTTCGATCAGCGTGAAGCCCGCCGGCCGGGATAGCGTCTTCACGATTTTTTCTCCGCCTCGATCATCGGCGCGCAGGTCCACGGATCGACCGCGATGACCTGCGGCGTGTCCCGCCCGCGCCTGAGCTGCACGCGGAACCGGTCGCAGGTCCCGTCCGGGAAAAACCGCACGACCGGGATCTCCTCGCTCTCGACGAGCACCCCGCCCAGCAAAATGGCACTTCCCGTCTTGGCCGCCAGGAACTGGATGCTCACGCCCGCCGGCACGGCCTTCTGCCGGGGCGCGGCGTCATCGCCCCAGTTGAGCAGGTTTTTTTCCTTATCGAAGCGCAGGCGCACCGTCTGGTTGGTGGTCAGCGCCTGCTCGCGGGCGGCCAGCACCGAGTCCCAGAAGATCCGGTCGGGTTCCTCGTTGCTCGTCGCGCGGAGCATGGAGTTCACGCCCGGCAGCAGCAGCGCGCCGAGCAGCATGATCACCGCCAGCACCAAAATCACCTCGACCAGGGTAAACCCGGCCGCGCCGGCCGGGCGGCGGCGCGGCGGCAGGCCCGGCCGCGTGTCTTCGGACTTCTTCACCAGTTGCCGATATCGTCGTCGGTGCCGTCCACCTTGTCGGGCCCCTTGGAGTACAGGTCGTAGCCGCCCTTGTTCTTGGTGCCCGGGTAGCGGTACTGGTACGGCTCGCCCCAGGGATCGAGCGGGAGCTTGTTGCCGGGCGTGTCGATGTACGGCCCGCGCCAGCGGTCGGTCTTGTTGGCCGGGGCGGTGAGCAGCGCCTGCATCCCCTCGGCGGTCGAGGGATAATCGCTGAGGTCGATGCGGTAGCGCACGAGCGAGGTCTTCAGCGAGTCGCGCACGAATATCCGGGCGACGGCCTCCTGGCTGTGGCCGAAGATCTTGTCGCTGTTGCTCACCGCCAGGCCGGCCAGCAGGCCGATGATGGCGAGCACCACCAGGATTTCCAGCAGGGTGAACGCGGAACGGGCCGCACGGAAACGACGGGGGGAGGTGATCATGGGAGGAAAATTACTTGCGCTCGGGCACCGGCAGCGCCGGGGGAGGATTCACGCTGGGGCCCGGCGTGGGCAGGGGCCCGCCGGGCTGGACGGCCTGCTGGCGCAGGGCGCGCCGGCGGCGGATCTCCTCCATCATCTTGACCGGGTCCCCGGCCGGATTGGCGGTGGTCACGTTACCCGGCCCGACCGGACCGCCGGCCGGCGACGGCCCGGTGGTGGGCGCCGGGGCGGTGGGCGCGAGCACGAGCACCTTGGCCTGCTTGAGCGGCAGGGTGACGAGACCGCCCTTGTACTCGACGGTCACGACGCCCTTCACCGCATCGTAAGCCTGGACCTTGTAAGGGTTGCCCGGTTCGTTGACCCCCACCCACAGCGACGAATGGGTGGCGGACTCGTAGATGCTGAAGAAACTCTCGCCGCCCTCGACCAGCACGCCGCGAAACTCCAGCGGCGCATCCGAGCGCGCGCCCGCGGCCGAGCCGGCCGGGCCGCCGAAGGGCGAACTCTGGAGCAGGTTGTCGAGGGCGGGCGGAGCCGCGCGGCCGGCGGCCGGGGACAAAACCAGGGCCAGCAACAGCAGGGCGGCGGATGAGGGAGGACGAATCATGCGCAACCTCCACTAGTAATAACGCCCCGGATTCGCGCAATGTCTAAGCCACCCTAAAACCAGGATAAATCTCGCCGTTTTATGCAACCTCGGCAACTTCCGGTCGTCTTAGAAAAAAACCATGCGCCGCTTTACCCCGATTGTCCTCGTGCTGCTTTTGCTCGGCGTTTCCGGCCTCGGTCTGGCCCAACTGGCGGAGGCCCGGAAGCTCCGCGAAATTGTCACGGGATTGAAACAGGATAATGACAAAGCGCAGAAGCGCATCGCCGACCTGCAAAAACTCAACGCCCAGCTCGCCGCCCGGCTCAACCGCGGGTCCCGGACTGCAGGGGGCAATGCGCCGGAAGACGGCCCCGGCGGCCTCCCGCTCCCGCCCGACGACGGCCCGCACGGCCGCGGCCGCTGGGACTCCACCCGTATCGCGGCCGTCCTGAATTCCCCCGAGGCGCTCCGCCTCATGCAGCTGCAGCAAAAGGCGGCGCTCGACAGCCGCTACAGCGGCCTCTTCAAGCAGCTCAACCTCAGCCCGGCCGACCTCGATAAATTCAAGAGCCTGCTCGTGGAGAAGCAGTCGGCCATCATGGACGTCATGGCCGCCGCCCGCGCCCAGGGCCTCAACCCCGGGGAAAACCGCGACCAGATCCAGGCCCTGGTGCAGAGCACCCAGGCAGAGGTGGACGGCTCCATCCGCGCCCAGCTCGGCGACGCCGCCTACGCCCAGTATCAGGGTTACGAGCAGACGCTGCCCCAGCGCAATGTGGTGGATCAACTTAACCAGCGGCTGAGCTACTCCGCGGCGCCGCTGAGCGACACCCAGTCGGCCCAGCTCGTCCAGATCCTCAGTGACACCGCCGCGCCGGGCAACGGGAACAGCGAAAACAATCTGGCCCGCACGCTGGGCTTCAACGGTCCCGGCAGCGGGGCGCGCATCACCGATGCCGCGATCACCCAGGCGCAGACGGTGCTGAACACCCAGCAGGTCGCCGCGTTGCAAAGCCTGCAGCAGGAGCAGCAGGCCGCCGCCCAGCTGCGGCAGTTGATGCGGTCGACGGCAAACCCGGGAGCCGCGACTGGCACGGCGGCGAGTGCCACACCGCCCAAGAGTTGAGCGGGTCGTTGCTCGGCCGGGCGGCCAGGAACGGGCAATTGTTCAATTTTCACCAGTCATAGTTCATTAGAGCGGTTCCAGAAATACTGTAGCCGGGCTCGCTGACCCCGGACGATGGCGGCAGAGGCAACGAATCGGACCGGGGGCAGCGACCCCGGCTACACCTTTATTTAAACCGCCCTAGCTGTGTTCAGCAAAAGTGTAGCGCGTTGGAGCGCCGCGACAACGTGGTTGCCCCAGAACCACCCTTTCGTCTTCGACTCAAGCGCGGCTATAGGACTACTGAAACCGCTCTCTCCTCAATCAATGAACATTGAACAGTGAACGCTGAAAATTGAACAATCTCCGGCGCTTCCCCCCTCAGCCCGGATAAACCCCGGTGCGGCGTTCCACCGCCCAGCGATAGAGGTCGACGTATTGCGGGGCGCTGTGCCGCCACGAAAAATCCACCGCCATCGCCCGCTGCTGGAGCCCCGCGAGTTCCCGCGGCCGGTCGTAATACGTGGCACACGCCCAGCCGATGCTGTTTGTGAGCGCTGAAGCAGTCGCGTCATTGAACACAAAGCCGGTGCCGCGCTCCTGTCCCTCGACGTAGTTTTCCACCGTGTCGACCAGTCCGCCGGTCGCGCGCACAATGGGCAGCGTGCCGTACCGCATGGCATACATCTGCGTGAGCCCGCACGGCTCGGACCGGCTGGGCATGACGAAGAAGTCGCTGCCGCCCTGGATCAGCCGGGCCAGGCCGCCATCGAACCCGATGTGCGCGCCGAAACTGCCGCGGTAGGCCTGGTTCGCCCAGTTGAAGGTGTTCTCGAGCCGGCTGTCGCCGTTGCCCAGCAGCACGAACTGCACCTTCATCCCGTCGAGGATGCCGGGCAGCGCCTCGGCGAGCAGGTCGAGGCCTTTCTGCGCGGCCAGCCGGGAAACAACGCCGAAGAGTGGAATGGCGGGATTCACCTCGAGCCCGAAGCGCTCCTGCAGCTTCGCCTTGCAGTGCGCCTTCCCGGCCAGGTCCGCCGCGGAATAATTCGCCGGCAGCGCCCGGTCGCGCGCCGGGTCCCAGGATTCATCGTCGATGCCGTTGACGATGCCAACCAGGTCGCCCGCCCGGAACCGCAGCACGCCGTCCAGCCCGAAGCCGCCGTCGGCGGTCCGGATCTCGCCGGCGTAGGTCGGGCTCACGGTCGTGAGCTTGGTGGACTGGTAGAGACCGGTCCGCATCAGGTTGACCATGCCGTCGGAAACCAGGCCGTCGCGAAGGAACTCCGACCACGGCAACCGGGCGTAATTCACCACGCGGGACGGCGAGTAGCCCTGGTGCTCGAGGTTGTGGATGGTGAACACCGAGGCGGTTTGGCCGAGGGGCGTGGCACGCAGCGTCGTGTTGAGCATCATCGGCACAAGGCCCACCGACCAGTCGTGGCCGTGGACGACATCCGGAGTCCAGCCGAGCTGCTGGCAGAGCGTCAGCGCCGCGCGCGAGAAGAAGGCGAAGCGCAGGTCGTTGTCCTCGCACGAGCCCCACGGGCTGGTGTAGACCTCGGGCCGCGAGAAAAAATCGTTGTTCTCGATAAAGTACGCCGGCACCGCCGTGCCCGGCAGGACGGTCTCCCAGGTCCGGGCCCAGGCCGTGGCCGGGCCGACCTCCACGCCCAGTGGTTCCGGGCGCGCGTGCCATTCCCCGATCCGCTTCACCGTGCCGTAGGCCGGGCAGACGATGCGGACGTCATGGCCGAGCTTCGCCAGCTCCTTGGGCAGGGCGCCCACCATGTCGGCGAGGCCGCCGACCTTGACGAACGGTTCCACCTCGGGACTGACGAAGAGAATCTTCAGGGCGCGCACGATCCGAGCTAACCGCAGGGGCGAAGCCGTGCCGAGTCAAAATTCCGAGGAGTGGCATCATTCAGACGCCGTGGTAGGGGCGCAGTCTTCAGCCGTCGTCCGGCCTATGGCTGACAGGTGCTGCGCCCTCGAGGCCTGCATCACGCACGAAGGGCGCAGCAAGTCTGCGCCACTACGAGGGAAATCTCCCTCACTTCTTCGCCACCGGGTAGCTGCCGAGCCACTTCACGAGGGGGCACTTGCGGCTGAGCTCCTTGAGCGCGGCCTGCATCGCGGGGTCCTCGTAGTGGCCCTTCACGTCGAGGAAGAAAATGTAATCCCACGGGCGCAGCCGGCTCGGGCGCGACTCGATGCGCGTGAGGTTGAGCTTCCGGCGATTGAAGGGCTGGAGCGCATGCAGCAGCGCGCCGGGCTCGTGGTGGAGCGAGACGAGCAGGCTCGTCTTGTCGTGGCCGCTGCCGGCCGAACCCGACGCCTCGCGGCCGAGGAAGACGAAGCGCGACGTGTTGTTCTTCATGTCCTGGATATGCGTCGCGACCACCGGCACGCCGTAGCGTTCGCCGGCCAGCCGGGGCGCAACGGCCGCCGCCCCCTTTTCCTTCGCCGCGATCTGCACGCCGCGCGCGGTGCTGTCGACGTCGATCAGCTGCGCGTGCGGCAGGTTGCGCTGCAACCAGCGCCGACACTGGGCGAGCGCCTGGTCCTTCGAGTAAATTTTTTTGATCTTCGCCAGCGGCTCGTGTGACAGCAGCGTGTGCTCGATCTCCTGGTGGAGCTCGGCGACAATCTTGAGCGGCGTCTCGACAAACAGGTCGAGCGAGTCGCGGACGGAGCCCTCGGTGGAATTCTCCACCGGCACGACGCCGTAGTCCGCCTCGCCCTTCTCCACCGCCGTGAAGATGTCCGCGATCGTCGGGATCGGCCGGTACTCGACGCTGGAGCCGAACTTGCGGAGCGCGGCCTGGTGCGTGTTGGTCGCCTCCGGCCCGAGGTAGGCGATGCAGAGCGGTTTTTCCAGCGCCAGCGCGGCGGACATGATCTCACGGTAGATGGCCTGGAGCGCGGCCGGCTTGATCGGGCCTTGGTTCGAGGCCTGCACGCGGCGCAGCACATCGGCCTCGCGCTCGGCCACGTAGATGCGCGTCTTCGCCCCGCGCTTCAGCTCGCCGATGGCCTGCGCGCACTTCAGGCGGGTGTTGAGGAGCTTCACGACCTTCTGGTCGAGCGCGTCGATCTTGGCGCGGATCTGGGTGAGTTCTTTTTTCATGGGGCGGAGACGGACGGCAGCGCGGAACGGCGCAGAGCATGGAGGGCCTTGGCCCGGGTAATCAACTCCGCAAGCGCCTTGGGCGTGACGGCCTGCTTCGGGTCGTCGCCGAGCCCGTGGCTCGGGCTGACGTGCGCCTCGATGCAGAGACCGTCGGCCCCGTAGGCCACGGCGGCCAGGGCGCAGGCGGGCACATAGGCGGCCTTGCCGACCGAGTGGGACGGGTCGACCACGACGGGGGCCCAGGTGCGCTCCTTGAGGAGCGGCGTGATGGATTCGTCCGGGTGGTTGCGGTAGCCGTCGAGCCCGGGCTGGGTGCCGCGCGGGCAGAGGATCACGTTGGGGTTGCCGAAATTGACGATGTACTCGGCGGCCGAGATGAACTCGTTGAGCGTGCCGAGGTGCATCCCGCGCTTGAGGAGCACGGCGGTCGGCTTGCCGGCGATGGCCTTGCCCACCTGCCGGAGCAGCGAATAGTTGAGCGCGTTGCGCGCGCCGATCTGCAGGACGTGCACGCCCGCGTCGAGGGCGAGCCGGAGCTGTTCCTCGTCCATCACCTCGGCATCCACCGGCAGGCCGGTGCGGCGCGAGCCTTCCATCAAAATGTCGAGCGACCGGTTGTCGCCCTGGAACGCGTAGGGGTTCGTGCGGGGTTTCCAGACGCCCCCGCGCAGCGCCTGGGCACCGGCCTCCTGCACCGCGTGGGCGGTCTCGTAGAAGTAATTGGGATTCTTCGGGTCGATGGTGCAGAGACCGGCCATGACCAGGAGTTCCTCGCCCAGGGTCACGGTCCCGATCTTCACCCGGTGGCTGGCCAGGTCGGACTTGATGTCCATGAGCTTGTGCGGCGACTGGATCGTGTCGACGCGGTCGACGAACGCCAGGCCCTCGAGCCGGTTGATCATGAGCTCATGGCGCTCGTCGCCCACGATGGCGTAGATCGTGCGCACAGCGCCGACGATCGGCTGAATGCGGCAGCCGAACTCGGTGACGATCACGGTGAGCTCGGCGACCTGTTCATCGGTGAGGCGGTTGTTCTTGGGGAGGATCATGGTGGTGGGGAGGTGAGAGGGAATATGACCACGGATTTCACGGATGCATCAGTGTAGCCGCGTTGGAGCCCGGCGACAACGTGGCCGGCCGCGAGGCCGGAACCACGCTTTCGCAGGCTCAAGCGCGGCTACTTGCTGATTTGATCCGTGTTCATCCGTGAAATCCGTGGTTAAAAAGTTTGTTGGCTGGGGTGGGGAAAACAAAAAAGCCGCCCGGGTCTGGGCGGCTCCTTTGCAAAGTGATTCTGGTTTCAGGTCAGAGTTTGCGCTGGGAATAGCCGCCCACGTTTTGCGGGGTAAAGTAACCCGCAAAACCAAAATAAAAATAGGCGGCAACGCGATTCATCGGCTGCCAGTGGTGACGGCCCGGTGCGGGTCTGTCAATTCCGGAGCCGGCGTTATGACTTGCGGCGGTGGGCCCGCGCCGCGTCCAGCAGCCGCGCCCATTCCGCCGGCTGGCCGCAGGCGAGCCGGGCCGCCGCGCGGGCGGTGAGCGCCCCGACGATGTTGCCCGTGCCGGAATAGGCCCCGACCGCCCAGACCTTGGGCGCCACTTCCTCCAGCACCGGCAGGCCGTCCGCTGTGTAGGCCACGGAGGCCGCCCAGCGGTGGGTGATGGGCGCCCGCACCTGCAGGTGGCCCCGCAGAAATTTCTCCAGCAGACCCTGGATAAATTCGGTCGGCTCCGCGTCGCTCGTCCATTCGTCCTGCAGCGCCTGATCGCGGAAGCCGCCGAGGGCCACCGTGTGATCCGGCCGTTGCTGCCAGTATTCGTAACCATTGCGCCAGTAAACCGGCCGGGGGAAGCTCACCTCCGGGGCCGGCGCGGTCGCCAGCATTTGCAACCGCGCCGTGCGCACGCGCGGGCTGAGTTCCGGGAAGAGTTTTTCCAGCCGCCCGTCCACCGCCGCGATCACGGTGTCGCAAAGCACCGTCCCGGCGTCGGTCACCACCGCGCCGGGCGCGATTTTCCGCACCGGGGAATTTTCGTAGAGCAGGCCGCCGCGGGCGCGGAGGCGCCCGGCCAGCGCCCGCACCCGGCGCAAGGGCTGCATCACGCCGTCGGTCGGCAGCAGGAGCCCCTCGCCTTCCGGCCCCGCGTAAGGCTCGCCCGCAAAGCCGTGGTAGCGCAAGGCCGCGAGATGCACCCGGCAGGCCTCCAGCTCCGCGGCATCGGCGGCGATCCGCAACGAACCGGTCTGCCGGATGCTGCCGGGCAGCACCGCCACCTGCCGCCGGATTTCATCCACCGTGTGCTGGTAGAGCGCCGCCGCGGTCTCGCTGCCGTACGCGGCCACCATGGCGGGGAAAAAATTCGCGAGCCCGGCCAGGACAAAACCGCCATTCCGACCCGCCGCGCCCGCGCCGACCGCGCCGGCGTCGAGCCCCACCGCGTTCACCCCGCGCTCCGCCAGCTCCTCCAGCGCCGCCAGGCCGGAGCCGCCCAGGCCGATGACGCAGACGTCCGCCCGCACCGTGCCCGAGAACCGCGGGAGCGGCGGCCATTCGCTATCGTCCCAGAGCGGGGTATTCACCGCGGCAATTGTGCCGGTCGCCGCCAACCCGGCCAGCCATTTGTTTTCGCGTTTGCCCTGCCCCCGATTGTCGCGACGCTGCGGCGCATGAAGGCGCTCTATGACTTTAGCCAGCTCGCGGTCGACCGCACGCTCGCGCCCCGCGATGGCATGGTGGCGGCCGGCGTGCCCGAGCTGTATTTCGACCTCGGCCGGCGCGCGCTGGAGCTGATCCACTTTTCCTCGGTGCTGTGCGACAGGCCCCACTACCCCGACATCCTCGACCTGCCCTGCGGCCACGGCCGGGTCCTGCGCTGGTTGCGCGCCCACTATGGCTACGCGCAGATCACGGCCTGCGACCTCGACCGCGACGGGGTGGATTTCTGCGCCGGGCAGTTCGGCGCCAAGCCCGTCTATTCCCAGCCGGACCTCAGCCAACTGCCCTTCCAGGCCCAGTTCGACCTCATCTGGGTCGGCTCGCTCGTCACCCATCTCAGCGAGGACCGCTGGCGGGCGACGCTCGACTGCCTGATCAAGTGGACGCGCGACTGCGGGGTGATCGTGTTCACCACGCAGGGCCGCTGCTTCACCAGCCTGCTGGCCAGCGGCCGGCAGGATGTGTCCGAGAACATCGACAAGGCCGCGTTGCTCGACCAGTACGCCCGCACCGGTTTCGCCTACCAAAAGTATTTCGAGAAGGAGCACGGCGACTACGGCGTCGCCGTCACCTCGCCCGAATGGCTGATGCGCGTGCTGCAGCAGTACCCCGACATCATTATGCGCGCGTACCTCGAGGAAGCCTGGGGCATGCAGGATGTGGTCATCCTCTACAAAAAGGCGGGGCACTATGCGCCGCTGCTGGGCGGACCGGAGCAGAAACCGGGGTTGCTCGGGCGGTTGTTGGGGCGGTGATCTCGGGGGCAATTGCTCAGTGTCCGTTTTTCAAGGCTCATTGCTGGACCCAATGAAGATTGAGTGCCGGCTACCGCGTCACACGACCTTCAGAATTGGGTGCTTTACCTTTTTCGAACATTACGCGAACGAGCTTCATCTCTTCGTCCTGCGGCAAACGCTTCGCCTTATTTTCCAACATCCATGCGAACACTTGGTCGAGCGCGCGATCAAGATCGCTGCTTAAGCCGAAGACTGTTGTGGCAAAGCTCTCCTGATGCAGGACGCGCATTGTGTCGGGAATAAACTCCGCGACGGTGAGGCTTGGGCGAATATAGAAACCCGAAGCGCGAAGCGTGATCTGATATGCCGAGCCGCTGTCATCCCGCAAAACGGCAGCTTCTGTATGCTTACCGTGAGAACTGATGAGAAGGGCCACTATCTTTCTCTTCGCCTGCCACCGGCGGAAGATTCCAATTGTGATATTCGCAAACATTTTCTTCTTTGCTCAGATCAAAGTAGGCCAAGTTTGTTGCCATTTTCTACGCCTGCAAATTGAGGGGAGTAGGTTCAACCCGCGATTATTACCGCTTGCCGAAGAATTCCCAGCAGAGCACGGCGGCGGCGGCGGAGACGTTGAGCGACTCGATCGCGTCGGTGCCGGGAATCTTCACCAGGCGGTCGCAGCGGGCCGCGACTTCCGGGGACATGCCCTTCTCCTCGTTGCCGAGGATCACGGCGGGCGGACGCGGCAGGCCGCGCTCCTTCGCCGCCGCCGGCGAGAGCTGGTTGCCGCGCAGGCTCGTGCCGATGAGGAAGTGGTGGCGCGAGAGCTCCGCGCACAGGCCGGGCAGCGACGGCACGCGGTAGAAATCCACGAATTCCATCCCGCCTTCCGCCACGCGGTAGGCCGCCTCGCCGGGCAGCGCCTGCGCCGGGTGGTCGGCGATGATGATGTCGCGCACGCCGAAGAAGGCCGCGGTCCGCACGATCGCGCCGATGTTGTTCGCGTTGCTCACGCGGTCGAGCAGCAGCAGCGGCGCCTTGGTCCGGCTCCAGGTGTCGAGCACCTCGCGCGTCACCTTCTTCATCGGCCGTTCGCCGATGACTGCCACGATGCCGCCGTGGTGCAGCGAACCGGCGATCTTTTCCAACTCGGCCGGCTCCACCTGGCGGTAGACCTTCTTGTGCTGCGCGAGCAGCGAGCAGAACTCCCCGGCGCGCCGGCCGGTGGCGGCGTCGAAAAACAGCCGCCGCACTTCGCCGGGGTGCCGGGCAAACAGCGTGGACACGGCCTGCCAGCCGCAGACGTTCAATTCCCGGACTTTGACGGAGGGGATGGGCTTGGAGCTCAAGGCCCGGGAGCGTGGAGCCCGCGGCGAGCCATGACAAGGGCCGAGCGCACGGGCTAAACCGTAGCCGCGTTGGCGCCAGGCGACAACGTGGCCGGCCGCCAGGCCGGAACCACGCTTGGTCCGGTTGCCTGCGGCCCCGGTCTTGTCGCGCCTGCGGCGCTCGGAACGTCTGCGACTCAAGCGCGGCTACAGGTGTCCCGTCGAACCGGCTCAGATGATATCGCAACTCCCGCCCGCGCACGCGACCGTCTGCTTGAGCTCGGTCTCGTCGGTGGCCTCCGCCATCTTGGTGTAGTCGACCACGGCGGGGCGCAGGGAATTCCATTTCATGATGTCGGCCTCGGTGCCGAGTTCCTCCCGCGGGGCCTGGGCGTAGGCCTTGTCGCCGGCATCCTGCAGCAGGGAGATGCCGGTGAAATAATGCCGGTTGGACCAGATGAAGGCCGCAACCTCGTCCCACTCGTCCGCCCGGACGGTGCAGGTGTTGGAGACGTTGTGGTGCAGGTTGGGCGACCGCGAATGCGGGTCCCCGCCGGTGATGACCCAGTTGCGCTGGACCAGTTTCACGAGCTCGAGGAACTGGACGGCGTTAAGGTCCTTCCGGAGGATGGCCTTCCTGGGTGCCTCGACCGGGAAGGTGATCACGTCGTCGGTCTCGGGATTGTAGACGGACGGCTCCGTCATCTGCGGATTGAGCGACTTGAAGAAGGTGTAGACCGGTTCCTTGCGGTTGGCCTGGACCCGCCGGAAATACCGGCGCGCATGGTGCGGGTGGATGCCCGACGCCGCGTTCAGGATCAGGCTGGCCGTGCCTTCCGGCTTGGTCGTGCAGATCTTGGCCGCGGGCCTGATGCCGAGCAGCGCGGCGGCAAGCTGGTTGGTCGCACGGCAGAGGTTGGCGCCGTTCCGCAGGACGTCCTGGTCGAAGAGGATGTCGGGATTGTCCATGAAGCCGCAGATCGAAACGCCGAGCAGCGCGTCGTGGGTGTTGAGCAGCTTGGTGACGGGCCCGAGGTAGGGCATGTCCGTGTAGCACGCCTGCATCGTGCCGATCACGGTGGCCGCGATGCACGCCTGGTAGAAACTCTCGGGCGAGGTGACCGCGCGGCCGTTGATCGTCGTCAGGTTGCAGTGTTGGAAGCCCGAGAGCCGCGCGGTGCCGGGCAGGTCGCCCTTGTAGCCGTTGCGGAAGAGCTCGCTCAGCTCGTCGCCCGAAAGCTCCCAGTCTACCACGGGCAGCAGGCTGATCTCGGCGCAGGGATTGCAGCCCGCGTCCGGGTGGTCGCAGAAGAAGAAGCCGGGTTCGCCGAATTCCTTCTGGGCTTTGAACAGCTTGCGGAAGTGCTCGAAATTGCTGTCGCTGCGCGAGAGGATCGCCGAGTTGTTGGAGGCGGAACGCTGCGGGTTCTTCTCAAACCAGTTGCCGGTCTTCGCGTTCATCATCTCCTCGTCGTCCGGCGAGAACAGGCAGATCGTGGCGGAACGGCGGATGCCGCCGGCCAGCACCGCCTTGGCGATGTACATGTTGATGTCGTACACCTCGATCGGCCGGAGCGAGCGGCCCGCGGCCTGCTCGAGGATGTGTTCCACCTTGTGCAGCGCCTTCTTGAGCGGCAGGTGGCCCGGCGCCTTGCCGCCCGAGGTCTTGAGCGGCTGGCCCCGGGACCGGATGCCGGCAAAGCTGAACTCGATCTTCCGCCCCTCGTAAAACGACTTGAACAGGGCATCGAGCGCGTCACCCCACCCTTCGATCGTGTCGGCCACGGAGTAGTGCCAGACGGGCAGGTCATTCTCGGCCAGCCGGGCCGGCAGCGGCGGCAGCGCCGCCACGTGGTGCTTCTGCACCGAGAAGCCCACCCCGCAGCCGCTCAGCAGCAAAAAGAAATATTCGCGGAAAAAATCGGGCCGGTCGACGTTCGAGAAGCTGCAGTTGAACATGCGGCTGTGGTTTTTGAGGATCGCCTCGCCGCCAAACTGCATCGACCGCATGCTCGGCAGGATTTTCTTGGCGGCCACCTGCGCGAACACCGAGTGAATGACCTGGTAGAGGTTGTTGTTGCAGAGCGTCGCGGCCAGCAGCCCGGCGTTTTCCCCGGCCAGCCCGGCGACAGCCGGCGGCAGCGCCGGCGGGAACTTGCTCTCCAGCCTGGCGGAGAAGAAATGGAGGTGCATGTCCTCCACCCGCTCGACCCCCTCGGCAAACACCTCGCGCCGGCCCAGCTCCGGACGGTAACGGGCGTACTTCGCCATCGCGATGTAGTCGGACATCCCGTTGTCCGCGTAGGGCACCAGGCGGTGCTCCGCGCGCCGGGCGCGGTACAGGACGTAGGACCGCGCCACCTCCCAGTGGCCCGAGGCTGCGATGGCCTTCTCGACTGCATCCTGGATCTGGTCGATGGAGGGATGCTTGCCGTCCCGGTAGTAGAGCTCGAGCATCTGCGAGACCGAGGCGGCGATTTTGGTGACCTCGATGAAGGCGTCGCTCTCCAGCCCGAAGCACGCCAGCATGTCGTCGCGGTACGGATTCGGCGCACTGTCCGTGCGCACCTCGTGAAAGGCCAGGGCGATGGCGCGGGTGATTTTGTTCAGGTCAAAACGCACCTTGGTGCCGTCGCGTTTGTTGACGAAGCGGTCCGCCATGGGAATGGCGCGGCTCAGCAGGTGGGCGCCATGGCCGCGGGCCGGCTGGCTGGGGGAGAGATCGATGGGGTGGCCGTGGGCCAGGGAAGAGGGTTGCATGAATAAGATGAATGATAAGTGGACGTGGCAGGCAGAATGAGGCCGCGGCGGCGGGACCGGGCGGAGTAGCGACGACGTGGGATCGGGGAACCTCCGTCTCGGCCGGGTGGCCAGGACAACACCCATCACTAGATAGAGTGGTGCGTCGCCCCGTCAAACGCGACCCGTGGTGGTGGCCGACATATCACGAAGCGTGATGCCGTCCAGCAGGTCGCGCGCTGCATTTTCCCGCTCTGGTCCCGCTCGGCGGAAAAATCAGGCGGCGCGGGCCGGCCGCCGCCAATTCATGCGCAGCAAGCGATGCGCATGGCCTACGAGGCGCGCGGGCGCGCGGCCCCGACGAGGGTGAATTCCTCGCGGTCGTGGTAGAGGTGGCGGATCCGGCAGTTGTCCGCGTGGGCGGCGAACGGCGAAGCCGCCGCCCGCAGCTCGCCCAGCAACCCGAGGGCGTCGACGTGGCCGAATTTCAGGTTGATGACGAAGTGCCGGCACCAGCCGTTCGCCAGCCAGGGCGTCACGATATTCTGCATCACATGGTGCGGTTCCTCGACGAGGTCGCAGAACAGCCAGTCGTACGTGACACCCGGCGGGGGCACGAACCGGAAGGCGTCCTCCAGCCGGTGCTCGATCAGCGGGTTGTTCCACGCCCCGCCCTTGAGCGGGCCGTTGTCGACGGCGATGACGCGCGCGCCGCGCTTCGCCGCGCTGAAGCTCCAGCCGCCCGGCGCCGCGCCGAGATCGACCACGGTCTCGTCGGGCCGCGGCTCGCGCCCGAGCACGATGTAGGCCTCCTCGACCTTCAGGTAGGAGCGGGACGGCGCCAGCTCGTCGTCGGCCATGCGGCGCTGCCCGCCCTGCCAGGCTTCCCGGGCCACGAAGACCCGGCCAAAATCGGCGAAGAACACCAGCAGCCCGCGCACCGGGCCTGCGCCGCGCGGCAGCTCCGGCACCGCGAGCTTGGCCACGCGGGAGAGTTTTTTCCGCAGCAGTTCGCCGAAGGCCTTCTCGACGGCACTGGCGCGCCGGCCGAGCCCGACCACTTCCGGCACCGTGGCGAAAATGCACGGCCACGCCGCCTCCAGGCGTTCGCCCCGCAGGCTCTCGAGGAAATAGTCCGCGAGCTGCTGGGCCAGGGCGTTGACCGACTCCCCGCGCAGCTCCCGCGGCGCCAGCAGCGTCAGCTGCGGAAAGGCCAGCTCCTTCAGCGCATGCCGGACCGGATCGTCGGCCAGCAGCTCGGCCCGCGCCCAACCCGGCCCCTTCTCCACCACGACCAGCCCGGCATCGCCGAGCTCGCGCTCGAGGAACGATTCATAACCGTGCTGGCAAAGGGCGAACATTGCGCAAAACTGACCTCACCGGGCCGAGCGTCGACCAAAAACCCGGGCGCCCGGGGCGCCCGGAACGCAGATTCAAGCGGGATAAAGGAAAGAATGGGAAGTGTCTTCAAGCCCGGTTTGTCATCCTGAGCAACACGAAGGATCCACGCGCTCACACGTGGCATCACGCTCGTGGCCGTCTGGATTCCTCGCTACGCTCAGAATGACAGAAATGCCTGCCGGAGGGTTTGAAAACACTCCTTAAACCTCGTTAGTTATTAGCGTCACCATGCTTCTCCGCCACTTACTCCTCCTCACCACGCTCCTGCCAATCCTGCCCGCCGCCGAGCCTGCGCCGCCAGCCAGTGATCGGGCCCGCGAACTCATCGCCACGCTCCACCTGGACTACCTGCCGGGCGAATCGGGCTACTTTGGTTTCATCAGCCGCTCTGCGCAGACGGTCAGTGTCCGCGGCCGGTCCCTCGCCGCGCAAAGCCGCATTTACTACCTGCTGACCGCCGAGCTGAACACCAACTTCCTGCACTGGCTCGATGCCGACGATACCCACATCCTGCTCGAGGGCGGCCCGGTGGATTATTTTATTTTCCACCCCGATGGGCACGCGGAGAAAATCACACTCGGCCGCGACCTGGCCGCCGGTCAGCAACTCGTCATCGCCGTGCCCGCCGGCTGCTGGAAGGCGCTGCGGCTGCAGCCCGGCGCCACCCATGCGCTGATGGCCAATGTGCTTTCGCCGGAGTGGACGGCTGACCGGGTCAAGATCGGTGCCGGCGCGGATTTTTTCGCGAACTTCACCGGCAAAGCCCCGTGGGCCACCCGTGATTTTTTGCAGGGACTGAACGGACCGGCGACAAGCCGCTGAACAGCACCAAACTTTCGGAGGGTCACCACGAAATACACGAACCACACGAAAGGATGCGCTCCTTCAGTCACTTCGCCTTGAAGCCCTGCCCGCCATGACAAAACCCGGAATGGTTTCATGCCCGTCCTTCGTTCGTTTTCGTGTCCTTCGTGTTTTTCGTGGTTAAATCCGTCTGAATTCTTCCGGCGTCACCGCGGCCCCGCCGGGTGCTTCGTGGTCCGTAAAATCTCCGTGCCTTTTCCGGCGCGGATTGTTCACTGACCACTCCACCATGCGCCAGCCGACTTCCGATCTCCGCATCCGCACCGCCCGCCCGCTGCTTTCCCCGGCGATCCTCGAGGAGGACCTGCCGCTGGCCGAGACCGGCGCCGCGCTGGTGGACGCTTCCCGCCGGGCGGTCGGTGAGATCCTCCACGGCCGGGATGACCGCCTGCTGGCCATCGTCGGCCCCTGCTCCATTCACGATCCGGCGGCGGCGCTGGACTACGCCCGCCGGCTCAAGCCGGTGGCGGACCGCCTCGCCGCCGACCTGCTGGTGGTGATGCGGGTGTACTTTGAAAAACCCCGCACGACGGTCGGCTGGAAGGGACTGATCAACGACCCGCTGCTCGACGGCAGCTTCCAGGTGAACACCGGCCTGCGCCTCGCGCGCCAGCTGATGCTGGACATCAACGCCGCCGGCCTGCCCATCGGCACCGAGTTCCTCGATACGACCCTCGGCCAGTATTACGCCGACCTGGTGTCATGGGCCGCCATCGGCGCGCGCACGACCGAAAGCCAGATCCACCGCGAGCTGGCCTCGGGTCTTTCCATGCCGGTCGGGTTCAAGAACCGCACCGACGGCGACCTGCAGGTGGCGGTCGACGCAATCGTGTCGGCGCGGCATCCGCATTGCTTTCCCTCGCTCACGCGCGAGGGTGCGCCCGCCGTGCTCGCCACCACGGGCAACCCTGAGGGGCACCTCGTGCTCCGCGGCGGCAGCCGGACCGGACCGAACTACCAGCGCGAGGCCGTGCAAGCGGCCGCCGCCCTGCTGCGAAAATCCGGCTCCCTGCCCGTCGTGCTGGTCGACTGCAGCCACGGCAACAGCGAGAAAAAGTACGACCAGCAGGCTCAGGTCGCCGTCAACCTGGCCGCGCAGGTCACCGTCGGCGAACGAGCCATCATCGGCTTCATGCTCGAGAGCAATCTCGTCAGCGGCAGCCAGAAGCACGAGACGGGCGGGCCGCTCACCTACGGCCAGAGCATCACCGACGGATGCCTCTCCTTCGACGAGACGGTTCCCGTGCTGGAGAAACTCGCGCGGGCCGCGGCGGCCCGGCGTTTGAGCAAGACTTGAAGCCCTGTCCGCGATGCGCGTCCTCGTCGCCTTCGACAAGTTCAAGGACGCCCTCAGCGCCACCGCCGCCTGCACCGCGGTGGCGGAAGTGCTGCACGAGCGGCACCCGGCCTGGGAAATCGATTTCTGTCCGCTGACCGACGGCGGCGAAGGCTTCGGCGAAACCCTCACGGCCGCGGCCCGGGGCCGGTGGGAAACGGTGCTGGTGACAGGCCCGATGGGCCGCCCGGTCCAGGCCGGACTGGGCTTCGTGCCCGGTGAGCATCTGCCGCCCATCGTCTGCGACCAGCTGGCGTTGTACGCCACGGGCCCGCTCGCGGTCCTCGAAATGGCGGCTGCGAGCGGACTGATGCTGGTGCTCCCGGCGCAGCGCGACCCATGGCTGGCCTCCTCGGCCGGCACGGGCGAGTTGCTGGGGCACGCGGCGCGGCGAGGCGCCGGGACCATTCTCCTCGGCGTTGGGGGCAGCGCCACCAACGACCTCGGCTTGGGCGCCCTGGCCGCGCTGGGGTTCGGATTTTTCCGGAGCACTGGGGAGCAGGTACTCCACCCGGTTCCGCGGGAATGGGCGTACATCACCCGAATCGAGCCGCCGGCGCGGCGTTTGCCGCCCATCTTCATCGCCTGCGACGTGACGAACCCGCTGCTCGGCCCGACCGGCGCCACCTACACCTTTGGACCGCAAAAGGGCCTGGCACCCGCCGACACGCCCCGGTTGGAAGCCCAAGCCGCGCGCATGGCGGCCCTGCTGAGCGAAGCCTGCGGCCAGCCGCTCGCGTGGGGCGAACGGCCGGGCGCCGGGGCCGCGGGCGGCATCGCGTTCGGCCTGATGGTCGCCTGTGGTGCGCGCCTGGTGCCGGGCTTCGATCTGGTGTCCGCGTGGCTTGACCTCCCGGAACGACTGGCGGCCGCCGACCTGGTGCTCACCGGCGAGGGCCGGTTCGACGCCACCTCACTCGGCGGCAAGGGCCCGGGCCGGCTCGTCACCGAAGCACAGGCGCTCGGGAAAAGGGTCGAGGTCTTCGCGGGCCAGATCGATTTGCCGCCCAGCGACCATCTCCACGCCATCACCCCGCCCGGATTCCCCCTCGCCGCCGCCCTGCCCCGCACCGCGGAATTCCTCGCTGCCGCCGCGGCACGGTTGTGATCATGGTCTGGCCGGCCGGGCGGCCAGCTGCCTGAGGACCAGCTGCAGATTCTGCTGCGCAACGGGATCATCCGGCCGCAGGCGAACCGCGGCTTGAAAGCAGACAAGCGCGCGGGGCAGGTCGCCCGTCTGGGCCAGCAGCACACCGAGATTGATCTGGGCTTCCGCGAGCTCGGGCCGGAGCGCCACCGCCCGTTCGAGCAGCTGCCGGGCTTCCGGTACCTGGCCGGCGTCCTGCAGCAGGGAGCCGAGATTGGACAGGATGCGCGCCTCGGCCGGCGCCAGGCGCAGCGCCTGCCGGAGCAGGCTGATCGCGCCGGCGTTGTCCCCGCGCCGCTGGGCGATGACCGCCAGGTTCACGTACGGCCGGAAATCATTGCCGGCCAGGCCGAGCGCCGCATTGAATGCGCGCTCCGCCTCGCGGTCGCGCCCGGCCCCGAGCAGCGCGTTGCCGAGGTTGACCTGCCCCGCCGGACTGGGCGGCGTCACCGCCGCGGCGTGCTCCCACAGTGTGACCGAGTTCTGCCAGTATTTCACCTGGGCGTGGGCCACCCAGCCGGCCACCAGCGCCACGGCGCCCAGCAACCCGGGCCGGAGCGGACGCCACGCGACGGCGGGCAGGTCGGCCACCAGCCAGACCGCGGCGAGGAACAACCCGATGCCCGGCACATAAAAATAATGGTCGGCCACGGCGTGCTGGCCGGGGCGGACCAGGCCCGACGCGGGCAAGAGGGTGACCACAAACCAGCCCCACCCGACCAGCAGCGCCGGGAACCGGCGGCGCGTCAGCCACGCCGCGGCACTGATCCCCGCGAGGAGCAGCGTGGCGCCCGCCACCCGCAGCGGCGGCTGATCCAGTTGCTCCGGATAAAGCACCGCGAGGTCGACCGGCCAGACGCAGAGGCGCAGGTACGTGAGATAATTGCCCGGCACAGCCGCCAGCCGCCGCCATTCGGGCGCATGCACGGTGTCCATGTCCACCGCCGTCGTCGCGGCCCACGGCACCACGGTCACCGCCACCACCGCGACGGCCACCACGACAAAAGGGATCTTGGGCCCGAGCCAGCGGATCCACCCGCGGCGATCCAGGGGCGGCACCTGCCGCAGGGGCCAGAAATCCAGCAAGGCCAGCAGCACGGGAAACAGGAGCACCATGGGCTTGGCGAGCAGGCTCAGGGCAAACGCCAACAACACGCCGCCATTGAACCGCTCGCCCCGGCGCGCCGACGCCGTGTAGGCCAGCAGGCTGGCGAGGAAGCAGGCGGTGCTGAGCGTGGTCTTGAGTTGCGAGGCCCACGCGACCGTATCGACGTTGGCCGGGTGCACGGCGAACAGCAGGGCCACCGCGAAACTGCGCCCCGCCGCCCCGGTGAGCGAGCGGAGCAAGGCGTAGAGCAGCGCCGCATTCAGCCAGTGCAGGCCGAGGTTCGCCAGGAGGTGCGGCGCCGGCTGCATGCCCGCGAACTGGCTTACCGTCATGTGCCCCATCCACGCCAGCGGCTGCCAGAGCAGCGCATCCTTGTTGGTCCAGGCCCAGCGGATGCTCCCGGTCGTGAGCCCGGCGATCACGTGGGTGTTCTCGGACAGGAACATCGGGTCGTCGAAGTTGACAAACTGGTGGGCCCAGACCCCGCCGTACACCGCCCCGATGGCCAGGCCGAGAGCGATGATACCGGGCGCGGAGCCCACGGAAGAAACAACGCGACCCGCTCGGGAAACCATGATCCAACCCAGCGCAACCGGACACCCAAGGCAAGCCCGGCGGCGGAATTGCTGGCCGCGGCCGGGGCGCGCGTGCTTTGCTGTCGTCCGTGCAACGATTCTCCTCGCCAAGTCCTCCGGGCATTTTCAGAAATCACGGCACATGTCCCGCCGGTCGCTCGTGAAAATTTCCCTGGGAGCCATCGCCGCCAGCGTCCTCGCCCTGGGGTTCGGTTGCGCGAGCAACGCGACCCCGCCCCCGGCGAAGCCCGCCGCGCCGGCGGTCAGCAAGCCGGTCGTCACCGCACCCGTCACGCCGCCGCCGCTGGTGGTGCTGCCGCCGGCCGAGAAGCTGCCGCCCGTCATGCTGGGCATCGACGTGCTGGAAGCGGACAAGTTCGCCGCCATCGCCGGGAAGAAGATCGGGCTGCTCACCCACCCCGCCGGGCTCAACCGCCGCGGCGAAAACACCATCGACGTCATCCGCCGGGCGCCCAACGCCAGGCTGGTCGCCCTCTTCGCCCCCGAGCACGGCCTCTGGGGCCTCGACAAGGCCGGCGACAACTTCGCCGACACGGTCGACAAGCGCACCGGCCTGCCGGTTTATTCGCTGCACGGGAAGACCCGGAAGCCGACCAAGGAAATGCTCAAGGGCCTTGATGCGCTGGTGATCGACCTGCAGGACATCGGCGCGCGTTCCTACACCTTCATCAGCTGCCTGCGCTACACGATGGAGGCCTGCTTCGAGAACGGCGTGGAGGTCATCGTCCTCGACCGGCCCAACCCGCTCGGCGGCCTCAAGGTGGACGGCCCGCCGCTCGACGCCGAGTTTGTCAGCTACGTCGGCGCCTTCCGCGTGCCGTACGTCCACGGCCTCACGATGGGCGAGCTGGCCCGCATGGCGAAGAGCGCACCCAACGTCCTGGCCGTCACCGACAAGGTCCGCGCCAAGGGCCGGCTCACGGTCGTCCCGATGCGCGGCTGGAACCGCGCGATGCGCTGGCCCGACACCGGCCTGAAGTGGATCGCCACGTCGCCCTACGTGCAGGACTACGCCGCCGTCGTCGGCTACGCCATGGTCGGCCTCGGCACCGAGGTCGGCGATTTCAAGTCGGGCATCGGCATCAACCACCCGTTCCGCAGCATCAGTTACCCGAAGAAGACACCCGACGAGATCATCAAGGAACTCGAGCAGTACCGGATCCCCGGCATCAAGCTCCTCAAGGCGCAGGGCATCGCCCGCGACGGCAAGATCATCACCGGCGTGTACGTCGAGGTCGCCGACTACAACGCGTGGCGCCCGACGGAGCTCTCCTTCTACATGATGAAGACCGCGGCGAAGTGGAACCCGCTGAATCCTTTCATCCTGCCCGCCGGCGACAAGACCAGCATGTACAACAAGGTGATCGGCTCGGCCGCCTGGGCCGCCGCCATCCGCCGCGACGGCGGCCGGGTGGACGTCGCCCCCTTCATCCAAAACTGGGCCGAACGAGCCAAGGTCTACCAGGAACAGAGCCGGAAGTACTGGCTTTATCAGTAAGAGCCGCCCGTCATAGCCCGAGGCCTGCGGACCGGTGTTGTGTAGCCGCGCTTGAGTCGAAGACGAAAGGGTGGTTCCGGGCGCTTGGCCGACCACGTTGTCGCTCTGCTCCAGCGCGGCTACACTTTTCTGAAACACGCCCTAGCCGGGTCCGCTAACCGGTCCGGAAGTTGCCTTAGTTCGCTTTCTTCAATCCGAGCTGAGCAAAAACCGCGTCGAAATCCGCCTGCGCATCGGCCGAGGTGCGAAACCACATCTCATTTTTGCCGTCGTAGATCACCCCTTGGAGACACTCATAGCAAACCACCACGTCGATAAAGCCCTTCTGATCATAAATCCGCAAACCGTGCCGGGGATCAAAGCAAAGATCGTTCGTATCCGGTCCGTTCGCGATCGAGCGGATAATCGACAGCAGCAATTTATGAATCGCTTCGTCGCCCTGTAGTTCTGCGCGGCCGATAGAATAATTATCATGAAAGGGATAAAGCGCGCTTTTCTTCACCTTCTCTTTTCGAGAATCAACCGAAGGGTCGAGTGACCAAACCTCCAGAATTCTGACTTCCTTGGCCGCTCGCTGCAAGCGGGCGAGTACTTCAGCGGTGTTAACCATATCCATTCCCTTGCTTCCAATACCCTCCTGACGTCGAACGGGTAAAGGAGGCACGACGAGGCTCTTCTCAGGAACTTCTGTCTTTATCGTGGGCGCCATTTCCTTGGTTTCGCTTGGGACCGGAGAAACAGGTGGCCGCACATCATCGGCGCGCGCCACGAGCACAATAAGAGCAGGAATGGCGATGAGTGCTTTGAGTTTCATCACATTCGGTAAACAGTGTGTCACTGCAGTTCAGCCTCGGGGCGTTTGGAAGCAACCCGCTTGAGTTTATCCTTCGTGAGCTCGTTGCGGACGTTGCCGGTGTTGAGCGTCGACGCCGGCTCGAAGAGCACGACTTCCACTTCCTCGGCGGCGTACGGCTGGTGCTCCACACCGCGGGGAACGACATAGAACTGCCCGGGCCCGATCGGGACCACGCCGTGGCGCAGGCGCATCTCCATGAAGCCCCGGTGGACCAGAAACAACTCGTCCTCGGCATCGTGCTTGTGCCACACGAACTCACCCTTGAACTTCACGCACTTCACGTGCTGCCCGTTCAGTTCGCCGGCGATGTGCGGGTCCCAGTGGGTGGTGATCGTGGCGAAGACTTTGGTGAGATCGACGGGGGACATCGGCGGGAGCAACGGGATCGACCTTAAATAAAATGACCCACGCGACAAGCTTGGGGTAATAGCTCGATCAGTATATGTAGCCGCGCTTGAGCCGGAGAGGTGTAGGGCCGGCGCTCGTCGCCGCGCCGTTCCACATGAGAACCCTCGGCGCGGCGACAAGCGCCGGCCCTACATTCGAATCGCACCCTACTTCGTCCCCGCCGTTGCGCCGCTGTTCTTCGCGACCCAGGCGTTGTACTCGGCGCGGGGCATGAATTTCAGCGAGGCGGAGTTGATGCAGTAGCGCAGGCCGGTCGGCGCGGGGCCGTCCTCGAAGACGTGGCCGAGGTGGCTGCCGTCGACGGCGCTGTGGACCTCGACCCGCACCATGCCCCAGCTTTCGTCCCGCGTCTCGGCGACGAACGACTTCTCGATCGGCTGGGTGAAGCTCGGCCAGCCCGTGCCGGAGTCGAACTTGTCGCGGCTGTCGAACAGCGGCGTGTCGCTGCCCACGGAAAAATAGACGCCGTCCGCGTGGTTGTTCCAGAACTCGTTCTGGAACGGCCGCTCGGTGCCCTGCTGGCGCGCGACGCGGTATTGCTCGGGCGTGAGCAGTTCGCGCCACTCGGCGTCGGTGTGCTGCACGCTGGCCTTGGACATGTCGATCACCACCCGCGACGGCAGGCCGCAGGCGGATTTTTCGTCGCCCGGTTTGCAGACCGGCCCGACGACGTTTTGGTTGCTGGCTTTCATGGTAGAATCGGAAAGGTTGGGCGTCTCGCCGGCGAAGAGGGCCGCCGTGGCGAGGAGGGGAAGGAGGAGGCAGGACCGCTTGGTCATGGGAGGATAGGATGTAGAAATTACGTTTTGGCAACCAGCGTGGATGCCGGGGACCAACCATGAGAGCCGCGACCACCGGATTTATTCCGTGATCGGGCCCATCCCCCGGAATTGATTGGCCACAAAGAACACAAAAAACGCAAAAATGAACCCTGGGAGAACCCATTTTTCGTATCACAGGCTGCAGCCAGCCATTGGGTTGGCGGAGGCTAATGCTGCGACACTGGTAAAACCTTTTGGTGTTCCTCGTGTTTTTCGTGGCCAATCCGCCTCTCCACATCCTTCGGCCGCTCACTCCGTCCGCACCCGGACCGACCCATCGTGGAATTCATTCACGAGCGGCTGACCGGGCTTGAGGCCCTTGGCGCGCGCCACCGGGCGGCCGTCGGCGTCGCGCACGATGGCGTAGCCGCGCTTGAGCACCGAGGCCGGGCTGGCCGATTCCAACCGCTTCCACAGCGCCAGCAGCCGATGCGATTCCTGCTGCACCCGCTTCTCGGGCGAGGCGCCGGCGAGCCGCGAGCGCACGACGGCGAGCGATTCCCGGTGGCCCTGCGTCGCCGCGCGGAGCGCCGAGTTCAGCCGGTTGCCGAAATCATCCAGCCGCAGGTAACTCTGCTCGATCGCGGCGACGGGCGTCAGCAGCCGCAGCCGGCTGCGGGCATGGTCCAGTTTTTCCCGCGCCCGCGCCACCGCGCCTTCCAGCGTGGCGACGAGCGACGTCCCGGCCTGGCTGACGCGCTCGACGCACGCCACGTAGTGACTCGAGATCAGCTCGGCCGCGCCACTGGGCGTCTCGGCCCGCACATCCGCGGCAAAGTCGCAGAGCGTGTAATCGATCTCGTGGCCGACCGCCGAGATGATCGGGATCGGGCACGCCGCGACGGCCCGCACGAGCGGCTCCTCGTTGAACGCCCACAGGTCCTCGATGCTGCCGCCGCCGCGGCCGATCACGAGCAGGTCGAAAATCCCCAGTTCCTCCGCCTCGTGCAGCATCGCGGCCATCTCGGCCGCCGCGCCCTCGCCCTGCACCTTCGCCGGGAGGACCACCAGCCGGCCGGTCCAGCCGCGCCGCGTCAGGATGCGGATGAAATCCTGGACCGCGGCCCCGGTGGGCGACGTGATAAACCCGACGGTCCGCGGCAGCAGCGGGACCGGCTGCTTGCGGGCGGTGTCGAACAAACCCTCCGCCGCGAGGCGCTGCTTGAGTTTTTCCAGTTCCTGCTGGAGCCGGCCGGCGCCGTGCTCGATGACGGCGCGGACGATGAGCTGGTACTGGCCGCGGGTCTCGTAGACGCTGATGCCGCCGTAGGCCAGCACCTGCCCGCCGTCCTTGAGCACGACCGTCTGCCGCGCGGCGTCGCCGCGGAAAAGCACGCAGCTCAGTTGCGCGCCGGCGTCCTTCAGGGAAAAATAAACATGGCCGCTGGCCTGCGCGCGGAGATTCGACACCTCGCCGCGCACCCAGCCGGGACGGAGGCCGCCCTCGAGGAGTTCCTTCACCTCGCGCGTGAACTCCGTGACGCTCCGGATGCGGCCCGCGTCGTCGGGCGGAAGCTCAGGCTCGTTTCTTGCCATAGTGGCGGCGCAGCAGGTGGACGATCAGGGCGACGGCGACGAGCAGGCTGAGGCCGAGGAACGCCAGGCGCGCCTTGCCGTGCAGGATCGCGTCACCGAAGACAATGAACCCGGTGGAGTAGACCATCGAGACGGTCCAGGAAATCCAGAGGTACTTCCCGAACGACACCTCGGCGAGCCCGAGCAGGTAACTCTGCAAAAAGAAGGGCGGGCCGGGCGTGATGCGCAGCAGCAGGGTGATCTCGCCATGATCGGCGGGCGCCACCTTGGGGATCTTGTACTTGGTGCGGCTGATCATCTCCTCGAGCCAGGGCCGCAGGGCGTAGCGCGCGAGCCAGTAGGTCAGCACGAGATTGATGAGGACGGCCGCGCCAGCCGACGCGATCACGGCGGGCAGACCCATGCGCTCGGCAAAGGCCGTGCCCGCGGTCAGGTTGAAAAGCGCAATCGGGAAGCCGATGACCGGCAGCAGCGCCATCGCGCTGAAAAACACCAGCGGGCCGGCGTCGCGCAGGACGGCGATGCCCGCGTCGATCGACAGCCGGATGCTGTAATCATGGATCTTCAGCCACCACAGGCCCCCGCCGGCGAGGCCCAGCAGGACCGCGGCCACCAGGGCGAGCTTCAGCACATGATACTTCGGACCGGCACGAGTCATGGTGCCAGCCTGCCGGCCCGCGCGCCCCAGCGTCAAGCCCGGGGGGCCGCGGCGGTGAGACCGGAACCCTTCATTCTCGTTGTCCTACTGATCGGCTCCGTCTTTTCGAGCCACCCTTAGAGTCGGTCTGGATGGTTGGTTGATGTTGCTATGACTGACGCTGGTTGTCCATCCCTGGCGTAGGGAAGGCCCGGCTTGGCGGGCCTGACCGGAGCCAGGGATGGAGA
>CAIUGM010000025.1 GCA_903898675.1 uncultured Verrucomicrobiota bacterium
TCTCCATCCCTGGCTCCGGTCAGGCCCGCCAAGCCGGGCCTTCCCTACGCCAGGGATGGACAACCAGCGTCAGTCATAGCAACATCAACCAACCATCCAGACCGACTCTAAGGGTGGCTCGAAAAGACGGAGCCGATCAGGTGTTGGAATATTTCTGCCCGATGGCCTGCTCGGGGTTGAGCGTGCGCAGGATCACGGTGCCGTCGGTCGTGATGACGGCGAGGTCGGCGTTCTCGACGCGCTGCACCAGGAAAAGTTTGCGCGAGAGTTCCAGCAGGCCGACCGGCACCACCAAAATGCCGTGCGCCTGGCCCTGGGGCGCGACCAGCGGCTGTGAGATCGCCACGGCCCAGCGCTCGGTGTACTGACCCTTGGACGGCGCGCTGATAAAAAACCCCGGCGCCGCGAGGGCCTTGTCATAGGGAGGAACCTTGGCGAGGGAGATCGAGCGATCCTGCACAAACCGCCGGCCGGCGACCAAAATCCGGCCCTCGGCATCCAGTACGGCGAGATTATAGAAGTCGGGCAGCAGGCCCATGATGCCCCGGAAGGACTCGTCCGTCGGCAGATTCTCCGGGCTTCCGTTCGCCTGGTTCGCGGCGAGGTGCTCCAGCATCCCGCGCAGGTTGTCCAGGTAGTTGGTGAGCTGCTTCTCGCCGAGCCGGCGCATGACGTGCAACTCCACCCGCGCCTGTTCCCGGGCCTGGGTGAAATCCTGCGAGATCTTATAGCCGATCAGCGCGATCAGGGGCAGCGCGATCAGCAGGATCAGCGCGATCAGTTGGGTGAGGATCGACTTGCGCGGCATGGGGCGGAAGGTGGGAATTTTTGCGGGGCCGCCGGGTGGTGTCACGCCTTTACCGGGTAACGGAAAATATCGCTCAAGTTCGCGCGCCGGGGGCCGATCAAGGGGGTTGCATTACCCGCCATGGGACTGGACCGCGCCACCATCATCACCCTGGGCTCAGCCCTGCCACCGGCCATCGGCATCTTCGGCCGGCTGGAGGGTTTGCTGCGGCAGCCGGACACCGGCCTGGACGAGATTGTCGACCTGGTCCGGGTGGATCCCGCGCTCACCTTTCAAATCATCCGGCTGGGCAACAGCGCCTTTTACGGGCTGAAAAACCACTGCGATTCGCTCGAGGAGGCGGTGGCGCGCATCGGCTTCGGCGATATCCACAGCTTGGTCGGGCTCGTCGCCGCCCGGCACGCGTGCCAGCAGGATTTGCCCGCGTATCAAATTTCGGCCGTCCGCTTTTGGGAAAACGCGGTGGCCACCGGTCAGGTGATGTCCGCCCTCGCCGCGCGCAACGGCACCGACGCGAACACCGCCTACTCCACGGGGTTGCTGCGCAATCTGGGCCGCATCGTCTTGAATAATCATGTCGGCGCCGTGCGCTATCCCGGCGCGGCGGGCGCGCCCGACCTCGCCGCGTGGGAGCAGGCGACGTATGGCCTCACCGGCGCGGAAGCCGGGGCCACGCTGCTGGAGCACTGGCGCTTTTCCGCGGCCACGGTGAGCGCGGTTCGATCCCATGTGGCGCCGGCGACGGCCGGGGAGGTCGGGGCCGCCGCCATGCTTCATTTGGCTGGCGCGGCTGCGGATGGCTGGGGTTTCGGGCTGGCCGGGGAACGGCCGGTCTGGCGCGACGATCCCGCCATGCTCGCACTGGCCGGGATCACTGAGGACGGCTGGCGTGAACTGGTGCCGGCGGCGCGGCTGGCTTACGACAAGGTGGCGGGGATCAATTGGGCGGCGGCGGCGTGAGTCGGCCCTGCTTCGCCAAGGCTTCGGCGGGCAATTTTCTTTCGGGTTCCGAAGGAAGAATGGCGGAAGGGGTGAGATTCGAACTCACGGTGAGCTTTCGCCCACGCCAGTTTTCAAGACTGGAGCCATAAACCACTCGGCCACCCTTCCCGCAGGGACTTGAACAAAACCGGGGCGGTCCTGATGTCAATGCACGGGGCACCGGAGGAGAAACGCTTGGAATTTGACGCGATGCGCGATTGGGACAAATCTCGCGGGCATTGGCTCGTTCCCGGCTTGGTCCGGTGCGGTCGAACGGGGCCAGCCCACACTTTCCACCACCCATGTTCACCAGCAGCGGCCGTTGCCGCCGGATTTTCCAGCCATGAGTCTTTTTGGATTTTTAAAGAAGCAGAAAGCCGGTCCTCCCGGATCGGCGCCGCTGGTGTGGTTTGAACTGCAGGTCACGCCCGCCACGTTTCGCTTTGCATTCACGCCGGACCAGCCGCTGGTCATCGGGTACGCCGGCGAGGCCGGCCAGAAGGCGGTCAGCAAGTTGATCGCGCCGGCCGAATTCGGCGAACTGTATGAACGCACCCTGCGCCAGGTGGACGCGCTGCTCAAGAAGCACGAGGTGCTTTACCTGCCGTTGACGCAGGCCGAGCAGGCGTTCGCGCCCGAAGCCGTGAAGACCCCCGGGGTTCATGTCCGGTTCGCCTACGCGGACGACCTGAGCTGGGCTTCGGCTTACCCGCGGGACAAGCTGCCTTCGGAAGTCGCCGGCCTCCTGGCGGACACCCGGGCGCTCGCCCGGCAGGTCATGCAGCAGGTTTCCCCGGGCTCCAGCATCGCGGACGCGGAGCGGATCAATCCCCGGGCCGAGACCGCCCGGATCAAGGTGGCCCGCTCGGGCGCGATCTTTGCGAACGAACGCGAAATCCAGCCGGGGGACCTGAATGCTTTTCTGGACGAACTGAAGGCCAGGGGCGGGGAAATCGCCTACAGCCGCGAGGCCCCGGACGAGGAGCCCACGGAGTCGACCACGAAAAGCATCCAGCTGCTTATTGAAGCGGTCATGGAGCGGAAGCTGCCGATCCGGCTCGAGGTGCCGCCCGAGGAACTCCTGTAGGTCGGGTGCGCCGCGTTTTTTCTTTCCCCGGGGCGTCGCGGGTTTGATGGTAGGAGGATGAAGTTTAACTCCACGCGTCCGGCCCTGGTTCTGTCATTCAACCTCGCGGCGGCGCTGGTTGCGCTGGGGCTCGCCTCCGGAGCCCGGGCCGCGGACGTCGTGATCCACGCCGGGAGCCTGCTCGATGGAATTTCCGCCACGCCGCGCCACCAGGTGTCCATTTATATTCATGACGACCGGATCACGGGCATCGAGGACGGGTTCACGACCCGCGCCGGGGCCGAGGTCGTCGACCTGTCGACTGCAACGGTTCTGCCCGGCTTCATCGACTGCCATGTCCACATCGCCGCCAAGCTGCCCAGCCGCATGAATGCCACCGAGGACTGGCTGACGCACTCCGCGCTGGATCGTGCGTTCGACGGCGCGGTTTTCACCCGCGCCATGCTGCAGCAGGGTTTCACGAGTGCGCGCGATGTCGGCGGCGGCGATGACACCGTCGCGGTCCGCAACGCGATCAACGACGGCAAGATTGCGGGTCCGCGTCTCTGGGTTTCCCTGGAGCCGCTCGGGCCGACCGCCGGCCATGGCGACCCGCGCAACGGCCTCGATCCCGGCCTCGAGCACGCCGGCTGGACCAATGGCATTGTCGACACGCCGGAGGCCGCGCGCATCCGGGTGCGCGAGCACCGCCGCCGCGGGGCGGACCTGATCAAGCTGATGCCGTCCGGTGGCATCGCGTCCACGGGTGACGACCCGCGCCAGCAGTTGATGACCGATGACGAGATGCGCATCGCGGTCGAGACGGCCCATTCGCTCGGCATGAAAGTCGCGGCGCACATTTACCCGGCCGGGGCGATCGAGGCCGCTGTGCGCGCCGGCGTGGACTCCGTCGAGCACGGGTCGTTTGCCACGGCCCAGACCTACGAGTTGATGAAGGCGCACGGGACTTATCTCGTGCCGACGCTCACCGTCTTTGAGGTCTTCTATGTTGCCGCCCGCGATCACCCGGAGTTGCTCACGCCCGGCACCGCGCCCAAGGAACTCGCGAATGACCTGCTGCCCAAGCAGAATTTTCCCAACGCGGTAAAATCCGGCGTGAAGATCGCCTACGGCACCGACATCGGCGAGGGCGACCACGCCATGGAATTCGGGCTGATGATCGCCGGCGGGATGACCCCGGCGGACGCGGTGTTGGCCGCCACCCGCAACGCCGCCGACCTGATCGGGGCGTCGGACCGCATCGGATCGGTCCAGCCCGGGCGCTACGCCGACCTGGTCGCCACCGCCGGCGATCCGCTGCGCGATCCGACACAATTCGAACACGTGAGTTTTGTCATGAAGGGCGGGGTGGTGTACCGGCGGGACGGAAAGCCGACGGTCGCGAACTGAGACGGCTGGGGAGTATGTAGCCGCCTTGGAACTTGTCGACAAGGTGGTCGGCCGGCGAGGCCGGAACCACGCTTTCGCTGGCTCAAGCGCGGCTACGGGGCGGCGGTAAGCCCCGCTAGACTTTTCGCCGAATCGGATTCTATTCCACGTTCCACCCGATGCCACGACTGAACTTTATCCGAAAGATGATCTTTGACGGTCGCGGCAAGCCGTCGGCGCCCTCCGCCCGGCCAGATCCGGCGCGCTGGAGTGACGAAGCCATCACGGGCAGTTGCCTCGGGCACTCGACCGTGTTCCTGAATTTTTTCGGGGTCCGGGTGATTACTGATCCGGTTTTTTCCACCCGGGTGGGTCCCGGGGTCCCGCCGTTCATTCTCGGCCCGAAGCGTTATGTCGCCCCGGCCCTGACGCCAAGGGAACTGCCGGCGCCGGACGTGATCCTCCTGAGTCACGCGCATTTCGATCATTTCGATACCTGGAGCCTGCGGAAGTTTGACCGGGCCACGCCGGTTGTGACGGCGCGGGCCACCGGCGACCTGCTGCGCTGCCACGGTTTCAAGGAGATCCACGAACTCGACTGGGGGCAGTCGGCCACGATCGAGACGAAGCACGGACCGATCCGGTTCACCGCCGTCGAGGTGGCCCACTGGGGCGCGCGCACGTGGCACGACGACCATCGCGGCTATAATGGCTACCTGATGGAGCGTGGCGGACACGCGGTCTGCTTTGCCGGCGACACGGCGTACACCCCGGCCTTTGCCAAGTTGAAGAATCCGGAGCGACCGATCGATCTCATGCTGATGCCGATCGGCGCCTACGATCCGTGGATCCGGGCGCACTGCAGTCCCGAGCAGGCCGCGGCGATGGCCCGGGACGCCGGGGCGCTGCACTTCGTGCCGATCCACCATGAGACGTTCAAGCTCAGCTCCGAGGCGATGGATGAACCGGCGGCCCGCCTCCGCGCGGCCTTTGCCGGCGACTCGCAACGGCTGCTCGCCGTGAGCGTGGGGGAGACTTTCCGCGTGCCGCTGCATCGTGAGGCGGAAGCGGTGAGGCCGTAGCGGCCGGCCTGAAGCGGATTTTTGGGCTGGCCCGGGATGGTTTTTTTCGCAGCGTCTGCATCGCACTTCATCGCGTCGGGCCAGGCGCGGAGCAGATCTCCACCATGGCCGGCCCACCGAATCACGTTGCGGAAATGCAGGGACTTTACGGTCCGTTCACCATGGCCGAGCGCGTGGTGCAGAAAATCTGGCTGCGCGGCGACTTTGACCGCAGCCGGGCCGGGCTGACCGACGGGCGCACACTGGTGATCCGGACCACGGGGGCCTGGAATCTGCTCGGGGGTCCCGACTTTCTCGGGGCGAGGGTCGTGCTCGCCGGCCGGGAAACCACCGGTGACGTGGAGGTGCATTTTCATGTGTCCGACTGGCGCGCGCACGGTCATGCCGCCGATCGGGCTTACGACAACGTGGTGCTGCATGTCGTGCTTTTCCCCCCGGGGGCCGGCGAGCTCCCGGCGCAACGCGGCGACGGGAGGGAAATCCCGACCCTGGTCCTGCTGCCGCTGCTGCACCGCGACCTCGAGGAGTATGCGTCCGACGATGCGCTGGAAGTGATCACCGCCCGGGATGAATGGCAGCATCTCGCGGAACTGGCGGCGTGCCCGCCGGCGGAGCTGCAGGAATTGTTGCAGGCCAACGCGCGGGCGCGCTGGGCCCAGAAGGTGCATTTCGCGAAACTGCGGCTCGACCGGCTGGGCTGGCGGGCGGCGGCGCACCAGACGGCGCTGGAGATTCTCGGCTACCAGCAGAACCGCGCGCCCATGCTCGCGCTGGCGGCGAGGATTCCCCTCGAGCAGTGGGCGGCGGCGCGCGACCCGGGTGAATTATATGCCGGGGGTGGGGCGGCCTGGCAGCTGCAGGGCGTCCGACCGGCGAATCATCCCCGGACGCGCATCGGGCAATATCTCCATTGGGTGCAGGCCGCCCCGGACTGGCCGGACCGCCTGGTGCAACTGGCCGGGCGTTGGCCGGAAGGCGTGCCGGTCACCACCCCGACGCGACTGGTCCGCCTCACGCTGGCCATTAAACAATACCGGGAGACCGTGCAGGCCGACCTGCTGGCCGGAGCGCTCGGCGGCACCCGGCTCGATAACCTGGTCTGCGACGGCTTCCTGCCCCTGCTCGCGGCCAGGACGGACCGGGACCATTTCGGCCTGTGGTTCCACTGGTTTCTGGGCGATGTCCCGGTGCAGGTGCGGCATACGCTGCCGAAGCTGGGGGTGACCACGGGTCGCCTGCAGCCTCTTTGCCACGGCTATGCCCAGGGCCTGCTCGGCTGGTTTTTGGAGCGCGAAGCTCGTGCAAGTGGCTGATTGGCTTAAAACTTGCCGGGGCTTGACAAGCCTTTGTCCCGTTAAGTATCCTCGTAATCCTACAAATCAGTTCACTTTCTAAAAGGTGGGCCCTCGGGTCCGCCTTTTTTTTCCGATCAAAAAACACATACCATGAGCAGCGAAATCCTGACCGTTCTCGAATACATGGAGAAGGAGAAGGGCATTCCACGTGCCGACATGATCTCCGCCGTCGTCAACGCGATCAAAACCGCCGCATTGAAGGGCGTTAACTCCGGCCAGGAGCTGAAGATCGAGATCAATCCCAAGAACGGCCAGATGAAGGCCTGGTCACTGCTCAAGGTCGTGGATTCCAGCTCGGACCCGAAGACCCAGATCCACGTCGAGAAAGCGCAGGTCTTCAAGCCGGGCGCCGTCGTGGGCGACGTCATCGAGAAGGAAATCGATCCCTCCTACCTCGGCCGCATCGCCGCGCAGACCGCGCGCCAGGCCATCATGCAGAAGCTCCGCCAGTTTGAGAAGGAGCGCATCTACGACGACTTCAAGGACTCCGTCGGCGACATCGTCAGCGGCACCGTGCGCCGCCGCGAGCGCAACGACCTCTTCATCGACCTCGGCAAGGCCGAGGCCGTCATGCCCGGCAAGGAGCAGGTCCCCGGCGAGGAGTACGCCCCCGGCGAGCGCATCCGCTGTATCTTGCTGGAGATTGAGAACAGCAGCCGCGGCCCGGAGATCATCCTCAGCCGCGCCAGCAGCAAGTTTGTCCGCCGCCTCTTCGAGCTCGAGGTCACCGAGATTGCCGACGGCACGGTGAAGATCGAGGCGTTCGCCCGCGAGCCGGGTTACCGCACGAAGATCGCCGTCACCAGCACCGACCCGAAGGTTGATCCCGTCGGCGCGTGCGTCGGCGCCCGGGGCGCCCGCGTCAAGAGCATCGTCCGCGAACTTGGCGGCGAGAAGATCGACATCATCCCGTATCACGCCGACACGAAGGAAATGCTGATCGAGGCCCTCAAGCCCGCCGTGCCGCGCGAAATCATCCTCGACGAAAAAAACAAGCGCGTGCTCGTCCGGGTGGTGAACGACGACCTCGCCGTCGCCATCGGCCGCAAGGGCCAGAACGCCCGCCTGACCTCCCGCCTGCTGGGCTGGCGCCTCGACATCGAGGAGTTCCGCGTGACCGTCGCCGATCCGCGCGCGCAAGCCATCAGCCTGCTGGTCACCACCTACGCCTTTGAACCCGCCATCGCCGAGCGCCTGGTGGCGAACGGCATCAACTCCCCGGCCGCCTTCGAGGGCGTCGAGGCGACCGACCTGGCCGACCTGGGCTTCACCGCCGAGGAAGCCCAGGGCGTCATCGCCAAGGTCACCGGTTCCTGATTGATTTTTTCCCCGCCGCCCATCCGACACCACTGAATGAGTTCCCGCATCCACGAGATCGCCAAGCAATACAACGTTGAGCCCAAGGACATGCTCGTCTGGCTCAAGGAGCAGGGCTATGTCTCGTCGGACACCCGTTCGGTCTCCAGCACGGTGAGCAAAATCTACTACGACGAGATCGAGAAGAAGTACGGTGCCGTGGCCGCCGCCCCGGCGCCGGTCGCCCCGCCGGCCGCCCCCGTCGAGCCCGAGCCGTCCACGCCCAAGCTGCCGCCGGGCGTCTTTGTGAAGTCGGCGCAGGATGTCGTGCGCGAGAAGGAAGAGGTCATCAAGGCCGCCGCCGCCGCGCGCGCCGCGTTGAATCCTTCGGTGCCGCCGCCGGTCGCCCCGAAGCCCGTCACCGTTTCGACCGTCAAGGCCCCGCCGCCGCCGCCGGCCATGGTCCCCCGCGCCCCGGTTCTGCCGCCGCCCATTTCCCGTCCGGCTCCCGTCATGCCCCCGCCGGTGCCGATGGCCAAGTTCGCCCCGGTGCCGCCGCCGCCGGCCGCCAAGTCCCCCATCGCGCCGCCGCCGCCCATTTCCCGTCCGTCCGCCCCCGCGGTTCCGTCCCAGATCAAGTCCGCCCCCGCGCTGCCGGCCACCCCGTCCCCGGTGTCGGTGGTCACGGTCACGGAGGAAGGCGGCGTGAAGATCATTCACCTGAAGCCGCCGATCATCGTGCGCGAGTTCGCCGTCGCCCTCGGCCTCAAGCCGTTCAAGCTGATCTCCGAGCTGATGGAGATGAGCATCTTCGCGTCGATGAACCAGTCGATTGACGAGGCCGTCGCCACCAAGCTGGCCGAAAAGCACGGCTTCATGCTGGAGATCAAGCACCGCGGCGAGACGCAGGTCCCCGTGGTCACGCCGGAGAAGGCGAAGATCACCAAGGAAGAGAAGGCCCGCGAGGACGACATCAAGAATCTCGCCCCGCGTCCCCCGATCGTCTGCATCTTGGGCCACGTCGACCACGGCAAGACCTCCCTGCTCGACGCCATCCGCAAGGCCAATGTCGCCGCCGGCGAAGAGGGTGGCATCACCCAACACATCGGCGCGTACCAGATCGAGCACAACGGCCGCAAAATCACCTTCCTCGACACGCCCGGCCACGCCGCCTTCACCAAGATGCGCGCGCGCGGCGCCTCGGTGACCGACATCGCCGTGCTCGTCGTCGCCTCCGATGACGGCTTCATGCCGCAGACCGACGAGGCCCTGCAGCAGGTGCTCGCCGCCAAGGTCTCCCTCATGGTCGCCGTCAACAAGATGGACGTGAAGGGCGCCAACCTTGACCGCGTGAAGCAGCAGATGCAGGAGCGCAACATCGCGCCCGAGGACTGGGGCGGGGAGATCGTCACGGTGCCGGTGGCCGCCATCAAGAACCAGGGCATCACCGAATTGCTGGAAATGATCCTCCTCCAGGCCGACGTGCTGGAGCTGAAGGCCAACCCGAAGGCCGAGGCGAGCGGGGTCATCATCGAGTCGCAGGTCGACGCCGGCCGCGGCCCGCTGGCCACGGTGATCGTCGAGCGCGGCACGCTGCGCGTGGGCGACGCCCTCGTGTGCGGTCCGTTCTACGCCAAGGTCCGCGCCATGTTCGACGACCAGGGCAACACCGTGAAGGAAGCGCCGCCGGCCATGCCCGTCCGCGTCATCGGCTGGTCGGGTGCGCCCGACTCCGGCATGAAGTTTGCCGCCGTTAAGAATGCCCGCGAAGCCGAGAAGCAGGCCGAGGAGGCCCAGGATATTCTCAAGAAGGTTAACGTCACCGACGCGGCGGTCCCCAAGGACACGTCGCTCGATGCGCTCTTTGCCAATATCGCGGCCGCCCAGGGCAAGATGCTCCGCATCGTCCTCAAGTCCGACGTGTTCGGCTCGCTCGAGGCGGTCAAGAGCATGCTCGAGGGCATCAAGAGCACCAAGGTCTCGCTCGATGTCGTCGCGTCCGATGTCGGCATCATCAGCAAGAACGACGTCCTCATGGCCAGCGCCGCCAAGGCCGTCATCATCGGTTTCAACACCAAGCAGGAAAACGGCGTCGTCGCGCTCGCGAAGCATCACGGCGTCACGATCCAGAGCTTCGGCATCATCTACGAGTTGAGTGACAAGATTAAGGAGATGATGGCCGACCTGCTCGATCCCGATCTCAAGGAAAACAAGCTCGGCGTCGCCGAGGTCCGCCAGGTCTTCCCGGTCGCCAAGGGTTTTGTCGCCGGCTGTCTCGTCACCGAGGGCAAGGTCAACCGCGGTACCACCGCGCGCGTCCGCCGCGGCAAGGACTCCGTCTACGAGGGCAAGGTCGGCACGCTCCGGCGCTTCAAGGACGACGCCAACGAGGTCCGCGCCGGTCTCGAGTGCGGCATCCGCCTCGACGGCTACGATGGCTACCAGCCGGGCGACCGCATCGAATGCTTTGAAATCCAGAAGGTCCGGGCTTCGCTCTGATTTTCGATGCTCAATGCCGGATTTTCGCCGACCACTGAGCTACCGGTAATCGAGATTCGAAAATCCAAAATCGAAAATCCCGATGAGCAACCGCCTCCTCCGCGTCAACGAGCTCCTGCAGCGTGAGATCAGCGCCTACCTGCACTCGCGCCACAGCAGCGAGGCGGTCGCCATCACGATCACGGGCGTGCAGATCACGGGCGACCTCCGCGAGGCCAAGGTTTTTTATTCCGTGCTGGGTGACGCCGCCGCGGCGGCCAAGGCCGGCAAGTGGCTCCTGGGCAAGCGCGACGAGATCCGCGAGACGGTGGCGAAGCAGGTCGTGCTCCGGCATGTGCCGCTGCTGGCCTTCGTCCACGACAACCACGCGCCGCGCACGCTGCGCATCGAGACGCTGCTCGGGGAGATCGATCGCAGCGAAAAAAAGCCGTGAGCCATTACACCAAGTTCGCCGGCCGCTTTGCCGTCCTCCTGCACGAGCTCGAGGGCCAGCGGGTCGCGGTGATCGGCCACCAGCGCCCGGATGGCGACTGCATCGGCTCGCAGGTCGCGCTTTGCCGGGTGCTGCTCGCCTGCGGCATCGATGCCGTGTGCATCAACAACGACCCGGTGCCGCGGCGCATCCGCTTCCTGGTCGGGGACACGCCGTTTTTCCTTCGCGACGAGGCGCCGCATGCGGGGCGCGTCGCGCTTTATGCCGATTGCGCCGACCACGGCCGGGCGGGGGAGAAGCTCCGCGCGCTTTACCCCGAGCCCTGGGGTTGCTTCGACCACCACCTGTCCAACGTCGGCTTTGCCCGGTATAATTTCGTCGACACCTCCTCCTCCGCCACCGCCGAGGTGCTGGCCGGCATCTTCTTTGATGCGGACCTGCCGGTCGATCCTACCACCGCCCAGGCGCTGTACACGGGGATCATGACCGACACGGGGCAGTTCCGCTTTCCCTCCACGTCCAGCCGGGTGTTCCGCCTGAGCGCGGACCTGATGGAGTGCGGGGCGCTGCCGGCGCTGTCCGGCCAGGAGCTGTATGAGCGCGAGTCGTTCGGCAAGCTGAAGCTGCTCGAGCACTACATCGGCTCGCTCAAGCTGGAGTGCGGCGGCCGGGTGTGCATCGGGATTTTGCCCAACGGGATTTTTGAACAGGTCGGGGCGACGGTCGAGGACACGGAGGGGCTGGTCGACTATGCGCGCTCGATCGAGGGCGTGGAAATCGGCGTCCTGATCGAGGAGCGGCAGGATGTCATCAAGGCCAGCCTGCGGGCCAAGGACGCCTCCTTCCGCATGGACACCCTGGCGGCGCAGTTCAACGGCGGCGGGCACGCCAATGCCGCGGGCCTGAACTACAAGGATACGCTCACCGCTTTTTATCCGAAACTGATCGCCGCGCTGACCAAGCGGCTGGCGGAGGCCGATGCGGCCAAAAAATGAGCCTTCAATCACCAAGGGAAATGGAAGGGGTGCTGCTCGTCGACAAGCCGGGCGGCCTGACCTCGCACGACGTCGTTTACCGCCTGCGCCGCAAGCTGGGCATCAAGAAGATCGGCCACGCCGGCACGCTTGATCCCATGGCCACCGGCCTGCTCGTCATGCTCATCGGCAAGGCGACGCGCATTTCCCAGTACCTCATCAGCGTCGACAAGATCTACGAGGGCGAGGCCACGCTGGGCGTGGTGACCGATTCGCAGGATGCGGAGGGCGAGGTCATGGAAACCCGCCCGGTGCCGGAACTGACCGAACCGCAGGTGCGCGAGGCGATGAAGGGCTTCCTGGGCGACCAGTACCAGATCCCGCCGATGCATTCGGCCATCAAGATCGGGGGCGTGCCGCTGTACAAGATGGCCCGGCAGGGCGTGGAGGTGGAACGCGAGCCCCGCTTCATCCGGGTCGCCTCGTTCGACCTGCTGTCACTGGCGCTGCCCAAGCTGACTTTCAACCTGCACTGCACGAAGGGCACCTACGTGCGCACGATCGCGCACGACCTCGGGCAGAAGCTTGGCTGTGGGGCGCACCTGACGGCCCTCCGCCGCACGGGCAGCGGGAAATTCGGCATCGCGCAGTGCCTGCCGCTCGACCAGATCGAGGCGCTCTCGCTGCCGGAAATCGAAAAGCGCCTGATCCCGGTTTACGAGGCGGCGCCCAGCGTGGCGCTGTGAGTGCGCTGCTTCATTTTGACGGCCTCGAACGGGCGGCGCTGCCGGCCCGGCCGCTGCACCTGGCGATCGGGATGTTCGACGGCCTGCACCTCGGGCACCAGTCGGTCATCGCCGCGGCCGTGCACTCCGCCCGGCGCAGCGGCGGGCTCGCGGGCGTGCTGACCTTCTGGCCGCATCCCAGCGCGCTGTTCCGCCCGGCCAATCCGACGCCGCTGCTGATGCCGCCGGCGATGAAGCGCCGGGTGCTGGGGCAGCTGGGCCTGGATTTTGTGATCGAGCAGAATTTCTCGCCGGAGTTTGCGCAGATTGAGGCCGGGGCGTTCGTTCCGTGGTTGCAGCGCCACCTGCCGCAGCTCAGCGCCATCTACGTGGGTGAGAACTGGCGTTTCGGCCGCGGCCGGGTGGGGGATGTGGCGATGCTGGTCGACACGGCGCGCGCGGCGGGGCTCGAGGTTTTCAGCGCCCCGCGGCTCAACCACAACGGCGCCCCGATCAGCAGCTCGCGGATCCGGGAGCTGCTGGCGGCGGGTGACGTGACCGGGGCCAACGCCCTGCTGGGTTATTCCTATTTTGCCGAGGGGGTGGTCGAGCGCGGCCGGCGGCTGGGCCACACGATCGGATTTCCGACCCTGAATATCCCGTGGCAGCCGGAGTTGCGCCCGCACTACGGGGTCTATGCCGTCGAGGTCCTGACGGCGGCGAAGAACCCGCTGAAGGGCGTCGCCAACTACGGCGTCCGGCCCACGGTCGAGTCGGCCGGCGCGCCGCTCCTGGAAGTGCACTTGCTGGAGCATTCGTCGCTCACTTATGGCGACAGACTGACGGTCAACTGGCTCCAGTTTCTCCGGCCCGAGAGCCGGTTCGGCAGCATGGAGGAGCTGCGTTTGCAGATCGCCACGGACACCCGGAATGCGCGCCAGTTCTTCCAGAATAACCCCGCAAAGTGAGTTCCCAAACTACGCTTGACTTGCCTAACTCGGAATCTACGTTGCGGCCTCTTTCCCGATTTACGGGGTGGTAGCTCAGTTGGTTAGAGCGTCTGCCTGTCACGCAGAAGGTCGCGAGTTCGAGTCTCGTCCATCCCGCCAGTTTTAATATCCGCTAATGGTCAAACATTAGCGGATATTGCGTTTTTGGGGCGGCCCGGCCGGCCCCGGCGGATGATGCGGGCCGGATCCTGGCCGGGGCAGTCTCGCCGGCTGCGTGTCCTGCCGACCTCGGCCTGATCCGGCGAGATTTTGCGGTGGTGGCGGTCGCCGGCATTTCACCACTCGGCGTTTTCCCGGATAAGGCGGCACCCACTGGTCGCGCAGCTGGCATAATAAACTCCGGCCTGAATATCCCCGCTTGAGCAGAATGTGTTTGTTGTTACAGCTCGTGGGCTGGTCAACCCCTTACCCTCACTGGATATGCACGTTTACGCATTGTCACCCCTCTTGGCTGTCGCTGGCAGCATGGACAAACCGACGGCCCCGAGTTCCGTCCTCCTGCAACTTGCGACCGTCGACTACCTGATCCTCGCGATCTATTTCGCCTTTGTCATCGGCATCGGCTGGGTGATCCGGCGCTACATGAAGACGAGCTCGGACTACTTCGAGTCCGGCCGCTCGCTTCCGGCGTGGATCTGCGCGCTGGGTTTCATCGGCGCGAATCTCGGGGCTCAGGAGGTCATGGGCATGGCCGCCTCCGGCGCGAAGTACGGCATCGCGACGAGTCACTTCTACTGGATCGGCGCGATCCCGGCGATGGTGTTCGTCGGCATTTTCATGATGCCGTTCTACTACGGCTCCAAGGCCCGCTCGGTGCCGGAGTACCTCAAGATGCGCTTCGACGAGAAGACCCGCACCTTCAATGCGCTGTCGTTCGCCGTGATGACCGTGTTCTCGTCGGGCATCTCGATGTTCGCCCTCGCCAAGCTGCTCAACGCCATCCTCGGCTGGAACTTCGACGCCTGCATCGTGATCTCCAGCCTGATCGTGCTGGTCTACATCTACACGGGCGGCCTGACCTCCGCGATCTACAACGAGGTGCTGCAGTTTTTCCTCATCGTCCTGGGTTTTCTGCCGCTCGTACTGCTGGGTCTGAAGGACATCGGCGGCTGGGACGGCCTGATGAAGAACCTCGACGGCTACTCGGCCGCGAAGGGCATGCCCGGCGCGTGGAGCCACTCGTGGGCGCACATGGGCAATCCCGCGGACAACCCGATCGGCATCGAGTGGTTCGGCCTGATCGTCGGCCTCGGTTTCGTGATGTCGTTCGGCTACTGGTGCACCGACTTCCTCGTCATCCAGCGCGCGATGGCGGCGAAGAACATGAATTCCGCCCGGCGCACCCCGCTCATCGCGGCCATCCCGAAGATGCTCTTCCCGGCCCTCGTGATTCTCCCGGGCATGCTCGCCATCGGCCTCTACTACAAGGGCGGCACCGCCAGCATGCCGCTCCCGATCGCGGCCGACGGCAATCCCGACTACAACATGGTCGTGCCGGCCATGCTCGCGAAATACTTCCCGCACGGCATGCTGGGCATCGGGCTGACCGCGCTCATGGCTTCCTTCATGTCGGGCATGGCGGGCAACGTCACCGCCTTCAACACCGTCTGGACCTACGACCTCTACCAGCGCTGGTTCAACAAGAACGCCTCCGACGCGCACCTGATCAAGGTGGGCCGGCTCACGACGATCGTCGGCCTGCTCATCAGCGCCGTCTGCGCCTACGCCGCCGCAAAATTCAACAACATCATGGACATGCTCCAGCTGGTGTTCGGCTTTGTGAACGCCCCGCTGTTCGCCACCTTCCTGCTCGGCATGTTCTGGCGCCGCTCCAACGGCCACGGCGCCTTCTTCGGCCTGCTCATCGGCACGATCTCCGCCGCCATCTTCCAGGGCAGCACGATTGCCATGGGCGAGACGCCCAGCCTGCTCAAGGGCGGCTGGCTCGGCATCCACCACACCTTCTCGAGCTCGATGGCCCAGAACTTCTGGATGGCGATCTGCGCCTTCACCGGCTGCTTCGTCGGCACCCTCGTGATCTCCCTCGCCACGGCGCCGAACCGGACCAACGAGGAATTGCGCGGCCTGGTCTACTCGCTCACGGACAAGCCCAAGGAGGAGGCCGGCACCCCCTGGTACTCCCGCCCCATGCCCCTCGGCCTGCTCGTGCTGGCCGGTGCCCTCGTGCTGAACATCATCTTCTGGTAACCCTCGACGACCCCTCCTTATGCAACTCGATATCCGCCTGCCCATGGGGCTCCTCTTTCTCATCCTCGGTGTCATTTTGGTCGCCTACGGTTTGTTCTCGGATCCGGCGATCTACGCCCAGCATTCCCTGGGTCAGAATGTGAACCTGCTCTGGGGCGTGATTTTCGCGCTCTTCGGCGGCGTCATGCTGTTCCTCAGCCGCCGCAAGGGCTGAGCGACCCGCGGCCGGAACAGGCCGCCGGTCGGTGCCGGTCCACGCGGATGCCCGCCGCGCCCGGGACGCGGCGTGCCCGGCGATTTGACGCGGTTGGGCGGCTTCCTCCCTTGACGAATGCAGTGGTCGCACAAGATTGGAAGCCCACGCCTATAACTTCCCTGACGGCACCCGCAGGTCATCAACCAGTCCGCCTGCGCGAGGCATCCGAACCCCCGCCATTATGAAGCTCCCGTTTCGCTCCCTGCTGGTGCTTGCCAGCCTGCCTTTGCTCGCGCCGGCCCAATCCTCGCTGCCGCCCGAGGTGGTGTCGCTCGACTCGCCGGCGGAGTTTTCGCCCCTGTCCGCGAACTGGCAGGTCGCCGGCGGACTCGGCGGCGATCCGCGGCATGACAAAGCCCTCGTGCCGCTGGCCGGCACCGGCGTGCTCGTGAACAACCCGGCGCCCGGCGCCAAGGGCCACCTGATCACGACCTGGTCGCACGGCGACCTGGAACTCGATCTCGATTTCCTGCTGGCCCCCGGTTCCAACTCGGGCGTCTACCTGATGGGCCGCTATGAGGTGCAGCTGTTCGACAGCTGGGGCGTCCTCGCGCCGAAGTTCTCGGACTGCGGCGGGCTCTACCAGCGGTGGGACGAATCGCGCGGTCCGGGCCACGAGGGCTATGAGGGCCGGGCGCCGGCCGCCAACGCCAGCCGCGCCCCCGGCCTCTGGCAGCACCTGCACATCGAGTTTCAGGCGCCGCGCTTCGACGCCGCCGGCCGGAAGATCCGCAACGCCCGGTTCACCCGCGTGCTGTTAAACGACTTTCTCATCCAGGAAAACGTCGAGGTCACCGGCCCGACGCGCGCCGCGCTGTTCGCGGATGAGAAACCGCTCGGGCCGCTCATGATCCAGGGCGACCACGGCCCGGTCGCTATCCGGCGCATCGCCTGCAAGCGGTTTGATCCCAGCCTGGCCGTTGGGGTGGAGGCGGTCACCTACAAGCTTTACGGCGGTGAATTCGGCCGGGTCGGCGAGTACGACTCCGCCACACCCAAGAGCGCGGGCACGCCGGCGGCCTTTGCCGGTGACGCCATCGACAAGGGGGGCAAGTTCGCCCTCGTGTTTGCCGGCACCTTGGTTGCGCCGCGCGCCGGGCCCTATGAGTTCACCGCCCAGGCCGACGGCCCGGTGCGTCTGCTCGTGGACGGCCAGCCCGCCCTGACCCCGCTGGAGAACGGCAGCCGCCCGAGCGCGGTCACGCTCACCACCGGCCGGCATGCCTTCCGTCTCGATTACCTGCACGGCGGCTGGCAGGCCCCGGCGTTCAAGCTCATGGTCGAGGGTCCGGGGATCGCCCCGGCGGAATTGAGCACGCCCTCCGAGCGCAAGTCCGACGAGCCGCCGGCCAGGCTGATCATCGAGGCGGGCGACCGGATCCGGCTGCAGCGCAGCTTCGTGCCGTTCGATCCGAGAAAACGGCTCTACGCGATCAACGTCGGCACGCCCGGCAAGTTGAACTACGCCTACGATTTCGAGACCGCGGCGCTGCTCCGCGTCTGGCGCGGCAGTTTCCTCGACACCGACGAAATGTGGGACGGCCGCGGCGAACCCCAGATCGCCAAGGCCGCCGGCGCCGCCATCACGCTGAACGCCAAGCCCACCGTCGCCCTCCTGGAACGCGCGGCCTACGACTGGCCCGACGCGCCGGAGACCCTCTGGTCCTCGCAGGGCTACACGCTCGAGCCCGACGGCCAGCCGGTGTTTCACTTCAAGCTGGCGACCCTGACGCTGCACGACCGCATCGCGCCGGCGGCCGACGGCAGCGGTCTGGTGCGCACCCTGAAGCTCTCAGGTCGCAACACCGATTGGGAAACCTGGGTGCTGCTCGCCGAATCCAGCGTCATCACGCCGCAGCCCGGCGGTCGCGGCTACATCATCGGCGACCGCGAGTACTACCTCGACCTGCCGGCCGATTCCGCGGTGCAGCCGTTCGTGCGGACGCGCAACGGCCGCCAGCAACTGGTCGTGCCGGTGGCCGGCAACTCCATCGAAAAACCCATCGTTTACTCGCTCGTCTGGTAATCCTCCCATGAAGCGCCCCCTCTTTTCCCTGCTCCTCCTTGCCGCCGGTGTCACCGCCAGCCGCGCACAAACCAACAACCCCTCGGCCGCCGAGCGTTTCGTCCAGCCGTCCGGCGACCTCGTCGCGCGCGAAAACGGCTACTGGAAGCGCACGCCGCTCCCGGTGCCCGCGGACATCGTGCTGGAGGTCAGCGGCATCCTCCCGCTGCCGGGCAAGAAGCTCATGGTGACCACGCGCCGCGGCGAGATGTGGCTGATCGAGGGCGCCTACGACGCCGACCCGCATCCGCGCTACACGCTCTTCGCCTCCGGTCTCCACGAGTCCCTCGGCCTCACCGCCGCCCCCAAGGGCGGCTATTACGTGGCGCAGCGCCAGGAAGTCACCCGCATTGCCGACACGGACGGCGACGGCCGCGCCGATGTCTTTGAGACCGTCTGCAAGCTGCCCATCGCCGGCCCTTATCACGAGTATGCCTTTGGCCCGGTCATGGGACCGAACGGCAACCTGCGCGTGATGCTGAATGTTGCCTTCGGTGGTTCGACCCAGGCGCCGTCACCGTGGCGCGGCTGGATGGTCGAGATCACGCCCGACGGCCAGATGATCCCGGTCGCGGCCGGCTTCCGCTCGCCGTGCGGCTTCACCGTCACCTCGAAGGGCGTCTGGCTTTATTCGGAGAACCAGGGCGAGTGGGCCGGCTCCGGCCGCGTCACGGAAATCCAGCCGGGCGACTTCATGGGCCACCCGGCGAGCCTCGCCTGGAGCAAACTACCGGGTTCGACCGTCTCCCTGCGGCCCGAGGATATCAAGAATTTCGAGAAGCCGATGGTCGAGGTGGCCAAGACGCTGCCCGGGCTCAAGCTGCCGACCGTGTGGCTCCCGCACACCATTTTGGGTATTTCCAACTCGGGTCTTACCGAGGACACGACGGCCGGCAAGTTCGGCCCGTTCGGCGGCCAGTTCTACGTCGGGGACCAGGGCCAGAGCAAACTCATGCGCCTCTCGCTTGAGCAGGTGAAGGGTGTCTGGCAGGGCGCGGCGTACTCGTTCCGCGAGGGATTTGAGTGCGGCATCATCCGTGTGACAATGGGCGAGGACGCCACGCTGTTCGTCGGCGAGACCGCCCGCGGCTGGGGCTCCGTCGGGCCGAAGCAGCAGGGCATCGAGCGCCTCGAGTGGACGGGCCAGGTGCCGTTCGAGATGCAGGAGGTCACGGCGGAACCCGATGGCTTCCTGATCAAGTTCACGCAACCGGTCGATCGCGCCACGGCGGAGAATCCCGCGAACTACTCGGTCGGCGGCTTCACGTATCTCTACCACAGCGCCTACGGCAGCGCGCCGGTCAACCGCCTAGGCTGCCCGGTCCGCAAGGTGCAGGTTTCCGCCGACGGCCTGAGTGTCCGCCTGGCCACGCTCTGCCTCCGTGAAGGCTACATTCACGAGGTGAAGGCCGCCGGGGTCCGCTCCGCGGCCGGCGGTGCCGCGCTGCTGCACAACACGGTTTACTACACGCTCAACAAGATCCCGGATGGCGACCGCATCATTCCGCTCGATCCGACAGAGGCCGAGCTGTGCGTCGCCCCCGTGCCGGCCGCCGCCAGCGCGCCAACCGCCAAGCATCCGTCGCGGAAGCCCGCCGACTGGAGCAACGATGACGGCGACCAGACCATTTTGCTGGGCACGATTCCCGGCCTCAAGTTCGACACCAAGCTCGTGACGGTGAAGGCCGGCTCGCGCGTCCGCCTCGTGTTCCGCAATGGCGACGACATGCTGCACAACTTCGTGATCTGTGCGCCGGGCAAGGGCCAGGCGGTCGGGGCGGCGGCGATGACCATCGGCGTCGACGGTATGGAAAGGAATTTCGTACCCGACAGTGCCGATGTGCTCTACCACACGGCGCTGACCCAGCCCGAGACCAGCGACACAATCTACTTCGTCGCCCCCGCGGCGCCCGGTGACTACGATTATATCTGCAGCTTCCCCGGTCACTCGGCCTTGATGAACGGCATCCTGCGCGTCGAGGCGAAGTGAGGGTAGGCGGTGGTCTGTTGTAGGGGCGCAGACTCGCCTGCGCCCCTACGGGTTTACGCTCCCGCCCGCTGCATGGCCGCCTGCCACAGCTCAGGTTCGCCGGGGATGCCGTGGGCGACCAGCTGCGCGAAGATCAACTCCCGCGCCGGCTCTTCGACCGCGTGCTTCGGGTCGGCGGCAAACTCCGGCCGCACGACGCGGGCGAGCCCCCAGCAGGCCCACGTGCGCCAGCGGCGCTGCTCGCGGCGCGGTTCGTTCATCCGGTCCGCGAGGTGTTGGAAATGAACGCGCGGGTTGCCGATGAAGATATCGGGCGGCGCGTGCCGCAGCAGCCACGCCATGGCGTCGTAGGGCAGCGGCCAGTCGCGCAGCACGGGCTCGTTGCCCGTCAGGTCGGAGAGCAGCGCGCGGTCGAGCTTGAGGATCGCGCGCGCGACCTGCCCGTGCTGCCAGAGGTAGTGGCCGTAGGTGAGGGCCGTGAGGTAGAAATTGACGTCGCGGGCCGGGCCGTGGGCGGACAGCGCGCTGGCGTCCATGTGCGCCGGCGGGGCGGGCAGGTGGGGGCAGGCGGGCAGGCGCGGTACCATGGGCAGGAGCGTCGCGAGCCGGGCCCGGCGGCTCAAGTTTAACTTGGCGGCCGGCGGGTCTTCCGCGCATAACAAGGATCTGCAAATGGACGATAACGACTCGATCAACGAGGTGCGCGGCTGGCGGTGGCTGGTGCTCTGGCTGCTCGCGCTGCTGGTGCGGGCCTGGGGCCGCTCGCTGCGCTTCGAGATCGACGCCGAGTCATTGCAGAACATGACCAAGTCCGACGAGCCGGTGGCGTTCGTCCTCTGGCACAACCGGCTTTTCCTCACCCCGGAACTTTTCCGCCGCTACCGGGGCGGCCACCCGGTGCACGGTCTGGTCAGTGCCAGCAAGGACGGGGCGTGGCTGGCGGCCTTTTACCGGCTGATCGGCATCACGCCGGTGCGGGGCTCGAGCAGTAATTTCGGCCGGGAAGCCGCCCGCGCGCTGATTGAGGTCATGCGCGCGGGCGAGGACATCGGCATCACGCCCGACGGTCCGCGCGGGCCGGTCTACACGGTGGAGCCGGGCGTGCTGGTGGTCACCCGCCGCAACCAGGCGCCCATGGTCCTGATCGGCGCCGAGTTTGGCCCGGCGTGGCGGCTGCGCAGCTGGGACCGGTTCTACCTCCCGTGGCCCTTCAGCCGGTTCAAGGTCAGCATGAAGCTGCTGCCGTCGGTCAAGCCCGACGGGTCGAAACTCACGGCGGAGGAAGTGCGGTCGGCGCTGCTCGCGATCAATCCGGATGCGCCGGCGGCGGCGGCGTCCGGGCGCGTCGATCCGGGCCCGGTGGTGTAGGCATAGCCCGTGGCAGCAGGCGTCCCCGCCTGCTGGGTTTGGGTTCGGCGAATCGGACCGACCGGGCGTTGACGCCAACAGGCAGGCACGGAGGCCTGCCGCTACGTAATCAACGTTCCCGCCTGCTCAGAACGACGGCGAGATCGTCAGGCTCTGGCCGGGCTCGGCGACGAAATCCTCGCCGGAGCTCCAGGAGAGGTCGTTGACCAGCACCTTGAACGTCACGGGCAGGGCGGCCTGCTTGATGGTGATGGTCCAGAGGCCGGCACCCACGCAGTCCATGGCCACGCCATGATCCCAGCTCAGGCCCGGGCCGGTGCCGCGGATATAGAGGTGGTTGCCGAAGCCGATGTCGATTTTAGCCGTGATGAAGGTCGCGGGCGACTCCGTGCTGGCGCCGGGCTTCTTCTTGGCCGGGCTGACGGTCTTCTTCACCGGGGCGGCGGACTTTTTCGCGACGACGACGGTTTTCTTGGCCGGCACCTTTTCAACAGTGGCTTTCTTAGTGATCTTTTTCATGTTTGATTTTCAGTTTCGTGTTAAAGGGGTAGGACTTGTCTTTTAGTCTGTCCTGTCGGGCTGCAATAGCAATTTCCGAGCCTTTCTTGTCCTGAGTTTAAGTGACGGCCGGCAAGCGGGTAGCGGCGGCACAAAATTTTGTTTTACTCCCACCGGGGCGTCCCTCACAAGAAACCCTCACTTTCGGGGCAGTAGCTCAGTTGATAGAGCGCGTCGTTCGCAACGACGAGGTCGTCGGTTTGATCCCGATCTGCTCCACCA
>CAIUGM010000026.1 GCA_903898675.1 uncultured Verrucomicrobiota bacterium
CATGAACTGAACCTCAGTTTCTCAATCTCATGATTGATGATCTGAGCTGCCAAGGTCTGGCGTCTAGCGGTAGCCTGCATCTCAGATCCGATCGTGATGGCTTGAATCATCCCTACGAATGCAACGACCAGCATGACTGCGGCCATGATGACCTCAACTAGAGTGAAACCGCGCTCACCGAGCTGTCTGCGAGCTGGCTGATTCGGACAAACTGTACGGGAAAAATCGATAATGCAGCTTATTTGCCGGGCCGCCCATCGACAAGAGTTTTAGCGGAGGGGGGACTATTGTTCAGCGTTCATCGTTCAATGGTCGATGTTGGGAACGGGGAACAACGGACAGTGGACGGTGGGCGGTGCACGGGCGCCAGACTTACCTGAGATAATCGCGGAGGTGGGCGGCGAGGTACTCGTAAACGATGGCCCGCGGGGCGGCGAGGAAGCACTCGATCCGCCCGCCACGGTGACGGTAGATGACCCGGTGATTGCCCACGCGCAGTCGATGCAGGCCCTCCAGCTCATCGTTGAGCGGCTTGGTGTCGCCGGCAGGCAGCGCCAGCACCGCGGCCTTCATCGCCCGCCGGGCCTCGGGCGGCAGGGTGCGCTGGTAGGCGCGCACCTGCTCGGCGACAGTGACCTTAGTCGGCAAGGGTCGAGGCGGGATAGAACTTGAGCTTGCCGGCGCGGAGCTTCTTGAGCTGGGCCATGAACTTCGGGTCGGCGAGCAGCTCCATCGTCTCGATCATGCCGCCCAGGCGCTCGGCGGAAATCACGTGCACCACCGGACGTTCGTGCCGGGTGATGGTGACGAGCGCCCCGGATTCGGCGGCCCGGACCGCGGCGGCGGTGTCCCGCTGGAGCTCACGGACGCTGTATGTATCTTTCATGGCTAAAAGCTGTATTCTTTTATCCCGCGCGTCAACCCCGGGGGATTGTGCAATCGTCAGCGTTCAATGGTCGATGGTCATTGGCAATGGGGGGATGAACAATTCCTCGCGTGGATCGATGCGGCGTTTGTATTCAAACTGTAGCCGGGGTCGCTGACCCCGGTCGGGGAACCTGGCACACGAGACCGGGGTCAGCGACCCCGGCTACAGTCCGCGAATTAGCCCGCGGTTTTGGCGAAACATCCCTAGTAGTTCCGCGTGACCAGCGCGCCTGAGCCGTCGCGGAACACGATGAGCTTCCTGGCGGGCTCGAGGTGGTCGAAGGTGATGCCGAGCGCGGGGTTGACCACCTCACCCTCGCGGGTGAGCCAGTTGTTCAGCCGGATCCGCGCCGGGCTGCCTTGCAGCACGCCGCTGATCTTGAGGCCCGCGACCCAGTACAGGAAGGGCTGGCTCGCCGCCGGCGCGCCCGGGGGCGAGGCGCTTGCGATGACGAGGCCGCCGCCGAGCTTGATCTCGCTGAGCAGCGGGGCCGGCTTCTCCACTGGCGTCGCCCAAACCGTGGGCGTCGCCGTCGTGGGATCGATCGGCGCGTCCGCGGCCGACTTGGCCGGGGTCCCGTCCGGGTTCAAATGCTTGCCCTCCGACTCGGCGATGACCTTGTCGAGGACGCCGACGCGCGCGTCGTTGGCGGCGACGACATCCTTGGTCTTGCCGATGGCCTGAGCCGGGATGGCGAGGATCTGGTTGATGGCCTTGAACGGCGTGGGCCCGTCCTCCGCGGTGGCCCACTGCCGGGCCTTGGGGCTCATGGCCATGAGCGCAAAGTAGCCGGCGGGTATGACCATGGTGAACCCGAGCAGCATCTTGACGATACAACCGGCGGACTTGGGAATCGTCCGCCGGCCGCGTGCGGCCGGCATCGCGAAGTCGATGGGCGCCGGGGCGGGAGCGGGGCGGGGAACGGGAGCGGGTGTCGGAACGGACACCGGCGCGGGAACCGGATCGAGCGCATCGCTTTCCTCGGGGGCCGGTTCGGCGGGGAGGGCTGGGTCAGCCTCGGGCGCGGGGAGAGGCAGGGGTTCGGGCGGTTCTCCCGGTGGGGTTGCGTCGCTCATGTTCCTGCAGGCAGGACAACGTCCGCGGTTCCAAACCCAAGTCTATTCTGAGGTGGGCGAGGGGGGCATTGTTCAATTCTCATCGTTCAATGTTCGTTGGCCTGGACCCGATGCCCCGAAGCTTGGTCAAACCGATGAACAGTGAACGTTGAACAATGACCGGAGCCCGGCCCCGGGCTGCGCGTTTAAACCAGGCTCTTCCGGATCGCGGTCACGATCGCCTCGGGCGTTTGCCGGGCGTCGAGGGTCAGGGCGCTGCGCGGCACCTCCAGCGCGTCGAACTGGCTCTTCACCATGCCGGCCTTCATGAAATGCTGTTTCCGCTGGTAGACGCGGGCCTGGATCGTGGCGATGTCCGCCGTCAGGAAGACCAGCTTCACGCCGGGCGCGCCGGTGAGGAGGACGTCGCGGTATTTCTCCTTCAGGGCGGAGCAGGTGAAGACCGCGCTTTGCTCCGCGGTCAGGCAGTCGTCCATCCGGGCGCGGATCGCCGCCAGCCACGGCGCGCGGTCCGCGTCGTCGAGCGCGATGCCGCGGCCCATCTTGTCGCGGTTGGCCGCGGAGTGGAAATCATCGGCCTCGAAGTACGGCCAGCCCAGCTCCGCCGCCAGCCGCCGCCCGATCGTGGTCTTCCCCGCGCCGGTGACGCCCATCAGGAGAATGATGCGGGCGGCGCTCATGAATCGATTGGTGAACCACGCATACTCACGAACGGGACACTAAATGGCCTTGGCTGAACCCGGACTTTTTAACCACGGATTACACTGATACCACGGATATGGCCCGATGGTCATGCAACGCTCAGGCTGACGGATTTCCGGATCCGTGTTCATTCGTGCCATCCGTGTTCAAAACGCCTTGGCCACGCTCAGCCCGCCAGAATTTTCTCGATCGCGGCGAGTTCGCCGGCGCTGAAGGCGAGGTTCTTGAGGGCGCCGAGGTTGTCCTCGATCTGGCTCACCTTGCTGGCGCCGATGAGGGCGGTCGTGACGGTGGGGCTGCGCAGGACCCAGGCGAGCGCCATCTGGGCGAGCGACTGGCCGCGGGCCTTCGCCAGCGCGTCGAGGGCGCGGATCTGGCCGACCTTGGCCTCGGTGATGTGCTCGGGCTTGAGGAAGCGCGGGTCGTGGCCGGCGCGGGAGTCGGCCGGGATGCCGGCGAGGTAACGGTTGGTCAGCAGGCCCTGCGCGAGCGGACAGAACGGGATGCAGCCGATGCCTTCCTGCGCGAGGACGTCGAGCAAACCGTGCTCCACGGTGCGGTCGAACATGTGGTACTTCGGCTGGTGGATCAGGCACGGCGTGCCGAGTTCGCGCAGGATCTTCGCGGCGCGGGCGGTCTGCTCGGGGTTGTAGTTGGAGAGGCCGACGTAGAGCGCCTTGCCGGAACGGACGGCGTGGGCCAGGGCGCCCATGGTTTCCTCGAGCGGCGTGGCCGGGTCGGGCCGGTGCGAGTAGAAGATGTCGACGTACCCGAGGTTCATCCGCTTCAGGCTCTGGTCGAGCGAGGCGAGCAGGTACTTGCGCGAGCCGAAGTCGCCGTACGGGCCGGGCCACATGTCGTAGCCGGCCTTGGAGGAGATGATGAGCTCGTCGCGGTGCGCGGTGAGGTCGGCGTGGAGCACGCGGCCGAAGTTCGTCTCGGCCGAGCCGGGCGGCGGGCCGTAGTTGTTGGCGAGGTCGAAGTGCGTGATGCCGAGGTCGAACGCGCGCAGGATCAGCGTGCGGCGGTTGGCGGCGTCATCGACGTCGCCGAAATTGTGCCAGAGCCCGAGCGAAACGCGCGGGAGCTTGAGCCCGCTGCGACCGCAGCGGTTGTACAGGTCGGGCTGGGCGTAGCGGCTGGCGGCAGGTTGGTGGGGCATGGATTTAAGGGATAAGCTTTAAGGTGTAAGGTTTAAGCCGGGAAGTGGAAAGGCGAAAGGCGCGGCCGGGTTTCAGCGCTGAGTTCCGACTTATACCTCACACCTTAAAACTTAAACCTAGTCTCTCACTTCCGCTTCAGCTTCACATCATCGTCGATCACCTGGAGTTCGCCGAGGTCAACCCGGGGCTTGTAGCGTTCGCTGATATCGATCCGGATCGGGCGCCGGGTTTCCCGGCCGATCAGCGGCGCGGCCACCGTCAGCATCGTGGGCAGGACCTCGGGCAGGTAGAAGCCGCGCGTGGATGAGCTGACGTTGGTTTTCCACAGCACGCGGGCCACGCCCTGCCGGGCCTGGTCAAAATCGAACGCCCAAAAGGTGATGACATACATGCCGTGCGGGATGAAGCCGACGATGGTCGAGGTGTCCGGACTCAGCGCGGTGAGCTCCGAACCCAGCTCGTGATCGTCCTTGTCGCGGTTCCCGGTCCGGATCCCGGATTTCGCGGCGCCGAGGAAGTCCAGCATCTCGGGCACATAGGACTGGGTGGCGTGCGGGTCGGGGTTTTGATAGAACGTGCCCCACGAATAGAGGATGATGATGGTCGGCGCATGTTCGGTGTCGGCCACCTTGTAGCCCTGGCTGTCGAGGATCTTCGTGACCATTTTTAGTACGCCCCGCGACTCGGGCATTTTTTCGCCGGCGTTCTCATAGCCGAAATCCCGGTAACCCCGCGACACCGCCATATAATAGACCGGGTGGCCGGGCGAGGGCGCCGGGGTGTCGCGCTCGAACATGTCGGTGTTCGCGATCACGTCCGGCTCCGTGGAGAAAAGCACCGAGCGCAGGCTGGCGCAGACCGGCAGCGCGGTGCCGGCGAGAAAAAGCAAAATGAGACCGGGGCGGAGCTTCATGTTTTTGCCGGGAGCAGCCTACTTCTTTTCCGGCTCAATGCCGAGAATCTTCAGCTCGCCCAGGTTGACGCTGGTCTCGGGCAGGGGCTTGCGCTGCAGGCCGTGGCTGTCCCGGCCGAAGTAGCGTGAGGCGGATTCCGCCATCGCGGCCAGCTGCCGGTCGAAATCGTTGTGGCGTTGCGCGATGCTGAAGCGCGTTTCCCAGAGCAGCTTGTGCTTCTTCTCCTTCCACAGCAGCTGGAAATCATAGGCCATCAAGACGACAAAGTACCGGTTGTTCTCCAGTTCATCGAACAGGTCGTTCCGCCGCATCTCCAGCGCGGTGTGTTCGAGCCCGTTGGCCGTCCGCAGCACGGAATCGTAGCCCATCATCGCGCCATTCTGCAGATCGGTCCGGTGGCGCAGCTGGTACTCCGTCCCCAGCATCCCCGTCGCAAAATCCAGCTGGGCCCGCGCGGCGGCGATGACGGCCGGATTGCCCTCGGTGATGGCCATCTGCAGGTTGGTTTGGGCGATCTGCACGTTGCCGAAGGCCGGGGAATCGGCAATCGGGGGCGGGACGGTGGTCAGTCCCCAGTAAACCATGATGAGAATGTTGGTCTCGGCCGGGATCGTGGCCGGCAGGTATTTCTGCTCCGCGAGCGGGCCGGCGATGACCCGGGCGACATCGATGAACTTCAGCCGGTCGATGGTCTCGTCGTGCATGCCGGCCCACAGGCCGCCGGGACCAAACGCGTAGGATTCCGGCCGGTAGGTGCCATCCGCCAGCCGGGCCCGCACATAATCAGGGCTCACCTTCGAGGCGACCGCGGTGGCGACCGGTTCCTCCTCCGCGTGCACGGTGCACGTCAGCAGCACACCACCCAGCAACCACGCGGCCAGCGCTGGCCGTCGCCGGGCTTCGAGCGGGACGGTTCGCGCAGTTTTCATGGGGCCTGGTTTGCGGAATAAATTTTAAGCGGTACCCGGAAAAACGAATGCCAGACCGTTCTGCTTGGTGGAATTCCGGCTTAAACCTTATCCCTTAAAACCTAAGCCTCATTTCTTGTCCGGCTCGACGCCGATGATCTTCAGTTCGCCGAGGTTGATGCTCGTCTCGGGCAGCGGCTTGCGGACGAGGCCGTGGCTGTCGCGGCCGAAGTAGCGGGAGGCGTATTGCGCCATGGCGGCGAGCTGCTTGTCAAAATCATTGCCGCGTTGCCGGATGCTGAACCGGGTTTCCCAGACGAGCTTGTGCTTCTTTTCCTTCCGCAGCAGCTGGAAGTCATAGGCCATCAGCACCACGAAGTAGCGGTTCTCCTCGACTTCCTCGACGAGGTCCTGCGCGCGGCGGGCGAGGCCGGTGCGCGCGATGTTGCGGCCGTAGTCCGTGCCGATCACGCCCTCGGAATCGTAGCCGAGCAGGGCGGCGTTCTTGGCGTCGTTCTGGTCCCGGTTGCGGTTTTCCATGCTGACCATCGTCAGCATGGCGTCGGTTTCGCCCGTGTCGGGCGGCGAGTCGCCCACGCCGGGGGCGATGGCGGTGCCCGGCTTGCCGGTCGGGGGCGGCGGGGGCGGCGGCACCGCGTGCTGGGTGGCCTGGAAATTCTGGTACGCGACCGAGCTCGAGGCCGAGCCGGCCCCGATGGTCGTGCCCCAGTAGACCATGATGAGGAATTTGATCTGGTTGGGATCGCGCCCCGGCAGGTAATTCTGGTCCGCCAGCGGCAGCGCGATGGTCCGGGCGATGTCGATGAACTTCAGCTTGTCGATCGAGGCATCGGTCTGCGCGCCACTCCAGATCCCACCTTCGCCGAAGGTGTAGGACTCGGGCTCGAACTTGCCGTCCGCCTGCCTGGGCCGGACGTAGTCGTCGCTCGCGTGCGCGGCGACGGCGGTGATCACGTTGTCCTCCGCGCGGAGGGCGGCCGGCAGCGCGAGCAGCGACAGGGCGGTGCCGAGCAGCCGGCCGGCGGTTTGGCGCAGTCGGCGGGCAAAATATGTCGTGGGTTGCAGGGAGTTCATGGACGGGAGTGGTGAAGGGGATTAGTTTTAAGGGGTAAGGTTTAAGTTAGAATACCGAGGGCGGAAAGACTGGTTCGGCTTACACCTTAAACCTTGGAGCTTACTTCTTCTCCGGCTCCTCGCCGAGAATCTTGAGCTCGCCCAGGTCCACCCTGGTTTCGGGCAGCGGTTTGCGGATGAGGCCGTGGGTGTCATGGCCGAAGTAGCGGGAGGCATACTGCGCCATGGCGGCGAGCTGCTGGTCAAAATCATTGCCGCGTTGCCGGATGCTGAAGCGGGTTTCCCAGACGAGCTTGTGCTGCTTTTCCTTCATGAGCAGGGGAAAATCATAGGCCATCAAGACCACGAAGTAGCGGTTTTCCTCCACGTCCTCCGTCAGGTCCTGCACCTTGCTCCGCATCGCGGTCATGGCCAGGTTGCGGCCGTAGTCCGTGCCGATCACGTCCTCGGAGTCATAGCCGAGCAGGCCGGCGTTCTTGGCGTCCGCCTTGTCGCGCTGTTCGTTGGCCATGCTGACCTGCGCCCACGCCGCTTCCTGGGCGTTCGGCGGCAGCGACTGGCTGGATTGGAGATTCTGGTAGGCCACCGAGCTGGTGGCCGGCCCGGTGCCGGTGGTCATGCCCCAGTAAACCATGATCAGCAGGTTGGTCTGCTGGGGATCGCGGGCCGGCACGTAGTTTTGGGCGGCCAGCGGCACGGCGATGGTCCGGGCCACCTGCATGAAATCCAATTTTTCCATCGAGGGATCGTGCAGCGCCGCCCCCCAGATTCCGCCGCGGCCGAAGGCGTAGGTTTCCTGCGGATAAGAACCATCGGCCTGTTTTGCCCGGACATAATCTTTGCTCGTGCGGGCGGATACGGCGCTGATCTCGGGTGCCTCTTCCGCGCGGGCAAGGAGAACGAGGCTGGAGAACGCCCCGCAGGCCAGCAGCCAGGAGGTCGGTCGAAACAGGGGGAAGTGGCTCATGGGCTTCAGGGGTTGGTGGCCGCAGTCTGCCGGTCACGTGACAGCCTATGCAGGTGGGGTCGATTTTCCAGCCTAGAGCGGCTGGCTGGACATTAACCGCGGATGAACGCGGCGATTGGCGGATATCCGGTTGAGGCCTCGCCGTCGCGGCAGGCATCCCGGCATCCCGAAATCCGCGGAAAAAACCACCGAAGCAAGCCGAGCCGCTTCACTTACCGCACGACCCGCGCGCCGCCGCCGGCGATCAGCTTCTCGACTTCCTTGCGGGTGGCCATCGAGGTGTCGCCGGGCGTGGTCGAGGCGAGGGCGCCGTGGGCCGCGCCGTAGTCGACGGCCCGCTGCGCGTCGTTGAACTCGAGGAAGCCGAACTGCAGGCCCGAGGCGAAGCTGTCGCCGCCGCCGACGCGGTCGAGGATCTCGAGCTCCGCGTACTTCCGGCTCTCGTGGAACTTGCCGGCGTGCCAGAGGATCGCGCTCCAGTCGTTCTTCGTCGCGGTGATGACGCGCCGCAGCGTCGTGGCCGCGACCTTGAAATTGGGAAACTCCTTCACCGCCGACTCGATCATGGCCTTGAAGGCGTCCGTCTCGATGGCGCTGAGGCTGTGGTCCGCGCCCTTCACCCCGAAGCCGAGCGAGGCGGTGAAGTCCTCCTCGTTGCCGATCATGACGTCGACGTATTTTGCGATCTCGCGGTTGACCTCCTGCGCCTTCTTCAGCCCGCCGATGGTCTTCCAGAGCGAGGGGCGGTAGTTCAGGTCGTAGGAGACGATGGTGCCGTGTTGTTTCGCGGCCTTGACGGCCTCGACCGTGAGTTCGGCGGTCGACGCGGACAGCGCCGCAAAGATGCCGCCGGTGTGAAACCAGCGCACGCCGAGTTTTCCGAAGATATGCTCCCAGTCGAAATCGCCGGGCTTGAGCTGCGAGGCGGCGGTGTGGCCGCGGTCGGGGTTGCCGACGGCGCCGCGCACGCCGAAGCCGCGCTCGGTGAAGTTGAGCCCGTTGCGCACGGTGCGGCCGATGCCGTCGTCCTCGCGCCACTGGATGAAGTCCGTGGCGACGCCGCCCTGCATGATGAAGTCCTCGATCAGGTGGCCGACCTCGTTGTCGACGAACGCGGTGGCGACGGCGGTTTTATAGACGAAACACTTGCGGAGGCCGCGCGAGGTGTTGTATTCCCCGCCGCCTTCCCAGGCCTTGAACTCGCGGGCCGTGCGGATGCGCCCCTCGCCGGGGTCGAGCCGGAGCATGACCTCGCCGAGCGAGAGTTGATCGAAGGCGCAGGAACCGGCGGGCTTGAGGGGAAGGCTCATGGGATGGGGAAAGCAGGAAAGGGGGAATCCGGACAATAGATTGCAGGTTTAGCGTTTGCCCCTGCGGCAGCAAGGCCGGGCCGCGGCCCGCGGCATTTTTTTAGCGTGCCTTAACCGCTGACGCTGCCGAGAGTCGCGGCTTGCTTTTGCGGCCCCGCCACCGGCCCGGCCGCCACCCCATGAGCCAGTCCACCGTCCCTGCCGTCCCGATTGGAAACTACCGCTGGGTTGTCTGCGCCCTGCTGTTCTTCGCGACGACGATCAACTACATCGACCGGCAGATCCTTTCGCTGATCAAGGAAATCCTGGACCGGGAGATCGGCTGGACCAACACGCAGTTCGGCTACGTGAACTCGGCCTTCCAGATTGCGTATGCGTTCGGCCTGCTTGGGTTCGGCTGGTTCATCGACAAGTACGGCACCAAAATCGGTTATGCCGTCTCCATCGGGGCCTGGAGTGTGGCGGCGATGGGTCACGCGCTGGTCTTCAGCTTCACGGGGTTCCTCACGGCCCGCATCGCGCTCGGGCTGGGGGAGGGGGGCAACTTCCCGTCGGCGATCAAGGCGACCGCGCTGTGGTTTCCCAAGCGCGAGCGCGCCTTCGCCACGAGCATCTTCAACTCGGGCTCGAATGTCGGGGCCATCATCGCGCCCGCGCTGGTGCCGGCGATTGCCTTCAGCCTGGGCTGGCACTGGGCCTTCGTTTTTGCCGGCGTCGCCGGCCTGATCTGGCTGCTCTTCTGGTTTCCACTCTACAACGTGCCCGACAAGCTGGCGAAACTCGGCGCCGCGGAGCGCGCGCACATCCACGGCGATGTGGATGAACACGCGGGGAACGCCGCGGCGAAGCCCTCGTGGCTGAGCCTGCTCGGCTACCGGCAGACCTGGGCCTTCGTCCTGGCCAAGGCGCTGACCGACCCGGTGTGGTGGTTTTTCCTGATCTGGCTGCCCGACTTTTTCAAGAAGACCTACGGCCTGGACATCAAGAAGAGCTGGGTCCACCTCGTAACCATCTATGCGATCATCACCGTGCTCAGCATTTTCGGCGGCTGGATGAGCGGTTACCTGACGCGATGCGGCTGGACCGTCACGCGGGCACGCAAGACCTGCCTGCTCGTCTTTGCCGCCTGCGTGCTGCCGGTCTACTTTGCCACGAGCCTCGGCGTCTGGCCCGCGGTGCTGCTGCTCGCCCTGGCCGGCTCCGCCCACCAGGCGTGGTCCGCGAACCTCTACACCACCGTGTCCGACACGTTTCCCAAGACCGCCATCGCGTCGGTCGTCGGCCTGGGCGGCATGGCCGGCGCCATTGGCGGCTCCTATTTCCCGGTCTTTTGCGGCACCCTGCTCGACCGGTTCAAGGCCCTGGGCAACGAGGCCGGCGCCTACACCTACCTGCTGCACCTCCTGGCGTTCGTCTATGTGATCACCTTCGTGATCCACCACCTGCTGACGCCCCGGCTCGAGCCGATCACCCTGCCCGTCAAGTGAGGCGGGATAATCCGGAGGGTTTGACCACGGCTACGTGGTGCAACCCATCCGTGTCATCCGTGGTTAAATCGCCTTGGATGGAACAGGCGGTTGTTTCAATTTCCCTCGTGCCGGTCCGGTTTCCCCGGCAAACCTATCCCCATGAGCGCACCTGACTTTCTTCACCAACTCTTTGGCCTGAACGGCAAGGTCGCCGTCGTCATCGGCGGCACCGGCGAACTCTGCGGCGCCATGGCCGGGGGCCTGGCCGGCGCCGGCGCGGAGGTGGTCATTGTCGGCCGCAACGCCGACAAGGCCGCCGCCCGCCTAGCGGCGATCACCGCGGCCGGGGGCAAGGGCTGGTTTCACGCCGCCGAGGCGACCAGCAAGGCGGAACTCGCGGGTCTGCGGGACGCGGTCCTGAAACGATCCGGGCGCATCGACATCGTCATCAACGGCGCGGGCGTCAATTCCGCGACGCCGTTCTTCGACATCACGGAGGAGGAGTTCAACCGCATCGTCCGCGTGAACCTCAGCAGCGTGTTCCTCGGCTGCCAGGTGTTCGGCCAGTACCTCGTCGAGCGCGGCGAGGGCGGCTCGATCATCAATCTCGGCTCGATGTCCGGGGTCGTCCCGCTGTCGCGCGTCTTCACCTACTCGGCCACCAAGGGCGCCGTGCACAACCTCTCCCTCAACCTCGCCCGCGAGTGGGCGCCGCACCGCGTGCGCGTGAACGTGATGGTGCCCGGCTTTTTCCCGGCCGAGCAGAACCGCAAGGTGCTGACCCCCGACCGCGTCGCCAGCATCATGGGCCACACCCCGATGCAACGCTTCGGCGCCGCCCGCGAGCTGGTCGGCGCCACGCTGCTGCTGGCGAGCGACGCCGCCGGCTCCTTCATCACCGGCGAGGAACTGATCGTCGACGGCGGCTACCACGCCATGACCATCTAAGCGCCACGAAGTGGCGCAGTTGAAAGTTGTGGGTTGAAAGTTGAAGGACCGGAACTTGCGGCCTCTGCTCTTAACTTTCAGCTTTCAACCTTCACCTTTCAACCGAGCAAAGTTCCATGCGTCCGATTAATATTTTCCTGCTAAAAAACCAGCTGCGCATCGCGTCCAACCCGTGCGTCAGTCCCGACTTCTGTCTCGACTGGCCGGCGTTGCAAAAGGCCTTCTTTGACTCCTCGGCCGCCGGGCTGATTTTCTACAACAAGTCCCGGTTCGAGACGGCCGCCGGGGTCTGGACGCTGGTCGAGCACCGCGCGACCGGCGATTGCGCGTGGCGGCTGGAGTCGGAGACCACGAGTGACCTCGCTCAGGTCCTGGCGGACGGCGTGCTCACCAAGCCCGGTCGCGCCGCCTTTCCCGCCACGTGGGAGAACCTGCTCAAGCTGAAAAACCTGATCCAGGAGCATAATCCGGACTCGACGATATTTCCGACCGCCGGCGCCCAGTTGGGCCGCAGCACGCTCGGCGTGGGCGCGCGCTTCACCACGCTGCACTGGCCGGCCGTGGAGTGGGCGATGAGCGCCCTCGAGCTCGGGCTCACGGCCAACCAAAATTCCATCCCGCGCGAGCTGGTCTACGACGTCGACGCCATGCTGGCCAACCGGCTCGACACCGTGCCGTTTCCCTTCATCGGCACCAACGTCCCCGAGGGCCACCAGGGCCAGAGCGTCGAGGGCATGAGCCACGGCTGCGTGCTGTCCAAGCTCCGGACCGGGTTTCACCACCGCAAGATCGCCTGGTCATTCAACGCCGACCACCAGCCCATTGGCGGCAAGTTCGACTCGCGCGAGGACGCCCTCGTGCGCGGCTGCCTGCTGGCGAGCTACATCACCTTTGACCTGTCGCCCGAGCTGGCCCTCGGCCAGCCGGCGAAGCTGGCGGACATCCCGGCGGACACGGTCACCTGGGTGCGCGCCCGCGTCGCGGCCGCCGGGCTCAAGCTCGACGCCGCGGCCTTCGACCAGCTGCTGGCGACGGTCTGGCCGTCGCTGCTCAAGATGAAGCGGCGCGACGAGAAGTACGCCGCCGCCCGCGCGGCCGCGTTCACCACCCCGGCCGGCCGGGCCTACCTCCGCGAACTCTCCATCGACGAGCTGCCCGGCCTGACGACCCCGGAGACGACGGCGATCATGCTCGTGCTGTGCGAGGCGCTGGGCATGCCGGTCAACTTCGTGGCGCCGGCCTTCGGTTTCCAGAAGAACATGCCGTACCCGGACAACGCCGCGCTGCGCACGCTCATCGCGGCGCAGTGGGCCGTGTGCGAGAAGTTCGGCGTCAGCATCGGCTTTCATTCCGGCTCCGGGAAGTCCGCCGAGAACTACCAGGTCATGGGGCAGGTCACGGGCGGCGCGCTCGAGATCAAGACCAGCGGCCGGTACACTTACGAGATGGGCGTGGCGATTTCCCAGTCGCAGGACCCGGTCGATGCCGGCCTCTGGCGCGACTGGTACCGGTTCACCCTCGACATGGCCGTGGCCGGCGCGTTCAGCGCGGATGCCACCGAGCAGAAGATGGCGCGGGTTTTCGTGACGACCGCGCTGGCCAATGCGGGCGGGACGCCTGCACCGGAGATCTTCGCCGACCCGGCCGCCACGCGCGCGGCGCTCGAGGCCCTGCCGCCCTCGGCCGAGCACATGTTCTTTTTCGAATACAACTTCCTCTACGTGCTCGCCGCCGGCGGCCGGCCGGAAAAGGCGGCGCTCGGCGACCACTCGCCGGCCGGCTACGCCCAGCGCGCGCGGTTCTATGCGGTCAGTGCCGAGACGCGTTTGCGGTTCTCCCAGCGCATCGCCACCTACCTCATCTTCCTCGCGGAAAACACCGGCCTGGTCTCGCCCGAGCGCTGTGCCGCCACCCGCAAGCTCCTCGCCAGCTACACCACCCTCGAGGCGATGCTGAATGATATTTCCCGATAAGCTTTCAGCATTCAGCGCTTCCCACTCCGTACTCCCTGCTCCATTCTCCCTTCTCCCTTCTCCTTTCTCCCCGCCAGCATGCGCCCCTTTATCCACGACGACTTTCTCCTGCAGACCGATGCGGCGCGCGACCTGTACCACCACTTCGCGAAGTCCGAGCCCATCTACGATTATCACTGCCACCTGCCGGCCGCGCAGATCGCCGCCAACCACCAGTTCGGCGACCTGGCCGAGGTCTGGCTGGGCGGCGACCACTACAAGTGGCGCGCGATGCGGGCCAATGGGGTCGACGAGCGCTTCTGCACGGGCGACGCCTCGCCGCGGGACAAGCATGCCGCGTGGTGCGCGACGGTGCCCCACACGCTGCGCAATCCGCTCTACCACTGGTCGCACCTCGAGCTGAAGCGTTACTTCGGGATCGATACCCCGATCAACGCGTCGTCGGCGCAGGCGATCTGGGACGAGGCCAACGCCAAGCTGCCCGGTTTGCGCGTCCATGATATCCTCGCGGCGAACAAGGTGGCCGTGATCTGCACGACCGACGACCCGGCCGACTCGCTGGAGATCCATGCGCGGATCAATCGGTCGGGCCTCAAGACCAGGGTTTATCCGACCTACCGGCCGGACAAGGCGTTCATCGTCCACCAGCCCGCGGCCTTCAATGCCTACCTGGAAAAACTCGCGGGCGCGGCGGGCCCGGGTGCGATCAGGACCTTTGAGGAATTTCTTGCGGCCCTGAAGCAGCGACACGACGACTTCCACGCGATCGGCGGCCGGTTGTCCGACCACGGACTCGAGTCGGCGTGGGCCGAGCCGTGCCCGGCCGCGGAAGCCAGGGCGATTTTTGATGCGGCCCGCCAGGGTCGCGGGGCCTCGCCCGCCGATCTGGCTAAGTTCAGTTCGTTCTTGATGCTCGAGCTCGGCCGCTGGGATGCCGCGCGCGGGTGGACCAAGCAGCTGCACCTCGGCGCGCTGCGCAGCGCCAACACGCGGCTCCTCGGCCAACTCGGGCCGGACACCGGCTTCGACTCGATTGGCGATTATTCCCAGGCCCGCGGCTTGAGCCGCTACCTCGACGCGCTCGACGCGACGGGCGAGCTGCCGCGGATGGTGCTCTACAATCTTAATCCGGCGGACAACTACGTCTTCGCCGCGATGGCGGGCAATTTCCAGGACGGCACGATCGCCGGCAAGATCCAGTTCGGCAGCGGCTGGTGGTTCCTCGACCAGAAGGAGGCGATGGAGTGGCAGTTGAACGCCCTGTCGAACAACGGCCTGCTCCGGCGTTTCGTCGGCATGCTGACCGACTCGCGCAGTTTTCTGTCGTACACGCGGCACGAGTATTTCCGCCGGGTGCTCTGCAACCTGCTCGGCGCGGAGATGGAACGCGGCGAGCTCCCGGCCGACCGCGAACTCGTCGGCGCCATGGTCCGCGAGATCTGCTTCAGCAACGCGCGCGGTTATTTCCGGCTCGGGCTGGATGCGGCGTATAGCTGACGAGTTCCCCGTAGCCGCGCTTGAGTCTGCGAAAGGGTGGTTCCGGCCGCGCGGACACCACATTGTCGCTACGCTCCAACGCGGCTATACGTCTTCAAAACCCCTCAGAAATCAAACTGATCGATATTCCCCTTGTTGAAGATGAAGGGCTGGCCGAGGAGGATGTTGTCGCCGCGGATTTCGAAGGACCCGAGCGAGCCGGCCTGGAAGGTCTTGGCGCCGGGCTTAAGCTCGTCGCGGGCGAGGGCCACGGCGGCGTAGACGGTCAGGTACCCGAGATCGCTGGTGTTCCAGAGCATGACGCTTTCGGTCACGCCTTCGTGGACGTAGCGCTTGTTCTCGTTGGGCAGGCCGAGGCCGATGACCTTCACCTGGCCGACTTTGCCCGCCTGCTTCACGGCCTCGGCGGCGCCGGGCGTGCCGGGCGTGCAGATCGCCACGATGACCTTCAGGTTGGGGTTCGCGCTCATCAGCGCGGTGGCCTCGGACTGGGCCTTGTCCTTGAGGTCGTCGCTCGGCCGCACGGCGACGAGTTTCATCTTCGGGTACTTCGCAGCGAGCCGCTCGTCGATCAGCTTCAGCCACTCGCGCTGGTTGCCGGCGGTGAGCGTGGCGGTGATGATGGCGAATTCGCCTTCGCTGCCGCAGAGCCGCGCCGCCTCGTCCAGCAAGCCCCAGGCGATGCCCTGCGGCGTGGCCTGGTTGACGAAGAACGAGCGCGCGTCCGGCAGCGCATCGGCGTCGTAGGTGATGACCTTGATGCCCTGCTTCTGCGCCTTGCGGAGCGCGGTGGAGAGTCCCTCCTTGTTCTCGGCGGCGACGGTGATGACGTCCACGCCGAGGGTGATCCAGTTCTCGACGATTTCATTCTGCTTGGCCGCGTTGCTGTCGGTCGGGCCGTCGAAGAGCAGCTCGACGCCCAGCTCCTTCGCGGCCTTGTCGGCCCCGACTTTGCAGGTGATGAAGTACGCGTTGCCCTTGGCCTTGGGCATCATGGTGATCATGAGCTTGCCGTCGGCCGCGCTGACGGAAGTGAGCCCGGCGAGCAGGCCGAGGACGAGCAGGATACGGGGGAGGGGATTTTTCATAGGGGTAGGAAAAGAAAGTCGGGCTGGTTTAACCACGGATTGCACGGATGCACACGGATAAAGGCAAAGGCGCAGAAGTTGAAACCACTAAAGGCCACCAAGTTTCCACTAACCCAATCCTCTGATATTAGTGAGCTCTTAGTGTGAATTAGTGGTTAACCCCTCCGGTTGTATTTCATGATCCGTGTCAATCCGTGCAATCCGTGGTCAAAAAAGGATTGGACTATGTTCTGCGGTGCCGTGAGCGGAAGCTTGACCAAAGTTTTGGCAGCACGCTCCCGGTCAGGGCGAGGAGCAGCAGGGCGCCCGTCAGCAGGCCGGACATTTCCTCGGCGGCGTTCAGCCGGATCACGACCGGCAGGCAGGCGAGGCCGTTCTTCAGGACGGCGATGGCGGCGACGCCGAGCAGCGTGCCCGTGACACTGCCGCGTCCGCCAAAGATGCTCGTGCCGCCGAGGACGACCGCAGTGATCGCGAACAACTCGTAGCCCGTGCCCGCGTCAGCCTTGGCCTGGCCGAGCCGGGCGGTGTAGATCAACGCCGCGAGGGCGGCGATAAGTCCGGCCAGCACGTACACCTGGGCGACGCGCCGCTCGACCGGCAACCCGGCGTAGCGGGCGCCCTCGGGGGAGAACCCGATGGTGCGGAACGCGCGCCCCCACGTGGTACGGTGCACCAGCAGCCAGATCGCCGCCGCCACGAGCGCGAACAGCCACGCCTGCGTCGGCAGCCCGAGCCAGCGTTCCTGGCCGAAGAAAAGGAATCCCGCCGGGAAATCCGTATAGGTGACGGCGCCGTGCGTGATGGCCTCGGCCAGGCCGCGGAAAAGCGAGTAGGTGCCGAGCGTCACGATCAGCGGCGGCAGGCGCAGCCGGGTGATCAGCGTGGCGTTGAGTCCGCCCCCGAGCGCGCCCGCGACCAGCGTCAGCGCGGCGGCGGCCGGGATCGACAGGCCGCCATCGTGCCAGAGTTTGCCGAAGAGGATCGCGCAGAGCCCGAGCAGCGAGCCCACCGAAAGATCGATGCCCGCCGTCAGGATCACCGGGGTCAGCGCCAGCGCGAGCAGGCCGATTTCGCACGAGTGCCGCAGGATGTCGAACTGCCGGTCCAGCGTGCCAAAGCCCACCACCGTACCCCGCCGGTTGGTGGTGGTCCCATAATGATAAAAGAAGAACCATTCGGCCACCAGCACCACGAAGAGCAGCGTCTCGTAGCGGAGCACGACGGATTTCCAGCCGGCGGAATGGGATCCTGAGGCATTCATGGCCGGAGTAGTGGACCACGGATTACACGGATTGACACGGATGGGTATTCACTGTCGGCCAAGCTGGGTGTTTTATCCGTGTTCATCTGTGTAATCCGTGGTCAAAACTTCTGTTTTCTTTGCCGTACCCCATCCGCCACAACGGCCAGCAAAATGATCGCGCCCTGGATGGCTTTTTCCCAGTAGGCCTCGATGTGCAGGTGGGTGAGGGCGGGGGAGACGCACGCCAGCAGCAGCAGGCCGGCGAAGGCGCCCCAGAGATTGCCGCGGCCGCCGGAGATCGCCACGCCGCCCACGACGACGGCGGCGATGACCTTCAATTCCAGGCCCGCGCCGACCATCGGCTGCACCTGCGGGGACTGCACGAGGTTCATCGTCGCGGCGAGGCCGGTCAGCGCGCCCAGCAGGACGAACACCAGGAACGTCACGAGCTGCGGCCGGATGCCGGCGAGCCGCGCCGCCTCGGCGTCGGTGCCCACCGCATAAACCCAGCGGCCTGCGGCGAGGTGCCGCATCGCCAGCCCGAACGCCACCAGCAGGGCGAGCGCGGCCCCGACCAGCGTCCACTGGCCCGCGGCCTGGCTGAGCCCGAACCATTGCACGCTGTCGGGCAGGTTCACAAACGCACCCTGCCGCACGAGGTTCAGGCCCTGCCGCAGGGTGACCATCGTCGCGAGCGTCACGACGATCGACGGCAGCCGCAACCCGGCCACGAGCACGCCGTTGACCGCGCCGAGCAGCGCGCCGAGGGCCGCGGAGGCCGGCACCACCATGGCGAGGGGCCAGCCGCGCGCCGCGAGCAAGGCGGCGCAGACACTGCACACGGAGAATTGCGAACCGACCGAGATGTCGATCTGCCGGCAGATGATGACGAGCACCATGCCGCACGCGACGACCAGCGTCGGGGCCTCGCGGGTCGCGAGCGAGAGCAGCGGCTGCGGCTGGTAGAACGCGGGCGCAAACCCGGCGAGCCCGAGCAGGACGAGGCCCAGCGCGAGCGTGACGGAGATTTCGCGAAAATACCGTTTCATGCCGGGTCGGGCCTCTCGTTCTGGCCCAGGGCCGCGGCCATCACGGCCGCCGCCGGTGAGCCGCCGGGCAGTACGGCGGTCAGCGTGCCGCCGCGCATGACGCCGATCCGGTCGCTCATGCCGAGCACCTCCGGCAGGTCGCTGGAAATCATGATCACCGCCAGACCGTCCTTCGCCAGCTGGCGGATGATCCGGTGAATCTCGCTCTTGGCGCCGACGTCCACGCCTTGCGTCGGCTCGTCGAGGATGAGCAGTCGCGGTTGCGTCGCGAGCCAGCGGGCGAGGGAAACTTTTTGCTGGTTGCCGCCGCTCAGGCTGCCGCCGGGGGCGTCGGGGCCGGCGGTCTTGATGGCCAGGTCGCGGATGAAATCCCGCGCCAGTCCCTGCTCGGCCGCGCCGCGCAGCCAGCCGCCCGGAAACAACCGGCGGTGCACCGCCATCGTCATGTTCTGCGCGATGGGCATCTCGAGCACGACGCCGTGCCGGCGGCGGTCCTCGGGCACGTAGGCGATGCCCCGGGCCACCGCTTCCGGCGGCGAACGCGGCGCGAGGCGCTCGCGGTTCAGGGTGATTTCGCCGGCATCGGCCGGCGTCAGCCCGAAGAGGATGCGGGCCAGCTCGGTGCGGCCCGCGCCGACGAGCCCGGCCACGCCGAAGATCTCGCCGGCCCTTACCTCGAAACTGACGCCATGCACGCCGGACGCGGCGCAACCCACGCCGCGCAGCGTCAGGACCGGTTCGCCGGGCGCGGACTCCGCCGGCGGATAGATCTGCGCGACCTCGCGGCCGACCATCAACTTGATCAGCCCGGCCTCGGTGACCTCGTTGAGTCCGTGCGTCCCCACGCTCTGGCCGTCGCGCAGCACGGTGACGCGGTCGGCCAGCGCGAAGATTTCCTCCAGCCGGTGGGAGATGTAGATCACGCCCACGCCGGCGGCGCGCAACTCGCGCACGACGGTGAACAGCCGCTCCTGCTCGCGCTGGGTGAGCGAGGCGGTCGGTTCGTCCATGACCACGATGCGGGCGCCGGCGCCGATGGCGCAGGCGATCTCCACCAGCTGCTGCTCGGGCATCGAGAGCGTCCGTACCTCGGCGGCCGGGGCGATGCTGGCACCGACCTGCTGCAACAGCTGCGCGGCGCGCCGGTGGCGGGCGCCCCAGTCGACGCGGCGCATCGCCCCGGCCGGCTCGAGCCGGAGCCCGATGTTTTCGGCCACGGTGAGATCGGGGAACAACGCCGGCGACTGGTAAATGCACGCGATGCCCAGTTGCTGCGCGAGCGCCGGCGTCAGGCCGTCGAGCGTCCGGCCCGCGACGGTGATCTCGCCGGCGTCCGGCCGGTGCGCGCCGGTGATGATCTTGATGAGGGTGCTCTTGCCCGCGCCGTTTTCGCCGAGCAGCGCGTGCACCTCGCCGGCCCGCAGGTCGAAGTCCACGCCGCGCAGGGCGCGGACGCCGCCGTAGCTTTTGGCCGCGCGGCGCAGGGAGAGAAGCGGGGAAGGGGTGGGACTGGCCGCGGCCATGGGTGGGAAACGCGCGCACACCACCAGCGCCGGGAGGTTCAGTCGAGATGAAACATTTCCGTGAGGTCCACCGCGACCGGGCTGCCGTCCGGGTTGGCCGGCATGAGTTCGCGCATGAACCGCCACCACCGCTGGCAGACCTCGGTCCCGGCCACGGCCTGCCACCGGGCCTCATCCTCGATCTCGACGTAGCCGAACAACTGCCGGGTGGCCGGATGCAGGAAGATGGAATAATTGTGGCTGCCGTGATCGCGCAGCACGGTGGCGAGCTCCGTCCAGATTGGCTGGTGCCGCCGGGCGTATTCCTGCTCCTGGCCGGGGGCCACCGACATGACAAAGGCTTTGCGGATCATGGGTGCAATGGATCCTGCGCAAATGCGCCCGTATGCCACGTTCAAAATTTTCGGCCGGGCCGTTTGATTAAAGGTGTTGCCCGGGGCGCGCCGGCGACAAAGCCTGCGAACCGGACCCGCCCCGTTTCCCCCTCCCCCGTGCTCCCATGAAAAGCTCCGCCTGGCTTCGGCTGCTGTTTTTGATCGTCCTCCCGCTCGCCGCCCACGCGCAGCAATACACGGATTATGCCTTTGGCGCCGACCTGTCGTTTCTCAAGCAGGCGGAGGACCACGGCAAAAAATTCAAGGACGGCGGCGTGGCCAAGCCGGGCCTGCAGATCTTCCGCGACCACGGCTACAATTACATCCGCCTCCGCATCTGCGTCGAACCCGTGGCGTACGGCCTGCCCAACGACCTCGCCTACACCATCGCGCTGGCCAAACAGGCCAAGGCGCTCGGGTTCAAGTTTGTCCTCAGCTTCCATTACTCCAACGCCTGGGCCGACCCGACCGGCGAGCCCACGCCCAAGGCGTGGCAGGGCCTCGCGCCCGAGCAGCTGGTGGAGGCGATTTTCACGCACACGCGCGACACCATCGCCGCCTGCCGCGAGGCCGGGGTGATGCCGGACATCGTCGGGGTCGGCAACGAGATCACCAACGGTTTCTGCTGGCCGGTCGGCAGGCTGCCGGAAAACTGGGACAACCTCGCGGCGATGGTGTACGCCGGCATCAATGGCGTCGACGCCGGCCGCGGCAACACGCGCCGGCCGCGGATCCTCCTGCATGTCGACCACGGCGGCGACGTGCGCGACACGAAGCGGTTCTTCGACAAGATCGCGGACTATGGCATTCCCTACGACATCGTCGGCGTCTCGTTCTACCCGTGGTCGCACGGCACGCTGGTCGACCTGCGCGCCAACTGCCGGTTCATCGCCGAGGAACTGCAGAAGGACGTCGTGGTGATGGAGACGGGGGCCTACTGGAAGCCGAGCCCCTACTTCCAGCAGAGCCCGCCGCCGTTTCCCGAGACGCCCGAGGGCCAGAAGCAGTGGTTCGCGGCGGTCAATGAGGTCGTCATGGCCACGCCGCACGGCCGGGGGAAGGGCGTGTTCTGGTGGGAGCCGGCGGCCGAGCGCGATCTCGTGGCGCGGGGATTTTTTGACGACGACGGCAACGCATTGCCGGTGTTCGAGGCATTCCATGCCTACACGCGCCCGGCCCAGCGGGTCGACGGCCAGTTTCCGGTCACCACGCCGCCGGCGGCGCTCCACTTCGGTCCGAATCGTTGATCCATGCTCCCCATGAAAACCAAACTCACCGTCCTGTTTCTTTTCCTTGGCCAGCTGCTCGTGGCGGCCGCGGCCCCCGCGGAAGCGCCGCTGGTGATTCCCGTCTGGCCCGGCGACGCACCGGGCTCCGAGGGCAAGGTGGGGGAGGAGAAGGTGCGGTTGAGCGGCGAGGGCGAGCATGTCGTGTCGGGGATTCATCATCCCTCGCTGACGGTTTACCTGCCCCCGAAAAACCAGGCCACGGGCGCCGCGGTGGTGATCTGCCCCGGTGGCGGTCACCGTGAACTCTGGATGGACCACGAGGGCTACCGGGTTGCCCGCTGGTTTGCCGGCCACGGCGTCGCGGCCTTCATTCTGAAATACCGCCTCGCCGCCGAGGAAGGGTCTACTTATCAGGTCGCGGTTCATTCGCTCGCCGACGCCCAGCGCGCCATCCGGCTCGTCCGCAGCCGCGCCGCCGAGTGGGGCGTCGACCCGGCCCGGGTCGGCATCATCGGTTTTTCCGCCGGCGGGGAAGTGGCCGCGCTCGCGGGAATGCACTCCCTGGCCGCCGTGCCGGCGGCGACCGATCCGGTGGAACGGCAGGACAGCCGGCCGGCTTTCCAGGGGCTCATTTACCCGGGCCATGCGACCACGATCATTCCCGCCGCGGGCGATCCGCCGGCGTTTCTCGTCTGCGGCTACGACGATGAGCCCCGCATCTCCGAGGAACTCGCCCGCGTCTACCTGCGGTTCCGGCAGGCCGGCGTCCCCGCCGAACTGCACATCTACACGGGCGCCGGCCACGGCTTCGGCTTTCGCGACACCAACTTCTTCCCCGCCGGCGCCTGGCCGGAACGCTTCCATGAGTGGCTGACCGACCGCGGGTTTCTCGGCGCGGCGCATTGAGGAGGGGGTAAGAGCTGGTTTGTCATCCTGAGCAACGCGAAGGATCCACGCGTTCGGACGCGATGCCACGCTCGAAGCCGTCTGGATGGTCCTGTCGCCTGCGGCTCGGTAACTTCGCTACGCTCAGAATGACAACCGCGCTTGCGAGAATGCGCGACAATCCTCCTTCGCCAAGGCTACGGAGGAGAGGCCCGCCAGCGGTCCTCAAAGATATGATTGACCTCAATCATATAACAGCCTTCGCTTTTCAGCCATGCGTGTGCCCCAGCATCTGGTCGACCGTCGCCGCGAGGAGCTGCGCGCCCTCATCCGGCGCGACGGCTTCCTGCCGGTGGCGGAGATCTGCCGGCGCCTGGGGGTGTCCGAGGCGACCGCCCGCCGCGACCTGATCGCGGTCGAGGCCGGCGGCCACATCACCCGGACCTACGGCGGCGCGCTGGCGGACTACAACAGCGCCTTCGCCTCGCTCGACGAGCGCTCGGGCCGCGCCCGCCCGGCCAAGGCCCGGATCGCCGAGGCCGCCGTGGCGCGGATTCCCCGCTCGGGCACGATCTTCCTCGACGCCGGCACGACCATCCAGGCGGTCGCCCGGTCGCTGACCCGCCGGCGCGACCTGACCCACCTCGTGGTCGCCACCAACAGCCTCGCCGCCGCGTCGGTCCTCGCGGGTGCCGCGGGCGTGGAGCTGCACGTCGTCGGTGGCATGTTCCTCAACCGGCAGGCGGCCCTGATGGGCGCGCGCGCCATCCGCGCCCTCGACGACTGGGTGTTCGACGCGGCCTTCCTGAGCGGGCAGGCGATGGATGCGAGCGGGATCAGCAATTCCCACGAGAGCATAGCCGATTTCCAGAAGGCGGTCCTGCGCCAATCCACCCGCATCTACTTTTGCCTCGACGCCTCCAAGCTCGGCCGCGCCACGCCGCATCCCGTCGCACCCTGGAAACAATTGACCGCCCTCATCACCGACGCCCCCGCCAAGCGGCTCGCCGCGCACGGCATCACGCTCCCGCCCGCCAGGCTCCACCGGGCCTAACCACTTTCCCTTTCACTCTCCCATGAAGAAAACTTCCCGCAAAACCGTCCTCCTCGCTGCCAACGGCGACCTCCGCCAGTCCGCCAACGAGAAATGCTGGCCTGCGCAGGCTGCGATGGAAAAGAAGCTCACCGCCGTCCTCGCCGCCCGTGGCTGGAAACTCGTCCGCGCCCATCCTTACAAACCAAAGCAGAAACACGGTTTCATCGGCTCGCAGAAAGAGGGCATGGCGGTCTTCGCCGGGCTCGACCCGGCCGCTCCGCTCATCGTCGCCGAGTCCGTCTGGCAGTACTCGCACCACCTCCTGTCCGGCCTGATCAGCCACCGCGGCCCGATTTTGACCGTGGCCAACTGGTCCGGCACCTGGCCCGGCCTCGTGGGCATGCTCAACCTCAACGGTTCCCTGACCAAGGCGGGCGTGAAATACTCCACGCTCTGGAGCGAGCACTTTGACGACGAACTGTTCCTGTCCGGCCTCGCGGCCTGGCTCAAGACGGGGGTCGTCACGCACCGGACCGCCCACGTCAAGACGCTCGCCCGCGCCGCGGTGCCGCCGCAGGCCCGCGTCGTCGCGAAGAAAATCGCGGCCGATCTCCGCCACCGGAAGTCCATCATGGGCATCTTCGACGAGGGCTGCATGGGCATGTACAATGCCGTCATCCCCGACGAGCTGCTGTTTCAGACCGGTGTCTACAAGGAGCGGCTCTCGCAGTCCGCCCTCTACTACGGCGCGACGCAGGTGAGCGACACCGAGGCTAAGGCGGTCTTCGCGTGGTACCGGAAGAAGGGCCTCAAGTTCCATCTCGGCACCGACGAGGCGACCGAACTCACCGCGCGCCAGGTGCTGTGGCAGTGCAAGACCTACATCGCCGCCTGCCGCATCGCCGATGAATTCGGCTGCGAAACCCTCGGCATCCAATACCAGCAGGGCCTGAAGGACCTGCTGCCCGCGTCCGACCTTGTCGAGGGCACGCTCAATTCCACCGACCGACCGCCGGTGAAGAACGCCGCCGGCCGCGTCATCCGCCCCGGCCAGCCGATCACACATTTCAACGAGGTCGACGAGTGCGCCGGTCTCGACGGGTTGTTCACGAACCGCGTCCACGCCGCCCTCGGCCAGCCGGTGGCCAACACGCTGCATGACCTGCGCTGGGGCGACTGGGACAAGTCCGGCACAACGAACGAGTATGTGTGGGTCTTCCTGATCTCCGGCAGCGCGCCGGCCGACCACCACATCGGCGGCTGGGCGGGGTCCGACTCGCACCGCCAGCCCGCGATGTATTTCCGGCTCGGCGGCGGCACGCTCCGCGGCATCGCCAAGCCCGGCGAGATTATCTGGAGCCGCATTTTCATGGCGGGCGGGAAACTCCGCATGGACCTCGGCCGCGCCAAGGTCATCACGTTGCCCGCGGCGGAGACGGAGCGGCGCTGGCAGGAAACCACCTGGCAGTGGCCCATCATGCACGCCGTCACGTACGGCGTCTCGCGCGACCAGATGATGGCCCGCCACCAGGCCAACCATATCCAGGTGGCCTACGCGAACTCGGCCAAGGCGGCCGACCTCGCGCTCTACACCAAGGCCGCCCTTGCGGCCGAACTCGGCCTGATCGTGAGCGTCTGCGGCACCAAGGCCGACGGCTCGCCCCTCTGACCATGGCCGGCAAAAATCCTCCGACCAAGCCGCGTCACGCCATGCTCGCGCTGTCCCACGAACTGGGCCGTGAGGAGCGCAAGCTCGCGATTCTGGGCGAGGGCAACACGTCCGCCCGGCTCTCCGCCGACACCTTCGTCGTCAAGGCCAGCGGCTCGAACCTCGCCACACTCGCCGCGGCGGGCGTCGCCGAGTGCCGGTTCGATCGATTGCTTCCGCTGCTCGCTGCGAAGACGATGAGTGACGCCGCCATCGACGAAGCCCTGTACGCCGCGCGGGTCGACGCCAAGGCGAAGAAGCCGTCGGTCGAGGCCATCTTCCATGCCTACCTGCTCACCCTGCCCGGCGTGAATTTTGTCGGCCACACGCATCCGGTCACGGTGAACCAGCTCCTGTGCTCGCGGTACGCCCGCACCTTTGCCCGACGCCGGATTTTCCCCGACGAGATCGTCTGCTGCGGCGTGGAGAGTGTTTTCGTGCCCTACACGGATCCCGGCCTCAGGCTGGCGCAGGCGATCAAGTCCGCCGTCGTCGCCTATATCAGGCGGCTCGCCCGTCCGCCGCGCGTGATTTTGCTCGAGAGCCACGGCTTCATCGCCCTCGGCGCCACGCCGGCCGCCGTGCTCGCGGCGACGCTGATGGGGGCCAAGGCCGCGGAGATCTTTGTCGGCGCCGCCGCGCTCGGTGGCCCGCCGCGTTTTCTCACTCCCGCCCAGGTCGTCCGCATCGCCGGCCGCCCGGACGAACACTACCGCCAGAAAGCCCTCGGGCTGTAACGGCCTGAAACAATCCTCCAACCCTTTGACCACGGATTACACGAATGTACACGGATACAACCCAGTCGGTCTGGTTCCGCCATCCGTGCCCATCGGTGTAATCCGTGGTTAAAACTTCCCATGACTACTTACCGCTTTGTTAATTTTCTCTGGGACGACGCCCAGGCCGCCGCACTCGATCCGGTCGCCCGCCTCGTCTACCGTTCCAACCTGCTCGGTCGCGACCAGCGCATCACCAACACCGGCGGGGGCAACACCTCGGCCAAGCTCACCGAAAAGGATCCGCTCACCGGCCAGCCGGTCGAGGTGCTCTGGGTCAAGGGTTCGGGCGGCGACCTCCGCACGAGCACGCGCGAGAATTTCTCGTCGCTCTACCAGCAGAAGCTGATCGACCTGCAGGCGCTCTACGCCGCGCGGACCGACAAGGGGCTCAAGGCGAAGGCGGAAGACGACATGGTCGGGATGTACAGCCACACGACCTTCAACCTGAACCCACGGCCGTCCTCGATCGACACGCCGCTGCACTCGTTCCTGCCCGGGAAGCACATCGACCACATGCATCCGAACGCGATCATCGCGATCGCGGCCTCGGCCAACTGCGAAAAGCTCACGCGCGAGATCTTCGCCGGTGGCATGGCCTATGTGCCGTGGATGCGGCCGGGCTTCGAGCTGGGCCTCGCCATGCAGGCCATCGTGCGGCGGCAACCGTCGGTGAAGTCCATCATGATGGGCCAGCACGGCTTCATCTCGTGGGACGACAACGAAAAGGCCTGCTACACCTACACGCTCGATTGCATCGAAAAAGCCGCGGCCTACATCGAGGCCGCGTACCAAAAGAAAGGCGGCGATGCCGCGGCTTTCGGCGGCGCCAAGTACCAGGCGCTCGCGCCGGAGCAACGGCGCGCGGCCTTCGCGGCGATTTTGCCGTGGCTGCGCGGCCAGGTATCACAGCAGAAGCGCCTCATCGGCACGGTGCAGGACGACGAGAAGATCCTGCGTTTTGTGAACTCCCACGACGCGCTGCGCCTGGCCGGGCTGGGCACCTCGTGCCCCGATCACTTCCTGCGCACGAAGATCAAACCGCTCTACGTAGACTGGAACCCGCAGGTCGAGGACGCGGCGGCACTTAAAACCAAGCTGGCGGCCGGGCTAACCGCGTATCGCGCGGACTACGCGGCGTATTACACGAAATGCAAACACGCCAACTCGCCGGCGATGCGTGATCCGAATCCGACCGTGGTCCTGATTCCCGGCCTCGGGATGATTGCCTGGGGCAAGGACAAGTCGGAGAGCCGGGTCACGGCGGAATTCTACAACTGCGCCGTCGAGGTGATGCGCGGCGCCGAGGCGATCGATCGATACATCGCGCTGCCGCAGCAGGAGGCCTTCGACATCGAGTACTGGCTGCTGGAAGAGGCGAAGCTGAAGCGGATGCCCGCCGAGAAGGAACTCGCGCGCCAGGTCGTGATAGTGGTCGGGGCCGGTTCCGGCATCGGCAAGGAAACGGCGCACCGCCTGGTCAGGGAAGGCGCGCATCTCGTCTGCGTCGATCTCAATGAGGCCGCCGCCCAGGCGACTGCGAAGGAGATCACCGACAAATACGGCGTCGGCATCGGCGTGGCCGGCACCGGGCTTTCAAACTGCGGCCCGGCCCTCGGTCTCGCCGCGAACGTCACGGACCGCGCCAGCATCCGGCGCATGCTCGACGATGTGGCGCTGGCCTACGGCGGCTTTGATTCCATCTGCGTCACCGCCGGCATCTTCGTGCCGAGCGATACCACCGGCCACATCCCCGACGACAAGTGGGCGCTGACCTTCCACATCAACGTCACCGGCAGCTACCTGGTGGCGGACGAGGCGGCGAAAACCTGGAAGGAGCAGGGCCTGCAGGGCAATCTCGTGCTGACGACCTCGGCCAACGCCGCGGTGGCCAAGAAGGGCTCGCTGGCCTACGACACCTCGAAGGCCGCCGCCAACCACCTGGTGCGCGAACTCGCCATCGAGCTGGCGCCGCTGGTGCGCGTCAACGGCGTCGCTCCGGCCACGGTGGTGCAGGGGAGCGCGATGTTCCCGCGCGACCGCGTCATCGGCTCGCTGGCCAAGTACCACATCCCGTACCGGGACGACGAGGCCACGGAATCGCTCGTGACGAAACTTGCCCAATTCTACGCGGACCGTACCCTGACGAAATCCCCGATCACGCCCGCCGACCAGGCCGAGGCGTATTTTCTCCTCGTGACCTCGCGCCTCAGCAAAACCACCGGCCAGATCGTCACCGTCGACGGCGGCCTGCACGAGGCCTTCCTCCGCTGAGTGCAGGCACCACTTCCACAATCATAGACACTAATCTTCAGAATGTTTAGCCACGGATTTCACAGATTAACACGGATAGATAAGAAATCCGGCAGACTTGGCTCAAACCCCTCCATGAGTGGCCGACTAGTGTGTCGTAGTGGTGACCAAAATTCCGGCCTTTATTCGTGTTCATCCGTGCAATCCGTGGTTAAAAAATCAGATGGCTTCGACTAAAACCATTCACTGTGCGGCCGTCGACCTCGGGGCGACCAGCGGGCGCGTCATTGTCGGCGCGTGGAACGGGCGGAAGCTTGCGCTCACCGAGGTGCACCGCTTCGCCAACCAGTTCCGCTCGCTGGGCGGGCACGACTACTGGGATCTGCCGGGGTTGTGGGCGGAGATTACCACCGGCCTGCGTGAGGCGAAGCGGCGGTTCCCGAAGCTGGCTTCCGTCGGCGTCGACACCTGGGGGGTGGACTTCGTGCTCGTCAACGACACCGGCCGCATGGTGTTCCCCGCGCACGCCTACCGCGATGCCCGGACGCAGCCCGGCCTGCAGCGTCTCGCGAACACCCGCGCGGCCCTGGAGCGGATCTACGCCGCGACCGGCATCCCGAATGTTTTCTACAACAGCAGCCTGCAGCTGGAGGAAACCGTCGCGCGCTGTCCGGCCGTGGCCGACATCGCGACCCGCTGCCTCTTCCTGCCGGACTACTTCAATTTCCTGCTTTCGGGCCGGATGGAGAACGAGATCTCGTTCGCGAGCACGACGCAGCTCCTCGACGTCCACGGCATGGACTGGTCGCGGGCGACGCTGGATCATTTTCATGTGCCCGCCTTCTGGTTCACGAAGCCGATTTTCGCCGGCACCGTGCTCGGGCCGGTGCGCGACTTCCAGGAACTGAAGGGCGTCAAGGTCGTGGCGGTACCGGGGCACGACACGGCCTGCGCCTACGACGCCATGCCGGCGAGCCCGGCGGGTGGCGACCTCTACATCAGCGCGGGCACGTGGTCCCTCGTCGGGTTTGAGAGCGACCGGCCCGTGCTGGGCCACGCGGCGCTCGCGGCGCGCATCTCGAACGAACGCATCGGCGACGGCCGGTACCGGCCCCTCACGAATGTCATCGGCCTGTGGCTGCTGGAGCAGACGCTCAAGGAGTTTTCCGCCCGGCCGAAGACCGACCGCGAGTGGACGAAGCTGATCAAACGCAGCGCTCTACTCCCGGCTTTCAACTTTCACCTGGATGTGACCGATCCGGCTTTTATCAACCCGGCCTCCATGCGCGCGGCCATCGATGCGCAGTTGAAGCAGCGGAAACTGCCGCTGCCGAAAACGCCCGCCGGCTACGTCCGGCTCATCTGCGACTCGCTGGGGCAGGGGCACGCCGACGCGCTCCGCGCCTTCGAGCAGCTGGCCGGGCGCAAGTTCCAGCGGATTTTGGTGGTTGGCGGCGGCTCCAAGAACCGGCTGCTCTGCCAGGCCACCGCCGACGCGAGCGGCCTGCCGGTGCATGCGTTTACTCTGGAAGGCACCGCCGTCGGCAACATCGCCAACCAGCTCGTCGGCCTGAAAGCCGTTCCCAATCTGAAGGCCTTCCGCGAACACTTCAGCAGACAAATCAAAGCTACGATCTATCAACCGAAAGTTTGACCACGGATTACACGGATTATCACGGATCATACCAATGCCGTATCAAACCACTAATGGCCACTAAGACCTCACTGATCATTGGTGGCCGATGGGTGAAGGTCAGTGGTTCCAAAAGCTCTGCTCCGATGAATTCCATCCGTGTTAATCCGTGAAATCCGTGGTTAAAAAAACTTCCCCATGAACCCCTCCGCCTCACGCCAATCTATCACCGCCGCCTACCGCCTGGCCCGTGCCGCCTTTGCGGAGCAGGGCGTGGACACCGACCTCGCGATCAAGCGCGCGCTCGCCGTGCCGATTTCGCTGCACTGCTGGCAGGCCGACGATGTCCGCGGCCTGGAAACCCCGCGCGAGGGTCTCGCCGGCGGCGGGATCATGGCGACCGGCGGCTATCCCGGCCGGGCGCGCAACGGCGACGAGATGCGCGCGGACCTCGACCTGGTGCTCAAGCTGCTCCCCGGCACGCAGCGGCTCAACCTCCACGCGTTTTATGCGGAGACCGGCCGGAAGGCCGTGGATCGCGACGCCATCACCCCGGCGCATTTTTCCGGCTGGCTCGACTGGGCCAGGGGCCACCGCGTCGGGCTCGACTTTAACCCGACCTACTTTGCGCACCCGCTGGCCAATGCCGGTTTCACCCTCTCCAGCCCCGACCGGAAGGTCCGGCAGTTCTGGATCGACCACGGCCGCGCGTGCCGGCGCATTGCCCAGCATTTTTCGAAGCAGCTGGGCTCGCCCTGTCTGATCAACCACTGGATCCCGGATGGCACCAAGGACCAGCCGGCCGACCGCTGGAGTCCGCGGGCCCGGTTGGTCGAGTCACTCGATGCCATCCTGGCCGACCCGAAGGTCAGCCGCCGCCACTGCGTCGATGCGGTCGAGGGCAAGCTGTTCGGCCTGGGGAGTGAGGACTACGTTGTGGGTTCGCACGAATTCTACTATGCCTACGCCCAGAGCCGGCAGGTCGTGCCGTGCCTCGACCTCGGGCATTACCACCCGACCGAATCCGTTGCGGACAAGGTTTCGGCGCTGCTCCAGTTCCATCCGCGCCTGCTCCTGCACACCAGCCGGCCGGTCCGTTGGGACAGCGACCATGTGGTGATCCTTGACGATGCCGTTCGCGCGCTGTTCACGGAGATCGCCCGTGGCGGGGCGTTCAACCGGGTGGCGGTGGCGCTGGATTTCTTCGACGCCAGCATCAACCGCATCGCCGCCTACGTGATCGGCGCCCGCGCGACCCGCCAGGCGATTCTGCTCGGGCTGCTCGATCCGTCTAAGCAGCTGAAGGCGGCCGATGCCGCCGGCCGCGGCCATGAGCGCCTCGCGCTGATGGAGCAGGCCAAGGCCATGCCCTGGGGCGCCGTGTGGGACATGCTCTGCGTCCGCGCCGGCACCCCGCCCGCCGCCACCTGGCTCGCTGACGTGGCCCGGTACGAGGAAAAGGTGCTTTCAAAGCGCCGCTAAGGGCGCAATTCGAACTGAATTATTGGCCACGAAAAACACAAAGATGATTCTGAGCGCTTCATCAACAGAGCTGACCTTGCTGGGGCAAATCCTTGGGATGAGCCGCCTTGTTTTTGTGTTTCCCGTGTTTTTCGTGGCCAAGCACTGCTGCCCATTTCTGAAATGAAATATTCCACCCACATCCCGAACCCCGATGTCATCTTGATCGGCAGCGGCATCATGTCGGCCAATTTGGGCGCGATGCTCAAGCGGCTGGCGCCGCAGCTGAAGATCCAGGTCTATGAGGTGACCGAGGAGCTCGCGCAGGAAGCCTCGAACGGCTGGAACAACGCCGGCACGGGGCACGCGGGGATCTGCGAGCTGAGCTACACACCGTCACGCGAGGCCGACGGCACGGTCGATGTGCGGCGGGTCATCGAGATCTTCGAGTTGTTCGAGCGATCCAAGCAGTTTTGGAGCTATGCGGTCGCCGAGGGCATGATCGCCCATCCGCGGTCGTTCATCAACCCGGTCGCGCACCTCAGTTTCGTCCATGGCGCGGACCAGGTGGATTTCCTGAAGGCCCGGCACGCGGGCATGGCCGCGCATCATTTTTTCAAGGACATGGTCTACACCACGGATCGCGCAACGATCGGCCGTTGGGCGCCGCTGCTGACCGAGGGCCGGGACGCGGTGCCGATTGCCGCGACGAAGATGGACAGCGGCACGGATGTGAACTTCGGCGAAATCTCCCGCCAACTGCTCGACTGGCTCTCGCGGCAGGACGGTTGCGGGGTCGCCACGAACCACCGCGTGATCGACCTCCAGCGGTCCGGCGCCGGCTGGGAGGCGAGCATCAAGGATTTCGCCACCGGTGAGATCAGGAAGAACACCGCGAAATTTGTCTTCGTGGGTGCGGGCGGCGGCAGCCTGCGCCTGCTGCAGCAGGCCGGCATTCCCGAGAGCAAGGGCCTCGGCGGCTTCCCGATCGGCGGGCAGTGGCTGGTCTGCGACAACCCCGCGATCGTGCAGCGGCACCAGGCCAAGGTCTATGGCCAGGCCCTTGAGGCCGCGCCGACGATGGCGGTGCCGCATCTCGATACCCGCGTGCTCGATGGGAAAAAGACGCTGCTCTTCGGACCCTTCGCGGCGTGGACGACGAAGTTTCTGCACCGGAAGGGCAGCTGGACCGACCTGCCGCGCTCGGTGCGGCCGGACAACATCGGCACGCTGCTGAAGATCGCCTACCACAACCTGCCGCTGGTCCGTTATCTCGTGCAGCAAGGGACGCAGAGCATGGCAGACCGGATGAAGGTGCTGCATATTTTCTATCCCGCCGCGAAGGCGGAGGACTGGAAGCTCATCGACGCGGGCATTCGCGTGCAGGCGATCAAGCAGACGGATGGCGAGGCGGGCATCGTGCATTACGGCACGGAGGTCATCACCAACGCCGACCGCACGATCTCCGCGCTGCTCGGCGCCTCGCCCGGGGCCTCGGTGGGTGTGAACATCGTGCTCGAGGTCATCAAGCTGTGCCAGCCGCAGCTGCTCGCGACCCCGGAGGGTCGCGCCCGGATGAAGGCCATGATCCCGACGTGGGACGAGGACACCAAGCTCCCCGCCAACGCCGCCCGCTTCGCCGAGGTGCAGCGCCGGACGAACGAGCTGCTGCAGCTGGGTTGAGCCCAAGATGGAGCCGGGACGAGTCGTCCCGTGAGTTCACCACAGAGGCACAAAGACACAGAAATACGGGTAGGGATTCAGAAATGACTGAACTCTGTGCCTCAGTGTCTCTGTGGTGAAAATCCGTTCCCTCCGGTACAAACCCTGCTTAGCTGCGGCCATGGTCCTTTCTCCACCCAAGGTGCGCCTTGTTCTCTTCCTCCTTCTCGCTGTGCTTGTGGCGCGGGCCGAGTCGGCGTCAGGCCCGATCCTGTTCGCGGCGGCGACCGACGCGGAATTGCGGCCGCTCATTGCCAAGCTGGACGGCCCGGTCACGGAAAGCCGCGCGGCCTGGCAGTTCTGGCTCGGGAGCATTGACGGGAAGAAAGTGGTGCTCATCCGCACGGAGGGCGATCCGCTCAACGCGGTGGCGGCCACGACCCTCGCGATCCGGCGCTATCACCCGCAACTGGTGGTGACCTATGGGCTGGCCCGCGCGCACGACCCGGCGCTGCTGCCGGGCGACGTGGTCGTGAGCGAGAAATTCGCCGCGTTCGACGGCATGGAGTCGGACGTCATCCCGCTCGACGGCGGCAGCGCCCCGCTGACGTGGAGCCGGTTGCAGCACAAGCTGGCGACCGCGGGCGAGAAGGAGACGCCGACGGATTTCTTTCCCGCCGACGCGCAAGCCTTGGGCCGGGCGAAAACCATTACCCTCGCTCACGGTCGCATCATCGCAGGCGTCCCGGGCTCGGCCAACCAGGTGAACCGCGAGGCGGACCGGGTCGCGTGGATCCACGAGAAATGGGGCACCAGTTGCGAAGACGGCGAGTCGGCGCACATCGCGGGCTGCGCCCAGTTGCTCGGGGTCCCGGTCATCGGGCTGCGGGTCATCGACGGCACGGAAAGCACCGCCGCGACGGTGGCCCTGCAATTCCTGGAGGCGGCGAAATGAACCTAACGATTTGTCATTCTGAACGGAGAGAAGAATCCAGTAGCATTTCCGCGGGCGAACATCGTTCTGGATTCTTCGCGCTGCTCAGAATGACTCGGCATGCGTACTGCCTGGCCGTCCTCTTCCTTTTATTGCCCGTCCTCCTCCGCGCCGCCGAGCCCGTCGAGGTACTGGTGCAGGGCGCGGAGCGACTTGAGGTGGGCGAGATCGTCGCGGCGCTCGAGCAGCCGCAGAAGCTGATGATCGGACCGTTCAGTTTCTGGACGGGCCGGATCGGCGGGCATCGTATCGCGGTCCAGCTGACGGGTCAGGCGCTGCTCAATTGCACCACGTCGACGATCCTCGGGATCGAGGAGTTTTCGCCGAAGCTGATCATCAACCAGGGTACGAGTGGCGCGCAGGCGCCTTACCTGACAGTCCACGACATTATCATCGGCCGGCGCGCGCTCGATTACAGCGGGTTTGTCACGCCGGTGCGGGCGGCGGGGCAGGGCAGTGCGCCACTCAGCTGGACGCCGGTGCCGCAGCGGTTGCGCGATCCCGCGACCGGGAAGTTGGTGACTTATCCGGACGGATTTGCCGGTGACCCGGCGGCGCTGGCGATCGCGCTGCGCACCCGCAATTCGATGGGCCGGGTATTTGCCGGGGTCATTGGTTCGGCGAACGAGGTCAACCTGGAGCTGGACCGGGTGCGCTGGTCGCACCAGGTCTTTGGCATGGACGTGGAGGAAATGGAGTCGGGGGTGGTCGCCGTCGTGGCGCACGCCTACGGCATCAGGTACATCGCGTTCCGGGTGGTGAGCGACGCGCCGTACGAAGGCGTGCAGTTCATCCCCCAGGCCGCGCGCGCCACCGGGTTGTTCACCGTGCGGTTCCTGGAGAATCTGCCACCGCTCTAAAGTCCGTGTAGGGGCGCAGACTTGCCCGTTCGACGGGCTCTGGGCCCAGAGCTGGTCGAGGGGCTGCGCCCTCGGAGGTGATGCCACGTTCGCAGGGCACAGCAAGACTGCCCCCCTACGCTAAGCCTTGAATCCAAGCTTCCCAGAGAATGTTCATTATTCAACGTTCACTGTTCAATTTTCATCTGTTCGGAACAACGAACATTGACCGATGAACGTTGAGCAATGCTTCCGTTAAAAACTGCGGTCGACTGCGGGCCAGGAACTACGCGTTCTTAGGCTCAATCGCGGCTGCAGGATACTTACCCGCATCGCCCGGTCCTGGCCTACGCAGGTCTGCGTATGGCGGACGCGGACGGAACCGGCTAGAATCCGCCCATCATGGACGATATTGCGACCGCCGACAAAACGACACGCCGGGTGGGTGTCGCCGAAGGCGTGCGGCACATGGTGGGATCGGCGCTGGTCTTCTTGTTGCTGGCGCAGCCCTTCACAGGTGGGGCGGCCCTCGCCATCATGGCTGGAGCGGCACTGTTCTGGGCGCTGGGCTATGTGACGCTGCGGGCGACGCGGGTGCGCTGCTGGTTCGGCGCTTGGGATGCCCCGTCGTTCGGTTTTGTCTGGAGCTACGCCGTGGTGCTGGCCCTCGCCGCCCACATCCTGGTCATCCGTTTGGCTTGAGCCTTGGCCGTGAGTGGGCCCTTTAGTAGTCTATTAAACTACAAACACCCGAAAGTCGTCTTGTAGTTTAATAGACTACTAAGGGGCTGGGGCGGGTTGACGCTATCCTGTTGATCCCCGGGCTGGGGCGGGATTAATCACTAGAGGTATCACATGACGAAATCTTTCATTGCCCTGGTGATCCTTGCTTCGCTGTGCGCCCTCACGGCCGTGGCCGCTCCGCCCAGCCGGCAGGATGCCCTCGCCGCGATCGCTACGCTCGAGACCGATCTGCTGAGTGAGTCGGCGATCCATGCGGCGCGGGTGGTCAACCAGTTCGCGCAGCAAAGCGATGAGGTCACGTTCACTGTCGGACGGGAGACCGCTCCTTGGGTGCTGGAGAAGCGGATGCACAACGAGCGGGACGACGCGCTCTACGCGATGCTCCTGTCGGTCTACCTCGCCGGCAACGCCAAGACGCAGCTGGAGTCCGGCAAGGCCGAGGACGATCCCTACAGCGGCTGGCTGGCCGTGATCCGCGCCTACCGGCTGATCCAGACAAAGCGGACGATCGTCATCCCCTCCATCGAGGCCCTGGCCGCGATGGAAGACAAGGGTACCCTGCAACAACACGCCGAGGAAGTGAAGGCGGCCAACAAGCAACCCGCCCCGCCGCCCACCAGCCCGGCCGACCACAAAAACTCCTTTTGACCCAGTAGAGAGGATTTTAAAAATCGAATTGGTTCATTGAGTGGCTCGGTAATAATTAACCAGCCACCCTCAAACCAAAAATGACATGGGGGTCTTTCTGCCAATGCTTTCCTTTCCAACAAATTCCCAATTTCAATCAACCAACCCTGGGATGGTTGATTGAACGTTGGGCAGAAGAATGAGCGTTCGATACATCGCGGGTGTAGATACAAGTCGATTCCGCTTCGACGAAGAAGGAATCTGCGAACCCGCATGGCGTATCGGCAATCTGGAGTGGAGAGATATAAGGGAAGTGTCTCTGACTCGCGATGGCACTTGCGAATACATTTGCGTGGTGGTGAGAGACCGGATGGCGCTCAGATCTAGGTTGGGATTTCTTGGACGCCTTTTCAGTAATGCGACCCGAACGGTCGGCCACGGCGATCTCACCATCAATGCGACCCGCCGAGGCATTAAGGGCGATGACGCTGTCGAGTTCGCATCATCCATGATCACCGCTTCTCTAGAGAAGAAGGTGCCCAACCACCCGACGGAACCGCGCTCGCCAGGCCTCGGCGGTTCATCGTAACGTTAGGCAGCCTCTTTCAACGACGTTAACTAACGGATTCGTAACATGAAAATACTCGCATGGACAGTGCTGGCACTCGTATCAGCCCTTGTCGGCTACGGTGAAACAGAGGAAGATCGAGCCTCGCTGCTCAACACGACAGCTGCGCTCAGAAATGCGTTCGCGCGAGGTGACGTTGACGCGATAGCGGCGCTACATGATCCGGCTATTGTGAAGTATTTCGGAGGCACGAACGTCGTGCTTGGCAAAGAAAATTTGATCAAGGGTCTCCGGGAGACGTTCAATAACTCCAAAATGGAGTTTATCGAGAACAAGGTTGAGAGCACCCTGTTTCACGGAGATACTGCGGTAGAGACCAGCATTTTCACGATTAGAGTGACCTTTAAGGACGGACGACCGTCGATTGTGTCTCGAGGACGGGCGATGGTTGTCTATGTTAGGTCAGCATCCAGTCCTACAGGTTGGGCGTCGATCAGAGAGATGGCGCAAGCGGCTCCGGAAGAGAAATAATGCCTAACCACTCACCGAAACCGACGCCAAGCTCGGTTCACTGAAACGTTAAGCAAAAGGAGCAAGACTCGTGCAAAGAATTTACGCACTGATAAGCCTCTTGTTGATAGCCGCCCTGTCCGGCTGCGAGCTGATGTCGCCGTCGGGGCCACGATACTCCACTATCGTGCAGCCACAGCCGAGCGCTGATAAGGCGCTAGTGTATGTGTATCGCACCACCAACGGCCGTTGGGTCGGGCGGGTTCATATCTCGGTTGACGGAAAGTCGGTAGCGGAGATCAGTGACTCGGAATACACCTGGTGTCAGCTCGCTCCAGGGAAGCACATGATCCGGGCTGAATGGGGACTTATGGACAAACCGATGTTCGAAGGCGGGCAGTTCGAGCCAAAAACGTTTAGCCTCACAGTTGAGCCGGAGAAGACTTATCAGGTTTGTTACAGTATCAACGACGATGGCGAGAAACCCGGACTACTTGAAGGTTCGGGTTTGCTGGGAAAGGCTCTGTCGAAATCGCACGTTATTTCTGTAACTCTGGAAGGTGGGGAACAAGCAGGGCTGGTCGGCCCCTTGGGTAGTTGCAATCTACGTGAACCTATCCTCGCCAAATGAATTTCGTGCTTAGCCACTCTTCGCATCCGGCGCTGGCCAAGGGCCGGCGCGGATGAAATCAAAGTTCGGTGAGAATATGAGATATCTAGCATCATTTCTGGTCTTGTTCGCGATTGGTCTTACGGGTTGCGCGAACAGCACGGCAGAGAGAGGCGTAGCGCTCGCAAACGAAAAACTTGCAGCAGAGCATTCCCCTTTTCGCTGGCAGGCGATTAGTGCCGGCTCGGGAACGATCCTGCGGAGGACACTCGCTCCGCTTGCGAGCGGCCCGACAAAAGCAGACGCACAACTTGCGAGCGATATTAAGGTCGCTCTAGGGGCGGCTGAAGCGAAGGCAGGGCGTTCGGCCGCCGTTAATATTAAAGAGATTAAGCCGTTTGAATCGTCGGCTCGCTTGATCAAGGAAATATGGATCGTGGAATCGGCCGGCCGGACTTATGCGTACGTTGTATGGTTAAGATTATCGGATTCTGGCGGGACTGATCTCGGCCTAGAAGGACCGATTGAAATCTAAGTGACTGCAAAGGGTCAGCGGCTTGCCCCGATGGCTCCTCGGAGTTCCCTCGGCCAAGAGCCTTAGACTGCAAGTACAGCATGTCATCTTTTGACTCCCACCAAGGGTAGAGTTTGTCGTATATGAATCCGATGCGCGAACCAGAGGTAGGTCGGATCAAGCGCCTCCATCCGTATGCATGGTTGTGGGAGCCAATGGAGGGAGAGGCCTCCTTCGTGCTGAAGTCGATGTTCGGGACCAAGGCGGTGTATCTCGACGGCAAGCTCGTGCTTTGCTTCGCCGCGGGCGAGGAGCCGTGGCGCGGGGTGCTGGTGGGCACCGACCGGGCGCATCATGCCTCGCTCATGGCCGAGTTTCCCGCGCTGGCGCCGCACTCGATTCTGCCGAAGTGGCTGTACCTGCCGGAAACGCACGATGATTTCGAAAAGGTCGCCGTGCGGCTGGTGGGGTTGAGCCGGCGGCGCGATCCGCGGATTGGCGTTGCGCCCAAGCCGAGAAAGCGGAAGAGGGGTTAAGCAAACTTCGCAATCGCTCAGGCTGATCGGCTCCGTCTTTTCGAGCCACCCTTAGAGTCGGTCTGGATGGTTGGTTGATGTTGCTATGACTGACGCTGGTTGTCCATCCCTGGCGTAGGGAAGGCCCGGCTTGGCGGGCCTGACCGGAGCCAGGGATGGAGA